>NZ_JAOWIC010000047.1:0-508998 GCF_030332305.1 Citrobacter sp. Ct235
AATGAAGTTCACGTTGCGCTCGATTATAAAAATAGCCGGGGAGGTCACCTCATGCGGGTAAGGCATTTATGGCTTGGATTATTTGCTGTTGTACTTGTTTTATATACAGCGTACTGGTTATTGACCCGCCCGTGGCCGGTAGCCCCTTTAACGGCAGAGGAAAAACAGATGACAGATAAGCTTTTTGAGCAAACCAAACCGCAGTGTATTGGTCGCTACCTTTTTGATATGCCCGTTTCATTCAACAACGCAGCGGTCGGTCAGGTAAAAATTAATGAGATGAGAATTACCAGCAAGCGGCTGTATCCTCCGGCGTTTGCACAACGAGTTTATCTGCGTGAGCAGGAGCTGAAAAAAAGCCCTACTGTCGATCCGGAAGATCAGCCTTTTCTGAAACAACTGTATCGGATAAATGACAATGCAGTCATTTTTGATCGTAATGTAAATGAAAGTGTGGCAGGCGGAATGCGGGTTCTTGAAGGACATCTGTATAGCAAAGGGGTTGCATTCATCCTGTATTCAGAATTCTTAGATCATACAAACCCTAAATATCTTGATAAGAAAAATATGTTAAAAAATGCGGGATTGAGTGAATCTAGCCTAAATAATAAGCCACAGAAGCTGGCAGAAATGCAAAACCTGCTTTCCAGGCTAAAAGGAAGAGAGGATGATGAAGTGCCAGCACAGCCCGGCATCTGTATTCCGGACGGTTTTATTAATGATGTAGGTGTGATATCAAAGGATGTTATCGATATTATTTATAATAATGATGATTTTGGCCTTATTATTAACAGTGATAATACTCTCAGGAAATCTGAAACTCTGTTAGAAAGGGCTGATGAAATTAATACCACCCTCATCAGAGTTGGTGCTCATACCCTGAAGAAAGGGGATGTAAAGCTTCCGGAGATAAATGCCGAAGAGTGGTTGATGAAAGGCAAACAGGATATCTATCATCCGGAAGAGAAAAGTGTTTCTGCCTACAGATTCACTTTTTACGGTAATGAGGATGTTGTTGATTCAAGGCATCCGATATTTTCCGTTGAATTGAATAATTCTGGTAAGGAAACGAAAAACTATACGGATTCACAGCTGGTCGATATCTGGGACAGGATCACCAGAACGTTCAGATATCGTCCCGGAGCATTCTGAGTCAGAGTTGGGCAGGAATTATGTCTCCGCACCGGATGAATGCATGAGTTCCTGTCTCCTGGTTGGTGTTATCTCGTTAAAAAGACGCCGGGCAATGGCACGGTGCTGGTGGGATCGCTGAGTGCAATATGCCGTAACAGCGAAATCAAAAGCGTTCTGGCAACCGTCGTTGACCACCAGGGAGCCTATGACGTCAGCGGCCTGAAGGATATACAGGACAGGCTGGCCCTGCAGTTTACCCTCAGGGCCATTGTGAAAATGGTCCAGGAGGTCTCGATCCCATGAAGACTTTTCGACAGCTTGCAGCATTATCTCTTATGGCGGACAGCATGCTTTTTTATTGCCCAGGCTATGGCATCCACGCCAGTGCAGAAGGACAGTCCAGTGATAAATACGTTATTTGCGCAAACCAAACCGCAGTGCATCGGACGCTATGTAATTGATGTTTCAATGCCCTTTAACAATCAGCTTCACGATATGATTTTAAAATTGAAAGCAGACATCTCTATTTACCTGCATTTAAATAACGGGTTGAGTTAAGAGAGCAGGCTTGCGCGATACCACTAATAAACTTGGTAACAGGCCTGAAAATACCCCTTTTTAAAAGATGTCATAAAAAAATATGCACTTTCAACGGATTGAGTGTCAGCCCGTGCATAGTTATCTGCTGGAACGAAAAATATGGAAAATAGTGCCAATCCTCTTTATGAATTTGACCTGTATGTCAACGAGGCCGATGCCACGCCAGCTAAACCATGGGGATAAACAATTTTGATAAAATAACGCGCTACAGCGAAGCGCAGATGGTCGAAATCTGTGACTGGCTGGTGAATTCCTTGCACTATGAATAGTCGCTAGTGAATTTAGCAATGCCTTTTACATACTTCCACAATAGTTCAAAAAAAGGAAACACAATGAGCGTCGGCTATTTTTTAAGAGTCGGTGATAGCACCACCTGCGGTGGGAAGATCCTTACCGGCGATCCAACGTTTCAATGGTACGGCGTTTCTGCTGCCAGAGAAGGAGATATGGTTAATTGCGGTAAGCACCCGGGAACATACAAAATCTTAGGCGGAGCCGCCGATACATTCGATGGAGGTCAGGTTCTGGCGGGGTCACTTGATAGTTTTAGTTCTTGTCCGTGCCATGCAAAATTTATCCCTGGTATTCCGGATAGTTACTCAAAGTGAGATAGGGAGGGATGGGACTAAGTAATTTCACAGCGCCAAACAAAAGACTAAATGTAATGTGAAAGGTTGGCGTTTTAATTAAAGCGTTACTGACAACCTATGCAATATTGACTGTGGAAAACAAACCTAAAGAAGCGATAAAGCAGGGGGGCATTGGTGTCGGTGTCGCTGCGGGTGGTATCGTAGGTTCGGTAGTCGCTGACAATCTGGATGAGGAATTTAGGGAGTTTACAACGTGGAAGATAAACTAGTTTACTTCGATTTGTGTGGTGCGTTATCAGATATATTAGTCGATGACGAGGGAGATATTCAAATATATTACCTTATTAGCTAAAAACTTCCCTGTAGCTATTGTTGAAAAAACTTGTTTGAATGGGTTCCCCTGTTTGTCACACCAATCTCCTGACGCTAGCACATACGGTATGGAGCGGATGCGATAAAAAAGCGTTATGGGTTAATGTTTGTACTATTGAAGTAAAAGAACTTCGCCGCAAGATGCAAACATGAGTTGCTTGTGTCTATTCTTAAAATAACCTATAAAAATAATAGCTAATCCTGAAGTCTGAAATGCCACAGCGATAGTCGCAAAGTAAAGCATGGTGTGCTTTTTAATTTGGCCTGTTAGCAGGTATCGTGGCATTCAGGTAATCAGGAACGTTACTTGTTGCTATTTTAACCTCTCCTTTTGATATTAAATATACACACAAATATCGAGCTTTACTATGGCATGGCCTATACCTGATATTCCTGAAAAAAAGTCTCTTCCAGCACCAAAATATTGGCTATGGATAATGTTTTTGATACTGATGTTAATCGCAGGTGCTGTTTCCAGCTTATGGATCTGGAATATGGCAACTTACTCTGAAGTTTTTTTCTACGGAGCTCTGCCTGCATTGTTTATTTGGTTCTGTTTATTTGGTGTGTTGTTTAATCGCTATGAGCAGTCTGTCATAGCCAGCAGGGCCTGGGATTTCGAAACAGAACAAACTAAAGCCGAATGGCGCAACTGGAGTCGACAACAGCTTGCAGTGGTTGGCAATGTTTTGTTTTCTCCGGAAGAGAAAGGAATGGAGGCACTATTGGGTGATTTGGAAAAGGTCCCGGCATTTCCTAAAAAAGCTCGTCCATTGTTCAACCCACCGCATAGTTTTCCAGCATTAATGGAAGAAACAGACCGAAGGCTGGAACAGCAGTACCCAGGCTACCGCTATTTTCTACACTCTGTTTATGTTTACGAATCGCAAGACAGAGTTGGCATAGATCGCAATAAATTGATTTCTCAGCAATGGGATCTCATACCCAATTCAATCCATTCCATGGAATTTATAGAATCTCTCTATGACGGGAATATCACTGACGGGGTGATATTAATTATTTCTCTCCAGGATTGGCCCCCTCGAAACATCGGGCAGTCAAGTGAATTTATTTCTGCTCAACTTATCGTCTCGCCGGCTTTTGCTCGGCTGCATTCACTGCCTGTTATCGCTGGTATAACTCGTATGATGCCGATGGAAGCAGGAAGTCTTACTAGTGAGTTAGATATGTTATTTGAATATGTTCAGCCGGATAAGCAGCATCTGGAATACGTTTGGCTGATGGGGGCTGCTGAAACAACCGCATCAGAAATAATGCAGTATGCAACTCTCCACCAGTGGCGGTTACCGGAAAAAAGGCCTCTGCATTCTATTGATCTCTCCTTTGGACCTCCTGGAGAGATGGCTTTGCCACTTTCCTTAGCGATGCTGGCTGAAGCCGCCAACAAAACCAGTAAGGATCAGCTACTGGTGAATCAGACGCCGCAGCAAACAGGGACTCTTTGCTTGGTTTCCAGGGAGCTTTACGCATGACCGAACCAAAAATATTGCCAAACGCACGCTATGGCTCATGGGGATATTTCCTTCTGATCATCGGTCTGGCGGGGATAAGCGCATTTTTAATTTTTATCAATCAGGAGAGTTTGAACAACCTCGGGATTTCAACTCAAAAAATCTGGACGAGTTGGGGCGCTGTGTTTGCAGTTTTGCTCTTTGGCTTGATTGGTTCACCCTTTTGGTGGCGATGGAAGCAGAGTAGAAATCAGGCTGTCTATAAGCCGCAGATGTCAGACAAGAAGCTCGCGCCGCCTTCAAGTGAGGATAGTGGCGCCAGTCAGATGTTATTCAGCCTTAAAAATCATCTTCGAATTCGTTACAGATTTTTCTGGCGCCATAAAGTCCGCCTGCTGCTCGTCACTGGCGACGAAGCTGCAATTGAGCAACTGATCCCCGGACTGCAAACCAACCAGTGGCTGGAAGGTGACCGTACCGTACTGATATACGGCGGCAGTCTGAGCGGTGAAATAGATACCGACAAACTCGCTGCTTTACGCACGTTACGACGTGGACGCCCGCTTGACGGGATTGTTCGCGTGATAGGCGAAAGCCAGAACCTCACGCCGCAGATAAGCGACAACGATCTGCGCGGACTTGAGAAAATAGGCGAAGCGTTGCGCTACTCCTCTCCGGTTTATCTATGGCAGTTGTGCGATAGCGCCTGGTCGCAAGTAGGCCGTAAATCTCAGTCGGTTGGCGTGACGTTGCCACTGCGCGCGATGCCTGATGATGTTGCTCCTCAATTCGACAAATTTCTGGCGCAACTTCGTGAGCAGGGGCTTTCGCAGATTGCAGAAAACCCGCGCTACGATTTTCTGTTACGCCTGGCACAGCAGTTTGAGCAGGGGGGCAGCCAGCGCTGGGTGTCGCGCCTGACGCCGTGGCTGTACAGTTCGCAGCAACGTGTTCCTTTGCGCGGCCTGATGTTCAGCCTGGCGGATCAGCCAGAAAACACTGTAGAAAAAATCACTGAAACAACAATGCCTTCCGCGCATCAGCACGCGCTCACCTTCCCACTCACCTGGCAGGGTGTGACAGAAGACTGTACGCGTGTGCGCGGACACCGTGTCGGAATGGCCTGGGAGCAAACCCTGGCGTGGGCCGTTATGGCGGTGATCGGCGTCTGGGGAATCGGGATGGTGTTCTCTTTTGCGTTCAACTGGCAGCAGATTTCCGCGGTGGCGAACAAATCGCACGCTCTGGTTAAACATCCTTCCGTTTCTGATTATCAACTGACGGCGCTGCACGACCTGCGTAATGATGCCGGTCGCCTGCAACATCATATGCAGGACGGTACGCCGTGGTATCAGCGCTTCGGCCTCGACCATAACCAGCAGTTGCTCGACGCGATGCTGCCCTGGTACGGCGTGGCGAATAACCGCCTGATCCGCGATCCGGCCAGTGCGGCACTGATGCAGAAGCTTTCTGCACTGGCAAATTCTGAACCAAATAGCGACCAGCGCGTGCAACTGGCGAAACCCGGTTATGACCAGTTGAAAGCCTGGCTGATGATGGCGCGACCAGATAAAGCCGACGGTGCGTTTTACGCACAGACCCTGAAAGCCGTGCAGCCGACGCGAATGGGGATCTCTACCGGATTATGGCAGAGCCTTTCCCCCGATTTGTGGGTGTTTTACATCACCGAACTGCCGAAACAGCCGCAATGGAAAATTACGCCGGATGCGCAACTGGTCAGCCAAAGCCGTCAGGTCCTGTTACAGCAAATTGGTCGTCGCAACGCGGAAAGCACGCTGTACGAAAACATGCTCAAATCCGTGCGTCGAAACTTTGCTGATGTTTCGCTGGAAGACATGACCAGCGGCACCGATGCCCGTCGTTTGTTCGCGACCGATGAGGTGGTGCCGGGGATGTTTACCCGTCAGGCCTGGGAAGGGGGTATTCAGCAGGCTATCGAAAAGGCCGCAAACTCCCGCCGGGATGAAATTGACTGGGTGTTAAGTGATAGCCGAAAAGCTGTCTCCTCAGATTTGTCGCCGGAAGCACTGAAAGCGCGTCTGACAGAGCGCTACTTCACCGACTTTGCCGGAAGCTGGCTCAATTTCCTCAACAGTCTGCACTGGAACTCTGTCAGCAATATCGCCGATGTCACTGACCAACTGACGCTGATGAGCGACGTCCGTCAGTCGCCAATGATTGCGCTGATGAACACGCTGGCCTGGCAAGGTCAGACCGGGCAGCAGTCCGAAGGGATATCGGATTCTCTTATTAAGTCGGCAAAGGACCTGATCGGCAGCAAAGACAAACCTGCCATCGATCAGAGTGCTGCGGGGCCTCAGGGACCGCTTGATGACACCTTCGGGCCACTACTGACGCTGATGGGCAAAAACAAGGCCAGCAACGTGATGTCTGCGGACAGCACGCTAAGCCTGCAGACGTATCTCACCCGCATTACTCGCGTGCGCTTGCGCCTGCAACAAGTGGCAAGTGCATCCGACCCGCAGGAGATGATGCAGACTCTGGCCCAAACCGTGTTTCAGGGGAAAAGCGTCGACCTGACGGATACTCAGCAGTATGGCAGCCTGATGGCCGCGAGCCTGGGTGAAGAGTGGAGTGGTTTTGGGCGTACCTTATTTGTGCAACCGCTGACGCAGGCCTGGGAAACGGTTCTACAGCCATCGGCCGCCAGTCTGAACGACAGGTGGAATCGCTCGGTGGTAGCGAACTGGCGCACGGCTTTTGATGGTCGCTTCCCTTTCGCGGTGAGCAAAAGTGACGCTTCCTTGCCGATGCTGGCAGAGTTTGTGCGTAAAGACAGTGGTCGTATCGACAGATTCCTGACCACCGAACTCAACGGCGTGTTGCACAAAGAGGGCAGCCAGTGGGTACCGGACAACGCGCACAGCCAGGGGCTGACGTTCAATCCGGCCTTCCTCAAAGCCGTGAATCAACTGAGCCAACTGTCAGACATTCTGTTTACTGACGGCAGCCAGGGGATCAGTTTTGAGCTACAAGCTCGCCCTGCTGCGCAGGTGGTGGAAACCCAACTGACCATTGACGGACAGCAATTGCACTATTTCAACCAGATGACCGACTGGCAGTCCTTCCGCTGGCCAGGTGATACCTACAAACCGGGAACCATGCTGACCTGGACTTCGACCAGCGCAGGGGCTCGTCTGTATGGCGATTACGGTGGAACCTGGGGCTTCATCCGTTGGCTGGATCAGGGTAAACGTCAACAACTCGACCGCAGTCAGTGGATGATGAGTTTCACCGCATCGGATGGACGCACGCTGCAGTGGGTGCTGCGCTCACAACTGGGCAAAGGCCCGCTGGCACTTCTCGACTTGCGTGATTTCAGCCTTCCTGGACAGATTTTTAGTGTGGATGCTACGGCTGCAGCCCAGGCTTTTACCACCAGTACGGATGCCTCTGACATGGAGGGGACGGGAGAATGATGACATTACAGAACTTACTCCACGCCAGCGGCGTTGGAGAAGTACAACTCCTGGCCGAAGCTCGCCTTCGTACAGTGGACTGGGAGCGTTGGCTGGCTCCCATCGACAGTCATCAGCCAGTTGGTGAAGACCCTGGTTATGACGATGATTTTCAGCGCATTCGCGAAGAGGTTAACAAACTCTCCGGCATTGATACCGGCCTGATTTGCACGCTTTCAGAAAAGCTGTTGACCAGTTCCTGCAAGGATTTGCGTGTTATCACCTTCTATGTTTGGGCTCGTCTGCATCAGGACGGTGAGTCCGGGCTGGTGGAGGGCGTTGAACTTCTGGCAGCAATGCTGGCGCGGTTCGGTACCCGTCTGCATCCGCAGCGCGATCGTAGCCGTAAGTCAGCCCTGGAATGGCTTGGCAGCAGCCGAATGACGGACAGTCTGTCCCTCTATCCTGAAGTAGATATGTCAGTGATGCGGCGGATCACCGCGGCACTGTTGCTGGTGGAACAGACATTTCAAACCTTTGAGGAGAATGCCCGACCTGAACTTGGAGGGTTATACCAGACTCTGGATAACCGATTGATACAAAGCGGTGGTGCCAATACGCTGGTGCCGCAAACCAGTCGCGAAGAAAGTAATGCGCCTGTATCGACAGCCTCATCAGCGCCCGTAATGAACGCTGTTACATCAGGAAGAGATTTACTCGATCAGGCCAAAGTGCTGGCGAAATATCTGCGCGATCAGCCCGGTGGCTGGCTTGCCGGGCATCATTTGCTGAAGAGTGTTCGCTGGGACACGCTGACGGAGCTTCCCCCGCTGGATGCCTCCGGACGAACCCGGTTGGTCCCGCCGAAGCCTGACAACAAAGCGCATCTGAAACGTCTGTATCTGCAAAAGAGCTGGTCAGAACTACTGGAGCATTCAGACATGTTGCTGGCGCAGGGGGTGAATCACCTGTGGCTGGACGTGCAGTGGTATGCATGGCAGGCACTGGTAAAAATGGATAATGACAGCGTTCGGGCAGACATCCTGTGCAATGACCTGAAAGGGCTACTGACCCGTTTGCCGGGGCTTGACGCGCTGGCATTCAGCGACGGTACCCCTTTCGCGGATGAAGTCACCCTGAACTGGATTACTGAGAAGGTTCTGGACGATGTTGCAGGCTGGAAAAGTGAGTCCGTTACCACCGCTCTCTCTTCGGACGATGATGTGCTCATGCTGGAGCCGGAAGTGCTGGCGAAAGCTGACAGTGAAGGTATTGAAGCAGCACTCAACTGGTTACAGGCTCGTCCAGGCTATACCTCTTCCCGCGACAGATGGCTGATGCGCCTGTTAATGGCTCGGGTGAGTGAGCAGTACGGTAAAAACGAAATGGCATTGCACCTGCTGAGTGAACTTGACGACAGCGCCAGTAAGCTCACGCTTGAACAATGGATGCCCGAACTGATGTTTGAAGTCAAAGCACGCAGGCTCAAACTGCTGCGCAGTAAGGCCGGGCGTAGTGAGGCTGATAAAACTCGTCTGCAGCCTGAAATGGATTTGTTGTTGTTCGGGCTGATTGCACTTGATCCGGCACGAGCCACCGTGTTGTGCGGCTGATACTCAAATAAAAGATTATAAAATTTATGGACGACTTAACCCTGCGTTATTACGACGCTGAAATGCGCTACCTGCTTGAAGCCGGTGAAGAGTTTGCCCGTGCCCATCCGGACCGGGCGGCGATGCTCAATCTTGATAAAGCGGGCGCACGCGACCCATATGTGGAACGCCTGTTTGAAGGCTTCGCCTTCCTGATGGGTAGGCTTCGTGAGAAACTGGATGATGACTTACCTGAATTGACCGAAGGGCTGGTCAGCCTGCTGTGGCCGCATTATTTGCGCACCATTCCGTCAATGTCGGTGGTCGAATTCACGCCGGACTGGCGTGGAATGAAAGAGCAGATGCGCATTGCCAAAGGCTTCGAGGTGCTCTCAAGGCCGATTGGCGACAAAGGCACGCGCTGTCGCTACACCACGACCCAGGAAATCAATCTCCAGCCTCTCACGCTCGATAAGGCGGCGTTGACGACCGATCCCGACGGACGTTCGGTGGTGAGCCTGCGCTTCAACTGTAGCCAGCTTGCCGACTGGAGCGAGATAGACCTCAGTCGTCTTCCTCTATACTTCAACGCCGATGCGCCGCTGGCCTGCGCTATGCATGAAGCGTTCACCATGAATGTTGCCCGGATGAGTCTGCGTCTGCCGGGCGATGTGGATGGAAGGCCGTTCGACGGGCATTTTACCGCGCTGGGTTTTGGCGATGACGATACCCTCTGGCCTAAAGGCAGCAGTAGTTTCAGTGGGTATCAACTGCTGCTTGAGTACTTTACCTTCCGCGAGAAATTCATGTTCACCGGCCTGCACGGGCTGGAGAACGTGGCATTTCCGGTAGAGTTGCTGTGGTTTGAAATCGACGTGGTACTGGCAGAACGCTGGGAGCATGACTTCAGCTTTACGGATAAACATCTGCGCCTGAACTGTGTGCCGGTGATTAACCTGTTCCCGCTGGAATCTGACCCGCTGACGCTCAATTCGCTACAAACCGAATACATGCTGCGCCCGATGCGCGTGCAGGATGGTCATACCGAGATTTACGCTGTCGATTCTGTGATGTCTTCCAGCCAGCATACTTATGTGCCGTTTTCGAGCTTCCGCCATAAAGGCGGGATGATGCGTCATGAAGCGCCGGAATATTACTATCACACTCGCGTGCGTCGCGGGCCGTCGGGACTGCATAACACCTGGCTTATCCTCGGCGGCGAAGCCTTTGACAACCACACCGTACCGGAAGATGAAAGCCTGTCGCTGACGCTGACTGGCACCAATGGTCAACTGCCGCGCCGGGCGCTGCAAAGTACCGTACTTGATACGGTGATGAAAACCACTTCGGCCAGTGTTGGTGTGCGTAACCTTTGCGCCCCGACGTTGCCTTGCTATCCACCGGATCAGGACCGTTTCCACTGGCGCGTACTTAGCCATCTCGGCAGTGGATTTCTGTCAATGATGGATAATGCTGACGTACTACGGGGCACCCTTGCGCTGTATGAGTGGACTGATAGCGAGATGAACCGCCGCCGCCTGGAGGCCATCATTGATGTGAAACACAGCGAAACGGAACGCTTCGAGCAGGGCTATCTGGTACGCGGCGTACTGATTGAAGTGACGCTCGACAGCCATGGTTTTGCCGGGCGTGGCGACATCTGCCTGTTCGGTGAGATGCTCAGCCGCTTCTTTGCGCTCTACACCGACATCTATCTGTTTAACCGCCTGATTATCATCCTGCAACCGACCGGAGAACGTCTGGAATGGGAAGAGAAGCACAACCGCCGTATTCCCGGCTGACCCTGCGACTGGAAGCCGACCTTCACCGCATTAACTTCTATCGTTTTTGCCAGTTGCTGGAGAAGCGCCAGCCCGAAAAACCGCTGATAGGTTCGACAACGCATCCATCAGACGACCCGGTGCGGTTTGCGCCTCATCCGGGGATGGGGTTTCCGGCCAGCGAACTGAAAGCAGTCGAATACGATGAAGAGGGCGACAGTAAACCGCCGGTTATTCGCACCACTTTTATGGGGCTGTATGGCGTTGATTCACCGCTGCCGACGGCTTATCTGGATGACATCACCCAACGTCGGGAAGGGCATGAGGCACTGCAGGGTTTTCTCGATATCTTCAGCCACCGCATCCTGACCCAGTTTTACCGCATCTGGCGCAAGTACTCTTATCCGGCAACGTTCGAACCGGGTGGAACTGACTCCATATCTCAGTCACTGCTGGGGCTGGTTGGGCTGGGTATTCCCGGAACGGCCAACCACATCGCCACGCCAGTATCGCGCTTTCTGGCGTTACTCGGCGTGCTGCGCCAGCCCGGTAAAACCCAGGAAGGAATGCAGGCGCTGGTCAGCCTGCTGGCACCGGATACCACGGTGAAAGCCAGCCCTTACTGTTTACGTCCGGTAGAAATCAGACAGCCGCTGGGTTTTTATGGCGATGAGGATTTTCTGCTCGATGGCAATATGCCCCTGGGTGACGAAGCGATGGATGCTAACAGCCAGTTACTCATTGCACTCACGACAGATAACGAACAGGAAGCACAGGGCTGGAAGCCGGATGGTCTGCTGTATCAGGATTTTCTGGTGATGCTGCGGGTGTATCTCGGCTGGCGGTTTAAAGCACGCATCACGTTGACGGTCGGTACGCATCTGCTGAAGGCTCCTCCGTTGGGCGAGGGGGCTTTCTGGCTTGGGATGAACGGCGTGTTGGGGGCGGAGGAGAAGACGCTTCCCGACGATATCCCGAAAACCTTTACCACGGAACTGGGCTCTTACAGAGGCCTGCAGCCTGCAACACAACAACAAGGAAACCGACGTGTTACATACAAGTTTGACTAAAATCGCGCTCTGTCTGCTGGTACTCAATCTGGTCGGGTGTGGCTTGACGCAGAGCATCACGGATGGAACTAAATCGGCTTTAACCTCTGTTTTTTACAAGAAAATTAAAACGCTGCATCTGGATTTTACCGCGCGAGAAGCGCTGAATACCGATGCCCGTGAGAATAACTCATTATCTGAATCGGTCGTCGTGCGGGTCTATCAGCTAAAAGACCGTAAGACCTTTGACAAGACGGTGTACCAGCAACTGCTCAAGGATGGCGACACCATTTTAAAAAACGATTTGCTGGCCACGCGCGATGTGGTGATAAAGCCGGGCGGCGATGCGAGCCTGGATATGCCGATGGAAGCCGATGCGAAGTTCGTGGCCGTGGTCGGGCTGTTCCGTTATCCGGATATGGCGAACAACACCTGGAAACTGGTGATGGAGCGCGAAGAGCTGGATCCTGACAAACCGCGCATTCTTGAGGCTGGACATAATCACCTGACGCTGCAACCCGTGAAGGACTAATGATGCCACAGGGACACAACACGCCGTCGTTGTATGAAATGCTGACCGGCAACTTCACCGGCGGTCTCGACCTGCACCAGGTCAACGAGCAAAACCAGGTGATTTTGTCGGTGCTCGATAATATGCAGCGGATCCTCAACTGTCGGGCGGGCACGCTGGCGCATTTGCCAGACTACGGTCTGCCGGACATGACCAAAATCCTGCAGGGGATGCCCGGCACGGCGCATCAGTTGCTGAAGACGTTTTCGGATGTGTTGCTGAAGTATGAGCCACGGTTGCAAAGCATCACCGTCATTCTGCTCGACCAGAAAACCCCCGGCGAGTTGCGCTACGCCATTGATGCTGAATTAAAAGGCATCGGTCTGGTGCGCTACGGCACCGATTTTATGCCGGAGGGGCGGGTGCTTATCCGCCACCTCAAACAGCAGAACTATCTCGACAACCAGGCCCGGATGTAGCCGTGAAAATTACAGGAAAAGCATGTCAGCGAAAGCCAGATTTTTGAAAAAACTGCAGGACCAGCAGCCCCGCAGCGGGCTGTTTGATACGAAATGTCAGGCGGATATCGCGGAGTTCTGCCAGCAGATGGGGCAGCTTAACGAAAATATAGAAAGCTGGCTGACGGATACTGGTATCGGCGTTGAAGAAACGATCGTTTCTGTCCTTGATTCTTTCGCCAGCGGCAGCTCTTTCAACGTGCCCGGTATTGTTCTGAACTATGAACACCGCAGGGTGAAGTTTACCCCGGTGTTTTTGTACGGGCAGGGCGTTACCGGCGGCGTGGAAGTGACGTTCTGTGCCGACGGGCAAATTACCTCATTGTATCGCCTGTTTATGCGTTCGAGTGACAACAGTCGCTGGTCATACAGCGTGTATGGCAGTACTGCCAGCTCGCGTCTTGCGTTCAGTGAAGAGGTCTTTTTCGACATGATTGGGTCACTGCTGCCCGATTAATTGCCCTTACGCCCGGTGCGCAGAGATGCTAGCGTTCCGCCATTTTTTCTCCTCAGGGATGAAACCA
The DNA here is from genome assembly GCF_030332305.1 of Citrobacter sp. Ct235. Lineage (NCBI taxonomy): Bacteria > Pseudomonadati > Pseudomonadota > Gammaproteobacteria > Enterobacterales > Enterobacteriaceae > Citrobacter > Citrobacter sp. Ct235. Next base: position 13,584 of record NZ_JAOWIC010000047.1, read on the forward strand.
TTATGCACGATGTACAACCCCGCCCAGTGAAAACCGGCAGCGACCCGCGTCAGCTTTCTGACTTTATTGCGCTGCGTGAAGAGATGGCGAAGCTCTCGCATCCGGCGCGCCCGGATGTGAACTGGGCGCAGGTGGAAACGCTCTCGCTTTCGTTGTTCGAACTCAACGGCGTTGAGCTGCAGACAGGAGCCTGGTACACGCTCGCCCGCAGCCATCTGGCGCGGGTGAACGGCATGAATGAAGGGCTGGCAATCCTCAATGCGCTGCTTTCGCACCAGTGGGCGCAGCTCTGGCCGCAGCCGGTTCATGCTCGCGCAGAAATCCTCAACGGGCTGCTGCAGCGTTTGCAGAAACTGTTTCGCACTTTTTCACTCAGCCACGCGGACTTAGCCTCTTTGCAGCAGGCAGAGCAGCAGCTTGTTGCGCTCGACGATATTCTGTCCCGTCAGGGGCTGAAACACGCCTGCCAGACTGCGTCGCTGATGCAGCAGATGCGCAGTGCGCTGACTCGACTGGAAAACAGTTCCCCGCAAGAAAGCGCGGCACCTGTCATTGTCCTTCCACCGCAGGCCCAGGTTTCCGGCGCTGCGCAAGACAATGATCCGTCGCTGAGTCGTCTGGTGTATGTGATTCGCCCGGAGCCGGAAGTGAGCGTCGAAGTAGTGCATGAAACGCTACCGCTGCCCAAGCGCTGGCCGGTGTTTGTGGCGGGAGTCTGTTCAGCGCTGATTACTGTCGCGGTTGTACTGTGGGGCTGGAGCTACGCTCACCGTGTTGACGGGGCGGATCTGGCGCTGAGTGCTTCCGTTGCGGCGTTACCGAAAGCGCTGAACCGCGAACAAATTCAGACCTTACGTCAGAATAATGGGTCATCGCTGGCTTCAGACGACTGGCTGAAACAGACCTCCTCACAGCTTGATGAGCTGGCGACAATACCGCCAGACTGGGCATATCAGCAGGGGGCCGCGCTGCTGAATCAGGCTCAGGAACTGTGGCCTGGCAATTCCGAAGTGATACAGATGCAGAAAAAGTGGCAGCAGCGTCTTGCCGGGAGCACGCTTCCAGCCAGTTCGCTGACGGGTTGGCATAACGGGATGCAGCAGCTTCAGGCGTTGTCAGACAGGCTGAATACGCTGGATGGTCAGAAGGGCAAATACATTACCGTCAGTGAGCTGAAATCGGTCGTTTATGAGATGACCAACAGCTTCCGTCAGACCGTTCCGCTGGAGGAACAATTCCGCCAGGTCGCATCCCCATCAATAGCAGAAGATGAAAAAATAGCACTATACAAAATCATTGAAGATCATCTGAAGGGAGAAATAATTATTTTCTCAGGTCGACAGAACCAAAATACGACATCAGAATTGAACTGAGTGGTGTGGCTGTTGGTATTTTTTTATCCTTATGACCTCTGAGGGATGTTGTTCACCAGCTAGCGGTTTTTCACCTGCTTTAATAAAACTGGACGAGTTATTCTCAACAATAACTCTCTCTGACGTGAGTTGCAGGGGGGATCTGTATTTTTAGTTGGGTATAAATGTTTTCACCTACTGCACTTTCGGGGTGACAACTTTTTGCCCCGACGCGCCTTTTCGTTCAAACACGCTACCGCCTTAGCAAACATCCCTACTGGCAAATAGCCTGCGGCCATTAAACATAACGCGCGGGAATTACGCGCAGTTCAGGAGAACGAACCACGCATAATCAGCGTTATGTCTTGCGCCCTTCAGAAGCCTGCGATGGTGCAGGCTGAGGGTCAGGAGACACAGACGGTTAAGAGATTAACTGTCGGGAAGGCTGTTTTTAAAATATAGATGAAACATCAATGTAATTAATTTTCTCGTCTCGTTCATATTCCATTGGCAAAGAATCAAAAACTTTAATTTCATCTCCGAGATTAATGATTATTAAAGTAAGTCCTTCATCAAAAACTAACTTTGCCCCAATCACTTTTTGTTCAATTTCAGAATAAATCACGTTAAATCGTAAGAGTGTTTTTCCAATAACTTTCTGAAACAAACATGAATTTGACAAATCCATGATTACCTCTTTGCCATACTCTCCGAGATCATTTTCTTGCATTGGCGAATCAGTTAGTTCAAGTGAAGCCCCATCCAGTCCGCATCTGAACACAACACTTTGATTTTCACTAAAAAAAACAAGCTGAAGTTGTTGCGGTGCTCCTAAATCTGGAACGTCATAAACATATATCAGACCATTGACATTTTGAAGTTTTTGTCCGACTACATTACGTGACAGCTCTTGATACCCCTTCCCAAAAAGCATCATTGTGGTGCCCCCTTCAGTGCATTTTTTACAGAGGTGTTATTTAACACACCATCTTTAAGAATAGTAATAAAGCTACCATCTGGTTTAGTAACAACAACATCATTTCCTTTTATTCTAAAGAATACATCACCACGTCTGGCACCTGCTCCAGCTCCTTGCCCTGCAAATTTCCCTGCAACAACTTTATCTGGATTAGAGCCTATATCATTTATAATATTTAAAACACGTTCTCGATCGGCCGCATTTGAAGCATTCCCACCAAAATCTTCAACATGTTTACCCAGTTTTTTCCCAACCTGTGCATTAGTTACCGAGAACTTGGCACTAGCACCAACACCAGAAGTTGGTACGGATATTTTCCCTGGACCAGGAAGATATCCAGAAATTTCATCACTGGCCTTGTTGAGCAGCTTGGATGCTTCATTGAGATCGCCCTTAGCCAGAGCTTTTTCCACATTTTTCAGAATACTAGAAGCAATGTGCTCTCCGGGGATCACTGAGGCAGCAGCAAGAAGATAATCCAGTGCCGATTGTGCCTCTGCTACGCTTTTGATGGTCCCGACCACCGGCATAAAATCTGCGCCCGTTGACAGGATATCTTTCAGTTCTTCCTGACACTGAGTGTACATCTTCACTGAGCACGCTTCCGCGCTCATCCCGGCACAGTTTTCCTTCTTATAGAGCTCATTTTCTGCTTCAACGCGTTCTTTCGTGACTTGCTGAGGTGTCTTACCCTGCGATGCGGCTTCGGTTAAGTCACTGAGCGAGTTATTCTCAACAACAACTCTCTCTGACCTGGATTGTTGTGTTTGGGGTGTTTTTCCTTTTTTTCAGTTTCTTACAACAGTTCTTCCCTGCCGCACTTCCGATCGGCAACTTTTTTCCCCGACGCACCTTTTTGGCCGAACAAATGAAGGTCTATGACACAATACAAGACTTAACAAAGAGGTCGCGCCGAACGTGCCGTTTAAACCAGACTAATTTTTAAAGAACAAAATCAAAAACATCAATACGCTTTTCATTTGTGCACTTTTTCATTCTTGTTTTTATACCTATCAGGTATATATTCATTATGTTTGATAGAATTAATTAGCTCTAATAAGTCAGATAAAAAATAGGAGAGCTCCTCTTTGCTTGAACATTCTGTGAACCTATTAATCTGTTCATCTGAACAATTCATTAAGACGTAATTCAAACAGTCTGAGAACACGATAACTTCAGACTCGGAAAGGCGAACATCAAATAACGTCACGTTCACCCCAGATATGTAATCAGTCTTTAGAACGTCCATTATTACCACCTTACATAGTCAGAAAATTTATTTTTAAACTCATCAAGTTTACTACTATCAGGTCTACTCCACCTACCATCATTCAAGCGTTGTGATGTGTTTTTATCACTATTTTTAAATGATGTTACAACCTCACCATTTGGCTCAATGATATGAATATTGCCGTTACTTCCTTTTACAACCCAACGCCCATCATCCTGCACCAGTATATCTGCAGGTCTGGATTTCTGGACATCGTTGATGACCGCTCCTACAGGACGGCCTTCTTGATTCCTGATAGAAGCATGTTCACCCTGAGTTATCTTGTCAAGATAAGCCAAATCATCTTTACTTGGGCCTTCCGGAATCGGTGTAACCGTAGTATTGCCGCCAGTATCAGGATTGCCATCAGTGTTACCTGTATTGGTTACCCCCTGATCTGAGGGCTTGTTATTCCCTGTGTTAGTAGGCACATTTCCGGTTACAGTCTGGTTTCCACCAGTGTTTGACGGCCCCGGATTGATAACCTGCGTACCACCTGTACTGGTGATCGTCTTACCCGTCAGGGACTCATAGGCGGCTTTCTGGGCATCGTTTAACTGGCTGAGCAGGGAAGGATCATTGAGCGATGCCACATAAATCAGGTTCATCTTCTCATCATTTGAAAGCGCATCCATTGCCGATGTGGATACACCTACGCCCAGCAGAGCTCCAAGCCCGCTACCGACCAGGCGATCACGGCATGCTGAAATCTTCATACAGCCCTGTGCGGCCAGTTTCCCGCCCTGGATCACAACACTAAGGCTATTATTCTCAACTTCCACTTTTGCCGTGTTTGACGCAAGCGCAGCCATCGACAGATCGCCGTCAGTGACCGTTGCTCCTGCAAGCCCACCCGCAATCGTCACCAGACTGCTCACCAGACGTTTTTCATCGGCGGTGAGTTGGCTGACATCCTTACCGTACAGTGCACTCACCAGATGGTCCGTCATCGCCGATGCGGTGATGGCCCCAATGGCCCCGGCTTTCATGCCGTCGGAGCCGCTGCCCCCGCTCAGTTTCGTCAGCGCTGCCGCCACGATACCGTGCAACGCGGCACGTACCGTCGGGTCATCCTGTTTTGCCACCAGTGAGGCCAGTAGGGGAGCAGCACCGGCTGCCGCGCCGGCTTTCAGGTTGCCACCGAGCGCACCGGCCAGCAGTCCTGCCGCCGCGCTGCCCTTCGTCCAGAATTCACTCCCCGGACCGTAATCAGTGTTCTGATAGCCTTCCGCTTTCTCCAGTGCCGCCTGCTTTTGTGCCTCCGACATCCCCGCGAACGCGCCTTCGGCTTCCAGCTTCGCTTCCAGTGCGGCGTTGGATTCCTTCGCCTTCTGCTCCGCATACTTACCGTACACATCCAGCACAGAGGTTGCCAGCGCCGCACCTTCGCTCTGTACCGCCAGGTTATCCTTCACCTTCTGTACATCACCGTTTACATCCACACCGTGGTGGGCGTTGTCGGTGTCACGACTCAGGTCAGCAATATCCTGCGTCTGGTTATCCCTGTCGCGGATGATGATGGTGCCGTTACTGATGGCCGACGACGTGGTGCCGCTGCTGCTCTCTTCCGCATGACCGGTACCGATGGCCGGCGCCACGTTGCGGTTTTCACCACTTCCGCTGCCGCCCGCACTGCCCGAAATCGCCACGGTGTAGCTGTCACCGGAGGTTTTGCTCTCATTGTGAATATCGGTCCAGCCAAGCGTTCCCGTATCCAGTTTGTTTTTGTCGTCCGTTGCCGTGGACGCAATCACCGCGCCATCAAGCTGGGTGTGGTTTCCGACCGTGATATCAAAACCGCCTTTTCCGGCATAGATACCGCTCTGGTCAGTGACGCTCTTACCACTCTGGGTGATGTTTTCGCCCGAGGCACTGACGTTACCGGAAGACGCACCATAGCAAATGGGGGGAACGCACAGGCTGAGACCCGCGCCGGAAGAGGACTGTTTGCTGTCGTAAGAGGCGGTATCCTGCACGCTGCTGATGGTCAGGTCGCGCCCGGTGTTCACCACCACACGGTTGCCTGCAAGCTCTGCCCCTTTCAGGGTGGTGTCGCGTCCGCTGTTCACGGTCAGTTGCTCTTCGGCACGGATAACGCTGTTGGTGTTGCTCTGTGACTGGCTGTTTTCCTTACCCTTTTGCTGTGAGGCACCCAGCTCAATACTGATACCGTTCTGTGAACCGATGAGGCTGACGCCCACGCCGGCGCTGACCTGGTTGCCGCTGTTTTTACTCTGACTGTTGTGCGTGTTCTGTGAGGCGGTCAGCAGAATATCCTGCCCTGCATCCAGTACCACCTGTTTCCCGCCAATCTGTACGCCCTGACCGGCGATATCGTTACGGGCGTTAATAATGACGTTCTCACCGGCATTGATGGTGGTGCCCTGTGTGTCAGTACTGTGATACCGGCTGTCCTGTGAGGAAGAACCTGCCGTGACAGAAACCTTGCCCTTCACAACAGCCGAGTCCGTCATCATACCCTGTGCGGCGGTGGTACCCGCCTGACCCGCCTTAATGGCAGTGAGTCGGGCATCGTCGCCGTTTTCCGCGCTGCGGGCAGCCGTTTCAGCCGCCTTAGCCGCATCAACGGCCCAGCCACCGGCAGAGGCGGTCACCCCGTACTGTGAACTGCTGCTGTGGGCTTCCCCGTCACGGGTGTCGCGGCTCACGTCAAACAGCACGTTTTTACCGCTGAGTGAAACCGATTTACCGGCGCTGACATCTGTACCGGAAAGGGACAGATCGCCTCCGGCCTGGGCAATAATGTTGCCGTTTGTGCTCGTTAACTGACTGCGTTGTCCGCTTTCAGTGGACGCGTCATCACGGCTGCTGTGTTTCTCACGACTGTAGCCTGCTGTGGCGCTGTAACCGTCTCCCCCCAGCGTACCGATGGTTTTGCTGCTGCCGCTGTTTTCATTGTGAGACGTGTCACGTCCGGCGGTTACGTTTATGTCGCCTTTTACCGCTGACAGCATCAGGTCTTCAGTGGCCGTCAGCTGGCTGCCACTGATGTTCACGCTGCCTTCCCGGCTGTTGACGTAAATATCCGAACCCTGAATGACGGATGCGTTTTCCGTCGTGCGGGTACCGCTGCTGTTGCTTTCAGACTGACTCATCCCGCCCGGCAGAAGCTGGCTGCCGTGTTTGCCGCCCCCGGTGGTGGCACGGGTGGCACTGCCTGCGGTCGGCATTTCTGAGCTGATGTTCCAGCCACTGGTTTTGCTGCTGTTGCTGTAGGTTTCGGTATCCGTGGAGGTGGTGATGTTCACATCACGCTTCGCATCCAGTATCACCGCTTCACCGGCATTCACCTGACTGCCTGCAATCAGGATATTGCCGCTGTTACCGCCCTGTTTGCCGGTGGCGGTCATCTGGATATTGCCTGCTGCTGCAAGCTGGCTTCCGCTGTTAAATTCGCCCTGGTAGTGTGATTCAGAGGACGACTTGCTGCTGCCTGCGGAGACGGCGACCATCTGTCCCGGACCATCAAGGGCCAGGGCGGCACCTTCCGCACCCAGTGACTTCACCTTATCAACGGTGCTGTTACCGCTGCCGTCTTTCCCGCGCACGATGTCGCGTACATTACGTACCGTGTCCTCAAACGGCGCTTTCACGCTGACGGTGAGACCAGTGGATTTTGTCTCCTGTTTCACCGATTCGGTGACCGTATCCCGTCCGGGGATAATGGCAATGTCACTGCCGGTGATATCGATATGCCCGGTGGCACGGGACGTGTCGTCCTTTGCCCGTCCGGCAATGACGTCGGCGGCGCTTAACGTGACCTGATTTCCTGCGCTGATAATGACGTTACCGCCGGAAGTGCCCACCATGCTTCGTGCATCGCTCTGCGTGGTCTTCGCGCCCTGGCGGGTGGTTTTTGACGACTGCGAACCAATGGTCACACCGAGACCCGAACCACTGGAGAAGATGCCGGATTTCTTCGTCTTCTTCATGTCGTAATAAGTGTCGGTGTTGGTGGCGGCTTCCACGGTCACGTTGTTTCCGGCCTTCAGTGCCACGTCGCGTTCAGCGGCAACGGATGAACCCTGTACCGTCAGGTTATTACCTGCGCTGAGCACCACGTTTTCCCCGGAAAGCTGTGTGCCTTTCTCACGGGTGTGGTTTTCCTCGTGGATGGTGTGGGTGGTCTTTTTACTGAACATGCCACCGGAGGTTTTCTTCTTCTCCCGGTATTCATAGTCACTTTCAGTAGCGGTGGTGAGGGTGATATCCCGTCCGGCCACCACGGCTGCGTTTCCGTTGGCATATACATCAGCGGCCTGTGCTGTCACATCCCGTCCGGCCACGATGGTGGTGTTTCCGCCGGACGTGATTTCCGTTCCCTGCTGGCGAACGGACTCGTTAATCGCTTTCTTTTTCTTCGACGTATAGCTGTCGCCGGCGCTGGCAGACTCTGCCATCAGGTTTACGTCACGCCCGGCCTGGAGGGCGACGTTGTTTTCCGCTGCAATACCGGCGGCCTGGCTGTTCATATCACGTCCGGCAGCCAGGGTCAGGTTGTTCCCGGCTGTCACCGTGGAGACGGTCGCCAGGCTTTCGTGGCGCTCTGATTTACCGTTACGACTGCTGTTGCTTTCCCGCGTCGCGTTCAGGTTCAGGTCATTGCCCGCAGATAGCAGGGCGCTGTTACCGGCGGAGACGGACGATGCGGTGACATTCAGATTATTGTCTGCCACCATCACAAGGTTACCGACAGAGCTGATATTGCTGCCCTGCGAGGTGGTGGATGATGAACTGTTGTCTTTAGTGCGCCAGAAACCGGACTGACTTTTGCTCCCGCTTATCTGGTTTGCGGCAATGTTGATATCATTACCCGCAAACATTCCAAGGGAGCCGCCAGACGAGACATTTGCCCCGGTAATGTTAATGTTTTTCCCTGCATCCAGTGAGAGTGAATCAGTGCTTTTAATGGTCGCCACCGGACCGGTGTCCGTACCGCTGACATGCACACTGCCATAACGACCATCACTGCCCGCGCTCCACTGCTGAGTCCGGGTCACATTGTTAATACTGCCGCCGATACTCTCCAGCGCTACCGTCTTACCACTGATGGCTGAGCCAATATTGTTGATATCCCCGATGGCGCTCAGGTCCAGGCTGCCGCCCGCGCTTATCAGCCCCGCATTCAGGTTGTCGATATTGCTGGCACTGTCGAGCGAGAGACCGTTCTGTGCAGTGATGCTGCCTGCGCTGTTGATGATATTACCGCCCGCAAGCTGCACGTTGTTCCCGCTGATAACGCTGCCGTTATGAAGGGTGATATCTTTCGGGGAAAGGTACAGCTTTGGCACCATCACGGTCTGACCATTGATGGTCGCGGATTCCCACCACAGAATACTGCCCGTGAGTTGTGCCACCTGGTCAGCGGTCAGCGCCACGCCGAACTGCAGTCCGAGATTCTTCTGCTGGCTGGCGGCGCTGTCCATCAGGTACTGCATCTGTTCGAGATCAGAACCCATGCCATTGATATAACGTGAACCTGTCAGGTTCAGCATCGCATTTGACACATACCGGGTATCAAAGGCCGCATCCCCGAGGAAACGGTAATCCTTCTCCGGTTTCAGGCCCAGGCGATCAAGAAAGTATGATGAGCCGAGGAACTGTTTTTCATCACTCCAGCGTGCATCCGCATGCGGTGCCTGACCGGGTTTCATCCCGAGAAGTCCGTACAGCCCGTCAAACAGGCTGTTGTCCAGGTTCCCGAGGCCATCGAGCTTCGGGTTCACCGTGATCAGATACGGGCTGTCGGGGTTGGAGGAGGGCACAAAGTAACCATTGTTGCCGGAAGGCAGGGGATAACTGCCACTGTTGCCGCTCTGACCGGAAAGTGACGAACCGCCGGTGATTTCTTTCAGTCCGTCCGCGATGCTATCCTGCCAGCCGGGGGCACTGACATTCACGTTGCCGGCATCGGTCAGTGATTCACTGTTCAGACCACCGCCGACCCTCGCCGGTGTGAGCGTGTTCAGCACAGGCGCAGTAATGGTGTTACTGACCCCCCCTGCGTTTGCGGTGGTTGTGGTGTTGCTGATGTTATTTGTGAAGTTTGCAGAGACATTACCACCTGCGCTGATGGCAGAGCGAAAAATTTCTCCGGCAGCCGTTTCGGTTTCTCTTCCCTGATAAACAAATCTGATAGTGGAAGACCGAGGGGATCGCACTGATCTCCCGACGCCATCCCATGGCCAGGGGGCGGACAATTCCAGTAGCGGATTGGCATAACCCGGACTTTTTACTGTCCAGTCAGAATACGGAACATACTGGTACAACCAGTACACGGTATCGGTCCCTGCCTGCCAGGACTGGTTATTCAGCTTATTACCGGAAAGCGTCACATTACGTCCGGCCATCAGCAGACTGGCGAGGTTATTCAGACTGGATGCGCTGACTGACAGGTCCCGTCCGGCTGTAATACGTGAAGCGCCCCCCCGACTTATCACATCAATACGATGCTGCGTCTGAATAAAGCGTTGTTCAGCCGCCGACTCCGCCATGGTGTAATAGTACTGGTCCCATTCGGTTATCACACAATGATCACTGCCATTGGCACCTCCGATACATTGTTCATGATAATCCCGGTATTTATTCAGTCCGTAACTGCCGTCTTTAAGCTGACTGATATCGACATAAAGGAGGGCATCCCCCATACCCGGGATCAGCGAACTGTTGTCTGTACTGGTTTCCGTCACCGTCAGTCCGTCACGCTCATTCAGCAGATGCCCTGTCTTTATGGTGATATCACCGCGTGTGGTCTCTATGGTGCCCGAACGGTTGATGATTTCGGTATTTGCAGTGCCGGAGGCATTCTTCTGCATCCACAGGCTGTTTCCGGCCAGGATATCGCCATACGTGTTATGAATGCGGTCAGCAAACAGCTTCAGGTTGTTACCCGCGTAAATCAGCGCAGTATTGAGCAGGGTGCCTGCGGCCGTCATCGTCAGACTGCCCGCCGTCCCGGTAAAACCGTTTACGGTGATATTGCCACGCGAAGTCAGCTGTACATCTCCGCCCGCCTGGAGCGAACCGGAGGCATTCAGCAGGATGTTCTGCGCACTGAAGGTACTGCTGCCACTACCCGTGGTGAGCGTTTTGTTATTGGTAAATGCGCCACCGGCACTGAGCGTAATTGCATTCCCCTGCATCACACCGTTGTTGGTAACGGCGTTCTGTGAGGTGACGGAAAGCGTTCTTCCGGCCGCCAGCGTGCCGGTGTTAGTGAGCGCAGTAATCAGTTTCAGTGTGGCATCTCCCAGCGCCACCACCTGACCACGTCCGCTGAAGTCCCGCTCGTCGAGCAACAGATTGCCTGCGCTGTACAGACGACCGGCGTCGGTCTGCGCCAGCGAGTCTCCCTTAACGGTGAGAGTCGTTGCCCCCAGAATCGTTCCGCTGTTGGTCGTGTTCCTGTAATTCATCAGCAGGTCCGCGCCCTGAAGCGTGCCGCTGTTATTAAACGATGTGCCTTGCAGTTCAGCACTGCCGGTCGCAAGTACGCGTCCGCCATTGACGGCATTCACCACATCCAGCAACAGCGTGACGGCCTGTACCAGTCCGCTGCTGTTGTTCGCCAGTTCCGGTGCAGTGAGCGTGAGTTTACTGCCGGAGAGGATTTTGCCGTCGTTCTGCAGGCGGGTGGTGGCCTTCACGGAAGACTCGCCACCGCCCTGTATCGATCCCTGGTTGTTCAGTGTCGTAGTGGTGACATTCAGTGCATTCTGGCTCAGTAACACACCACCGGAACGGTTGCTCAGTCCCCCGGAGACCGCCAGCGTCAGCGCTTCACCCTGAAGCCGTCCGCTGTTGGTCAGTTGCCCCGTGGTGACAGAGGTCGTCTGGCCCTGGAGTTGCCCGTCGTTCGTGATATCGCTCGTGTTGAGCGTCAGATGACCGGCACTCAGCAGTTTACCGCTGGCCTGGTTGTTCAGAGTCTGGTTCAGGATGACCGCAAGCGCATCCACGCCGGTTATCTCACCGCTGTTCGTCAGCGAACCCGCATCCAGCGTCAGGTTTTGCGCTACCCACTGTCCACTGTTACTCAGCATCAGTGCCGATAACGCCAGCTCTCCGTTTGAGGTGACTTTGCTGCCGGACAGGCCGGTGAGGCTGTTGCTGATTTGCGCATCCAGCCGCTCTGACGCCTGGATTGCACCGCTGTTAGTCAGTGTTCCGGCGTTAATCAGTATCCGCTGTCCCTGCCACTGGCCCGCGTTACTGGAGCTGCCTGCGGTGATGTTCAGATCACCGGTCGTGAGTAACTTTCCACCACTGTTATTTGCCAGCGTCAGCAGTGGTGCCGCCATCTCCAGTCGTGAGGCCAGCGTGAGTGCGGCGACCCCGGTGAGCGTTCCGCTGTTGGTGATACTGTCCTGGCGAACTGTCACATGGTTACCCTGGACAGTACCGCGGTTATCCAGAGAATGACCTGAAAGGGAAAGGTCGCCTGCCGAAAGCAGGCTGCCCCGGTTGTCTGTTGTGGCTGCATTCAGCGTGGTGTTACCCTGGCTCATGATATCGCCGGTGCTGGTTAGCTGACCGGCTGTCGAAGCGGTAAGGTTGCCGGTTGCAAGCACGCTGCCGCTGTTTTGCCAGTCACGGACATTAACGCTGACGTTCTGCCCCTGTGTCTGCCCTGCGGTGGTCAGCGTGGTGCCTGAAAGTGTGAGATCCCCGCCCGTGAGCGTGCGGGAGCCTGCCAGTAAATCCAGTATTCCGCCAGTCAGCGACAGGGTGGTATCACCCTGTAACAGGCCAGAACTGGTGAGACGGTCTGCAGTCAGCGTCAGCGTGTCACCCGCGATGCTGCCGGCATTCGACAGTGACTGCGCCGTGATGCGGTTCGCTCCCTGCGCCAGCAGCAGTCCACCCGCGCTGTTATTCAGCGTGCCGTAATCAACAGAAAGTGAAGCACCGCTTACCTCTCCACTGTTGGTCAGTTGAGAGCCTGACAGGGATAACGCGGCATCGCTGGTGATAATCCCGGCATTTTTCAGCTCAGGTATTGAAAGGGAGATCGCGGCCGGGCTGTACACTACGCCATTCTCCCGGTTGTCCAGCAGACGGGAGACCAGTGCGAGCGTCCGTTCACCGTGGATCAGGCCGCTGTTGATAACCGTGGTGCTGTTGATCGCAAGCGTGGAGGCGGTCAGTGTACCGCTGTTGCTGAGGCTGCCGCTTTCAGTGTCCAGCACGGAGGCTGACGATTTTCCGCCGTGAGTCAGACTGTCACTGGCCTTCAGCGTGAAGCCGTCTCTGGCGGCCTGTATCCCGTCAAGCTGCGCGTTCTGTACCTCCACGCTGATGCTGTTGCCCTGGGTCAGTGCGGTGGAGGTGGTTGTCAGACCGTTGCCTTTCACGGTCACGGAGCCATCCGCAACGGTCTCGCCGGACAGCGTAATGTCCCGGGCGTTGATATCCAGCGCTGAGGCACTTTTGAGATTGCCGGTGCTGGTCAGGTCGGTGGCTGTGACCTTCAGACTGTTACCCTGGACGGTGCCGGTATTGTTGAATGTCCCGGTGTTAACTGTGGCGTCTGTCCGGGCGGCCAGCGTGCCGATGTTGTTCAGGCGGCCGGTGCTGACGGTAAGCATTTTCCCGGCAACGGTACGGCCTTTCAGCGTGGCGTCACCCGTGGTGGTGAGGGTGACATTACCGGCGGCATTCACTGCCCCCGAGGTCTGGTTCAGATGCTGCGCGCTGAGCGTGGCGTTCTGTCCGGCAGTCAGTTCCCCACCGTTCCAGGTAATCAGTCCGGACGAGGACAACGCCAGATTTTTATCCGCCACCAGGCGGGACTGATTCAGCGTCAGCGCGGTTGTTCCGGTAACGTTAAGATTGCCACCGGCTTTGTTATCACCGGACAGTGTGACCTCCGTCCCGCTGACCGTTGTGTTGCCGCTGGCAAGGCTGTCTTTCAGGACCAATTTACCAGCACTGTTTAGGGTCATATCGCCGCTGCGGGCGTTGAGGTTGCCGAGGTTCACCCCGACACCATTTTCGGTGGAGGTCAGACGGATTCGGTTGGCGTACATCCCGCCGAGTGCGCCGGTATCAATGGCGACTTTTGGCACGTCGCCTTCACCGTTCAGCGCGCTGACGCGACCGTCCGCTGTAACGCGGTTAGCCCCGGCAATCACCGTCAGGTCTTTCGCGTGCAGCGCGGCGTTCACTTCCGTTGCGCGGGCAATGATGGACACGGCATCTGACTGGCTACCGTCCAGACCCGCGCCATTGATGGTGATGCTACCTTTCGTGACATCAAACGACTGCAGGTTGCCGCTGGCATCCAGTACCGGTTTCCCGGTGGTCAGCGTCACGTTCGGGGTATTGATAAATCCGCAGCCGTTACAGGTAATGCCGTAAGGGTTGGCAACCATCACGTTCGCCGCTTTGCCCGCCACTTCGGTATAACCCTGAAGCTGTGAACGGTTAGCACCGGTGACTTCGTTGATAATGCCTTTCGCTTCCTGTCCGGCTTTCAGGTTCGGGTTACTCTGGATCAGTCCGCCCAGTTGGGTCTGATTGAGTTTGCCGGTGGCGTTGTTAAGGATTAAACCTTCCTTCCCGACGTTATACTCACCGTATTTGTTATGGGATATCCCCGCTCCGTTGGGCGTGGCGATATTCACCACCGGTACGCCGTTTCCGGCCTTGTCCATCGTCGTGTTACCGGTGGGGGTGACCACGGCACCGATGGCAGGCAGCAAGGGCTGTCCGGCAATGACGGCACAAATCAGGTAACTCAGCAGACGGCGTGGGAGGGAAACCACATGGTCGGTGTTAAGGGGGGTGTGTTTATCCATAACGTTGAGTTCCTGAGTTTAAAACGCCAGCGCGATACGGTAGTAAATAACGAGGTGGTCCGGTGTAAGCCAGTCCGGATATTTCAGTGGCACACCCATTGTGAGCTGCGATGAGTAATGCCGGGCAGAGGACGACAGCCCGATAGCGCTGCCCCACAGCGTTCCAGAGGAGTACGGGTCATATTTATCCGAATGCAGCCAGCCGCCATCGACAGCGGCGATGGCGCTGACCTGGCCGATAAACGGGAACGTGAAAAGGGAATAATTCAGTTCATTACGCAGATACCCACCGTTGTTGCCGGAAATATACTGCTCCTTAAATCCGCGCACTGAACTTTCGCCGCCGATACTCAGCTGCTCGGCACCGTACAGACGGTCAGGGGACCACTGACCGTAAGCGCTGGCAAGCCACCACAGCCCGTCAGCAACGGGGCGCTGAAAACTGGCACTCAGGGACCATTTACGAAACTGGCTCTTCGGCTGGTCGTCTCCTTTGCCGTGGTCATTTTCGGCGTCAAACCATGACATGCCGCGCGTGAAAACCGGGTTCAGTGTGCCCACACCGCCCAGCAGTTTATGGGTGTGATTCAGACCCATGCTGAAAGAGGTAAGTTTACGACTGCTGCTCTCAAGCAGGGCGTCATCAAGATAATTGTGGCTGATGCGGTGCTGGAGTCCGCCGGTCAGCGCCGTTTTGATGTCACCGTTACGAAACAGGACATGTGAAAGACCAAGACGGTGAGTCTGTGTGTCACCCGTGGAACGCCATAGCCAGCCGTTGTTATCAACTGTGCTGAGGTAGTTGCTCCAGGAATAACTGTAATCCAGCAGGGAATATCCATACGGCAGGCTGAATCCCGCCGCCACGTTCTGCGCATCGTGCGCATTCGAAAAATCACTGCTGCGCCCGCCGCTGATAAACCCGTTATCGGCCAGCCCAAGAAGGTTATTAAAAGAAAGGGAACCACTTAACTGCCCCGTCCCGGTACTTTTCTGCCCGCTGTTGTCCAGACTCACCGAGCCAGTGACGGGAAATTCCGGCGTGGCGGTGAGATTAACCACCGACCAGCCCTCTTTATCACCCGGGAGAATTTCAATCTGTACCGGTTCACTGCGGGTACGGTTAATCTGCTCCATGCCCTGTTCAATATCGCGCAGGTTCAGAATACTGCCTTCCCGTCGCGGAAACGCCATCTTCAGCATACGGGGTGGGGCATCCTCCATTCTGATGGCCTGAAGACGGCCCTCCATTACCACAAGGCGAAGATTTCCGGCAGAGATATCCTGTTCTGTCAGAAAAGCGCGACTGGTGATATAGCCCCGACTGACGTACCAGTCCGTCACGTCATTTGTAAGCTGCGTCAGTTGCGCCATATTCAGACAGCGGTTCAGCCACGGGGACAACAGTTTTTGTTGTGCAGCAGAGGTAATTAGCGTGGAGCCACTGAGAGTAATCTGGCGAATGTCAAAACAGGGGCCTGACGAGTCCGGCGCAGCAGAAGTGGGTTCTGCCACACGGGGCAATACAATGCTGCGCTCAAGTTCATCACGCTGGCTCTGTTCACGACGAAGCTGTTCAGACTGCTGTTGCTGAATGGTGTCGCGATCGGCGGGTGAAAGCGGTGCGGCACAAACTGCGGTACTCAGTACCGACAGGAACGATAAAACAATCCTGAACCCGATCAGTGCATCCCTGCCCATTGTTCCCGCTTCCTCTGCATTCGTTTCATTTAAGATATGGATAGTAAATTTAAGATATGGATAATAAATAAGAACTTAGCTATTGAGGGTAAGGTTATAGCGTATTATTTACTTACATTTCCATACAAAAAATATAGTTTCTGTATAAAAAACATTTTCCCTCGTTATGAAGATTTTTACCTGGCAAGACCAAAGCGGAGCCACACATTGTCATGACGCCTGCGATTTCGCTGGGGACGCCACTGTTCATGATCTAAAAAATGCGGGTGAGGCTGCGATAAGCCTCTGGATGCAGCGTTATGACATGACGCGGAATGACTAGGAACGGTCACCAGGACAATAGGTTCCAGGTAGCGATCGGGGTGTTTATAAGTTTGTTTGCCGACATTGCGGTCTCGTTATATTTAACGGGGATTTTTCATCGCTGACCGTGATTTTCGCGGATATTCCGGGCTAAACAAGATAGCCTAATAATGAGTAGCGCTGATTCAGAGGTAGAATAACGTTTAATTAACGACTGAATCCGCCTGGCAGGCGAGGCGCGAAATCAAAATCGGTTGTACTCAACCTCGCTCATGTGTTATCACATCGCGAACACTTCTCTATTTTTTTAATTATGCCAACGCCGATTAATACTGATTATTTTTTTGAGAAATTAGAGACCAAAACAGGTCTCGATTATATCCTGCGGGCACGGGAAAAAGTGCCAGAAAAGGGGATGTACATAAAACCCCATGTCCATTTCGAACACGAAATTATGTGGTTTCGCAAAGCGAAGGGCAGTTATAGCATTGGTCGGGAGAAGTTCAGGATCGAGAATAACACCTTGATTTATGTAAGCCCGTTGGTCCTGCATGACATGGAGCTGGAATTTACAGGTGACCATGAGCGTTATATCTTACAGTACGATCGGGCGATGCTCAGTAATCTAAAATATCCCCTCCCGGTGCTTGAATCCCATACCGGTGTTGTCACTGGTCTTAACGGAAAGGCTGCTGACAGGCTGGATTTCATTTTCAGATGGTTTTCAGACGTTAATGAAGACGAGCACACGGAAAATGAGATTAGGCCGCTGCTTATTCTCTTGTTGAATACGGTACTTCAGCACGCGGTAACATCTGAGAAAATTTCATCTGAAACGGATAGTCAGTCAATATTTAGCATGATAATTAATTTTGTCATTGCGATAGAAACAGGGACATCCTTTAATATCAGCCTGAACGAGGCGGCTGGTGCTGTTGGGCTGTCGGCTGGCCATTTCTCCAGAGTGTTTAAAAAGGTTATGCAGGTCAGTTTTAAAGAGTATTTACTGCGCAAGAAAATCGCGATGTCGGTCCAGCTGTTGCGTAATACCGACCTGAGTATCACTGACATTGCTTATAAATGTGAATTTACGGATGCCGCTTACTATTGCTATCAGTTTCGGCGATTTATCGGCGTTACGCCGAAAAAATTCAGAACCAGCAACCTCACCTCTGAACAGCTTAAAATCAACGAAAATATCTCCAGCTAGCCCCTTTTCTGTTGATGACCGGGTTAACACGGCGAATGATTATCATTGATAACGATTCGTTGGCTCTGCACGCTTCTAAATAAATCATGCGACGAGTCAATCGCAGACAGTTCTTGCTGAAAATGTGATCGACACGTAGCGCCTGGCGCAAAAAAATTATATAAATGGCCAGTTTATCTACATTTTTTATCCCCTGTTGCACTTATCTTTTATATTGAGGCCGGCCCTGAATTTTTAAAATTCTTGATCCTCTCAGGTAAAAGGTATTTCTATGAATAAGTCAGGCGTCAAAGAAAAAATAGGTTATGGATTAGGCGATGGTGCGTCCAATATTATCTGGCAAACCATTATGCTGTTTATGGCCTATTTTTATACAGATATCTATGGATTAAGCGCTTTTCATATGGGGACAATGTTTCTCGTTGTCCGGGCTTTTGATGCCGTTGCTGATGTTTATATTGGTTATCTTGCCGATCATACCAAAACAAAGTATGGTCAGTTCAGACCTTACTTGCTTTGGTTTTCGCTTCCGTTCGGTATTTTTGGCGCATTGACATTTTATACGCCCGATTTTGGTGAGACGGGCAGGATTATTTATGCATATGTTTCTTATACTGCATTATCCCTTTTTTACTCTCTCGTCAACGTTCCTTACTGTGCATTAATCAACAATATTTCAAAGGATGCAAAAGAGCGTGTTTCAATGCAATCGTACCGTTTTGCCTTTGCGGCGTTAGGCGGCATTATTGTGTCGGTTGTCGCGCTACCGTTAACCAAAATACTGGGCGCAGGCGATCTACAGAAAGGTTATTTTCTTGCCATGGTCATCATGGGAGGAATGAGTACTCTCATGTTCTTTCTCTGCTTTGCGATGACCAAAGAGCACTATGTTAAAGAAGTGGATAAAAGTCATAACCTGCGGGGAATATATCAGGAGTTGCTTATTATTATTAACGATTTCAACTGGCGCTGTATCTTTTCGCTTAATATCGCCAGTCTGATTGCCGGCATTTTAAAAACGGGTGGGGCGATCTATTTTGTCAGTTACTATATGAAAAGGCCTGATTTAGTCAGCACGGTACTGGTTATTATTCTTTGCACACGGTTTGTGGGGGCTATGTCCACCACCTTACTGTATAAAAATTTTGATCGGGTACTCGCCTACAAACTGACATTAGTGATACAGGCTGTCATTCTGACTGCACTTTTTGCCGTCCCTGCGGAGTCTGTCGCGTTGATTTGCAGCGTCATCTGCCTGATCCATTTTATTGACGCAAGCTCAGCTCCTTTGCAATGGAGTCTGTTGAGCGACATTATTGATAATGTTGAAAAAAAATCAAATCGTTCATTAAGTGGGCTGGTTTTTTCCACCAATCTCTTTGCTATTAAAATTGGTATTGCCGTTGGCGGAGCCATTATCGGCTGGCTGTTGACCTTTGGGGGCTATGTCGGGAACGCCGCGATGCAAACAGACCCCGCCATTATGACGGTGCGCCTCATTTTTACGATTATCCCGGCAGTTTTTGTCTTGATCATGTTTTTTATTATGCAGCGCTATCGTTCATATGATGTGTAAGCACCGTGACATCATTCAGTCAGTATAACGTAAATTCATTTTTGTCTTTCAGGACGTGTCTATGACCACAATGACCAACCCGATTATTCCAGGCTTTAATCCTGATCCTTCCATCATCAGAGTTGGCGATGCCTATTATTTAGCGACGTCAACCTTTGAATGGTTCCCCGGCGTCTGTCTGTATAAATCCTGGGATCTCAAGAACTGGCGTCTTATTTCTTATCCGTTAAATCGGAGAAGCCAGCTCGACATGATAGGTAACCCGGACTCTGGCGGAATATATGCACCCTGTTTGAGCTACGATGCTGACAGATTCTATCTTATCTACACCGACGTTAAAAATGTGAGCGGACGTTTTTGGGATACCAATAACTATATGGTGACCACTGAAGATATTGAGGGCGAGTGGTCTGAGCCAACGTATCTCAATAGCCGGGGAATTGATCCTTCTCTCTTTCATCATAGCGATGGGACCAAGTGGCTGGTGAGTATGGAAATGAGCTATATGGATGGTGGCGAGGCCGGGTTTCCCAAATGGAATGGTATTATTATTCAGCAGTATGACGAAAAGAATAATACGCTAACGGGAGAATGCCGGAAAATATACGCCGGAACCTCGCTTGGGATCACCGAAGGACCGCATCTGTATGAATATAACGGCTGGTACTATCTGCTGGTTGCGGAAGGCGGCACCTTTTATAACCATAGCGTGACCGTGGCACGTTCAAAACATCTGTTTGGCCCCTATGAAACCGATCCTATCGGTCAAATGATGACATCACGTTTCGATTGTCGCCTGCCGTTACAGCGCGTCGGACATGCCGATCTCATTGAAAACAGCCAGGGGGAATGGTTTATCGTGCATTTATGCGGTCGGCCATTACCCTCCAAAGGCCGCAGTCCGATGGGGCGTGAAACGGCGATTCAACAGGTTTACTGGAATGACGAGGGCTGGTTGCGGTTGGCAAATAATACCGTTGCGCCTGATTTGACGGTACAAACGTCACTGAGAGAATTCCCCTGGCCTGCGCTCCCTGAAAAAGATGATTTTGATACGCCCGTTCTGCCGCTTCAATATCAGTCGTTGCGCATCCCCTTAAGTGAAGAGATGTGTACGCTGAAAGAAAGAAGCGGTTGGTTACGACTGCGCGGTCGTGAATCGCTCAGTTCACATCACTATCAGAGTTTACTGGCAAGAAGACAAACCGATTTCGTCTTCACCGCACAGACCTGCGTAGATTTTCATCCACATTCATTTCAGCAAATGGCGGGATTAGTCTGTTTTTACGACACGACAAATTATATTTATTTACATATTTCCTGCAGTGAAAAGGGGGAGAGGACGGTTAATTTGATGATTAACGACCTTAACAGATTCTCACTACCGACCGGGGAAGGGATTAACATTCCCCGTGATGGCGTGGTGTATCTTAAAGTCTGTGTGAAAGACGATGCCGCCAACTTCTATTATTCGTTAGATGAGCGCACGTGGTTTCCCGTGGGTGATCATGTGGAATACAGTAAGCTCTCTGATGAGTATTTTAAAGAAAGAGGCATTGAACGCTTCACCGGGGCTTTTGTCGGGATGTGCTGCCAGGATTTCACCGGTGAGCGCATTTATGCCGATTTTGATTATTTCCTCTATTCGGCAAATTAATCATTAGCACATTGAGGGGATGAAAGTGATGATCCCCTCGGATTATCCCTCATGAGAAACGGATTAACCGGCACCGATATTTCTACGCATTATCAGATTCAGAATTATCGCGCATGCCACGCTGTATTAATCTCACGTCTAATCATATAGTGCCATGCAGTACATGTTTATCAGCTTAAGGAGAAGATGATGAAACGTATCGATTTGCACATGCATTCGCAATACAGCGATGATGCGGATTTCCCCGTTAGCGACCTGCTGAGCATGGCGAAAGCGGCGAACCTGGCGGCGGTGGCAATCACCGATCACAACTCAGCGCGATCCGTTGAAGAGGCCATTCGCTATGGCAATGAAAACGGTGTGAGCGTGATGACGGGCATTGAAATTGATTGCTCGTTTGCAGGCAATAACTATCATCTGCTGGGCTACGGTTTTCGTCGCGATTGCCGGGATTTTGGCGCCGTCGAGCAGAATTTTCACCATCTGGAAAGTGTCGCGACGCCGCTGAAACTGGCGAAGCTTCGGGCGCTCGGGTTCCAGCTTGACGTCAATCGCCTGTATACCATGGCGGGCGATCGCGTTCCGCAGGAAGAGCAGATGGCAGAGTTGATTTTAGAGGATGCGCGCAATGCGAATCATGAGCTGCTGGTGCCGTACCGGGCCGGAAACCCTCGCAGCGACATGCCGCTGATTAATTTCTTCTGGGATTTTTTTGGCCGCGACAAACCGTGCCATGTGAAGGTTGATCTACCACCAATGGCAGAGATGGCGTCGATCATTATCGATAACGGAGGCATTCCGGTGATTGCGCATATCGGTGCCAACGTAAAGGAAAAGCATCTGTCGGTGATTGAGCAAATGCTGCCGCTCGGCGTGCAGGGCGTGGAGGTATTCTCCAGCTATCATGATGAGGCGCTTTGTCGCGAACTTTATCAGTTCACGCTGGATAGAACGCTGTTGGCAACCAACGGTAGCGATTTCCACGGTAAAAACAAACCCAACATCAAAATGGGCAGCAGCCAGCCATGGGCTGAAGCACTGCCGAAAACCCTTGAAATTCTTGACAAGGTGACGCTTTATTAGCGACTGACAAGCCCGGTGTTTCTCTTTTTTGATTGCCGTACTAACCGATCTCATGCATAAGAGAAGGCCGCAAAAACGCTGCGGCCCCGGGTGTCAGGCTGCCAGCTCAGGCATTTTCTCCTTCACAAAATTTAAAACTTTCTCTGCGTCCAGCGACGCATAGGGCAAACTTTCAATAATGGCGATTGGACGCGTGTTTCCGACAATGTCATAAATCTCAGAAAGCTTGTATTGAATATGCGGCGCAATGAGAAAACCGTCGAAAGCGGGAGCGACACTGGCGAAATTATCCAGTCCCACTGCGCTAATCATGAGAGGATTGCCGCTGCTTTCTGCCAGTACATGCATCTTTTTGGCAAGTGAATTTGCCGTATTCCCGAACAAACAACATATCAGAAGCTTTTTCATGTTTTTGACCTCCTGAAAACGGTTCATAGAATAGGTCTGGTCATGCTCAAAAAATGAGCGCCACATCTTATTTGCATCATAAATATATTCCAGAGTGGGCTGCGCAGAGCTGAAGTCTTTTCCACCGTCCAGGATGTGTTGACTACACTTAAGCGAGTCTGCGTTCCTGACGGCTTCTGGATTCATGAATCAGGCTCATAAGGCCATGCCAGTGGATATCCTTAACGTCTCTTCGTCTTAGCGTTATTCTGCGCTAACTCATCGG
Source organism: Citrobacter sp. Ct235 (assembly GCF_030332305.1). Taxonomy (NCBI): domain Bacteria; kingdom Pseudomonadati; phylum Pseudomonadota; class Gammaproteobacteria; order Enterobacterales; family Enterobacteriaceae; genus Citrobacter; species Citrobacter sp. Ct235. The sequence continues at coordinate 36,208 of NZ_JAOWIC010000047.1, forward strand.
CGCGTGATGAAAACGAGGCTCACTCACTGTTTCATTTCCCTTCACGCCACATGACCCATCATCCGGAGAAAATTCATGACGCTTAATGTAAAAGGTTACGCCGCGTTTGCTGCAAAAGAAGATTTAGCTCCTCATCATTTTGTTCGCCGCGATCCGCGTGACAACGATGTGGTTATCGAGATTTTGTATAGCGGTGTCTGTCACTCGGACATTCATAATGCGTTCAACGACTGGGGCGGCGCAAAATACCCGATGGTGCCGGGCCATGAGATCATTGGTCGCATTACGCATGTGGGCAAAGCCGTGACGAAATTCCGCGTCGGCGATTACGCCGGCGTGGGCTGTATGGTTGATTCCTGTCAGCATTGCAAACCTTGTGCGCAAGGGCTGGAACAGTATTGCGAAGAAGGAAGCACGCTGACCTATAACGATATTGATCGGCACGATCATATGCCGACCTACGGCGGCTATTCCGATAAGATCGTGGTGACGGAAAAGTTCGTCATCAAAATTCCCGAAACGTTGGATCTGAAAGGCGCAGCGCCGCTGCTTTGCGCCGGAATTACTACCTGGTCGCCGCTTCGCCACTGGAAGGTGGGGCCGGGCAGTCAGGTTGCGGTGGTGGGATTGGGCGGTCTGGGCCATATGGCGATTAAACTGGCGAAAGCGCTGGGGGCGGAGGTGACCTTGTTCAGCCGCTCCCCAAACAAAGAGGCGGATGCCCGTCGGCTGGGCGCTGCGCATATTGTGATTTCAACCGATGAAAAGCAAATGCAGGGCGTCTATAACCAGTTTGATTTAATTATTGATACCGTTCCGTATGTTCACGATCTTAAACCCTATATCCCTACGCTGGCGCTGAATGGCACCCTCGTACTGGTGGGGTATCTGGGTGATTTGGATCCGGTACTGAACAGTACGCCGTTGATCCTGGGTCGGAAATCGGTGGCAGGATCGGTCATCGGCGGCATTGCCGAAACGCAGGAGATGATCGATTTCTGTGCCGAGCACCAGATCACGTCGGATATTGAACTCATTGCTATCCAGGATATTAACGTCGCCTGGCAGCGAATGCTGAAGAGCGATGTGAAATATCGCTTCGTTATTGATATCGCCTCGCTGAACGCGTGACAAAAATGGCGGTACGCGGTACCGCCCGTTTAGTTATTTACGCCGTTAATCGACGCATCAGTCGTTGTCGGGTTTCATTGTCAATAAAGCTGGCTTCCAGTGCGTGTTCGTTACAGCGATAGAAATTCGCCTGGGGAGCCACCTTGCGTAAGAAATGAGCAAGATCGCCGCACTTCGTCGTGGCAATAAAGATCCTGGTAAAGTCATCCAGCGTGATTCCTGGGCAAATTTGTTTTATATAATGAAAGCTCAGGCAGGTATCCAGGTGAACATGAAGTTCGACCTTCTTAATATTTTTCGGGGAGAATGTCATCAGAATACCTCGCATCCATTACGACAATAAGGAATAAAGCTTTTGCTTGAACATGCCCGATTTTATGCGGGTGATAATTGTGGCATTGACGGGCAGACCGGTCAGTTGCGTCGAATCGATAACGAAGTGTCCGTAGGATTTATCATTTTTGTATTCGATCCACGTATGAGCCTCAAAAGAGGAATCAATAATTTCCGGGTACAGCGCCACTGCCATCGTGGTGGGATCGGGCAAATCGAAGCCGATTTTGTTCATACGACTTGCATTGAACGCCATTAGCGTCTTGTTGCAGCGAACGGAAAATCGGCCTAACTCGCTGAGCTCATTTAAAAACACAATATCTTCCTGATTGATAAAAGCCTCGCCCATACCAATTTCCCAGCCTACCACGGTTAACGGCAGTCCCGATTCAAGCACCAGGTGTACCGCTTCGGCATCCACGTAGAAATTAAACTCCGCTAAAGGGGTGATATTGCCAGGGGTGAGTCCGGCACCGCCCATCACATAAACATGTTTTATTTTCTGCACCAGTTCAGGCTCTTTTAAAATCGCCATAGCGAGATTGGTCAAAGGGCCCAGCGTGACAATTTCCAACTGACCATCAAAGCGGGAGGCAAATTCAATGATCGCATCGACGGCATGCATTTTTTCAACCCTCAAAGAGGGCTCGGGGAGTGCCATATCACCCATCCCATCCTCACCATGAATATGGTGCGAGTAATAACGTTCCCGGAACAGAGGTTTTGTCATGCCCGCGTAAACAGGAGGAAAGTAAGTATCGCTTTTCTCCACGCAGATCAGTGCATTTTTGACACACTGGGGTAAGGGGCAATTACCCGCAACGGTGGTAATCGCTTCAACCTGAATATGAGAGGCTCTTAATGCCATCAAAAGGGCTACCGCATCGTCAGAAGCGGTGTCGGTATCTATCAGAAAATGTCTCATCGCAGTTACTCCGTTTATTATGTCCAGTAACGTTAAAATGCGCAGAGTTGGCGATAACAAAAAGGACATATGTCCTTTTTGTTATCGCCGCGTTCATTTTATTGTGCTATCCCATGAAAGGGAGACAGGAAAAGGGCGGAGGGGAAGATGAAAAATATCAGCGACAGTGCCTTAAAAGAGCGATTTATTTTAGCGCACGGGTTATCTGCTGTACTCAACGCTTCGCTGTTAGCCGCATTGCGTCTGATTAAAATTGACGCCGGGGAATATCTGACGACGCAAAGTACGTATTTGACACATCTCTTTTTCCTGGTTGACGGTAAGCTGCAAGTCGAACGCCAGAATTCAAACGGGACTCATGGGGTCTATTCTTTTGAAACCGCTTTTTCGGTGATCGGTGAACTCGAACTTTTCTCAACAAAACAAAGTAAAGTCCTCAGTGCCGTCCAGGCATTATCGGACTCTCTGTTACTTTCCCTTCCGGTTGAGGCAGTAAGAGAGAACGCGATGCGCGATCCCGCTTTTCTTCTTTTTATGTGTCAGAATTTAAGTCATAAGTTACTTAATACTTCACTGCTGCATTCGGTTGGTGCGATTTCGGTGGAATCTAAATTGCGTCAATTCTTATTATTCAAAACGCAAAGCGAAGGCGTAATGATTCAGTTGGAGAACAGGGAGTCGCTCGCCGCCATGTTGGGCGTTTCTGTCAGACAACTCAATCGCGCGCTGATAAAACTTGCGCAGCAGGAGATTATCCAATACAAAAATAAATCCCTGAGGATTATCAATCCTGTCCGCTTATCCGATTTTCCTGGCGACAAAATCTGAACCGGGGCTGGGGAACGTATTCCCGAAAGCATGAGATAATGCTCTCGCTGTGAAGGAAGGCTGGAATGATATTTCAGCCAATATACACATTACGATGAGATCAACGGATGAATCTACTTGAACTGACTCTCCTGAGTGGACAATACGACGGTCATGAAACGGGCGGCAAGATCCCGTGGAACGATCCAGACTTCAGTCGCAGAATGCTGGAAAACCACTTGTCTCAGGAGCACGACTGGGCCAGTCGTAAACTTTCGGTCATCGAGCAACAGGTCGACTGGATCGCCCGTCAACTTCCCGTGGGCGCAAAGATCCTTGATCTGGGATGCGGACCTGGCTTTTACACCCAACGTCTCGCACAGCGCGGGTTTGATTGCACCGGCGTTGACTTTTCTCCGGCCTCTGTTCAGTGGGCGCGGGAACAGGCGCAAAGCGCAGGACTGAACATTGATTATCAGGAACAGGACGTCCGCGATTACCTGCCGGGTGATGCTTTTGATTTTATCATGATGACTTTCGGTGAAATCAATGTCTTTACCATCGAGGATGCGCAACGGCTGGTGGCACGCTGCGCGGCCTGGCTGAAGCCGGGAGGCGCTCTGCTGATTGAAGTGCATACTTTTGACGAAGTCAAAAGGCAGGGGATGGCACAACCGTCCTGGCAGCGCTGTTCGCAGGGGCTGTTTCTCGCCGAACCACATCTGTTGCTGAGCGAAAATAGCTGGAATGAGGAAATGCAAACCAGCACCACGACGTTCTGGGCGCTCAAGGCCGACGCCAGCGTCGTGCATTTTAGCAGCCAGACGCGTGCCTGGCGGGACGAAGAGTATCTGCAGTTGCTGGCGCAGTGCGGTTTTCACACCACAACCCGCATTGCCGCTGACGACTGGCCGGTCAGTGAAACCTTTGCCGGGAAGCTCTATGCTTTGATGGCCCGTCGCGAAACGGCGTAAACGGTAATTTATCCGTTCTGCGACCAGAGAAATCGGATGCCCGATGGCTTACGCTGTCGGGCTTTTTTTAGACCGGGGAGCCTTACATTGCGGGGAGTGATTCACTATCATGCCTGAATCCCGCTACCTGTCAGGATCCGCCCATGCTTAAAGAAAACTTCAACGAACTGCAGATCTTTCTGGTTGTAGCCAGAGAGCGGAGTTTTACCAAAGCCGCTGCGAAGATTGGTGTTTCACAATCGGCCCTCAGCCATGCCATAAAAGCGCTGGAGGAGCGTTTGAACCTGCGGCTTTTGACCCGTACCACCCGCAGCGTGGCGCCAACCGCTGCTGGCGAGAGAATCATCGCCTGTCTTGAACCCCGTATCGCAGACCTTGAACAGGAACTGGAAGCACTCATTCAGCTAAACGGGACGACCTCGGGTCATATCCGTTTGTCAGCCGGGGAACACGCGACGCGCAGTTTGCTGTGGTCGAGGCTGAAACCTTTTCTCAAAGCCTGGCCGCAAATCAGCGTCGAGCTGGTGGTCGATAACGGTTTTGTGGATATCGTAGAAGGTCGTTTTGACGCCGGGGTGCGTCTGGGCGAAAGCGTTGATAAAGATATGGTCGCGGTAAAAATCGGCCCGGATATGCGCATGGCGGTAGTGGGGTCGCCAGACTATTTTGCTGAGCGTCCCGTGCCAGAAACGCCGCATGAATTGCAGAACCACCGGTGTATCAATATGCGTCTGCCTACCGCGGGCGGTCTGTACCACTGGGAATTTGAGCGGGACGGCAAGCCGCTGCGAGTCAGGGTGGACGGACAGTTGACGTTAAACCTGCTCACCGAACGCGTCGATGCCGCACTGTCCGGGTTTGGCCTCACCTGCGTGCCGGAGGATTCTGTCGCAGAGTACGTCAAATCCGGCGCGCTGGTGCAGGTTTTGCAGTCATGGTGTCCTGAATTTCCGGGCTACTATCTTTACTACCCCAGCCGCAAACAGCATCCACCCGCCTTTGCGCGCCTGATCGAGGCATTGCGCTACCCCTGAGTCGTCAGGGGAGCTGGGCGTACGCTTCCTCACTGACCGGCTCCAGCCATTCGTTTGAAGACCCTTGTGCGGGCACCTCGACGGCAAGATGGGCAAACCAACTGTCTGCCGCCGCGCCATGCCAGTGTTTTACGCCGGGCGGAATATTCACGACGTCTCCGGCGACCAGAGGCTGTGCCGGTTTATCCCACTCCTGATACCAGCCTCGTCCGCCGGTCACCAGCAGAATTTGTCCCCCCTTGTGGTGGATATGCCAGTGATTGCGACAGCCGGGTTCAAACACCACGTTGCCAATATTGACACCCTGCGTGGACAGCATATTCAGGTAGCTGGTCCCCTGAAAATATTGCGCATACGCTTCGTTTTTCGGCCCTTTCGGGAAAATGCCATTACCTTCAAATGGTGCGTTCATGATTTCTCCGGGGTTGTCAGGTTGGCGGTCAGCGCCATTACGGCGCTGGCAACGGTAATCATCGTCATCCGTTGGGACAGGAAGAATGAGATGCAGTGTAGCGTTTTCTCACCCGGAGATAATGGTCGCCAGCGGGATAACCACTATGAATATCATTCATAAATCTCAGCCAGAAAAAAAAACAGAAAGATATGGGGCGATCATTTTCGTGCTTTTGGGGATGGTATTTAAAGGTAACGCATTGTTTATTAATGAATTGATAAGGGATAATTTGCAGACTTTTAAAGTCAATCATTATCCTTTCCGATCAAACATAAAATCTACAAAACTAGACATCTATCGAGTTTTCATCTTAAAGTCCCGAGGCTGGCACTAGACAAAACTGTCTTATGGTTATCAAATGGTTAAATAATATTTCACTGGATGTGAATGATCGGCCAGATATATGAATGGTCGGCGGGTAATTCAGTGGCTACAAGCAAGACAACACACCATTTCGGGAGAAATTATGCATTCCTCTGTTAATAAAAACGAAAGCCGAACGTTCTTCGGCCATCCTTATCCGCTGGGTTCACTGTTCTTCACGGAGATGTGGGAGCGATTTTCATTTTACGGCATTCGTCCGTTACTGATCCTGTTCATGGCCGCGACCGTCTACGATGGCGGCATGGGACTGGCGCGTGAAAATGCGTCCGCGATTGTCGGTATTTTTGCCGGCAGCATGTACCTGGCGGCGCTTCCGGGTGGCTGGCTGGCGGATAACTGGCTCGGGCAACAGCGCGCGGTGTGGTACGGTTCGATCCTGATCGCGCTCGGCCATCTGTCTATTGCCCTGTCGGCCTGGATGGGTGACAACCTGTTCTTCATCGGCCTGATGTTTATCGTACTGGGGTCGGGTCTGTTCAAAACCTGTATCTCCGTCATGGTGGGCACTCTCTACAAGAAAGGCGATGCCCGCCGCGACGGCGGTTTCTCGCTGTTCTACATGGGCATTAACATGGGGTCATTCATCGCCCCGCTGATCTCCGGCTGGTTGATCAAATCTCACGGTTGGCACTGGGGCTTTGGTATCGGCGGGATCGGGATGCTGGTCGCGCTGGTTATCTTCCGCGTGTTTGCCGTACCTTCCATGAAACGCTACGACAGCGAAGTGGGGCTTGATTCGACATGGAACAGCCCGGTGGCGAAGAAAAACGGCGTGGGTGGCTGGTTGCTGGCGCTGAGCGTCGGCGTGGCTATTATCGTGACGCTGATAGCCCAGGGGGTGATTGTCATTAATCCGGTCGCCGTTGCCAGCATGCTGGTCTACGTCATTGCCGCTTCGGTGGCGCTTTACTTTATCTACCTGTTCGTGTTTGCGGGTCTGACACGCAAAGAGCGCGCCAGACTGCTGGTTTGCTTTATTCTGCTGGTTTCTGCGGCTTTCTTCTGGTCTGCATTTGAACAGAAACCGACCTCGTTCAACCTGTTCGCGAACGACTATACCAACCGCATGATCGGTGATTTCGAAATTCCTGCCGTCTGGTTCCAGTCGATCAACGCCCTGTTCATTATCCTGCTGGCACCGGTCTTCAGCTGGGCATGGCCGGCGCTGGCGCGCAAAAACGTGCGCCTGAGCAGTATCACCAAGTTTGTTATCGGTATTCTGTGCGCGGCGGCGGGCTTTGGCCTGATGATGATGGCTGCACAGAACGTGCTGAGCAACGGTGGGGCGGGCGTATCGCCGTTCTGGCTGGTGGGCAGCATTCTGATGCTGACGCTGGGCGAATTGTGTCTGAGCCCGATTGGTCTGGCGACCATGACGCTGTTAGCGCCAGAAAGAATGCGGGGTCAGATGATGGGCCTGTGGTTCTGCGCCAGCGCATTGGGTAACCTGGCGGCGGGTCTGATTGGTGGGCACGTCAAGGCTGACCAACTGGATATGCTGCCTGACCTCTTCGCCCGCTGCTCCATAGCGCTGCTGATTTGTGCCGCTGTGCTTATCGTATTAATTGTTCCGGTTCGTCGCATGCTGGAAAATGCGCAGGTGAAAACTGAGCAGAAACCCGCCATCAATGGCTGATCGATAATTATCCGTCTCTCACTCCGCCGGCGTTAAATACGCCGGTTTTTTTCACAATAAGTAAACATTCACCCTCGCCATCCTCAATAATCCATGTGATTATTTCTTATATTATTTAAGGATCTCATCGCTCGTTCTTTTTGTGGTGTAATATTCTAAATTTAAGATTATTTAAAGTGTTGTATGCTGCACTTGCGTTATTTATTAGATTAGGTATCTGAGTCACGCTTAAGACTATTTCATTTGAGAAGATTATATATTGGAGGGAAAATAGCCAAATCGGAAATCATTTGTTTATTAAATGCTACTGACGGGATTATTTCAACCTTTTTAATTTAAGGGGCGTTTGTCTGTGTCTGTAAAGTCTAAAAAACAAATATATTCTTTTAAGTAGGGAACGGCTTATTATGAAATACTCTCTGTCTTTCGGGTTTAAACCGAATAAAATCGCATTATTGTTAAGTACTATTCTTTCTGCGTCATCGCTTCCTGTTTATGCGGAAGCGGAACGCATTTCGATTACTGATTCGGTTCCTGTCGACAAACGAACCGTGCAGGTCGCCGATGGTGCTGATGTCTCTTACATTGGCGTCGGGGCGACAGGTGCCAGCGTCACGGTCAACGGTAAAATTGACATGGTCAGCCCGGCAGGCAATACCGGATCGAGCGTGTATGTTTCCGCCGGGGATCTGGATTTAGGTAAAGGTTCATCTATCGATTATTCTACGTTATCCAGTTCTGTCGCCGATGCCGTCAGAGTTTACGGTGGTAGCCTTAAGGCTGAAGATTTAACGATTAAACAGTCTGGCGTACCGACGATTGGTCTTTACGTCAATAACGCGGCGAATGTTGTGTTAACCGGCGACACCCTGTTTGATTTAACGATTACCACTCCGGTCACTGTTTCATCCAGCATTATGTCTTCAGCTATTGTCGCGTATAAAGACTCGACCCTCACCGCGGAAAACATCACCGTGAAATACGCGGATAACAAATCTTCCAGCGAAGTGGGGACGACCACCGTGGAAGCGCTGGAACTAAAGGGGCTGAGCACGAGGATCACGGGGAATGTGAATGTTGATTTGCAGTCCACCTCGGCGGTTTACCTGGAAGGGATGAACGTCAGCAGCAATGCCGATATTATGGGTACAACCCAAATCAAGATTACGACGGACGCAGCGGAAGATGGTGTTAAAGGCCTGGTGCTGGAGGATCATCGTGACTCCGTATCGCTGCCAGCCAGAGCGAATATAATCAACTTTAATGATGTCAATATTGATGTCACTGATAACGCAACGGATTACGATTTTGGCTTGATTACCGGGCTGTCGTCGTTGGGGGCACTGTCGGATATTACGATGGATAACCTTAACATTAAGGCGCGGGCGAAAGGTGATGCGAGCGTCATTGGCGCACTGTTTCACGGAAGCGAAGAGGCCAGCGTCAGAATCAACAACCTGAATATCGCGGTTTCCGGGGATGATACAACCAATCTGTACGGTATTCAGGGCGTGAGCGTGGAGGACATGACCTTCAATACGCTGAATGTGCAGTCAGAGGGCGGTAACCGGGTTGAACTTGTGCGTAATGCGAATGCAAAAATCCTCGGTGATGTCACGCTGGGGAGTTTGCAGGGGGTGCAGAGTGCGCAGGGTAACTTACTCGCTATCTATGGTTCCATCGATATCAGCAACAACAATAAATTCCAGGCGTGGGGGGATATTCAGTCCGAGAGCAATCACATCGTCAATATTAACACCGGCGATAACTCCTACCTTTACGGCAAAACGAAGAAGGTATCCAGCGGCATTATCGATCTGGCATTCAACGGCAGCCACAGTCGTTGGGATATGACTGGCGACTCCAGCCTGACAAATCTGACGCTGAACAACGCGACGCTGAACTTTATGGCGCCAGTCACGAGTACCAGTCAGCTGACGCGTGCTGCCACAACGTTCAAAACCCTGACCGTGAGCGGCGATTATACCGGGACTAACGGTAACATCGTGATGAACAGCCAACTGGGCGATGATACTTCTCCAACTGACCGCCTGGTTATTGCGGGTAACACCTCCGGCACCACAAACGTGAAGGTATTGAACGCAGGTGGGGCTGGTGGTCTCACGACGGAGGGTATTGAACTTATTAGCGTAGGCGGCAACTCCGACGGTGAGTTCACACAGAGCGGGCGTATTATTGCGGGTGCGTATGATTACACCCTGCAACGTGGCGAAGGCACGCAGGCGAAAAACTGGTTCCTGAGCAGTGCGCTGTCTCCGGAACCGCCAGAACAGCCAGATCCGGTGGTTCCGGTAACGCCTGTTGACCCGGTTGATCCCGTAGACCCGCAGGATCCGGTTCAGCCGCAGTCTCCGACCCCAACGCCGCGTGAACACGCGGTGCGTCCGGAAGCCGGTCTGTACGGTATGAACCTGCAGGCGGCGAATACGATGTTCAACACCCGGCTGCAGGATCGTCTGGGTGAAACCCAGTACACCGACGCGTTAACCGGCGAGCAGAAGGTGACCAGCCTGTGGCTGCGCAACGTGGGCGGGCATACCCGTCAGCACGACAGCAGCGCCCAGTTGAACCTGCAGGCCAACCGCTATGTCATGCAACTCGGCGGTGATATTGCGCAGTGGTCTTCCGACAACACTGACCGCTACCATCTGGGGGTGATGGCGGGCTATGCCAACCAGAAAGCCCGTGCTGAAAATCAGCGTAACGGCAACCGTGCGCGCAGCGCCATCGACGGTTACAGCGTTGGCCTGTATGGCACCTGGCTTCAGGACAACGCGACCCATGAAGGCGCGTATGTTGATACCTGGGCACAGTACAGCTGGTTTGATAACACCCTTTCCGGCGACGGTGTGGAGTCAGAAGAGTATGACGCTAAAGGTTTCACCGCCTCTGTGGAATCCGGTTACACCTGGAAACTGGCGGACATCAGCGAGCGTAACGCGCTGTACATCCAGCCTAAAGCCCAGGTCACCTGGATGGGCGTGAAGGCCGACGAGCACAAAGAAGTTAACGGTACCCGCGTGGAAGGTAACGGTGATGGCAACATCCAGACCCGCGTCGGCGTGCGTCTGTTCGGCAAGGGTCACAACCCGCTCGACGACGGTAAAGACCGCACCTTCCAGCCGTTTGTGGAAGCCAACTGGATCCACAACAGCAAAGACTTTGGCGTCTCAATGAACGGTGAAAACGTGGATCTGCAGGGTGCGCGCAATATTGGCGAAGTGAAAGCCGGTGTTGAAGGCCAGTTGACGAAGAACGTCGCTCTGTGGGGCAACATCGGTCAGCAGATGGGCGATAAGGGCTACAGCGATACCTCCGCGATGATCGGAATTAAAGCGTCGTTCTGATGTGAATTGCCGGATGGTGGCCGTGCCTTATCCGGCCTACAAGTGGTAAGTGTAGGCCGAATAAGCGCCAGCACCATCCGGTAATCAATAACACTAAAATAACGACTCCTCTTCATCCCCGGTAAAGTTCGGTTGCGGCAGACAGGTGTAAGCCCCCAGTAATCCGCACGTATGGAGACGCTTGTACCCCCCACTCGGCTGAAGAATAATGCGTCTGGTCCTTCGCCCTGTCATGGTTGTCAGGGGGAGGGAGATTATCGTGCAAAACCATTATTGATACAGATCTGCCCGCTGGTACGCAGGGTAAAGGCGATCGTCTCGGGATAGTGGCTGTAATAGTTATGTTCTTCTGCCAGTCCTTTTTCCTGCGCCAGTTTTACCGTCTCCAGTGAACAGGTACGGTATATTAAATCTTTTTCCATCAGCTTCTGTTTTTCGCGTTGTTTTGCCGGAGGAAGCGCTAACCATTTTTCTGAAAGCGAATAATCGAAGACCACGCGCGAACCTTTGGCCTGAATGTTTTGCGCCGTAATGTAATCATCAATTTTCACGCTGGACTGGCCGCGCATTTTTTTCTTTTCTTCTGCTGCTGCATATTTTGCCAGCGCGTCACTGTCCATCCCGGCGATTTTTTCCTTATAGACCGCCACGTAGCCTGCCGGCTGCTGGTAGTGGTTGCTGTAGGCTTTACGCATGTCGCTGTCACTCATCGTACAGCCGGTAAGAATAAGTGGTAATAAAAGGAGTAATTTATTTTTTAACATCGGATTGTTCCCATTTTGCTATTTGATAAATAATAAACCCCATTTCTCTCTGTATTAAATTTATTTAAAAGAGAGCGGTTGTTTTTTTGAGTAATAGTGTTTTACAGCAAAGGGAATGACGAAGGCAAATACTGTCCCCTGAAACTACTTTATTTCAGGGGGAGGGGGTTAGCGATGGGTAATTCCTTCATAGATTAAGCGTAATGCCAGCAGGCCAATAATTGCCCCGATGATTCGACTGGCGACGCGCTGTATTCTGCCGTATGCCCGACGCACGGCCGGCAATGAAAAGGCCTGACTCAGAAAGACGCGCCAGATAACTGAAGAGAGCACAATCCCGGCCCAGGCCATCATCCTCGCCCACATGGGCGTGTCGGCACTCAGCGTCACGGAGAAGATACTGATAAAAAACAGAACGGTTTGCGGATTAGACAGATCGGTCAATAAGCCGCGACGAAAGAACACCGTCCACGGCGCGCTAACGGGTTGCTGAAGCGTCGGCATTTGCGGCGTGGCCTGGTGGCGAATGCTGTTCCAGGCAAACCACAGCAGATACGCGCCGCCGCCAATTTTGATCACCGAGAATACCGCTTCGCACTGGGTAATCAGCGTCGCCATGCCGAACAATCCCAGCCCGGAATAGATTGCGTCACCTAACGCCACACCCAGACCGGTTAATACGCCTGCGCGTCGTCCGGAGGCCAGACTGGTTTGCACAACCACAAACAGATTGGCGCCTGGGTTAAAGAAGGTTAAGACGAACAGGCTGACGGTGAGGAAAACCGCGTGCAGAGGTTCCATAAACCACATTTCCCTGAATCAGATAAAGTAACCTCATCTTATTTATCACAAAACCTGGGGGATGCGAATGGGATCACAAAGGGAGAGGCGGGGGAAGAAAACCACCCGCGTTGCCACGGGTGGTAGAGGGTCAGAAGCTGTATTTCAGCCCTAACATGCCTTGCGTATCGCTGTAGCCGTTGTCGCCAATCTGTTGGGCAACGTTGCCCCACAGTTGCAGACGCTGGCTAAGTTGGCCTTCAACGCCCACTTTCAGTTCACCTATGTTGCGGGTGCCTTTCACGTCGTTGCTGATGTCATCCATCTGTACGCGGTAATTCTGCGTGTTGTGGATCCAGTTGGCTTCGACAAACGGCTGGAAGGTGCGGTCCTTGCCGTCATCCATCGCGTTATGCCCCTGCAGGTACGCTTTCACACCCAGGCGCGTTTGCAGATTACCGTCGGTTTTATCCACGACCCGGGTGCCATTTTTCTCAACGTGCGTATCGGCCTGCACGTCCATCCAGGTCACCTGGACTTTAGGTTGAATGTACAGCGCGTTACGCTCGCTGAGTTCGGCCAGTTTCCAGGTATAGCCCGTTTCGACAGAGGCGGTGATACCGTCTGAGTCATACTTTTCAGACGCCAGTCCCTGTCCGGAGACGGTGTTGTCAAACCAGTTGTAGAGCATCCAGCCATCAACATAAGCCCCGGTTTTATCGGCGTCGTTGGCATACCAGGTGCCGTACAGACCGGCGCTGTAGCCGCTGATTTCCCCACGAGAAGAGTATCCGGTCAGACTGGAATGACTGCGGCTCTTGCTGTTGGCGTAACCGGCCATCAGACCCAGATGCCAGCGATCCAGGCCGTCGGTGCTCCATTGCGCAATGTCGCCGCCCAGTTGCATGACATAGCGGTTGCTCTGGGTGCTTATCTGCCCGGAACCGTCCTTGAAGCGGTTATGTCCGCCGATGTGGCGCATCCACAGGCTGGTCACCTTCTGCTCGCCGGTTAACGCGTCGGTGTACTGGGTTTCACCCAGACGATCGTGGAGGCGGGTGGTGAACAGCGTGTTGGCGGCAAGGGTGTTTGCCAGATAGCTGCCGGTTTCCGGGCGATACTGATGCGGGCCTTCCGCTGTTGGAGGCATGGGTTCGACGGGCTCTTTCGGGGTGCCCGGCGGGGTTGGGGGGACCGGTCCTGGCAATGCCACACTGGTCAGAGACCAGTTTTGGTTATCTCGTTTCACAATATCGTAGTCATATGCGCCCGCCACAATACGACCTTCTTTCACAAAGGTGCCGTTAGATGCGCCTTCAACGTCGACAATGCGGATGCCTTCAATCGTCGGGGCACCGCTACCGCCGGCGTTGCTGACGCTGACGCGCGTGGTACCGTGGGTATCACCCTTCACAACCAGCTTATCGGTCGGCGAAAGGTCATCACCCAGCACGGTGCGTAAGGCCAGCAGGCCGTTGTTGCCGGTATAATCGCCGTTAATCGTTAACGTGGTTGGGCTAAAGGCTGCTTTCACCCGCGACGGGGAAGAGAGCGTCGCCGTGCCTGCCAGCTCCAGCGAGTTCAGCGTCTGCGAATAGCCATTAAGATCCAGCTGCGCGCCGTTGTCCACGCGGTAATCCGATCGTGCACTCAGGGTATTTTCTACCCCAGCGCGCAACGTGCCGTTCGCGACGTGGGTCGGGCCCTGGTAGGTGTTGGCACCTGTAAGCGTCGTTGTCCCCGAGCCGAAATGGTTCACTTCGCCAACGCCCGTGATTCTGGCCGAGAGCACGAAGTCATCGCTGTTGTGGTTAAAGTTGAGTTCTGCCGTGCTCATACCGCTGGTGTTGCCAAGGTAAATCCACGGCAGATCCAACGTTCCCGCGGCCTGTTGCGCTTCTCCCTTCGCCCCGCCGATATTCAGGATACCGGTGCTGCCTTGCCCCACCGCCAGCCAGATAAAGCTACCTGAGCTGACCGTTGCGCCATTGCTGACGGTCAGAATACCGGTGGCGTCATTGGATGCCGTGCTGTCGAAGCCGCCGAGATAAATGCCCTTTGTCACATCCAGTCGCGAGTTTTCACCGTCGATCAGGGTTACTCCATAGCCATTACGACTGGTACTGCTCGTATTGCCGACGTAGCCGATGTTCATGTGTTCGCTTAAGGAGAGGGTGCCGCCGCGGGTAATCACCAGGTTGCCGCGCCCCTGATCGCCGACCACGCTCCAGGCGGATGAGACAGACGAATTTGCACCGTCGATGGTGACCGTCCCCTGTGCATTTGCGGCATATTCTCCAATGCGCAGTTCATCAATACCGCTGATTTTGCTGCCATTACTCACCAGCAGTGTTCCTGAACCATCATGGGTCCCGAGCACCAGATTCAGATTGTCCAGCGTCCAGGTTGCGCCATTCGTCAGCGTCACGCTGCCGTTCGCGCCATTACCTATCATACCGGCGGAGGTGGCGATATCCCGACCATCGATCAGCAGCGAGCCGTCAGAGTTATTACCGACCCAGAGACTGCTGAAGTTATCCCATGCGGGATCGGTATTTTCCGTCGCGGAAAGCGTAATACTTTGGCCGTTATTAATAATGACGGTATCACCCACACCCGTTGGTGGAGAAATACTATTATCAGCCATTGCTGTGGGTGTTAAGGCAATTGAAATAGCAATGGCTAATAGTGAGCCAGGGGGGTGTATTGTATTTATTTTCATATATTGACTCTTCCTTAAGATTCGAATATTAATTAAATGGAGGGGCAAAAAGGCCAATCTTGAATATTAGGCCATTCGTGGATTTGCTCATGTTAATAAGGAGCTGATGATTATTAATGTTATTTGTCGCGAGGGAAATGGCGTAATCGTTTTGCCACCGACTTGCATGGAGTATCGATAGGCTGAGGCTATTAACCGTCGTTAATGGGCTGAAAATGTGCAAATGGTTGCTAATTGTTTGATTATCAATATTTATTGTTTTTTACCCTCCGCCCAGGAATTGTGCGAATTTAAAGCAAAAAACAATAAGATAGATGAGGTATTCGATAAGACGGGCTTAATGGATGCGTAGGTTTAACGTCAATCTGGTTATCTATTTAACGTTGTTAATCACGTGCGGTAATAATTTTTTTTTCGGATTCTTATACTGGCTAATTATCATTGGCTTGATGAATATCAATTTTTATATTGGTATTTATCTGAGAGGTTTTTTGTTGGAATTAAGACTATTACCAATAAACCCGAAAATTTTTAATAATAATCTTAATTGAAAGGATTCTGAACAGGCTTATTCATACTGAGTTAGCATCTTTTGATTGATTAAAAACAGGGGGCAGCGTTGTCTGCGTATTTATAGTAAACGGACTGACTTAACTTTACCGTCGAACGTGAAAAGCGTACTGAGCAGGTTGAAACCACAAAAGCAATATATCCTGGAAAGGGCCTGGATTTTTCCTGGAAGCTGAACTAGTTATTAATCATCCTTGAACCGCTGCATGGATTCAGGGGTGATGATAGCGTCATAACATAACCTGGAGCTTTACTATGAAAACTGGATATAAAGTCTTGATTGCTGCGTTGGCTTTTGTGGCGACAAATGCGTTTGCAGCGGAGCTGTTAACAAAGGCTGAGTTTGAGAAGGTAGAGTCGCAGTACACCCTGATTGGTAACATCAATACCAGCAATGAAACATCAACTCAGGATGCGAAAGAAGATCTGCTGAAAAAAGCAGAGGAAAAAGGTGCTGATGTGGTTGTGCTGACCTCCGGTCAAACCGACAACAAAATTCATGGCACTGCCAATATTTACAAGAAGAAGTAATTCGTAAGGTTGTCGGGTGGTTCCGGTCTGTTCTGGGTGGTAGGCTGGACAGGACGCTGTGCGTCGCCACCCGACAATTTATTCCTTCAGTCGTCGCCAGAAGGTGGTTCTGCTGATCCCCAGATAGCGAGCTGCGGCACGTTTATCACCGTTGAACTGCACCAGTACCTGCTGCGGTGTGGCTGAAGATACCGGGAATGACGGCGTTTCAATCTCTGCCAGTTCCGGCAGCAGCCGCTGTAGTAAGTGCTCATCCAGCTGTGGCATAGGTTCAACGCTTAAAAACAGCGCCAGCCGTTCCATCATATTACGTAACTCGCGAATATTCCCCGGCCAGTGATAGTGCAACAGAACGCAGGCGCTCTGCGCCAGTCCGGCGCGCACCGACTCGGTAAACGGCACACAGAGCGCGGCCAGCGACTGTTTTAAAAAACCTTCCGCCAGCGACAGGATATCTGCGGGGCGCTCGCGCAGAGCCGGCAGCGACAGACGCAAAATACTCAGGCGATAAAACAGATCGCGACGGAATAGCCCCCGTTTCATCTCCTCTTCCAGATTGCAGTGGGTGGCGCTAATCACCCGCACCGTCACCGGAATGGGGTGATGTCCGCCCACCCGAGTGACCTCTTTTTCTTCCAGTACGCGCAGTAGTCGGGTTTGCAGCGGCAGCGGCATTTCACCGATCTCATCGAGAAACAGCGTCCCTCCGTGGGCGATTTCAAACAGCCCGGCACGGCCGCCGCGTCGCGACCCGGTGAAGGCACCCTCCTCATAGCCGAACAACTCCGCTTCAAGTAATGATTCAGTAATCGCCCCACAGTTTACCGCGACGAACGGATGGGTCGACTTGTCGCCACGCGTGCCTGCACGCGTACAAAACTCCCGGTGAATGGCCTGGGCCGCCAGTTCCTTTCCGGTGCCGGTTTCCCCCTGTATCAGGACAGAGGCTGGTGAACGGGCATACAGCATAATGGTATGGCGCACCTGCTCCATCTGCGCGGACTCGCCGCGAATATCTCCCAGTTCATAGCGGGTACGCAGCGCCTGATCGGACGCGTAATGACCGTGACGGCGCTGGGTGTGGCGAGTCATGTCCAGCGCATCGCTGAAGGCCTGGCGCACCGTGGCGGCGGAATAGATAAAGATACCCGTCATGCCAGCCTCTTCCGCCAGATCGGTTATCAGCCCCGCGCCGACCACCGCCTCAATGCCGCTGGCTTTCAGTTCGTTGATCTGTCCCCGCGCATCTTCTTCGGTGATATAGCTGCGCTGTTCCAGTTGCAGGTTAAAGGTTTTTTGAAAGGCCATCAGCGCCGGCAGTGTCTCCTGATAGGTGACCACGCCAATGGAAGCGGTCAGTTTGCCAGCCTTTGCCAGCGCGTGCAGGACGTCAAAACCGCTGGGCTTGATCAGGATCACCGGAATCGACAGACGGCTTTTCAGATACGCGCCGTTAGATCCTGCGGCGATGATCGCGTCACAGCGTTCGGTCGCCAGCTTTTTACGAATATAGGCGACCGCCTTTTCAAAACCGAGCTGGATTGGGGTGATGGTCGCCTGGTTATCGAACTCGAGGCTGATGTCGCGAAACAGATCGAACAGTCGCGTTACCGAGACCGTCCAGATAACCGGTTTGTCATCATTTACCCGCGGAGGAAGATTTGTCGTCGCCATAGCCAACCCAAAATAAAAGGACAGAGTATTGGGTGTAGCCTTGTTTCATAAATGTTGCAATGAAACAACAGAACGCGTTTCATGAAACGTTAGCTGACACGCACTTTCGTGGAAAGCAGTATCGAGTACAGGTACTGCTATTAAAAGATTAATTTATGTACATATAGCGTTAGTCATATGTATGTTGCTATCATTCTTGAGTAGTTGTGTATTCAATTTTTATGGAGCTAATAAGTTATTTATCTTAGTTCCCCTTTATCCATAATCAATATGCGATCTGCAGAAGCGAGAGTTTCTGGACGGTGAGCTATCAATAATACTGGAACTCCAGACTGACGGAGTGTTTGACTGATAATAATCTCACTTTCTATATCCAAATGGCTAGTGGCTTCATCTAGTAATAAAAATGCAGGTTGCTTATATAGTGCTCTCGCCAACAGTATTCGTTGCTTCTGCCCTCCTGAAAGACCTCCACCACCCTCTCCAATTAATGTTTGATAGCCCATTGGCATATTCATAATTTCATCATGAATTAGGGAGAGTTGTGCACATTGGATCATTCGTTCAAAGCTATTTTCTTCATGGAAAAAAATAATATTATCTGCGATACACCCTCGAAATAGGTGATCATTTTGAAGCACTGTACCAATGTGCTGGCGAACTTGAAAGTAGTCTGGATGTGAATTAGGAATTCCAAATGTTTTGATCGTACCCGCATCAGGTACATAAATACCTAAAATTAGTTGTATTAAGGTCGATTTTCCACATCCAGATTTACCTGTAATGGCGACGACTTCTCTTGGGTTAAGTGTCATTGATATATCGTTAATTATACGATTGTTTATACCTTTATGACTGAAGACTAGGTGTTCCAATACTAGAGGGAATTCAGTTTTCATTATGGCAGAGGGAGATAAATTTGTGAATTCACGGGAAGATATACTGTCTGGAAGAGTGGCATTATTTGTATCAATCTGGCCTTCCTGCGGTGTCATTACAATATCTGCTAGTCGTTCGTTGTAGACATCTAACATCCGCCATAAAAAAAATGAATCGATCAGGTTGCTGGAACTAGAGGAGAAACGTGTTTGATAAGAAAGGTACGCAACAAACATTCCTACTGTAAAAGTTCCGTTCAGAACTTCCTCGGCACCTTTCCATAGAATTACTGTTGATACTAAGCTAGATGTTAGGGTGTTAACTATGCCATATCCCATCATTAGTCTGCTTTGGCGTAGTTGAGCGTTTCTACGCTCGACATTTAGATTGAGCCAGGCAGCTTCTCTATGTGACATAACACCATTAATTCTGAGACTCAAGATACCACTTAGCGTTTCAAGAAAATGACCAGATTCTCGTGTTTCGGCATCCCAAGTATTTTCTGTTGCTTGTCGTAGAGAGGGGTACCAAAGTGCTCTTAATACCCCGTAAAACAACGCTGCCAAAAGTACAATAAAAGTCATTGCAGGGTTGTATAGCAACATCATACTGAGAGAGGTTATGACTAAAAGAACGTCCAGTATACCATCTAAAACTTGCGTTGTTAGTGCTTGTTGAATATTGTTCACTGCACTAAAACGAGCATTAATGCCCCCTATGCTTCTGGCATCGAACCAGGCCAAGGATAACCGTATTAGGTGATGAAAAACATTAGCTGTCCACTGCATATTAAAACTAACGGATAACGCAATACTGGCCCATTGCCGGGCAAGTGACAGCAATAATTGAGTTAGCGAAAGTAGAAGTAGTGCAATTAAAATGACAGTCAGTAGGTTTTTATCTGCTGCTACTAGAACATCGTCAATAACAATTTGATTTATAAGAGGACCTCCCAGAGTGATTGCCTCGAGCACTAGCGAAAATATCATGATGCTTAACATGGCCGAAAATAATCCTGGTGTTTTACCTGTCAGTTGACGTAGCCGTATTTTTTTTCTTTCATCTCGGCAGCTAAAATCAGCTGCTGGCATTAATTCGAGAGCAACTCCGGTAAAATGCTTTCCTGTTTCTAATAGACTGATGAAAATTTTACCTTTGTCAGGATCATGTATTACTAATCTATGGCCTTTGATGCTATGCAGTACTACAAAATGATTCATATTCCAGTGAAGTATGCAGGGAAGGTTAAGTGATTTTAGCTCTTCAAGATCTAAGCGTACTGCACGTGAGGATAGATTAAGTGCAGCAGCACACTCTATTAATCGTTGTAGAGTCATTCCTTTTGAACTGATATTGAAACGACCACGAAGAGTAGATAAGTCAGTTCGCAATCCATACCAATTGGCAACCATGGCGAGACAAGCGAGGCCGCATTCTGACGATTCTGCCTGCCGTATTACAGGGAGATATTTTTTCCCAAACCATTTCAGTGATTCCATCAAAATTTTCCTTTTAGACTCCAGAGTGGTTCTGTTAGCCATTCCCATAAATATCTGGTATCCAAATTGACATCGCCTTCTAAAGTCATTCCCGGGCGAAGAGGTTCATATTTCCCATAAGCCAGAATATGCGAAAGTTCTGGTTTTACAATGACACGATAGTGACCCTCATTTACTTTCCAGATCATTGGTGAAATGGATAGTAGATCTGTAGGTGCTAGCGTTATTCGACTAATTTCGATAATAGTTCCGTACTGGACACCAAATTTCTGATAAGGAAAAGCCGTATATCTGAGAGCAACTTTTTGACCGGGATGAATAAAACCTGCATTTTGACTGGTTGCGTAAAGTTCTATCTGGAGGTCTGAATTTTCGGGAACTAGTGACATTACTGGTTCTTGGGCTTTTACGGATTGCCCTTGTCTAATGAGAATAACTACAACTGTTCCTGATACTGGCGCAGTTAGTGTGAAGTTTTCTTGGCTTGCCAGCTCAAATTGCTGTTGCTTTATTATTTGTAACTGTCTGTTCAGTTCTGCATTTCTACTTTCCCCTTGTACAATTAAGTGGGCTAGTTCATCTTTTGCGTTGTCTAGTGAGGCCCGTAGTTGTAAAAGCAATTGACGCTGATTCTCAACATTTTCTTTAGCTGACGATGATTCTATTTGTTTTAACTGGTATTCAATTTCAGAAACGTATTTTTGAGTTATTAACTTTTGGTAACGGCTCACAACTATAGAAGATAAATCGGCTTGATGTTTCGCTAGCAGTAGTCGTTGCTCACCGCTTTTTATTTGCAGCTGTATCAACGCAATATGTTGTTGAACTGCCTGTTGTTGCTGGTTATTATCACGTTGTTCTAACATTTTTTGTGAGGAAAGCATGGAATGCTGTGTTTGTAAGGATAGATTTATTGCAGCCAAAGTTCCAGTGCCTTTGCTGCTATAATGTTCTCCACTTATATGATAAAGAGCTTGTCCCTTTTGAACATGCTCACCTTCCTGGACTGTTAATTTAGTTACATAGCCACTATATTGTGGCGTTATTTTTATTAATCCAGATGATGGCATTACAATTCCAGTAAGCCGCGCTTTCCTGGTGTACTCACCAAAACCAAGAAAGATGGATATTAAAATCATTAATATTATAGTTGCGATTGTACTTAAGAACAGATTGAATGAGGTGGAGATAATCACACCTCCATTTGTTGTGCTATTTAAATTGTCAATAACTTCCTTTCTGAATAGTTTCATTCGTGATTCTTATGTTTTTTTGTTAGGGTATTTGATATTTTTATTGATAATTTAATATTTGCACTTAACTTTAGGTCTTCGCCTGTCATTATTAATAAACTAACAAAACTAAGTTTTGTCAAGATCTGGATGACTTTTTATATATTTGCTATTTTTAGGTTTGGATGAGATAGAGAGGGTATGAACAATGATATTAAAGTTTATTCTAATTTCAACGAATGATATATGGTTCTTATTATAGCTTTCTATTGATTATGTGATTTGTTTATGTTCTTGTATAGATATATATTATTAACTGATTGATTGAGATATTTTGCAAGCAAGATCTCAAATCTAACATTTTTACATATACATTTTGAAATGTAGTGAAATATAAAGAAAGGGAGATGAGGTGTGCGCTAATACTTATTTTAAAAAAGGAGAGTGTATGAATATTCGTGAGTTATCGATATTGGAAATAAGTTTTGTTTCAGGAGGTAATGCCAACTCTAATTATGAAAATGGTAGGAATACTTCTAGCTCCGGAGGCCGCAATGCCAACAATCAGGGACAGAATGGTAATTCAGGGTTTTATGGTAGTTTAGGTCAGGATGTGACAAATTGCAATAATGGTATTATTGGTGGCGCTATTGCAGGCTCACTGGGAGGGATCGCAGGAGTCGCTGTTGGTATAGCGGGGGGGGCATTTGCTGGGGGATGTTTTTCCAATGGGAATGGTAATGGGGGAGGCAAAGGGTCTAACAATAATTGCAATTCAGGCGGAATTGGTGGTACCTGTCGGTAGTTTTAAGTTTAATGGGGGAGGTGACTCCTCCATTACGAAAATAACGTATTGGATAATCAAATGGAAAGTATAAAAAAGGCGCTTTGTATTCTATTGTCTGTATTCGTGTCCTCTTCGATTCTGAGCGGCGCAAATGTTGCATTTCCGGATACCTGGTATTCAGCGCCAGAAGCATTTTCAAAATTTATATTAATCATTGCTACAATGTTTTTCTTTAGCCAATTGTTTTTAAAATTAACCAATAAATTTAGATGAAGCTCTATCTGAAAGAGAGGCAAATCACTGATATCGAAAATTGTTTTCGTTGTGTTTCATCCTTGTTTCATGAAACATGCGGTATGCGTTTCATGAAACGCAAATAGACATTAATCTTTTCACTTCCTCTGTCATTAAAATATTTAATTCATTGTTTTAAAATGAATAATTCCCGTTATGTTTGTGTTGGCATAGCCCTTGCTTTATGTGAATCAACGGTAATAACAAGTTGATAACACGAGGATGGACTATGTCTCTGGATTCTCCGGGTCAGGCGTTTCGCGCTGCACTCACCAAAGAAAACCCCTTACAAATTGTCGGCACCATCAACGCCAACCATGCGCTGCTGGCCCAGCGTGCCGGGTATCAGGCGATTTATCTTTCTGGCGGCGGCGTCGCGGCCGGTTCGCTGGGACTGCCGGATCTGGGGATCTCCACCCTGGATGACGTATTGACCGACATTCGCCGCATCACCGACGTGTGTCCGCTGCCGCTGCTGGTGGATGCCGATATCGGCTTTGGCGCTTCGGCGTTTAACGTCGCGCGCACCGTGAAGTCGATGATCAAAGCCGGGGCGGCGGCGCTACACATCGAAGATCAGATCGGTGCCAAGCGCTGCGGCCATCGTCCGAATAAAGCGATTGTGTCGAAAGAAGAAATGGTCGATCGCATTCGTGCGGCGGTGGATGCCCGTACCGATCCCAACTTTGTTGTCATGGCGCGTACCGATGCCCTGGCCGTAGAAGGTTTAGCGGCGGCGATCGATCGTGCGCAGGCCTATGTCGAAGCGGGCGCCGACATGCTGTTCCCGGAAGCGATCACGGAGCTTTCGATGTACCGCCAGTTTGCCGATGCGGTGCAGGTTCCCATTCTCGCCAATATCACCGAATTTGGCGCCACGCCGCTGTTCACGACCGACGAACTGCGTAGCGCTAACGTGGCAATGGCGCTCTATCCGCTCTCGGCATTCCGCGCCATGAACCGGGCTGCGGAAAAGGTCTACAACGTGCTGCGCCAGGAAGGGACGCAAAAGAGCGTTATCGACATTATGCAGACCCGCAACGAACTGTACGAAAGCATCAATTACTACCAGTACGAAGAGAAGCTGGATGCCCTGAACCTGAAACCGTAGGCCAGATAAACGCAGTGCCATCCGGCAGTGCCTGATGGCGGCTGCGCCTTATCAGGCCTACACAACGGGATGCCCTGAACCTGAAACCGTAGGCCGGATAAACGCAGTGCCATCCGGCAGTGCCTGAAGGCGGCTGCGCCTTATCAGGCCTGGACGAAAACCCTCAATACCCTACACATGATAATAATGACGAGGACAACATGAGCGACACAACGATCCTGCAAAATAATACCCATGTCATTAAGCCTAAAAAATCCGTCGCGCTGTCCGGCGTACCGGCGGGCAACACCGCGCTGTGCACCGTTGGCAAAAGCGGTAACGATCTCCACTATCGCGGCTACGATATTCTCGATCTCGCCCAACAGTGCGAATTTGAAGAAGTGGCGCATCTGCTGATTCACGGAAAACTCCCGACCCGTGACGAACTTCAGGCATACAAAATCAAACTCAAAGCGCTGCGCGGATTACCGGCCAATGTCCGTACCGTGCTGGAAGCGCTGCCGGCGGCGTCGCACCCGATGGACGTCATGCGCACTGGCGTATCGGCCCTGGGCTGTACGCTGCCGGAAAAAGAGGGGCATACCGTTTCCGGCGCGCGTGATATCGCCGACAAGCTGCTGGCCTCGCTCAGTTCCATTCTTCTTTACTGGTATCACTACAGCCACAACGGCGAGCGTATCCAGCCAGAAACCGATGACGACTCCATCGGCGGCCATTTTCTGCATCTGCTGCACGGCGAAAAGCCGTCGCAGAGCTGGGAAAAAGCGATGCACATTTCGCTGGTGCTGTACGCCGAGCACGAGTTCAATGCGTCCACCTTTACCAGCCGCGTGATTGCCGGGACTGGCTCCGACGTCTATTCGGCGATTATCGGCGCGATTGGCGCACTGCGTGGCCCGAAACACGGCGGGGCGAACGAAGTGTCGCTGGAAATTCAACAGCGCTATGAAACGCCGGACGAAGCCGAGGCCGATATTCGTCAACGCGTGGAAAACAAAGAGGTGGTGATTGGTTTCGGTCATCCGGTCTACACCCTTGCCGATCCGCGCCATCAGGTCATTAAGAAGGTGGCGAGACAGCTTTCCGAAGAAGGCGGGTCGCTGAAGATGTACAACATTGCCGATCGTCTGGAAACGGTAATGTGGGAAACGAAAAAGATGTTCCCGAATCTCGACTGGTTCTCGGCGGTTTCCTACAACATGATGGGTGTTCCCACCGAAATGTTTACCCCGCTGTTTGTTATCGCCCGCGTCACCGGTTGGGCGGCGCACATCATCGAGCAGCGCCAGGACAACAAAATTATCCGTCCTTCCGCCAATTACACCGGCCCGGAAGACCGCGCATTTGTCGCGTTGGATCAGCGTAACTAATTCTCCTTCAAACGATAAAAAACAGGAATATCGCTAATGTCAGCTCAAGTAATGAATGTTCGCCCGGAATTCGATCGTGAAATCGTTGATATCGTTGATTACGTGATGAACTACGAAGTCACCTCGACGGTGGCATATGACACCGCCCACTACTGCCTGCTTGATACGCTGGGCTGCGGTCTGGAAGCGCTGGAGTATCCGGCCTGTAAAAAACTGATGGGCCCGATTGTACCGGGAACCGTCGTACCCAACGGCGTGCGCGTGCCGGGTACCCAGTTTCAGCTCGACCCGGTACAGGCCGCGTTTAACATCGGCGCGATGATCCGCTGGCTCGACTTCAATGACACCTGGCTGGCGGCGGAATGGGGCCATCCTTCCGATAACCTCGGCGGGATCCTGGCGACAGCGGACTGGCTGTCGCGCAACGCGGTCGCGGCGGGTAAAGCACCGTTGACGATGAAACAGGTGCTGACCGGGATGATCAAGGCCCACGAAATTCAGGGCTGTATTGCGCTGGAAAACGCCTTTAACCGCGTGGGGCTTGATCACGTTCTGCTGGTCAAAGTGGCCTCTACCGCCGTGGTCGCCGAACTGCTGGGACTGACGCGTGATGAGATCCTCAATGCGGTTTCGCTGGCGTGGGTCGACGGGCAGTCGTTGCGCACCTATCGCCATGCGCCGAACACCGGCACGCGTAAATCCTGGGCGGCAGGCGATGCGACCTCGCGCGCGGTGCGTCTGGCGCTGATGGCCAAAACCGGTGAGATGGGCTATCCCTCGGCGCTGACGGCGAAAACCTGGGGCTTTTATGATGTCTCGTTCAAAGGGGCGTCGTTCCGCTTCCAGCGTCCGTACGGCTCCTACGTGATGGAAAACGTGTTGTTCAAAATCTCTTTCCCGGCGGAGTTCCACTCTCAGACGGCGGTCGAAGCGGCAATGACCCTGTACGCACAGATGCAGGCGGCAGGTAAGTGCGCCGCGGATATCGAGAAGGTGACCATTCGCACGCACGAAGCCTGCATTCGCATCATCGACAAGCAGGGGCCGCTGAATAACCCGGCCGATCGCGACCACTGTATTCAGTACATGGTGGCGATCCCGCTGCTGTTCGGACGCTTAACGGCGGCAGACTATGAGGATGATGTGGCGCAGGACAAACGTATCGATTCCCTGCGCGAGAAGATGAACTGCTTTGAAGATCCGACGTTTACCGCGGACTATCACGACCCGGAAAAACGCGCCATCGCCAACGCCATTACTCTTGAATTTACCGACGGCACGCGTTTTGACGAGGTGGCGGTGGAGTATCCGATTGGTCACGCGCGTCGTCGTACCGATGGGATCCCTAAACTTATCGAAAAATTCAAAATTAACCTGGCGCGTCAGTTCCCGACCCGCCAACAGCAGCGCATCCTGGATGTCTCCCTGGACAGAACTCGCCTGGAGCAGATGCCGGTCAATGAATATATGGACCTTTATGTCATCTAGAGCCCGCCTCATCAGGCGTAAGTTCAACAGGAGAGCGTTATGTCTTTTAGCGAATTTTATCAGCGTTCCATTACGCAACCGGAGGCGTTCTGGGCCGAGCAGGCCCGGCGCATCGACTGGCAGCAGCCGTTTACCCGGACGCTGGAAAACAGCAATCCGCCGTTTGCCCGCTGGTTTTGCGGCGGTACCACCAACCTGTGTCATAACGCCATTGACCGCTGGCTGGACAGACAACCGGATGCGCTGGCGTTGGTAGCCGTCTCATCCGAGACCGAAGAGGAGCGCACCTTCACCTTCAGTCAGTTATATGACGAAGTGAACGTGGTGGCGTCGATGCTGCAATCGCTTGGCGTGCAGCGCGGCGATCGGGTGCTGGTCTACATGCCGATGATTGCCGAGGCGCATATCACGCTGCTGGCCTGCG
The DNA here is from genome assembly GCF_030332305.1 of Citrobacter sp. Ct235. Classification (NCBI taxonomy): domain Bacteria; kingdom Pseudomonadati; phylum Pseudomonadota; class Gammaproteobacteria; order Enterobacterales; family Enterobacteriaceae; genus Citrobacter; species Citrobacter sp. Ct235. The sequence continues at coordinate 63,379 of NZ_JAOWIC010000047.1, forward strand.
CACGGATTGGCGCGATCCACTCGGTGGTGTTCGGCGGTTTTGCCTCGCATAGCGTGGCGGCGCGGATCGATGACGCGAAGCCGGTGCTGATTGTCTCCGCCGATGCGGGAGCGCGCGGCGGTAAAGTGTTGCCCTACAAAAAGCTGCTCGATGAGGCTATCGATCAGGCGCAGCATCAGCCGAAACAGGTGCTGTTGGTGGACCGGGGACTGGCGAAAATGGCGCGCGTGGCCGGTCGCGATCTCGATTTTGCCACTCTGCGCCAGCAGCATCTCGGTGCCACGGTGCCGGTGACGTGGCTGGAGTCCAACGAAACCTCCTGCATTCTCTATACCTCTGGCACCACCGGCAAACCTAAAGGCGTGCAGCGAGACGTCGGTGGCTATGCGGTGGCGCTGGCGACCTCAATGGACACCATTTTTGGCGGCAAAGCGGGCGGCGTGTTTTTTTGCGCGTCGGATATCGGTTGGGTTGTGGGGCACTCCTACATCGTTTATGCGCCGCTGTTAGCGGGGATGGCAACGATTGTGTATGAAGGGCTGCCGACGTATCCGGACTGCGGCGTGTGGTGGAAAATCGTCGAAAAATATCAGGTCAACCGGATGTTCTCGGCACCGACCGCCATTCGTGTGCTGAAGAAGTTTCCAACCGCGCAGATCCGCAATCACGATCTCTCTTCACTGGAGGTGCTCTATCTGGCGGGTGAACCGCTGGATAAACCGACCGCAAGTTGGGTGACCGAAACGCTGGGTGTGCCGGTGGTCGATAACTACTGGCAGACCGAATCCGGCTGGCCAATTATGGCGCTGGCCCGTGCGCTGGATGACCGTCCATCGCGCCTCGGCAGCCCCGGCGTGCCGATGTACGGCTATAACGTGCAGTTGCTCAATGAGGTAACCGGCGAACCTTGCGGTGCCAACGAGAAGGGGATGGTGGTCATCGAAGGGCCGTTGCCACCCGGTTGTATTCAGACCATCTGGGGCGACGACGCGCGGTTTGTGAATACCTACTGGTCGCTGTTTAACCGTCAGGTGTATGCCACGTTTGACTGGGGGATTCGCGACGCCGACGGCTACTACTTCATCCTCGGACGTACGGATGATGTGATTAATGTCGCCGGGCATCGACTGGGCACGCGGGAAATCGAGGAGAGTATCTCCAGCTATCCGAACGTGGCGGAAGTGGCGGTAGTGGGGGTGAAAGATGCGCTGAAAGGGCAGGTGGCGGTGGCGTTTGTCATTCCCAAACAGAGCGATAGCCTCGAAGATCCGGACGTGGCGCATTCGGAAGAGAAGGCGATCATGGCGTTGGTGGACAGTCAGATTGGCAACTTTGGACGTCCCGCCCACGTCTGGTTTGTTTCGCAACTGCCGAAAACCCGATCCGGCAAAATGCTCCGTCGCACGATCCAGGCGATTTGTGAAGGCCGCGATCCGGGCGATCTCACTACCCTTGACGATCCGGCGGCGCTGCAGCAAATACGCCAGGCGATGGAAGAGTAACCTGAGGGCCCGGTGGTGCAGCGCCGCCGGGCCAGGAGACAGACTCTGCATCGACGATATTGTTCTTCACCTCCGTCGGGCAGAGATTGAGCCGCGCCCGATGATTACCGATATTCTTACGCAGTTTGAAAAGGTCGTGGGGCAGTTTTCTGCGGGGAGCCTGATTTGCCCTGAGCTGTTAAAGATCGGCTGCGCAAAGTATCGCGAATTCAATCACGCAGCCAGTTACCGCGTTCTGTATTCCATCGAAGGAACGCACGTCACTGCCCATGCGATTCTGGCGCATCGGCAGGATGTGCAGCAACTGCTGTTCAAGCGGCTGATTATCGTCTAATTCCCGGATCCCTGCGCGGATCAGACAAGCATAGCGCTATCAGGCAACGCTATGGTGCCGTTGCCGGATGATGGCGTAAACGCCTTATCCGGCCTACAGAACAAGCCGCGCCATCAGACACTTAACTCCAGCTAACCCGATAGTGATAACGCCCGGCGCTCAACTGGAATTCCGGCGACACCGATGGGCTCCAGGAGTCGTCTCCACCGACGCCCATATGGAAACCATCAATATTCAGCCAGCTCCCGGCTTCCGGTTGCAGCAGGTGACGGTGGCTGGTTTCCATCAGTTGCTTCTGGCTGTAGCGACTAATGTTGAACTGGAAGTCGCCACGCCAGACGTGCGCACCGTACTTCAGTTCCCGCGTACCACAGCGCAGGCCGTTTTCGCTCGGGAAGACATACGGCGTATACATCTCATCCAGTGACAAATCCCAACGGTCAAAACAGGCGGCAGACAGGCGGTCCGGGTAGTTTTCATGTGGACCGAGCCCCAGCCAGTTGACCCGTTCTGCAACCTGCGCCAGTTGGCAGGTCAGGCCGATACGTGCCGGATGCGGCGTACCGCTGGCGACATCGACATCAACGGCGATCTGCATTTCGCCGTGGCCGTCAATACGCCAGGTTTTACGGCTAATAAACAAAGTGTTGCCCTGATACTGCCAGGCGTGAACGGTGGCGATCTGTACCGCGTCGGCAAGGGCGTCGGCATCGCACTGCAGCAGTACCGCCTGGAGCTGATAATGCCCGGCGGCTTTCCAGCGCTCGACCCAGGCATTGGGGTCAATGCGGGTCGCCTCACTGACGCCAATATCGTTATCCAGTGGCGCACGGGTGAACCGATCGCTCAGCGGTGTCAGTAACTGGGCTTCATCGCCAATCCAGTATTGCGTTAACGTGCCCTGCTGACGGCAGAATTCCCAACGCGTCGTGCGAAGTGTCACGTGAAAGGCCGCGTCAGTGACGCTGAGTTGCGGCGCAGTACGGGCTCGCGGCGAGCAGATGATGTTCAGTTTTTCCTCCAGCGGCCACTGTTGCCAGGCGCTGACATGACCGGCGGGCGACCATGCGGTTGCCTGCGGTTGCTCCACGCGCACCGTTAGCCAGAGCTGACCCGCGCTGTCAGGCTGCGCGATGTCGGGGAGGGTGATAACCTGACGGCCCTGCGCAGCGATATCAAGCGGGATCTCCCCGGTGGCTATTGGGTTGCCTTCCAGCGCAATCGACCAGTGCAGGATCTCATTATCGCTATGGCGGAACAGGTATTCGCTGGTGACCTCAATCTTACGTTCGGCACCCGGTAGAAGCGTAAACTGAAAAAACTGCTGCGCGTGCTTCGCTTCATACAGCGACGGATGCGGTGTCCGGTCGGCAAACACCAGTCCATCCATACAGAACTGGCGATCGTTAGGCGTGTCGCCAAAGTCGCCGCCGTACGCGGACCAGGGGTTGCCTTTGTCATCGTATTTAATCAGCGACTGATCGACCCAGTCCCAGACGAAACCTCCCTGCAAACGTGGATACTGACGGAACGCCTGCCAGTATTTGGCGAACCCTCCCAGACTGTTGCCCATCGCGTGAGCGTATTCGCACAAGATGAGCGGGCGCTGCTCACCGGGTAGCGACAGCCATTTTTTGATTGACCACTTCGGTACCGCCGGGAACGGCTGATCCTGATCGACACGGGCATACATCGGGCAAATGATATCCGTCGCCGCAGTGTCCGCGCCGCCGCCTTCATACTGCACCGGGCGTGACGGGTCTTCTGATTTCAGCCAGCAGTACAGTGCGTCATGGTTGGCGCCGTGACCCGATTCGTTCCCCAGTGACCAGATGATAATGCTCGGATGGTTGCGATCGCGCTGTACCATTCGCGTCACGCGCTGGCTCATCGCGGGCAGCCAGGTCGGGTCGTCGCTCAGGCGATTCATCGGCACCATGCCGTGGGTCTCGATGTTGGCCTCATCCACCACGTACAGACCATAGCGATCGCAGAGCGTGTACCATCGCGGGTGGTTCGGATAGTGGGAGCAGCGCACGGCATTAAAGTTATTCTGTTTCATCAGAATGATGTCCTGCACCATCGTTTCTTCGTCCATCACCTGGCCGTTTTCAGGGTGATGTTCATGCCGGTTGGTACCGCGAATCAGCAGAGGTTTACCGTTCAACAACAGCAGGCCGTTTTCAATGCTCACCCGGCGGAAGCCGACATCGCTGGCCTCGGCTTCAATAAGTGTGCCGTCAGCGGTATGCAGCTGTACGACCGCGCGATAAAGATGCGGCGTTTCGGCGCTCCACAGTGAAGGATTGTCAACATTCAGACGCAGAGTCGTGCGATCGCCGTAGGCACCGCGCTCATCAATAATCTCACTGCCAAAAGGCGCGGTGCTTTCGCCCATCATCACGTCGCCATCCCACAGTTGAACGGTCACCCGCAGACAGTCACGCCACTCACCGCGCATGCTGACGTCGACTGCCAATATTGCCCGGCTGAAATCTTCGTTGAGGTGGGTGGTGATGCGTAGATCGCTGATTTGGGTGGCGGGTTTATTTAGCAGGGAGACATCGCGAAAGATGCCGCTCATCCGCCACATATCCTGATCTTCCAGATAGCTGCCATCGCTCCAGCGCAGCACCATCACCGCCAGACGGTTCTCACCGCTGACCAGAAATGCGCTGAGATCAAATTCGGACGGCAGGCGACTGTCCTGACCGTAGCCCACCCAGCGTCCGTTGCACCAGAGATGAAAGGCGGAATTCACGCCATCAAAGATAATTCGCGTCTGTCCATCGCGACGTTCGGCTTCGTTGATATTGAATGTGAGCGAATAACAACCTGTGGCATTTTCATGAGGCACGTACGGCGGATTGACCGGGATCGGATAGGTTACGTTGGTATAAACTGGCGCGTCATAGCCGTGCATCTGCCAGTTTGATGGCACAACGATCGTATCGGCAGTATCCAGATCGCTCAGTCGCCAACTTTCCGGCACCGCTTCCGGCGAGGCGAACCAGTTAAATTTCCACGCACCGTTCAGGCTACGAACCGATGATGAGGGATGATTGTCTCGCGCCTCAGTCGCGTCGCGCCAACTGGCAAAAGGAGGATGTGCCTCCAGACGGTTAAGCTGTGTGACGCCGGGATTTTCCCAGTCACGTCGAGCCAGTACGGCGGCGAGTGAGTCCGTAGTGAATGTCATGGCTGTATCCTGTTGATAATTGTTATTCGCTCACAATTTTATTCAACATACGAGGGAAGCCAGAAAGCTGTAAAGCCTGAGGAGCCTAATGAGTGAACTGACTCACATTATTACGACCGATTTAACAACGCGACCTGACGCGCCAGTTGAATCAGCGAGTCGGCCAGCGCCTGCGGGGAGGTGTGCTGTTTTTCAGGGGGCAGAACGGTTTTTCGCTCCACCAGCGTGACCGGCAGCAGTTGATTTCCGAGGGGCGATTCGCCGCGGGAAAGTTGCAGCAGGCGATCGACGCTGGTCTGGCCGAGAAGGGCAAAATCTTGCCTGATGGTCGTGAGCGGCGGGATGTAGCAGGCGCTGTCCTCGGTATCGTCATAACCCACTACCGAAATGTCACTTGCCACGCGCAGACCAAATTCGCTGATGGCCCGCATCGCGCCCAGCGCCATTTGATCGTTTGCCACCAGCATTGCGCCGGGGATGATGCCTGCACTGAGCATTTGCTGCGTCTGCAAAAAACCGGACATCGCGCTCCAGTCGCCTTCTTGTTCTGCGACCGGTTGCAACTGGTGGCGAGCAAGGTATTTATGCCAGCCCGCCAGGCGCAGGCGCGCCGAAACGGAAGTGCGGGGGCCCGCTAACAAAGCAATGCGCTGGTGTCCGTGCTGGACCAGATGTTCAACACCCAGTCGGGCACCATCATCGTGCGAGAAAATAATACTGTTGATCGGGGAAAGATCAGACACGTCGAGGAACAAAACGGGTACCGTACCGCAGGAGGCGGCGACGGCGATGGCATGTTCTTCATCAAGGGGGTAGTTAATAATCAGCCCCGTTACCCGCTGCGCCAGCAGGTTATGTACTGCCGCTTTGCAGGCGTCGACACCGCTGCGTTCAACCATCGCAATCACCACGCTGGCGCCGGACTGGTCGGCGCGCGACTTGATGGACGCGACAATCTGCGAAGGGGCATGCAGTGCCAGATTGGACGTTGCTACGCCGATAAGCGGCGTGTGTTTTCCGGCCAGTTGTTGGGCGACGCGGTTGGGGATGTAATTCAGCTCCGCCATGGCGGCTTCAACTTTTTGCCGGGTTTTCGCGGAAACGTGGCTCGCCTGATTTACCACGCGGGATACCGTCTGATAGGAGACGCCTGCGTGGTCTGCGACATCGTATAGCGTTACCGGTTTCACAATCCTTTCCCCTGAATTCAATATGTTCTGCGCGCTATGATGCCACACCCTGAAAGGTTTTTCGCCATTCAGCCGGGCTGACGCCGAAGCGAGACTTAAAATGCTGACGCCAGGTCACCGGGGACAGAAAACCGACCTCCCCGGCGATACGCTCAACGGGAAGCGAGGTGGATTCCAGCAGTTCCTGGCTACGGCGCAGGCGTTCATTGATCAACCATTGGGCAACGCCTGAGCCGGTTGCTTGCATAAAATGACGGCTCAGCGTGCGGCGACTCATCATCACTTTTTTCGCCAGCGAATCCAGGTCGTGCTGTTCATGGCTATGCTGGCGCAGATAGTCCAGTAGGCTGTTAATCCGTTGATCCTGGGTGTTTTTCGCCACCGGCTGGGCAATAAACTGCGCCTGACCGCCCTCGCGATGCGGCGGCACAATCATCCGGCGCGCAATCTGATTCGCCACCGTGCTGCCAAACCGCTGGCGGATGAGATACAGACAGCAGTCGAGCGCGGCGGCGGTGCCTGCCGAGGTGATGATACCGTCATCGTCGACGTACAGGGCGTTGATGTCCAGGTGCGCGTCGGGAAAACGCGCCTGAAAATCGGCTTCAAACTCCCAGTGGGTGGCGGCGCGCCTGTCGTCCAGCAGTCCTGCATAGCCGAGGACAAATGCCCCCAGGCACAATCCGACCACCTGCGCGCCGTTTTGTCGGGCCTGAACCAGCGCATCGAGCAGCGACTGCGGCGGACGAAGAGAGGGCGTTCCCCACCAGGGGACAATCACGATATCGGCTGCGGTCACCGCCTCCAGTCCCTGGGTAGCCGTGACGGAAAAGCCTTCCCGGGAGGTGACAACACCTGGGATTTCAGCGCAAACCTGCACCTCAAAGCGTTTCTTTGCCGCGGCTTTTTCACTGAACATGATGCACGGCACCGAGAAGTGAAACGGACTGAAATCTTCAACGGCGACGATCGCGACGGTGACAGGGCGCATACTTTTCCTCGGCTGGGGGTTAGAACGTCAGGGTTTCCCCATCTTCCGGTACCCGGACACATTCTGCAATCTGGTTATCGCGGGCGTATTCCCTGAGCGCGGTACGCGTCAACAGGCAGTGGTTTATCGCTTCCATGTGAATCGCCACAATCTGCGCATCAGGCAGTACGAAGTGGGTTTTCAGCACATCTTCTGCCCCCATGATGATGGCACCAAAACCGATCACGTGTGCAAACCCGGCGTTCAGTACCACTACATCAGGCTGGAATGTGACCATGTTGGCTTCGACCTCATCGCGCCAGATAGTATCGCCGACCAGATACAGCGTTTTTTCCTGTGGATGCTGGAACACAATCCCGCAGGCATCGCCCATTCGCTCAGCCATGGCAGGAATGGCGTACAGCCGGTCGGCTCCGTGCTGGCCGCCTGTTTTACGCAACGTGATCTCACCCAACCGGGTATTGTCCGTCAGGAGGATGAGTTGACTAAAACCCTGCGCCCGCAGGATTTGCGCGTCCTGTTCGTTCTGTACATAAATCGGTTTCTCTTTCGGCACCACCTTTGCGGCGACGTCGTCCCAGTGGTCTGCATGGAGATGGGTGACGATCAGCGCATCAGCCTGCAACAGGGTGTCGATGTCGCACGGGAGTTCTACCGTCGGATTACGGATTTCGGCCCGCGCCGTGCCGGGAAAGCCGGGATACGCACCTTTCGGGGCGAGCATCGGATCGACGAGAAAGGTTTTACCACCAAAGGTAATCAACTGGGTGGCGTTGCGAATATGGGTGATGTTCATAGTGATACTCCACGTGAGGGGCCAGTGGTCTCATCCTGGCGTGTTGACCAGAAACTGAATAGGGGAAAATGGGCGAATAACGATGGGATTGGGCCAACAGGGTAGACCAGACCCCGCAGTAAAACAGAAGAGTGCAATGTGGCTTTTCCGTGGCGTCGCAGAGATATTTACCGCGCGATAGCCAGGAGACGGCATATCTTTAGTCAGTAACCGTAATTGAGAATCCTTTACGAACATAATAATAAAAATCTGAACATCACTCTTAAACATCTCATCTTATTAAGCAGTCTTAAGATGAAATAAAGAAAAATATAAAGATTTAAACATTGACGGATTTATCTCGTTGACGACGAGGGTAACGCCTTGTTTTCATCATAAATTAATTTGTCTGTTTTTTTAAATAGCCATGTTGATATTAAATGCATTGCTGCATGGGTGTCTCTTATATTATTGTTTTTGTTGATTTAATGGTGTGAAATGGTTAGCGGGTAAATAATTTAAGATTTTTTTGAAATGATTTACTGCGTTTACTCTTCGATATGGTTTTGATAGCTTCCAATACAATCTTTATTTTCTTTTGAATTTAATTTAATTTTTATTGCTAATTTTTTGTTTCCTGTTTTTTTCTACTTTGTTTACCGATTTAACAAGAGTAAGAAATTAACTTAATTTTGTGAAGATTAGCAAGGGAGTTATTCATGCAACATTTTCGCAGAAACCAGATAGCCTTATTGATCGCATCGATCTTCATATCATCCGCACCGGCAACAGGCGCCACGATTCATGTCGATGGTTCATTTCCTTATACGGCGCAATCCAACACAGGGACTCACGGGACGAGCGGGGGCAGTGAAGGCGCCGGAGCCGGGTATGTCTTATCGCCGAACCCGGAAACTACCGCAGCGGATAACAGCGTAAGCGTCGGTAGTGGCATCACAATAACCGGCGGTGATGGTGACGCGGGCGGCGACGGCGGCGACGGAATGTCCGGTAACAATGCGACAATCACTAACGGCGGTGCGATTACTGGCGGTGAAGGTAGCTATGGCGTTAGCGGCATTGGTGCAGGCGGTGTGGGAATATCGGGTACTGACCTGTCGATAACCAATTCTCGTACTGGCTCCATCACTGGTGGCGAAGGGGATAGACGTTCCGCTAGCGGTACGGGTATCTCTGGTGACAGCCTGATGATAACCAACGATGGCGCGATTACCGGAGGCGATGGCAGTTACGGATTTGATGACAACGGTGGTACGGGCGGCATTGGCGGCGCTGGCATATCCGGTACCGATCTGACGATTATTAATACTTACCGTATTACCGGTGGTGACGGTGATTCCAGTGGTGAGGGAGGCGATGCCATATCGGGTTCCGCGCTGACCATCACCAACAGCGGCGCTATTCTCGGCGGCGGAGGGGGATATGGCTACGATGGGGTTGAAGGTGGCAATGCCGGTGCCGGAATTACCGGCAATAATATGGTTATTGACAATATTGCCAGTGGGTCAATTACTGGGGGGCGAGGCAATTCCAGAAAATTAGGGGGCGATGCCATATCAGGTTCCGCTCTGACCATAACCAATGGTGGCACTATTCTCGGTGGTTCGGGAGGGTTTGGCTATGGAGCGCTCGGCGGCAATGCCGGGGCGGGAATATCCGGCAGCGATATGGTCATTGACAATATTGCTCGTGGGTCAATTACGGGTGGTCGAGGCAGTTCCGGAAGCTTAGGGGGCGATGCCATATCGGGTTCCGCTCTGACCATAACCAATGGCGGCGCTATTCTCGGTGGTGCGGGAGGGATAGACGACGATGAGAATGGCATCAGTGGCGGTAATGCCGGGGCGGGAATATCCGGCAGCGATATGGTCATTGACAATGTTGCCCGTGGGTCAATTACGGGAGGGGAAGGCAGTTCCGGAAGCGTGGCTGGCGATGCGATATCGGGTACCGGTCTGAGAATCACCAACGGCGGATCCATTGTCGGTGGCGAAGGGGGGTTTGGCAGCGGAGGCAATGGCGGAAATGCTGGCGCTGGCATATCTGGTAGCGAGATCGTCCTTGATAATTTAGCCGGAGGTTCTATTACCGGCGGTGAAGGCGGCAGTGGCGGCCTGGACGGCCTCGGCGGCGCCGGAATGCCTACCGCTGGCGGTACGGGAATACTTGGCGATAATCTGACCATCACCAACGGTGGTTCCATCACCGGTGGCGAAGGCGCCTATGCCAGCGGTGATACGACAAGCCCGGACGGCGCGGACGGCGGCACGGCTATATCCGGTCACAACCTGACCATCAGCAATCTGGCTGGCGGCACCATCACTGGCGGAGAGGGCAATTACAGCGGCAGCAGAAATAATACTAACACCAGCGACGGCGGCAACGGCGGCGTCGGAATATTCGGTGACAGCCTGAGGATTAACAACAGCGGTTCTGTCGTCGGGGGCAAAGGCAGTTACGGCAGCAACGGCGGCGCTAACGGCGCAGGTGGCGCAGCGATATCCGGCAGTAATCTGGCGATCATAAATAACCACACTATTACTGGCGGTGCGCCCTACCGGAGCGGTGGCGAAGCGGGCGCGGCTCTCAGTCTTACCGGCGGCAGTAATCTGCTGACGCTGAATACCGGCTCGGCTATCACCGGTGATATCCGGCTGGCCGACGGCGCGAGCGACAGCGCGACAACGTTGCAGATAGTCAGTAATGACGAGGTAAACCGGGCCATCAACGGTAATCTGACGGTGGGTCAGGCGGCAAGCGTCACGCTGGCAGAACAACCGATTGAATTTTCCGGTAACGCGTCGTTTGCCGACGAGTCGTCGCTCACCCTTGGCGAAGGCGTCAGCCTCAAGGCGGCGTCTCTCTCGGTTGGCGATAACGCGTCGATTAATGCCAATATCACCCACTGGGATATGCACGACATCCTTCTGGTTGAAACCACGAACGGTATTACGGGCGCGTTTTCTTACAGTAATGCCCTCGTCGCGGGCATGAGCCAACCGGACTTTGCCTATATCAACGCTGGCTCTCGGATCATTCAATACTCCCTGTACTGGAACGGTCTGGACGCCGATGCGCACGGGACGTTCACGCTTGATGAGGGCAGAACCTTCGATCTCGGCGTCGCCCTGGCTGACAATACGGCGCACGTCAACCCGGCCTGGGACGGTAAAAGCCTGACCAAAGCAGGAGAAGGCACGCTGATACTGTCAGCGGAAAATAGCTATACGGGGTCGACCTATGTCAGCGAAGGCATGCTGAAGACGACGACGGCGAATGCATTCGCCAATACCTCCGGCGTAACCGTCGGCGAGGAAGGGACGCTTAACCTGAACGGCAACAGCCAGACTGTCAACGCGTTGGATAACCGGGGAACCCTGCTGATTGATGACTATGGTGTTCCGCCTTCTTCCCCTCTTAGCGTCATGCTGACTGGCGACGTGACTAACAGCGGCAATATTATTCTCAACAACAGCGCAACCAGCGCCGGGAATACGCTGACCATCAATGGCGACTATGTGGGTAACGGCGGTAATCTTTCGCTGGGCACCGTTCTCGGCGGTGACAGCAGCCTGACGGATAAGCTGGTGGTTACCGGCAACGCGACCGGTACGACCTATGTGCAGGTTAGCAATGAGAATGGCTCAGGGGCATTGCTGCATGAAGGGATTAAAATCATTGAGACCGGGAGTTCTACGGCAGATGCCTTTGTACAACGAGGCCGTATCGTGGCGGGAAGCTATGAATATCACGTGAAGCAGGGAACGGCTTCCGGTAATGACAGGAATAACTGGTATTTAACCAGTCTGACGGACACTCCTGATCCTGACGACTCCTCTGAGGTTGTCAATAACGATCGGCCTGCACCAGGCGATTCCTCTGATGCAGTCCACATCTATCGCCCTGAGGCCGGAAGCTATGCCAGCAACCTGGCGGCAGCGAATACGCTGTTTAACACCCGGCTGCAGGACCGTCAGGGAGGAGCATGGTATACCGACCCCGCTACCGGGGAACGCCATATGACCAGCTTGTGGCTGCGCACGGCAGGCGGGCGCAACAAGAGCCGGATGTCTGACGATCAGAACACATCCTCGTCCAACCGCGTTGTCGTGCAGGTCGGCGGCGCGTTGCATCAGGGCAGCACAAACGGTACTGATAGCTATCAACTGGGCGCAATGGCGGGCTATGGTAAGCAGGATAACGACACCCATAACAGGCTCTCAGGCTACGGTTCTCGTGGCGAGGTGAGCGGCTACAGCGCCGGTTTGTACGGAACCTGGTACCAGAACGCCGTGGATAAAACCGGGCTGTATGTCGATTCCTGGGTACTCTATAACTGGTTTGATAATACGGTTAAAGGTGATGAGATTGCTCAGGAGCGCTATAAAAGCAAGGGGCTGACGGCGTCGCTGGAGTCGGGTTACGCTTTCCACATGGGATCATTCACGACGGCAGGCGACATAGAAAGTAACGTCTATCTTCGCCCACAGGCGCAGGTCACCTGGATGGGGGTGAAGGCTAACGACCATACCGAGAAAAATGGTACACGGGTTCAGGGCCAGGGTGACAATAATATTCAGACCCGTCTGGGCATGCGCCTTTACGCCAATGGAAAAAGCGCCACGGAAAAAGGAACCGTACGCGAGTTTGAACCCTTTATCGAGGCGAACTGGATACACAACACGAAGCAGTACGGCGTCACGATGAATGACACGAGTACTTCCCTGCAGGGAAGTCGAAACGTCGCTGAGGTGAAAGTGGGCGTCGAGGGGCGGTTGACCCGGGATCTCAGCGTGTGGGGCAACGTGGCTCAACAAATGGGTAATAACGGCTTTCACGACACGAGCGGTGTGCTGGGGATAAAATACCAGTTCTAACCGTCCGATATGCCTCCCGTCAACCCGGCTGAGAAGCCGGGTTGACGTTTTATTCTTACCGCCACGTTGCGCGGTAAATATTCACTGAAATTTGCGAATACCTTTCTGTTATCACTCCGTTGTATGAACAATTGCGCAGCATTCCTACTTTCGTCTTAGTGTCGCTCTGCTTTGCCACTGCCAGAGTATAGATAACCCCCTGATCTGGAGGCGTTATGAGCTGGCGACCTATTCTGTTCCTTATTGTTAACCCATTCCCGCTATTAAGCGCGCCGCGCGGACGGCTGCGGCTGGTACAGGGTTAACGGGATCAACGTAGGCCTGATAAGCGTAGCGCCATCAGGCATGCGTCATGTCATTTCTGAGAAGGGTTCCGTTCGCCTTATGTTCATTGCTTCTCTGGAAACAACTCACCCGCGAACGTGTTAAGGGCGTTCTCCGCCACGCCCTTAACAATCCCGGCTCCCCGCGAGGAAAATCGCCACGTTGTGGTCCATTCGCCTTATGCCGTCAGCCTTTCGGGTCGGGGCCGAGCCTGCATCCCTGCAGGCCGTCCCCTCCGCCCGCTTCCCTGCGGGCGGACCCGGTCAGCCGTCAACGGCTCATCGATTTTCACGCCGGACCAACGGCATCGCTTCAATTTCCTGCTCTACAAACAAATTCTTTTCGCTTTGAGCAACAGTAAACTGCTCAGGTGGTCAGGTGTGGATTGGTCCGGCTGAAAATTGCCGACGTGTTTCCGGAGGGCAGGGGGAACCCGCAGGGATGCGGGTTCAGGGCGCGCGAAGCAGGGATGCTGAGTCGCGCCCGACCCGGTAGCCCGGAGGAATAAGCGGAGGGTATCGCGAAGCGACAATTTTCCCGGCCGGGAGCCTGGGTTGCAAGGGAGGCGGCGGCGAGCCTCCCTTGCCCGTTCACGTACACGATAATTCCAGAGAGGCGACGCACATAAGGTGAACGGAAAGATCTCCCTGGTAAACATATACAGCGGTTGCCGGATGGCGCTTACGCTTCTCCGGCATCGAAAACATCGAAAACCTACGCGGCGTCCGCTAACACAAACATCCCGTACGGATGGATTTCGAGGAAATACTGCTCGCCAATATCCGGTTGCAGACGAGTGGCGTTGACCTGTAACAGAATTTCCTGCCCATGCCACTCCACCGTCACCTCATACTGCGGTCCCATATAGGCCACATGCCGAATCACGCAGCGCTGACTCTCCTCGCCGCGATCGCTTAAGGTAATCGCTTCCGGGCGTACGCCCACGGTACCCTTACCCTGGGCTGCAAAGTGCGCGGGGCGGGGCAGGCGATAGCCGTAGATATCGACCGCGTCATCGCTAAAATGGGCCGGGAACAGGTTAGCGTCGCCCATGAAGCTGGCCATAAAGCGGGACGCAGGCTGACGATAAAGATCCTGCGGCGATCCGATCTGCATGATATGCCCCTTGTTCATCACCAGCACGGTGTCGGAAACCGCAAAGGCTTCGCTTTGATCGTGGGTAACGTACAGCGAGGTGATATCAAACTGCTTTTGCAGCTCACGGATCTTATCGCGCATGCTGCGGCGCAGGTTGGCGTCGAGGTTACTCAGCGGTTCGTCAAACAGCAGCACCTTCGGTTTGAGGATCAGCGCGCGCGCCAGCGCCACGCGCTGCTGTTGGCCGCCGGAAATCTGATCCACATAGCGGTCCTCGAATCCTTCCAGATCGACCATCGCCAGCGCTTCTTTTACCCGCGTCTTCACATCGGCGCGCGACACGCCCAGCATCTTCAGACCGTAGCCGACGTTTTCTCCCAGCGACATATGCGGGAACAGGGCATACGACTGGAACACCATACAGATATCACGCTGCTGAATAGAGCGATGGGTGACGTCCTCGCCATCAATAAAAATCTGCCCTTCGCTTGGTTTTTCCAGACCGGCGACCAGCCGCAGAATCGTGGTCTTGCCACAGCCGGACGGACCAAGCAGCGTCACCATCTGCCCTTGCGGGATGGTGAGATTGATATTGTCGATGACCGTGTTACTGCCGAATCGTTTGGTGACGTTGCGCAGTTCAACGAAATTTTTCTGACTCATAGTGCGCTCCATTACGCCTGGTTTTTGGCTTTAGACCGGGAGATACGCGCTTCCCCAATCAGCCAGTCAAAGATGAAAATAATCGCCAGCATCACCACGATCAGAATCGACCCGTAGGCTATCGCCACGCCGTATTCGCCGTCTTCCACGCGGTTCAGGATGTAGGCCGTTGCCACGCGGGTGTCTGGCGTGACGAGGAAGACAATAGCGCTGACGGTCGTGATGGCGCGCACGAAGCTGTAGATCAGCGCCGAGAGAATAGCCGGACGCAGTAGCGGCAGCAGAATGTGCGTAATGGTGCGTAAGCTCCCGGCACGCAGACTGAGCGAGGCTTCATCCAGTGATTTATCGATCTGGCCGAGTCCGGCGATCCCGGCGCGAATACCGACCGGCACGTTACGCATCACCATCGAGATAATGACAATGGCCGCGGTGCCGGTGAGGTACACCGGGGCGCTGTTAAAGGCAAGGATGTAAGAGACGCCCGCCACGGTGCCCGGTACGGCAAAACACAGCATGGTGGTGAACTCGATGGTCTTTTTGCCTTTGAACTGCTGGCGCACCACAACCCAGGCGATCAGCAGGCCGAAGGCGGCGGTGATCGGCGCGGCAATTCCGGCATACAGCAGGGTATCGAGCAGCGAAGGCCATGCGCCGTCGCTCATCCCCTGGCCAAACAGCTTGATAAAGTTATCCAGCGTCAGGGTGTAGTCCACGCCCCAGTTCACGGTGAAACTGCCGTAGAAAATACTGCCGTAGAGCAGGGCGTTAAAGGCAATCCATATCGCCAGGATAGCGACCACGCTCCAGACCAGGGTGACCGGCAGCGGCTGCACGTCGCCACGGTATGATTTCCCGGAGACGGTGACGTAAGAGCGCTTGCCAATCCACATGTACTGTACGCAGAACACCAACAGCGAGAACAGCAGCAGGAAGGCACCGAGGGTACTGGCAGCCTGGTAATCGAGCTGTGAACCGGTGATGTAGAAGTAAATTTGCGTCGCCAGCACATCGAAGTTGCCGCCGAGCACCAGCGGGTTACTGAAGTCGGCCAGCGACTGGACAATAACAATTAAGAACGCATTCGCCAGCGCCGGTTTCAGCAGTGGGACAAACACGCCGTTAAACGTCTGCCAGCGACTGGCGCGCAGGGTGTATGACGCCTCTTCCAGCGACGGGTGAATGGTTTTGATTGCGCCATCGAGGATCATAAACGCCATTGGGGTAAACGCCAGCACCTGCGCCAGCCAGATACCGGTAAACCCGTACAGCCAGTTGGTATTGGTCAGCCCGAACCACTCCACCATCAGTTCGGTCACGTAGCCAGAACGGCCCATCATCAGCGTAACGCCCAGCCCCACGACAAATGGCGGCGTGACGATCGGCAGGATTGAGAAGATACGGCCAATAACGGCGCTGCGTTGGGCGATACGGGTGGTGTAAATGGCCAGCACCAGGCCGAAGAAGGTACAGCCGACGCCCACGGCAATCGACAGGGCGATAGAGTTGAGGATCACCTGAATGATATGCGCCTGCGATAGCACATTCATAAACGCCAGCGGCGCGAACGCCCCCGCGTCATTGGTGAACATCGGGATGAAAATGGCGATGCTCGGCCAGACGATAAAGATACCGATGAGTGCCACGATGGTGACCAGCGAACCAATCACAAACCGGTCGCCGCCCAGCCATTCGAGACGGGTCAGCGCCAGGGTCATGATTGCGCCCAGTGCGACAAACAGCACGATGGTGGCGTAGCCTAAACCGCGCCCTTCAACGGTCGCGCTGATGACGATAAAAGCGATGCACAAAAAGGCCCAACTGGCATCGAAGTAGTGGCGGCTACGCTGTTCGCGCCGGGCTTCGTGGAACGGGCGCACCAGCAGCAGGCCTGGCAGCAGATACCATAGCCAGCTGATATTGAACTGTGACCAGCCGTAGGCCTCGAGGATTTCATCGCCCGTGGACTCCAGCAGACCGTAATCCAGGCTCCAGCTCGGCAGCAGAACGAAGGCCAGCCAGCCGAGTAAGACCCAAAGGAATATCGCATCCCGCTTTTTCACGGGATGGAGTGCAAGTGTGTGTGACATACGTTTTCCGCTGTTCAATCCCGAACAGGCCGGATAAGCGTGAGCGCCATCCGGCATTCAGGGTGACGATGATTGCCGGGTGGCGGCGTTGCCTTACCCGGCCTGCGTAACCTTAACGTCAGGAAGTCATCGTGTGAGCTTATTTACCCATCTTCACTTCGCTGACCCATTTATTGATCAGCGCCTTACGGACGTCAGTTGAGCCGTATTTATCCATGTCGTAGTTGATAAGCTTCAGGTCGTCGAGTTTCAGCGAGTTCGGCGAGGTTTCGGCGGTGGTGTTGGTCAGGATCTGATAGGACTTACCTTTCTTCCACGCCAGTTCCTGTGCGTCTTTCGACAGTACCCAGTCGACGAACAGTTTGGCGTTGTCGAGGTTGCGTGCCCCTTTCAGGATGCTGACGCCGCCGATCTCATAGCCAGTACCTTCACACGGAGAAATCAGCTCCAGCGGCGCACCCTGTTCTTTTTCCAGCGAGTAGTCGTGCAGGAAGCCGATGCCGATGGCCGTTTCACCGCGGGCGGCGTTACGCGCCGGGGCAATGCCGGATTTGGTGTACTGCGAGACGTTGGCGTTCAGCTGTTTCAGGTAATCAAAGGCCTGATCCTCCCCCCACAGCTGGGCAAACGTCGCCAGCGCGGTGTAGGCAGTGCCGGAGCTTTGTGGGTCGGCAATCTGAATTTCGCCTTTGTATTCCGGTTTGGTCAGATCTTTCCAGCATTTCGGCACCGGCAGATTTTTCTCTTTCAGGCGCTGGGTATTGACGCCGAAACCGAGGATCCCCACGTAGACCGCCGACGAGAGGTTGCCCTTCACTTTCGCCGGATCGCGGAATTTCTCCATCACCTGTTCCAGGTTCGGGGATTTGTACGGCTGCAGCAGACCCATTTCACCGGCCTGCGACTGCGGGTCCAGCGTGCCGCCGTACCAGACGTCAGCCTGTGGGTTTTTCTTCTCGGCATCGACCTTCGCCAGCGTGCTGCCGGAGCCGTTGCGGATAAACGACGTTTTCACGTCATATTTATCGCCAAAGGCTTTGGTTTCTGCTTCGCACATCTCGTTGGTGGCGCTGCAATAGACCACCAGACGACCTTTGGCGTGCGCCGCGCCCGATAAGGTCGCCAGCGCAACGGCGGAGGCAATCAGAGTAGAGGTAAGGGTCATTTTCATTGTTTTATCCTTTGACTGAGAGTGGTGGTGATGCCCGCCATCAGCAGCGGCATCAGCAGTAAACCCATAAGTACCGCGACGACCGAGAGCAAACTGAACATTCCCGACCAGCCGTAGCGTTCAATGACCAGCGACAGAGGCCAGCCCGCCAGCGCTGCCCCCAGATAGGCGAACAGGCCGAGAAAACCCGTGATTGAACCTGCCGCCGCTTTGTGTCCACATTCCACCGCCGCCAGGCCAATCAACATTTGTGGGCCAAAGACAAAAAAGCCCACCGTAAAGAAACAGACTGCCAGCAGGGCGTAATGATGAACCGGCGCCAACCATAGTGCGGCGACGGAGACCATCAGTCCCAGCGTAAACAGCAAAATCATTGGCGCCCGCTGACCGCTAAACAGCAGGTCCGAACCCCAGCCGGCAAACAGCGCGCCGAGAAGACCGCCAACTTCAAACAGCATCACCGTGGCGTTGGCGCTGAGCAGGTTGACGCCGTGACTTTCCGTCAGCCAGATGTTGCCCCAGTCGTTGAGCGCAATGCGGATCAGATAGACCAGTACATACGAAACGCCCAACAGCCAGATCATCGGGTTTTTCAGCATCGTGGTACGCAGCATTTGCCACAGCCCCATCGGCGGACTCTGCTGCTCCTGGCGCAATTCCAGCGGATCGTTACGCCAGTTGCCGACGGACGGTAACCCCTCTTCCTGGGGCGTGCCTTTTAGTTGCAGCGTTAACCAGACTCCCAGAGCCATGCTGATTATCCCTGGCATCAGCATCGCGGCCTGCCAGCCCCACCAGTGAGCGGCGAAGGCGCTGATTAGCGGGATAATCGCCCCGCCAATGTTGATAGACATATTCCAGCAGCCCCACCAGAAGCCGCGTTCGTTGCGCGAGTACCAGTGGGTCAGCAGGCGAGCGCAGGGGGGCCATCCCCAGCCCTGAAAAAATCCGTTGAGCGTCCAGACCGCCAGCAGTAGCGTCAGCGACTCACCAAAGGCAAACACCACGTTCAGCAGGCCGGTGGCGAACAGGCCAACGCCCATAAACCCACGCTGTCCGTGGCTGTCATGCCACAGTCCGGCGGTAAATTTCGACAGGCCGTAGGTCAGATAAAACAGGGAACCCAGTAGCCCAATGTCGCTTTTATCCAGCCCAAGATCGGTTTGCAACGCTGGCAGCACGTAGTTCACGCTTTTACGCGTCAGATAAAACGCGGCGTAACCGATGACCATGCACATCAGCAGTCGCGGACGCAGCGTGCGGTAACGTTGATTGATTTCAGATGCTGCGCCTGCGTGCATAGCCGTCTCCGTTTTGCTGACTATAAGAAAGAGAAATCAAAAGGGGATGAGAGAAAGTCCGGAGTGACTAGGACTTTTTCCTGGTCAGAAGGCGATTTGTTGCAAATTTGTGGGCAAGTTAACACTTACCCGCGTACCGTGCCGCGACTCCAGCGCCAGTTCGCCCCCGAGGGCGCTGACCCGCTCGCGCATCCCCTGAATGCCAAAACCGGCCATTTTGTCGGCACTGATCCCCACACCGTTGTCGGTCACGTCCAGATGCAGCACCTCTCCCTGCTGACGCAGGACAATCCGCACCTCGCTGGCTCTGGCGTGTTTACAGACGTTGTTGAGCAACTCCTGTAACAACCGGTAGAGAGTGAAGCGCACCGTTTCATTTTCGGGCGTGGCGGTGAGTTGATAATCAAACTGGCAGCGAATACCGCGCTCTGTAAAGGCAAACTCGTTGAGCAGATGGAGCAACGCCTCTTTGAACGACAGTTCGTCCAGCGCGGGGGGGCGAAGCTGGCGCAACAACTGGCGGGTAGAGTGGTGGATCCGTCGGGCGAGATCGTTGATCTGGCTGGCGGCGGCCTGGGCTTGCGCCGGATCGTGCGCCCGTTTCACCAGCTGCGACTGGATCTGAATGGCGGTGATGTTCTGTCCAATCTCGTCATGCAGTTCGCGCGCCAGGCTCTTGCGCGTATCTTCTTCGGTATGCACCAGCTTCTCGGCCAGCGCCCGCCGCGCCGCCAGTTCCGCCTCCAGGCGCTGGCGGTAATGGTGCAGGTTTTGCGCCAGATGTTGCTGACGACTGATAGCGATCCCCAGACCAATACCGAGCAGCGACTGCGTCGCGAGAAAGATCTCCAGTTCAACCAGGTTGCTGAACCCCACGCCGACCTGGCGGGCGATGGTGATCATCATGCTGCCCAGCAGCCCTGAGAGCACGCCGCCCTGCCAGCCGAACTTCCACGCCATGACTACATTGGGCAGAAACACCACGATCAGCAGCAGGCGCTCAATCTCTGGCGACAGCACCATCTGGGTACCAATGCCAATGATAAAAAACAGACTGCACCAGATGATTAACGAGGTACGCAACGGCGGGTTATTGGTGTCCAGCCCCAGCAGGTGATAGCGATGCTGCTGGCGCAGAAACTCGAAGATCAGATAGACAAACGGCGTCAGCAGTACTCCACCGGTAAATGACGCCAGGCCGAGCAGCATCGCCGGACTTTTGACAAACGGTGACAGCAGGGCGGCGTTGAGCAATGAGGCCGCCGTTACTGTGGCCAGCAGCAGCGTCAGCCGCTGCCAGTAAAGGGGGAAACGGTACCAGAAGGTCTGCGTGAGACTGGCAGGGATCACGCTGATGAGCGGCGTGGCCAGCAGAATATAGCCATTGAGCAGTTGCTCACTGTGCAGCCAGAGCAGCATCAGCATCGGCGGCAGCACCAGCGCGGGCCAATAGCGGCGTGAAAGCAGGATCAACAGCGCCAGATAGACACCGTGCGGCAGGAACAGCGCCGCCTGCTGGCCGTTATGGGTCAGATAAAAACCGAGCGTCCACAGCATCAGCCAGCCGGTGCCCCATGCCAGCATAATAAACAGCGAGATGACGGCGTGGCGGAGGTTGCGTGACATCAATGCCCCGCCAGCAGTTGGTGGTCGAGGGCGAAATGGACCAGCTCAATGGTGCTGTGGCAGTTCAGTTTGCCCAGCACGTTGGCACGATGGACATGCACCGTTTTATGGCTGAGATCGAGTTTAAAGGCGATTTCCTTAACGCTGTCGCCTTTGATCAGTAAATCAAACACTTCCCGTTCGCGCGGGGTCAGTTCCGCCAGCACGGGTGATGATGGCTCGCCGCCGCGCAACGCCCGCAGCGCATCGGCGCAGAGATAATGCCCGCCCAGGCCAACGGAACGAACGGCCTGCACTAACTCTTCCGGCCCGCAGCGTTTGGTCAGATAGCCGCTGGCACCCGCATCCAGCGCGCTCTGCACGAAGGTCGGCGTGTCATAGATACTGAGAATAATGGCGCGAAACTGCGGCCTCTGTGCCCGCAAGCGTTTCAGTAAGCTCAGACCGTTTTCGTCCGGCATGGCGATATCCATCACCGCAACGTTAACGTCGTCGCGCAGTAAAGCAGGCCAGGCTTCCGCTGCGCTGCTGAACTGGCCTGCGACGTCGAGGTCTTCTTCGAGACTGAGTAATTGCGCAAAGCCAGAACGCACCACCACATGGTCGTCCACCAGCACCACACGTATCATGATTTTGCTCTCTTGCCGGATAATGACTCTATGATGCCTGGCGCCGCTGCGCTGGCAATCAATCAGGTACAGTTATGGAATGAATGTAACAAAATGGCAATATTTGGGGGCGCAGGGGGCAGGCGTTTTCATGTCACTTCGGTAAAAGGTTCCGTTCGCTTTATGTTCATTGTTTCTTTGGAACTCACTCACCCGCGAACGTGTTAAGGGCGTTCTCCGCCACGCCCTTAACAATCCCGGCTCCCGGCGAGGAAAATCGCCACGTTGTGGTCCATTCGCCTTATGCCGTCAGCCTTTCGGGTCGGGGCCGAGCCTGCATCCCTGCAGGCCGTCCCCTCCGCCCGCTTCCCTGCGGGTGGACCCGGTCAGCCGTCAACGGCTCATCGATTTTCACGCCGGACCAACGGCATCGCTTCGATTCTCTGCCTTTCAGGAAAATTCATTTCGCTGTAAAAAAAGCAAACCGCAGAGAGGGGCAGGTGTGGATGGGGCCGGCTGAAAATTGCCGACGCGTTTCCGTAAGGCCGGGAGAACCCGCAAGGATGCGGGTTCAGGGCGCGCGAAGCAGGGATGCTGAGTCGTGCCCGGCCCGGTAGCCTGAAGGAATAAGCGGAGGGTATCGCGAAGCGACAATTTTCCTGCCGGGAGCCAGGATTGTTAAGGAGGCGGCGACGAGCCTCCTTAACACGTTCGCGGGAAATTTACGTCCAGAGAATCACGGTTCGTAGGGCGAACGGAACCCTTTGATGAAGTGACATGAAAACACCTGACCCACGGTAAGAAACATAAGACGAACGGAACACTTCCCAGAAACGACATGACGCATGTCAACAGCCCATGCCGGATGGCGCTACGCTTATCCGGCCTACGACACTACATCTGCCTCAACATGCGCAAAATCGCTAACCATTCCCGCTTTTTTTCTAAAAACGCTTTGTTCTTAGCAAGAATTTTTAATTCCTTTATCAAATCCGGTCGCAACGAAATACTGCCTCCATAACAAGACAAGGGAGCAGACAATATGGCACGTTCATCGCGTAATACACTTCTTGCCGCACTGGCATTCATCACCTTTCAGGCGCAGGCGGTGAACGTCACCGTCGCATATCAAACCTCCGCCGAGCCGGCGAAAGTGGCGCAGGCGGATAACACCTTCGCCAAAGAGAGCGGGGCTACCGTCGACTGGCGTAAATTCGACAGCGGCGCGAGCATTGTGCGCGCCCTGGCCTCCGGCGATGTGCAGATCGGCAATCTCGGCTCCAGTCCGCTGGCGGTTGCCGCCAGTCAGCAGGTGCCGATCGAGGTTTTCCTGCTGGCGTCAAAACTCGGTAACTCCGAAGCGCTGGTGGTGAAGAAAAGTATCAGCAAACCCGAGGACCTGATCGGCAAACGCATCGCCGTGCCGTTTATCTCCACCACCCACTACAGCCTGTTGGCGGCACTGAAACACTGGGGGATCAAACCCGGTCAGGTGGAGATTGTGAACCTGCAGCCGCCGGCGATTATCGCCGCCTGGCAGCGCGGGGATATTGACGGTGCCTACGTCTGGGCGCCGGCTGTGAACGCTCTGGAAAAAGACGGCAAGGTGCTGACCGACTCGGAAAAAGTTGGCGAGTGGGGAGCTCCGACTCTCGATGTGTGGGTGGTGCGCAAAGACTTTGCCGAGAAGCATCCGGAGGTGGTGAAAGCCTTCGCGAAAAGCGCCATCGACGCGCAGCAGCCCTATATTGCGAATCCCGACGAATGGCTGAAACAGCCGGAGAACATCAGCAAGCTGTCGCGCCTGAGCGGCGTGCCGGAAGCCGATGTGCCGGGACTGGTGAAAGGTAATACCTATCTCACACCTCAGCAGCAGACGGCGGAGCTGACCGGCCCGGTGAACAAAGCGATTATCGACACCGCGCAGTTTCTGAAAGAGCAGGGCAAGGTGCCTGCGGTGGCAAGCGATTATAGCCAGTACGTCACCGATCGCTTCGTGCAATAAAGGAGGCGCTGATGCTGCAACTCTCTCATCTGTATGCCGATTACGGCGGTAAACCGGCGCTGGAAGATATTAATCTGACGCTCGACAGCGGTGAACTGCTGGTGGTATTGGGGCCGTCGGGATGTGGCAAAACGACGCTGTTGAACCTGATTGCCGGATTTGTGCCGTATCAGCACGGCAGTATTCAACTGGCAGGTAAACGCGTCGACGGACCGGGGGCGGAGCGCGGCGTGGTGTTTCAGCATGAAGGGCTGCTGCCGTGGCGCAACGTGCAGGATAACGTCGCGTTGGGCTTGCAACTGGCCGGCATCGGGAAAGCGCAGCGTGTCAGCATCGCGCAGGAAATGTTGAAAAAAGTGGGGCTGGAGGGGGCGGGAAAACGTTTTATCTGGCAGCTTTCCGGCGGTCAGCGCCAGCGCGTTGGTATTGCTCGCGCGCTGGCGGCGAATCCGCAACTGTTGTTACTGGATGAACCTTTTGGCGCGCTGGATGCCTTTACCCGCGAACAGATGCAAACCCTGCTGCTGAAACTCTGGCATGAGACCGGCAAGCAGGTGCTGCTGATTACGCATGATATTGAAGAAGCGGTGTTTATGGCGACCGAACTCGTACTGCTGTCCCCAGGACCTGGCCGGGTACTGGAGCGTTTGCCGCTGACCTTTGCCCGCCGTTTTGTGGCAGGTGAAGCGAGCCGCAGCATTAAGTCCGATCCACAGTTTATCGCGACCCGCGAATACGTCTTAAGCCGTGTCTTTGAACAACGGGAGGCCTTCTCATGAGTGTGGTGATCAACGACAAACCGCGCCAACGGCCGCTGAAGTGGCGCTGGCCGTTCTCGCGCCAGATAACCCTGAGCCTTGCGACGCTGACGGTGATTCTGGCGGTGTGGTGGACGGTTGCGGCGCTGCAACTGATAAGCCCCCTGTTTTTGCCGCCGCCGGACCAGGTGCTGCAAAAGCTTATCACCATCGCCGGACCGCAAGGATTTATGGATGCCACGCTGTGGCAGCATTTGGCCGCCAGCCTGACCCGCATCGTGCTGGCGCTGCTGGCCGCGGTGGCTTTCGGCATTCCGGTCGGGATTGCGATGGGGCTCAGCCCGACGCTACGCGGCATTCTCGATCCGATAATTGAGCTTTATCGTCCGGTACCCCCGCTGGCCTATTTGCCGTTGATGGTGATCTGGTTCGGGATTGGTGAAACGTCCAAGATCCTGCTGATCTACCTGGCGATTTTTGCCCCGGTCGCGATGTCTGCGCTGGCCGGCGTGAAGAGCGCCCAGCAGGTGCGGATCCGCGCCGCCCGATCGCTGGGCGCGAGCCGGGCGCAGGTGCTGTGGCTGGTTATCCTGCCGGGCGCGCTGCCGGAGATCCTCACCGGATTACGCATTGGACTCGGCGTGGGCTGGTCAACGCTGGTGGCGGCGGAGCTGATTGCGGCAACGAGAGGGTTAGGTTTTATGGTGCAGTCGGCCGGTGAGTTTCTGGCGACCGATGTGGTACTGGCAGGGATCGCGGTGATTGCGATTATCGCTTTTATTTTAGAACTGGGTCTGCGCGCGCTTCAGCGCCGCCTGACGCCCTGGCATGGAGAAGTCCAATGAGTGAACGTCTGAGCATTACCCCGCTGGGGCCGTACATCGGCGCGCAGATCGCGGGAGCGGATTTGACCCGTCCGCTGAGCGACAATCAGTTTGAGCAGCTTTACCATGCGGTACTGCGACATCAGGTGGTGTTCCTGCGTGAACAGGCTATCACGCCACAGCAGCAGCGCGCGCTGGCTCAGCGCTTTGGCGATCTGCACATTCATCCGGTCTATCCCCATGCCGAAGGCGTGGAGGAGATTATCGTGCTGGATACGCACAACGATAATCCACCGGATAACGACAACTGGCACACCGACGTCACCTTTATTGAGACACCGCCTGCCGGGGCGATTCTGGCGGCTAAGGAATTACCGTCAACCGGTGGCGATACGTTGTGGACCAGCGGCATTGCGGCGTATGAGGCGCTGTCGGAACCGTTTCGCCAGCTGTTGAGCGGTCTGCGGGCGGAACATGACTTCCGTAAATCCTTCCAGGAATACAAGTACCGTAAGACAGAAGAGGAGCATCAGCGCTGGCGTGAAGCGGTGGCGAAGCATCCGCCGCTGTTGCATCCGGTGGTTCGAACCCATCCGGTGAGTGGTAAGCAGGCGCTGTTTGTCAACGAAGGTTTCACCACGCGCATTGTCGATGTGACGGAAAAAGAAAGTGAGGCGCTGCTCGGCTTCCTGTTCGCGCATATTACGAAACCAGAGTTTCAGGTGCGCTGGCGCTGGCAGCCAAATGACGTGGCTATCTGGGATAACCGCGTGACGCAGCATTATGCAAATGCGGATTACCTGCCACAGCGGCGCATCATGCACCGGGCGACGATCCTGGGGGACAAACCTTATTTTCGCGCGGGCTGATTGCCTGATGGCGCTTTGCTTATCAGGCCTACGAAACTTATTTTCGCGCGGGCTGACTGCCTGCTGACGCTTTGCTTATCAGGCCTGTGAAATTGTAGCGTTGATTGCCTGATGGCGCTTTGCTTATCAGACTTACAAACTGTAGGCCGGGTAAGGCGAAGCCGCCACCCGGCAAAAATCACAGGTGCTCACCAATATAGCGCTGATAGCGGTTAGCCTTCAGATACGTTAAATCCACCAGCACCAGACCATCTACACAGTGGTTAAAATCCGGATCGCTGCCGAAATCGATAAACTGCACGCCGCCGGGTTCGCAGAGCTCTGAGTATTGTTTATAGAGCGGTGGAATGCCGCAGCCAAGATTGCCCAGCAGCGACTTCAGCCGCGTCAGATCGTCGTGATAATCGTTGCCCGCAAACTGTGCCAGCACATCCGGCAACGAAGCGGGATACGGCTGGCGCGAAACGGCCAGCGGATGCGTCGGCGGGAACCATAGTCGATAGAAGGCCACCAGCAGATCGCGCGCATCCGGCGGCAATCCCCCGGAGATAGACACCGGCCCGAACAGGTAACGATACTGCGGGTTACGTGCCAGCCAGGCACCGATTCCAGACCAGAGATAATCCAGCCCGCGACGTCCCCAATAGCGCGGCTGAATAAAGCTGCGTCCCAGTTCAATACCGTGCTGCATGATGTCCGACATCCGCTCGTCGTAATCAAACAGACTGTGGCTGTAGAGTCCCTCCAGCCCCTGCTTTTTCTGCTGCTGCGCACAGGGAATGAACCGGTAAGCACCGACGATCTCAAGGTCTTCCTCGTCCCATAAGATCAGATGCAGATAGTCATCATCGTAGCGATCGATATCCCTGCGTTTGCCGCTACCCTCACCGACGGCGCGAAAAGCGATTTCACGCAGTCGTCCCAACTCGCGCAGGATCGTCGCTTCCTCCTGCCCGTTGCGCTGCCAGAGGTAAATCTGCTTGCCATCGGCGGTTTGCCCCAGACATTCCGTTCGTGCCAGCTCGCGTTTCAGCCGGACTCTGTTTTCCGGTGGGGCGATCGTCGATTCGGTGCGAAAAACGCCAGGTTGGCCTTTGCCCAACGCAATTACATGCTTTCGACACTTTTCCGCCTGTTCGCGAACGTTGCTTTTGCTCGCGGACCACTGTGTCCAGGCAATCTGTTGACCGATGCGTACGGGCAGCGTGCTATCGCGACGGCGAAACATTTGCTGCATTAACAGCAGCAGCGTGGCGCTGGAAGAAACCAGCCCGCAGGCATAGAACAGTGGACTGTTGTAAGCCTGGATATGCACCGGTAGCAGCGGCGTCCGGTACTTTTCCGCCATGCGGATAAACCCGGAATGCCAGCGGCGCTCGGCGATCCCTTGCAGCGTCAGCCGTGAGACTTCACCCGCCGGGAAGAAAACCAGCGCGCCGCCAGCCTGCAGGTGGCTATCCATTTGCTGTAACGACGATTTCGGCGTCCGTCCCTGAATATTGTCTACCGGGATGAACAGCGAGCGCAGGGGTTCCAGATGAGAAAGCAGTCGGTTGGTCACCACTTTGATATCACGACGCACGCGGGAGAGGGCATAGATGAGCGCCAGTCCGTCCAGCGCGCCGGTGGGGTGGTTGGCGATAATCACCAGGGGGCCATTTTCGGGGATGTTTTCGATGTGATGCTCGGGAATTTCACAGCGTATTTGCAGATGCTCCAGGACCTGTTCCACCATATCGACGCCTTTCAGATGACGGTGGCGGGCGGCAAACTGCTGGAACTCTTTTTCATACAATACGCGCTGAAGCATCTTTTTTTGCCAGGGCGCGGGCCTCGCCTCAGGCCAAAGGTCGTTGAGTACGTTATCGAGACTAAACATAGCCGCATCTCCTTCTGTTCTGTGCTGACAGTAGAAGCGGCAAGTGTCGCTTGTATGACGTTTGGGTGACGTTTTGGGGAAGGGCCGGATGGCGAGACCACCCGGCAAGGTAACGGAAAAATTAACGCAGGAGTTTCTTCTCTGCCAGATCCAGCGCGAAGTAGCTGAAGATCAGATCCGCGCCAGCGCGTTTGATGGCACCTAAACTTTCCAGAACCACTTTTTCTTCATCAATGGCGCCTGCCATGGCAGCAAATTTGATCATCGCGTACTCGCCGCTGACCTGATACGCGCCGAGGGGAAGCTCGGTACGCTCGCGGATATCACGCAGCACGTCCAGATAGGCACCCGCCGGTTTTACCATCAGGCAGTCCGCGCCCTGCGCTTCATCAAGCAGCGATTCACGAATCGCTTCACGACGGTTCATCGGGTTCATTTGATAGGTTTTGCGATCGCCTTTCAGCGCGGTGCCTGCCGCTTCACGGAACGGACCATAGAACGAAGAGGCAAATTTGGTGGAGTAGGACATGATGGCCGTGTCGGTAAAGCCTGCCGCATCCAGCGCCTGGCGAATCGCCTGCACTTGTCCATCCATTGCGGCAGAAGGGGCGATGAAGTCTGCGCCTGCTGCTGCGGCGACAACGGCTTGCTTACCGAGGTTTGCCAGTGTTGCATCGTTATCCACGCCGTGCTCGCAGAGCACGCCGCAGTGACCGTGGGAGGTATATTCGCAGAAGCAGGTATCTGACATCACGATCATTTCCGGTACGGTCTGCTTGCAAATGCGCGACATCCGCGCCACCAGCCCGTCTTCCTTCCAGGCGTCGCTACCGGTGTCATCAGTATGGTGAGAGATGCCAAAGGTCATGATGGAACGGATGCCGGCGTGGGCAATGCGTTCGATCTCGCGCGCCAGGTGTTTCTCCGGGATGCGCATGACGCCGGGCATGGCCTCAATCGCTTTGTAGTCGTCGAGTTCTTCTTCAACAAAGATCGGCAACACCAGATCGTTCAAGCTGAGTGTTGTCTCTTCAAACATGGCGCGCAGCGCTGCAGATTTGCGCAGACGGCGAGGGCGATGGATTAAGTCTGTCATGAGATGCCTGATGTTTGTGAAATTGAAGGCCATAGTATACCTGAAGCCGTGTGCGAGTGTTTTACGAAAATGGGCCTTATGGTTTTGTTTTATTGATAAATAAATGGGATAGCCTGGCAATTTTTTATATGAATAGCTAAATATTTATATTTGAATATTTTATTTCTTTTCTTTGTTTATTTTAAATATCTATTTATTTAAATGTGCTGATATTTAAGTTTAGTGGGTTTTTATTTATTAATTATTGTCAATTATCGCTGTGCTAAGTATTGATTTACTATATGAGTTCTGCTTTTCATTTTGATTTATTATATTGATTTGTATGGATTTTTATATTTTTCAATTAAGCGTTTTCCTGGTTTTTATTATTGTCCGTTTTCGGACTGCAGGGAAAGAATAATTGAACCTTTCACTGGAGACACCGCATAATCCTCCTTGCGAAACATAATGTTTTCTATGCATTGATATTTGATGGATCAACACTATTACGTCCCTGAGGAGGGATGACAAATGCACTCCTGGAAAAAGAAACTTGTAGTCTCACAATTAGCATTAGCCTGCACTTTGGCAATCACTTCTCAGGCGAATGCTTCAACGGATATTTCTGGCAAGACTTACACCACATTTGACCACTATAACGATGCGACGAACCCGGATGGTGTGTACTACGATGGTTACGTCGGCTGGAATAACTACGGCACCGACAGCGTGTATAACGGAGATATCTATCCGGTAATCAATAACGCAACCGTAAACGGTGTGATTTCAACTTACTATCTGGATGATGGTCTTTCTACCAACACCAATAGCAACAGCCTGACGATTAAAAACAGCACTGTACACGGAATGATTACGTCTGAGTGCATGACGAGCGAATGCGCTGATGGTCGTGATACCGGCTATGTTTACGATCGTCTGGCGCTCACCGTTGATAACTCAACGATCGACGATAACTACGAACATTATACCTACAACGGTACCAATACTGACGGCACCGCAGATACGCACGTTGTTGATGTCTACAACATGGGCACTGCGATCACCCTGGATCAGGAAGTTGACCTGTCTATTACCAACAACTCTCACGTGGCAGGCATTACGCTGACTCAGGGTTACGAGTGGAGTGATGTTGACGACAACACCGTTAGCACGGGCGTAAACAGCAATGAAGTGTTCAATAGCACCATTACGGTGAAGGACTCTACCGTGACCTCTGGTTCATGGTCAGATGAAGGGACTTCAGGCTGGTTTGGCAATAACGGTAACGCAAGCGACTACAGCAATACTGCGACGGCTGATGACGTTGCGATTTCCGCCATTGCGAATCCGTCTGCAGATAATGCAATGCAGACGACGGTTAATCTCAGTAATTCGACCCTGATGGGCGATGTGGTTTTCTCCAGCAACTTCGACGAAAACTTCTTCCCGAACGGCGCGGACAGCTATCGTGATACCGACTCGACTGTCGATACTAACGGCTGGGATGGTACTGACCGCATGGATGTTACCCTGAATAACGGTAGCAAATGGGTCGGTGCGGCGATGTCTGTGCATCAGGTGGACACCGATGGTGACGGCGTTTACGACGGTGTTGCAGCGGGTACCGATGCTACCGCTACGTTGATCGACATTACCGCGAACAGCCTGTGGCCATCGTCTACCTATGGCATTGACAATGGCGACACCGCTTATGATGAAGATGGCCACGTTGTTGGCAACGAGGTTTATCAAAGCGGCCTGTTCAATGTCACGCTGAACGGCGGTTCTGAGTGGGATACCACTAAAGCTTCTCTGATTGATACTCTGAGCATCAACAGCGGTTCTGTGGTGAATGTTGCCGATTCTTCACTGGTTTCTGACACCATTGCGTTGACCGGTGGCGCCGCGCTGAACATCAGTGAAGACGGTCATGTGGCAACGGATACTCTGACTGTCGACAACAGTACTGTCACCATCGCTGATGATGTGGCTGCAGGCTGGAGCGTAGGTGATGCTGCACTGTATGCCAACACCATTAAGGTCACAAATGACGGTGTTCTGGATGTCGGTAACAGTGCGGACTATGCGCTGCAGACGGATACCCTGAATCTGACCAGCACGACCGATACGAATGGCAATGTGCATGCCGGTGTATTTGATATTCACAGTAACAACTATGTGCTGGATGCCGATCTGACCAACGATCGTACCGCAGACACCACGAAGTCTAACTATGGTTACGGTGTGATCGCCATGAATTCCGATGGTCACCTGACCATTAACGGTAACGGTGATGCATACAGCGCTGATCAGTCTGAAGTGGACAATGCGGGCGACAATGTTGCTGCGGCAACCGGCAACTACAAAGTGCGTATCAACAACGCCACCGGTGAAGGCGCCATCGCGGATTACAAAGACAAAGAGCTGATCTACGTTAACGATAAGCACAGCACCGCTACCTTCTCTGCCGCGAACAAAGCAGACCTGGGCGCGTACACCTATCAGGCCCAGCAGCAGGGCAACACCGTTGTTATGCAACAGATGGAGTTGACCGACTACGCTAACATGGCGCTGAGCATTCCGTCTGCGAATACCAATATCTGGAACCTGGAGCAAGATACGGTTGGGACGCGTCTGACCAACTCTCGTCATGGTCTGGCGGATAACGGCGGCGCATGGGTCAGTTACTTCGGCGGCAACTTCAACGGCGATAACGGCACCATTAACTACGATCAGGATGTCAACGGCATCATGGTGGGTGTGGATACCAAAGTTGATGGTAATAACGCGAAGTGGATTGTCGGTGCAGCGGCGGGCTTCGCGAAAGGCGACATGAGCGACCATACCGGTCAAGTGGATCAGGACAGCCAGTCTGCCTACCTCTACTCTTCAGCTCGCTTTGCCAATGACATCTTTGTAGATGGCAACCTGAGCTACTCTCACTTTAACAACGATCTGTCTGCCAATATGAGCGACGGTCAGTATGTTGATGGCAGCACCTCTGCGGATGCGTGGGGCTTCGGTCTGAAACTGGGTTACGACTGGAAAGTGGGTGATGCGGGTTATGTTACTCCATACGGCAGCGTGTCTGGCTTGTTCCAGTCTGACGATGGTTATCGCCTGAGCAACAATATGCAGGCTGATGGTCAGTCTTACGACAGCATGCGCTATGAACTGGGTGTAGATACCGGTTATACCTTCACCTACAGCCAGGATCAGGCGCTGACGCCTTACTTCAAACTGGCCTACGTGTATGACGATGCGAACAACAATGCTGATGTCAACGGCGACTCTATCGACAACGGCACCGAAGGTTCAGCGGTTCGTGTTGGTCTGGGTACGCAGTTCGGCTTTACCAAGAACTTCAGTGCCTATACCGATGCGAACTACCTCGGTGGTGGCGATGTTGATCAGAATTGGGCGGCCAACGCGGGCGTTAAATATACCTGGTAATTATTCCCTTACGGAAATGGATATAGCGTAGTTAATCTAAAAAATGCCCGTCAAGGATTTGACGGGCATTAATGCAAGGAACGCGCAGATGTTATCTCTGAATAAACCGTTAAAAGAATTTGATCAGCTCGATAAGTCCTTGTCTCAATATGGCACCCATTTTTCATATACTAATGAAAAGCATCTTCTTTATTCCACGGAAAAGAACCCTGACACGACATTAGTGATTCTGGAAGGGATTATCTCGTTAAGACGTAATGAACATATTCTGGTTGGTATTGGGCAGGCCCCTTTTATTATGGGACTGACCAATGGGGTGATGAAAAATGATGTTCAGTACGATCTCGTTAGCGAGGGAATATGTTCGGGATACTACCTCTCTTCCTCACAAACCGTTGCAATTATTGAAGAATGCCAGTTGTGGCGTGAAGCATTCTACTGGTTGACATGGCAGAACCGTATGATGGAACAACGAGATGGGCAGTTAATCGGTAAAAACTCTTATGAACAGATCCGTTCGACACTGATTTCAATGATTGAATGGGAGGACGGATTACGTTCCCGCATTGGCGTCATGAATTATATTCACCAGCGCACATGCATTTCTCGTTCCGTGGTGGCTGAGGTGTTGGCTGCATTGCGTAAAGGCGGCTATATCGAAATGAATAAAGGCAAACTGATGGGTATCAACCGTTTGCCTTCTGAATATTGATTAAGATGCCGGAACCACGCGCGGTGTATTTTCGCTCAGTTCGACGACCAGATCGTTAATACCGTTACTCATATTGGTAAAACGGGTGAGCGGAGAGCGAGTGACGACGACAAACGCGCCCACATTTTTTTGCGGAATCATCGCCATATAGGTGATGAACCCACCGCCACCGCCGGTCTTTTGAATAATTCCCGGGCGTCCATTCTTCGGTGCCATATAGACCCAGCCTAATCCCAACGCATCGGCTTTGCCGGGAACATCCATGCCCGTTACCCGCGTTAACTGCGCGCGCTGATAAATCAGCGTCTGCATTCTGTCGGCCTGATTACTGCGCTGGTAAAAATCAGAGGACAGATACTGCTGCATCCAGCGCATCATGTCACCCGGCGTTGAGTAAACGCCGCCGCTGCCGATGGCTGCCAGCGTGTTATTACACGGGCTGGCCCCTTTTTCCGCTACCATCAGACGTTTGCACTGATCGGGAGAAGGGGTATAGGTGGTGTCTTTCATGCCCAGCGGGCGGGTGATCTTCTCTTCAAACAGTTGGGTATAAGGTTTGCCGGAGGCATTTGCCAGCGCATCGGCCAACAGGTCGAACGCCAGGTTGGAATAGGCCGCCTGCGACCCCGGTGCGGCTTTCAGGGTCGCGGTGGAGAGGTAACTCCAGCGTTGCTCCCGCGTCGGCCAGACAAACACCGGACGCTTTGCCGCGCCGCCAGGTTGTTCACGGGGCAGCGCGCTGGTGTGCGTCGCCAGATTGACCAGCGTGATCGGTTTTCCCTCATATGACGGTACGCGCGCGCCGGCGGGGGCATACTGACTCAGCGGATCGTCCAGTTTAACCGTACCCTGATCGAGCAGTTTCACCAGCATTTCACTGGTCATCAGCTTGGTGAGTGACGCAATGCGAATGACCGAATCCAGTTGTGGGCGCACGTTATTGCCCGGTCGGGTTTCGCCGAAACTGCGAAAGACGCGCTGGTTGCCGTCGATCACGACGAGCGCCATCCCCGTCGCACCGCTGCCATAAAAAATATGATCGGCATAACGCTCGACAATATCAGACGCAAAAACTGGGTCGGCGACAGGTTGAGCCGCCTGGACTGAGGTCAATGACGCCGCACACAGCGCGGCAGAAAAAAGCAGACTACGTTTCAACGGTGATGTCCATGAATGAGATGAAGTGAAAACCTTTACACGAAATCATTCGGGATGCTTCGAGGCGGCAAGCGAGTAAATCTCCAGCAGCATAGTAAACTATGTGACTGGGGGTTATGAGCATTGCCAACAAAGAGACAGCCTGAAGGATGATGTGTATGCGTATTTATACTACGCAACGGCACATTGCAAAGCGCTAATTAGAGCAAGGATAGTGAGAAAAACGTAACGGCACGTAAACGCGCCATTTTTGCCGCGAAAGAAAGTCCGCTTTTGTGATCCTGGGCGTGCAATAATCTTTCATTACCACTCTTTGATGGGGCTGACGATGTCTGAAAAACGGGTTGTGATGGTTGTTGATATGCAAATCGGCGTGTTTGCCACGCCGCGTATTCGCCGGGAAGCGTGCGTGGAACGCATTAATCAGCTCACGCAGGCGGCAGATCTCACGATTTTTATTCAGCATACCGAGGCGGGAGGGCTGGAAGAGGGGTGTGCGGGGTTCGCACTGCTGCCAGAACTGAACACGCCAGCGAATGCAAAATATGTCACGAAAACCGCGTGCGATTCCTTTTACAAAACGGCCCTCGAACAGTTACTGCACGATGAGGCGATTTCGCACTTTGTCATCTGCGGCTGTGCGACGGACTATTGCGTCGATACCACCATCAGAAACGGTGCCAGTCGGGGTTATCGTATTACGGTTGCGGAAGATGCCCATACCACCGCCCATCGCCCGGCCGCACCGGCCCAGACGCTGATTGCGCACCATAATGATGTCTGGCGCAATCTGATCGTACCGGACAATCCGGTGTGGGTGAAACCCGTCGAAACAATTATTCAGGACTGGAAAACGAACTAAGCGCCACCATGTTGGTCACAATGGGCGGTTTCGCCTGTTGTGACCGTTTATTTTCAACCCGCGCGGTGGAAAAACACAGCAGTTGTCATAACGATAAGAAGTTAGCAGGAGAGCATCATGTTTAAGTCTTTTTTCCCAAAGCCGGGTCCTTTTTTCCTTTCGGCTTTTATTTGGGCATTAGTTGCGGTTATTTTCTGGCAGGCTGGAGGGGGGGACTGGATTGCGCGACTGACTGGCGCCGCAGGCACTGTACCTATTAGCGCTGCCCGCTTCTGGTCGCTGAGTTACCTGATTTTTTATGCCTACTATGTGCTTTGTGTCGGGGTATTTGCGCTGTTCTGGTTTTTCTACAGTCCGCATCGCTGGCAGTACTGGTCGATTCTTGGCACCTCGCTGATTATCTTCGTCACCTGGTTTCTGGTCGAAGTGGGGGTGGCCGTCAACGCCTGGTACGCGCCATTCTACGATCTGATCCAGACCGCCCTCAGCGCGCCGCATAAAGTCACCATGAGCCAGTTCTATAACGAACTGGGGATCTTCCTTGGCATCGCGCTGATTGCCGTGGTGATTAGCGTACTGAACAACTTTTTTGTCAGCCACTATGTGTTCCGCTGGCGTACGGCGATGAACGAATATTATATGGCGCAGTGGCAGCATCTGCGCCATATCGAGGGGGCAGCGCAGCGTGTGCAGGAAGACACCATGCGTTTTGCTTCAACGCTGGAAAGCATGGGCGTGGGCTTTATCAATGCCATCATGACGCTGATCGCCTTCCTGCCGGTGCTGGTTGCGCTTTCTCCGCACGTGCCTGAGCTGCCGATTGTCGGCCATGTGCCTTACGGCTTGGTGATTGCGGCGATCGTCTGGTCGCTGATGGGCACCGGTATGCTGGCGGCGGTCGGGTTCAAACTTCCGGGACTGGAATTTAAAAATCAGCGAGTGGAAGCAGCCTATCGTAAAGAGCTGGTATACGGGGAAGACGATGCCAACCGCGCCACGCCGCCGACGGTTCGTGAGCTGTTCAGTGCGGTGCGCCAGAACTATTTCCGCCTCTATTTTCACTACATGTATTTTAATATCGCGCGCATTCTCTATCTGCAGGTGGACAACGTTTTCGGTTTGTTCCTGCTGTTTCCGTCGATTGTTGCCGGTACGATTACCCTGGGTCTGATGACGCAAATTAACAACGTCTTTAGCCAGGTGCGGGGCGCGTTCCAGTACCTGATCAACTCGTGGACGACGCTGGTCGAACTGATGTCTATCTATAAACGTCTGCGCAGCTTTGAGCGCGAACTGGACGAGCAGGATATTCAGGCTGTCACCCACACTCTTGGTTAACAAAAGGAAACGTTATGTCGGCGGTGTCTCGTCTTTTCCCATTGTCATTGCTGGCCGGGCTGGTGCTGGCCGGATGTAGCAGTCAGCCCTCGCAACCGCTGAAGAAAGGCGAGAAACCGGTAGACGTCGCAAGCGTGGTGCGCCAGAAAATGCCGGCCAGCGTGAAGGATCGGGACGGCTGGGCGCAGGATATTGCCAAAACCTTTGAAAGCCAGAAGCTGGCGCCCACGGTGGAAAATATCTGTTCGGTGCTGGCGGTCGCGCAGCAGGAGTCCAGCTATCAGGCCGATCCGGCCGTTCCGGGATTGAGCAAAATTGCCTGGCGGGAAATAGACCGACGAGCCGAGCGGATGCACATCCCGGTTTTCCTCGTGCATACCGCGCTGAAAATCACGTCCCCGAACGGGAAAAGCTACAGCGAGCGGCTGGATACGGTAAAAACGGAAAAACAGCTCAGTGCCATTTTTGATGATTTTATCAATATGGTGCCAATGGGGCAGACGCTGTTTGGTTCACTCAATCCGGTACACACCGGCGGCCCGATGCAGGTCAGCATTGCGTTTGCCGAGCAGCACAGCAAAGGGTATCCGTGGAAAATGGAGGGAACGGTACGCCAGGAAGTGTTCAGCCGTCGCGGTGGACTCTGGTTCGGAACCTATCATCTGCTCAATTACCCGGCCAACTACAGTGCGCCGATTTTCCGCTTTGCCGACTTCAACGCCGGATGGTATGCCAGTCGTAACGCCGCATTTCAGAATGCGGTCAGTAAAGCCAGCGGCGTCAAACTGGCGCTGGATGGTGATCTGATTGCTTACGGCAGTAAAGAAGCCGGTAAAACGGAGCTGGCGGTGCGTAAACTGGCGGGCAAACTGAGTCTCAGTGAGAACGAGATCCGCCGGCAGCTGGAGAAAGGCGACAGTCTCGCATTTGAAGAAACGGCGCTTTACGAAAACGTGTTTAAGCTTGCTGAGACAAAAACGGGGAAAGCGTTACCGCGTGAAATGCTGCCAGGTATTCAGCTGGAAAGCCCGAAAATCACCCGTAATCTCACCACGGCCTGGTTTGCAAAACGGGTCGACGATCGTCGGGCGACGTGTATGGGGCAGTAATCGCCGGGCCATTACTGGCGGCGGTAGCGCCAGCGCAGGATGGCGGCGATGACACCGAAAATCAGACTGCCGACCAGAAACGGCACCAGACCAAAGATGGTCCCGACGCCCAGCCCAATCTCCACGCGCGGGCGTCCCGTCTCTTGTACCTGCATCAGGTGCTCATATACGCCCGGTGCATGAACCAGCAGGTTCAGGATCTGCGCCCCGACCCAAAAACAGAACAGAACAAACACGGCGTAAGCAATGTTGCCTGGCGTAGAGGCGGTTTCTCGATGTTTCCCGTTAAACAAGGATTTTGAGAGAGTGAAATCAGCCATAAATGACCTCCGCGAGTAATTCTGCATCTCTGACACCATGCCAGTAACTTACCGTGAGTCTGACAGGTCATCGCGTTTGTCAATATCAGAATGATGGTAATTTCAGTCTGGGATGAATCCTGGATTGCAGATTCTTGTTGGTTGTCACAAATTGGTTACCTTAAATTAAATTTTGCAACATTTAAGAAATTCCGCATACGACACAGACCGGTTTCCCGTAATATGCAATGATGCTTTTTTTCGCTCGGGAGTTGCCATGAACCTGCCTGTAAAAATACGCCGTGACTGGCATTACTATGCCTTTGCTATCGGACTGATTTTCATTCTGAACGGTGTTGTTGGGCTGCTGGGCTTTGAAGCTAAAGGCTGGCAAACCTATGCCGTGGGTCTGGTGACCTGGGTCATCAGCTTCTGGTTGGCAGGATTGATTATTCGTCGTCGCGTGGAGGATGAAGCGGCATAAGCCTGATGAGTAAAGTCGCCATCAGGCTTACCGGGACAGCGCTGATTACATCGTCGTTTTCAGCGCATTATCTGCAGCGTGGCGTTCCAGCGCCAGTTCGATCAAACGGGTGATCAAATCGGTGTAACCTAAACCGCTGGCCTGCCAGAGTTTCGGATACATACTGATGTTGGTAAAGCCTGGCAGGGTGTTGATCTCATTAATCACCACCTCATTATCGGCAGTTAAGAAGACATCGACGCGCGCCATGCCAGCGCAGCCCAGCGTCTGATACGCCTGAATGGCAATCTCACGGATTTTGTCGTTGATCTGAGGCTCAATCGCCGCAGGGACCACCACTTTCGCGCCGTTATCATCAATGTATTTGGTGTCGTAGGCATAGAAATCACTGTTGAGCACGATCTCGCCACAGGTGCTGGCCTGCGGATGATCGTTGCCCAATACCGCGCACTCGATCTCACGCCCTTGGATCCCTTGTTCTACCACCACTTTGTGATCGAACTCGAACGCCAGAGCGACGGCCTGCGCGTACTGCGCTTCGCTGGTGACCTTACTGACGCCGACGGACGATCCCTGATTAGCCGGCTTAACGAACAGCGGCAGGCCAAGACGGGCTTCCACCTCTGCAAAACTTATCGTATTGCGGTTGGCGCGCGTCAGCGTAATAAACGGCGCGATACTCAGTCCGGCATCCCGCAACAAACGTTTGGTGACGTCTTTATCCATGCACGCCGCAGAGCCCAGTACGTCGGAACCGACGAAGGGCAGATTCGCCACGCGCAGCATCCCCTGTAATGAACCATCTTCACCCAGCGTGCCGTGTACAATCGGGAAAATCACGTCCACGGTTGGCAGCGGCTGACCATTCTGCGCATCAATCAACTGCTGCTCGTGTCTGCCTGGAACCTGTGCCAGGCTGGTCGCAGAAGGACGCAGCGCAATATGCGCCGGATCGTTCGCATTGAGCAGGTAATTGCTGGCATCGCTGACGTGCCACTGCCCTTGTTTATCAATGCCTAACAACACGACATCAAAGCGGGTCTTGTCGATGGCATCGACAATATTTTTTGCCGATTGCAATGACACTTCATGCTCCGCTGATTTACCACCAAATACGATTCCTACCCGCAACTTTGCCATCTTAAACCCATTCCCCCGAACGCAAAGCGTATACATTACCACGACAAAACGAGGGATTCGCGGGCTTCTGCCATAATGTTAAGGAGAATTGCACGGGAGGGTGCGTGAAAGGAAAAGGCTGGCTGTTGATGATGCTTCTGGGCGTGGCGTGCGGCGTGGGATATCGCTATCTGCCGTCTTATTACAACCCGCTCACCCCTTTTGAGTTATCTGACCCGCCAAACTGGCTCACTCAATTTAAGCTTAAGCGTCTGACGCCAGCACGTTGCCAGGCGCTGTTGCTGCAGGCAAACCAGCAGAAGCTGATTACGTCACAGCCCGTGGCCGACAGTACCGGCGACTGCCCCTTAACCGACGTGGTACGGGTGCGGGATTTCGGCGCCGTCAAACTGAGCAGCAGCTTCCTTGCTTCCTGTCCGTTAGCGCTGAGTTCTGCGCTGTATGTCGGGCAACAGGCTGTGCCGTTGACGGAACGTCTGATGATGAGCCGGCTGACCCGGATCGAGCATCTCGGCAGCTTCGCCTGTCGTAATATTTACCATCGTCCTGACGCGCGTCGTAGCGAGCACGCCAGCGCGCAGGCCCTGGATATCAGCGGTTTTAGCCTTGCCGACGGCCGGCACTTCACCGTTCTGCGCGGCTGGAAGCAGGAGGAAAGCGCACCGTGGCTGCGGGCACTGCTCAGCGTGAGCTGTCAGTACTATGGCAACGGCTTAGGACCGGACTACAACGCCGCCCACGCCAACCATTTTCATCTGGGAATGCGGGGAGTTGGCCTCTGTCGCTAAGCATAAAGCCCTGTGGTTTGTTGGGTTTTAATGTGATGTATTTCACAAAAATGGTGAACGGGAAGATAAAATAGTAAATTGCGCGACAGCGCACCTCTGGATCCCCTGACAGACGCGGAGATTGTTAAACTAACCGGCGTTTTCTGCTATTTATCACGATGAGCGTTTATGGAATCCTGGAAAGTTAATCTCATTTCCGTCTGGTTCGGCTGCTTTTTTACCGGTCTGGCAATCAGTCAAATCCTGCCATTTTTGCCGCTGTATATTTCGCAGCTCGGGGTGACCTCCCATGAAGCGCTCTCGATGTGGTCTGGTCTGACTTTCAGTGTCACATTCTTAATCTCCGCGATAGTCTCTCCGCTCTGGGGGAGCCTGGCAGACCGCAAAGGTCGCAAGCTGATGCTGCTGCGCGCTTCGCTTGGCATGGCCATTGCGATACTGCTGCAAGCCTTTGCCACCAACGTCTGGCAGCTTTTTCTGCTGCGCGGCATCATGGGCTTAACGTCCGGTTATATTCCAAATGCGATGGCGCTGGTGGTGTCTCAGGTGCCTCGTGAACGTAGCGGATGGGCACTCAGTACTCTGGCGACTGCGCAAATCAGCGGTGTGATTGGCGGACCGCTGATGGGCGGTTTTATTGCCGATCATGTGGGATTACGTCCGGTCTTTTTTATCACCGCAATACTGCTGGTCGTCAGCTTTCTGGTCACCCTCTTTTTGATTAAAGAAGGTGTCCGCCCGACGCTGAAAAAGAGCGAGCGGTTGAGCGGGAAAGCCGTATTTGCTTCGCTGCCATATCCGGCGTTGGTTGTCAGTCTGTTTTTCACCACGCTGGTGATTCAGTTGTGCAATGGTTCAATCAGCCCGATTCTGGCGCTATTTATTAAGTCGATGGCCCCGGACAGTAACAATATTGCCTTTTTGAGTGGGTTAATCGCCTCGGTGCCTGGGGTGTCGGCACTGATTTCTGCGCCCCGGCTTGGTAAGCTTGGGGATCGCATCGGCACCGAAAGGATCTTGATGGCGACGCTGATTTGTGCGGTCGTGCTGTTCTTTGCCATGTCGTGGGTCACGACGCCTTTCCAGCTTGGTGTATTACGTTTTCTGCTCGGTTTTGCCGATGGCGCAATGCTGCCTGCCGTCCAGACGCTGCTGGTCAAATACTCCAGCGACCAAATAACCGGGCGTATTTTTGGTTATAACCAATCGTTTATGTATCTTGGCAATGTCGCGGGTCCGCTAATGGGGGCAACGGTGTCGGCAATGGCGGGATTTCGTTGGGTATTTATTGCCACTGCGGT
This sequence comes from Citrobacter sp. Ct235, assembly GCF_030332305.1. Taxonomy (NCBI): domain Bacteria; kingdom Pseudomonadati; phylum Pseudomonadota; class Gammaproteobacteria; order Enterobacterales; family Enterobacteriaceae; genus Citrobacter; species Citrobacter sp. Ct235. The sequence goes on from NZ_JAOWIC010000047.1 coordinate 105,203, forward strand.
CATTGTGATGATTAACATTTGTCAGTTAGCCCTTGTCCTGCGCCAGCGGCGAAATATCCGTAAGCAGGTGTAAAGCGATTAAAAAATGACTTAAGTGAAACCGATCGTTTTTTTATCATAACTTTAACTTATGGCCGGGGGTGACTATTTTATTCATGACTTTTAATTTCGGGTTCTGTTTTTCTGCGAGAAACGTTTCGCTCACCGTATTCTGTGATTATTTACGCAAAGTCTTTCCTTTCTTATAAAAATACTACTTTCAGCCTCTAGGCAGCATGGATTCATAGTGATACCGTCAGCCTTCTTTAGATAAGGAAATGCGGTCATGAAAAATCTAATAGCTGAGTTGTTGCTTAAGCTTGCCCAGAAAGAGGAAGAGTCAAAAGAACTGGTTGCTCAGGTAGAAGCATTAGAGATTATCGTTACAGCGATGCTGCGCAATATGGCTCAGAACGAGCAGCAACTGTTGATTCATCAGGTTGAGGGCGCACTTGATGGCGTAAAGCCCGATGCCAGCGTTCCGGATAACGATACGGAGCTGCTGCGCCAGTATGTACAGAAGTTGTTGAGGCATCCTCGTTACTAGTTTTATTCAGCTTCTACGCTGTCATATACCTGTCATGTCAGAGACCTATAGTCGCTTTGTTTTTTATTTTAAGTGTATTAAGTACATGGAGAAAATAAAGTGAAACAAAGCGCTATCGCTCTTGCATTGTTACCGCTGCTGTATATCCCCGTTAGTCATTCTGAAACATCATCAATGTCGGTACTGGAAAACCGTGCCGCGCAGGGTGATATTACAACGCCAGGCGGAGCACGCCGATTATCGGCCGATCAAACACAAGCATTGCGCGAATCACTGAATGATAAACCCGCAAAAAATATTATTTTATTGATTGGCGATGGTATGGGTGATTCAGAAATTACCGCTGCGCGAAATTATGCTGAAGGTGCAGGTGGTTATTTTAAAGGGATTGATGCCTTACCGCTGACCGGTCAATACACCCATTATGCGCTGAATAAAAAAACCGGTAAGCCGGATTACGTGACAGATTCTGCTGCGTCGGCAACCGCATGGACAACCGGCGTGAAAACTTATAACGGCGCGCTGGGCGTCGATATTCACGAAAAAGATCACACGACGCTGCTGGAAATGGCGAAAGCGGCGGGGCTGGCGACGGGTAACGTCTCAACCGCAGAGTTGCAGGATGCCACGCCTGCCGCGCTGGTGGCGCACGTCACGTCACGTAAATGCTATGGCCCGAGCGTAACGAGCGAGAAATGCCCGACGAATGCGCTGGAAAAAGGTGGCAAAGGCTCAATAACCGAACAACTGCTGAATGCCCGTGCGGATGTGACGCTGGGCGGCGGCGCGAAAACGTTCGCCGAAACTGCGACGGCGGGCGAATGGCAGGGAAAAACGCTGCGTGAACAGGCTCTGGCCCGGGGTTACCAACTGGTCGGCGACGCGGCCTCACTGGCGGCAATCGGCGAAGCCAGCCAGGACAAACCGCTGCTGGGACTGTTCTCTGACGGCAACATGCCTGTGCGCTGGGAAGGCCCCAAAGCGTCTTATCACGGCAATATTGATAAGCCCGCCGTGACCTGTGCGCCGAATCCAAAACGCGACGATACCGTGCCGACGCTGGCACAAATGACCGACAAAGCCATTGAGTTGCTCAGTAAAAATGAGAAAGGATTCTTCCTGCAGGTGGAAGGAGCCTCTATCGATAAACAGGATCACGCCGCCAATCCTTGCGGACAGATTGGCGAGACGGTGGATCTGGACGAAGCCGTACAGCGCGCGCTGGCCTTTGCGAAGAAAGAGGGTAACACGCTGGTGATCGTCACCGCCGATCACGCCCACGCCAGCCAGATCGTCGCGCCGGAGACAAAAGCGCCGGGTCTGACCCAGGCGTTAAACACCAAAGATGGCGCCGTGATGGTAATCAGCTACGGTAACTCCGAAGAGGAATCTCAGGAGCATACGGGCAGCCAGCTGCGCATTGCGGCCTACGGTCCTCATGCGGCCAACGTGGTCGGGCTGACCGATCAAACCGATCTGTTCTATACCATGAAAGCGGCGTTAGGCCTGAAATAATCCAGCCCCCGACAGGATAACGTTTGCTGTCGGGTGGTTTTTTTATTGTTAGCAGCCAGACTTATCTGAATATCCCCGCGTTTACCTGCGGGAGATAGTCGAGTGAATACTCAAAAAAGGATGGTGCTATGAAAATAACATTACTGGTTACCCTATTGTTTGGGTTGATCTTTTTAACGACCGTTGGTGCGGCGGAGAAAACATTAACGCCGCAGCAGCAGCGCATGACCACCTGTAATCAACAGGCGACGGCGAAGACGTTGAAAGGCGATGCCCGTAAGACATACATGAGCGATTGCCTTAAAAACAGTCAGTCAGCTCCCGGTGAAAAAAGCCTGACGCCGCAACAGCAAAAAATGCGCGAATGCAACGTCCAGGCGACGGAACAATCGCTGAAAGGTGACGACCGCAGTAAGTTTATGAGTGCCTGCCTGAAGAAAGCGGCGTAGCGCCGACGTAGTGCTAACGGGTGAGCAAAGAAAAACGCTCACCCGAAATATCATACTTTCCCCGCCACACCCGTCTCTATAATTTGGGAAAATTGTTTCAGAATGTTCCCAAAAAATAATGAATGACGAAAACTTTTACAAAAAAGCGGTCGACCTGGATGAAGAGTCTTTTTCATCGCAGCAAAATGACCATCAACGCTCTGGACTGCGATTCGCCCGGCGAGTGAGAGTGCCGCGTGCAGTGGCGTTGGGGGGGATGTTTTTCCCTGTCGCCGCAGCGCTGGTCGCGAATCCCGTATCCGGCGTCTGGTGGCTGTTGCTGGTGGGATGGGCGTTCGTCTGGCCACACCTGGCCTGGCAAATCGCCAGCAGGGCCGTCGATCCGCTGAGTCGGGAATTTGCCAATTTAAAAACGGATGCGGTCCTCGCCGGAATGTGGATAGGTCTGATGGGGGCCAATGCGCTGCCCTCCACCGCGCTGTTGATGATCATGTGCATGAATCTGATGGGCGCAGGCGGCGCGCGACTGTTTATCACCGGGCTTGCCCTGATGGTGATCGCTTGTTTGGTCACGCTGCAGCTGACGGGCGTCTCTCTGGCCTTAAGAAGCGCACCACTGGAAGGAGGGCTGACGCTGCCGGTCATGGTGATATACCCGCTGTTATTCTCCTGGGTCAGCTATCAGGCCGCGACAAAACTGGCGCAGCACAAGCGTCGGTTGCAGGTGATGAGCACCTGTGACGGCATGACGGGGGTCTACAACCGGCGGCACTGGGAAATATTACTGCGCAATGAATTTGAGCACAGTCGTCGCCAGCATCGGGATGCCACGCTGCTGATCATCGATATCGACCACTTTAAGAGCATTAACGATACCTGGGGACATGACGTTGGCGACGAAGCCATTCTGGCGCTGACCCAGCAGTTGAGAATGACCCTGCGCGGGAGCGATGTGATCGGGCGTTTTGGTGGCGATGAATTTGCGGTGATCATGTGCGGTACGCCAGCGGAGAGCGCCATAGCGGCGATGTCGCGGGTTCATGAGGGGTTACAAGGGCTACGCCTGGCCTGCGCGCCGCAGGTTATTTTGCATATCAGCGTCGGCGTTGCACCGTTAACCCCGCAGTTCGGTCACTATCGGGAATGGCTGAAATCAGCCGATCTGGCGCTCTACAAAGCAAAGAATGCCGGACGTAACCGCACCGAAGTGGCGGCCTGACGTCCGGTTGTTCACTCAGGACTTACTGAGTTTCTCTGACTTCTCCATACACTTCGCCATCGCTTCAATTACTGCCGCGCGAAATCCTCGCTCTTCCAGTACGCGGACGGCTTCAATCGTCGTGCCGCCAGGCGAACAAACCATATCTTTCAGTACGCCAGGATGCTCGCCGGTTTCCAGCACCATCTTTGCCGAACCCATGACCGCCTGAGCGGCAAATTTGTAAGCCTGCGCGCGCGGCATCCCGCCCAGTACAGCGGCATCGGCCATTGCTTCGATAAACATAAAAACATACGCCGGGGCGGAGCCGCTGACGCCAACCACCGGGTGAATCATCGGCTCGGCAATGACTTCGGCTTCGCCAAAGCAGCGGAAAATGTTCAACACGTCAGCGGTATCTTCCGGGGTAACCAGCGCGTTTGGCGTCACCGACGTCATCCCGGCATTAACCAACGATGGCGTATTCGGCATTGCACGTACGATTTTCCGGTCATGCCCCAGCGCGCGGGCGAGTTGATCGAGGGTTACGCCTGCTGCAATAGAGACCACCAGCGACTCTTTATTGAGGCTGGAGGTGACTTCGCTGAGTACTTTGATCATGATGCCCGGCTTCACGGCGCCGAAAACAATATCCGCCACCTGGGCCACTTCCTGAGCGGACTGCGCGGCGTTGATACCGTACTGGTCGTGCAGCGCGGCGACTTTATCGGGGGAAGGGGTGTAGACCCAGATCTGGCCGGGAAGCACCTGACCGCTGGCAATCAGGCCGCCGAGGATCGCTTTCCCCATATTACCGCAGCCGATAAAACCGATTTTCTTCTCCATCTCGTCACTCCCTATGGGTGATAGTTGTTGTTTTGTTTGATAAAGCCTAGCTTAGCGCGGATTGAAAGACGCATGAAGGATAAACAGCACTTTGCCGCAGCGCAAAAGCACGAGACAATAGCCGATTGCACAAGAAACGGGAGACAGTATGACCATATGGGTGGATGCGGATGCGTGTCCGAACGTAATTAAAGAGATCCTCTATCGTGCTGCCGGGCGCATGCAAATGTCGCTGACTCTGGTAGCGAACCAGAGCCTGCGCGTGCCACCGTCACCGTATATCCGTACGCTGCGCGTTCCTGCGGGCTTTGACGTGGCGGACAACGAGATTGTGCGTCAGTGCGCGGCAGGCGATCTGGTCATCACTGCCGATATCCCGCTGGCCGCTGAGGTGCTGGCGAAAGGCGCATCTGCGCTCAATCCGCGTGGTGAACGCTACACCGAATCGACCATTCGTGAACGTTTGACGATGCGCGATTTTATGGATACGTTGCGCGCCAGCGGGATCCAGACGGGGGGGCCGGATAGCCTCTCTGCGCGCGATCGCCAGCATTTTGCGGCGGAGCTGGAAAAGTGGTGGCTGGAAGTTCAGCGCAGAAAAGCGTGAATGTAATTTATTTTTTACACTTTCCTCAGCGCCATTTCTTGATATAGTAGGGCATGCATTGATATTTCTACTTTGAGTGGAATGAATTCTTTACATTTAACGCCGTACTAGTTTGATGGTATGATTATTCCTTTAATGACATCTGATCCCGCAGCTTTGCGGCTTTCTGGGGAACGCCCACTATGACGCAACCGCTTTATCTTGTTGGCCCACGCGGCTGTGGAAAAACAACGGTTGGCATGGCGCTGGCTACGGCAATTGGCTGTCGGTTTGTGGATACCGATCAATGGCTGCAGTCGCAGGTACAAATGACCGTGGCGGAAATCGTCGAGCGTGAAGGCTGGCCGGGATTTCGCGCCAGAGAAACGGCTGCGCTGGAGGCGGTGACCGCGCCGTCGACGGTCGTCGCGACGGGGGGAGGAATTATTCTCACCGACTATAACCGCCATTTTATGCGTGATAACGGCATCGTCATTTATTTAAGCGCGCCGGTCCCAACGCTGGTTAATCGTCTTGAGGCGTCGCCTGAAGAGGAGCTGCGTCCCACGCTGACCGGTAAACCCCTGAGCGAAGAGGTGCAGGAGGTACTGCAACAGCGGGACATGTTGTATCGCGAGGCGGCCCATTTCATCATTGATGCAGCAAAATCACCCAGCCAGGTGATTTCTGAAATTCAGCTCAGGCTGGCGCAGTGCGCGCTGCGCAGACAAGGCGGGGTCTATACTTAAACTTCATTCGACAGAAGGAAGCACTATGCCAACCAAACCGCCTTATCCACGTAAAGCGTATATTGTCACCATTGAGAAAGGGACGCCGGGGCAGACGGTCACCTGGTATCAGCTGCGCGCCGATCACCCGAAACCGGATTCGTTAATCAGCGAGCATCCCAGCGCGCAGGAAGCGATGGATGCGAAAGCCCGTTACGAAGATCCCGATAAAACCTGATGACTGAACGGCTCGGAATGGAATCTGAGTGAGTGCAAACCCTACCAGCATCACATTTTTCACCGAAGAATCGTTGTACCTGAAAACTAACATCAAACAATAACAACCTATTACTGGAATTATCTGGAATCTTTACACAGCGATTTGTGCTGCACCTGCTACGCTTTTTTGCATTTGCAAAGGTAAGTGTCGGCAGTGGTGCAGCGCATTTACCCGGGAATAAACGACGAAGTAAAAAAGAAGGTGGAAAAAATGAGTGCGTCGTTGGCTATCCTCACAATCGGTGTTGTACCCATGAGTGAAGTTTTACCGCTTCTGACCGAGTACATCGACGAACAACATATCACCCATCACAGCCTGCTGGGAAAAATGAGCCGTGATGACGTTCTGGCTGAGTACGCAATCGATTCCGGCGAGGAGCCGCTGCTCACTCTGCTTAACGATAATCAACTGGCTTATGTCTCGCGCCAGAAAGTGGAACGCGACCTGCAAAGCGTCGTCGAAGTGCTGGATAACCAGGGCTACGATGTCATTCTGTTGATGAGTACAGCTTCAATTAACAGCATGACGGCGCGTAACAGTATTCTGCTGGAGCCGCTGCGCATTATTCCGCCGCTGGTGGCCTCGATTGTCGATGGGCATCAGGTGGGGGTGATTGTGCCGGTGGAAGAGCTGATGGCGGCCCAGACGGAGAAATGGCAGGTTTTGCAGTCTCCTCCTGTCTATTCTTTGGCAAATCCGGTACATGGAAGCACGCAGCAATTGATTGATGCCGGCAAAGCGCTGCTGGAGCAAGGGGCGGATGTCATTATGCTCGACTGCCTTGGTTTTCATCAGCACCACCGCGATGTCCTGCAAAAATCGCTGGATGTTCCGGTGCTGCTCTCTAATGTGCTGATCGCGCGGCTGGCTTCAGAACTGCTGGTTTAATTTTACGTGACAGGCCAAAGGGCTGACCCCTATATTGGTTGTCAATTTACCAACGAGACAGGGCCCGTTTATGCTTCAAAGTAACGAATACTTTTCCGGCAAAGTAAAATCAATCGGCTTTACCAGCAGCAGTACTGGCCGTGCCAGTGTGGGCGTGATGCTGGAAGGGGAATACACCTTCGGCACCGCAGAGCCTGAAGAGATGACGGTGGTGAGCGGCGCGTTGAATGTGTTGTTGCCGGATGCTACCGAATGGAAGGTGTATGCCGCAGGAGAGGTGTTCAACGTCCCGGGTCATAGCGAGTTTCACTTACAGGTCGCCGAACCGACCTCATATCTTTGCCGCTATCTGTAATGATTTTCCCTCTCCGTGTGGAGAGGGAAAATTGTTTAGCGCTGCGCTTCGCCGCCTAACCCTTCTACCAGATTCTGAATCAACGCCGCCAGTTCACCGGTCATCAGGATAAAGTCCGCGTCAAAACGCTGGGCGAAATCTTCCCGGTCGATATCTTCGTTTTGATCGCGCAGTTCGTCGCTGAATTTCAGACGCTTGATCGAACCGTCATCGCAGATCATAAACTGAATACGCTGCTGCCAGTCGAGCGCCAGCTTGGTCACCACTTTACCGGCTTCAATGTGGACGGCTATTTCGTCGCTCACCAGATCCTGTTTTTTCGCCCGGATCACGCCGCCGTCTTCCAGCATCGCTTTCAGTTCGGCTTCGTCGAGTAACTGGAAGCCCTGAGCCACGGTGCCGGAACGCACCCATTCGGTAAGCGTCAGCTCAATCGGGTTTTCCAGCGCCAGCGGAACCACTGGCAGAGAACCGAGGCTCTTACGCAGCAGCGCCAGCGTATCTTCCGCTTTTTTCGCGCTTGCGCAGTCCACCATGATCAACCCGTTCACGGTGTCGATCCACATCATGGTCTGACTAAAGCGGCTAAAGGCGCGTGGCAGCAGCGAATGCAGCACTTCATCCTTCAGCGAGTCTTTCTCGGTTTTCTTCAGTTTGCGCGCCTGCTCGGCTTCCAGTTTGGCGATCTTCGCTTCCAGCGCCTGTTTGATCACCGGAGAGGGCAGGATCTTCTCTTCTTTACGCGCGCAAATCAAAATCTGGCCGTTGTTGGTATGCGTCAACGCATCGCTGTGCGATCCCATTGGCGGCACCCAGCCCGTTTTTGCCATATCCTGGCTACCGCAAGGGGTAAACGTCATCGAGGCTAGCTGTTTTTCCATCTCCTCGGCACGCAATGAAATATCGCGGCTAAGACGGTAAACCATTAAATTTTTGAACCACAGCATGATAATTTCCACGGCCTTGTCGTTAAATTCAGCGCGTATAGTAACGAATTGTCGGCGGGCTTGCATTGCCATTCCCAATGCCTCGCTCTACTCTGTTGATATTCCCTAAAAAATGAGGAACACCGTGTGCGTATTGGGATTGATTTAGGCGGCACCAAAACGGAAGTCATCGCGCTCAGTGAGGCCGGGGAGCAACGGTTCCGCCATCGTCTGCCGACGCCGCGAAACGACTATCAGCAAACCATCGAAACCATTGCCACGCTGGTGGCGATGGCGGAAAAAGCCACCGGGCAAACGGGCACGGTGGGGATCGGCATCCCCGGTTCCATTTCGCCCTATACCGGTGTGGTGAAGAATGCCAACTCCACGTGGCTGAACGGTCAGCCGTTTGATAAAGACCTCAGCGCACGTCTGCAACGTGACGTACGTCTGGCGAATGACGCGAACTGTCTGGCGGTTTCTGAGGCGGTCGATGGCGCCGCTGCCGGGGCGCAGACGGTTTTTGCGGTGATCATTGGTACCGGTTGCGGCGCAGGCGTGGCGCTCAACGGTCGGGCGCACATCGGCGGCAACGGTACGGCGGGCGAGTGGGGGCACAATCCTTTGCCGTGGATGGATGAGGATGAGCTTCGCTATCGTGAAGAAGTCCCCTGTTACTGTGGAAAACAGGGATGCATTGAGACGTTTATTTCCGGCACCGGGTTCGCCACCGATTACCATCGCCTGAGCGGCAATCCGCTTAAAGGCAGTGAGATTATCCGCCTGGTGGAGGCGCAAAACGCGCTGGCCGAACTGGCGCTCAGCCGCTATGAACGGCGTCTGGCGAAATCGCTGGCCCATGTAGTGAATATTCTCGACCCCGATGTTTTCGTCCTCGGCGGCGGGATGAGCAACATTGATCGCCTGTACAAAACGATTCCGCCGCTGATTAAACAGTTTGTGTTCGGCGGGGAGTGCGAAACGCCGGTGCGCAAAGCCCTGCACGGCGACTCCAGCGGCGTGCGTGGCGCCGCGTGGCTGTGGCCACAGAAATAGTGGCAGGGGGAGGCCGGAGGGCGACGGCAGTGCGCCTTATCCGGCCTGCGGCACCCGCAGACATGGCGTCACCCACTATTCCACTGCAAACATTTTGTCGAGTTTGCTGTAGCCCAGCCCGTTGATTTTCTTCACCTTAATCTGCACCGGAATACGTTCTTTCATCGCTTCCACATGGCTAATCACGCCGATGGTTTTTCCGCTGGCATTGAGCGCATCCAGCGCATCGAGGGCGGTATCCAGCGTTTCACTGTCGAGTGTGCCGAAGCCTTCGTCAAGGAACAGCGAGTCAATGCGCGTTTTGTGGCTGACCAGATCGGAGAGTGCCAGCGCCAGCGCCAGGCTGACCAGGAAGCTCTCGCCACCGGAAAGGGTACGGGTATCACGCACGGCGTCGGCCTGCCAGGTGTCGACCACCTCCAGTTCCAGCGCTTCACTGGCTTTGCGCTGCAGCAGATAGCGTCCATGGAGGCGGGTCAACTGGTTGTTCGCCAGCCACACCAGGTTATCCAGGGTCAGCCCCTGGGCGAATTTGCGGAATTTATCGCCCTCTTTAGAGCCGATCAGCGCATTCAGATAGCCCCAGTCCTCAACCTGTTGCATCGCGTTGTCGATTTTTTGCATCAACGTCTGCTGCTGTTGGCGATTATCGCTATCTTGTTTTAGCTGTTGGCGTATTTCACCCTGACGTGTGGCATTGTCTCGCACCCGGTCATTTAGCTGCGCCACGGCTTGCTGAATGTGTTCAATCGACTGCGTGAGATCCAGTCCCGCAGGCGGCTGTTGCTGATGCGCCGCCAGCGCCTGGGCTGACTGCGCGGCGAGGGTCTGTGCCTGCTGAAGCTGGTTTTCCAGCGACTGCTTAAGCTGTTCCAGACGGGCGATCGCTTCGTCATCCAGCAGCGCGGCAAGAAATGCCGCCCGATCGGCAAACAGGCTGTGCGCAAGCGCGGTATCAAACTGCGCCTGCGCATCGGCGGCGCGCTGAGTCTCCTGCTGCTCCTGCTGTTGTAACGTCTGTAACTGACTGTGCAGCGATACACACTCATCGTGAACCTGACGCCAGTTTTCCAGCGTCACGCTCTCATCATCTTCTGCGTCGGTACCGGCGGCAGGCAGCGTCTCGAGCAGCGGGGTGAGCTGCGCGATGCGCGCCTGCAACGCCGTCAACTCCGTCTGCCGCTGCTGCCACGTTTGCGCATCTGCCGCACGGGCGTTTAACCACGCTTCTTCGCTGCCTTCTTCAGGAAGTGACAACGTATAGTGGCTTAACTGCGCCGACAGCGTTGCCTGGCGCCGATCGATTTGCTGGCGGAACTGCTCCACCTGTTGCGCATGGGCGGTGATTTGTGCCTGTAGCTCATGGCGTTGACTGAGCTGATAGAGCTGCTGCTCGTGCTCGTCCTGTACCGTCAGCCAGGGCTGAATATCCTCCTGCGGCTGTAACGTGACGTTCAGTGCGCCGATCGCGGTTTGCCACTGTTGAGTGAGCGCTTGCTCCTCTTTAGCCAGCGTCTGCGCTTCGCTTTCGTCACGCTGTAGCTGCTGGTTTAGCGCTTCTGACTGTCCACGCAGGGCGGCACCTTCGTCAGCCAGCACTTTAACTTCTTTTTCCAGCGCGTCGCGTCGCGCCTGATTAACGCCTGGCTCGAGCGCCTGATACGCCGAGACTGCGGGATGGGCGGTTGAACCGCAAAGCGGGCAGGGCTGACCGGACTGTAGCAGCGCACGCTGGCTTTCCAGATTTTTGATCCGCGCTTCCTGTTCGCAAAGGGTTTTAACATCCTGATACTGCTGATATTTGTCTTTATACTGCTGACGCTTTGCCTCCAGCAGGGTATTGCGCCGGGCCAGCTCTTGCTTGTTATGCGCAATCGCTGCCTGCAGTTGACTCAGACGCGCCAGCCGGGGAACGAGCTGACCGTGGAGCGAAAGCAATTGCTGGCGCAGAGGACGCTGCTGCGCATGCTGCGCCAGCGCCGTCGCAACCTCATCTGCCGTCATATTGAGCGTCACCGGCGGCAGTGCTTCCAGCTTACGGCTATCGTTTACCTGCTGTTGCTGCCATTTTGCCAGTTGAATCTTATCGCTGGCCTGCTGAGCAAACAGGGCTCGCCAACCTCCTAACTCGCTGCTCCATAAGCGAAAGCGATCGTGTGCGATTAGCCATTCGTTCAGCGTCTGTTGCGTGGCGAGCAGGGCGGTGGACTGCCGCTCAGCCTGGCGGCGCATGCGGTCGCGCAGCGAGAATCTGCTTTGTAAGCGAGAATTTACTTCGTTTATCTGCTGGCGGGTGCGGGTGACGGTAGCCGATTGTTCCTGAATGCGCTCCCACAGTGGGCGTAACGCTCTGGCAGGTTGTGCCAGGCTGAGCGTCGCCAGCTGTGGCTGGGCGTTTTCCAGCGCCTCCTGCGCAACCCGCTGCGCCTGCTGACGCTGGTTTGCGTCGGCCTGCAGTTCGTGTTGACGCGTCAGCCAGTTTAACTGCTGCTGTCCGGTCTGCTGTTGGGTGACCAGCTGTTTCTCTTCGTCAGTGAGCGCCTGCAAACTTTCTGTCAGCGTCTGCAACGCCTCTGGCGCTAACAGCGTAACGCCGCTGGCCTGCGCCTGTAATTTTTCCAGTTCGGTGCGCGCGGTTTTGTGCTGCTCAAAAACCTGGGCGGAGATCTGGCCATAAATTTCCGTGCCGGTCAGTTCTTCCAGCAGTTCTGCACGCTCCTTCGGTTTAGCGTTGAGGAACGCAGCAAACTGCCCCTGCGAGAGCAGCATTGAGCGGGTAAAGCGACCATAATCCAGCCCGGTCAGATCCGCCGTCATCTCCAGTTTGTCCTTCACCTTATCGGCAAGGATTTTCCCGTCGGCGCAGCGCGCCAGTTCAACGCGCGGAACCTGTAAATTGCCGTCGGGCTGGTTGCGCGCGCGGTTCTGGCTCCAGAACGCACGATAAGCTTCGCCTTTGACTTCAAACTCCACTTCCGCCAGACATTCCGCCGTATCGCGGGTCATCAGATCGTTTTGCGATTGCGACACGGTATTCAGGCGAGGCGTCTCGTGGTACAACGCCAGGCAAATCGCATCGAGCAGCGTGGTTTTGCCGGCCCCGGTGGGACCGGTAATGGCAAACAGACCGTTGCTGGCAAACGGCTCGGCTGTGAAATCGACCTTCCATTCCCCTTTCAGTGAGTTGAGGTTTTTCAGGCGTAGACTGAGAATCTTCATGCCTCATGCTCCCCGGAAAGTGTCTGTAACGTGCGGTGAAAAAGTGATGTCAAACGTTCGCACTGAGGCGGCTCAAGTTCTTCCAGCGCCAGGCGGCGTGAAAATACCTCGTCCACGCTCAGTTCGCTCAGCGTTTCCCGGCGTTCGTTACTCAACATGCGCTCGCGCTGCTCCCGACTGCGGCGGACTAACAGCACCTCAACGGGCAGCGTTTCCGTCAGCGCCTGAATTTTACGCTGCATATCATGCAGGTATTCATCAGTGGTGATTTCGATATCCAGCCAGACCGGAGGGCTTTGCTCGCTATCGCGCCACTGCTCCAGCTGTTCGGTAATCGCGGCGAGATCGCCTTTCAACACCGCCAGCGGTTGTGTGACCGGAACGGTGAGTTCTTCGACGCTGGCTAACTTGCCGTCCAGGAAGTCCACCCGATGCACGTATTTGTTTTTGCCACATTCGTCAAAACTCAGCGCGATAGGGGAGCCGCAGTAGCGGATATGCTCTGTGCCGCCAATCTTCTGCGCCCGATGGATGTGGCCCAGCGCGATGTAATCGGCGGGCGGGAAGTTCTGTGCCGGAAAAGCATCCAGCGTGCCAATATAAATGTCACGAACGGCGTCACTTTTACTGGCGCCGACGGTGGTCAGGTGGCCGGTGGCAATAATCGGCAGGGCGAGATCGCCGCGCAATGCGCAGGCAACCTCGTATTGCTGTTGGTAATAGTCGGTGATGGCACCCAGCAGATGCTGCTGTTTTTCCTGACCGGACAGGCCCGCCTGGCTGCTGATAATGTCGCGCGGGCGTAAAAACGGCACCGGGCACAGCACCGCGCCGGGCTGGCCGTCGCGGCGATTCAGGATTTGCGGCGCGCAGCCAGCGCTGGCCACAACCGTGGTATTGAGAAACGCCAGAATCTCGCGGGATTCATTCAGCGTAGCGACGGAGTCATGGTTTCCTGCTAATACCACCAGATGACAGCCCGTTTGCTGCAGGTTGACCACAAAACGGTTGTAGATCTCTCGGGCATAGCTTGGCGGCGAGCCGGTATCGAAGATATCGCCCGCAACGACTATCGCATCCACCTGCTGTTCGACCGCCGTTTCCAGCAGCCAGTCGAGAAAGGCCTGATGTTCAGCGGCGCGGCTTTTGCTGTAAAAATTTTGTCCCAGATGCCAGTCAGAGGTGTGAAGGATGCGCATAACGGTTCCATGGCAAAAAAGCATAAAGGGGATTATAACCATTCGTGGGCTGTAATATCTCGTTTCTCGGGTGTCATAAATCAACAACCTAAGGTTAACGTCTGCACGCATTTTCATAAATCTGTCATAAAACTGACGCATAATGACGCCGCATTAAGACAGATGATGATAAGCAACTTATATAACAGGGCAAATCATGGCGAGACGTATTCTGGTCGTAGAAGATGAAGCTCCAATTCGCGAAATGGTCTGTTTCGTGCTTGAGCAAAATGGTTTTCAGCCCGTTGAAGCTGAAGATTATGACAGTGCGGTGAACCAGCTAAATGAACCCTGGCCGGATTTGATCCTTCTTGACTGGATGTTGCCCGGCGGTTCTGGTCTACAGTTTATTAAACACCTCAAGCGTGAAGCGATGACCCGTGACATTCCGGTCATGATGTTAACCGCCAGAGGAGAAGAAGAGGATCGCGTACGTGGCCTGGAAACCGGTGCGGACGACTACATTACTAAACCGTTCTCCCCGAAAGAACTGGTTGCCCGCATCAAAGCGGTGATGCGCCGGATTTCGCCGATGGCGGTGGAAGAAGTCATCGAGATGCAGGGGCTAAGCCTGGATCCCACATCGCACCGCGTGATGACCGGCGAAAATCCGCTTGATATGGGGCCGACAGAATTTAAACTCCTGCATTTCTTCATGACCCACCCCGAACGGGTATACAGCCGCGAACAGCTGCTGAACCACGTCTGGGGCACCAACGTCTACGTTGAGGATCGTACGGTCGATGTGCACATTCGCCGTCTGCGCAAGGCGCTGGAAACCAGCGGCCACGATCGGATGGTACAAACGGTTCGCGGGACAGGGTATCGTTTTTCGACCCGTTTTTGAAAGACAAGAATAAATAAGAGCCTGGCTCTGAAGGGAGAGTGACCCGTGCTGGAACGGCTGTCATGGAAAAGGCTGGTGCTGGAACTGATACTTTGCTGTATCCCGGCCTTGATCCTAAGTGCATTTTTTGGTTACCTGCCGTGGTTTTTACTGGCATCGGTAACAGGACTGCTGATCTGGCATTTCTGGAATTTATTACGCCTCTCATGGTGGCTGTGGGTCGACAGAAGCATGACGCCGCCGCCGGGACGAGGCAGTTGGGAACCGCTGCTGTACGGTTTGCATCAGATGCAACTGCGCAATAAAAAGCGCCGTCGCGAGCTGGGCAATCTGATTAAACGCTTTCGCAGCGGGGCAGAGTCACTGCCCGATGCGGTGGTGTTGACCACTGAAGAGGGTGGGATCTTCTGGTGTAATGGCCTCGCGCAACAGGTGCTGGGCTTACGCTGGCCGGACGATAGCGGACAAAACATCCTGAACCTGCTGCGCTATCCGGAGTTTACGCAATACCTTAAGCTGCGGGATTTTAGCCGACCGTTAAATCTGGTACTCAATACCGGTCGACACCTGGAAATCCGCGTCATGCCGTACACCGATAAGCAACTGCTGATGGTGGCGCGCGACATGACACAGATGCACCAGCTTGAAGGCGCGAGACGCAATTTCTTTGCCAACGTGAGCCATGAACTGCGCACTCCACTAACGGTGTTGCAGGGCTATCTCGAGATGATGCACGAACAGACGCTGGAAGGGGCAACGCGCGAAAAAGCGCTATTGACGATGCGTGAACAAACCTCGCGCATGGAAGGACTGGTGAAACAGTTGCTTACGCTGTCGAAAATTGAAGCCGCACCGACGCTTCTGCTCAATGAACAGGTCGATGTGCCGATGATGCTGCGTATGGTCGAACGTGAAGCGCAGACGCTCAGCCAGCAGAAGCACACGTTCAGCTTTGAGGTGGATAACCAGCTCAACGTGCTGGGGAATGAAGAACAACTGCGTAGCGCAGTGTCCAACCTGGTGTATAACGCCGTGAATCACACGCCAGCGGGAACCCATATCACCGTCCGCTGGCGCGCGATGCCGTACGGCGCGGAGTTTAGCGTGGAAGATAACGGGCCAGGCATTGCGCCGGAACATATCCCGCGGTTAACGGAGCGGTTTTATCGCGTTGATAAAGCGCGATCGCGGCAAACGGGCGGCAGTGGACTGGGACTGGCTATCGTAAAACATGCGTTGAATCATCATGAAAGTCGCCTGAATATCGAGAGTCAACTGGGCAAAGGCACGCGCTTTAGTTTTGTGCTGCCGGAACGATTAATTGCCAAAAAAAGTGCTTAAAGTACAATCGTAAGGTTTTCTTTCCATAAGCCAGCCAATGCTGGCTTATTTTCTTTGCGGCTAAGATAAGTCTGCTGAATTTATCCGCGCCTGGTTGTTTTTTGTTCGAATGATAAGCCATGACTTTTTCTTTAACATAGTGTTTTGCACTGGTTCTTTATTTGATACCACTATAATCTTCCAGTTTTTAGATCCCTCCTTGCTTTAAAACGTTATAAGCGTTTAAATTGCGCCCCAGATGCTGTCAGACTGACTGCATTCAGGCGGTAAATCGAAAAACTATTCTTCGCAGTCCCAGCCCAGGAGCATATCCCGCTGGAATTGCTTAAAAAAACCGCTGTTTCTTCCCACAGGGAAAGACATTACGTTAATTTAATCAACACCACATCCACAGGCCGTAAGCTTTATGACCCATCAGTTAAAATCGCGCGATATTATTGCGCTGGGCTTTATGACTTTTGCGCTGTTCGTCGGCGCAGGGAACATCATCTTTCCTCCAATGGTTGGTTTGCAGGCTGGCGAAAACGTCTGGATGGCGGCTGTCGGCTTTTTGATCACGGCCGTGGGGCTACCGGTGTTGACGGTTGTCGCGCTGGCGAAAGTCGGTGGTGGTGTTGACAGTCTGAGCACGCCTATCGGCAAAGTGGCTGGCGTTCTGCTGGCGACCGTCTGCTATCTGGCCGTCGGTCCGTTATTCGCTACGCCGCGCACCGCAACGGTCTCTTTTGAAGTGGGCATTGCCCCACTGACCGGCGACTCGACTCTGCCGCTGTTTATCTACAGCGTGGTCTATTTTTCAATTGTAATTCTGGTGTCGCTGTATCCGGGCAAACTGCTGGATACCGTGGGGAACTTCCTGGCGCCGCTGAAGATTCTGGCGTTGATTGTGCTCTCCGTTGCGGCAATCATCTGGCCTGCTGGCCCGATCAGTCATGCGATGGAAGCTTATCAGACGGCGGCATTTTCCAATGGCTTCGTTAACGGCTACCTGACGATGGATACGCTGGGCGCGATGGTCTTTGGTATCGTTATTGTTAACGCGGCGCGCTCTCGCGGTGTGACCGAAGCGCGTCTGCTGACCCGCTATACCGTCTGGGCGGGACTGATGGCGGGCGTCGGATTAACGCTGCTGTACCTGGCGCTGTTCCGCCTCGGGTCAGACAGCGCTACGCTGGTCGATCAGTCGGCGAACGGCGCAGCGATTCTGCACGCTTATGTCCAGCACACCTTTGGCGGTGCGGGTAGCCTGCTGCTGGCGGCGCTGATCTTTATCGCCTGTCTGGTGACGGCGGTCGGCCTGACCTGCGCCTGTGCAGAGTTCTTCGCTCAGTATGTGCCGCTGTCTTACCGCACGCTGGTGTTCATTCTTGGCGGGTTCTCGATGGTGGTTTCCAACCTGGGGCTCAGCCATCTGATCCAGATCTCTATTCCGGTGCTGACGGCGATTTATCCCCCGTGTATCGCACTCGTTGTGTTAAGTTTTACCCGCTCATGGTGGCATAATTCGACCCGCGTCATTGCACCGGCAATGTTTATCAGCCTGATTTTTGGTATCCTTGATGGTATTAAAGCATCGGCAATCGGCGACGTGTTACCGGCCTGGACCCAGCGCTTACCGCTGGCGGAACAAGGTCTGGCGTGGTTAATGCCCACTGTTGTGATGGTGGTCCTGGCGGTTGTCTGGGATCGCGCGGCGGGTCGGCAGGTGACCTCCAGCGCACACTAAGATTGCGGAAAATCTGTTTTAACCACGGGGCTATTACTGGCCCCGTGGTTTTTTATTGTGTTGATGGGTTAGGAATCGATGGAAAGTAATAACAAGCTGAAGCGTGGGCTAAGCACCCGACACATTCGCTTTATGGCCCTGGGCTCAGCAATCGGCACCGGGCTGTTTTATGGCTCTGCGGACGCCATCAAAATGGCCGGGCCGAGCGTGCTGCTGGCCTACATTATCGGCGGGGTGGCGGCCTATATCATTATGCGCGCGTTGGGGGAAATGTCCGTACACAATCCCTCTGCCAGTTCATTTTCACGCTATGCGCAGGAAAACCTCGGCCCACTCGCGGGTTACATTACCGGCTGGACCTACTGCTTTGAAATTCTGATTGTCGCCATTGCCGATGTGACCGCATTCGGTATCTATATGGGCGTCTGGTTTCCGACGGTACCGCACTGGATCTGGGTGCTCAGCGTGGTGCTGATCATCTGCGCCATCAACCTGATGAGCGTAAAAGTGTTTGGCGAACTGGAGTTCTGGTTCTCCTTCTTTAAAGTCGCCACCATCATCATCATGATTGTGGCCGGCTTCGGCATCATCATCTGGGGGATTGGCAACGGCGGACAACCGACCGGGATCCATAACCTGTGGAGCAACGGCGGTTTCTTCAGCAATGGCTGGCTGGGGATGGTGATGTCGTTACAGATGGTGATGTTCGCCTACGGCGGTATTGAAATCATCGGTATCACCGCCGGGGAAGCGAAGGACCCGGAGAAATCCATTCCGCGCGCCATTAACTCGGTGCCGATGCGTATTCTGGTGTTCTACGTGGGGACGCTGTTCGTCATTATGTCTATCTACCCGTGGAATCAGGTGGGAACCGACGGCAGCCCGTTTGTGCTGACCTTCCAGCATCTTGGCATTACGTTTGCTGCCAGCATTCTCAACTTTGTGGTGCTCACCGCGTCACTATCGGCGATCAACTCTGACGTCTTTGGCGTCGGTCGCATGTTGCACGGGATGGCAGAGCAGGGCAGTGCGCCAAAAGTGTTCGCTAAAACCTCGCGCCGGGGGATCCCATGGGTCACCGTGATGGTGATGACTATCGCCCTGCTGTTCGCGGTGTATCTGAACTACATCATGCCGGAAAACGTCTTCCTGGTGATTGCGTCGCTGGCGACCTTCGCGACGGTGTGGGTGTGGATTATGATCCTGCTGTCGCAAATTGCTTTCCGTCGTCGTCTGCCGCCGGAAGAGGTGAAGGCGCTGAAGTTTAAAGTGCCGGGCGGTGTGGCAACGACCATTGTGGGCCTGATTTTCCTCGTATTTATCATTGGGCTGATTGGCTATCATCCGGACACCCGCATTTCGCTGTACGTTGGCTGTGGCTGGATTGTTCTGCTGATGATTGGCTGGCTGTTCAAGCGCCGTCGTGACCGTCAGGTCGCCGAAGCGCAGTAATGTTGTGCCGGGTGGCATGAATGCCATCCGGTCATTTCTCCTCCCCCGAACTCCTCCCCCAATAAACCTTCAGATGATGAGTTATCCTGTAAATCGCTATGGCAAGGTGAGCTCATTTTCATCAAAGGGGATACGTGATGTTGAACGCCTGGCACCTACCGGTTGCCCCATTTGTTAAGCAAAACAAAGACCAACTGACCATTACGCTCTGGTTGACGGGGGAGAACCTGCCGCAGCGCGTTACGCTACGTGCGGAAAATGACAACGAAGAAACCGCGCTGGCGATGCACAAACTGCGCACGCCGCCGTCTCCGGGCGTGACCGCCTGGCGTGCGGCGATTGATCTTCGCAGCGGACAGCCGCGTCGACGCTACAGCTTCAAGCTGCTCTGGCTCGATCGTCAGCTGTGGTTCACGCCGCAAGGGTTCAGCCGCTTTCCACCTGCCCGTCTGGAGCAATTTGCCGTGGATGCGCCGGACAGTGGACCGCAGTGGGTTGCCGATCAGGTTTTCTACCAGATCTTTCCTGACCGTTTTGCTCGTAGTTCGTCACGCGACGCCCAGCAGGATAAGGTCTATTACCATCACGCGGCCGGGCAGGAGATTGTGCTGCGAGAGTGGGACGAACCGTTGACCGCGCAGGCCGGCGGATCCACGTTTTATGGCGGCGATCTCGACGGTATCAGCGAAAAGTTACCGTATCTGAAAAAGCTGGGCGTCACCGCGCTGTACCTGAACCCGGTATTCACTGCCCCGAGCGTGCATAAATATGATACCGAGGATTACCGTCACGTTGACCCGCAGTTTGGCGGCGACCCGGCGCTGATGCGACTGCGGCTGAAAACGCAACAGCAGGGGATGCGCCTGGTGCTGGACGGCGTGTTTAACCACAGCGGCGATTCCCACGCGTGGTTCGATCGTCATCATCGTGGCTCTGGCGGCGCGTGCCACCATCCGGATTCCCCCTGGCGCGACTGGTACAGCTTCTCGCCGGACGGCGTCGCGCTGGACTGGCTGGGCTACCCCAGTCTGCCGAAGCTGGATTATCAGTCCGAAAGTCTGGTCAATGAAATGTATCGCGGTGAAGACAGCATTGTTCGTCACTGGCTGAAAGCGCCGTGGAACATGGACGGCTGGCGTCTTGACGTCGTGCATATGCTGGGAGAAGCGGGCGGCGCGCGTAATAACCTTCAGCATGTCGCGGGGATCGCCCAGGCGGCAAAGGAAACACAGCCGGAAGCTTACGTCTTTGGTGAACACTTTGGCGATGCGCGACAGTGGCTGCAGGCGGATGCTGAAGATGCCGCCATGAACTACCGTGGCTTCACCTTCCCGCTATGGGGCTTTCTTGCCAATACCGATATCTCTTACGATCCCCAGCAGATTGACGCGCAAACCTGTATGGCGTGGATGGATAACTACCGCGCCGGTCTCTCTCATCAACAGCAGTTGCGGATGTTCAATCAGCTCGACAGCCACGATACCGCGCGTTTCAAATCGCTGTTGGGCAAAGATGTCGCCCGCCTGCCGCTGGCGGTAGTCTGGCTATTTAGCTGGCCCGGTGTGCCCTGTATCTATTACGGTGATGAGGTGGGGCTGGATGGCGATAACGATCCGTTCTGCCGCAAGACGTTTCCCTGGCAGGCGGAAAAACAGGATGCCGCATTGCTTGCCCTGTATCAGCGGATGGCGAAGTTGAGACATCGCATCCCGGCGCTGCGTTACGGCGGATGTCAGGTTATCTATGCAGAAGATAACGTGGTGGTGTTTTTGCGCGTCTACCAGCAGCAGCGCGTGCTGGTGGCCATTAACCGCGGCGAAGCCTGTGAAGTGGTGCTCCCGGCCTCACCGCTGCTGAACGTAACAGAATGGGGCTGTAAAGAAGGGAAAGGGCAGTTGTCTGACGACATACTGACGCTGCCGGCCATTTCCGCCACGCTCTGGCTGAATCACTGATACAGCCGCGCGATGTCGTGGCTGGCAAGCAGCGTTTCCCGCCACCAACGATGCGCCAGCCCGTTTCGCCCATCGCGCCATGCCATATAGGCGACATCTTTTTCACGAAAAGAGATGACGCTTTTTTCGACCAGTTCGCCCGTGGCAAGCCACGGGCTGGCGATATGCCGCGGCAGAAACCCGCAGCCCATCCCGGCGCGCAGTAGCGCCACTTTGCTGTGAAAATCATCGACATGAATCTGCGGCTGTTCATCCATCAGGTTGGTTTGTATCGGGTGGCAAAAGCGTGCGCTGTCGCTAATGACAATGGCGCGGTGCAGGCAGAGTTGTTTATTCGTCAATTTGTCAGAGATTGCGGCCAACGGATGATCGGGCGCCACCACAAAGACATTATCCAGAGTGCCTAACATTTTGTAGGACCACGCGGCGGAGGTCGGCGGTTCGTTAATCGCGCCAAGAATGATATCCGCGCCATTATGCGTTAACTCTTCCCATGACCCTGCCAGCGTGTGGTACGAAAATTTAAGCTGCGTCTGTTTGTTCTGCGCGTGAAAGGCGTCGATGAGGGGTAACAGCACCTCAAAGGGAAAGGAGACATCCAGCGCAATGACCAGCTCTTTCTCCCAGCCGGAGCTCAACTGCAGCGCCTGCTTTTCCAGATCTTTTGCCGCACTGAGCAGCAAGCGCCCCTTTTCCAGCATCATCAGTCCGGTATCGGTGAATTTGGCCCGATGCCCGGAGCGGTCAAGCAGTTCGATGTTCAGGTCTTTTTCCAGCTTCTGAATCATATAGCTGAGTGCTGCAGGCGTTTTAAACAACGATTCGGCTGCGGCGGCAAAAGTACCGTATTTGTCGATGGCGTCCAGGATAAGCAGAACGTCCAGATTTATGCGCATAGCTGAAAATATCCCTGAAAGTAAACCTCTCTGTTGTACCGAATGGCGAGAAACAAAACCAGTGAAGAAATTAGATGGAAGATGCGCATTTTTTTGAAAGTGTAAAGATATATCGTCCGGACAAGGCTTATTTCACACGACGGTAAGTTTTCTTTAATAAGTCGTTAGAAATTTCCAACTATACTAAACAGGCTTTCTGATTCAGGATTTGATGGTTGACGACAGATACAAACATTAATTTCTAACTGATTAATTAAGGAAGTATATTATGTCTATTCGGGAACTGATTAATCCATCAAACTCGACGCTCATTTTTATTGACCATCAGCCGCAAATGGCATTTGGGGTGGCTAATATTGATCGCCAGACGTTGAAAAATAATACCGTTGCGTTGGCGAAGGCAGGCAAAATATTTAATGTGCCGGTCATTTATACTTCAGTCGAAACAAAAAGTTTTAGTGGTTACATCTGGCCTGAGTTACTGGCTGTGCACCCGGATGTGAAACCTATCGAACGTACCTCCATGAACTCCTGGGAAGACGCGGCATTTGTGAAAGCCGTGGCGGCGACCGGACGTAAAAAACTGATTATCTCTGCACTATGGACCGAAGTGTGCCTGACCTTCCCGGCGCTGATGGCGCTGGAAGCCGGTTACGAAGTGTATGTCGTAACGGACACTTCCGGCGGCACCTCTGTTGATGCGCATGAACGCGCCATCGACCGTATGGTGCAGGCCGGTGCCGTACCGGTGACCTGGCAGCAGGTTCTGCTGGAGTACCAGCGTGACTGGTCGCGTAAAGAGACCTATGACGCGGTGATGAGTCTGGTTCGTGAACACAGCGGCGCCTACGGTATGGGCGTGGATTATGCCTACACCATGGTACATGGCGCACCGGAACGCAAAGCATAAATACACTTCATCCTTCACGCTGCCTCTTTGTTGGCTTCGTTTGCGCACCCCGGTCACTCACTTATGTGAGCTCCCGAGGATGCGCAACCTTGCCGCCTCGACGCATCATGAATGATTTTGTGTAGTGAACGTATGGCTTATGGCGGGGCAACCCGTCATTAACCTTCAGCAAGGAATCTGTCATGGCGCAAAATACACATGTGACGTTGGTGATTACGCATACGCTGCAGCCTGACCAGGCAGCGCGCTATGAGCTATGGCTAGGGAAAATTATGCCCATTGCCGCCTCGTTTCCCGGTCATCTCGGGGCGAATGTGATTCGTCCGACGGACGGGCAAAAGCTGTGGAACATCATTATTCGTTTCGACACGCTTGAGCATCTCTACAACTGGACGCAGTCGGATACGCGGCGACTTCTGGTCGAGGAGATAGCCCCGCTGCTGGCGGAAGGCGATAAAACCGAGATCCACACCGAAGCGGCGTTCTGGTTTACGCCTCCCGCCCCGCATGTTCGTCAACCGCTGCGCTGGAAGCAGTTTCTGATCACCCTGTTGGTTATCTTCCCCAGCACCAATCTGGTGCCATGGCTGACCGGCATGCTATTGCCCTCGCTGAAGGGAACGCTGTTACTGCATCTGATTAACGATGCCTGTGTGGTTGCGCTGGTGGTCTGGTTGTGGATGCCCATCGTGACCCGTTTGTTTGCCGGCTGGCTGAAAAAAGCCTGATCGGTTCGTCAGGAGAGTGTTATGTCTCAAACTGCCTCATTGATTCTGACCCACGGAAAAATACATACCCTCGACAGTCACAGCCCACAGGCTGACGCCGTGGCCATCAAGGATGGAAAAATTCTCGCCACGGGAACGCACGATCAGGTAATGCGTTTTGCCGCTGACGGTACGCAGGTGGTTGATCTGAAAGGTCACACTGTGATTCCGGGACTTAATGATTCCCACCTGCATCTGATCCGTGGTGGGTTGAATTACAACCTTGAGCTGCGCTGGGAAGGCGTACCGTCCGTGGCCGATGCGCTGCGTATGCTGAAAGAACAGGCTGACCGCACCCCGTCGCCGCAGTGGGTTCGCGTGGTGGGTGGCTGGAGCGAATTTCAGTTTGCCGAACGACGGATGCCGACGCTGGAAGAGCTCAATGACGCCGCGCCGGATACCCCCGTTTTCGTTCTGCATCTGTACGATCGCGCGCTGTTAAACCGCGCGGCGCTGAAAGCCGTGGGATACACCAAAGCAACGCCCGATCCGGCGGGCGGCGAGATCGTCCGCGATGGCAACGGTAATCCCACCGGGATGCTGATCGCCAAACCGAATGCCATGATCCTTTATTCGACGCTGGCCAAAGGGCCGAAGCTACCGCTGGAGATGCAGGTGAACTCCACCCGCCAGTTTATGCGCGAACTGAATCGTCTCGGGCTGACCAGCGCCATTGACGCAGGCGGTGGTTTTCAGAACTACCCGGAAGATTACGAGATCATCGAGCAGTTGCATGCTAATCACCAGATGACGGTGCGTATTGCCTATAACCTGTTTACTCAGCGACCGAAGCAGGAACTGGACGATTTCGAACGCTGGACCGATATGCTCAAGCCGGGCCAGGGAACCGATTTCTATCGTGCGAACGGTGCCGGTGAGATGCTGGTCTTCTCCGCCGCGGACTTCGAAGATTTCCTGCAACCGCGCCCGGATTTGCCGGAAGGGATGGAGGATGAGCTGGAGCGCGTAGTGCACCATCTGGTGGAACACCGCTGGCCATTCCGTCTGCATGCCACTTACGATGAGTCCATCAGCCGGATGCTGGATGTGTTTGAGAAAGTGAACCGTGATATTCCGTTCAATGGTCTGCACTGGTTCTTCGATCACGCCGAAACCATCAGCGAGCGCAATATCGATCGCGTGAAAGCGCTGGGCGGCGGCATTGCGGTACAGCATCGCATGGCGTTCCAGGGCGAATATTTTATCGACCGCTACGGGAAAGAGGCCGTGAAACATACGCCGCCGGTGGCGAAAATGCTGGCCGCCGGAGTGCCGGTGGGGCTTGGAACCGATGCCACTCGCGTCGCCAGCTATAACCCGTGGACGGCGCTGTACTGGCTGGTTTCCGGGCGGACGGTCGGCGGGATGGCGATGTATGACGACAACAACCGTCTGCCGCGCGACGTGGCGCTGGAACTGTGGACGGCAGGAAGCGCGTGGTTTTCCAGCGAGCAGGGTAAAAAAGGGCGCATTGCCAAAGATCAACTGGCCGACCTGGTGGTGCTGTCAAAAGACTACTTCAGCGTGCCGGAAGAGGAGATCAAAGGCATTGAGTCGGTGATGACGATTGTCGATGGCAAAGTGGTGTATGCCGCTGGTCATTTCACGCCGCTGGCGCCGCCGGCGATTCCGGTCGTACCGGACTGGTCTCCGGTAGTGAACGTTCCGGGACACTACCGCTCGGCACCGCCGACCGCGGCGAAAGTGGGCGCGGTGGTGCAGGTGCACCAGTGCTGCGGTAGCTGTGGCGTGCACGGCCATCAGCATGATATCGCCCGCCAGTCGGGGATCCCGGTGTCTGACGATCGCGCCTTCTGGGGCGCACTCGGCTGTTCGTGCTTCGCGTTTTAATCCTGTCTTACGGCCTCTGCTTATGTGCAGAGGCTGAATATATTGTCTGAAAAGGGGTTCACTCTGCTAACAGATATGGCGCAAATGCAACAATTTATGTCATTCTGGACTGTCCTAATACAGTGAAGGTGGATACATGGACGACCTTTTAATCCTTGGCTGCGTCTTTTTGTTCTTCGCGCTGGTGGTGGTGCCGATCCTGTCGATTGTCGCCTTCAATCGCAGTTCGGCGATGCGCGGTGAGCTTGCCCGGTTACGCCAACGGGTCGAAGACCTGGAACAACGCGGCGTCGTTGCGCCCGCGATAACACCGACGGCAGCGGTTCAGCCCGCACAGACGGTCATGGAGGCTGAACCGGCCCCGATCCCGGTGGCGGTGCCAGAACCCAAACCGAAGCCGACTCCCGCTAACCCCTGGCGCTCGCATACGCCGCAGAACGCGGCAATCGCCGAGACTATCGTCGAAAAAGCATCCCCTGAAGCGGGCGTGCAACCTTCTGCCTTTGGCGGCGTGATGTCGTCGCTGGTGCGCTGGTTTATGCAGGGCAACCCGCTGGCAAAACTGGGGATCCTGCTTCTCTTCCTCGGCCTCTCTTTCCTGCTGCGCTATACGGTTGAGCACTCCCTGTTCCCGCTTGAACTGCGCCTGGTTGCGGCGGCGCTGTTTGCGATTGTCCTGCTGGCGATAGGCTGGCGTCTGCGGCATAAACAGCCGGTCTATGCCCTCATTTTGCAGGGCGGGGCAACGGGCGCGCTCTACCTCACCGTCTTTGGCGCGTTTCGCCTCTGGCAGATGCTGCCAATGACGCTGGCCTTTGTGCTGCTGGTGGTCATCTGCGCGGCGAGCGTTGGGCTGGCGATTTTGCAAAAAGCGCTCAGTCTGGCGATGCTGGCGAGCCTCGGTGGCTATCTTGCGCCATTACTGCTTTCGACGGGAAGCGGCAACTACGTGGCGCTGTTCTCCTTTTATCTGTTGCTGTCGGTCGGCATTCTGGCGATCAGCGTCTGGCAACACTGGCGCGAGCTTAATCTGCTCGGGCTGATCTTTACCTTCGGCGTGGGCGGTCTCTGGGGGCTGAATGACTATCAGCCCGCGTTTTACCTGAACTGCCAGCTGTTCCTGATTGCCAATATTCTGCTTTTTGGCGTGCTGAGCGTGGCGCTGTCGCTGCGATCGCAGGCGAAGGGCAAACAGATTATTGATGGAGTGCTGCTGTTTGCGCCGCCGCTCATTGGTTTTGGCATGCAGTACGCCATCACCCGCCATTGGGAATATGGTCCGGCGCTCAGCGCGCTGGGCTACGGCGGTTTTTATCTGGTGCTGTCATGGCTGGCATTACGCCGCTATCCGTCACTGGGGCGTCCGCTGGTGCTGGCCGCGCTGGCGCTGGGCGGCGCGTTTACCACCCTTGCTATCCCGCTGGCGCTGTCGGCGCAGTGGACGGCCATGGCCTGGGCGCTGGAAGGATTGGGGATTTTGTGGCTGGGTGTGCAACAGCAGCAGCGCCGCATGAGTTACAGCGGCACCGCGCTGCTGGTGCTGGCGCTCGGCAGCGCGCTGTGGGCGCAGGCGAACAACACTACTGCGCTTTCGCTGATGCTTATTTTTGCCGTACTCAGCGTCTGCTGGTTGGCGGGTGCGTGGCTGTGGCGCAAGATTGATCTGCGCGGCAGCATGGGACTGCTGGCGGGGGGCGTGATCTTCTGGATCGTGGCGCTCACTGGCGCCGCGCAGTGGCTGTTGACCACCGATTCGCAGGTGATGGCGGGCGTGCTGGCGCTGATGGCCGTGTCGGTCTGGTGCTGGCGATTTGCCGCCGCGCGCCTGACGTGGCAGGCACTGGATGTCAGCAAATGGCTCCTGTGGCCGATGATGCTGGTGGCTCTGCTGTATCAGATTTCCCAGCAGCAGATTTTTGCCGCAGGCTGGCAGAATCTGGCCTGGTGTCTGGCATTACCGGCTGCGGTGGCGTTGCTCTGGCGCGATGCTGAGGCGTTACCACCGCGTCTCTCCAGACTGGTTCATCTCTCGTTCTTCTGGACAATTCTGTTTGCGCTGGCGGCGGAACTGTTCTGGTTTGCCCGCGATCTACCGTGGGGAATGGCAGCCTGGGGAAGCGGTGTAGCAATGGCGGCCGGCGGGGGACTGATTTTCCTCGTCGCGATGGCCGTTCGTCGTCAGTTCTGGCCGTTCCGGGTCTGGCCCGCGTTGTACGCCTGTCAGGCGCTGATTCCCGTCGCAGCAACGCTGGTCGGTCTGTTAGTGTTGACGAATTTGCAGGACGGCGTGGTCTATCGTCAGACATATCTGCCGCTGATCAATCCGCTGGAAGAAGGGGCGGCTTTTGCGCTGCTGGGATTGATGGTGTTTTATCGCGCTTCCCTGCGCTTTTTCCCGGTGCAACTCTCGGTATGTCGCCCATGGCCTGTGGTTGCGCTGATGGCCCTCGGCTTCTGGTGGCTGAATGGTATGCTGCTGCGCGCGTTGGCCTGGTATGGCGACGTGGCGTGGAGCATGGAATCACTGTGGGATTCACGGCTGATTCAGACCTGCTTTGCCCTGTTCTGGATGCTGGTTGCACTGGTGGTGATGCTGCGCGCGACCCGCTATCGCTCTCGTCGCGAATGGCTGTGCGGGGCGGTATTGTTAGGGATTGTGATTGTGAAACTGATGCTGGTGGACAGCGCGGGCGGCGGTGGCCTGGCGCGTGCGGTCGCGTTTATCGGTGTGGCTATACTGGTGCTCATTGTCGGGTATTTTTCACCGTTACCGCCCAAAGCTGGAGAAGAAAAATGAAATGGATGAAAGCGGTATTATGTAGTGTGCTGCTGGGCGTAGCAGGAACCGCCGTCAGTAGTGATGACGTGACGGAGTCCCCGATGGATTACGCAACGGGCATTATGCTGGAAACCCTCGGCGCATCGCCGTGGTATCGCGTGTCGCTCCCGCAAACCGTGTATCAGGGGACCGCCTGGCCGGATTTACGCGATGTACGCGTCTTTAACCATGCCGGGGAGACGGTGCCGTTTACGCTGGTGGCGCAGAAAACCCAGCCCGTTACGCCGCAAACGGTCGCATTGCGCCTTTTTCCTCTGGATATGTCACCCGTCCCGCCGCGTGAGGAGGGGAGACGTAGTGGGGAATCTTTTGTCTTACGCTCGAAGACAGGTATTGAAATTCACCTGGAAAGTGATGACGTTAAGACCGTCGGACAGAGCTATTTACTGATGCTGCCGGAGGAGATGGAAGACAGCTTTTCCCTGGAGCAATTGCGTCTGAACTGGAATACCCCGACGGGCAACTGGCAGGGGAAAGCCTCGGTCTATGTCAGTCGTGATCTACGCTACTGGCGGACCGTGCAGGAAGAGGCGCCGTTGATGGAGCTGACGCGTGATAACGATCGGCTGAAAATGGACACCATTGGCACCAGCCTGACGCTTTCTGCCAATGGCAATCGCTACCTGCTGGTGATCCTCGACTCGCAAAGCCCGGCGCTGACGATAAACAGCGTGAGCGCTATTGCCGAAAGCAGAGAACCGGAATCCGCACGTATCGAGATCGGCGCGCAAGAAGAGAAGGTGTCAAATGACGAAGCGGTCTGGCACTGGGCGCAGCCGCAGCCGCTGACCTCGCTCAGAATCGATCTGGACGATGAAGGGGTTTTACCAGTAGCGCTGTCATGGCGTAGCGCTGAAAAAGCGCCCTGGCAGCCGCTGACAAAAACCGTGCTTTACCGCCTGAACGGCAAGCGTTCGGAGGATATTCGTCTTTCCGGTCAGTTGGTTGAGGCCGTTCGGATGACGACCATTAACGCCCGCCTGCCGGAGAGAATGCCTGCGTTGAGCGGGGCGCGAGACAGCTATCAACTGGTGTTCAATACGCAGGGGAAAGGGCCTTACATGCTGGCCTGGGGAAATCGGGCTGCGCAAAAAGCGGACATTGGTCTTGATCTGCTGATCCCGGCATCGCTGCGTAAAACGCAGGAAATTGACTCTCTGCCGGGGGCTGTGTCCCAGGAGGATGTTGCACTTGGCGGCGAGGCGCGACTGACGGCAACGTCGGCCGCTGAGCAGCAAAGCCAGTGGAAAACGGTGCTCGTGTGGGGGGCGCTGATACTCGGCGTCGCCGTGCTGGCGCTCATGGCGTGGCGCATCTGGCGGGAAGTCAAAAAGGACGGCACGCAGTAAGTCGTTAAAAGGCTCGTCATGGCGAACCCATCATCAGCAAGATATCGCCCGCCCCGGCGGTGACCGGCGGCGGGTTTCTTCCTGACAGGACGTCAGTCTATAACGCAACACGTGTCTAGTAGCGGTTTTGCGAGCCAAAAAGCTCGATGCGCCGCGCAATCATCTCCCGTACCGGTTTCAGCCCCTGATTGATCACTTTACGCGGATCATTCACGTCGTGACCGGTATCGGCGGCAAATATCGCTTTCACTTCCTGGCACCAGGCGTACATATTTTCGGTATTGACGTTAATTTTTGCTGTCCCGCAGGCAATGGCTTTACGCATGTCGTCGTCGGCAATACCGGTACCACCATGCAATACCAGAGGCACTTGTACCAGCCCGGAAATGGTTTTCATCTCCGTAAATCCCAGTTTTGCTTTGCCTTTATACAGCCCATGGGTTGAACCCAGCGCGGCGGCCAGACAATCGACCTGGGTTTCTTTGACCAGGGTGTAGCACTCCTGGGGATCGGCGTAAATCACCTCGGAATTGACAATACCGTCTTCGCTGCCGGCGATGGTGCCGAGTTCCGCCTCAACCGAAATACCTTTACTGTGGGCCAGCTCCACCAGATGACGGGTGATGGCCAGGTTCTCGTTAAACGGCAGATGCGAACCATCAAACATAATGGAACTGAATCCAGCGTCGATAGCCGCTTCGCAAGCTTCGCGGGTGGTCCCATGATCCAGGTGCAGGGCGACCGGAATATCAATGTTTAAATAATCTATCGCATTAACCACGATGTCATGAATACATTTTAATCCCAGCATATGTTTAACCGTACCACCGGAAACACCTAAAATAACCGGAGAGCGCAGCTGTTGTCCGGTGCTTAATACGGCACCGACCCATTCCAGATTATTGATATTGAATTGCCCTACGGCATAACCGTCCCGTAGGGCATGCTGAAGCATGTCCTTCATAGAAACTAACATAATCACCTCTTGATATTAATTAAAAGCAATCACTCGCCATAATATTGCTTTAAGTTTCTTTCGTAGCTATTTAACGAGTTGTGGACAACGGCAAGGTCCGGCATTGATTCGCGTACGCCTTTTTTTTCTATTGAAATTGCGGCAGTCAGGCTGGCAAATAAAATAATATTATCAATATGCCATGAGTAATGAACACCGTAGGTAAAGGCTCCGTGGAATACATCTCCTGCCCCCGTGGTATCAACGGCGTTGCACAGCCAGGCAGGTACAATTTGCAGCATCCCATTTTTTAATAGTGCACAACCCTTTTCCCCGAGCGTAATAAATGCTTCCCCGCGACAAATTTTATTTAACTCGATAAGTGCTGCTTTAATTTCCGCTTCGGTACTCAGCGCGTGGTATCCCATATAGTCACGGGCAAAATGCTCGCTGACCACAAAGTAATCGGTCCAGGCCGCGAGTTTAATATTACTGTCACGCAATGAACCGCCATCCATAACCACTCGCGCCGAGGGAAGTTTCTTAATTAAATACTCACTGATTTCAGCTTCATGACCATCAATTAATAGCGTTACTGGCTCTTCTGATGCAATCAACCGTTCAGCCAGATCGTCAAGCTTGAGCTTCTGGTCATAGGTTAGTGACGGTGGCGTCTGCATTTTACGGGTAATAATCGTCCGCGACCCCGTTAAACGGTTCACCAACACCGATGCCAGCGGCGTGATCATTTCATCTGAGAAGACGACCTGGCTGGTATCGACGCCCGCTTCAGCAAACTCATCGATAATACGCCGGCCGTAAAGGTCCTGGTTCAGATGACCGATGTAATAAACATCTTCGCCCCATAATCCCAGTAGCCACGCTGCGTTTGCTGCCGGACCGCCGCCACTTTCAATAAAGTCATGGCAGAAATTCTTTGTATTTTCCTGCGGCCATTCGTTCAAAAAGAAAAACTGATCAAAACATGAAAACCCAATGGACAAGATAGCCATAACAACTCCTGATTATTTTGTCAGCTGCGGGAAGAGATCCCTTCCCGCAGGGAAAAATGAAACTGCTTATTCATTTTTCTTATCCGCAGTGAGCTCCTCATAGCTGAGTGTGTCACCGACCACGCGAACCGAACGGAAGCAGAATGGCACCAGCAGTGCGATGATAAGCGCCAGACAAATCAGATAGATAGTGATCTGTCCAAACTGGGTGAAGGCGTTACCGATAATAATTCCCCACACCGCGAAGTCAAAGTCAGCGAAAGTGCTGTTTTCAAAACCCAGGTTACCCAGGGCCGGAAGCAGCATGGCTGGCAGGAATGCAAGGAATATGCCGCCGATAAAGGAAGCGATGATGCAGCCGCGTTTACCGCCAAGCTTGTCGGCGAATACCCCGGAAGTCCCGCCGCAGAAGAAGTGCGGGACCATGCCCGGAATAATCAGCGCCATCCCCAGTCCGCCCAGCATGAGCATACCGACCAGACCGCCAACGAATGAGCTGATAAAGCCCACGACGACCGCGGTTGGGCTAAAGGTGAAGAAGACCGCGCAGTCGACGGCAGGGATCGAGTCAGGTATCAGCTTCTGGCTAATCCCCTGGAATGCCGGAACCAGATCGCCGAGGATCAGTCGCACGCCGTTGTAGACGATGGCGACGCCAACCGCGAACTGCAGACCGGTAAGGATAGAGAAGATCAACATGTTCTGGTCCGTTATCGTACGTAGATATTCAGTGCCGGCGACGGCGCTGCATACAAAGTAGATAATGAACATCACAATCCCGGTAGTAACCGTGGTATCGCGCAGAAAGCCCCACTTTTCTGAGATTTCAGTATCAGCGAATGAGTTTGCCGGGTTACCGGTTTTCGTGGCGATCCAGGCGGAGATGTAATAGCCCAGGGAGCCAAAGTGCCCCATCGCAATACCACCGTCTTCAGTCACCTGTTTGGTATACCGCTGACCGATTGCCGGGGAAATGGCAGACCATGAGCCGAGCAGGAAACCACCAATTAACACCAACATCCAGCCGCGGAATTCTGCTGCCTGTAGTACCGCAGAGAACAGACACGCCAGAAAGAAAGAGTGGTGGCCGGTCAGAAAGATATATTTGTATTTAGTACAGCGAGCAATAATGAGGTTAAAAATAAAGCCTAACAGCAAAATGCTCATGGTTTCCACACCCAGCACCTTCTGCGCGACGGAAACAATGGCCTCGTTGTTGGGGATAACGCCGCGAATATTAAATCCGGCTTCGATAATTCCGCCAAGCGGGTTCAGGTTGGCAACGATAACACCAGCACCTGCACTTAACATTAAATACCCTAAAATAGGCTTTAAGGTACCGGTGAGCAATTTATTCCCCGGGGAGCGCAGCGCCACTAAACCGACAAATGCGATAATCCCCATCAGGAATGCGGGTTGGCTAAATATTTCTGATAAGAAACTAAGAATAGCCTGCATGATCGTTCCCTCAATAATGATTAAGAGTGAGTTGCAGCAATTTTGGTGAGTGCTTCGGTAATATCTTCAGCAATTTTCGCTTTGTGCACGTAGCTACGAATAATGGCGACGTTACAGTGCGCAGGAAACTGGTTTGCCAGCTCTTTGATCGTGACATAAAGATCGGCTTTTTCTCCTACGGCGTTTGCGAAATCAACGGAAGCAACGTCGGCTTTGATGCCTAATTCATCACATATTTTTTTGACATTATTCGCAGCCATTAATGAACTGCCAATACCGTTACCACAAACCGTTCTGATAACTAACATAATGACTACTCCATTTGTTTTTGGATGAAATGTAATACTGAATTAATGTCATTCTCCTGTTGAAGAAAGGTCACGATATCGGACTCAATCAGCGAGGCTATCAGTTGGATCATTCTTATATGACTATCGGCATCCGCGCCAGCGATGGCGATGATGACATAAACCGGATCAAACTCCTCATGACCAAAGGCGATCGGTTGTTGACTGGTGACTAAAGAAAATCCGGTTAGCAATGCGCCTTTTTCTGGCCGGGCATGGGGCATCGCCAGGCCTGAGTCGATAACAATGGCGGAACCGAAATCCCGGTAGACCTTAACCATTTCACCGACATATTCCGGGCGACAGATATTTTGCCGGACCAGTAATGAGCCCGCCAATTCGATAGCCTGTTCGGGGCTGGAAATATTCTGCTTAAGCGTAATCAGTCCAGGGTTAAAAATAATGTCCATCATCCGATCCTTAATGCGTTCATATTTCTGAACTCGATCATGGCCAAATATATCAACAAAAATTATGGGTCAGATCACATATGGATTTTTAAATGTTGAAGTCGATCACACCAGAGGAACGTTGGAATTATTTTATCGACAAACGGATTATTTTTTATATTGTTTTATATCAATGAGTTGCGTTGATTCCTTTTTGCGCGGAAGAAACGGAAAGTAAAGATAAGCCGTCAAATGTCTGAATTTAAAATGAAGTAATGTGGTCTTAATCACAAATAATGGGGTGTTTTTTTCACAAAGTTTGAACGAGTTGGCAAAAATCAGGCCGAATGGCGATTTTAGTCATTTACGATATCAATATTTGTAGGACGATGGGTTAAAAAGGTGTTGCGAGAAGGTAAGGCCTGGCGGTCAGAAAACAAAAAAGGCTCGCCGTGGCGAGCCTTTTCTTTAATTCATATCGATTACAGGTTGGAGACGTTTTCGGTCAGGTATTTTGCAACGCCGTCCGGAGAGGCGTTCATACCTTCTTTACCTTTTTCCCACTGTGCCGGGCAAACTTCGCCGTGCTCTTCGTGGAACTGCAGCGCATCAACCATACGCAGCATTTCGTCGATGTTACGACCCAGCGGCAGGTCGTTAACGACCTGGTGGCGAACCACGCCGTTTGCGTCGATCAGGAAAGAACCACGCAGCGCAACGCCCGCTTCCGGGTGCTCGATGCCGTAGGCTTTCTGAATTTCACGCTTAACGTCAGCAACCATTGCGTATTTCACTGCACCGATGCCGCCTTTGTCGACAGGGGTGTTACGCCATGCGTTGTGGACGAATTCGGAGTCAAAAGAAACGCCAACCACTTCAACGCCGCGCTTCTGGAATTCTTCGTAACGTTTGTCGAACGCGATCAGTTCAGACGGGCAAACGAAAGTGAAGTCCATCGGCCAGAAGAACAGAACGGTCGTTTTGCCGTTGGTGTGCTGTTTGAAATTGAAGTTTTCAACAATCTCACCGCTACCGAGTACCGCAGCTGCTGTGAAATCCGGAGCCTGACGAGTCACCAGTACCATATTATTCTCCTGCAAAGTTAAGGGGTTTTGGAACGCAACGCGGGCCAGTATAGAAGGTGATGGCGAATAAGACAAAGAGGCGCTGACAATCGTTCAGTGAGCTTTTGCCTATCAATCTGGCTTCTATACACAAAATCATTCAAGTTGCATCAAGGCGGCAAGTCTGAGAACCCCCAGGTGCTTACTCAAGTAAGTGACGGGGGGGAGCCGACGCAGCCGACGCAGAGGCAGTTTGAAGGATGACGTGTAAATTAAAGCTGCTTGTTTTTCGCCTGCTCCATCATGCGCGGATAAAACTGCCAGAAGCGCGCTTCCAGGGCATCGTAGTGGGTATCCAGGTCGTACCAGGAGTCGCGAAGGGCATCAAGGCGGGGGCGGCGACTGGCCATCCCATTAAGGACATCCTGTATGAAGTCCATATCACGGTAACGCTCCAGCCATTTTTCCGACCACAGGTAGTTATTCAGATTCACAAAACGCGGGGGTGATTCCGGCAGAATAATCTTGACCTCGGCATGGGCGTAACGCACAAAGGCCTGTAAGGGGAAGTCCGGGGAGAGTTGCGCCCAGTGGCGTGAGAGAAAATGATCCCACATCACGTCGAGCGTGATGGGTGCGACGCGACGCGTTTCGCTGCGAAACCAGTCGCGCGCCTCGCGGACCTCCGGCAGGTTGTCGGTCATCACATCGATTCGACGATGCATAAAAATACCGTCCACCACATCAGGCGCAAAGTTCGATTGCGGATTTCCCCGCACAAAATCGGCCAGCAGATTGCCGGAAAGTGAGCTGTCAGCGAGATGTGCAAGGTGCAGGTGAGCTAGAAAATTCATAATACTCGTCATACTTCAGGTTGCAGGTGTGTTGGCTTCCTTCGTTCTTCCCGGTCACTTAGTTTACTAAGCTCCCGGGCATTCTCTCAGTTGCCGCGTTACTCGGCCTGCGGCCTCGCCCCTGCGGGGTCAGCGCAAGCGCTGTTCAAGGCACAAGTGCCTTGTCCTGCAACATGAATTATTTAGAGTATTATAACTCTACTGCGGGGTAAAGGTTGCAGGGAGAGCGCCCCGGCACTAGACTACCCGCCTCTTATTTTAGTCCGAGTCAGTGTCATGCGCGTTACCGATTTTTCCTTTGAATTACCCGAATCCCTGATTGCCCACTACCCACAGCCGGAACGCAGTAGCTGCCGTTTGCTGTCGCTGGACGGGCCGACGGGCGCGCTGACGCATGGTACTTTCACCGATCTGCTCGATAAGCTCAACCCTGGCGATCTGCTGGTCTTTAATAATACCCGTGTGATCCCGGCACGTCTGTTTGGTCGTAAAGCCAGCGGCGGCAAGATTGAAGTTCTCGTTGAGCGCATGCTGGATGATAAACGTATCCTCGCGCATATTCGCGCCTCCAAAGCGCCGAAACCGGGCGCAGAACTCCTGCTTGGCGATGATGAAAGTATCAATGCGACGATGACGGCCCGCCACGGCGCGCTGTTTGAAGTCGAATTTAACGACGCGCGTCCGGTTCTGGATATTCTCAATGCTATCGGTCATATGCCGCTGCCGCCGTACATCGACCGTCCGGATGAAGACGCCGACCGTGAGCTTTACCAGACGGTGTACAGCGAAAAACCCGGCGCCGTAGCCGCGCCGACCGCAGGCCTGCACTTTGACGAACCGCTGCTGAACAAACTGCGCGAGAAAGGTGTTGAGATGGCGTTTGTGACGCTGCACGTCGGCGCGGGGACGTTCCAGCCGGTGCGTGTGGATACCATTGAAGATCACATCATGCACTCTGAGTATGCGGAAGTGCCGCAAGAGGTGGTGGACGCGGTGCTGGCGGCGAAAGCGCGCGGAAATCGGGTGATTGCGGTGGGCACGACCTCGGTACGTTCTCTGGAGAGCGCAGCGCAGGCAGCAAAGAACGCGCTCATTGAACCGTTCTTTGGCGACACACAAATCTTCATCTACCCAGGTTATCAATACAACGTGATTGATGCATTGGTGACCAACTTCCATTTGCCTGAGTCGACATTGATTATGCTGGTCTCGGCGTTTGCTGGTTATCAGCATACGATGAATGCCTACAAGGCGGCGGTAGAACAAAATTATCGCTTTTTTAGCTACGGAGACGCGATGTTTATCACGTACAATCCGCAAGCTTTGAATGAACGCGTTGGGGAATAAATCCGCAGCGCTGGTTGACACGTTGGACTGTTTTTCTGACGTACTGGAGAACAAATGAAATTCGAACTGGATACCACCGACGGACGTGCCCGCCGTGGCCGCCTGGTGTTTGATCGTGGCGTAGTGGAAACGCCTGCTTTTATGCCCGTAGGGACCTACGGCACCGTTAAAGGCATGACGCCGGAAGAAGTTGAAGCGACCGGCGCGCAAATTATCCTCGGTAATACCTTCCATCTCTGGCTGCGTCCTGGTCAGGAGATCATGAAACTGCACGGCGATCTGCATGACTTTATGCAGTGGAAAGGCCCGATTCTGACCGACTCCGGTGGTTTCCAGGTCTTCAGCCTGGGGGATATTCGTAAGATAACCGAACAGGGCGTGCACTTCCGCAACCCGATCAACGGCGATCCGATTTTCCTCGATCCAGAAAAGTCGATGGAGATTCAGTACGATCTCGGTTCCGATATTGTCATGATTTTTGACGAATGCACGCCGTACCCGGCGGACTGGGACTATGCTAAACGATCGATGGAGATGTCACTGCGCTGGGCGAAGCGTAGTCGCGACCGTTTTGACGGCCTGGGCAATAAAAATGCGCTTTTCGGCATCATTCAGGGCAGCGTTTACGAAGATTTACGTGATATCTCTGTGAAAGGTCTGGTAGAGATTGGCTTTGATGGCTACGCTGTCGGCGGTTTGGCTGTGGGCGAGCCCAAAGAGGACATGCACCGTATTCTGGAGCATGTTTGCCCACAAATTCCGGCAGATAAACCGCGTTACCTGATGGGCGTCGGTAAACCAGAAGATCTGGTTGAAGGTGTGCGTCGCGGCATTGACATGTTCGACTGTGTGATGCCAACCCGCAATGCCCGTAATGGTCACCTGTTCGTGACGGATGGCGTGGTCAAAATTCGCAATGCGAAGTATAAGAGCGATACCGGCCCACTCGATGCTGAGTGTGATTGCTACACCTGTCGCAATTATTCACGTGCCTACTTGCATCATCTTGATCGTTGCAACGAAATATTGGGCGCGCGACTCAACACGATTCATAACCTGCGTTACTACCAGCGTTTGATGGCGGGTTTACGCAAGGCTATTGAAGAGGGTAAATTAGAGGGCTTCGTGACCGAGTTTTACCAACGTCAGGGTCGACCGGTTCCACCTTTGAACGTTGATTAATTTTAATAATGAGGGAATTTGAATGAGCTTTTTTATTTCTGATGCGGTAGCGGCAACAGGTGCTCCGGCGCAGGGCAGCCCGATGTCTCTGATTCTGATGCTGGTGGTGTTTGGTCTGATTTTCTATTTCATGATCCTGCGCCCACAGCAGAAGCGCACCAAAGAGCATAAAAATCTGATGGCCTCCATCGCGAAAGGTGATGAAGTCCTGACTAACGGTGGCCTGGTAGGTCGAGTAACCAAAGTTGCAGAATCTGGTTACATCGCTATCGCACTGAACGATACCACTGAAGTGGTTATCAAGCGTGACTTCGTAGCTGCCGTTCTGCCGAAAGGCACCATGAAGGCGCTGTAATAGTAACTTTTCCCTAAGGGAACTGCCGTGTTAAACCGTTATCCTTTGTGGAAGTACATCATGCTGATCGTCGTTATTGTCGTCGGTCTGCTGTATGCGCTTCCCAACCTGTATGGTGAGGATCCGGCCGTTCAAATCACTGGCGCGCGCGGTGTCGCCGCCAGTGAGCAAACGCTGATCCAGGTCCAGAATACGTTACAACAAGAAAAAATTACCGCTAAGTCTGTGGCACTGGAAGAGGGCGCGATTCTTGCGCGCTTCGACACCACCGATACCCAACTGCGCGCACGTGAAGCGCTGGTGGACGTGCTGGGTGATAAATACGTCGTGGCGCTTAACCTTGCTCCGGCAACCCCGCGCTGGTTAGCGGCCATCAAAGCAGAACCGATGAAACTCGGTCTTGACCTGCGTGGCGGCGTTCACTTCCTGATGGAAGTGGATATGGATACCGCGCTGGGTAAACTCCAGGAACAAAATATCGACAGCCTGCGCAGCGATCTGCGTACAGAAGGCATCCCGTATACCACCGTTCGTAAAGAAGACAATTACGGTCTGAGCATTAACTTCCGTGATGCCAGTGCGCGTGATAAAGCGATTGCTTACCTCAGCAAGCGTCACCTGGATCTGGTTATCACAAGCCAGGGCAGCAATGCGCTGCGTGCGGTGATGACCGATGCCCGTCTGAGCGAAGCGCGTGAATACGCGGTACAACAGAACATCAACATCCTGCGTAACCGTGTGAACCAGTTGGGCGTTGCCGAACCGGTGGTACAACGCCAGGGCGCGGATCGTATCGTGGTCGAACTGCCGGGTATTCAGGACACGGCGCGTGCGAAAGAGATTCTCGGCGCGACGGCAACGCTGGAGTTCCGTCTGGTCAACACTAACGTTGATCAGTCTGCGGCGGCCTCTGGTCGCGTACCGGGCGATTCCGAAGTGAAACAGTCGCGCGAAGGTCAGCCAGTCGTGCTGTACAAACGCGTGATCCTGACCGGTGACCACATCACTGACTCCACTTCAAGCCAGGACGAATACAACCAACCGCAGGTGAACATCTCGCTGGATAGCGCAGGTGGCAACATCATGTCTAACTTCACTAAGGACAACATCGGTAAACCGATGGCGACCCTGTTTGTGGAGTATAAAGACAGCGGTAAAAAAGATGCGAACGGTCGTGCGGTACTGGTGAAACAGGAAGAGGTGATTAACATCGCCAACATCCAGTCTCGTCTGGGTAACAGCTTCCGTATTACCGGGATCAACAACCCGAACGAAGCGCGTCAGCTCTCTCTGCTGCTGCGTGCCGGTGCGCTGATTGCGCCGATTCAGATTGTTGAAGAACGGACCATCGGTCCAACTCTGGGGATGCAGAACATCAAGCAGGGTCTGGAAGCGTGTCTGGCCGGTCTGGCCGTGTCCATTCTGTTCATGATTCTGTTCTACAAAAAATTTGGTCTGATTGCGACCAGCGCGCTGGTTGCTAACCTG
Source organism: Citrobacter sp. Ct235 (assembly GCF_030332305.1). Lineage (NCBI taxonomy): Bacteria > Pseudomonadati > Pseudomonadota > Gammaproteobacteria > Enterobacterales > Enterobacteriaceae > Citrobacter > Citrobacter sp. Ct235. The sequence goes on from NZ_JAOWIC010000047.1 coordinate 145,458, forward strand.
GTGCTGATTGTCGGCATTATGTCGCTGCTGCCGGGGGCAACGCTGAGTATGCCGGGGATTGCGGGGATCGTCTTAACCCTTGCCGTCGCCGTCGATGCGAACGTCCTGATCAACGAACGTATCAAAGAAGAGTTGAGTAACGGACGTACGGTGCAGCAGGCGATCAACGAAGGGTATGCGGGCGCGTTCAGTTCCATCTTTGATGCGAACATTACGACGCTGATTAAGGTCATCATCCTGTACGCCGTCGGCACCGGGGCAATTAAAGGGTTCGCGATTACTACCGGTATCGGTGTGGCGACGTCGATGTTTACCGCGATCGTCGGTACTCGTGCCATCGTAAACCTGTTGTATGGCGGCAAGCGCGTCAAAAAGCTGTCAATCTGAGGAGTGCGAAGTGGCACAGGAATATACTGTTGAACAATTGAACCACGGCCGTAAAGTCATCGACTTTATGCGCTGGGACTACTGGGCTTTCGGCATCTCAGGTCTGCTGCTGGTGTTGGCCATCATCGTGATGGGCGTGCGCGGCTTTAACTGGGGTCTCGATTTCACCGGTGGTACGGTGATTGAAATCACGCTGGAAAAACCGGCTGAGATGGACGTGATGCGCGACGCACTGGAAAAAGCGGGCTTTGTTGATCCGCTTTTACAGAACTTCGGCAGCAGCCACGACATCATGGTGCGTATGCCGCCGACCGAAGGGGCAAACGGCGGTCAGGTGCTGGGTAGCAAAGTGTTGAGTGTGATTAACGAATCCACCAACCAGAACGCAGCAGTGAAGCGCATTGAATTCGTCGGACCGAGCGTGGGTGCCGATCTGGCGCAAACCGGTGCGATGGCGCTGCTGGCGGCGCTGATCTCAATCCTGGTCTACGTCGGGATCCGTTTTGAATGGCGACTGGCGGCAGGCGTTGTTATCGCGCTGGCGCACGACGTCATCATCACACTGGGGATCCTGTCGTTATTCCATATCGAGATTGACCTGACTATTGTGGCATCGCTGATGTCCGTTATCGGTTACTCGCTTAACGACAGCATCGTGGTTTCTGACCGTATTCGTGAAAACTTCCGCAAAATTCGTCGCGGGACGCCTTATGAAATCTTTAACGTGTCACTGACCCAGACGCTGCATCGTACGTTGATTACCTCTGGTACGACGTTAATGGTAATCCTGATGCTGTTCCTGTTCGGTGGTCCGGTGCTGGAAGGCTTCTCGCTGACCATGCTGATCGGGGTGTCCATCGGTACGGCGTCATCCATTTACGTGGCATCGGCGCTGGCGCTGAAGCTCGGCATGAAGCGTGAGCATATGCTGCAGCAGAAAGTCGAGAAAGAAGGGGCGGACCAGCCGTCTATTCTGCCGTAAACTGACGTTCAGCCAATGCGTAAAATCCCGGTCATTCGATCGGGATTTTTCTTTTCTACCTTTCTCTTGTTCCGCAAACCCTACTGACACTATGCTGTCAGGAGCCCTGTTTTATCCTCTTCCTGAATTTACCCACACAGGCAGGAGGAACGATGAAAAGCATTATCAATTGGTTTGAAATTCCCGTTACGGATATGGAACGCGCGATTGCGTTTTACGAGCCGGTCATGGGGCTGTCGCTGCGTCGTGAAAAAATGGACGTCGCCGATCTGGCGGTTTTCCCGTATGACGAACCGGCTACCGGCGGTGCGCTGGCGAAGTTTGACGGCATTACACCTTCATTGCAGGGGGCGATTATTTATCTGCATACCGGGGATCTCAATGCCACGCTGGATCGCGTTGCCAGCGCGGGTGGAAAATGCGTGTTTGGCCCGCACGATCTCGGTAAAGGGATCGGCACCATTGCGCTGTTTACCGACAGCGAAGGTAACCGTGTGGGTTTACATCAACCGGCTTAATCACAGAGAGCAATTATGACCCGTCGCGCTGACCGCTTGTTCCAGATAGTACAGATCCTGCGTGGCAGGCGGCTGACAACGGCAGCGCTGCTGGCGGAGCGGCTGGAGGTTTCACAGAGGACTATCTATCGTGATATCCGTGACCTCTCGCTCTCTGGCGTGCCTGTCGAAGGGGAGGCGGGGAGCGGTTATCGTCTGATGGCGGGGTTTGATCTCCCGCCGCTGATGTTGACGCACCGGGAGTCTGAAGCGCTGATTGCCGCCATTCGTCTGCTGCACACCTGGGGCGGCGATTTGCTCTCCAGAGAACTGGAGTCAGCGCAGGAAAAGGTGCTGGCGATATTGCCGGAAGAAAGCCGGCGCAAAGCCGAGCAGGCGCGCATCTTCGCGCCGGACTTTGGCAGACAACTGCATTCACGCAGCGCGTTCGATGTGATCCACCGGGCGGTGACCGCTCAGCAGGTGCTGGCACTGCATTACCGCGACGAAGCGGGGCAACTTTCCTGGCGGGATGTGCAACCGTTAGGGATCTTCTTCGAAGGGAAGTTCTGGCTGTTGGTGGCCTGGTGCGAGCGGCGCGAAGACTATCGCTGTTTTCGTGTCGATCGTTGTTTAAGCATCACGCCGCTCGACAGGCGATTTTGCGAGCGCGCTGACCGTTCGCTCAGTGATTTTTTACGTAAAATCCGCGACGAAACGCACGCATAAAAAAGCCAGCGGTCAGGCTGGCTTTTGCAGGGGAAGCGACGTTATCAGAAGTTGTAACCGACAACCAGGTAACCACCCCAACCGGTAGAGCGAACGTTGAAGTTGCCTTTACCGAAGTTCAGCTCAGCGTCGTCGTTCCATTGACCACCGTTATGCCAGTAACGCGCCACAACCGAGTAGTGCCAGTGGTCGTAGTTCAGCGCCAGAATATGGCTGGAGGCGATGGAGTCGTTGGTACGCGCTTTATTGCCGTTCAGATCGGAGAAGTCGTTGTCGCCCAGATCGGAACCCCAGTCAAAGTTGGTGAAGCCGATGTAGCTCAGGTTACCGCCCCACAGTTCGGTAATCGGCACGAAGTATTTCACTTTGAAACGGTAGCCGTCCCATTCGTTTTCGTTTGCTGCGCCGTAGTTCTGCCACTGGTACTTGGCGTACACGTTCAGAGACAGGCTCATCGGCAGGCCGGTATCGATATCCGTACCCAGACCCATGTACCAGGTGCTCTGACGGCCATCTTTGTTACGACCCATGTCGTAGATGTAGTTGTTGGCGAAGTACCACTCTTTAAACGGACCGAAGCTCAGGTCAGCACCGGTCAGTTTGTCGATGGAGAAACGCGGTTCGATTTCCATAAACAGCGGAGAACCGTGGTTCCAGATCCCTTTCGCGTCGGTGTTACCGCCGAAGAATACCGGCGCATCCATGTAGCCATAGAAGTCGAACCAGTCTTTTTTCGCGAAAGCTTCATATTCCAGATAGGTATCGTTACGGATCTGCGGTCCGAAACGGGTGTGGTAGCTCCCGACGACGTTGACGCTCTGGTGCCACCAGTCGGAAAGATACTGCGGTTTATCATTTTCCGCAGCGTTGACGGCGAATGACGAGGAGAGCGCGAGCACGGCACCGGCTGCAAGTAATGTTTTTTTCATATTGTATGCCACTGTTTGAAATCCCTGACGGGAGTGAAAAAGGCGCAAATAGCGTTTCTGAATATTTCGTGTTTCTGCGAGCCTATTATAGAAATCATTGCTCACAAAAATATGTCTTGTTTCACAGTTCTATCATTTACGTAATCGATTGCGTTCACGTTTGCGTACTTTAGCGCGGCGATTGTACTGACTTTCATGCCGATTGCCAACGTTGACAAAAAACGACGTGGATGTCAGAGGAGTAACAAAAGGTAGGGGATGGATGTTGCGGAACGCACAAAACGTTCCGCAGGAAGGTTTATTGCGTAACAGGCTGGATGTCGTGAATACGAACGAATCCTAACCGATCGGGGGTTATGCCATTCAACTGTAGCGGGATGTCTACATCGCTTGGCGCCAGCACGCTGGCCGGGGCATTGATCAACTGATTCTGGACATTCACTTCCTGATAATTGTCAGTTGTTCCCTGAATTTGCCCATACTCAACGGTGCCGCTAAACGCTGGCAGCGGATCGTTTGACTCACCCTGAATACGCAGCGTCACTCGAGTGCCAGCCGCGTTTGGCGCAATGTTGATAAGCGACATGCGCAGGGTACCGATCTGGCTGTTCAGACGCGCTGGCGTATTGGAACCCGGTAGCAGATAAACGCCGCTGCTTGATTTGACGTTCAGACTGTTTTGCTGGGTAATCTTCACGGTTTCCTGATTAAGCTGGTTCATCTCTTTATTGAGCGTCGAAACGCTTTGATGCATCTGGCGCACTTCGCTTTGTTGCGCGCAGGCGCTCAAACTAAAGAGGCTTCCCACCAGGAGAATTCTTAGGTAACGTCTTGTCATCTCTCTTATTTCCTGAATTGTGGCGATGACCTAATGGTAGATCGTAAAAGGGACAAAGACATCGATCCATTGTCTCAAAAGCGTTGCGCCTTTGTTGTCACGTCAGTTCAGGTTAAAATAGATTTCTGTTAACCACCTGGTCAGGACGCCGTATGCATTGCCCATTCTGTTTCGCCGTAGACACTAAGGTAATTGACTCTCGTCTTGTGGGCGAGGGCTCTTCAGTACGCCGCCGTCGGCAGTGTCTGGTTTGTAATGAACGTTTCACCACGTTTGAAGTGGCGGAACTGGTGATGCCACGCGTTGTAAAAAGCAACGACGTGCGCGAACCGTTTAATGAAGAAAAGCTGCGCAGCGGAATGCAACGCGCGCTGGAAAAGCGTCCCGTGAGTTCCGACGACGTCGAAATGGCGTTGAATCACATTAAGTCGCAGCTGCGCGCCACCGGCGAGCGTGAAGTCCCCAGTAAAATGATTGGCAATCTGGTGATGGAACAATTGAAAAAACTCGATAAGGTCGCCTACATCCGCTTTGCCTCAGTTTACCGCAGCTTCGAAGATATCAAAGAATTTGGCGAAGAGATCGCTCGCCTACAGGATTAAGCCATGCAGGATGAGTTATACATGGCGCGAGCGCTGAAGCTGGCGCAGCGCGGGCGGTTTACCACCCATCCCAACCCTAACGTCGGCTGTGTGATCGTCAATCAAGGCGAAGTTGTCGGCGAAGGCTATCATCACCGTGCCGGTGAACCGCATGCGGAAGTACATGCCCTGCGTATGGCTGGCGAAAAGGCCAAAGGGGCCACCGCGTACGTCACGCTTGAACCGTGCAGCCATCATGGCCGCACGCCGCCGTGTTGCGACGCGCTGATCGCCGCTGGTGTCTCCCGTGTGGTTGCGGCGATGCAGGACCCCAATCCGCAAGTAGCGGGACGCGGGTTGTATCGCCTGCAACAGGCGGGGATCGAGGTCAGCCACGGGCTGATGATGAGCGAAGTCGAAGCGTTAAATAAAGGTTTTCTTAAACGGATGCGCACCGGGTTTCCGTATGTGCAACTGAAGCTCGGCGCTTCGCTGGACGGTCGCACGGCGATGGCCAGCGGCGAAAGCCAGTGGATAACGTCGCCGCAGGCGCGACGCGATGTTCAGCGTCTGCGTGCGCAAAGCCACGCTATTTTGACCAGCAGCGCGACGGTGCTGGCAGACGACCCGCAGCTCACCGTGCGCTGGTCGGAACTGGGCGAGGCGACGCAGGCGGTTTACCCACAGGATGCCCTGCGCCAGCCGGTGCGAATGGTTATCGACAGTCAGAACCGCGTGACGCCGGAACACCGTTTGGTTCAGCAGCCAGGAGAAACCTGGATTGCGCGCACGAAAGAAGACGGGCGCGCCTGGCCCGATTCGGTTCGCACGATTATGGTGCCGGAGCATAACGGTCATCTGGATCTGGTGGTGCTGATGATGCTGCTGGGCAAACAGCAGATTAACAGTCTGTGGGTGGAGGCCGGGCCTACGCTTGCCGGCGCGCTCTTGCAGGCCGGCGTGGTTGACGAGCTTATCGTTTATCTTGCGCCTACACTGTTAGGCAGTGATGCCAGGGGATTATGTGTGTTGCCAGGGCTTGAGAAACTGGCTGACGCCCCCCATTTCAAATTCAATGAGATACGCCAGGTGGGCCCGGACGTTTGCCTGCATTTAACCCCTGCGTGAGGCTTTCCTAATTAGAGGAAGCAGCGCACAGAATATTATGATAAAATCCGCCCCCCTTACGGGGCCATATCGAACCCGAAGGAAGAATATGAACATTATTGAAGCTAACGTTGCTACTCCGGACGCTCGCGTCGCCATCACCATTGCGCGTTTCAACAACTTTATCAATGACAGCCTGCTGGAAGGTGCGATTGACGCCCTGAAACGCATTGGTCAGGTCAAAGATGAAAACATTACCGTCGTTTGGGTCCCTGGTGCCTATGAACTGCCGCTGGCAGCGGGCGCATTGGCGAAAACCGGTAAATATGACGCGGTGATTGCGCTGGGCACGGTAATCCGTGGCGGCACAGCTCACTTCGAATATGTCGCTGGCGGTGCAAGCTATGGCCTGGCGCATGTCGCTCAGGACAGCGAAATTCCGGTCGCCTTTGGCGTCCTGACCACCGAAAGCATTGAACAAGCTATCGAACGTGCTGGTACCAAAGCTGGCAACAAAGGCGCGGAAGCTGCACTGACCGCACTTGAAATGATTAATGTATTGAAAGCCATTAAGGCCTGATTTTTGTAAGGGGAAATCCGTGAAACCTGCTGCTCGTCGCCGCGCCCGTGAGTGTGCCGTTCAGGCGCTCTACTCCTGGCAGTTGTCCCAGAACGACATCGCTGATGTTGAATACCAGTTCCTGGCAGAACAGGACGTGAAAGATGTTGACGTCATGTACTTCCGTGAACTGCTGTCCGGGGTGGCGACTAACAGCGCGTACCTGGATGGTTTAATGAAACCCTATCTGTCTCGTCTGCTGGAAGAGTTGGGTCAGGTGGAAAAAGCCGTACTGCGTATTGCGCTGTTCGAGCTGTCTAAACGTAGCGATGTGCCATACAAAGTGGCCATTAACGAAGCGATCGAACTGGCGAAAACGTTCGGCGCGGAAGACAGCCACAAGTTCGTCAATGGCGTTCTGGATAAAGCAGCGCCTGCGATTCGCCCCAACAAAAAGTAATCACCAGGCCGTCAGCGAAGTGGAAGCGATTCCTCTCCTCTGGCGGCTTTTTCATTTTTTCTGCTGAGGCATAACGTATGGCATGCGGCGAGTTTTCCCTGATTGCCCGTTATTTTGACCGTGTCAGAAGCTCTCGTCTTGACGTCGAAACCGGTATTGGCGACGACTGTGCACTTCTGAACATCCCCGATAAACAGACGCTGGCGATCAGCACCGATACGCTGGTGGCGGGTAACCATTTCCTGGCTGATATTGATCCTGCCGATCTGGCCTACAAAGCGCTGGCGGTGAACTTAAGCGATCTGGCCGCAATGGGTGCCGATCCGGCGTGGCTGACGCTGGCGATCACCTTGCCTGAGGTGGACGAACGCTGGCTGGAAACCTTCAGCGACAGTCTGTTTGATCTCCTGAATTACTACGGTATGCAACTGATTGGCGGCGACACCACGCGGGGTCCACTGTCGATGACGTTGGGTATCCACGGTTTTGTTCCTGCCGGGCGCGCCCTGAAACGCGCCGGGGCGAAGCCGGGCGACTGGATCTACGTGACCGGTACGCCGGGCGATAGCGCCGCGGGTCTGGCAATTTTGCTGAACCGCTTGCAGGTCGCCGATGCGGCCGACCGCGAATATCTGCTCAAACGCCATCTGCGTCCAACGCCGCGTATTTTACAGGGCCAGGCGCTGCGCGATCTGGCCAGTGCGGCGATCGATCTCTCTGACGGGCTGATTTCCGATCTTGGGCACATTGTTAACGCCAGCGCCTGCGGCGCGCGCGTCGATCTCGATGCGTTACCCAGGTCAGGCGCGATGACTCGTCACGTCGAATCCGAACAGGCGCTGCGCTGGGCACTGTCTGGCGGCGAAGACTACGAATTATGCTTCACGGTACCGGAACTGAATCGCGGCGCGCTGGAGGTGGCAATGGGCCAGCTTGGCGTCCCCTTTACCTGTATCGGGCAGATGAGCGCGGATGTTGAAGGGATTCATTTCATGCGCAACGGAAAGCCTGTCACTGTTGACTGGAAAGGATATGACCATTTTGCCACGCCATAAAGATGTCGCCAAAAGCCGTCTGAATTTGCTCAACCCGTGGCATTTACTGGCTACCGGATTTGGCAGCGGCCTCAGCCCGATTGTTCCCGGTACGATGGGATCGCTGGCGGCGATCCCCTTCTGGTATCTGATGACCTTTCTGCCATGGCAGCTCTATTCGCTGGTGGTGATGCTGGGGATCTGTATCGGCGTCTATCTTTGCCATCAAACGGCGAAAGACATGGGCGTGCACGATCACGGTAGCATCGTCTGGGATGAGTTCATCGGAATGTGGATCACGCTCATGGCGTTGCCGACCCACGACTGGCAGTGGGTCGCCGCCGGGTTTGTGATTTTCCGTATTCTCGATATGTGGAAGCCGTGGCCGATCCGCTGGTTCGATCGCAATGTGCATGGCGGGATGGGGATCATGGTGGACGATATTGTCGCCGGGGTGATTTCCGCCGGGATCCTCTATTTCATCGGACATCACTGGCCGATTGGGGTTATTTGATGACGATGCCGGATGGCGCTGCGCTTATCCGGCCTACCCGGTATGATGTCCGTATTTTGTAGGCCGGATAAGGCGGTTACGCCGTCATCCGGCACGTTTTCTTATTTATATCCGGCCACGGGATGCGGCTTATACAGCGTTTGCAGTGTTCGTAGGCCCGATAAGCGTAGCGCCATCGGGCTCATTTCCTTATTTATATCCGGCCACGGGGTGCGGCTTATACGGCGTTTCCAGTTCGGCGATGTGCTCGGGTTTCAGCGTGAGATCCACGGCATTCAGCAACTCATCCAACTGTTCTTCCCGCGATGAGCCGATAATCGGCGCGGCAATGCCCGGTTTGCTTAACAGCCACGCCAGCGCCACCTGAGCACGCGTCGCGCCAAGCTCTTCGCTCACGCCTGCCAGTCGTGCGGCAATCTGCGCATCGTTTTCGTCGCTTTCGCTGTACAGCTTTTTCCCCACTTCATCAGAGACCAGACGTGCCGTGGTTTCTCCCCACGGACGTGTCAGACGTCCTCTGGCCAATGGGCTCCACGGGATCACCGCCACGCCTTCCTGATAGCACAGCGGCAGCATTTCGCGCTCTTCCTCACGATAGATCAGGTTATAGTGGTCCTGCATGCTAATAAACTGCGCCCAGCCGTGCTGTTTTTGCAGTGCCAGCGCCTGGGCAAACTGCGACGCATGCATTGACGACGCGCCGATATAGCGCGCCTTACCGGCTTTGACCACATCGTTTAACGCTTCAAGTGTTTCTTCAATCGGCGTGTTGTAATCCCAGCGGTGAATTTGCAGGATATCGACGTAGTCCATCCCCAGTCGTCTCAGACTGTCATCAATAGAACGCAGAATTTGCGCGCGGGATAATCCTTCTGGCAGGTCATCCACCCGGTTAAACACTTTGGTGGCGACGACGACTTCATCACGGCGGGCGAAATCGCGCAGTGCGCGACCGACGATCTCTTCGCTGCTGCCGGCTGAGTAGTTGTTCGAGGTATCGAAAAAGTTAATGCCGCCTTCAAGGGCGCGTTGGATGATAGGGCGACTGCTCTCTTCGGGAAGCGTCCAGGCGTGGTTGCCGCGATTCGGTTCGCCGAACGTCATGCAGCCCAGACAAAGGCGGGAAACCCGAAGGTCCGTTTTTCCTAAGATGTTGTATTGCATTATTTCGCTCCTGTTATGCTCGTTATCGGTTAAGCATAGCAGGAGCGAAGAGGGGATTATGCCAACCAGGCCTTGATTTTGGCCTCAATGCCTGCGGCATCCAGACCCAATTCGGCGCGGGCTTCGTCCTGAGTTCCCTGCGGTATGAAGAAGTCCGGCAGGCCGATGTTAAGCACCGGAACCGGTTTGCGGTGCGCCATCAGTACTTCGTTCACGCCACTACCGGCACCGCCCATAATGGCGTTTTCTTCCAGCGTCACCAGCACCTCATGACGCGCCGCCATTTCAAGGATCTGCGCCTCATCCAGCGGTTTCACAAAGCGCATATCGACAAGCGTAGCGTTGAGGGATTCCGCGACTTTCGCCGCTTCCGGCATTAAGGTACCGAAGTTGAGGATCGCCACCTTTTCGCCGTGACGCTTCACTACGCCTTTCCCGATCGGCAGTTTTTCCAGCGGCGTCAGCTCAACGCCGACGGCATTTCCGCGCGGATAGCGCACCGCCGTTGGGCCATCGCTGTAGTGATAGCCGGTAAACAGCATCTGGCGGCATTCGTTTTCATCGCTCGGCGTCATGATGACCATCTCCGGAATGCAGCGCAGATAGGAGAGATCGAACGCCCCCTGGTGGGTTTGTCCGTCGGCTCCGACGATCCCCGCACGGTCGATAGCAAACATGACCGGCAGCTTTTGAATTGCGACGTCATGCAGCACCTGATCGTAGGCGCGTTGCAGGAAGGTGGAGTAGATAGCCACCACCGGTTTGTAACCGCCAATCGCCAGTCCGGCGGCAAAGGTCACCGCGTGCTGCTCGGCAATCGCCACGTCAAAGTAGCGGTCCGGGAATTTACGCGAGAACTCGACCATACCAGACCCTTCGCGCATGGCCGGGGTGATTGCCATCAGTTTGCTGTCTTTCGCCGCCGTTTCGCACAGCCAGTCGCCGAAGATTTTCGAATAGCTCGGCAGGCCGCCGCTGCTTTTCGGCAGACAACCGCTGGACGGATCGAATTTTGGCACCGCATGGAAGGTGATCGGATCTTTTTCCGCCGGCTCATAGCCCCGGCCTTTCTTGGTCATGATATGCAGGAACTGCGGGCCTTTCAGGTCGCGCATGTTCTTCAGCGTGGTGATAAGCCCCAGCACATCGTGACCGTCGACCGGGCCGATGTAGTTAAAGCCCAGCTCTTCAAACAGCGTGCCGGGCACCACCATGCCTTTGATATGTTCTTCGGTGCGCTTGAGCAGTTCTTTAATCGGCGGTACGCCAGAGAACACCTTCTTGCCGCCTTCGCGCAGGGAAGAGTAGAGCTTACCGGAGAGCAACTGCGCGAGGTGATTGTTCAGCGCGCCGACGTTTTCGGAAATCGACATTTCGTTGTCGTTGAGGATGACCAGCATGTCGGGTTTGATATCGCCCGCGTGGTTCATCGCTTCAAATGCCATCCCGGCGGTGATCGCCCCGTCGCCAATGACGCAGACGGTACGGCGATCTTTACCCTCTTTCTGGGCGGCAACCGCCACTCCGATTCCGGCGCTGATAGACGTTGAGGAGTGACCCACACTCAGGACATCGTATTCGCTTTCACCGCGCCACGGGAACGGGTGCAGGCCGCCTTTCTGGCGAATGGTGCCGATTTTATCGCGACGACCGGTCAAAATCTTGTGCGGATAAGCCTGATGACCCACGTCCCAGATCAGTTGGTCAAACGGGGTGTTATAGACATAGTGCAGCGCCACGGTCAGTTCGACCGTGCCCAGCCCGGAGGCGAAGTGTCCGCTGGAACGGCTGACGCTGTCGAGTAAATAGCGGCGCAGCTCGTCGCAGAGTTTCGGCAGACTCTCTTTTGGCAGCAGTCGTAACTCCAGGGTGGAGTCGACCAGTGCCAGGGTAGGGTATTTGGCTATATCAAAACTCATCAGAGACTCATCGTTTGTTTACCCAAATTACAGTGTATCCGCTGCAATTTATTGCTCAGGGTAGTCAATTATTTATTACGCTGGATTATGTAGTCCGCTAGCGCTTCCAGTGCCGAGGTATCGAGTGACTGTGCGGCCAGTTGGTTTAACGACTGGCGAGCCTCTGCGATTAAATCCCGGGCTTTATTTCGGGCTTGCTCAAGACCCAGAAGTGCAGGATAGGTACTTTTGCCAAGCTGCTGGTCGGCACCCTGACGTTTACCCAACGTTGCAGTATCGCCCACCACATCCAGAATGTCATCCTGAACCTGGAATGCCAGACCGATACTTTCTGCGTATCTGTCGAGTATCGGTAAGGCATTTCTGCCGTTTTCTCCGGCAGTTAACGCGCCCAGGCGAACCGCGGCGCGAATCAGTGCGCCGGTCTTATGACGATGGATTTTCTCCAGCGCCTCCAGCGGCACCTGTTTACCTTCGGCGGCGAGATCCAGCGCCTGACCGCCGCACATTCCGGCGATTCCGCTGGCGCTCGCCAGTTCGGAAATCATCGCGATCCGATCGCGGTCAGCGACTTCTGGCATCGGTGCGTCGCTGATAATCGAGAATGCCAGCGTTTGCAGAGCATCACCTGCCAGAATCGCATTGGCCTCACCAAACTTGATGTGGCAGGTCGGCAGGCCACGACGCAGATCGTCATCGTCCATCGCGGGCAGATCGTCATGGATCAGCGAGTACGCATGAATGCACTCAACGGCGGCTGCCGGGGCATCCAGCGTGTTCAGGCTGATACCAAACATCTGACCGGTTGCATACACCAGAAACGGGCGCAGACGTTTACCGCCTAATAATGCGCCATACTGCATGGTTTCGACCACGGGAGTGTTCTGAAAGGGCAGTGGGGCAATAAAACGGCTCAGCGCCTGGTTGGCCTGCTCAACACAGGCCTGAAGCTGCTGCGAAAAATCCATTTACTCGTTATCCGCTGTAAAAGGCGTAGGGGATGCGTCTTCATTGTCAGACAGCAGGATTTGCACACGCTGTTCAGCCTGTTGCAGTTTCACCTGACCCTGACGTGCCAGCTGCACGCCACGTTCGAATTCGTTCAGCGCCTCTTCCAGCGGCAGATCGCCACTTTCCAGACGCGTTACAATTTGCTCCAGCTCGTTCAGCGACGTTTCAAAGCTGACCGGCGCCTCATTTTTCTTCGCCATAATAAATGTCTGACTCTCAGTATTTTCAGCCCTGATATGGTAACGGACTCAGAGCAATTATCAAATTCGCCATCATACTTCAGGCGGCCTGTACGTTGGCTGCACGCGAATTATTAAGGGTATAACGCGCAATGTGCACAGGAATCGCCTGATAGTGGTATACTCCCGCGCCTGGATGCAACCGCTTAACGGGGTTGCTGTACTCTTTCTCCAATACAAGCCGTAACTGGCTTGCTAAAGAACCATTGCCGCCATGAAGTTTATCATTAAATTGTTCCCGGAAATCACCATCAAAAGCCAATCTGTGCGTTTGCGCTTTATAAAAATGCTGACCGGGAACATTCGTAACGTTTTAAAGCACTATGATGAGACTCTCGCCGTTGTCCGTCACTGGGACAACATCGAAGTTCGCGCGAAAGATGAAAACCAGCGTCTGGCGATCCGTGACGCGCTGACCCGTATTCCTGGGATTCACCACATTCTCGAAGTCGAAGACGTGCCGTTTACCGACATGCACGATATTTTCGAGAAGGCGTTGGTGCAATACCGCGATCGGCTGGAAGGTAAAACTTTCTGCGTGCGTGTTAAACGTCGTGGTAAACACGCGTTTAGCTCTATCGATGTAGAACGTTACGTAGGCGGCGGTTTAAACCAGCATATTGAATCGGCGCGCGTGAAGCTGACTAACCCGGATGTCACTGTCCATCTGGAAGTGGAAGATGACCGTCTGCTGCTGATTAAAGGGCGTTACGAAGGGATTGGCGGTTTCCCGATCGGTACTCAGGAAGACGTGCTATCGCTGATCTCCGGCGGCTTCGACTCCGGCGTTTCCAGCTACATGCTGATGCGTCGCGGCTGCCGCGTTCACTACTGCTTCTTTAACCTCGGCGGCGCGGCACATGAAATCGGCGTTCGTCAGGTAGCGCACTATCTGTGGAACCGCTTCGGCAGCTCGCATCGCGTGCGCTTTGTCGCCATCAACTTTGAGCCGGTGGTCGGTGAGATCCTCGAGAAAGTTGATGACGGCCAGATGGGGGTGGTGCTCAAACGTATGATGGTTCGCGCGGCGTCGAAAGTGGCGGAACGCTACGGCGTGCAGGCGCTGGTCACCGGCGAAGCGCTGGGTCAGGTCTCCAGCCAGACGCTGACCAACCTGCGTCTGATCGATAACGTCTCCGATACGCTGATTCTGCGTCCGCTGATTGCTTACGATAAAGAGCACATCATCAACCTGGCGCGCCAGATTGGGACGGAAGACTTTGCCCGCACCATGCCGGAATACTGCGGCGTGATTTCAAAAAGCCCGACGGTGAAAGCTATCAAGGCGAAGATTGAAGCGGAAGAAGAGAATTTTGACTTCAGCATCCTCGATAAGGTGGTTGAAGAAGCCAGCAACGTGGATATTCGCGAAATCGCACAGCAGACTCAGCAGGACGTGGTGGAAGTGGAAACCGTTAGCGGTTTTGGCCCGAACGACGTGATTCTGGATATCCGCGCTATCGACGAGCAGGATGACAAGCCGCTGAAGGTGGAAGGTGTGGATGTGGTTTCACTGCCGTTCTATAAGTTGAGCACGCAATTCGGCGATCTCGACCAGAATAAAACCTGGCTGTTGTGGTGCGAGCGCGGCGTGATGAGCCGACTTCAGGCGCTGTATCTGCGCGAGCAGGGCTTTGAGAATGTGAAGGTGTATCGCCCGTAACCGCGATTTCCCCCGGCCATCCGCGCCGGGGGAAACTTACTCCTGTGGATGAAGCGCCGCGACGCTTCTCACTAACTGCCCGGCAATCTGCGGGATGACGTCTGTACTGAAGAACCCCATCGTCACGGCAATCGCCACCAGATCTCCTTTTTCATTGCGTAGCGGACAGGCAATCGACTGTGCGCCTGGGATCCCCTGCGTTGGATTGTGGCGCACCGCATAGCCCTGAGACTGTATCTGTGCAATCAGTTGTTCCTGCGCCTGATTCTGCGGCTGGTAGCCGGAAAAACTCATGAACACCTGGCCTGCCGAACTGGCGTGAAGCGGAACGGGGGTATTGGGCAGAAAATCGATATCCACATTACGGAAGCTGCGGTTGTAGTGCTTCAGTACTAATCCGCCGTCCGTCGCAACCACGACGCCGGTGGAATGGTTAAAGGTATCGCGAAAGGCGATCAGCACCGCATTGAGCTCACTGACCGGATCGCGCGCTGTCGTTGGATTGCCCGCTATCTGCAAAAGGGTCGATCCAAGACAGTAGAGTCCTTTTTCGTTTTGCCCCAGCATGCCGGTTCGACACAGTGAGACCAGATACTTGTGTAAACGACTCTTGGACAGGTTGCATCCCGCGGCGATATCGATGGCCCGCGCCTGACCGTTTTGACTGGCAACAAACGTCAGAATGTTGACGGCGATATCAACCGAATTGACCCCTTGTGATGTTTCAGCCATATGCGTTCTCTTGAATAATTCTCCACGATTATACCATTGCGGCAGAAATCCTGACTGTCTTCGCAATTTAAAAAGACCGTTACGCCTAAATGGGGCGATCTTGACCTCTCTCAAGTTAATTATTGGTGAACCCGGGTTAACTAATAATGAACTTTTTTAGAGGCAAGAACATGGACGCATTGAGCAATATTCATTTAAAAAGAAGAACCCTGCTAAAAGGGCTCGGCGTAGTAGGGCTGTCGTCACTGCTGCCAACGTTTCTGACGCTCCGCCAGGCCAACGGTTCACCGTTGCCCCGGGTTCGTCTTAAGCAAACGGATTACCAGACGTTTCGCTCGACCTGCGCAATGGAGTGTCTGCACTGCAACCTGACGGCGTACGTCTGGAAAGACCGCTTAATGAAAATTGAAGCGACGAAGGGCTTCAATGTGAAGTGCTGTTTGCGGGGAATTAGCCGCACCAAATGGGTCTATCACCCGTTACGCCTGACGCAACCGCTGCTGCGCATAGGGGAAAAAGGCGAGGGGAAATTTCAGCCGATTAGTTGGGACGCAGCACTCGATCTCATTGAAAAGAACATCCGGGAAACCATTGCCACTGAGGGGAATAAAGGCTTACTGCTCACCGCTGCGTCGGGGAACATGGACTCCATCAAGAATGATATGGGCAAAGCCTTCTTCGATTATCTCGGCGGCAGTACCAAAACCGCAGGTTCGCTATGCTGCGCGGCGGTGACCGCTGCCATGATGCCGATGGTTGGTCTGCGCTATGCCGATACCCGCGACACCATTGCGGACAGTCGCTACATCCTCTGCTGGGGGAATAATCCGGCAGTCACTATGCATGCCTATTTTAAAAACTATTCGCAGGCGCAGAGAAACGGCGCACGACTGGTGGTGATCGACCCGCGGTTTAACGAAACGGCGGCCAAAGCCGACGAGTGGGTGCCGATCGTACCCGGCACCGACATTGCTCTGGCGCTAGGGATGATCAACATTATCATGCAGGAAAAACGCTATGACGCCGATTTCCTGCGGGCGCATACCGGGGCGGTCTACCTGGTGGATTCACAGCAGCAACTGATGCGGGCCGATCCTAAGGACGCGGACAGTTACCTGGTGTTTGATACCCAAAGCCAGACCCTGAAACGGCATGATGCCCCCGGCGTGATACCGGCACTGCTCGG
The DNA here is from genome assembly GCF_030332305.1 of Citrobacter sp. Ct235. Lineage (NCBI taxonomy): Bacteria > Pseudomonadati > Pseudomonadota > Gammaproteobacteria > Enterobacterales > Enterobacteriaceae > Citrobacter > Citrobacter sp. Ct235. The sequence goes on from NZ_JAOWIC010000047.1 coordinate 161,989, forward strand.
TGATGAGTTGCCCGCCAACAGCGAGTTCACTACCGTGCTGGATAACGTCTGGGTGCAGGCAAAACCCTGGACGGCGCAGAAGGTGGAGGAAGAGACCGACGTGCCCGCGCAGACGGTGCTGCGTCTGGCGCGAGATTACGCCTCAACACAACCGGCGATGATTGTGCAGAACATGTCCGGGGCACAGAGAACCGAATTTGGTACTTACGTTGCCGCGAGCCAGTTCTATCTGGCGCTGATCACCGGCAATATTGGCAAAGCCGGGGCTGGCGTTTGCGATGCTGGCGGCGTCAGACAGATGGCAAAATTCTCGCCCATTGTTCCTCCCGCGCCGAATGTTGCCAAAATCCCACCCATTCCGATTGCCAAAATCGGCGACTGGGTCGCTCACGAAAAACCGCATTCCATTAAGTTCTGGTGGAACATGACGCTGGGCGCGATGACCCAGTTGCCCAATACCAACCAGGTCAGAGAGGCTTTTAAAAAAGTGCCCTTTGTGGTGGTTGCTGACAACCTGATGAGCTCGTCCGTGCTGTATGCCGATCTGGTGCTTCCCGTCACGACCATTTTTGAGGATGTCAGCCTTATGGCGGGCGTGCGCAGCCACTATGTGCAACTGATGGAAAAAGCGGTGGAACCGCCGGGAGAAGCCAAACCCGATTACTGGATTTTTGCCCGTCTGGCCGAGCGCTTTGGTTTTGGCGAGGTCTTTAATCAGCCGATTGAGCACTATATCGACACCTGTCTGAAAGGTTCAGGCATCACCCGCGACATGCTGAAAAAGGGGCCGGTATGTCCTGTCGAGGATGACTGGATCCCGTTTAAAGACGGTAAGTTCCTCACGTCGACCGGCAAAGCGCACCTGTACATCGAGGAGTGGAGCAAAAAAGCGTTCCCGCCGGTGGTGACCTGGAAGCAGGTGAAAGAGTCGGTCAAAGGCTCGCCTGAACTGGCGCAGACCTATCCGTTAATGGCGGTGCAGCGCAAACTGGCGCGCAGCGTGCACTCCAGCCATGGCATGAACGAATGGATCCTTGAGGTTCAGCGTAACCGTCCGAACGTGATGATCCACCCGGAAGATGCCCGCCAGCGACAGATTCAGCCAGGAGAATGGGTCGTGGTGTTCAATCATCGCGGCCAGCATCGGGCGATTGCCGACGTGACTACCCATATTAAACGCGGGGTGGTGAGTCTGGATAACGGCTGGTGGGAACAGCAGGGAGGAAGCAGTAGCCATGTCACTAACGATCAGGTGGAGGTGCTGGGGAATGGACACTGCTGTAACAGTACGCTGGTGGATGTGAGAAGGGAGGCTTAATTACGATGAAACAGTATGGATTTCTTATTGATATGCAAAATTGCTATGGCTGCAAAACCTGTAGCATGGCCTGCAAATCAGAAAACATGACGCCGACGGGCGTGCTCTGGCGTCGGGTACGCGAACGTCATACGGATGAGCCCAACACGCAGGCCTTCATCAGCATGTCGTGCAACCACTGTGATGACCCACAGTGCATGAAAGTCTGCCCGGCGGGAACGTATAGCAAACGCGCGGACGGCATCGTCGTTCAGGATCACGATCGCTGCATTGGCTGTCGGATGTGCATTATGGCCTGTCCGTGGAGCGCCCCGGTGTACGATCCCGCCGAGGGGAAAACCAGTAAGTGCAATCTGTGCGCTGAACGTCTTGATGAAGGATTGCAGCCGCGCTGCGTGGAGTCCTGTCCGGCAGGCGTATTACGTTTTGGCGAGATAGCTGAGCTGCGTCAGGAACATACGACGCAGTGGGCGGTGCTGGAAAAACGCTACAACCTGCCCGATCACACGATCAGCCAGCCTAATATTGTCATTATTCCGCCGCGGGATTGAGGGGAACGAAATGGAACACTATGAATTGCCATTGGTCTTCTTTACCGTCTTCGCCCAGTGGGGTATTGGCGGCGTGCTGGCGCTTACCGTGTGTCAGTCTGGTCGTAAGCGGAAGTTCAGTGCCGTGCAGTACCGTATGCTGGCGCTGCGGTTCTGGGTCATCACCGTGCTGGGCTCTTGTGCGTCGCTGGCGCATCTGGGATCGCCTGAAGGCGCTTACCGCTCCCTTGCCGGGCTGGGGAACTCCTGGCTCAGCCGGGAAGTGGTCGCGTTTATCGTGCTTAATGGCGTGATGTTTTGTTGGCTATTGTTGTGTCGGTTCAAACCCGTACAGCGCGGGGTGATACTGCTGGGTGGGGTAACGGCGCTGGTGGGGCTGGGCACCATTCTGGTGACATCTCAGGTGTATTACCAGATGCCGCTACACCCGCTCTGGCACAACGTCGCGACGCCTGTCGCTTTTCTGGGTACGGCGTTTCTGACGGGATTTATGAGCGTCGCCGTCGCCAGAGCTTGCTGGCATCTGCCATCCTCAACGATCTGTAACGCGGGCATTGTGGTGGGTATTGCGTTGAGCGCCGGTGCGCTGGTTCTCCGCTATCAGGTCTCGGGTGCCGATGCTTCCAGTCCTCTGCTCTGGTGGCAACTGTTCGCCAGCGTGTGCGTCGCGGTGTGGGGGATATCGCATCTGAACCGCGGGATGCGCAGTTGGGTATGGGTGATATTAATCATCACGGGAGAACTGGCGGGCAGAATGCTGTTTTACAGTAATGTCATGAGCGGAGCGCCATGGTTCTAAGCGGGTATGTTTTTCCCTCTTCAAACCCCGTGTTTTGCAGGCCGGATGACGAAGTACTACGCCGCCATCCGGCAATCTGACACTGTTATTCAAAGCGAATGGGGAGCGTTTTCCCGTTCGATTCCCAGACACCCTGATAGACGCCATCGTTTAAATCCAGCGTGATCTTCTCTTCGGTTTCAGCAGAAACGCTCGTTCTCAACTCATAGTGCGGGTGATTCTCCGTGCCGCATTTACCGGTAAGTTCGATAGGTGAGCCGTATTTTTCATAAAAGTAGGCTCCGCTGGCCGATGCTTCATTACAGGTGATATTCATCACGATGCGCATACTTTTCCCCAACGTGCCGTAGACTAACTTGCCGTTAAGCGAGGGGGCAGGGGAGAGGGGCTTTTCGCTGTTAGGGGAAATCAGTGACTTCCCGTAGGGAGTGAGTTGGTCGTGTAACGTTGCGGCGGTGATTTTCGTCGTGAAATCACCGAGCTCATCCAGTGCGCGGCTTGCATGGTTGCTGCAACGTCCATTAATGAAGACGAGATCGCCTTTCTGAAGCGAGAAATTATCAACATAGTACAGCCCGCCCTCATACGTCGCGCATGAGGCATAGAACTCTTCGTAATTAAAATCTTCACCTTTTTCCGCTTTGATTTGCTCTGCCGACTCGGACTTATGCTTATCAACAAAGGTGGTTATCTGGGAGCGAATATCTTTTCTGACGCGGGTGTTTAACTGGGCAATGGTGGCCGGGGAAAACAGATCGTCGAGGGTGATATTCGCGCCGCTCGCTAAATCGAAGCTCAGTGGAACATTGTAAGACTCGCAATAGGCGCCGCAGCCTTCTACAAAAAGGTTTAATGTCAGTATTTTGCTGTCACGGTATTCGACGGAGTAGTCCAGATTGGCGGTGGCATCAATGCCGCTTTTTGCCAGTTTATTCAACGTGGCCTGCGGATCGTTACCCGGCAACTGGTTCAGAAAACGGGAGAAGATAAAATCGTTGATGCGTTTTGCGGCTTGTGGGTTATCCGCTGAGGTAAACCAGGGGAGACGATACTGAATTTCCGTGCTCTCAGGATAGTTGAAGCTAAGGTTCTTAATGTCTAACTGCGTCCCCATCACACAGCCAGAAAATAACCATAACGCCACTCCGGTCAGACATCCCTTCATCTGTTATTCCTTTATTAAGATTAAGTCGGCCGCTGGAGTGGCCTTGAAATTACTCGTAGTAATTATAAATGCCTGCCGCCATCACCAGTTGTGACGCAACTTCATGGGCTTTCTCGCGCCCAACCAACAGGTCGATAATCTTTAAACCAAAATCGATTGAGGTGCCCGGGGCCTGACTGGTGAGCAACTTCACCCGCGGGTCCCACACCACGCGTTTATCCTGCCACTGTTCAGCGGGAATTTTGTCTTTTAGCGCCGGAAAGCCCGTCATGTTGCCGATCGGGAAAATGTTGTGCGGAATGAGTACGGTGGCGGCAGCCGCGCAAATGGCAGCGACAATCCGTCCGGAACGGTGAAACTGCTTAACGGTTTCGACCAGCAGCGTGCTGTCGCGAAAACACTCGGCGCCTTTAATACCGCCCGGCAAGATGATGATGTCGTAGTCACCATCGGCCACGGCAACCAGCGGCGCATCCGCCAACAGTTTTACACCGCGCGAGCAGACGATAGTCAGACTGCCGTCGCTGGCAACGCTCGCGGTGGTTACGTTAATTCCGCCACGAACCAGCAGATCGATAGTGGTGACCGCTTCGGTCTCTTCACTACCAGGGGCGAGGCATACCAGTGCCTGAGCGCTCATACTCACTCTCCTTTCGCTTTACTAACTCAAACAGACGGCTGTTTTCCGGCACCGCAATCCCGTGGGCACGGGCGCGTTTCAGCAGGTATCCGGTAATGTAGTCTATCTCGGTATGACGCAGAGCCTGAATGTCCTGCAACATGGATGAGATATTTTCCGCCGTACTGTCAATGACTTGCTCAACATAATAACGTAAATCGTCGACCGATGTATGGTGACCTTCGCGCTCAATGACCGCCGCAACCTCCTGGCAAATCAGATTCACCTCGTCAGGATGGTTACGCAATTCGCCATTCGGGCAGTTCCACAGCGCGGTCAGGGGATTGATCACGCAGTTCACCGCCAGCTTGCGCCACATTTCGGCGCGAATGTTGTTATGCCAGGCGACGTCGGGCAGTACGCATTGCAAGAGATCGGCAAGGTAGCTGAAATCGCCATCCTGCTCGCGCGCCGGGCCAATACGCGTGGTGCCGTTCGCAACATGGATAATGACGTTGCCATCACGACGTGCGGCGTGGGTGGTTGTCCCCATCAGCAGCGGTTGGTGGATATTTCGCAGTTCTTCAATCGTTCCCATACCGTTATGAATCAACAGGATCGGGGTTGTTTCCGGCAGCGTCGACGCCAGCGCTTTGACCGCGTCGGAAACCTGCCACGCTTTCAGCGTTACCAGCAGCAGATCGCTGGTGGCTAAAAACTCCGGATCGTTTGCCGTCAGGGATTCGTTAAATATCGATCCATCCGTCTCAATCACATTCACACTGCAATAGGGTTGCGGCACGCGTAGCCAACCCTGTACATCATGTCCCTGTTTGCACAGTGCTGAAAGCCATAATTGCCCTAAGGCTCCGCATCCCAGTACGGTAATTTTCATTCTTCCTCCTCACCCGCAACAGCACCAGGTGTTTGCTAACATAGTATAGCGCTGTCTGTTGAGAGACTTTGCAGGTATTATGCTTCGCATCAAAAATGAAGGGAGAGGAAAAGATGCCATCTTTCGATATTGTTTCTGAAGTTAATCTTCAGGAAGCGCGTAACGGCGTAGATAACGCCATTCGTGAAGTTGAGTCACGCTTTGATTTTCGCGGCGTTGAAGCGACATTTGAGCTCAACGATGCCAATAAAACGATCAAAGTGCTGAGCGAATCCGATTTCCAGGTCAACCAGTTGCTGGACATTCTGCGTGCCAAGCTGCTTAAACGTGGTATTGAAGGGACGTCACTCGATGTGCCAGAAGAGTTCGTTCACAGCGGGAAAACCTGGTTTGTGGAAGCGAAACTGAAGCAGGGCATTGAGAGTGCGGTTCAGAAGAAAATTGTTAAGCTGATTAAAGACAGCAAGCTGAAGGTGCAGGCACAGATTCAGGGCGAAGAGATTCGCGTGACCGGGAAATCCCGTGATGACCTCCAGTCCGTAATGGCGCTGGTACGCGGTGGCGATTTGGGGCAGCCGTTCCAGTTTAAAAACTTCCGCGATTAATCTTTCACGGTCCGGTTTTCCGGACCGTTTTTCTTTTTACGTCTTTACGCCTGACTGATGGCCTGCTCAACCTCAAAGCGGTTGGTCAGTTTGCTGTCGATCTTCACGTAAGCGGAATGTTCCTGTTGTGCAATCAACACTTCACTGACGCCTTTTGTTGCCAGCAAACGCTGTTTCAGCACGTCATCGGCCGCAATCTCCGGCGGAATGACCACCCGCAGGCTGCTGACATAGGGCGGTTCTTTCATGGTGCTGGCGACGGCGAGCCAGACAACGGCTAAAAACGCGCTGGCAAGAAAAACGGTTTGCCCGTCAAACATTCCGTCAACCCAGCCGCCCAGCGATCCCCCCAACGCGACGCCGAGGAACTGGCTGGTGGAATAAACGCCCATGGCCGTCCCTTTGTAACCCGCCGGCGACTCTTTGCTGATTAGCGATGGGAGGAGCGCTTCCATCAGGTTGAAGGCGAGGAAGAACAGTTGCATGCCGATAATCAGTTCCCAGAAATGGGCGCCCGCGCCCCAGAGAACAATCTCGGCAATCACAATCAGCGCCACACAGAACAGGAACACCCGTTTCATCCGGCGCTTCACTTCGGCGTAGATAATGAACGGGACGACCGAGCCAAACGAAATCAGCATGGTCACCAGATACACTTTCCAGTGTTCTGCCGCAGGCAGACCGGCATCAGCCAGTTGGCCGGGCAGGGCAACGAAGGTGGACATCAGCAAAATGTGCAGACACATGATGCCGAAGTTGAGCTTCAGCAGTTTCGGTTCCGCCAGTACCTTACTGAAACTGCCTTTGACCATTCCCGATTCGCGATTGAGCACGTGGTTGGCACTGTCAGGCACGACCCACAGCGTCAGGACGATCCCTGCCGTTGCCAGAACGGCAATCATCCAGAAGAGGGCGTTGAGCCCCAGGGCGTGGGTGATTATCGGCCCGAGCACCATCGCTATCGCGAAGGTAATGCCAAAGCTCACACCAATAAACGCCATCGCCTTCGTGCGGTTTTGTTCGCGGGTTAAGTCAGACAGTAGCGCCATCACCGCGGCGGCAATCGCGCCCGACCCCTGTAAGGCACGGCCAAGAATAATGCCCCAGATGGAGTCCGACAGCGCGGCAATGATGCTGCCGAGGATAAACACGGCAAGTCCGCCGACAATCAGCGGTTTGCGACCGATGCGGTCGGAGAGTAGCCCAAAAGGGATCTGAAAAATGGCCTGCGCCAGACCATAGATACCGATGGCGAGGCCAATTAAGGCTTCGCTGGCACCCTGTAGCGCCATGCCGTATGTGGTCAGAACCGGCAGGACCATAAACATGCCAAGCATGCGCAAAGAAAATACGGTCCCTAAACCCCAGGTGGCGCGCAACTCACCCGGCGTCATTTTATAATCGCTCATTCCCACCTCTGTCTCAATTTCGCGCCTAGTGTAAAGCGCTAAGCAGGCGGGGTAAATATGCGCTTTATTAACAAATGTTGGGGTTGTGAGTGGCGTCGGCTAGAGACGAAAATGCCGGATGACGATACTAACGTATCTTATCCGGCCTACTAGCAATATGCTTTTTTGTAGGCCGGATAAGGCGTCAGCCGCCATCCGGCATAGAAGATGTGACGATTAACTTACCAGACGTAGGTCAGCAGATTGTGCGAATCCGGCACCATAAAGTCGACGGACATCATCACGGAGAGCGCGGTAATGGCGATGATGGAGAAACCGAACAGTTTGCGCGCCCAGACTCTGTCATCTTCCACTTTATAACCGCGCAGCGCCATGCCCAACCACCAGACGCTCACCGCCGCAGCAACAATCAGGTATTTATAACCTGCATAGCCGCCCAGAGTTAGCATCAGGGTGGCGATAGCAAATGCCACGATGTACAGCGTGATGTGGTTCTTCGCGACCGAAATGCCTTTCACCACCGGCAGAACCGGGATGTTAGCCGCCTGATAATCCTTAAAGCGGAAAATCGCGATGGCATAAGAGTGCGGCATCTGCCACAGGCTGAAAATCGCCAGCAGAATCAGCGCGCCGCTGTCGAACTCACCGGTTACCGCGCAGTAGCCGATCACCGGCGGCGCCGCGCCGGAGAGAGAGCCGATCAGCGTCCCGTAGACCGAGTGGCGCTTCATATACAGGCTGTAAACGCCCACATAAACCACAAAGCCCATCACGCCCAGCCAGCAGGCCAGAGGATTCGCGCCAAACCACAGCAGCATGAAGCCAGCAATACCCAGCAGGGTGGCGTACACCAGCGAGACCGCAGGGGAAATCAGACCTTTAACCAGTACGCGGTTTTTGGTCCTTTCCATCTTTCTGTCGATATCCCTGTCGATGTAGTTGTTAAATACACAACCCGACGCCACAACCAGTGACACTCCGACCAACGTGTAGATGAACAGGGGATAGTCGATGCTGCCCTTCGAGGCCAGCAGGAATCCCCCGATCACCGAGATCAGGTTGCCAAAGATGATGCCTGGTTTCGTTACTTGCAGGTATTGCTTAAACATCATAACCGCCGCTCTTAGTGCATCATCATATTGTAGTTGAGGTTCCACATGATCCAGATGGAACCGACAACCAGGATGGCGATGATCAGCACGGTAAAGACAAAGGCCGTCATGTTCCAACCTTCATCAGATTTGCTATTCATGTGCAGGAAGCACACCAGATGCACCAGAATCTGCACCACTGCCATTGCCAGGATAGTCCCCAGAATTACGGCCGGAGAGGCAGCACCCGTCATCACCATCCAGAACGGAATGACCGTCAGGATGATCGACAGGATAAACCCTGTCATGTAGGTTTTTACGCTGCCATGGGACGCGCCGCTGTTCACGTTAGAATGACTCATTACATCGCCCCCATCAGATAAACAACAGTGAACACACAGATCCACACCACATCCAGGAAGTGCCAGAACAGGCTCAGGCACATGATGCGGGTACGGTTGGTGCTGGTCAGGCCGCGACGGGCGACTTGCACCATCAGCACGGCCATCCAGATAAGACCGGAAGTCACGTGCAGACCGTGGGTGCCGACCAGCGCAAAGAACGCTGACAGGAAGCCGCTGCGATCCGGACCCATACCGTTAACAATCAGGTGATGGAATTCATAGATTTCCATCCCGATGAATCCGGCACCGAACAAGAAGGTCAACGCCAGCCAGGAAACCACCTGGCTTTTGTTGTTCTTGTGCATGGCGATCGCCGCCATGCCGTAGGTGATGGAGCTGAACAACAGCAGGAATGTTTCAACCAGAACGAACGGCAGTTCAAAAATGTCCTTACCTGTCGGGCCACCTGCGGTGCCGTTCACCAGAACGGCATAGGTTGCAAACAGAATAGAGAACAGAATGCAGTCGCTCATCAGGTAGATCCAAAATCCGAAGATTTTGGTCTGGCCTGCGTCGTGGTGCCCGTGTTCGTGCGCGTGGGCAGTCGCGTGCGCTAAAGTATCAGTTGCCATTTTTCAGCCCTGCCTTAGAAATCTCATCGAAATGCTGGTTTTCCAGTTTTTCGACTTCCGGGACTGGTACGTAGTAGTCCACGTCCTCGTCAAAGCTTTTCACAATCCAGCTGATGATCATGCCTGCGAAGCTTGCAATCGCCAGCCACCAGATATGCCAGATCATGGCGAAACCAAACAGTGTTGCGAAGGCGGTAATGACGATACCGGCACCGCTGTTCTTCGGCATATGAATTTCTTCATAGTGCGCAGGCTGCTTGTACGCTTCACCTTTTTCTTTCATTTCCCAGAAGGCATCACGCTCGTGAACGTGCGGCACAATGGCAAAGTTGTAGAACGGCGGTGGAGAAGAGGTTGCCCACTCCAGCGTACGACCACCCCATGGGTCACCGGTCAGGTCACGGTTCTGCTCGCGGTCGCGAATAGAGACGTAGATCTGAATCAGCTGGCACAGGATACCCAGTGCAATCAGCGCGGCACCGCAGGCGGCAACGACCAGCATTGGATGGAACTGAGGGTCAATCTGCTGGCTGAGACGACGTGTCATACCCATAAAGCCCAGCACGTACAGCGGCATAAATGCCACGAAGAAGCCGATGATCCAGAACCAGAATGCGCGTTTACCCCAGGTTTCGTTCAGCGTGAAGCCAAACGCTTTTGGCCACCAGTAGGTCATACCTGCGAAGCAACCAAATACGACGCCGCCGATGATAACGTTATGGAAGTGCGCAATCAGGAACAGACTGTTGTGCAGTACGAAGTCCGCACCCGGAACCGCCAACAGTACGCCGGTCATACCGCCGACTGAGAAGGTCACGATAAAGCCAATCGTCCACAGCATTGCTGAGTGGAATACGATACGGCCCTGATACATGGTGAACAGCCAGTTGAAGATCTTCACCCCGGTCGGGATGGCGATAATCATGGTGGTAATACCGAAGAAGGCGTTTACGTTAGCGCCTGCACCCATGGTGAAGAAGTGGTGCAGCCAAACAACGAACGACAGAACGGTGATACACACGGTTGCCCACACCAGCGAGGTGTAACCAAACAGACGTTTACGTGAGAAGGTTGCCGCGATTTCGGAGAACACCCCGAAGACCGGCAGAACCAGAATGTACACTTCCGGATGGCCCCAGGCCCAAATCAGGTTGATGTACATCATCATGTTGCCGCCCATATCGTTGGTAAAGAAATGGGTACCCAGATAGCGATCGAGGGTCAGCAACGCGACGGTAACCGTCAGGATTGGGAAAGAAGCGATAATCAGGATGTTCGCGCACAGAGATGCCCAGCTGAATACCGGCATCTTGAACATGGTCATTCCTGGCGCACGCATCTTAATGATGGTCACAAAGAAGTTGATACCGGTCAGCGTTGTACCAATACCGGATAGCTGGACTGCCCATATCCAATAATCGACCCCGACGCTGGGACTGTACTCTATTCCCGAGAGCGGCGGATAGGCCAGCCAACCGGTCTGTGCGAATTCACCCACGCCCAGAGACAGGTTAACCAGGATTACGCCGACAACGGTGAACCAGAAGCTCAGGTTGTTCAGGAATGGGAACGCAACGTCACGTGCGCCGATCTGCAGCGGAACCACCAGGTTCATCAGACCGATAACGAACGGCATTGCCACGAAGAAGATCATGATCACGCCGTGAGCCGTGAAGATCTGGTCGTAATGGTGAGGTGGCAAGAAGCCCGCTTCACCTGCAGAAGCCAGCGCCTGCTGGCTACGCATCATGATGGCGTCGGCAAAGCCACGAATCAACATGACGATTGCGACGATGACATACATGATGCCAAGGCGTTTGTGGTCAACCGAAGTCAGCCACTCTTTCCACAGGTAGGTCCACTTACCGAAGTAAGTGATTAGGCCCAGTAAGGCCGCACCACCGATGATAATGGCAGCGATCGTAACCATGACAATGGGTTCATGGAACGGCACTGCATCCAGCGTCAATTTTCCGAACATCGTATTCTTCCTCGGCCCCTTAGTGAGCGGATTCCGCGTGGCTCATGTCCATGCCTTCCATGCCTTCGTGTGCGTTGTGCTCACCTTCGGGTTGGGTCATGTCCATGCTCTTACCGTGAGCCATAAATTTGTTAATAACGTCTTTAAACAAATCGGGTTTCACGTTGGAGAAGTATTCCACCTGGTTGTATTCGCTTGGCGCAGCCACTTTCTCGAACGCAGCCATGTCGCTCATGGTGTTCGGTGACTGTTTCGCTTTAGCAACCCATTGGTCGAATGCGGCGCGGTCCTGTGTAGCGATAGCCTTGAATTTCATACCGGAGAAGCCAGGTCCGCTATAGCTTGCGGAGATACCATCATAGGTACCGGCTTCATTGGCGATCAGGTGCAGTCGAGTCTGCATACCGGCCATGGCATAAATCTGGCTACCCAGACGCGGGATGAAGAAGGAGTTCATCACGGAGTTGGAGGTCACTTTGAAGTAAACCGGAGTGTTCGCCGGGAAGGCGATTTCATTCACGGTAGCAATGCCCTGTTCCGGGTAGATGAAGAACCATTTCCAGTCCATGGAAACCACTTCGATGGTAATGGGCTTCTCGTCATGCGCCAGCGGCTTGCTTGGCTCAAGAGCGTGAGTGGTTTTCCAGGTCAACACCGCAAGGAAAATAATGATTAAGATAGGCACCGTCCAGACCACAGCTTCCACTTTATTGGAGTGTGACCAGTTCGGGCTATACTTCGCATCTTTATTGCTTGCACGGTACTTCCAGGCAAAACCTACAGCCATCAAGATTGCAGGAATAACGACGATCAACATCAGGCCAAATGCCGTCAGTATCAGTGAACGTTGCTCCAGTCCAATCTGTCCTTTGGGATCTAACAGCGCAGAATTACAGCCACTGAGTAATGCAGTGCCTGCAATTAATGACATCCATCCCAAACTTTTATTGTATTTCCTGAGTCTCATTTAACGACCTCAATTCCACGGGACCTGGTGGCGTTTAAAGTGTGTGGGCATTTTACGGGAAGGTTACATTACTGTAAACATCATTGGATCTGTGTTACCGGGTTCTGCCGCCCGTGTCACATATGTTGCAAGATATGTCGCTGCTGCATTAAGAACCTGTTGCAACATCACGTTATAACGAAAGGAGACTTCAGGGAGGTGACAGGAGGGCAATTGGTATAACCAATGCGAAAATAAAACAATTGCTTAACAACTGATTATCAATAAAGAGACAAAATAAATACAAAATATAAATGTGTTCAGGCTGAATCGATCAAGGAAAATAAAACCTATAAAAGGCGTCAATAATTTCCAGATTCTATTGCGCACAAAACAACAAATATTAATTTTTTCAGTTGCTGTTTATTTAGCCGATATAATTACGCAGGGTGATTACAACGGCTAAATAAGAGCGGCAGTTTACACCAGTCGCGTTTTGCGCAGCGCCAGATAGTCGAGCAATCCGCCAAACACGATGCCCAAAATGGCGACCGCTAACGCGATTTCCAGTAATCCGGCGAGGAAGGAGAAGTTAGTAAAGTCCAGCGCGTTCATCGACAGGAGCAGCAGCCAGACGGCGAGCAACGCACATCCTGTCATCAGGATCCATAATGCCAGACTGTAGGCTGAACGGAACTCTGTGCGCGGCAGGAAACTTTCGCTCTGTCGCGTGTACTCCAGCGTTTGCCGACACACCAACAGCAATAGCAGACCCGGAACGGCCGCCACAACCGAGAAAAGATAAAATGTCGACCAGCCGTGGGCTTCGACAAACCAGCCGGCAACCGGACCAACATAGACGCGCCCCACGGCAGAAAGTGCCGACAACAGGGCAAACTGGGTGGCGGAAAACGACTTATTACACAGCGTCATCAGCAGCGCGACAAACGCCGACGTGCCCATTCCCCCGCACAGGTTTTCGAAAAACACGGCGGCAGCCATGCTGAACATGTGTTTGTCCGTCACCGAAAGGAGCCAGTATCCGGTGTTAGAGACGCCCTGCAGGATGCCGAAAAGCAGCAACGCGCGAAACAGCGTCAAACGTTGCATCAATACCCCGCCATACAGCGCGCCAATAATGGTGGCAATCAGTCCCAGCGTTTTATTGACGACGCCGACTTCACCGGCGTCGAAGCCAACGCCACGAATCAAAAAGGTGGTGGTCAGGGTCATCGCGAAGGCATCACCCAGCTTATAAAGGATGATGAGCAGCAAAATCAGCCAGGCGTTGTTGCGACCAAAGAAATCGCGCAGCGGAGCGGCCACTGCCTGTTCCAGCGTTTTCGGCACCGGAATAGTGTCAGTTGGTTCGGGAGCGAGCAGCGTGGAAATAATGCAGGGGATCAGAAATGCCGCCATCAGCCAGTACATGCCCTGCCAGCCGAGCCAGCGGTCGGCCATCCACAGCGCCAGCCCGCCGGACACCAGCATCCCGAGACGGTAGCCGAGCACGCTGATTGCCGCACCGGTTCCGCGTTCTTCTGCGGTTAAGACGTCCGTTTTCCAGGCGTCAAACACGATGTCCTGCGAGGCCGAGCAAAAGGCAATCACTACCGCCAGCGCTGCCATCCAGCGTAGCTGGGTTCCCGGCTCCAGAAAGCCCATTGCGGCGATGGAAATCAGTAAGAGACATTGTGTCGTCAGCAACCATCCGCGCCGACGGCCTAAAAAGGGCGGCGTGTAACGGTCCATGACCGGAGACCAGAGAAACTTAAAGACATAGGCCTGACCGACCAGCGAAAAGAAACCGATGGTTTTCAGGTCGATATTTTCGACGGTCATCCACGCCTGAAGCGTACCGGAGGTGAGTGCGAGCGGCAGACCGGAGGCAAAGCCTAGCATCAGCAAAATGGCTGATTTCGGTTGCTGAAAAATGCGTAAGTAATGATTGGACATGGGCATGAAAACTGACCCGGCGAGGTGCCGGGTCAGTAGACGGAATTAACGCGCGTTTTGCTTGATGAAATCGTGGACGCTGGTGTCCTGAGACATGTCAGCGATAGTGTCGGTCAGGACGCTGTTAACCGCGTTAGCGATATTCTTGTTGGTGGCCTGGAAAGCCCCTTCAACAGAATAGCTGGCACGGTAGTTTTTGGTCATCTTGTTGCCATTCGCTGCGGTGGCGATGATAGCGATATCCGCTTTGGTCGCGATGTTGTAGCGAACGTTGCCCTGAGACACGTCGGCATACAGCTGGTTCACGATAATCTGCAGGTTGACCGCACCGTTCGGGCCTACCATATAACCGCGGGAGGTCATCTGTTTTTCCAGTACTTCTTGTAACAGGAAGCGCAGATCGCGAGAAGCGGTCAGCGTGACCAGTTGATTGTCGCGGGTCACTTTCGCCAGCGCCTGGTCCGGACGCTGATCGGCGCCGTTGATGCTGACGGTCACACCCATCAGACTGGGATCCTGCTGCGGAAGCGTGATTTTAGGCGAAACGTCAATCGTGGTTGGCGGTGTCGCACAGCCTGCCAGCATGAAAAGCGCGATTAACGGGAAGAGGATTTTTTTTAGCATGTTCGTGTTCTCAGTAACTCTGAATCATATGGATAGAGAATAATTCCCGCCATCATAACATCGCCAACGGCGAGGGGAAGTGGGTAACGTATGTAAATTCATCATGTTGTCCGAATAATGAGGTGACAGGGATTAAATTTGGGGTTTATGCCATCGACCAAAGGGTTGAATCAGTAAACTTCATCGCTTTGACAGCGAAAATCAGACGAAGGCTAAATTTTTGTTGTAATGGTGTAATGGAACCGGTAAAAGCGGCTAATATTTAAAGGGATGGGTGACATCTCAGCGCCGTTTGAGGAGATATATCATGATGATACGTGAGCAAATAGAAGAAAAATTAAGGGCAGCGTTCCAACCCGTGTTCCTCGAAGTCGTGGATGAAAGCTATCGTCACAATGTCCCGGCTGGTTCAGAAAGCCATTTTAAAGTCGTTCTGGTTAGCGATCGCTTTACCGGCGAGCGTTTTTTGAATCGTCATCGGATGATCTACGGTACGTTAACCGCAGAACTGTCCACAACGGTCCATGCGCTGGCGCTACATACCTATACCATTAAAGAATGGGAAGGATTGCAGGATACGATCTTTGCGTCGCCGCCGTGTCGTGGTGCAGGAAGCATCGCTTAAAAACGCATTTGCAACCGCTGGCGTTTTTCCAGTATGTTGCTAAAGATTATGTGAAAACGGCCTGCGGGCCGTTTTGTTTTGTCTGAATTTTGCACTGGTCAGACCCTTTTCAGGGCAAAAATAGCCGGGAATTGTGAAAAATGCCGCAGCAACGCGCAATAACCGTTCTCGACTCATAAAAGTGATGCCGCTATAATGCCGCGTCTTATTTGAATGTCTTCGGGATGATTCTGACGACAGGGAATGTGATTGATTAAGAGAACATCCCGGTTCCGCGAAGCTAATAATCTGTGCTTGCGGAGTAGAGTTGACCGAGCACTGTGATTTTTTGAGGTAACAAGATGCAAGTTTCAGTTGAAACCACTCAAGGCCTTGGCCGCCGTGTAACGATTACTATCGCTGCTGACAGCATCGAGACCGCTGTTAAAAGCGAGCTGGTCAACGTAGCGAAGAAAGTACGTATTGACGGCTTCCGTAAAGGCAAAGTACCGATGAATGTTGTTGCTCAGCGTTATGGCGCGTCTGTTCGTCAGGACGTTCTGGGTGACCTGATGAGCCGCAACTTCGTTGATGCCATCATCAAAGAAAAAATCAATCCAGCAGGTGCACCGAACTACGTTCCGGGCGAATACAAACTGGGTGAAGACTTCACCTACGCGGTTGAATTCGAAGTCTATCCGGAAGTTGAACTGACCGGTCTGGACGCAATCGAAGTTGAAAAACCGGTTGTTGACGTTACCGACGCCGATGTTGACGTGATGCTGGACACTCTGCGTAAGCAGCAGGCGACCTGGAAAGATAAAGACGGCGCTGCGGATGCAGAAGACCGCGTCACCCTCGACTTTACCGGTTCTGTAGACGGCGAAGAGTTCGAAGGCGGTAAAGCGTCTGATTTCGTACTGGCAATGGGCCAGGGTCGTATGATCCCGGGCTTTGAAGACGGTATCAAAGGTCACAAAGCAGGCGAAGAGTTCACCATCGACGTGACCTTCCCGGAAGACTACCACGCTGAAAACCTGAAAGGTAAAGCGGCGAAATTTGCCATTAACCTGAAGAAAGTGGAAGAGCGTGAGCTGCCGGAACTGACTGAAGAATTCATCAAACGTTTCGGCGTTGAAGATGGTTCTGTTGCCGGTCTGCGTGCTGAAGTGCGTAAAAACATGGAACGCGAGCTGAAAGGCGCAGTGCGTAACCGTGTTAAAACTCAGGCCATCGACGGTCTGGTGAAAGCGAACGACATCGACGTTCCTGCTGCTCTGATCGACAGCGAAATCGACGTTCTGCGTCGTCAGGCTGCTCAGCGTTTCGGCGGTAACGAGAAACAAGCTCTGGAACTGCCGCGTGAACTGTTCGAAGAACAGGCTAAGCGTCGCGTAGTGGTTGGTTTGCTGCTGGGCGAAGTGATTCGTACCAATGAACTGAAAGCGGATGAAGATCGCGTGAAGGGCCTGATCGAAGAGATGGCTTCTGCTTACGAAGATCCGAAAGAAGTGATCGAGTTCTACAGCAAAAATAAAGAGCTGATGGACAACATGCGCAACGTCGCTCTGGAAGAACAGGCTGTTGAAGCGGTTCTGGCGAAAGCGAAAGTGACTGAAAAAGCCACGACCTTCAATGAGCTGATGAACCAGCAGGCGTAATTCCGCTTAATCGCGCGAAATTCGCACAAAGACCCGTCACCGTCAGGTGGCGGGTCTTTTTTTTGTCACGACTTTTGCATGGAAGAGTGCGAAAAAGCGTTTTTCGGTGTTAGCGTTAAAGCAAAAGATTGTTATGCTTGAATTATGGCGATGCCGTACCCATAACAGAGGGACTAGCTGATAATCCGTCCATAAGGTTACAATCGGTACAGCAGGTTTTTTCATTTTTTATCCAGGAGACGGAAATGTCATACAGCGGCGAACGAGATAACTTTGCACCCCATATGGCGCTGGTGCCGATGGTCATTGAACAGACCTCACGTGGTGAGCGCTCTTTTGATATCTACTCTCGTCTACTTAAGGAACGTGTCATTTTTCTGACCGGCCAGGTCGAAGATCATATGGCTAACCTGATTGTGGCGCAGATGCTGTTCCTGGAAGCGGAAAACCCGGAAAAAGATATCTACCTGTACATTAACTCTCCGGGTGGCGTGATCACCGCAGGCATGTCGATTTATGACACCATGCAGTTTATTAAGCCAGACGTCAGCACCATCTGTATGGGCCAGGCGGCCTCGATGGGCGCGTTCTTGCTGACAGCCGGGGCGAAAGGTAAACGTTTCTGCCTGCCGAACTCCCGCGTTATGATTCACCAGCCGTTGGGTGGTTACCAGGGTCAGGCAACAGATATTGAAATTCACGCCCGTGAAATCCTGAAAGTAAAAGGGCGTATGAACGAACTTATGGCACACCATACGGGTCAATCTCTTGAGCAGATTGAACGTGATACTGAGCGCGATCGCTTCCTCTCTGCCGCTGAGGCAGTTGAGTATGGCTTAGTCGACTCGATTTTGACCCATCGTAATTGATGCCCGGGGCGCAACTCTGCCGCTATACTTACCAGGGGCGGCACAACGCGACAAAGCGAGTTGCGCCTGAGAATGGCATTTTGCGTCGTCGTGTGCGGCACAAAGAACAAAGAAGAGGTTTTGACTCATGACAGATAAACGCAAAGATGGCTCGGGCAAATTGTTGTACTGCTCTTTTTGCGGCAAAAGCCAGCATGAAGTGCGTAAGCTCATCGCCGGTCCATCCGTGTATATCTGCGATGAATGTGTCGATTTGTGTAACGACATCATTCGCGAAGAGATTAAGGAAGTTGCACCGCATCGTGAACGCAGTGCGCTGCCGACGCCACACGAAATTCGTAACCACCTTGACGATTACGTCATTGGTCAGGAACAGGCGAAGAAAGTGCTGGCGGTCGCGGTATACAACCACTACAAACGTCTGCGCAATGGCGACACCAGCAATGGCGTCGAATTGGGCAAAAGTAACATTCTGCTGATCGGCCCGACCGGTTCCGGTAAAACGCTGTTGGCGGAAACGCTGGCGCGTCTGCTGGACGTCCCGTTCACGATGGCGGATGCCACCACGCTGACCGAAGCGGGTTACGTGGGTGAAGACGTTGAGAACATTATTCAGAAACTGTTGCAGAAGTGCGACTACGATGTGCAGAAGGCACAGCGTGGTATCGTCTATATCGATGAAATTGATAAGATTTCCCGCAAGTCTGACAACCCGTCGATTACCCGTGACGTTTCCGGCGAAGGCGTACAGCAGGCGCTGCTGAAACTGATCGAAGGGACGGTTGCCGCCGTTCCGCCGCAGGGTGGACGTAAACATCCGCAACAGGAATTCTTGCAGGTAGATACCTCTAAGATCCTGTTTATCTGTGGCGGCGCATTTGCCGGTCTGGATAAAGTGATCGCCAACCGTGTTGAAACCGGCTCCGGCATTGGCTTTGGCGCGACGGTGAAAGCGAAATCCGACAAGGCCAGCGAAGGCGAACTGCTCTCGCAGGTAGAACCGGAAGATTTGATCAAGTTCGGTCTGATTCCTGAGTTCATCGGTCGTCTGCCGGTCGTGGCGACGCTGAGTGAACTGAGCGAAGAAGCGCTGATCCAGATCCTGAAAGAGCCGAAAAACGCCCTGACCAAGCAGTATCAGGCGTTGTTCAACCTCGAAGGCGTTGACCTGGAATTCCGCGACGAAGCGCTGGATGCGATTGCCCGCAAAGCGATGGCGCGTAAAACCGGTGCCCGTGGTCTGCGTTCCATCGTAGAAGCCGCGCTGTTGGATACCATGTACGATCTGCCTTCAATGGAAGACGTCGAAAAAGTGGTGATTGATGAGTCGGTGATCGGCGGTCAGAGCAAGCCATTACTGATTTACGGTAAGCCGGAAGCGCAGCAGGCATCTGGTGAATAATTAACCAATTCATACAATCAGTTAATCAGAAAGGGGGGATTTTATCTCCCCTTTTATTTTTCCGTAAACATGGCGTTGAATGTGTGGGAAACATCCCCATATACTGACATACATGTTAAAGGTGGCGTGAAGCACAGCTATGCCATCTGATTACCTGGCGGACACTAAACTAAGAGAGAGCTCTATGAATCCTGAGCGTTCTGAACGCATTGAAATCCCCGTATTGCCGTTGCGCGATGTGGTGGTTTATCCGCACATGGTCATACCCTTGTTTGTAGGGCGGGAAAAATCTATCCGTTGTCTGGAAGCGGCTATGGACCATGATAAAAAAATCATGCTGGTCGCCCAGAAAGAAGCATCAACGGATGAGCCGGGTGTAAACGATCTTTTCACCGTCGGGACCGTGGCCTCTATTTTGCAGATGCTGAAATTGCCTGACGGCACCGTCAAAGTGCTGGTCGAGGGGTTACAGCGTGCGCGTATTTCTGCGCTGTCTGATAACGGCGAGCACTTCTCTGCGAAAGCGGAATATCTTGATTCGCCTGCTATTGATGAGCGCGAACAGGAAGTGCTGGTACGGACGGCTATTAGCCAGTTCGAAGGCTATATCAAGCTGAACAAGAAAATCCCACCAGAAGTGCTGACGTCGCTCAATAGCATCGACGATCCGGCGCGCCTGGCGGACACCATCGCGGCCCATATGCCGTTGAAGTTAGCGGATAAACAGTCCGTGCTGGAAATGTCAGACGTGAACGAGCGTCTGGAGTATCTGATGGCGATGATGGAGTCCGAAATCGATCTGTTGCAGGTTGAGAAGCGTATTCGCAACCGCGTGAAAAAGCAGATGGAGAAATCTCAGCGTGAGTACTATCTGAATGAGCAGATGAAGGCGATTCAGAAAGAACTCGGTGAAATGGACGACGCGCCGGACGAAAACGAAGCGCTGAAGCGTAAGATCGACGCGGCGAAAATGCCGAAAGAGGCGAAAGAGAAAGCCGAAGCTGAACTACAGAAGCTGAAAATGATGTCTCCGATGTCGGCTGAAGCGACCGTCGTGCGTGGCTATATCGACTGGATGGTACAGGTGCCGTGGAATGCGCGTAGCAAGGTCAAAAAAGACCTGCGTCAGGCGCAGGAAATCCTCGATACCGACCATTACGGTCTGGAACGTGTGAAAGACCGCATCCTTGAGTATCTCGCGGTACAAAGCCGTGTAAACAAAATCAAGGGACCGATCCTGTGCCTGGTGGGACCGCCGGGGGTGGGTAAAACCTCTCTGGGTCAGTCCATCGCTAAAGCGACCGGGCGTAAATACATCCGTATGGCGCTGGGCGGCGTGCGTGATGAAGCGGAAATTCGTGGTCACCGTCGGACGTATATCGGTTCTATGCCGGGTAAACTGATCCAGAAAATGGCCAAAGTGGGCGTTAAAAACCCGCTGTTCCTGCTTGATGAGATCGACAAAATGTCTTCTGACATGCGTGGCGATCCGGCATCCGCACTGCTTGAGGTGCTGGATCCTGAGCAGAACGTGGCGTTCAGCGATCATTACCTGGAAGTGGACTACGATCTCAGCGACGTGATGTTTGTAGCGACCTCCAACTCCATGAACATTCCGGCACCGCTGCTGGATCGTATGGAAGTGATCCGTCTGTCCGGTTATACCGAAGACGAGAAGCTGAACATTGCCAAGCAGCATCTGCTGCCGAAACAGATCGAACGTAATGCGCTGAAGAAAGGTGAACTGACGGTCGAAGACAGCGCCATTATCGGCATCATTCGTTACTACACCCGTGAAGCTGGCGTGCGTAGTCTGGAGCGTGAAATCTCCAAACTGTGCCGTAAAGCGGTTAAGCAGTTGCTGCTGGATAAGTCACTGAAACACATTGTGATCAATGGCGACAACCTGCACGACTACCTGGGCGTACAGCGCTTTGACTATGGTCGTGCGGATAATGAAAACCGTGTCGGCCAGGTGACCGGTCTGGCGTGGACGGAGGTGGGCGGCGACCTGTTGACCATCGAAACCGCCTGCGTACCGGGCAAAGGCAAGCTGACCTACACCGGTTCGCTGGGTGAAGTGATGCAGGAATCCATCCAGGCAGCGCTGACCGTAGTACGCGCGCGCGCGGAAAAACTGGGTATTAATCCGGACTTTTACGAAAAACGCGATATTCACGTTCACGTACCAGAAGGGGCGACGCCGAAAGACGGTCCGAGCGCTGGTATTGCGATGTGTACCGCGCTGGTTTCCTGTCTGACCGGCAACCCGGTGCGTGCTGATGTGGCGATGACCGGTGAGATCACCCTGCGTGGTCAGGTACTGCCGATCGGTGGGTTAAAAGAAAAACTTCTGGCTGCACACCGTGGTGGTATTAAAACGGTCTTAATTCCAGATGAAAACAAACGCGACCTGGAAGAGATTCCGGACAATGTTATTGCCGATTTGGACATCCATCCGGTGAAACGCATTGAAGAGGTTTTGACCCTCGCTTTGCAAAATGAACCCTCTGGAATGCAGGTTGTGACGGCAAAATAGTGACCTCGCGCAAAGAGCACTAATAAAAACAGGGCTGGCAGGCCATTTCGTACTTGCCAGCCTTTTTTTGTATAGCTAATTTAGATGACGGATTGGGCTTGCCATCATTATCGGGTGTTGTAAGGGCATGGCAGGCCTGATATAACTGCTGCGCGGTCGTACTTTGAAGGATTCAGGTGCGATATAAATTATAATGAGGAAGAGAAGAGTGAATAAATCTCAACTGATCGACAAAATTGCTGCAGGGGCTGATATCTCCAAAGCTGCGGCTGGGCGTGCGTTAGACGCAATTATTGCTTCTGTTACCGAATCTCTGAAAGAAGGGGATGACGTTGCGCTGGTAGGTTTTGGTACTTTTGCTGTTAAAGAGCGTGCTGCCCGTACTGGTCGCAACCCGCAAACAGGTAAAGAGATCGCCATTGCTGCCGCCAAAGTACCTGGTTTCCGTGCAGGTAAAGCACTGAAAGACGCAGTAAACTAAGCGTGATCCCCTTCCGGGGACAGGACTCAGTACAAGGGCGCATCAACTGATGTGCCTTTTTTATTTTTGCAGCGATTTTATACACGTTGTGGGCTGACAATTGCCCCCGTTTCTTGTCACAATAGACCTTTATGCGCAGTGTTCAGGAAACGCTATGCTGCGTAATGCGTATATACACAAAGATATTCACGTTGCATCGGGCCAGTTCATGACGAAGCAGCCTGAATGATGCAGTGTATAGTCACCTACAGCGGAGTGTGGTTACACCATGATGGACAGCTTACGCACGGCTGCAAACAGTCTCGTGCTCAAGATTATTTTCGGAATCATTATCGTGTCGTTCATTCTGACCGGCGTGAGTGGTTACCTGATTGGCGGAGGCAACAACTACGCCGCTAAAGTGAATGACCAGGAAATCAGCCGTGGGCAGTTTGAGAATGCGTTCAACAGCGAACGTAATCGCATGCAGCAGCAGTTGGGCGATCAGTATTCTGAGCTCGCGGCGAACGAAGGTTACATGAAAACGCTGCGCCAGCAGACGCTCAATCGTTTGATTGATGAAGCGCTGCTTGACCAGTATGCCCGCGAACTCAAACTGAGTATCAGCGACGAACAGGTGAAACAGGCCATTTTCTCCACGCCGGCATTCCAGGTGGACGGCAAGTTTGATAACAACCGCTACAACGCGATTGTGAATCAGATGGGGATGACCGCTGACCAGTACGCGCAGGCGCTACGTAATCAACTGACCACTCAGCAACTCATCAGCGGCGTCGCAGGCACTGATTTCATGCTCAAAGGCGAGACCGATGAACTGGCGGCGCTGGTCTCTCAGCAGCGTATCGTCCGTGAAGCCACGATTGACGTTAACGCGCTTGCTGCAAAGCAGTCGGTGACGGACCAGGAAGTGGCCAGCTATTATGAGCAGAACAAAAATAGCTTCATGACCCCGGAACAGTTCCGCGTCAGCTACATCAAGCTGGATGCGGCGTCGATGCAAAAGCCGGTGAGTGATGAAGATATTCAGTCTTATTACGATCAGCACCAGGATCAGTTCACGCAGGCGCAGCGTAACCGTTACAGCATCATCCAGACCAAAACGGAAGATGAAGCGAAAGCGGTGCTGGACGCGCTGAACAAAGGTGGTGACTTTGCTGCTCTGGCGAAAGAAAAATCTGCCGATATCATCTCTGCCCGCAACGGCGGCGATATGGGCTGGCTGGAAGAAGCCACCACCCCGGATGAACTGAAAAATGCTGGACTGAAAGAGAAAGGTCAGCTTTCTGGCGTCATTAAATCCTCTGTTGGCTTCCTGGTCGTACGTCTGGACGACATTCAGCCGGCAATTGTGAAGCCGCTGAACGACGTTCGCGATGATATCGCCGCGAAAGTGAAACAGGAAAAAGCGCTGGATGCTTACTTTGCCTTACAGCAGAAAGTGAGCGACGCGGCGAACAATGACACGGAATCTCTGGCCGGTGCCGAACAGGCGGCTGGTGCGAAAGCGGTACAAACTGGCTGGTTCAGCCACGACAACCTGCCGGAAGAGCTGAATTTCAAACCGGTATCTGACGCCATTTTTGATGGTGCTCTGTTGGGGGAAAACGGCGCGCCGGGCAGAAACTCCGATATCATCACCGTGGATGGTGACCGCGCGTTTGTCCTGCGTATCAGTGAGCACAAGGCAGAAGCCGTGAAGCCGCTGTCTGAAGTGAAAGATCAGGTTACGGCGCTGGTTAAGCACAACAAAGCAGAGCAGCAGGCTAAACTGGATGCGGAAAAACTGTTGGTTGAGCTGAAGGCCGGTAAAGGCGCTGAAGCAATGAAAGCCGCAGGTCTGAGCTTTGGCGAGTCTAAAACGCTGAGTCGTACGGGTCAGGATCCGGTTAGCCAGGCGGCGTTTGGTCTGAGCCTGCCGGCGAAGGACAAGCCGAGTTATGGCGTTGCCAACGATATGCAGGGCAATGTGGTTCTGTTGGCGCTGGACGACGTGAAAGCGGGGTCGATGCCGGAAGAGCAGAAGAAAGCGATGGTTCAGGGGATCACCCAGAACAATGCGCAGATTGTCTTTGAAGCGCTGATGAGTAACCTGCGCAAAGCGGCGAAAATTAAAATCGGCGATGCAATGGATCAGCAGCCGTAATCGTCGAGGCTTCTCGCAAATCATTGCACAACCGTTGCAACTCCTGAAGGCCGCTTTCGCGGCCTTTTCCATTTCTGAAATTTGCCATTTGTTCGTTGGGTTTCGCCTCGCTATCGTGATTCCACTGTTAACAAACAAGGAGAAAACAGTATGAAACATGGAATCAAAGCGTTGCTTATCACTCTTTCATTTGCCTGCGCGGGTATGACGCAAAGCGCGCTGGCGGCGACATCGACAGCGGCTGCGAAAAGCACGGTGGTGGAGACTAACGCGCAAGCACCGGCCGCAGGGCAAAACAAAGCCGCTGTTCCGGCGAAAGCCGGCGCCGAGGAGGGCACCAGGGTTAGTATTAATACCGCGTCGGCAGAGGAGCTGGCACAGGCGATGAATGGCGTTGGTCTGAAGAAAGCGCAGGCGATAGTCAGCTACCGTGAGGAATACGGCCCGTTTAAAACGGTGGAGGATCTCAAGCAGGTGCCGGGAATGGGAAATTCGCTGGTAGAACGTAATCTGTCAATTTTAACACTTTAATAACTTGCGCAGTGGCAAAAATTTGCCAGGATAAGAGAGGTCATACCAGTTATGGCCTCTCTACTCATGTCTTTCAAGCTGCAGATGCGTTGGCTACGTTCGTTCGCGAGTCACTTACTTTAGTAAGCTCATCGGGACTCACTGACTTGCCGCCTTTCTGCAACTGGAAATCCATAGAGTACATTCTTATAAAAAACGTAAGGTTTCTGCGCTATGCAAACACAGATTAAAGTTCGTGGTTATCATCTTGATGTCTATCAGCACGTGAATAATGCCCGCTACCTTGAGTTCCTGGAGGAAGCGCGCTGGGATGGCCTGGAGAGCAGCGATAGCTTTCAATGGATGACTGCCCATAATATCGCCTTCGTGGTGGTCAATATAAATATCAACTATCGTCGCCCGGCGGTGCTGAGTGACCTGCTGACCGTTACCAGTCAGGTACAACAGCTAAACGGGAAAAGCGGTATTTTGAGTCAGGTGATTACGCTGGAGCCTGAAGGGCAGGTGGTGGCCGATGCGCTCATTACGTTCGTCTGTATCGATCTGAAATCGCAAAAAGCGCTGCCGCTGGAAGGGGAGTTACGCGAAAAACTGGAACAGATGGTGAAGTAACGTCTTATTGCCTGATGGCACTGCGCTTATCAGGCCGACATGTTCATCGCGTGTTGCGAGTAGGCCGGCTAAGGTGCCAGCACCGCCATCCGGCGAAACCCACACCTACTTCAGCCCGGTTTTTTGCTTCATTGCGGCCATCACGGCCGGTTTATCCGCCAGATAATGATTCAGGCCATTTGCGCGCAGATTACAGGCCGCACAGTGGCCGCAACCGTCACCCTTAATGCCGTTGTAGCAGGTCAGCGTTTGTTCACGCACCAGATCCAGCTTGCCCCAATAGTCTGCCAGCGCCCAGGTTTCAGCTTTATCAAGCCACATCAGCGGCGTTTCAAAGCGGATATCCTTCGCCATCCCCAGTTTGATCGCATGATTCAGCGCTTCGACAAAATCATTACGGCAGTCAGGGTAACCAGAAAAGTCGGTCTCGCAGACGCCGGTAATCACCGCTTCCGCTTTCACCTGATAAGCATAAATCGCCGCCAGAGTCAGAAACAGAATATTGCGTCCAGGGACAAAGGTGTTAGGGATCCCATCGGCATCCGGTTCGTAATCCGGAACCGGGATGTTGTCACGGGTCAGACTGCTGACGGCCAGTTCACTCAGCAGCGTCACATCCAGTACTTTGTGCGCGCGCGCGCCCAGGTTCAGAGCCAGATCACGTGCAACATCAATCTCTGCGCGATGGCGTTGACCATAATCAAAGGTCACGCAATGCACTTCATCATACTGATGCAGCGCCTGCACCAGACAGGTGGTGGAGTCCTGGCCTCCACTGAATACTACGACGGCACGTTTCATGGTTTGTCCTGATCATTCACAAAAACGTTATGGTAGCGCCAGAGTTGCGCCTCGACCAGCTTCTTCACGATGCCGGTGGCGGCAGCCAGGCTTCAGTGAACTCAAACCAGCCGCGCGGGTTCAGGCGCACTCCGTTCACGCCCGGCGGCGCGCTGATGCGATAGTGATAGTTAAACAGCGGCGTCAGCGTGGCGTCATTCATCAGGCTGGCGAAAACTTGTTGTAGTGCGGCAAAACGATGTTCCTCTTCTGGTCTGTTTTGCAACGCATCCAGCGTGGCCTGAAGATGGGAGAACGTCGGTGCATCAAGCACGTGCGGCCAGAGCGAATCGCAACGCAACCACTGTTCGAGAGTATATTCGGGCGCTTCGCCAATCAGTCGGTCTCCCATCATCAGATCCGCTTCGGCAAGCTGTTGGCAGCCATCCCAGGTTTTCGCGTTATGAAAAACCAGCGTCAGTTCGCAACCGAGGGTTGCCAGCGTATGGCGCAGACGTTCTGCCATGGTATGCAGTTCCACCGGCAGGTGATAAACCAGCGTCATTTTTTTCGGCAGTTCAACCTCTTCCAGCCCCTCCCACTGCGGGATTGCCCAACCAGGCAACAGTTCATTACAGGGCGTAATCAGGTTTTCCCTCACATCCAGCGTTTGCAGCAGCGAAGAACGATGGATGAGGCTTACCAGCCGACGAGCCTGTAGTGGCGTCAGACGAGGGCTCTTTTTCAGCGTGAGATAGCAAAAACCGAGGCTGATGCCGGTGCTCACCGGGCTTACCGTCGCGAGCTCTTCGGGTTTGCCAATGGTTATCTGCACCGGATGGCGACAGCTGGTACCCAGATCCTGCGCAAAAAGCTGGGGGGTTATCCAGTACTCAATGGCTTTCAACAACGGATGTGCGAGATGGTAATGGTCGTGGCTTTCCAGACGTACCAGCTCAGGCGTGAATAGCGTCAGACGAAAAGGACCTGTTCCAATGATGGGGTGCTCTGGATGCGCCAGCAGGCTGCCGTAGCTTGCCAGCCGATGAGCCAGCCAGAAATCCGGGCGGTGCAGGATAAACGTCAGACACTGAGGATGCGTCACATCAATATGCTTTACGCTGATAAACAGCCGGTTCAACGCCGGGAGTTCGCGCAACATCAGCAGCCGCTGATGCAATTGTGCGGTCTCTACCGCGTCGCCATTGTGCCAGAACAGCGTCGAGCGAATATAGAAGTCCCAGCGCAAGCCGTCGGCGGAGATGTCCCAGTGGTGGGCTAAATCCCCGCAGGGAAGCTGCGTCTGGCTGTCAAAGCGCGTCAGACCGGAGAAAATCTGTCCCGCCAGATGCTGCTCGGCACGCCCGGGAAGAAAACCGGGATGTAGCGGATCAAGCTGGCGGTAATAGGGAATACGCAGCGTTGGCGTATCGTTTTGCCATTGACCGCCCATAAAGGGCTGCAGCATCGCCCGCAGTTCACCGGGCGCCAGTTGCGCCAGTTCCAGTACGCTAAGCTGTTGGCCCTTTTCCAGCGCCTGTTCCATCATCGCGGTGCGCAACGATTCCGGGGTCACCAGAAATCGCAACTGTCCGCGCTTTCCGCGTCCGGACTGCGCTTCCCAGATCAGCCAGCCAGACTCCTGCGCCTGGCGTAACAACGTGCGGACGTGCCGCTCACTACAGAAGCAACGTTCAGCCAGTTCTCCGACGGTCACGTTCTGCGGTTCGCCGTTAGACGGCTGCCAGAGTCGCTGGTATTGATTAAGCCGATTGAGAAGTCGCATATAAACCCGGAACAATTCCTTTTATCTATTCACTATTACTTCCGTATATATCAGGTGATACTCAATCACAAGTTAATCCGTCACAGAGTGGAGAAAGAGATGGCACGCCTGGCTGCATTTGATATGGATGGCACCCTGCTGATGCCGAATCACCTTTTGGGTGATGAAACGCTTTCGACTCTGGCGCGTTTACGCGAACGCGATATTACCCTGACGTTTGCCACCGGGCGTCATGTGTTGGAAATGCGCCATATTCTCGGCACCTTTTCACTCGATGCTTTTCTGATTACCGGTAACGGGACGCGCATCCACTCGCTGGAAGGCGAGGTACTGCATCGTCAGGATCTGGATCCAGCGGTTGCGGAGATAGTCTTGCATCAGCGCTGGGACACGCGGGCGAGCATGCATGTCTTTAACGATAATGGCTGGTTTACCGGGCAAGAGATCCCCGAGATGCTACATGCTCACGTTTACAGCGGATTTCGCTATCAGATCGTGGATGTCGCGCGCATCCCGGCTGATCGGGTGACCAAAGTCTGCTTCTGTGGCGATCACGACGATCTGACGCGGTTGAAAATTCAGCTTGAAGAGGTATTAGGCGCGCGAGCCCATCTTTGCTTCTCGGCGGTCGATTGCCTGGAAGTGCTGCCGGTAGGCTGTAACAAAGGTTCTGCGCTGGAGGTACTGAGCGGACATCTGGGCCTGTCGCTGGCCGAATGTATGGCGTTTGGCGACGCCATGAACGATCGCGAAATGCTCGGTAGCGTCGGCCGTGGCCTGATCATGGGCAATGCCATGCCGCAACTTATTGCTGAACTTCCTCATTTACCGGTGATTGGTCATTGTCGCAATCAGGCGGTATCACACTTTTTGACACATTGGCTGGACTATCCAAATCTACCTTATTCCCCCGAATGAGAGACCCTACCAGCACCGGGCGTATGCCCGGTTTTTTTTATTTGATTTAATTCACATTCAGCAACCGGGCCAGCTCCGCTTTCCACGCCGTGAGATCGCCAATATGGGCGCTCACCCATTCGGCATGGTAGTAGGTGTCCAGATAGCGCTCGCCGCTGTCGCACAGCAGCGTCACCAGCGAACCGGTTTGCCCGGCTTCACGCATACGGGCGGCGAGTTGCAGCATGCCCCACATGTTGGTGCCCGTTGAGGCCCCCACTTTGCGGCCCAGTTGCGTTTCCAGCCAGTGCGCGGTCGCCACGCTGGCGGCATCAGGTACGCGCAGCATCTCATCGACCACGTCGGCAATGAATGACGGTTCAACGCGCGGACGCCCAATCCCCTCAATTTTACTGCCGACAGGGCTGCGCAGCGTGGCGTCACGCGACTGCCAGAAAGGCAGGAAAACCGAGTTTTCCGGGTCCACCACCATCAGTTGCGTATCGTAACCCTGGCAGCGAATGTAGCGACCAATGGTTGCAGAGGTCCCGCCGGTTCCGGCGCTCATGACAATGTGTTTCGGGACGGGATGCGGCTCGCACTGCATCTGGCGGAAGATGCTGTCGGCGATATTGTTATTACCCCGCCAGTCGGTGGCGCGTTCGGCATAGGTGAACTGATCCATATAATGACCATTCAACTCGCGCGCCAGCTGTTCTGAGGCGGCATAAATCTCGCAGGCGCTGTCCACGAAATGGCAACGACCGCCGTAAAATTCAATCTGTTCGATTTTCCGTTTTGCCGTGCAGGCGGGCATGACGGCAATAAACGGCAGTCCCAGCAGGCGGGCAAAATAGGCTTCGGACACGGCCGTTGACCCGGAAGAGGATTCGATAATGGTTGTGCCTTCTTTAATCCAGCCGTTGCACAGCCCATAGAGGAACAGCGAACGCGCCAGCCGGTGCTTCAGGCTACCGGTCGGGTGGGTGCTTTCATCTTTCAGATAGAGTTGGATACCCGGAAATGCGGGTAACGGCAGGCGGATGAGATGTGTGTCAGCCGAGCGCTGATAATCCGCGTTAATCTCATTGATGGCATTTTTTACCCAGGTGCTGTGCATCATTAATATCCATTTGTCATTTTGTGCCAAGAGTAACGAAAAGCACGGAAAAAATTGTTGCCATTTAGCCTTTAAAATAGAATAGAAGGAGAAAATTCTTCTCTGAGGTGCCGGTATGCTAGATAAAATTGACCGTAAGCTGCTCTCCTTGTTGCAGCAGGACTGCACCCTCTCTTTGCAGGCGCTGGCGGATGCCGTTAATCTGACCACCACCCCCTGCTGGAAGCGCCTCAAACGGCTGGAGGATGATGGCATTCTGGTTGGCAAAGTCGCGCTGCTGGACCCGGAGAAACTGGGCCTGGGGTTAACGGCCTTTGTGCTCATCAAAACCCAGCATCACAGCAGTGACTGGTATTGCCGCTTCGTGACGGTGGTCAGTGAGATGCCTGAGGTGCTGGGCTTCTGGCGTATGGCTGGGGAGTACGACTACCTGATGCGGGTTCAGGTTGCCGACATGAAGCGCTATGACGACTTCTACAAACGTCTGGTAAACAGCGTTCCCGGTCTGTCGGACGTCACATCGAGCTTTGCCATGGAACAGATTAAATACACAACTGCGCTGCCAATCGAATAATTCTCCCGGCACGATTTGCCGGAAAATCAGGTCAGGACATATTACGTGCGATTATTTGCTCAATTAAGCTGGTATTTTCGCCGGGAGTGGCGTCGCTACCTCGGGGCGGTTGCCTTGCTTATCATCATCGCTATTCTGCAACTCATTCCGCCAAAAGTCGTCGGTATTGTGGTGGATGGCGTGTCCACGCAACACTTTACGCCGCAACAGATAATGATGTGGATTGGCACCATCGCTCTGATTGCCGTCGTGGTCTATCTGCTGCGCTACGTCTGGCGCGTGCTGCTGTTTGGCGCCTCTTACCAACTGGCGGTAGAGTTGCGCGAAGATTATTACCGCCAGCTCAGTCGTCAGCATCCTGAATTTTATCTGCGCCACCGCACCGGTGATTTAATGGCCCGCGCCACCAATGACGTCGACCGCGTGGTCTTTGCCGCAGGGGAAGGGGTTTTAACGCTGGTGGATTCGCTGGTGATGGGCTGCGCGGTGCTGATCGTGATGTCCACGCAGATCAGCTGGCAGCTCACGCTGTTTGCACTGCTGCCGATGCCGGTGATGGCGCTGATGATCAAGCGCTACGGCGATCGTCTGCATGACCGTTTCAGATTAGCGCAGGCGGCATTCTCCAGTCTCAACGATCGTACTCAGGAGAGCCTGACCAGCATTCGCATGATCAAAGCGTTTGGTCTGGAGGATCGGCAGTCCGCGCTGTTTGCCGCTGACGCGGAAGATACGGGGAAGAAAAACATGCGCGTGGCGCGCATCGATGCCCGCTTTGATCCGACGATTTATATCGCCATCGGGACGGCGAACCTGCTGGCTATCGGCAGCGGCAGCTGGATGGTGGTGCAAGGTTCGCTGACGCTGGGACAGTTGACCAGTTTTATGATGTACCTCGGGTTGATGATTTGGCCGATGCTGGCGCTGGCGTGGATGTTTAACATCGTGGAGCGCGGCAGTGCGGCTTACGGTCGTATTCGCGCGATGCTGGCCGAAGCGCCGGTGGTGGACGATGGTAGCGAACCGGTGCCGGAAGGGCGGGGGGAACTGGCGGTGGCGATCCGTGAGTTTAGCTACCCGCAAACCACACATCCGACGCTGGAAAACGTCAATTTTCGACTTGAAGCCGGACAGATGCTGGGTATCTGCGGGCCAACCGGCGCGGGTAAAAGTACCGTGTTGTCATTGATTCAGCGCCATTTCGATATCACCCAGGGGGAGATCCGCTTTCATGATATCCCCCTGTCACGCCTGCAACTGGACAGCTGGCGCAGCCGGCTGGCGGTGGTCAGTCAAACGCCATTTCTGTTTTCGGATACCGTGGCCAACAACATTGCGCTGGGCTGCCCCAGCGCCACGCAGCAGGATATTGAACACGTGGCGCGCTTAGCCAGCGTGCATGAGGATATTCTCCGCCTGCCGCAGGGATACGACACCGAAGTTGGCGAGCGCGGCGTGATGCTCTCCGGCGGTCAGAAACAGCGTATCTCGATTGCGCGGGCGCTGCTGTTGAATGCCGAAATCCTGATTCTGGATGACGCACTGTCGGCGGTGGACGGGCGAACGGAGCACCAGATCCTGCACAATCTGCGCCAGTGGGGAGAAGGGCGAACGGTGATCATCAGCGCGCATCGCCTTTCGGCGCTGACCGAAGCGAGCGAAATTATCGTGATGCAGCATGGGCATATCGCTCAGCGCGGCGATCACGAAGCGCTGGTGCAGCAGACGGGCTGGTATCGCGATATGTACCGCTATCAGCAACTGGAAGCGGCGCTCGATGATGTGCCGGAAAAAGACGAGGAGGCGGCAAATGCGTAGTTTTGGGCAGTTATGGCCGACCCTCAAACGCCTGCTGGCCTATGGTTCTGTGTGGCGAAAACCGTTAGGCATTGCGGTGATTATGCTGTGGGTCGCGGCGGCTGCGGAAGTCAGCGGTCCGCTGCTGATCAGCTACTTTATCGACAATATGGTGGCAAAAAATAACCTGCCGCTGGGGATGGTGGTCGGGCTGATTGCCGCCTATCTTGGGCTGCAGGTTCTCGCTGCCAGTCTGCACTATGCTCAGTCGCTGCTGTTTAACCGCGCGGCGGTCGGTGTGGTGCAGCAATTGCGTACCGACGTGATGGATGCCGCGCTGCGCCAGCCGTTGAGTGAATTTGACATTCAGCCCGTCGGGCAGCTTATTTCGCGCGTGACGAACGATACCGAAGTGATCCGCGATTTGTATGTCACGGTGGTGGCGACGGTTCTGCGCAGCGCAGCGCTGATTGGCGCGATGCTGGTGGCGATGTTCAGTCTCGACTGGCGCATGGCGCTGGTGGCAATTCTTATCTTCCCGGCGGTGCTGGTGGTGATGATTATCTATCAGCGTTACAGCACGCCGATTGTCCGCCGCGTGCGGGCTTATCTCGCCGATATTAACGACGGCTTCAACGAAGTCATCAACGGTATGAGCGTGATCCAGCAGTTTCGCCAGCAGGCGCGATTTGGTGAACGTATGGGAGAAGCCAGCCGCTCACATTATCTGGCGCGCATGCAGACGCTGCGTTTAGACGGTTTTTTATTGCGGCCTCTGCTGAGCCTGTTTTCCGCGCTCATTCTCTGTGGCCTGTTGATGCTGTTCAGTTTTACGTCGGCCGGGACAATTGAAGTCGGGGTGCTCTACGCCTTTATCAGTTACCTGGGACGCCTGAATGAACCGCTGATCGAACTGACCACTCAACAGTCGATGCTGCAACAGGCGGTGGTAGCAGGGGAGCGCGTGTTTGAACTGATGGACGGGCCGCGCCAGCGTTACGGGCAGGACTCGCGTCCGCTGGCGTCCGGGCAGATTGACGTCGAGGATGTGTCGTTTGCCTATCGCGACGATAATCTGGTGCTGCAAAATGTCGGCCTTTCCGTGCCGTCCCGCAGTTTTGTCGCGCTGGTGGGGCATACCGGCAGCGGTAAAAGTACTCTCGCCAGCCTGTTGATGGGCTATTACCCGCTGAGTCAGGGGGAAATTCGCCTTGATGGGCGTCCATTACGTTCGCTGAGCCACAGCGCACTGCGTCAGAGTGTAGCAATGGTGCAGCAGGATCCGGTGGTGATGGCGGATTCCTTCCTGGCGAACGTGACGCTGGGGCGAGATATCTCCGAAGAGCAGGTGTGGCAGGCACTGGAGACGGTGCAACTGGCGGAACTGGCGCGCGGGATGAGTGAAGGTATTCATACGCAACTTGGTGAGCAGGGGAATAATCTCTCTGTCGGGCAGAAACAGCTGCTGGCGCTGGCGCGAGTGCTGGTGGCAACGCCGCAGATCCTGATCCTCGACGAAGCGACCGCCAGCATCGATTCGGGCACCGAGCAGGCCATTCAGCACGCGCTGGCGGCCGTGCGTGAACACACCACGCTGGTGGTGATTGCGCACCGGCTGTCGACCATTGTGGAGGCAGACACCATTCTGGTGCTTCATCGTGGACAGGCCGTAGAACGCGGTACCCATCAACAGCTGCTTGCGGCGCAGGGGCGCTACTGGCAGATGTATCAGCTTCAGCTTGCCGGCGAAGAGCTGGCGGCAAGCGTGCGTGAGGAATCGCTTCCCGCCTGATGCACCGGCGTTGCCGGGCCGCTTCGGCGGTGGTGCAAAAATGTAACGCATCATGCACTGTCATGGTGCGTTTTTCTTTTCCCGCTCCATTTCCCTTTCTGAATCGCCCGCCAGACGGCCTGTAGAACAGACACTGACTCCGCTTTTTCAATTCTGGCATACCCCTTGCAATACCTCTGTCGTGTAGTCGCACCACATGCCGAATTCTGACTGGAGGGGATCTATGAAGCTGGTTACCGTGGTAATCAAACCGTTCAAACTGGAAGACGTTCGCGAAGCGCTCTCTTCTATTGGTATTCAAGGGCTGACCGTCACCGAAGTAAAAGGGTTCGGACGTCAGAAGGGTCATGCCGAGTTATATCGGGGTGCAGAGTACAGCGTCAACTTCCTGCCTAAAGTGAAGATTGATGTGGCCATTGCCGACGACCAACTGGATGAAGTGATCGATGTCATCAGCAAGGCGGCCTATACCGGAAAAATTGGCGACGGCAAAATTTTCGTCGCGGAGCTGCAACGCGTCATTCGTATTCGCACCGGCGAAGCCGACGAAGCGGCGCTGTAAAGCCTGGCACACAGTAACGGGAAACGACAAAATGAAGATAGCAACGATGAAAACGGGCCTTGCTTCGCTGGCGCTGCTGCCAGGTCTCGCGATGGCTGCTCCGGCAGTGGCGGATAAAGCCGATAACGCCTTTATGATGATTTGTACCGCGCTGGTGCTGTTTATGACCATACCGGGTATCGCCCTGTTCTACGGCGGTTTGATCCGCGGGAAGAACGTCCTGTCGATGCTGACGCAGGTTACCGTCACCTTTGCGCTGGTGTGCATCATGTGGGTGGTGTTCGGCTATTCACTGGCGTTCGGCGAAGGGAACAGCTTCTTCGGTAACTTCAACTGGGTGATGCTGAAAAACATTGAGCTGACCGCCGTGATGGGCAGCATTTACCAGTATATTCATGTTGCTTTCCAGGGATCGTTTGCCTGCATTACCGTCGGCCTGATTGTCGGTTCGCTGGCTGAACGTATCCGTTTCTCCGCGGTTCTTATCTTCGTGGTGGTCTGGTTGACGCTTTCCTACATTCCGATTGCCCATATGGTATGGGGCGGCGGCCTGCTGGGAACGCACGGTGCGCTGGACTTTGCGGGCGGTACGGTGGTGCATATCAACGCCGCGATTGCCGGCCTGGTCGGCGCCTACCTGATTGGCAAACGTGTAGGCTTTGGCAAAGAGGCGTTCAAACCGCATAACCTGCCGATGGTCTTTACCGGTACGGCGATCCTCTATATTGGCTGGTTCGGCTTTAATGCCGGTTCGGCGGGGACGGCGAACGAGATTGCCGCGCTGGCCTTTGTGAACACCGTTGTGGCGACGGCCGCCGCGATTCTCGGCTGGATCTTCGGCGAGTGGGCGCTGCGCGGTAAACCGTCTTTGCTGGGCGCGTGCTCAGGGGCGATTGCTGGTCTGGTTGGCGTCACGCCTGCCTGTGGTTACATTGGCGTCGGCGGTGCGTTAATCATCGGCGTGGTGGCAGGAGTGGCCGGACTGTGGGGCGTGACCATGCTCAAACGTCTGCTGCGTGTTGATGACCCGTGCGATGTGTTTGGTGTCCACGGCGTCTGCGGGATTGTCGGCTGTATTCTGACCGGGGTCTTTGCCTCAAGCGCGCTGGGCGGCGTGGGCTTCGCTGAAGGGGTAACGATGGGACATCAGTTGCTGGTGCAGCTTGAGAGCATCGCCATCACCATCGTCTGGTCTGGTGTTGTGGCCTTCATCGGTTACAAGCTGGCGGATTTGACGGTAGGTCTGCGCGTACCGGAAGAACAAGAGCGCGAAGGGCTGGATGTGAACAGCCACGGCGAGAATGCCTACAACGCATAACAGAAAAATGCCCGGTGAGGTTAACCGGGCAACCATCGGATACCGCCGGATGCGAAGCCCACGCCATCCGGCTTTTTCTTAGTTGCGATTGCGCATCACCCCTTCCTGAACGGTCGACGCCACCAGTTTACCGTCCTGCGTGTAGAACTCGCCGCGAACAAATCCACGCGCGCTGGAGGCCGACGTGCTTTCCACGCTGTAAAGCAGCCATTCGTTCAAATCAAACGGGCGGTGGAACCACATGGAATGGTCGATCGTGGCAATCTGAATCCCTTTTTCCAGGAAACCAATACCGTGAGGTTGCAGGGCCACGGGCAGGAAATTGAGATCGGAGGCGTAGCCTAACAGATACTGATGGACGCGGATGTCGTTGGGTAACGCACCGTTCGCGCGGATCCATACCTGGCGCGTAGGTTCTGCCACATGGCCTTTTAGCGGGTTATGAAATTCAACGGGGCGCACTTCCAGCGGGCGATCGCAGAGAAATTTATCCTTTAAAATCGGCGGCAGGAGGTGTGCTACCGTTCGGGCAATGTCGGTTTCTGATGTTAACCCCTCCGGCGCGGGAGCGTGCGGCATGGTTTTCTGATGTTCGAAACCGGCTTCTGGCGCCTGGAACGAGGCGGTCATATAAAAGATGGGTTTTCCGTTCTGGATGGCGGCAACGCGGCGGGCGCTGAAGCTGTTACCGTCGCGCAGAACTTCCACATCGTAAATAATGGGTTGCTGGCTGTCGCCGGGGCGTAAAAAATAACTGTGAAACGAGTGGACCAGGCGTTCTTCTGGTACCGTTTCTTTCGCCGCATACAGCGCCTGACCAACGACCTGTCCACCAAATACCTGACGCAACCCTAAGTCTTCACTTTGGCCCCGAAAGAGTCCTTCCTCAATTTTTTCCAGATTCAACAATGTCAGCAAATTATTCAGTGCCTGACTCATACATGCTCTCCAGGTAACAACGACGCCGAAGCGAGATAGGCAGAGTATAACGCAATTTTAGAAGTGGTCCGATGGGTGCAATAGTCTGAAAAACAGACCAATTCCAGGCAAAAATAAGTGATGTGTGCCACACTTAGCTACGTTACGTTTTTGTTAACCACTCTTCCGGCGGGAGGAAAACCCGCTGGTGCAGAGATGATAAGGAGAATTTAATGAAGCTCATGCACATGGTAAGTGGTTTAGCGGTAGCAGTTGCTCTGGCCGCCTGCGCGGATAAAAGCGCTGATATCCAGACGCCAGCGCCGAACCCAAACACTTCAGCAACGGCCGCGCAGCCTGCGATTGCGCAACCTAATGTCTCGGGTACCGTATGGATCCGTCAGAAAGTGGCCTTGCCACCAGACGCCGTACTGACCGTGACTCTGTCGGATGCGTCGCTGGCCGATGCACCGTCGAAAGTGCTGTCCCAGAAAGCGGTTCGTACCGAAGGGAAACAGGCGCCATTCAGCTTCGTCTTGCCGTTTAATCCGGCTGACGTGCAGCCGAACGCTCGTATTCTGCTGAGTGCGGCGATTACGGTGAATGACAAACTGGTGTTTATTACCGATACCGTTCAGCCGGTCATCAACCAGGGCGGCACGAAAGCCGATCTGACCCTGGTGCCGGTCCAGCAGACGGCAGTGCCTGTTCAGGCAAGCGATGGGGCAGCGACCACTGTGCCTTCAACCTCGCCGACGCAGGTGAACCCGTCTTCCGCAGTGCCTGCCCCGACGCAGTACTAAGGCCTGTCTGACCCTCTCCATCTGGAGAGGGTCAATAATTCCAGCGATACCGCTGCAAATCGATCTGCCCGCTCCCGGACACGATAATACCTTCCGCCAGTAATGCCTGCCGTTGCCGCTGTAGATCGGGACCGGTCAGCGAAATTGCGCCGTGCCGATTCACCACCCGATGCCAGGGCAGAGTGCTGCCTTCGGGTAAACGTTTGAGCACGCCGCCAACCTGCCTGGCCGCGCGCGGAGAGCCCGCGAGCATCGCGACGTCGCCATAAGTGGTGACGCTGCCTTCGGGAATGGAGGCAACAATTTGCCAGACGCGTTGAGGGAAAGTGTCTTGTCTATCCATGGTTTCTTCCTGCGGTAATCCTTCAGCATAATCTGGAATGGCGGGCGCGGGAAGTTCCATTGCGCAAGAAACCAGCATCTGACTGCCGATGGCTTGCAATTACAGGGGGCAGCAGTGATAATGCGCCTGCGCGTTGGTTAACAACGCTCTCAATGGGGGCTCTGTTGGTTCTCCCGCAACGCTACTCTGTTTACCAGGTCAGGTCCGGAAGGAAGCAGCCAAGGCAGATGACGCGTGTGCCGGGATGTAGCTGGCAGGGCCCCCACCCATTTCTGCCGTCCGGCATCACATCTTCGTTTCTCTTCTTGTTGTTGTCATGGTTTTGTCATTTTTTTGTCATCAAATGCTGGCAGAGTGTTTTTGGGATGTTAAATCCTGGCGCTCCATTCTCTTATCACGCCGTGGCGATCCTGTTGTCGCCGGAGCCGTGTTTTGCCTGTCCACAAGGATTTTTACGATGGCTACTGCAGTACTGAATGTCAAAATTGATGAAACGTTAAAAGAAAAACTTCGTCATTACGCTGAAGTGAATAATGAGAATTTAAGCATCACGACAGAAAAACTGCTGCTGATAGCCTTCGACGCGGCGGCAGAGGCGGGGGTCTCGGCTGGCGATATCGATAGCCAACACACGGAAGAGTCTTTTGTTGAGCCACTGACTCCTAAAGAAATCAAAGCATTGCGCAGACTACTGAAGAAGAAAAAATGAAACAGCAAACGCTCTCCATCGCCAGTAACTATGGCGAAGCCTGTGAATTGCTCCGCTCGGGTTATGTTAAGCATGTTTGCCTGAGCTGGAACGTCGGCAGCGATGAATTTTTCCGCATTGCCTCAGACTGGTGCGATGCCGGCGCCAAAATAAAGAAAGAGGGCGATAACTTTATTATTTCCCTTAAAGGTTTCCCGGTTCCCCGCCAGCAT
The DNA here is from genome assembly GCF_030332305.1 of Citrobacter sp. Ct235. Taxonomy (NCBI): domain Bacteria; kingdom Pseudomonadati; phylum Pseudomonadota; class Gammaproteobacteria; order Enterobacterales; family Enterobacteriaceae; genus Citrobacter; species Citrobacter sp. Ct235. The sequence goes on from NZ_JAOWIC010000047.1 coordinate 201,377, forward strand.
TAAATAATCTTACGCACCTTACCGCTACTGGACTGTAGACGCAGTGTTTTCCAGAGCGGTTCCAGAGTGTTAAACGCCTCGTGCAGGGTGGCTTCCGGCAAGGCAAACGGCATGCGTAAGAAACGATCAAACGCCCCCGCAAGCCCAAAGCGAGTGCCCGTACCCAGTTGAATCCCGACGCTTTCCGCCCGTGTGGCGAAGAGCGTCGCCAGCGTATCCGGTAATTCCACCCAAAAAGATAATCCGCCCTGCGGTTGCTGATAGCGCCATTCGGGAAAGTGCCTGCGAATCAGCGTATCGCAGAGCGCGCGCCGTGCGGCTAACTGTTGTCTGCGCTGCGGCAAAAATGAATCGGCATTATCCAGCAACCACGTAGTGGCAAGCTGTTCGATGACCGGCGAGCCCAGATCAACCGTATCCCGCGTTTGCACCAGCGCGGCGATGGTCCGTGATGGCGCGCGAACCCAGCCCAGACGCAGTCCGCCCCAGAAACTTTTGCCCGCCGAACCCAGCATGATCACCGGGGCATCGCGATGATACGCCGCCAAAGGCGGAGGCGGCGGGGCGTCGTACCAAAGATTCACCATCGTTTCGTCGATCACCAGCGTCGTACGCGTACGGGCAGCGATATCTGCGATGACTTGTCGCGTCTCATCATCCATACACCGCCCGGTGGGATTGTGAAAATCCGGCATCAGATAGGCCATTCTCGGTGACGTTTGGGCGATCGTTGCGGCCAGTCCATCCGTATCCCAACCCTCTGCGGGTAAGGAAACGCCTACCGGTCGACAGGAGGCTCCCTGAATGGCGGCAATGGCCAATGGGTACGTCGGGTGATCGACCACCACGCGATCGCCGGGACCGGTCAGTAAGCGCAGAATCAGTGCCAGACCGCTGACCGCGCCGTTAACCACCATGATTTCATCCGCCGTTGTCGGAAGACCTCGCGCACAGTAATGACGGGCGAGCGATTCACGTAAGCAGGGCAATCCCTGCGGCTGATATCCCGACGTCAGCAAATGCGGCGGCATCGCAAACAGCGCCTGCTGATAAGCCTGATGGATTTCGGGTCCGGCACTGAGGGCGGCGGTGGAGAGATCCAGCGCCATCGTCGTACCGGCTCGCGTCGGCACTTCGCGAATATGACCCGGCAGAATCACGCGCGAGCCACTACCGTGCCGACTTTCCAGATATCCCTCTTCCCGCAGTTGCGCCAGTGCGCTGGCCACGGTGGTCCGGCTGACGTCGAGTACCGCTGCCAGTTCACGTTCTCCGGGCAAACGGCTGTCGAGCGCCAGACGTCCGTCGAGGATCAGCAGACGCAGCGCTTCTGCCAGTTGTCGCCAGAGCGGGGTTCTTGATGCGCTGTCCTGCCAGTGCCCGAGCAGACGCTGGAGAGATTGACTTCCATAACGACGTGATGACATTGCAGTCCACTTTTTCAAAACTGGTCATTAATAATAATGCCAATTATAGAGAAGATGAATGCTATCTGAACGGGGAGGGTGAAAATGGGGCGTCGTCTGGTTCAACTTTACTTTGGGCTGGCTCTGTATGGGGTATCAACCGCGATGTTTGTGCGCGCGGATTTAGGTGCCGATCCGTGGAACGTGTTCCATCTTGGGCTGGCAAACCTGTTGTCGATGAAAATTGGCGTGGTGATGATTATCGTCGGGGCGCTGGTACTTTTGCTGTGGATCCCCCTGCGTCAACGTCCTGGGCTGGGCACCCTCAGCAATGTGATTGTGATCGGACTTGCCGCCGATGCCGCGCTGGCGGTGATGCCGGATTTCTCCTCCCTCCTCGTGCGCAGCCTCATGCTGGTGGCCGCCGTGGTGGTGAATGCCCTGGCGACGAGTATGTACATTGGCGCAGGCTTTGGTGCCGGGCCAAGAGACGGCCTGATGACCGGCATTCACGCCCGCACGGGATGGTCGGTGCGTACCATCCGTACGGCGATAGAAGTCTCTGTTTTATTAAGCGGCTGGCTGCTCGGCGGCACGCTTGGCGTTGGCACCGTGCTGTATGCGCTGGCGATTGGGCCGTTGATCCAACTCTGTCTGCCGTGGTTTCGCTATAAACCCCGGGCGCGGATTCAGACAGCATAGAAAGGAGAGGGCGACTACACTTACTCACGACTGACGCGGCTGGAATTGGCTTGCCGCGCAGTGGACTTCGGAGGTTTTTCTCATGAAGTATGTGGATGGGTTTGTCCTTGCCGTACCCGCCGAAAACAAGGAGGCTTATAAGGCGATGGCGGCAAAAGCAGCACCATTGTTTAAGGAGTTTGGTGCGCTTCGCATTGTGGAATGCTGGGCCGACGATGTGCCCGATGGCAACGTCACCGATTTTCGCATGGCGGTGAAAGCCGAGGAACACGAAGAAGTGGTATTCAGCTGGATTGAGTACCCGTCGAAAGAAGTGCGGGATGCGGCGAATCAGAAGATGATGTCCGATCCGCGCATGAAAGCGTTCGGCGAGTCGATGCCGTTTGATGGTAAACGCATGATTTATGGCGGATTCTCACCTATTATCGACGACTAGCGTGACTGGCTGTGCGGCGTGCCGCCAGCCATCTCTGCGTTATAAGCGTTTTTCCGCCCACAGAATAAACGCCTCTTTGGGCAGCGCTTTGCTGTACAACCAACCCTGTCCGTAATGGACGCCGTGCTGGCGCAGCCAGTCTTCCTGATTTGCCGTTTCAATCCCTTCTGCGACCATTTTCAACTTCAGCGTTTTGGCCATTTCAATGATATGTGGCGTCACGTTTTTGTACTCCAGCGCATCGACAAATGATTTGTCGATTTTCAGGATATCCACGTCCAGATTCTGCAAATAGCTAAGGCTCGAATAGCCGGTGCCAAAATCATCAATATAGATAGCATGTCCCGCTTTGCGGTAACGGGAAATGATTGGCGAGCTGGTCTTCGGATCGGCAAATCCCCGCTCCGTCAGTTCCAGAGCAATCTGCGAAGGGGCAAGCTGATACCGGTTAAGCAGTTTACTGAGCAGCGTCGGGAGTTTTTCAGAGGCGAGATCCGCAGCCTCAATGTTAATGGAAATATGCTGATCGGGATGTTGTTTCAGCCATTTCCCCATATCCTCAAATACCGTTTCGATAATTAAGCGGGTGAGTTGTTCGGTGAGACCGGTCTGTTGGGCCAGAGTGATGAAAATGTCAGGTGACAAGTAGCTGCCGTCGGTTTGCGGCCAGCGCGCCAGCGCTTCGCCCCCCACTATTTTTCCTGTCGATAACGAAATGATGGGCTGGTAATGAACCTTAATGTCGCGGTTGTTAATGGCATCCTGCAATCGGTGATGCGGTGACTGGAGACGACGCAGAATGCGCAGAATAAAGGCGGCGGCCAGCAGCCCTATCAGGATACCGGCGGGAACCCAGATCAGCGCCTGCTGGTACCAGATTTTCTGTAGCGGAAGAGTGGACGCCCAACTGACGATGGTAATGCCCATTTCCGGGAAGGGGCGAATCTCATAAATAATGCCATGACTTTCCAGATGGCGAGGCGTGGTTTCCTGGGTAAATTGCAGGATATTCGGTGCAAGCGCGCCACTGCTGGCAATGACGGTATTGTGTTTTGCGCCGATAATCGCAACATCAATCTGCCAGGCGCCAAAAGGGACTACGTCGATAAAGGAGGCGGGATCGATCATCACAATGTAGTCGCCATAGCCCAACGCCGCCATGTAGCGCTTGAATCCCAGATCGTTTTGCGCGGTAAACCATGCGCGGTAGCCGTCGTTGGTGATTTTCATGGGCGGAGGGAATGCGGCGGTTTGACTTTCCTGCTCCAGGGATGAGCAGCGTGGCGCGTTGTTTTGCAGATACAGCACTTCCTGGACATAACGATAGCTGAAGGAGATCCGCCGCATAGCCAGTAAGTGTTCACGTGAGCACGGCACGCTCTTCACGGCGTTAATCTGCTGTAATGCTTGTTTCGCCTGGGTCACCACACGCTCTGAACGTTCAGAGACGCGCGCTGAGTAGGTATCCAACTCTTCAATGAATTTCTTTTCGACCTGGCGATGAGCGATCCAGACACTCAGCCCAACCGGAAGCAATACGGAGAGGATAAGCACTCCTGTTACCAGACTGACCAGATGTCGTGTTCTCACGCAGATATCCTTAATAACGCATTGTAGGGAAAGTATATCCGATCGCGAAAAAAGCCCTGTAAATGATGTCGTTAATCTGCCGGGTTTTTGATGGAAGCGTGGATTTTTACCGTTTTCGCCACGAAAGAACCGATGTAAAGACAGAAAGGATTGAACCGCAGCGCGTTCAGCGATAAAATAATGTTATGTTATAACATATGCGATGAGGTTGATGAGGATAACATGCAGGTCTTGAATTCATTACGTAGCGCAAAGCAGCGCCATCCTGACTGTCAGATAGTAAAGCGCAAAGGGCGTTTATATGTGATTTGTAAGAGCAACCCGCGTTTTAAAGCGGTACAGGGAAGAAAAAAACGGCGTTAAAGAAAGGAGAGGGCCGGATAGGAGAAATGACTATCCGGCAACACGAATGGGTTATGGCGTGGCTTCTGCACGGGCAAGGGTAAAGATATCGTAAAACGACAGTTCGCCCTTACGCGTCAACATTTTCTGTAATTGTGCTTTGCATTCATCATCGACACGCGGGGAGTGAAGGATGGTGCTAATCAGCGCTGAAGGTACAAACCGGGTGTTGTACCACTCGCCGTTGTAACACACCCTGAAATCCAGCACGTCGATATCTTCATAGCGATAGCGCGGGGCGACATCAAAAAAGAAAAAGCCGTTGAGGACGACAAACAGCACGACCAGCAGCCAGACAGAGTCGACCAGCGTTTCTGATTGCAACATGACCGCCAGCGTGGCAAACCAGGCGACGTACATCCCAATAAACAAACCAGGATGCTTGCGAATAAAGCTGATGCTAAAGCGGGGCTTGTTATCGCGCTTCTCACGAACGTTCAGATCGTCGATGGTTTCGGTGAGCAGGCGTTGTATTTCTGTCATTTTTTGCCTTCGTGATTTTCGCTACTTACAGGGGAACGCCCTATTTTAAGTGGGCGATTAGCGTGAAGAAAGTAACAGATCAATCACAATTTAGCATAACAGTTACAATTCCGTTTACAGTGTTTTAATAATCCGTGCCGGATTACCGCCCACCACCACGTTAGCCGGTACGTTTTTGGTCACCACCGCGCCGGAGGCGACAACCACGTTGTCACCAATGCTGACGCCGGGATTAATGACCGCACGCCCACCAATCCAGACATTATTACCAATCGTGACGGGCTTGCCGAATTCCAGTCCACTATTGCGCTCTGTCGCATCCAGCGGATGCGTGGCGGTATAGATATGGACGCCGGGAGCCAGCATACAGTTATCACCAATATGAATCGGACAGACGTCGAGCATGACGCAGTCGAAATTGGCGTAAAAGTCTTTACCCAGAAAGATGTTGTAACCGTAGTCACAGCGAAATGGCGGCTCTATGTAAGGCTGATCGCACTGGCCTAACAGGGTGTGGAGGATTGCCAGGCGCTCGGCTTTTTCATCCGGGGCGGTGAGATTGTAGCGGTGAACGAATCGACGCGCCTGCAACCTGTCATGGCGCAGGGTTTCATCTGCCGGGCGATATCGCTCACCCGCTATCATTTTCTGTTTCTCGTCACTCATCCTGCGCTCTCTGACTGTTCACCGGTGAGGTACTACAGTAGAAGGTCAGTGATGGCCAGGGAACGTTCCCTGATTGGTATTGTGACGCAAGTCACAATAGTTGTTCTATTGTTATTGTGAGTATGAAAAATGTTCCCCAGGAAAACGTCCGTATTTCCTGATGCGACAGTAATCAAATTAACGAATGAATTTCCAGACGGAGGAGGGGATCTTGTCGTAAAGTTTATTCATCGTCAATTCTGCAAGGCGGTGATCGGCGGCTGAGTAAAATACAGCCAATTCATTGTCAGACAATTCATATTTATTTTTCTCGATCACGCGCTCAAGCGTGTCAATTGTCTGACAGCGTCGCAAACGCATCAAATAATCAGTTTTAGTTAATGGTTTATCGGACATAAATCTTACCTATGATTGTAATAGTTTTTAACAAGACAAACTAACAGGATTAGCCCTGGTGGCATTCACAAAGCAGCGGAACAAGCGATTACCGGATTTCCGCCATTTCTGCAGATCCTGCGCATTAATGCCATAACTGCTGAACAACATAAATGTGTCGTCCAGATATTCATCAATCTGCTCAATCAGCTTATTGTCCTCATTATACTTAATTTTATAATTAAGTGCGAAGGTTGCAATATGCTCTATCAGTTCGTTGAGTTGAAGGTTGATTGCCGAGGTTGGGTCGTTAACCCAGCCATGATTGCTTTCTTCAAGGTTTGCAAGACAGTCGTGATAGAGCGTTTCACAAAGAAATTTAAGTTGCGCTATATCATGTCTTTTGGGTGAGTATTCATCCATAACGCATCCCCTTCTTAGTGGCTTAAACTAACCGAACACCTTTCGGGATGGGTACAACTAAACTGACCTGGAACTTGCCTTCGACGCCTGATGATTTAACTATAATCTACTCTAAAAAAGATTTCATCGTTATATTACGAAAAATTACAATTAACGTAATACGAGAGAATGTGAAGGTTTGTGCATTTTTCCCATTATAGCATGTCGCCAGCCCATTCAGGAATGAGATAATTACGCGATTATTTTGCAATTCATCAGATTATCTTCTCTTTCCATCCACCTTGTTCGCCCAGGCGCGAAACCAGATACAGACTTATCCCCAGGAATTGTCTTAATAATGAGTTATTAAGCCGGGAATAAGCCCTAAGCCAAATGGCCAGAAATAGCCTTCATCTTCTTGTGTATTATAACCTTTATTACCCGCAACCAAAAGTCAACAAAGTATCAATAAGGCCTTGTGCTGATTTCATTCGAAAAAAAGGCCGCTTGCGCGGCCTTTTATCTGGTGAGTATCAGTGATGTTCTACGGAATGGCTGTGCTCAATATCTTCACTTTTCCGGCTGAAGCGGCGGCGCACCACCACAAAGAAGACCGGAACGAAGAAGATAGCCAGAACCGTCGCGGTGACCATCCCGCCCATTACGCCTGTACCTACGGCGTTCTGTGCGCCGGAACCGGCACCAGAGCTGATAACCAACGGCATAACGCCCAGAATGAACGCCAGAGAGGTCATCAGGATCGGACGTAAACGCATACGTACCGCTTCCAGTGTTGCCTCTACCAGGCCTTTGCCCTCTTTATCCATCAGATCTTTGGCGAATTCGACGATCAATATCGCGTTCTTCGCCGACAACCCAATGGTTGTGAGCAGGCCCACCTGGAAGTAAACGTCGTTGGTCAGTCCGCGGAAAGTGGCCGCCAACAGGGCACCAATAACCCCAAGCGGAACCACCAGCATAACCGAGAACGGGATTGACCAGCTCTCATACAGCGCCGCCAGACACAGGAAGACGACGATCAGCGAGATGGCATACAGGGCAGGGGCCTGGTTACCGGACAGGCGTTCCTGATAGGACATCCCCGTCCAGTCATAGCCGATGCCGGATGGCAGCTTACTGGCCAACTCTTCCATCATTGCCATCGCTTCACCGGTACTCTTACCCGGCGCCGCCTGACCTAAGATCTCCATTGACGGCAGACCGTTATAGCGTTCCAGACGCGGTGAACCGTACTCCCAACGAGATGATGAAAATGCGGAGAACGGCACCATCTGACCATCACTGCCGCGCACATACCAGTTACCAATATCGTCCGGCAGCATGCGGTATTTCGCTTCGGACATCACGTAAACTTTCTTCACACGACCACGGTCGATAAAGTCATTCACGTAGCTTCCGCCCCATGCGGCACCCAGCGTGGTATTAATATCGCTAATGGAAACGCCCAGAGCCTGTGCTTTTTCCTGGTCGATATCAATCTTGAACTGCGGGGTATCTTCCAGACCGTTAGGGCGAACACCGACTAACAGATCGGGATGCTTTGCAATCTCGCCAAACAACTGGTTACGTGCCTGCGTGAGTTTGTCATGCCCCAGGTTAGCCTGGTCAATTAACTGGAAGTCAAAACCGGTAGCGGTCCCCAGTTCCACAATTGCTGGCAAGTTAAAGGCAAACACCATTGCATCTTTAATGGAGGCAAAGTGCGCACTTGCACGTCCTGCAATGGCGGGCACTTTGTTTTCTTCACCAGGACGATCTTCCCAATTTTTGAGAGAAATAAAAGCAAGACCGGTGTTTTGACCACGACCTGAGAATCCAAAGCCGTTTACGGTAAACACAGAATTAACGTTGGCTTTTTCGTCCTTCAGATAATAGTCCGTTACTTCATCAAGGACTTTTTGCGTACGTTCCTGCGTTGCGCCAGCCGGAAGCTGCGCCATGGTCAGGAATACCCCCTGGTCTTCATCCGGCAGGAAGGAACTAGGCAGACGGACGAACAGAAACGCCATGCCGACCACGATGATCAGATACAACAGCAAGTAACGACCCGTACTGCGCAGGATGTTGCCTACGCTGTCGGTGTAGTGGTGCGTGCTCTTATCGAACATGCGGTTAAACCAGCCGAAGAAGCCTTTTTTGCCTTCTCCATGATCGCCTTTGGCAACCGGCTTAAGCATGGTGGCACAAAGCGCGGGCGTCAGGATCATCGCCACCAGAACAGAAAGCACCATTGCCGAAACGATGGTAATAGAGAATTGGCGATAAATGGCCCCGGTTGAACCACCAAAGAAGGCCATTGGAATAAATACCGCCGACAATACCATCGCGATACCGACCAGTGCGCCCTGAATCTGGCCCATCGATTTTCGCGTGGCTTCCTTCGGTGGTAGCCCCTCTTCGGACATGACACGCTCGACGTTCTCGACCACCACGATGGCGTCATCCACCAACAGACCTATGGCGAGAACCATACCAAACATGGTCAACGTATTTATTGAGAAACCAAATGCCGCGAGTATTGCAAATGTGCCTAACAGAACGACCGGAACGGCGATTGTCGGAATCAGCGTTGCGCGGAAGTTTTGCAGGAACAGGTACATAACAATAAATACCAGTACGATAGCTTCAACCAGCGTCTTCACTACTTCGTTAATCGAGATTTTAACGAAAGGTGTTGTATCGTAAGGGTAAACGACTTTCAGACCGTGCGGGAAGAAAGGTTCCAGTTTCGCGATTGTCGCGCGGACTGCGTTTGCCGTATCCAGCGCGTTTGCACCTGTTGCCAGTTTGATCCCCAAACCGGATGCTGGCTGCCCATTGTATTTCGCGATGACATCATAACTCTCGCCACCAAGTTCAATACGCGCGACATCACTCAGGCGAACCCGAGAACCATCCTGATTCACTTTCAGCAAAATTTTGCCGAACTCTTCGGTCGAGGTCAGACGCGTCTGAGCAATAATGGAGGCGTTAAGTTGCTGACCTTTTACCGGTGGCGTACCACCGAGCTGACCGGCTGCAACCTGGGCGTTTTGCGCTTTGATTGCCGCAATAACGTCTACCGGCGTTAACTGGTATTTATTTAGCTCGGTCGGATCCATCCAAATGCGCATAGCATATTGGGCACCGAACAACTGGACGTCACCCACGCCGCTGGTACGGCTGACAGGATCTTTTACGGTTGCACCGACATAGTCAGCGATATCTTCCTGCGTCATTGAGCCGTCAGTACTGATCATCCCCATAACCATCAGGAAGCTACTGGAGGATTTCTCAACGCTCACGCCCTGTTGCTGCACTTCTTGCGGAAGTAACGGCATTGCCAACTGCAGCTTGTTCTGCACCTGAACCTGGGCGATATCCGCATCCGTACCGGAGTCAAAGGTAATCGTAATCTGAACGGTACCTGAAGAGTCACTGGTTGAGGACATATAGAGCAGGTTATCGATACCGTTCATATTTTGTTCGATAACCTGCGTCACGGTATCTTGAACCGTTTTCGCATCAGCACCAGGATAGCTCGCAGAGATCGTGATTGCAGGTGGCGCAATCGTCGGATACTGCGCCACCGGCAATTTGAGGATCGCGAGACCCCCTGCCAGCATGATGATGATGGCGATAACCCATGCAAAGATAGGGCGATCGATAAAAAACTTAGCCATGTCTTAACGGCTCCTGTTTAAGTTAAGACTTTGTTTGCTCTGACTTGCCACCGTTCGCGGCTTGTTGTTGATTGTCAGATGTTACTTCCTGCGCTTTTACCTGCACGCCAGGGCGAACTTTTTGCAAACCAGAGATAATGACGCGATCGCCAGATTTAAGTCCGTCAGTGACCACCCATTTATCGCCAATCGCCTGACTGGCAACGATTTGACGGGTTTCCACTTTGTCATCAGCACCCACAACCAGCGCAGTCGCATCACCACGTGGCGTACGGGTTACGCCTTGTTGCGGTACCAGTAACGCAGTAGGGTTGGTCCCTTCTTCCAGACGCGCGCGGACAAACATCCCCGGCAGTAAGGTGTGATCCGGGTTAGGGAAGACGGCGCGGATAGTGATAGAACCGGTGGTCTGGTCGACGGTTACGTCTGAAAATTCAAGCGTACCGGTCTGTGGGAATTTGATACCGTCACTGGTCACCAGCTCGACTTTCGCCTTGCCGTTTTCCTGTTTCAGCGTTCCGTTAGCCAGTTCTTGTTTCAGGCGCAAGAAGTCGTTGCTCGACTGCGTCACGTCAACATAGATAGGATCGAGCTGTTGCACGGTTGCCAGCGCTGTCGCCTGACCGTTCTGCACCAATGCGCCTTCCGTCACGGCAGATTTACCAATACGGCCGCTAATCGGAGAGGTCACTTTGGTGTATGCCAGGTTAATGCGCGCCGTTTCGACTGCGGCTTTCGCGGCAACCACGGAGGCATTCGCCTGTTGCGCATCGGCCAGCGCCTGATCGTAATCTTGTTGACTGATGTACTGCGTTCCCAGCAGCTTTTTATAACGGTTAACCGTTACCTGAGCGATGTTGGCAGCGGCCTGTGCTTTCGCAAGGTCGCCTTTCGCGCTTTCATAAGTGGCTTGATAAGTCGCAGGATCAATCTGATAGAGAGACACTCCTGCTTCGATATCACTACCTTCCTCGAAATTACGCTTCAGGATAATACCGCTCACCTGAGGGCGAACTTCCGCAATACGGAAAGCACTGGTGCGACCTGGGAGTTCAGTTGTGATCTGTAGAGGTTCGGTTTTGAGCGTCACAACCCCAACTTCTGGCATCTGCTGGCCCCCTTGTTGGGCCTGTTTGTCGTCACATCCTGTAAGCGCTAAGCTGCCTGAGAGCATCAGAACGACCGCCAGAGGCGTAAACCCTCTGTTTTTGTTCATATGTAAACCTCGAGTGTCCGATTTCAAATTGATCAATGGTCAAAAGTCCACAAACCCATTGCTGCGTTTATATTATCGTCGTGCTATGGTACATACATCCATAAATGTATGTAAATCTAACACCTGTAAATTCACCGACATATGGCACGAAAAACCAAACAACAAGCGCAGGAAACACGACAACACATCCTGGATGTAGCGCTACGGTTGTTCTCACAGCAAGGGGTATCTTCCACCTCGCTGGCGGAGATTGCAAAAGCCGCTGGCGTCACTCGCGGTGCAATCTATTGGCATTTCAAAAACAAGTCGGATTTATTTAGTGAAATCTGGGAACTATCAGAATCCAGTATTGGTGAGCTTGAGACTGAGTATCAGGCAAAATTCCCCGACGATCCACTATCAGTGTTAAGAGAAATACTCGTTCATCTCCTTGAATCTACCGTGACAGAAGAACGGCGACGTTTATTGATGGAGATTATATTCCACAAATGTGAATTTGTGGGAGAAATGACTATAGTTCAGCAAGCGCAAAGAAACATCTGTCTCGAAAGCTATGATCGTATCGAACAAACATTAACGCATTGTATTAATTCAAAAATGTTGCCTGAAAATTTGCTTACGCGCCGGGCGGCGGTGATGATGCGCGCCACGGTTTCAGGCCTGATGGAAAACTGGCTCTTCGCCCCGCAATCTTTTGATCTCAAAAAAGAAGCGCGGGATTACGTTGCCGTGTTACTGGAAATGTTAACATTTTGTCCCACACTGCGGTCGGCAGGGCCTGACGCTACGGCCTGATGCGACTCCAGGAATTATCCTGGACGGTTTCTCTGCCGCTATTCTGTCTGACAGAGCCGTGATATTCTTGCGCGTTGACTATCTTCGGTCGTCTTTTCGGTTCAGAAACCTTCATTCACATGACTATGTTGCAGCTCTATAAACGTGTACAGCACCTTGTTTTCATCACGGTGGCTGTTTTCATCTTGATGCTGTCCTGCCAGTCTTTGGCGCTTGCCCGCGCGTCGTCAAACAGCGATTTGCCGTCGAAGGCGGACGTTCAAAGCCAACTGGATACGCTCAATAAGCAGAAAGACCTTTCCGCGCAGGATAAACTGGTTCAGCAAGATCTTCTCGAGACCATCGCAACGCTGGAAAAAATCGAGCGGGTGAAAGACGAGACGACTCAGCTTCGTCAGCGCGTGGCACAGGCGCCGGAAAAAATGCGTCAGGCGACAGAAGCCCTGAATGCCCTCAGCGATGTGGATAATGATGATGAAACGCGTAAGACGCTCAGTACGCTTTCATTACGCCAGTTAGAACTGCGCGTGGCGCAGGTACTGGATGATTTACAGAACGCGCAAAACGATCTCGCCACCTATAACAGCCAGTTGGTATCTCTGCAAACGCAGCCCGAGCGTGTACAAAATGCGATGTACACGGCCTCTCAACAACTTCAGCAGATCCGTAACCGACTGGATGGCACCAATGTGGGCGAAGCGGCGTTGCGACCCACTCAGCAGGTGCTTTTACAGGCGCAGCAAACGCTACTGAATGCCCAAATCGATCAACAACGTAAAAGCCTGGAAGGCAATACGGTGTTGCAGGACACCCTGCAAAAGCAGCGCGATTACGTCACCGCAAACAGCAACCGGCTTGAGCATCAATTGCAGTTACTGCAGGAGGCGGTGAATAACAAACGTCTGACCTTAACGGAAAAGACGGCGCAGGAGGCCATTTCGCCGGATGAAACCGCGCGGATCCAGGCCAATCCGCTGGTGAAACAGGAGCTGGAAATCAACCATCAGCTCAGCCAGCGCCTGATCACTGCGACGGAAAATGGCAATTCGCTGATGCAGCAGAACATCAAGGTCAAAAACTGGCTGGACCGTGCGCTGCAATCCGAACGCAACATCAAAGAACAAATCGCGGTGCTGAAAGGCAGCCTGCTGCTGTCGCGTATTCTCTATCAACAGCAGCAAACTCTGCCGTCGGCAGATGAACTCTCAGATATGACCAACCGCATTGCGGACCTGCGTCTTGAGCAGTTCGAAGTCAACCAACAGCGTGACGCGCTGTTCCAGAACGATGCATTCGTGGCCAAGCTGGAAGAAGGCCACAGTAATGAAGTGAATGACGAAGTCCACGACGCGCTGTTGCAGGTTGTCGATATGCGCCGCGAACTGCTGGATCAACTCAACAAGCAGTTGGGTAATCAGCTCATGATGGCCATTAACCTGCAAATAAATCAGCAGCAGTTAATGAGCGTTTCGAAAAGCCTGAAAGAGATCCTGACCCAGCAAATCTTCTGGGTGAACAGTAACCGGCCAATGGACTGGGACTGGATCAAAGCCTTCCCGCAGTCGCTGAAAGATCAGTTCAAGTCGATGAAAATTACGGTGAACTGGGAAAAAGCGTGGCCGGCGGTGTTTATCGCCTTCCTGGCCGGGCTGCCGCTACTGCTGATTGCCGGGCTGATTCGCTGGCGTCTGAAGTGGCTGAAAGCGTATCAACAGAAACTCGCTGCTGCAGTGGGGTCTTTGCGCAATGACAGCCAGTTGAACACGCCGAAAGCGATTCTGATCGACCTGATCCGCGCGCTGCCGGTGTGCCTGCTGATCCTGGCCGCCGGCCTGATTCTGCTGACCATGCAACTGAACATCAGCGATCTGCTGTGGGCATTCAGTAAAAAGCTGGCAATCTTCTGGCTGGTCTTCGGCCTGTGCTGGAAAGTGCTCGAAAAAGACGGGGTGGCGATTCGCCATTTCGGTATGCCAGCGCAACTGACCAGCCACTGGCGTCGCCAGATTGTGCGCATCAGCCTGGCGCTGCTGCCGTTGCACTTCTGGTCTGTGGTGGCTGAACTTTCTCCACTGCATCTGATGGACGATGTGCTGGGGCAGGCGATGATTTTCCTCAACCTGCTGCTGATTGCGTTTCTGGTGTGGCCGATGTGCCGCGAAAGCTGGCGGGATAAAGAGTCGCATGGTCTGCGCCTGGTGACGATCACTATCCTGTCAATCATCCCGATTGCGCTGATGGTGCTGACGGCAACCGGCTACTTCTACACCACGCTGCGACTGTCGGGCCGCTGGATTGAGACCGTTTATCTGGTCATCATCTGGAACCTGCTCTACCAGACGGTGCTGCGCGGGTTAAGCGTCGCAGCGCGGCGTATTGCCTGGCGTCGTGCGCTGGCGCGTCGTCAGAATCTGGTGAAGGAAGGGGCCGAAGGGGCGGAGCCGCAGGAAGAGCCAACCATCGCGCTGGAGCAGGTGAACCAGCAAACGCTGCGTATCACGATGCTGCTGATGGTTTCATTGTTCGCGGTAATGTTCTGGGCAATTTGGTCCGATCTGATCACCGTGTTCAGCTATCTCGACAGCATCACGCTCTGGCACTACAACGGCACCGAAGCGGGTGCTGCGGTAGTGAAAAGCGTGACGATGGGCAGCCTGCTGTTTGCCATTATCGCCTCGATGGTGGCCTGGGCATTGATCCGCAACTTGCCGGGTCTGCTGGAAGTGCTGGTGCTGTCGCGTCTGAAAATGCGCCAGGGGGCGTCGTACGCCATCACCACAATTCTTAACTACATCATCATTGCCGTAGGGGCGATGACGGTCTTCGGTTCGCTCGGCGTGTCGTGGGATAAACTGCAGTGGCTGGCGGCGGCCTTATCGGTCGGTCTCGGTTTCGGCTTGCAGGAGATCTTCGGTAACTTTGTCTCGGGTCTGATCATTTTGTTCGAACGTCCGGTGCGGATTGGCGATACGGTAACGATCGGCACGTTCTCCGGTACCGTCAGCAAGATCCGTATCCGTGCGACCACCATTACCGATTTCGATCGCAAAGAGGTGATCATCCCGAACAAGGCGTTTGTCACCGAGCGCCTGATCAACTGGTCGCTGTCCGATACTACCACCCGTCTGGTGATCCGCCTCGGCGTGGCTTACGGTTCGGATCTGGATAAAGTGAAGAAAGTCCTGCTTCAGGCCGCGCTGGAGCATCCTAAAGTGATGCACGATCCCGAGCCGGCGGTATTCTTCACCACCTTCGGCGCCAGTACTCTGGATCACGAGCTGCGTCTGTACGTGCGCGAACTGCGCGATCGTAGCCATACGGTTGATGAACTGAACCGGTCTATCGATCGCCTGTGCCGTGAAAACAACATTGATATTGCCTTTAACCAGCTTGAAGTGCATCTGCGCAATGAGAAGGGCGATGAGGTGACGGAAGTTAAACGCGAGATCAAAGGCGACGATCCGACGCCTGCGGTGGGCTAACCCCTCACGTCGTCAAAAGGCAGCTCACTTCTGTGCTGAAGTGAGCTGTTCTATTTTCCTTTCATAATCCTGCTTTATGATTTCCAGCGCTTTCAGCACCGTGGCGGGGGCGACCTGGTTTTCTTCCAGCAGGACAATCAAATCGACGGCCAGTTTGACCTCATCCGGGGCGTTTTCAAGTGACATAGCGTCTCCAGGGATTAGCGGGTTAAACGCGCCAGAACACGTTCAATATTGTCGAGCGCCTTACGACAGCGCGCCAGACGACCTTCATAGATTTCCACTTCGCGTTGCAGCGTTTGTTGCTCGTCCAGGCGGGTGGCCTGAGCCAGTCTCGCCTTGCGTTGCGCGGTCATTTCCTGCAAACGTCGTTCAAATTCCTGATGCTGGATGCGCCTGCGCTGCCAGCGTGCCAGGCCCGGCGAGGCGCTGTCCCACTCCCGGAGTGACCAACTGGCGGTTTCGCGGGAGATAGCTTCCAGTTGCGACGCCAAATGCTCCGCAAGCCAGGCAACCTGCGGTAGCTGCTGCTGTTCAACCGCCTGACGCAGCGCCTGAAGATGGCCTTCTGCTTCTTCGAGGCAGGCCTGAATAAGGGTGCTGCGGGTCTGAAAAAGATGACGATCGAAGCGGGCGCTGAGTGTGGCATGCTGCGCCATCGGCGCGCAGCGTTGGCGCAGGAGAGCGAGCTGATCGTCCAGCTTTTGCAGCAGCATGGCGGTTTTCAATTTAACACTCCGATGAAAATGATAACTGTTATGCTAAAGTAGCGTTCTGGTTTGCGATATGCCTTTATTATGCAACGAATCCTTTTAATCATCACGGGTTGGCTGGCGGTTGTATTGGGGACACTGGGCGTCGTGTTGCCTGTATTGCCGACGACACCGTTTATCTTACTGGCAGCCTGGTGTTTCGCCCGCTCATCGCCGCGTTTCCATGACTGGTTACTCTACCGCTCGTGGTTTGGCAGCTATTTGCGATTCTGGCAGAAATATAAGGCTATGCCGGCTGGCGTTAAGCCCCGCGCGATCGTGATGATCCTCATTACCTTCGCCATATCGCTGTGGCTGACGCCGATGTGGTGGGTGCGGATCCTGCTGCTGGTGATCCTGGTCTGTCTGCTGATATTTATGTGGCGAATACCGGTGATTGACGAAAAGCAACAAAAGCACTGAAGCGCAATAATCGCGGTTGCAATTGCGGGCGGTAGCCAGTAAATTCGACCGTTTTCGAGCACAGGCGCGCCGGGTCAAATTAATGTTGACCTTCTATTCTATATACACACTGTCATTCAAGGTACATCGAGGCGGCAACTGAATGAATCTCTGAGCTTACATCAGTAAGTGACTGGGATGAATGAAGGCAGCCAACAAAGAGGCAGCTTGAAGGATGAAGTGTATAGTGCGCCGTGAAGTAACACCGTATTAATCAGGCACAAACTTATGACCGCGACTGCACAGCAGCTTGAGTTTCTCAAAAATAGCATTAAAAGCATTCAGGACTACCCGAAACCGGGCATTCTTTTCCGTGATGTCACCAGCTTACTGGAAGATCCGAAAGCTTACGCGCTCAGCATCGAATTGCTGGTTGAGCGTTACAAAAATGCAGGCATTACCAAAGTTGTCGGTACCGAAGCACGCGGCTTTCTGTTTGGCGCGCCGGTAGCGTTGGGTCTGGGCGTTGGCTTTGTGCCAGTGCGTAAACCGCGCAAACTGCCGCGTGAAACGATCGCTGAAAGCTACGAACTGGAATATGGCACCGATCAGCTGGAAATCCACGTTGATGCGATCCAGGCGGGTGACAAAGTGTTGGTGGTTGACGATCTGCTGGCGACCGGCGGCACGATTGAAGCGACCGTGAAACTGATCCGTCGCCTGGGTGGCGAAGTGACCGACGCGGCGTTCATCATCAATCTGTTTGACCTCGGCGGCGAACAGCGCCTGGCGCAACAGGGCATCAACTGCTATAGCCTGGTTCCCTTCCCGGGACACTGATTCAGGCTGTCCACGTCTGAAGCAATAGCAAGAGACATGACCTCGCTGAATGGGCGAGGTTGTGTTAGCATTCCCCCCTATGAATCCACCTTCCAGCGTTTCAGAGCCAGCCAATGAGTTATCAGGTTTTAGCCCGAAAATGGCGCCCACAAACCTTTGCTGACGTCGTCGGCCAGGAACATGTGCTGACCGCACTGGCGAACGGCTTGTCGTTAGGGCGTATTCACCACGCATATCTTTTTTCCGGTACCCGGGGTGTCGGTAAAACCTCTATTGCCCGTCTGCTGGCAAAGGGGCTGAATTGCGAAACCGGCATTACCGCCACGCCGTGCGGCGTGTGTGATAACTGCCGTGAAATCGAGCAGGGGCGGTTTGTCGATCTGATTGAGATTGATGCCGCTTCGCGCACCAAAGTTGAAGATACCCGGGACCTGCTGGATAACGTCCAGTACGCACCAGCGCGCGGCCGATTCAAAGTCTATCTGATCGACGAAGTGCACATGCTGTCTCGCCACAGTTTTAACGCACTGCTCAAAACGCTTGAGGAGCCTCCCTCACACGTCAAATTCCTGCTGGCGACGACCGATCCGCAGAAGCTGCCGGTGACCATTTTGTCCCGCTGTCTGCAATTCCATCTCAAGGCGCTGGATGTTGATCAGATCCGCCATCAGCTTGAGCACATTCTTAACGAAGAGCAGATCGCCCACGAGCCGCGCGCGCTGCAACTGCTTTCCCGTGCGGCGGATGGCAGCCTGCGTGATGCGCTGAGTCTGACGGATCAGGCGATTGCCAGCGGTGATGGTCAGGTTTCCACCCAGGCGGTGAGTGCGATGCTCGGCACACTGGATGACGATCAGGCTCTGTCGCTGGTTGAAGCGGTGATAGCCGCCGACGGCGAGAGGGTGATGACGCTGGTCAACGAGGCCGCTGCGCGAGGTATTGAGTGGGAAGCGCTGCTGGTCGAAATGCTTGGCCTGCTGCATCGTATCGCGCTGGTTCAGCTCTCTCCATCTGCGCTGGGCAGCGACATGGCGGCGATTGAAGTGCGCATGCGTGAACTGGCGCGCACCGTGCCGCCTGCGGACGTCCAGCTTTATTACCAGACGCTGCTGATTGGCCGTAAAGAACTGCCGTACGCGCCGGACAGGCGCATGGGCGTTGAAATGACCTTATTGCGGGCGCTGGCGTTTCACCCGCGTATGCCGCTTGCGGAACCCGAGGTTCCGCGACAATCGTTTGCCCCTGTTGCGCCAACGGCGGTGATGACGCCGACGCAGGTGCCACAGCAGTCAGCACCCGCGCAGCAAACCCCGGCAGTGCCCCTGCCGGAATCCACCAGTCAGGTACTGGCGGCGCGCAACCAGCTGCAACGTGCGCAGGGAGCAACCAAAGCAAAAAAGAATGAACCGGCAGCCGCACCCCGCGCGCGGCCGGTGAATAACGCTGCGCTGGAAAGACTGGCTTCGGTATCAGAACGCGTGCAGGCTCGTCCTGCGCCGTCTGCACTCGAACAAGCGCCAGCGAAGAAAGAAGCTTATCGCTGGAAGGCGACGACGCCCGTTGTTGAAGTGAAAGAGGTGGTGGCGACGCCGAAGGCGCTGAAGAAAGCGCTGGAGCATGAGAAAACGCCGGAGCTGGCAGCCAAGCTGGCGGCGGAAGCGATTGAACGCGACCCGTGGGCAGCGCAGGTGAGTCAGCTTTCACTGCCAAAACTGGTTGAGCAGGTCGCGCTCAATGCCTGGAAAGAAGAAAATGGTAATGCGGTCTGTCTGCATTTACGTTCCAGTCAGCGGCACCTGAATTCCAGCGGTGCGCAGCAAAAGCTGGCGGAAGCGCTGAGTGCGCTTGCGGGATCAGCGGTTGAACTGACCATCGTAGAAGATGATAATCCGGCGGTGCGAACGCCGCTGGAGTGGCGTCAGGCGATTTATGAAGAGAAACTTGCGCAGGCGCGCGAGTCGATAGTTGCGGATAACAACATCCAGACCCTGCGTCGATTCTTCGATGCAGATCTGGATGAAGAGAGTATCCGCCCCATTTGATCGTAAGCGACGCTTATGATTGTCATCCCTTAACGTGATTGAGAGAGAAGCCTATGTTTGGTAAAGGCGGTCTGGGTAACCTGATGAAGCAGGCCCAGCAGATGCAGGAAAAAATGCAGCAGATGCAGGAAGAAATCGCCAAGCTGGAAGTGACCGGTGAATCCGGCGCGGGTCTGGTGAAAGTGACCATCAACGGTGCGCATAACTGCCGTCGTGTGGAGATCGACCCAAGCCTGCTCGAAGATGACAAAGATATGCTGGAAGATCTGGTTGCTGCCGCATTCAACGATGCTGCCCGTCGCATTGAAGAGACCCAGAAAGAGAAGATGGCCTCTGTTTCCTCCGGTATGCAACTGCCGCCAGGCTTTAAGATGCCGTTCTGATGCAAACCAGCCCGCTGTTAACTCAGCTTATGGAAGCACTGCGCTGTCTGCCGGGCGTTGGCCCGAAGTCGGCGCAGCGCATGGCGTTTACGCTGCTTCAGCGTGACCGCAGCGGCGGGATGCGCCTGGCGCAAGCGCTCACCCGAGCGATGTCGGAAATCGGCCACTGTGCCGATTGCCGCACCTTCACCGAGCAGGATGTCTGCAATATCTGTTCGAATCCGCGTCGTCGGGAAAACGGCCAGATTTGCGTGGTCGAGAGTCCGGCGGATATCTACGCGATTGAGCAGACCGGGCAGTTTTCCGGGCGCTACTTCGTGCTGATGGGGCATTTGTCACCGCTCGACGGTATCGGGCCGGATGATATCGGTCTCGACAGACTCGAGCAGCGCCTCTCTTCAGAGCAGCTCAGTGAAGTGATCCTCGCGACTAACCCGACGGTTGAAGGGGAAGCCACGGCGAACTACATTGCTGAGCTCTGCGCGCAATATGGCGTTGATGCCAGCCGTATCGCCCACGGCGTGCCGATCGGCGGTGAACTGGAGATGGTGGACGGCACCACGCTGTCGCATTCTCTGGCAGGACGTCACAAGATTAAATTCTGACCAAACGGAGGTTGCACTCGCGACCTCCGCTTGAAATCCCCCACGGTTGTCCCCATTTCCCTCTCAACGTGTTTTTTACCATTAAAAATGGCATTGTTGAGGTAGATCTACATGAAAGGACAAGAAACTCGTGGGTTTCAGTCAGAGGTAAAACAGCTTCTGCATCTGATGATCCATTCTCTGTATTCCAATAAAGAAATCTTCCTGCGTGAGCTTATCTCTAACGCCTCCGATGCGGCAGACAAGCTGCGTTTTCGCGCGCTGTCGAACCCGGACCTCTATGAAGGTGACGGTGAACTGCGTGTGCGCGTCTCCTTCGATAAAGATAAGCGTACGTTGACCATTGCCGATAACGGCGTGGGGATGAACCGTGATGACGTTATCGATCACCTGGGGACCATTGCGAAGTCCGGGACCAAATCTTTCCTCGAATCTATGGGCTCCGATCAGGCGAAAGACAGCCAACTGATCGGTCAGTTTGGGGTGGGCTTCTATTCCGCGTTTATCGTGGCGGATAAAGTGACCGTCCGCACCCGCGCGGCGGGCGACAAGCCGGAGAATGGCGTGTTCTGGGAGTCGGCGGGTGAAGGTGAATACACCGTTGGCGATATCACCAAAGACGATCGCGGAACGGAAATCACGCTGCATTTGCGTGAAGGGGAAGACGAGTTCCTCGATGACTGGCGTGTACGTTCCATCATCAGCAAATATTCCGACCATATCGCGCTGCCGGTTGAGATTGAAAAACAGGAAGAGAAAGACGGCGAAACCGTCGTTTCCTGGGAGAAAATCAACAAAGCGCAGGCGCTGTGGACCCGTAACAAGTCGGAAATCAAAGACGACGAGTACAACGAGTTTTACAAGCATATCGCGCACGATTTTACCGATCCGCTGACCTGGAGCCACAACCGTGTGGAAGGGAAGCAGGAGTACACCAGCCTGCTGTATATCCCGTCTCAGGCACCGTGGGACATGTGGAACCGCGATCACAAGCACGGCCTGAAGCTGTATGTTCAGCGCGTCTTTATCATGGACGACGCCGAGCAGTTTATGCCGAACTACCTGCGCTTTGTGCGCGGTCTGATCGATTCTAACGATCTGCCGCTGAACGTCTCTCGTGAAATTCTGCAGGACAGCACGGTAACCCGCAATCTGCGTAGCGCATTGACCAAACGTGTTCTGCAGATGCTGGAAAAACTGGCGAAAGACGATGCGGAAAAATACCAGACCTTCTGGCAGCAGTTCGGTCTGGTGATGAAAGAAGGTCCGGCGGAAGACCACGCTAACCAGGAAACCATCGCCAAACTGATGCGTTTCGCGTCGACGC
This sequence comes from Citrobacter sp. Ct235, assembly GCF_030332305.1. NCBI lineage: Bacteria > Pseudomonadati > Pseudomonadota > Gammaproteobacteria > Enterobacterales > Enterobacteriaceae > Citrobacter > Citrobacter sp. Ct235. The sequence goes on from NZ_JAOWIC010000047.1 coordinate 223,366, forward strand.
ATACCGACTCTTCTGCGCAGACTGTCTCTCTGGAAGACTACGTCTCCCGCATGAAAGAAGGGCAGGAGAAGATTTATTACATCACCGCCGACAGCTATGCGGCGGCGAAGAGCAGTCCGCACCTGGAACTGCTGCGTAAGAAAGGCATCGAAGTGCTGCTGCTCTCCGATCGCATTGACGAGTGGATGATGAACTACCTGACCGAGTTTGACGGTAAGGCGTTCCAGTCCGTCGCCAAAGCGGACGAGTCTATCGACAAGCTGGCCGATGAGGTGGATGAAAGCGCGAAAGAAGCGGAAAAAGCGCTGACACCGTTCGTTGAGCGCGTGAAAACGCTGCTGGGCGACCGTGTGAAAGACGTGCGTCTGACGCACCGTCTGACCGATACGCCAGCGATTGTCACCACCGATGCGGACGAAATGAGCACGCAGATGGCGAAACTGTTTGCGGCGGCGGGTCAGAACGTGCCGGAAGTGAAATACATCTTTGAACTCAACCCGGATCACGTGCTGGTGAAACGCACCGCGGATACCGAGGACGACGCGAAGTTCAACGAGTGGGTTGAACTGCTGCTGGATCAGGCGCTGTTTGCCGAGCGCGGCACGCTGGAAGATCCGAACCAGTTCATCCGTCGTATGAACCAGCTGCTGGTTTCCTGATAACGGCTTGTAGTGCCGGATGGCGCTGACGCTTATCCGGCCTACGGTTAAAGCTGTTTTTGTAGGCCGGATGGCGCTGACGCTTATCCGGCCTACGGTTAAATCTGCTTTTGTAGGCCGGATGGCGCTGACGCTTATCTGGCCTACGGTTAAAGCTGCTTTTGTAGGCCGGATGGCGCTGACGCTTATCTGGCTTACGGTTAAAGCTGCTTTTGTAGGCCGGATAAGGTGCTTGCACCGCCATCCGGCTTTTTTTCGCGCATTTTCCCCTCATTAACCGTTTCAGCCTTACCCCGCTTCCTTGAGACAAATGCGTGATGGTGGTATCGTTTAGCGCTTTTTTAAAAATATCGACAACCTTTAAGGGGATTTTCGTAATGCGTATCATTCTGCTTGGCGCTCCGGGCGCGGGTAAAGGAACTCAGGCTCAGTTCATCATGGAGAAGTATGGTATTCCGCAAATCTCCACCGGTGATATGCTGCGTGCCGCCGTGAAATCTGGCTCCGAGCTGGGCAAACAAGCGAAAGACATCATGGACGCCGGCAAGCTGGTGACCGATGAGCTGGTGATCGCGCTGGTAAAAGAGCGTATCGCGCAGGAAGATTGCCGTAACGGTTTTCTGTTAGATGGTTTCCCACGCACGATTCCGCAGGCTGACGCCATGAAAGAAGCGGGCATCGTGGTGGATTATGTTCTCGAATTCGACGTACCGGATGAGCTGATCGTTGACCGTATCGTGGGTCGTCGCGTGCACGCTGCGTCTGGCCGTGTTTACCACATCAAATTCAACCCGCCGAAAGTGGAAGGTAAAGACGATGTGACCGGTGAAGAGCTGACCACCCGTAAAGACGACCAGGAAGAGACCGTGCGTAAACGTCTGGTGGAATACCATCAGATGACGGCGCCGCTGATTGGTTACTACCAGAAAGAAGCGGCCGCGGGTAACACCCAATACGCGAAAGTTGACGGGACTCAGGCCGTCGCTGAGGTTCGCTCTGCTCTGGAAAAAATCCTCGGCTAAGGCTGTTCTGCCGGATGGCGGTGCAAGCACCTTATCCGGCCTACAACTGTATTCCTGCTTTGTATGCCTGATAAGCGCAGCGCCATCAGGCAATGGGTGACGGATGGCGGTGCAAGCACCTTATCCGGCCTACAACTGTATTCCTGCTTTGTAGGCCTGATAAGCGCAGCGCCATCAGGCAATGGGTGCCGGATGGCGGCGTAAACACCTTATTCGACCTACCGGCATCGTTAGCGCCATCAGGCAAATTCTCGTCTTACCTCTCGCAGCAATTAGTTCTTCTTACTCGCTTTTCCGCTACAATTATCAACAATTTGAATCGATAAGAGGCGGTAATGCGTCAGACGAAAACCGGTATCCTGCTGGCTAATCTTGGGACCCCCGATGCCCCCACTCCGGCGGCGGTAACACGCTATCTTCGGCAATTCTTGAGCGATAAACGCGTCGTCGATACGCCTCGTGTGTTGTGGTGGCCGCTGCTGCGCGGCGTTATTTTGCCGCTGCGCGCCCCGCGCGTGGCAAAGCTTTATCAGTCTGTCTGGATGGAAGGCGGCTCGCCGCTGATGGTCTACAGCCGTCAACAGCAGCAGGCGCTTGCCGCGCGCTTACCGGATACGCCGGTTGCGCTGGGCATGAGCTACGGCTCGCCGTCGCTGGAAAGCGCAGTGGACGAGCTGCTGGCGAACCACGTTGATCACATTGTCGTGCTGCCGTTGTACCCGCAATATTCCTGCTCAACCGTGGCCGCCGTCTGGGATGAACTGGCGCGGATTCTGGAACGTAAACGCCGTATTCCGGGTCTGTCGTTTATTCGCGATTATGCCGATGACAGCGCCTATATCGACGCGCTGGCAAGCAGTGCGCGTGCCTCGTTTGCTGAACACGGTGAACCGGATTTACTGCTGCTGTCATATCACGGTATCCCCCAGCGTTTTGCTGACGAAGGCGACGACTATCCGCAGCGCTGTCGCGACACCACCCGTGAACTGGTCTCTGCACTCGGCCTGCCGCCGGAAAAAGTGATGATGACCTTCCAGTCGCGCTTTGGTCGTGAGCCGTGGCTGACGCCTTACACTGACGAAACGCTAAAGATGTTAGGTGAGAAGGGGACGGGACATGTTCAGGTGATGTGTCCGGGCTTCGCGGCAGATTGCCTGGAGACGCTGGAAGAAATTGCGGTGCAGAATAAAGAAGTCTTCCTCGAAGCGGGCGGCAAAAAGTATGAATATATTCCGGCGCTGAATGCCGCACCGGAACATATCGATATGATGCTGAAACTGACGGCCGCGTATCGCTAACTAACGCAGCGCGTTTATCTGCTGGGTAAAGAAACGCGCGCCATCGCGTAATGCGTCATCGGCAGATTTCATCATGCGCGAATAGTGCAGAAAGGCGTGCAGCGTGCCGGGATACATTTTGTATTCGCAGGGCTGCTGGTGCGCCGCCAGCGTCTGGAAGAGCAGACGACTGTCGTCGATCAGCGGGTCAAACTCCGCACTGGCGATAAAGCAGGGCGGCACCTCGTGCGTCAGGTTGTTGTTGAACAGGCAATAGTACGGCGACTCGCGATCGTCGACATTACGCAGATACGCTTTTTCGTACATCTCCAAATCCTGGCGGCTGAGACCATCCCAGTCGCCGCCCATCAGCCGACGGCTCACCGAGTCCTGTAGGCCATACAGGCCATACCACAACAGCACCCCGGCTACGTTGCCGCAGGAGATGTGCTTATCGCGCAGCCACAGCGCGCTGGCGAGCGCCAGCATCGCGCCAGCGGAATCACCGGCAAAACCAATTCGCGTCATATTCAACTGATAGTCGTCCGCCTGCTGATGAAAAAACTGACAGGCGGCAACGGTCTCTTCTATGGCTTGCGGAAAGCGGGCTTCAGGCGAGAGCGAATAGTCGACGCCAATGACCGTGCACCGGGTATAGCTTGCCAGCAGGCGCATGATGCGGTCATGGGTATCCAGATTGCCGAGAATAAAACCGCCGCCGTGCAGATAGAACAGCGTTGCCTGACTGTCTGGCGCTGGGCTGTACAGGCGTGTTGTCACCTCTCCCCAGCACGTGGGGATGGCATATTCACGCGTTGGCATCTGCGGTGCGTCCGCGTTCCAGAAGCGGCGCTCAAGAATGTAGTGTTGGCGCATGGCTGCCACGTCATCGGCGGACGGCCAGGGCGGCAGATCGTCCTGTCGGACATTCAGCACCGCTCTCATCTCGTCTGAAATGCGCGCCAGTACGGGAAGTTTGTTTTCCGGTTTCATAAAACGCTCCTTGTGAAATCGGCCCATTGTAAAAACTTCCGCCGTGGAAACTGCGATCCGTTCGTCCGATATTGAAACTCTGTCGTCACAAGGGGAATGTGCTACCATTCACCGCTCCGTTAGCCACCCGTAAAAACAGTCATGAAATTTCCCGGTAAACGCAAATCCAAACACTATTTCCCCGTCAACGCACGCGATCCGCTGCTGCAACAAATCCAGACTGAAAATGAAACCAGCGCCGCATGGGTGGTGGGGATTGACCAGACGCTGGTGGATATTGAAGCGAAAGTGGATGATACGTTTGTGCAACGTTATGGGCTAAGCGCCGGGCATTCACTGGTGATTGAGGATGATGTGGCGGAGGCGTTGTATCGGGAACTGGTGCGTGACAATCTGGTAACCCATCAGTTTGCCGGCGGGACCATTGGTAACACCATGCACAACTACTCCGTGCTGGCCGATGACCGCTCGGTGTTGCTGGGCGTAATGTGCAGCAACATTGAAATTGGCAGTTACGCCTACCGCTACTTGTGCAACACCTCCAGTCGTACTGACCTCAACTATCTGCAGGGCGTTGACGGGCCGATTGGCCGCTGCTTTACCCTGATTGGCGAGTCCGGTGAGCGTACCTTTGCCATCAGCCCTGGGCACATGAATCAGCTACGTGCAGAAAGCATTCCTGAATCAGTGATTGCCGGGGCGTCAGCGCTGGTGCTGACGTCCTATCTGGTGCGCTGTAAGCCGGGAGAGCCGATGCCGGAAGCTACTATGAAGGCCATTGAGTATGCCAAAAAGCACAATGTGCCGGTCGTGCTGACGCTCGGGACCAAATTTGTTATCGCCGATAACCCGCAGTGGTGGCAGGATTTCCTGAAAGAGAACGTCTCAATTCTGGCGATGAATGAAGAAGAAGCCGAAGCGTTGACCGGTGAAAACGATCCGCTGCTGGCGTCTGACAAAGCGCTGGACTGGGTCGATCTGGTCTTGTGTACTGCCGGACCGGTAGGGCTGTACATGGCGGGTTTTACCGAAGAGGAAGCCAAACGCAAAACCCAGCATCCGCTACTGCCGGGGGCAATTGCCGAATTCAATCAGTATGAATTTAGCCGTGCCATGCGTCATAAAGATTGTCGTAATCCGCTGCGCGTCTATTCGCATATCGCTCCGTATATGGGCGGCCCGGAAAAGATCATGAATACCAACGGCGCAGGCGACGGCGCGCTGGCGGCGCTGCTGCACGATATTACCGCCAACAGCTACCACCGTTCGAATGTACCGAATTCCAGCAAGCATACGTTCACCTGGCTGACCTATTCGTCATTAGCCCAGGTGTGCAAATATGCCAATCGTGTGAGTTATCAGGTACTGAATCAGCACTCCCCGCGTCTGACGCGTGGGCTGCCGGAGCGTGAGGATAGCCTCGAAGAGTCGTACTGGGATCGTTAAGTCATTATGCCGGATGGCGGCGTAAACGCCTTATCCGGCCTACTGCTACCATTATCTGTGTAATCACGTAGGCCTGATAAGCGAAGCGCCATCAGGCCTACGAGTCGATGCAACGACGGTCACCCCGTCACCACTTCACCCGCAGGCGGCGTTTCCAGCAGTTCCAGCATGGTACGGGCGATTTCACGCTCGCCCATCACCACCTGGTTGGCGCCGCGTTCGGTAATGTACTCCACCTCATCGTCATAATGCGCACGGGCGATAATCTCAATATTCGGGCACTTCTCGCGGGCAGAGGCAACAATTTCGCCGGCCTCATAGCCGTTCGGGATGGTAAGGATCAGCCAGCGGGCGCAATCCAGGTGTGCCAGAGCCATAATTTCTTCATTGGCAGCATTTCCCAGCACCGCGCGGATCCCGCGTTCACGCAGCTCATCCACGCGCGTGCGTGACGTTTCGATAACCACTAACGGAATACCTGCGGCCATCAGTTTTTCACCGAGCAGGCTGCCGACGCGGCCAAAGCCGACCAGCAGCGCATGGTTGCAGATATCCACCGGAATTTGCTTCTCTTCCTCGATGGCCTCTTCCAGCGTCTGTTCTTCCAGCGTCTCGGTTTTTGCCAGATATTTTTCCAGCAGGGCAAACAGCACCGGATTGAGCATAATTGACAGAATCGCCCCCGCCAGCACCAGATTTTGCCCTTCCTGCGGCAGCAGGTTCAGCGCCATCCCCAGACCGGCGAGAATAAAGGCGAACTCACCGATCTGCGCCAGGCTGGCGGCGATGGTCAGCGCGGTACGCGGCGAGTGACCAAACAGACGCACCAGGAAGAAGGCGGCGACAGACTTACCAAAGATAATAATGGCAAGCGTTGCCAGCACGGCCAGCGGCTGTTGGATCAGAATCAGCGGATCAAACAGCATGCCGACGGAAACAAAGAACAGGACGGCAAACGCGTCGCGTAGCGGTAGGGTATCGTGGGCCGCGCGGTGACTCAGTTCCGATTCATTCAGTACCATCCCGGCAAAGAAGGCGCCCAGCGCGAAGGAGACGTCGAACAGTTCCACGGCGCCGAAAGCGATACCCAATGCCAGTGCCAGCACGGAAAGGGTAAACAGCTCGCGGGAGCCGGTGGCCGCACTGCGGGCCATAATCCACGGCACAAGACGGCGACCCACCAGCATCATAATGGCAATAAAGGCGACAACTTTACCAATGGTAATGCCCATGTCGACCGCCAGAGAGGCGAAACCGACGTTGCCTTTTTCCACCATCCCGGCCACGGCGGGCAGCAGTACCAGCGTCAGCACCATCACCAAATCTTCAACAATCAGCCAGCCGATGGCAATCTGCCCTCGTTGACTGTCGACCAGCTGTCGTTCTTCAAGCGCACGCAGCAGCACCACGGTACTGGCGGTTGAAAGACATAAACCAAAGACGATACCGGTCATCAGTGACCAGCCCATCATGGCGGAAAGGGCCATACCCAACAGCGTCGCCACGGCTATCTGAGCGATCGCGCCGGGAATGGCTATCGACTTTACCGCCATCAGATCCTTCAGTGAAAAGTGCAGACCGACGCCGAACATCAGCAAAATAACGCCAAGCTCCGCGAGCTCCGGCGCAAGTTTGGTATCAGCCACAAAGCCTGGGGTAAAAGGTCCGGCCAGAACGCCCGCTAACAGATATCCCACCAGAGGAGAAATACGCAGTTTGTTGGCAAGCATGCCGAGTATAAAAGCGAGCACAAGGCCGCCAACAATGGTGGTGATAAGCGGGGTGGCGTGATGCATTCCGTCTCCTTTGGTAGCTGATTTCCAAAATTCCAGGTAATAGTTTATGACAATTTTGATTATTATGTTTATGAATAATTGTTGAATTTTGAAGAAAACTGCAATTTGAGGCGAAAAAGGCACGGATCGGAAAACGAATGGGCAGGAGACAGAGCAAAGGCTTATGGTTACAGGCGTAGCGTGCGGCTAAAGTTTAGCTTTAGCCGCAGGAAACTCAGGCTTTATGTCGGTTATCAGGTAAGAATATGGTCAGTATCCCCAGAAGTGGTAGGAAAGCACAGATTTTATAGACTAATTCGATGCTGGTATGGTCCGCGAGCAGGCCTAACACAGCGGCTCCCAGGCCACCCATCCCGAAGGCAAAGCCAAAAAACAGACCAGAAACCATGCCGATACGACCCGGTAGCAGCTCCTGTGCATAGACCAGAATGGCGGAAAACGCGGATGCGAGAATAAAACCAATGATCACCGTTAAAATACCGGTCCAGTGCAGGGTGGCATAAGGCAAAATCAGCGTAAACGGCGCGACACCGAGGATAGAGCCCCAAATCACATATTTTCTACCAATCTTATCGCCTAAAGGCCCGCCAATTACCGTTCCTGCCGCGACCGCAAACAGGAAGGCAAAGAGATGAAATTGCGCGTTTTGTACCGATAATCCGAATTTTTGCATCAGATAAAAGGTGTAATAGCTGCTGATACTCGCCATATAGAAGTATTTCGAGAAAATCAGGATTAGCAGGACGCTGACAGCGAGGACGACCTTGTTATGCGGCAGTGGATTGATAACTGTCGCTTTGGGTTTGCCCTTGCTCATACGATGCTGTGCGGCGTACCAGCGGCTGATTTGCGCCAGTACCACAATCGCCAGCAGGGCGGCGAGGACAAACCAGGCCACGTTACCTTTGCCGTAAGGGGCGATGATCACCGCTGCCAACAAGGGGCCGAGGGAACTGCCGAAGTTACCGCCCACCTGGAAGATGGATTGGGCAAGGCCGTGACGTCCGCCCGAGGCCATGCGCGCCACACGGGAGGATTCCGGATGAAATACCGAAGAGCCGGTCCCGACCAGCGCAGCGGCCAACAGCACGGTGCCGAAACTGCCCGCCAGCGCCAACAGCACCAGACCGCTCAGCGTAAAGCACATGCCAATTGGCAGCGACCATGGCATCGGGTACTTATCGGTCCAGTAACCGACCACCGGTTGCAGTAGCGAAGAGGCCAACTGGAAGGTCAGGGTGATCATCCCTATCTGCATAAAGGTCAGTGAAAATTCGGACTGTAATAGCGGATAGATCGCCAGAATTAACGACTGGATCATATCGTTAAGCAGGTGAGAAAGGCTGATCGCGCCTAAAATGCCGAACGACGTACGCGCTTTAGCGACTGGCGCAGACGCACCAGGTGCTGGCTGGGTTTGTTCACTCATTGCCATAGAAAGTCACTTCTGTCTGATTTGCGATGTAGGGGAATATCGTCATTGTGATTATTACCTGACTAACATACCTGCGGACGAGGTTTGAAGGAAGTCTCAATTCTGAAAACTTATTCGACTATTATTTCAGATAATTGTAATTTCTGCGGTTGAAATGGAGTCAGGGAGAGAAACATGAAATTTTTGAAACGGGGTGTGGCGTTAGCACTGTTCGCCGCATTCACGCTGGCAAGTCAGCCTGCTCAGGCTTATGAAAAAGATAAAACCTATAAAATCACCATCCTGCATACCAACGATCACCATGGCCATTTCTGGCGCAGCGAATACGGCGAGTACGGTCTCTCGGCGCAAAAAACGCTGGTGGACGGGATCCGTCGCGAGGTGGCTTCCGAAGGGGGCAGCGTCCTGCTGTTGTCCGGTGGGGACATCAACACCGGCGTTCCCGAATCGGATCTACAGGATGCTGAGCCTGACTTTCGTGGGATGAACCTGATTGGTTATGACGCGATGGCGGTCGGCAACCATGAATTTGATAATCCGCTCACCGTCCTGCGTCAGCAGGAGAAGTGGGCGAAGTTCCCGTTTCTCTCGGCCAACATCTACCAGAAAAGTACCGGCGAGCGCCTGTTTAAACCCTGGGCCATCTTTACGCGCCAGGATCTGAAAATCGTGGTTATCGGTCTGACCACCGATGACACGGCGAAGATCGGCAACCCTGAATTTTTCACCGACATTGAATTCCGCAAGCCGGCGGAAGAGGCAAAGGTGGTGATTCAGGAACTGCAGATGAATGAAAAGCCTGACGTCATTATTGCGACCACCCATATGGGGCACTATGACAACGGCAACCACGGTTCGAACGCGCCGGGCGACGTCGAAATGGCGCGGAGTCTGCCCGCCGGAGCGCTGGCGATGATTGTGGGTGGTCACTCACAGGACCCGGTGTGCATGGCAGAAGAAAACAAGAAACAGGTGGATTATGTGCCCGGTACGCCGTGCGCGCCGGACAAACAGAACGGGATCTGGATTGTGCAGGCTCACGAGTGGGGAAAATATGTTGGTCGTGCGGACTTTGAGTTCCGTAACGGCGAGATGAAAATGGTCAACTATCAGCTGATCCCGGTGAACCTGAAGAAGAAAGTGACCTGGGAAGACGGGAAAAGTGAGCACGTACTTTACACCCCGGAAATCGCTGAGAATGCGCAGATGCTCTCGCTGCTGTCACCGTTCCAGAATAAAGGGAAAGCCCAGTTGGATGTGAAAATCGGTGCGGTGAATGACCGACTGGAAGGCGATCGCAGCAAGGTCCGCTTTGTGCAGACCAACATGGGACATCTTATTCTGGCTGCGCAAATGGCGCGCACCGGTGCGGATTTTGGCGTCATGAGCGGCGGTGGGATTCGAGACTCGATCGAAGCCGGGGATATCACCTATAAAAGCGTGCTGAAGGTACAACCGTTCGGCAACGTGGTGGTGTATGCCGATATGAACGGCAAGGACGTGACGGACTACCTGACGGCCGTGGCGCAGATGAAGCCGGATTCCGGCGCTTATCCGCAGTTTGCTAACGTTAGTTTTGTCGCGAAAGACGGCAAGCTCAACGATCTGAAAATTAACGGCGAGCCGGTTGACCCGGCGAAAACCTACCGTATGGCGACGCTCAGTTTTAACGCGACGGGGGGCGACGGCTATCCGCGTATTGATAACAAACCGGGGTACGTCAACACCGGGTTTATCGATGCGGAAGTGCTGAAGGAATACATCCAAAAAAATTCACCGCTGGATGCCAGTGCGTATGAGCCGAAGGGGGAAGCCAACTGGCAATAACAGGGCGGAGTGCCGGATGGCGGTGGTGGTACTTTATCCGGCCTACAGGTCAGTGCGGTTTCCAGGCCTGATAAGCGTAGCGCCATCAGGCCATCATTCTAAAATCGCTTAGTCCCGGCGGGCGATATCGGCGAATTTAGCCTCCAGAATAGTGGCTAAATCTCCCGCCGCCAGTTCAATGTCCAGTCCGCGTTTGCCGCCTGAGACAAAAATGGTGTCAAACGTCTGGGCTGGCGCATCGATAAGCGTCGGCAGGCGTTTTTTCTGTCCCAGCGGGCTAATGCCGCCGACCAGATATCCGGTTGTACGTTGCGCCACAAGCGGATCGGCCATATCGACTTTTTTCGCGCCGAGCGCTTTGGCGACTTTTTTCAAATCCAGTTGTCCAGCGACCGGCGTAACCGCAACCGCCAGATGTTTCATATCGCCATTCACCGCGACCAGCAGCGTTTTGTACACCCGATCGGCATTTAACCCTAATTTGCGCACCACCTCATCACCGAAGTTGGTTTCGGCGGGATCGTGATCGTAGGTGTGGATCCTGAACGTAATGTTGTTTTTTTCGAGTAATTTAACTGCGGGTGTCATAGTAATTTTTCCTGGCTAAACCAAATGACAAGTCAAGCGTACCTCTGATGATTGTCTAAAAAATAGTACCATCTTGCGCAATTATGTTGGCAGGATGCAGAGTTTGAGCGACAATCGACATACACCGACGCGTAAAGCGGCGGCATAATAATAATGATGAAATTCCTCTTTGACGGGCCAATAGAAATATTGGCCACTTTTTTATCGCATCAGTTCCGGCAGATTCCCTTCTCCATACAGGTGTAGCGCACCCACGGCCACCACGTAGCGACCCGCAGGCAGCGCCGACAAGCGATCCCGCCAGGCGATATTACGCTGATGCATCAGCACATCATACAGCGACTGACTGAAGGTGTTCGGAAGCGTCAGGTGGTTGTCCTGCGGCGGCGCTTTTAGCCACCAACTCATCATCTGTTGCAGTAGCCGGGCGTTGGTGTGCCAGTGCGTCAACGTATCGTCCAACAGTGCCAGCCCGTTATCCGGCAGTTCGCATAACAGCGCAATCTGGCTGGATGCTCCTTCCAGTTCAATCACCGGTTTTTCTGCCTTCTTCGCGGCCTGCAACAGTTGATAATCAATGCCGTACTCCGGGCGTAACCCCAACTGCTGCGCCTGAGTGGCCTGTAGCACCATCGCGATTTGCCACAGCGGTTGCGTCGAAAACAGGGCCGGGGAGATCCCCAGCTCATCGGTCGCGCGATGCAGATTGCGCAACTGTTCCTCGCTGAGGCGTTCTTCCAGCGCGGTAAACTCGGGTAAATCGGCGAAGGGACTGTCATTGCCGGAGACATCGGCCTCAACAATTAACGCATCGGCGTTGTGAAGCTTTTTAAGCAGTCTGGCAGGGAGGGGAGACATGTCGCGGCTGCCCATATGAATACTGCCAATCAGGTGGAAGTAGCGATTGCCGGGCAACAAAACGTCAATGGCGGGCCAGGTATAGCGATTGCCGGTTAGCCCAGCGAAAAATGTTTTTACCCGGTAAAACAGATCCATGCGACCTCCCTAAGTAGACAACCATGCTAGCGCGTGGTCAGGTAAGGTGCAATGTGTGAATTGCCGGATGGCGGCGCTAAAGCACCTCATCCGGCCTGGTCGTTTCACATTAACGCAGTAGGCCGGATAAGCGTCAGCGCCATCCGGCATCGCTTACTCTTTCGGTTTAAAGCGCAGCAGTCGGTTAGCGTTGCTCACCACGGTAATGGACGACAGCGCCATCGCCGCTCCGGCAACCACCGGGTTCAGCAGCGTTCCGGTGAACGGCCACAGGATACCGGCCGCTACGGGGATCCCGATGCTGTTATAAATGAACGCGCCGAGCAGGTTCTGCTTCATATTGCGCAACGTGGCTCGGGAGATAGACAGCGCGTCCGCCACGCCCATCAGGCTGTGGCGCATCAGCGTGATCGCGGCGGTTTCAATCGCCACGTCACTGCCGCCGCCCATTGCAATCCCGACATCAGCCTGTGCCAGCGCCGGTGCGTCATTGATGCCGTCACCGACCATCGCCACCTGACGCCCCTGACTTTGCAGACGCTTAATGGCATCGGCCTTACCGTCCGGGAGAACGCCAGCAATCACGTCATCAATCCCCGCCTCTTTGGCGATGGCGTTGGCCGTCGTCGGGTTATCGCCGGTTAACATCACCAGACGATATCCGGCGCGGTGCAGTCGCTGAAGGGCCGCCACGCTGTCGCTACGCAGCGGATCGCGTACGGCCAGCAGCGCCGCCGCTTTGCCGTCAATCGCCAGCAGCACCGGCGTGGCGCCCTGAGAAGCCTGGGCAGAAATCTCGGCTTCCAGTTCGCGAGTGTCAACCTGCTGCTCGTTCAGCAGGGCCTGGTTGCCCAGCAGCAGCGTATGACCTTCCGCTTCGCCGCTGACGCCTAATCCACGCAGGGTGCGGAAACCGTTAACCTGAGGCAGCGCGCTATCACCGGCTTTGTCGAGAATCGCCCGCGCCAGCGGGTGACTGGAGCCCTGCTCAAGCGCCGCAGCCAACCGTAGCGCCTGCGCGTCGTCAATGCCGCCAACGGTTTTAACCGCCACCACCTGTGGTTTGCCTTCGGTCAGCGTCCCGGTTTTGTCGAAGACTACCGTATCCAGCGTGCTGGCGCGTTGCAGCGCATCGGCATCACGCACCAGTACGCCAAACTCAGCCGCACGACCCACACCGGAAATAATCGACATTGGCGTCGCCAGACCCAGCGCACACGGACAGGCGATGATCAGTACCGTAGTGGCGATCACCAGGGTATAGACAATTTGTGGGGCCGGACCAAAGACGTACCAGATACCCGCGCTCACCAGCGCGATCAGCACCACGACCGGGACAAACACGCCGGAAATCTTATCGGCCATCTGGCCAATTTCCGGTTTACTGCTCTGCGCCTGGCGCACCATGCGGATAATGCGCGACAGGGTGGTATGACTGCCTACCGCACTGGCGCGGAACACTACGCTGCCATCCTGCACGACGGTACCGGCATGCACGCTGTCGCCTTCCCCTTTTTGCTGCGGGATAGGTTCGCCGGTGAGCATCGCTTCATCCAGCCATGCCTCGCCCTGAGTGATTTCACCGTCAACCGGCACGCGGTCACCGGTGGTCAGGCGCAACAGCATACCCGGCTGAACGTCTGCCAGCGGCACGCTCTTCTCACCCTCTTGCGTAATCACCCGCGCCGTTGGCGGCGTGAGATCGAGTAATTTTTCCAGCGCCTTAGACGAGCGCTGACGCGCCCGCGCTTCCAGCATGTGTCCGAGGTTGATCAGACCAATGATCATCGCACTGGCTTCATAATAGAGATGGCGCGCTTCCATCGGGAACCACTGTGGCCACAGATTGACGCTCATCGAGTACAACCAGGCCACGCCGGTGCCGAGGGTGACCAGAGTATCCATCGTGGCGGTGCCGTTCATCAGGCTCTTCCACGCGCTGCGATAAAAATGGCCGCCCGCAAAGACCATTACAGCGAGCGTCGCCAGACCAATCGCCAGCCACAGGCTGCGGTTGTCGGCGGTCACCATCATGTTATCGCCCATCATCCCCCAGACCATCACTGGCACACCTAGCAGCAGGGCGACAATCGCCTGCCAGCGGAAGCGTTTCATCGTCGCGACGGCGGTTTCCTGCTGGCGTTCGCGGCGTTTGAGATCGTCTTCAATCGCCTCTGCGCCATAGCCCGCTTTTTCCACCGCCTGGACTAAATCGGCAGCGGACGCACTGCCCATCACCAGCGCAGTACGTTCCGCAAGGTTTACCCGTGCCTGCGTGACCCCAGGAACGCTTTGCAGCGCATTTTGTACCCGGGAAACACAGCTGGCGCAGCTCATGCCGCTTAACAGCAGTTGTTGGCTGTCATCTTCAACCGTCGCTGCCGGAAGCTCAGGAGGGACCGCTGCCAGCGCTTCCGACGGGATTGATGACTCCGTCAGCGGTTTAGCCTTTGGGTGGCTTAACTCTGCGCCATAACCAGCTTGTTTGATGGTGTCGATTAGCGCTTCGGCGCTGGCGGTACCGGTAACGTGCGCTTCGGTCACGGTGACCTCCGCCTGTTCCACGTCCGGGCGTTGCTCAAGACTCTCTTTTACGCGTTTGACGCAGTGACCGCAGGACAGGCCGTCCAGGGTCAGGTCGATGGTTTGAGACATCACTTCACTCCTCTATAACGGGTCAATAAGGGTTGACCGTTGTACCTTGATTGACTAACTGTTATTAAGGGTAAACCTTCCCGCAAGGGGAAGGTCAAGGAGTTTGTTTTTTCCTGAGTATTCAGTGTTCCAGTGCGATAGCACAAACGTGTTCGAGCGTAGAAAGGTTGCTGTAGAGTTCCGGCAAGGTCATCTTTTTTCTAATCACGACTTTAAGGTTGACCTCTATTTTCCCCTTTTTAACATCGCGGATAGTAATGGCTTCAATAATGTTCTTTTGCTGATTAATACTTTCTATCAGCGTTTGCAGCCCCGCTTTTTCATCAAGAATAACGCGAATTTTTACTTTGCCAGGCAATTGGTTTTTGGTTTGTAAAAAGATAACAAAATAGCTGAGTTTGATGGCCAGCAGGAACAAACCTGTGGCAAGCAGAGCATACATATAAAAACCGGCTCCACTGGTAATTCCCACTCCCGCGGAAGCCCACACGATGGCTGCGGTTGTTAGCCCGGAGATGGCGTCATCATGGCGATGAAGGATAACACCCGCACCGAGAAAGCCTACGCCGCTGATAATTTGTGCGGCCAGCCGCATCGGGTCGCTACGTATATTCATCGAGATTTCAGCGTAGTATTCTGCTGACTGAATAGAGACGATTGTCAGAACGCAGCTGGCGACTGAAATAATGACGCACGTTTTAAATCCGACAGGCTTCCCTTTCGATTCTCTTTCAAGACCGATGATTCCCCCCAGGATAAAAGCGACGCAAATTTTGCCCAGTGTAATTAAGAGAGATTCTCCTTCACCGAATAAGAGGAAGGATAACGTATTCATATTTCCTCCGGAAAAAACTCACCTCGAACCGTGTACGAAGGTCTCCTTTTCTGACCCGTAACGCTATGCGCCGTAGGTCTGGATATAGTGCTCTATCAGCGAAATAAGCCGCGGGTTATCGATGCTCTGCAGAATTTTTACCTGCGCACCTTTTGGTTCAGGGATCCCGACATTGAGGCGTAATGTGTCACGTCCATAGCGGCAAGTCATACCGCGTGTAATGCCTTCCAGAGAGACATCCAGATAATCTTCAGCCGTTGTTGCAAGAGAGGGATCCAGTAACCAGGCAACGGTTAAAACATCGTGGATCCAACATCCAGGCAGATTGCGGGTTTGCATAGAATATGTGATCCACGGGCGAATGGTTTGCGCCAGATAACGGCTAAGCCCGTTTTCTGTTTTTGCCAGACGATCCAAATCGGCGTGAAGCATTTGGGTTTGCGTTGTCACATCCATCGGGACCAGCGTGACTGGCGCACCGCTGGTGAGTACCGCATGAGCCGCCTCAGGGTCCAGACCAAAATTGGTATCTTTCAGGTAGCCCGGAACATTGAATACGCCACCCATAACGACGATATTTTTGACCGCGTGAACCATCTGCGGGTAAAGCTGCAGGGCAATGGCCACATTGGTGAGTGGACCGGTAGCAACCAGCGTGATCTCGCCAGGATTATTACAGATGAGTTCACCCATTGCCTCAGGCGCGTGGGGTTTTACCTTCTGGCACAATGCCGGGGCAGGAACATCTGACCAGAGTTGTCGTAAGCCAAACTGATCGACACCATGATCCAGTTTTTCACGCCAGGGCTGCGGATCTTCCCTCAGCGCACGCGAGGCACCACGGTAGACAGCGACGGGAATGTCCAGTTGCGTAATGAGATCTTTGGCAACGGCATATCCCACGTCTACCGGCGTATTTCCGGCGACAGTGGTGATCATCTCCAGCGCGATTTGCGGCGCGGCAATGGCCAGCGCCAGCGCCAGACCATCATCGATATTAGCGCCGGGAATGCCATTGCCCGGATCGCAGTCAATAATTATACGCATCGATTCATTTTCACTTTGTCTCGGGGTGTACTTCATGTCCCTGGCAGCCACACGACTCTCCTGTTCGTAAGTAAAACTCAAATTCAACGCGGCGAACTTCTCCATCCCAATTTTTCAGCATGTCTATTGCCGCACGGGCCATCTTATCGACAGGTTGCCGGACGGCGGTTAAGGAAGGGACGTTGTAAGCCGATTCTTGTGTTGCGTTAAAGCAGACCAGAGCAACATCCTGAGGTACGCGCAGCCCGTGTTCTGCCAGGGCGCGTAAACAACCGAGAGCCTGCTGTTCATTCGTTGCGAACAGCGCGCGCGGCAGTTGGCGCTGAAGCATGCGTTTTGTCGCCTCGTAACCTCCGGCGCGGGTATAGTTGGTCGAAAAAATCCATGAGGGATTGACCATTAACGATGATGCTTCCAGCGCCTGCTGCCAGCCCCGGATACGATCCTGAGTATTCAGCATTTCACGCGGACCACAGATGATGCCGATATCGCGGTATCCGTGATCAATCAGATGTTGTGTTACCTGCATCGCCGCCATTTGTTCATCAACCTGGATAACGCTGACGTTAAGTCCAGGATCCACGCGATCGAGCATGACGCAGGGGGTACCGCTCTCCTGAATCAAATTGATATAAGGATGGCGATCAACACTGGTGTAGATCAGCCCGTCAACCTGGCGGTGCAGCATATTATTAATGAGTTCACGTTCACGGCAGCTACTGTCGCCTGCGTCACCCAGCAGGAGTACTTTGCCATCAGCAAAGGCTTCGTGTTGCAGAGCATGAGCCATAGAGGCGATGAACGGGTTCGAGATGTCCGGCGCGACAAGCCCATAAGTTTGTGTACTCCCTGACGCCAGCGCACGCGCGATGCCATTGGGTCGATAACCGGTTTTCTTAATGGCCTGTAGAACACGTTGCCGGGTCGCTTCGGCAACGGGGCGCGGACCATTATTAATAACGTAACTAACGACAGCGACGGACGTTCCCGCTTCTTTTGCCACGTCAGAACGTGTTACGCGTTGTGAATGTGATTGAGTCACGAGGCACCTACCTGATTGCGTTCAGAGTGATTTTTTCCAGACAGCATAAGGCGTTATGACCCAAAAATCTTTGGTAAAGAACGCGCATATCACGTTCTTTGGCCTCAAATTGCATCCTCGGGTAAGTTGAGATCCCGCCCGCGGGTCTCTGGTGCAAAGAACGTGGTCACCAGTCCAATTGCGGCCATAAGGGCGAAATAGAGAGCGATTGGCCACCAGTGTCCGTAAAACGAGAGTAGCGCAGAGGCGACAAGTGGCGCTGTCCCGCCAGACATAATGGAACCGAGCTCTTTTGCAAATGCCATTTTGGTATAACGATTCGTGACGCCGAAAAGCTCAACGCCCCATGCAGCCTGCACGCCGAAAATACCCAGAGAAGCGAGCCCCATCCCGGTAATGATCGTCGGGATAACAATCCACGGCTCACGAGAATCCAGCAGCATGAATGCCGGAAAGGCATACAGGATCAGTAGCAAGCAGAACCAACGATAGATGATACGTCTGCCGAATCGATCGGACAGCCAACCCGCCAGAGGAATAATGGCGAATCCCAGAACCGATGCGATAAACACTGCCACGGTCGGCACAGATTTATCCACCATCAGCACCTTAGCGACATAGCCAATGATAAATCCCTGAGCCAGGTAGGAGGGGCCATTCTCGCCAATGCGTAATCCAACCATGGTCCAGAACGCCCGGGTTCGTTTCCAGAAGCTGCGTGTATCTTGCTGTTGCTGTGCTTTTCCCTCGCGAAGCGCCTTTTCTCGCTCGGCCTGCAGGAGGGCTTTTTGACGTTCAAAGACGGGCGTTTCACGCATATGGCGACGAATTAATAATGCGGTAGCGGCGATAAGAATGCTGCAAAGAAAAGGAATACGCCATCCCCAGCTCAGTAAGTCATCTTTGTCCATTTGCAGAACGATGAGCCAAACCAGAGAAGCCAGTAATGTTCCGCTGTTCGAGCCCAGAGCGATAATCGAAGAAACCAGCCCACGGCGTTTAACGGGAGCATATTCACCGAGCATTACAGTACCGCCAGAAAGCTCCGCGCCGGCTCCCAGGCCCTGAGAAAATCGAAGGATAACCAGACATACCGGTGCCCAGACGCCAATCTGGGCGTAACTGGGGATTAACCCTATTAGCATGGTCGACATGCCCATCAATCCAATGGTGATAACCATGACAATCTTCCGACCATGTTTATCGCCTATCCAGCCGAACAGCAATGCACCGATAGGGCGAGCAATAAACCCAACAGAATAGGCGGCAAAGCTGGAAAGTAACGCCATGACAGGTGTTGCTTCCGGAAAAAAGACATCGCCAAAGATAATACCCGCGGCAAGGCCGTACAGGGCAAAATCGGCATACTCCATTGTGGTGCCTAACCAGCAGGAAAATGTTGTTCGCCAAAACTCGCGGCGTCCTTCGGGGGTTTCCAGCCGCTCCTGAGCTGCCTGTGGGTTATCCGTCAGGGAAACAGAGGATGAATGCGTGTTCATAAGAACTCCTTGAAGTTATCTGTCGACATGAGTCGCAGGTTTGTACTCTTCGTGTTCTACTCGCGTAGATATTATATTTTTACCGCAGATTAATAAATCTACCCGCGTAGAATTGAAAGATGAAAGAGTGAAAATTGAGAAAGCGATCACTTATGACAGGCAATTGTTACAGAAAAAGGTCACCAGCCTGGATGTTCTTCACTGTCTATCAAGTGCGAACGAGCGGCGGCTACGGACAACACGTGAAAGTGGCAGTGGTATCGCTCATGAGCAATGAAATGAGAAGAGGTTAT
The DNA here is from genome assembly GCF_030332305.1 of Citrobacter sp. Ct235. Lineage (NCBI taxonomy): Bacteria > Pseudomonadati > Pseudomonadota > Gammaproteobacteria > Enterobacterales > Enterobacteriaceae > Citrobacter > Citrobacter sp. Ct235. The sequence continues at coordinate 242,776 of NZ_JAOWIC010000047.1, forward strand.
TAGCATCAACAGGGATGGGTGTGTGGTGTCAGCAACAAGTACGTTATAATGACGCCATGCCACAGCGTAAGGTGCGGAGGACTTGTGAATATCAGCGATGTAGCAAAAAAAACCGGCTTAACCAGTAAAGCGATCCGCTTTTATGAAGAAAAAGGGCTGGTCACGCCGCCATTGCGGGGTGAAAACGGCTATCGCACGTACGGGCAACAGCATCTGAATGAGCTGACGCTGCTGCGCCAGGCACGCCAGGTCGGATTCAACCTTGAAGAGTGCGGTGAGCTGGTGAACCTGTTCAACGATCCGGGTCGTCACAGCGCGGACGTCAAAAAGCGGACGCTGGAGAAAGTGGCGGAAATTGAGCGCCATATCAGCGAATTACAGTCAATGCGCGTGCAGTTACTGGCCCTGGCGGAGTCGTGCCCGGGGGATGACAGCGCGGAATGCCCGATTATCGAAAACCTTTCTGGCTGCTGCCACCACAAGGCGCAGGCTTAACGCGCGTCGGGGTTGAGCATAAAGACGACCGTGCCGCGATACCAGGGGGATGCGCGTAGCTGTGCTTCCGCCTGGCTGTCCCGTTTTCCGTGCTGTACCAGCCCGAGCTTAAACGGAATACGCAATCGGGCGAGAGCGGGCAGGTAGTCCTGATAATTCGCCACCGTGCGCCGTCCCTGATAGCTCTGTACCACCAGTTCATCGATCGGCAGCGCGTTCAGCGTCGCGACGTCGCCCGTTTTCGCCCAGTCCAGCAGTCCGGTCACGCCAAGGGCAAAGTCGGGGGGCAACTGTTGGCGCAATGCCCGCAGAAAGCGGGCATAGTCGGCCAGTTGATGCGTCGCAGCATCAAAATCGACCTGCAGTCCCACAACCTGATTTCCCGCCGCCTGCCAGCGCTGCATCAGTCGCACGATGCGTGCCAGAATCGCGTCCGGTACCTCGAGCGTGGTGAAACGCACGGTAAGCCAGATGGACGGAAACGTCAGACGGCTGACGGGAAGTCCCAGACGCTGAAAGGCCACGCCCTTTGCCCGCACTAACACTTCACCCTGATGCAGATAGACCGTCTGAGCAGCGCTCAGTTCATCGCTGGCTTTCACGCCTGACCAGAGCCAGAAGGCCGGGTGTTCGCGGGCGATAACCGTCTCAGCCGCCTGCACCTGTCCCGCCAGTAGCGCAATTACCAGTAGTATTTGAGTTTTTGCGCCCACGGACTGCCCGGATACTGCGTTTTCAATTGTGTGAACCAGCCTTTACGCTGCTGTTTGTCCACCTCTTCTCCGCCACACTCATTCGATCCGGACGGGGCGTAACACATGATAGCCCGATACAGCGCATAGCTTCTGTCTTCGTGCTCGGCCTTCGGCGAGGCGATGACCTGCTGATAATAACGCTGGCGGTTAAACTGTCCGACAGGGTCTTTCTGCTGGATAGCGGTTTCCAGCTCGCCGTTGCCTGCGTTGTCTTTCCACAAGTCGACATGCGTTTGCGAGGTACGGAAAAACTCGCCCAGACAGTTCAGCGCATGGGCGTCGTCGGGCGTCTTGCTCAGCGTGCCGACGGTGTCATTGAGACTGCGGCACACGTAACCGGCTTCAGCGGCGTCGCCGTTCCAGTCAAACGTACTCAGATTGACATCGTCGAATGCCTCACCGATAACCGGTTGCGTGATGGCGCTGGCGAGTTTTCGGTCTTTTAGCCAGTCGCTAAAGCGGTTTTCAGTGAGATCGCGCACCAGCAGCGTATGCAGCGCAATAGTGCGCTCTTCGTTATTCGGCCCCTGGCTGACCTGCTGGCGCAACTGTTCAGGTGTAGCCACAGTTTTCAGCACCCGGGAGCGGTAGCGCAAACTGGTGACCGCGCTGTCCGGGGCAAAAATCGCCGCCACGTTGCCGCTGTAAACCAGCGTGGCCGCCAGTTTTGCCTGTACATACTGCTGCTGTTCGTTATCCTGGCTGAGCTTCAGTAGCGTCGACCAGAAATCGCGCGCCGCTGACCACTGCTTTTGTCCCATCAGCGCGTCGCCGTAGAGCACCTGTTCGCTGAAGGCGAGGATATCGTGAGGCGGCAGTTTTTTCGCCGGAGTGACTGCCTGAAGAATAGCGGCATAGTTATCTGTCGCCAGCCACAGGTTGAGTTGTAAATTGCGCCTCAGCGGCAGTTTTCCGCGCTTGTCAAAAACCGGTTTGCTGGCGTCAAGTTTGGCCTGCGTCAGGGTTGGCTTTCGGTAGCTGTTCAGGCGAAGGGCGCGCAGCATCTCGGTGTAGCTGACGAGGGGGGCATCGGCGAACGCATCCTGAACGGATTGATCGTAAAACTGCATGCCATAGACGTTATCGTATTCAATAACCCGCTCCCGCAATGCTTGCGCATCGGTGACCTGCTGGAACGCCTGTTCATATAATCCTGCAAGCGTTGTCCAGTCCTGCAAATACCAATGGATGCGGCGCAGCATGCCACGCGCGGAATCCGCATAGCGGCCTTCTGGCCAATGCTGGAGATAGGTCTGCGCCTCTTTTTGCGCAAGTAAAGCGTCTTCACGGTTTATTCGCGCGATATCAAAGTCGCCATATTCGCCGACGCTGTTCTGGCTGCTTTTGTTCAGCGCCGTGCGCATCAGCATATATTGCGCGGTTTCCGCCAGCCACGGGCGATCGCTGGTGAGCAGTGGCGTGAAGGCCTGCGTCGCGCTGTCGTATTCGCCCGCGTAAAAATGGGCCGCTCCGGTCAGGTAGGTTTTATACAGCAGGGCAGGTGAATCTGCCGGGAGCGTGGCGAGGGACCCCGTAATTTGCTCTGCGCTGGCCCCGGAATAGAGCCCCAGACGCGCCTGTGCCAGCGACTGCTTTTGTTCCGCCGTTAGCGCGGCATCGTTCAGCAGCGCGGCAAAAAACTGGCTGACGCTGTCGGCATTATTGGAGACAAAACGGTTTTCCTGCTCACCGTCGTGCTTGAATTCGATTGGCTCCACCTGCAGCGTGGCCATTTGTTGGACGATCGGGTCTGCTGCGTTCTGCGTTTGTGCCGGAGAGTCCGTCCGGACATCAATGTCATCCCACTGCGGGTGATAGGCAAAATAGAAATCGCGTGAGCGGGTGATATCGGCAGGCATCGACTGAACGGGCACTGCATATGACTTTGCTTCACTCAGCAGGCGCAACAGGTTGTCACGGGAATCATTATCAGGCGTCAGAATAGGGTCGCCTTTTAGCAGGCAGCGCGCGTCACTCCATGTACAGTCTGCCATATCAAACGAGGCGAATGCCTGCGGGGCACTCGCCAGTAATGCGCAAAAGCTTAATGCCAGAGGCGTCTTCCTGACCATCATGCGATTCCTGTCATCTGTTTTATCGGGGAAGGGGTCTGATATAGAGCGTGATGCCCTCAACGGCGATCACTTCAACGTGGGTTCCGGCGGGCAAGTCTTCAATGGCGTTGACCGGCCACGAACTGTCGCCAACCCGCATGTGTCCACGGCCATTGACCAGCGAGGATTCCAGCACAAACCGGCGACCGACCAGTTGCTGGCCGCGCTGGTTAAGTTGACTATCCGCTGGTTTTTGTTCGCGAACGCGTTTTGCCATCCACTTCCACCAAAGCCAGGCGGAAAGCAGCGTTAGGACGGCAAAGATAACGCCTTGCCATTCCCAACTGACGGGCAACAGCCAGACCAGAATGCCGGTAATGACTGCTGCTACGCCGCTCCACAGCAGATAGCCGTTGCCGCCCAGCATTTCAGCGGCCAGAAGCAGACCGCCGAGGCTGAGCCAGAAAATATGGGGATATCCCACAATCATCTCGATCATTATTTTTTCCGTTCGCTGGCGCTGTCCTTGATCAGTTCAGCGATCCCGGCAATGGAGCCCATCAGGCTGCTGGCATCCAGTGGCATCATCACCACTTTACTGTTACTGGACGAGCCGATTTGCTGTAGCGCTTCGGTATATTTCTGCGCCACAAAGTAGTTCACCGCCTGAATATCGCCGGAGGCGATCGCTTCAGACACCATTTTGGTGGCGCGCGCTTCCGCTTCGGCGGAACGTTCGCGGGCTTCTGCCTGTAAAAATGCCGACTGACGGTCGCCCTCGGCAATCAAAATTTTCGACTGTTTTTCACCCTCGGCTTTGACGATTTCCGCCTGGCGGACCCCTTCGGCTTCAAGGATATAGGCACGTTTGGTACGTTCCGCTTTCATTTGCGCGTTCATTGCGCCGATCAGTTCAGCCGGGGGACGAACGTCGCGAATTTCAATACGGGTAATTTTGATTCCCCAGGGGTTGGTGGCCTCATCAACAATGTGCAGCAGGCGCGTATTGATGTTGTCGCGCTGGGAGAGCATTTCATCAAGCTCCATGGAGCCCAGTACAGTACGGATGTTGGTCATAGTCAGATTGATGATAGCCAGCTCCAGATTACTGACTTCATACGCGGCTTTTGGCGCATCAATGACCTGAATAAAACAGACCGCATCAATCGAAACGTTAGCGTTATCTTTCGAGATAACTTCCTGCGAGGGAATATCCAGCACCTGTTCCATCATATTAATTTTACGACCAACACGGTCCATGAACGGAACGACAAGGCTCAAGCCTGGCTGCAGCGTGCGGGTGTAGCGTCCGAAACGCTCCACCGTCCACTGGTATCCCTGGGGGACAATTTTCACGCCGGCACCGACTATCACCAGCGCGACAAAAATGAGAATAGGAATAACGATAAGCATTGAAAAACCTCCTGTTGAACTGTCCATGATGTCGTGACTGGCGACGTTACTCTTGAAATTATACCTGATTCATTAAAGAGAGTTCCCCTCTCGTTAATTAGAGGGATACACTATTTTGCGATAAAACGCGAAAACAGGATAGACAATGCGTGAAAATAGCATTTTGTTGCAGGTACACAATGTGGGTTACCAGGTCGGGACAACGAACATTCTGAATAACATCAGTTTTAACTTACGCCCTGGTGAATTTAAATTAATAACCGGACCTTCCGGCTGCGGAAAAAGTACTTTACTGAAGATTATCGCGTCGTTGCTCAGCCCGACTCGCGGCGAGATCCTCTTTGCCGGGGAGGACATCACCACGCTCAACCCGGAAAACTACCGCCAGCACGTCTCGTATTGCGCCCAGACGCCCGCGCTGTTTGGCGATACCGTTTACGATAATCTGATCTTTCCCTGGCAGATCCGGCATCAGCGTCCTGACGCCGGGGCTTTTCTTGCTGACCTGGCCCGCTTTCAGTTGCCGGAGACGATTCTGGCGAAAAATATCAACGAACTTTCCGGCGGGGAGAAACAGCGCATTTCCCTGATCCGCAATTTACAGTTTTTGCCGCAGGTTTTACTGCTTGATGAAATCACCAGCGCGCTGGATGAAAGCAATAAGCGCAATGTAAATGAGATTATTCATCACTATGCTCGCGATAAGCAGACAGGCGTACTGTGGGTGACTCACGATAAAGACGAAATTAATCATGCGGATGAAATAATCACCCTGATGCCGCATGCCGGAGAAATGCAGGAAGCACGAAATGAATGAACATAATATTACCAACGAGTCACTGGCATTAGCGATGATGCTGGTGGTGGTGGCGATGCTGATAAGCCACAAAGAGAAACTGGCGCTGGAGAAAGATATTCTCTGGAGCGTCGCGCGTGCCGTCGTTCAGCTTATTATTGTCGGCTATGTACTGAAATATATCTTCGCGGTTAACCATGCCGTCCTGACGTTACTGATGGTGCTGTTTATCTGTTTTAACGCCGCCTATAACGCGCAGAAACGCAGTAAGTATATTGATAAAGCGTTTCTTTCTTCGTTTATTGCCATCACGACGGGGGCGGGGTTAACACTGGCGGTGCTGGTGCTGTCGGGTTCGATCGAATTTATCCCGATGCAGGTGATCCCCATCTCCGGGATGATCGCCGGTAATGCGATGGTGGCCGTCGGATTGTGCTACAACAATCTCGGTCAGCGTTTCAGCAGCGAACAGCAGCAGATTCAGGAGAAACTCAGCCTCGGCGCGACGCCGAAAATGGCGTCTGCCGGATTGATCCGCGACAGCATTCGCGCCTCGCTGATCCCGACGATCGACTCCGCGAAAACGGTCGGATTGGTGAGTTTGCCGGGGATGATGTCGGGGCTGATCTTTGCCGGTATCGATCCGGTCAAGGCCATTAAATATCAGATCATGGTGACGTTTATGCTGCTTTCAACGGCGAGTCTGTCGACCATTATTGCCTGCTATTTAACCTATCGGAAGTTTTACAACGCGCGCCACCAGTTGGTGGTGACGCATTTGAGGAAATCGTGACGGAGAGTGCCGGATGGCGGCTGAAGCCTTATCCGGCCTACGGATGCGTTCGGGTTGTAGGCCCGATAAGCGTAGCGCCATCGGGCAACAAAGATCAGTACAACAACGCGTACAACTGACGACGATATTTTGACGCCAGCGCATCGCCGGTACCGAGCGCGGCAAGAATTTCCTGGAACGTTTTACGCGCCTGACCGTCTGCGGCGGCGAGATCTTTCTTCAGATGACTGAACAGCAGTTCCAGAGCTTCTTCATTGCGTCCGACCTGATGCAGTTGCAGCGCCAGCTGCGCTGCCAGTCCGGCATCCTGCGGATTTTCCGCCACCTGCTGTTGCAATAGCTGAATCTCCGGCGTATCCGCCGCCTGTTTCAACAGTTCAATCTGCGCAACCAGCCCCTGATAGCGGGTGTCCTGATCCTGTAGCGGAATAGTTTTCAGCACGGCTTCCGCGTCTTCGGAGCGGTTGAGGGCGATTTGTGTTTCCGCCAGCAGTAGGCCGATTTCACCATTCTGGTTAGAGAGTTGCCAGGCATCTTTGAGCAGCGGCAGCGCTTCAATGTAGTTGCCTTCCTGCATCAGTTGCATGGCCTGTTGCGCTTTCAGCTCTTCTTCACGCGGCAACACTTTGTCGAGCAGGGCACGAATCGCCTCTTCCGGCTGCGGTCCCTGGAAGCCGTCAACCGGCTGACCATTCTGGAACAGATAGACGGTCGGAATGGCGCGCAGACCAAACTGAGAGGCGATCATCTGCTCGGCGTCGCAGTCGAGTTTCGCCAGAATAAACTGACCGTTGTACTGCGCAGCAAGGCTTTCCAGCACCGGCGTCAACTGCAGGCAGTGCTGGCTGCGTTCAGACCAGAAGTAGAACAGGACCGGCGTGGTCATCGACTGTTCTAAGGTCTGCTGCAGGTTCGATTCGTTAATGTTGACAATATTCTGTGTGGACATGGAGTCACTCTCTTGTGTCGATTTCTTTTTTACATGGGGGCTGACGCGCACGCTTCAACTCATCCGTGCAAAATTTTGTCCATCAGGCGTCCCGGCAGCAGGCGTTTGAGCAGCATGACGGCCCAGGTCACCAGCGTGACCGGATAACGGAGTTTGGGTTTATCGCTGACAAAAGCATGGCGCACTTTGGCGACGACAGCTTCAGGATCGAGCGTAAAACGTGCGGCAATACCAGGGTTTTCCACCGGTTTGTCGTTCTGGGTCTGGTTAACGTTTTCGGTAAAACGCGTGCGGATGGGGCCGGGTTCAATCAGGCTGACTTTAATTCCGCTGTGACGCAGCTCCATGCGCAACGCATCTGACCAGGCTTCCAGCGCGTATTTACTGGCCGCGTAGGCACCGCGCCCAGGCGTTGAGATCAACCCCATCACCGAGGAGGTCATCACGATCCGACCTTCGCCGTGTGGCAGCATGGCCGGTAACAGGCGCATGGTGAGTTGGTGCGCGCCAAAGAAATTGGCGGAAAATTGCTGCTCCATCTGTGCGCGGCTGATGGTGTTCAGCGGACCGTAAACGCCGTATCCGGCATTGTTAAAGATCCCGTATACGCAGTTATCGGTCAGGGCGATCACCTCGTCAGCGGCGCGATCCACACTCTCGGGAGAGTCGAGGTCGATCAATACGCCGGTGAATCCCATGTTATTCATGCGCGTGACATCGTCGGGTTTACGGCAGCCGGCGAGAACCTGAAAGCCCTGGCGCTTTAGCTCAAGCGCGCTTTCCAGGCCGATACCGCTGGAACATCCTGTTATTAAGACCGATTTTTGCATAACTTTACCTGTCAGGATCTCCGTTGAATTAAGACTCGTGTTTTACTAAAGGACTCAACTGCTTCGCCATCCAGTCGGCGATAAACGGCTGGGCGTCGCGGTTAGGATGAATACCATCATCCTGCATCCATTGCGGTTTTAGATAGACCTCTTCCATAAAAAAGGGTAACAGAGGAATATCAAACTCTTTGGCGAGCTTTGGATAGAGCGCGCTGAAGGTTTCATTATACCGACGACCGTAGTTTGCGGGCAGGCGAATTTGCATCAGCAGCGGCTCGGCGTTCGCTGCCTTAACGTCCTGCACGATGGTACGCAGCGTCTGTTCGGTCTGTTGCGGCGCAAAGCCGCGCAGCCCATCGTTGCCGCCCAGCTCAACCAGCACCCAGCGCGGTTGATGCTGCTTGAGCAGCGCAGGCAGACGCGCCAGCGCTTGCTGGGAGGTGTCGCCGCTGATGCTGGCGTTCACCACGGTGGTTTTGCTCTGCCATTTATCGTTGAGCAGCGCAGGCCAGGCGGCACTGGCGGACATTCGGTATCCGGCGCTCAGGCTGTCGCCGAGAATTAACAACGTGTCAGCCGCAGCGGCCCGACAGGTAAACAGGATCAGGAACAGGAAAGGCAAATGCCAGCGGAAAACATTGTTGAAGTTCATCATCTTAAGAAGTCCGTCGGTCAGGGGGAGCACGAGCTTTCCATCCTTACCGGAGTTGAACTGGTTGTCAAACGCGCTGAGACTATTGCGCTGATTGGCGAGTCGGGTTCAGGGAAATCCACGCTGCTGGCGATCCTCGCTGGACTGGATGACGGTACCAACGGCGAAGTCAATCTGGTGGGTAAACCGTTACACCAGATGGATGAGGAGGCCAGGGCCCAGCTGCGCGCGGAGCATGTTGGCTTTGTCTTTCAGTCATTTATGTTGATTCCCACGCTGAACGCGCTGGAGAACGTCGAACTTCCCGCACTGCTGCGCGGCGAAAACAGCGGACAAAGTAAAGCGGGGGCGAAAGCACTGCTTGAGCAACTGGGACTGGGTAAGCGTCTGGACCATCTTCCGGCACAGCTTTCCGGTGGTGAGCAGCAGCGCGTGGCGCTGGCGCGCGCTTTTAATGGCCGTCCGGACGTACTGTTTGCCGATGAGCCGACGGGTAACCTCGACCGGCAGACCGGCGAGAAAATTGCCGATCTGCTCTTTTCGCTTAACCGCGAGCATGGCACCACGCTCATCCTGGTGACTCACGATCCGCAACTGGCGGCGCGCTGTAACCGACGATTGCGGCTGGTGAATGGACAATTGCAGGAGGAGGCATGATCGCACGCTGGTTCTGGCGCGAATGGCGCTCGCCATCGCTGTTGATTGTCTGGCTGGCACTGAGTCTGGCGGTGGCCTGCGTGCTGGCGCTGGGCAATATCAGCGATCGTATGGAAAAAGGGCTAAGTCAGCAAAGCCGTGAGTTTATGGCGGGCGACCGGGCACTGCGCAGCTCGCGCGAGGTGCCGCAGGCGTGGATTGATGAAGCGCGTAAGCGCGGTCTGAAGGTGGGAGAGCAACTGACCTTTGCCACGATGACCTTTGCCGGTGACACGCCACAGCTGGCGAATGTCAAAGCGGTCGATGACATCTATCCGATGTACGGCGAGCTGGAAACCAACCCTCCGGGACTCAAACCGCTGTCGGGAACGGTACTGCTGGCACCGCGGTTGATGGCGTTGCTGAATCTGAAAACCGGCGACACCATTGATGTCGGCGACGCCACGCTGCGCATTGCCGGTGAAGTGGTGCAGGAGCCGGACTCCGGCTTTAACCCCTTCCAGATGGCCCCGCGCCTGTTAATGAATACGGCGGACGTTGCAAAAACCGGTGCCGTACAGCCTGGCAGTCGCGTTACATGGCGCTATAAATTTGGCGGTACGCCGCAACAGCTTGATGGCTACGAAAAGTGGTTGCTACCGCAGCTGAAGCCGGAACATCGCTGGTACGGACTTGAGCAGGATGAAGGCGCGCTGGGGAAATCCCTCGAGCGTTCGCAACAGTTTCTCCTCCTTTCTGCGCTATTAACGCTGTTGCTGGCCGTCGCTGCGGTAGCGGTGGCGATGAATCACTACTGTCGCAGCCGTTACGATCTGGTGGCGATTCTGAAAACGCTCGGTGCGGGCAGGGCGCAACTGCGAAAACTGATCGTCGGGCAGTGGCTAATGGTGCTGGTCCTTTCCGCCGTGACGGGTGGGGCGATCGGCCTGCTATTTGAAAAGATGCTGATGGTGCTGCTCAAACCGGTGCTGCCTGCCGCGCTGCCGCCTGCCAGTTTCTGGCCGTGGATCTGGGCGTTGGGGACCATGACGGTGATTTCACTGCTGGTCGGTTTGCGTCCGTATCGCTTGTTGCTCGCCACCCAACCGCTGCGCGTATTGCGTCGTGACGTGGTGGCAAACGTCTGGCCGCTGAAATTCTATTTGCCGATCGTGACCGTAGTGGTGGTGCTGTTACTGGCCGGATTAATGGGCGGAAGTCCGCTGCTGTGGGCGGTGCTGGCGGGAGCGGTGGTACTGGCGCTGCTGTGTGGCGTGCTGGGTTGGATGCTGCTGAACGTTCTGCGTGGAATGACGCTATCGGCGCTGCCGCTCCGCCTCGCGGTCAGTCGCCTGCTGCGTCAGCCGTGGTCGACCCTGAGCCAGCTGTCGGCGTTTTCACTGTCGTTTATGCTGCTGGCGCTGCTGCTGGTATTACGCGGCGATCTGCTGGATCGCTGGCAGCAGCAGCTTCCGCCGGAAAGTCCCAACTATTTTCTGATCAACATTGCCTCTGAACAGGTGCCACAGGTGAAGGCATTTCTCTCAGAGCATCAGGTGATCCCGGAAGCGTTCTATCCGATTGTGCGGGCGCGGTTGACGGCGATAAACAATACGCCAACCGAAGGCGGGCAGGATGAGTCCCTGAATCGCGAACTGAACCTGACCTGGCAGGAGAGTCGTCCTGACCACAACCCGATCACCGCCGGCAACTGGCCGCCAGCAAAAGGCGAGGTGTCGATGGAAGAGGGGCTGGCAAAACGGCTGAACATCTCCCTTGGCGACAGCGTAACCTTTATGGGCGACACCCAGGAGTTCAGCGCAAAGGTAACCAGTTTGCGTCGGGTGGATTGGGAGAGCCTGCGACCTAACTTTTTCTTTATCTTCCCCTCCGGCGCGCTGGATGGACAGCCGCAGAGCTGGCTGACCAGCTTTCGTTGGGAGAACGGCAACGGCATGCTGACGCAGCTTAACCGTGAGTTCCCGACCATCAGCCTGTTAGACATCGGCGCGATCCTTAAACAGGTGGGGCAGGTGCTGGAGCAGGTCAGTCGGGCGCTGGAAGTGATGGTCGTGCTGGTGACCGCCTGCGGCATGCTGCTGTTACTGGCGCAGGTGCAGGTCGATATGCGTCAGCGCCATCAGGAACTGGTGGTCTGGCGTACATTAGGCGCGGGTAAGAAACTCTTGCGTACTACGCTGTGGTGCGAATTCGCCATGCTGGGGATGGTCTCCGGGCTGGTGGCGTCCATTGGCGCAGAAACCGCGCTGGCGGTGCTGCAAACCCGGGTGTTTGACTTCCCGTGGGAACCTGACTGGCGCTTGTGGATTGTCCTGCCGGTCTGTGGTGCGCTTTTACTTTCTCTTTGCGGTGGCTGGCTCGGTATCCGTCTCCTGAAAGGGAAAGCGTTGTTCCGCCAGTTTACTGTTTAACTCCGTGATAATGACGCGCCGGTTTTTATGCTGGCGCGTACTTTCTTAGTAGCATAAATTGATAACCCCTCGCTGTTTAACGGCACAAATCATTAAAAACCCGCCAACACGTCAGTGTTAATACCAGTTAATATTCAATTGCTGAATAGTTAGCAGGAAATCTATCAAGGAAAAATAATGACTATAAAAACAACAGCGCTGGCGGCATCGATCGGCGCAGCAGTGGCATTGACGTCTTTCGCCTCTCAGGCGGAAATCACCGTTCTGAAACAAGATCCGCAGGCGGGCAATCCGCTGAGCCGTCTCAACTTTACCGTTGGCGGGAGTATTCGTCCTCAGTTCCAGAACATGACGGGCGATGACGGCGCAAATGGCTATAAGCGTAATGGCTTCGACGGCGGCACTCGTTTCCGCTTCGCGGCAGATTACTATCTGTTTGATGACATCAGTTGGATCAGCTTCTACGAGCTGGGCGTCAACATTCCGGCGCAGTTCAACTGGGACAACCACTATGCAGACGGCGCACACGACACCACCCGTCGTATGCTGTACACCGGTCTGAAGAGTAATACCTGGGGTACGCTGACCTTCGGTCAACAGAACAGCATCTACTACGATGTGGTCGGTGCAAAAACCGATATCTGGGACTACGACATGATTGGTCAGGCACCGGGTAACGGGATTAACGGCGACTACGACGGTTCTTACCGTTCCCGCAAGATGCTGAAATATAAGAAAACGGTTGGCGATGTCGATCTCTACGCTTCTTACCTGTTCAGCGATGACTACAACCCGAACAATGGTCTGAACTACAAACGTAAAGGTGGCGGTTCACTGGGTGCGGATTATCATATTACTGACGATCTGAGCTGGGGTACGGCGTGGAACTACACCCGTGCGGAAATACGTGGTAACAGCAACAAAACGTACGATCAGAACATCGTGGGTACCGCGCTGAGCTGGACGCCGGATAACTGGACCTTCTCCCTGGGCGGCGGCTGGTACCAGAACTTTATGACCACCAAAAAAGTGTCTGTTAACGATTACTTTGCCGGTGATGCGTGGGGTCTGGAATACTTTGCAGGCTATAAATTCCCAATCAACCAGTATGCGTTGAAATCCGTTCAGCCGTACTTCATGGGCGATCGCATTGAATACGTGAATGGTCGCAACTACCTGCGTACCGACAACGGGGTGGGTATCAGCTTCCAGCTGGATTACGGTTTCCGTGTTGATTACGAACACGTCTTTACCTCCAGCACCGACAACCTGGGCGATATGAACCTGGTGCGTCTGCGTTACGACTTCTGAGTCTGATGCTGTGCCCGGTGACGCTGACGCTTACCGGGCCTGGAGGACTGTGGTGATTTGTAGGCCGGATAAGACGTGTGCGCGTCGCCATCCGGCAATTTTTAGTGGCTCAGCCACTGAGCAACCTCTTCAAATGTCCCGCGAAAAACAACCTTCCCGGCTTTCTTATCCAACTGATAGCGATACATCGGATCGTAATACTCTTCCAGCAGCGGCACTAACCAGCTGAAATGCGTCTCGGTGCTGCCGGTTCGACGCTGCTCATCCAGCGCCACGTCCAGCTTTGCGGTCAACTCGTTGAATCGCTGTAAACCCAGACGCCGCTTAATTGCACAAAGCCCATGATGCAGATAGTCGCTGTATTCCCGCCATCCCTGCTCTTCACCATACGCATGGGTGAAATCATGATGCATTCGCACAAAATACTCTTCACGCAGGCGCTCAAGACGCCGCTCGAACGGATCGTCAATCACGGCGATAGTGGCCTGGGCCATGCGCTCGCGCAGACATTCCGGCAGATGGTTAGAGCCAATCATCCGGCCTTCATCTTCCAGCACCCAGCGCGTGGCCTGCTTTTTGAGAAGCGTCACCGCCAGTAGATTTTCGAAACTTGCCTGACTGAGCTGGGGTTCCAGAGTGCGGCCAAAAGAGGAGCCGCGATGACGGGCCAGGCCCTCGAGATCCACCCCGTTTTCCTGCTGTTGCACCAGCTGCGTTTTGCCATTGCCGGTGCAGCCGCCAATCAGCACAGTCGGTTTTTGCACCTGTTCTTCCGTGGCGGCAATCGCGGCCTGGCGTAGCGCCTTGTAGCCGCCTTCGATCAACGGGTAATCCACGCCAGACTCGCGTAGCCATTGCTGGACAATGTGGGAGCGCTGACCGCCCCGGGCGCAGCAGAGGTAGCCCTGCGGGTGTTGCCGGCAGGCTTCGCGCCAGGCATCCAGACGCTGCTGGCGAATGTCACCGCAGACAAGTTGATGACCGAGTTCAAGCGCGGCTTCCGGCCCCTGGCGTTTATAGCAGGTACCCACGGCGGCGCGCTCGTCATCATTCATTAAGGGCAAATTTATCGCGCCCGGCATTGCGCCCTGTTGAAATTCAACCGGCGCGCGGACATCGATTAAAGGCGTATCGGCGGTAAGGATCGCGCGATAGTCCGTTCCATCGTTCATGTTAAATCCTGAAAAAAACAAACAGCAATGGGCGGGATTTTACGCGCTGAAGGAGAGGGCGGGGAAGCATAAGTTAAACTTCCCCGCGATATAAGGCTTATTTGAGCTGAGTTTGTGCCCAGAGGATACCGCTGGCGTATTCCGTCGGCAGCAGCGGGGAGAGCGCTTCCAGCGTGGCGCTCAGGCGCGCAGTGTCGCTGTCGGTCAGATTCAGGTGACCGACTTTGCGCCCCGGACGCACTTCTTTGTCGTACCAGTGCAGATGCACTAACGGCAGTTTCAGCCAGTCGTAATTGAGGTCGCTGCCAATCAGATTCACCATTACCGACGGACTGTCGACCACCGGTGCCGGTAGCGGCAGACCGGTAATCGCCCGCAGATGCAGCTCAAACTGGCTGATGCTGGCACCGTTTTGCGTCCAGTGACCGCTGTTATGCACGCGCGGGGCCAGTTCGTTGATCAGCAGCCCTTCCGGAGTGACAAAACACTCCATCGCCATCACGCCGACGTAGCCCAGTTCCTGCATGATAGCGGAAAGCATCGATTCGGCCTGCGCCTGCTGTTTTGCATCAGCCCGCGGGAAGGCGACGCTGGTGCGCAGAATGCCGTCCTGATGCAGGTTACGCGTCAGCGGGTAGAACACCGTGCTGCCGTCATGCGCGCGCGCGCCGACGAGGGACACTTCACCTGAGAAGTTGATACCCTGCTCGACAATGCATTCGCCGTAGTTGTCATCCGGCAGTTGATCGGTTTCACTGGCGCGTAAACGCCACTGACCACGGCCGTCATAACCGCCGACGCGACGTTTCACAATGGCCAGTTCGCCTAAACGGTTAAAAATGGCGGGCCATTCGCTTTTGTCCGCCAGCAGCTGCCACGGGGCGGTCGCCAGGTCGAGCTTATCGAAAAGCTGTTTTTGCGTCAGACGGTCAGCAATGATCGGGAAGACATCGCGGTTCACGAAGGCCGGATGACGTGCCAGTTCACGCGTTAAGGCGGTTTCCGGCCAGCGCTCGATTTCTGCGGTAATTACGCTCTGCTGAAAAGGGACGGCGGCCGGTTCCGCATCCAGGCCAACTGGCCAGACGGCGATGCCCAGCGGTTCACCAGCCTGACGCAGCATACGTCCTAACTGACCGTTGCCCAGTACGCAAACCTGTTTCATGCCGCACCTCGCGGATCCGGATTCTCCAGCACCTCATCCGTTTGCGCGTTGCGCCAGTCGGTCAGGCGCTGATGCAGCGCTTTATCGTGCGTCGCCAGGATCTGCGCTGCCAGTAGTGCTGCGTTAGCCGCACCCGCTTTACCAATCGCCAGCGTACCGACCGGAATGCCGCGTGGCATCTGTACGATAGAGTACAGACTGTCGACGCCGCTTAGCGCCGCGCTTTGTACAGGAACACCCAGTACCGGCACCAGCGTTTTCGCCGCAATCATACCTGGAAGATGGGCTGCGCCACCCGCGCCAGCAATAATCACCTGATAGCCGTTCTCTTCAGCGCTTTCGGCAAAGCTGAACAGTTTATCGGGGGTGCGGTGGGCAGAAACCACTTCAACGTGGTGCGGGACGTCCAGGATTTCAAAAATTTCGGCGGCGAACTGCATGGTAGCCCAGTCACTTTTGGACCCCATCACGATGGCGACACGCGCCGGATTATTGCGGGAAGACATGCGTCTGAAAACTCCTGTGGTGCGGGACACACTGCTTTTGAGGCCACAAAGAATAGCACGTTATATCGGCAAGGAAAACGGTTGCGTGCCTGGATTTTAAGGCCTCTGACGGCGTCAAAATAGTGTTGGCTGGAAACGTACCGGTTCTAGCAGAAGCGGATCAACCCCATCTGTACCCCCTAACAAAAAAGGACTCTCTGGAGAGTGCTTTTTGAAATTGCTGTTGGCTTGATTCTGATTGTAGGTCGCGTAGCAATACTGACATCCATGCAGACAGGTGTTGTAGGTACCGATGTCTATGCTCTTCACACATCCACAGGCCTCACGTTGACCTGAATCTTTGCTATTGGGTATGAATAAGCCAAATAAGTCATTAATTAGCGCCTCATCAATACACTTACCGTGCTGAATGCCTTGCCCGGTAAGATTGACTTCTTCGGCGCAGGAGTAGATATCCAGTCCGTGTTGTCGGGCAATTTCTGATAATCTTTGCGACAGCGTTAAACAGAGTTCATGGTTTTGTGTGATATCGCTGTATATGAGCGAATCAATAGCCTTAAGGTTTTTTTCCGTCTTTTGATAAAAATCAGCGAAGCTAATCACGACGCGTCGGGTATGACCTTCTAATTCGGTGGCGATCTTACTGAACAGGCGAACATGTTCGTCAAAAGGAAGAAGGTTTGAAAAAAGAATAGGGTCATAACGCCAGATGACTTTTTCAGCGCCAATCTTTTCTGACAGTCGTTTAAAAACCTCGAGTGCTTTATGCGGATTTAAGGTTTTAGACTCAATCAACCGCGGATATCCGGTGAGGGTGAACTGGAAGTAAAAACGGTGGCCGATCTCCGAGAGTTCATCAAGATAAGGGAGCAGTTTCGTAGGATTGCGTGTCCAGAATACGATCGCATCAACATCTTCAGGAAGCAATGACACCCGAGAGACCTGGTGATAGTTAAAGGGATTTCGGGTCAGCAAAAAACCCGCGCGAATGCGGTTCATTAACCACTCACTGTAGAAAGCGGGTATATCGGTGCGACGGCTGGCGCTAATGATCATCGCGTATATTCCAGTATTTGATAGTCAAGATATCTGTTCGTTAAGATAGGATAATCTCTGACCTTGCATCTACATTCATTATCTTTGTCCTGGCAAAGTACTATACATTCTTTTGGATAATCAAAGTGGACATCTATCGCTTTTAAACCCGTATTGGCATGCCCCATGTATTGAGTGACGGTGTGTTTATCCGCAGTCTGAAAATCATGGCGGATTAATTCATTATGGATGTGTTCGAAAATTTTGACATGTGCACTGGTTTGATCAAGTGAAGTATTGACATAAGAATTGAGAAAGTAGAGTTTATCTTTTTTAGTTTTTGAAATTTCCTGAGCGAGGTGTTCAATATCTGATGACTGCTCAATATCCTTAATTGATTTCGGGAAAATAAACACATCAAATTTCCCCAGAATCTTAGTGCTGATTTGATTAACAGAACGCGATGTCAGATATAAATTGTCATTTCCTTCTGGCAGTAGTCGCCGAGCTTTCCAGCGACATACATCATAGCCATAATAGTTAAAGTTAATGCCATCAAGGTTATGAAGGAGGGCAAAGTAATCGGGATATAACCCACACCCCATAGAGGCAATGTTGACGTCGGTTACGTTATTTTTACTTAGCCTTTTCTGAAGTGAGTTAGCTAAAATACAGTACTCAAAATAATAAGCAGGGAGGTATTTTAAAGCATATATTTTTTGGTATACCTCGTCATCATAGTTACCATTTAAAGGTAAAAGTTCTGAATGGTCACATAAAAAACCATCTCTCATTAAGCTCCGATGAAAACTAAGTACCGTAGTACGGATAAAATCCTGATCAATATTCATCATTACCCTTAATTCTTAAATTTGTTTTAGCATAGCCATCCAAACTTAGAGGGTAATGATCTGGGTCATTATTTTATAATGAGGATGTTTTTTTCAAAACGGGAAAGCGATCAGCTCCACATCGTCCGGCGTGACTTTGACCATCGAGCCTTCACTATGCCAGGCACCTAATACGACGCGGAAGGCGGGTTCGCCGTTGACGGTGAGCGCGTGAACATCAGGGCGGTGGGTATGACCGTGAATCAGCCACTGGACGTGGTGTTTTTCCATCTCAGCGACAACCGTATGTTTGTTGACGTCCATGATCTCCAGTGATTTGCTGCTATTGGCGGCTTTGCTGTTGGCTCGCATCCTGGCGGCCACACGCTTGCGTATAAACAGCGGCAGGGCAAGGAACAGCGTTTGCAGCCAGGGCTGATGGACTTTCGCGCGAAACGCCTGATAACCCGCATCGTCGGTACACAGCGTATCGCCGTGCATGATGAGTACCCGTCGACCGTACAGATCGAGCACGTTTTCCTGGGGGAGCAGCGTCATGCCGCTTTCACGGGCAAAGCGCTTGCCAATCAGAAAGTCACGGTTGCCGTGAATGAAAAAACAGGGGACGCCGGATTCGACAACCGCTTTAATGGCGGCGGCCATTTCATGGTGTAGCGGGTTGGGATCGTCATCGCCAATCCAGGCTTCGAACAGGTCGCCCAGGATATACAGCGCGTCAGCCTGACGGGCTTCACCGGCTAAAAAACGCAGAAAACCGGCGGTGATCGCCGGTTCTTCCGTGCAGAGATGAAGATCTGCAATAAACAGTGTCGTCACAATTACTCGCTGACGGTCACGTTTTCGATAATCACGTCTTCTTTCGGTACGTCCTGGTGCATGCCACTGCGACCGGTAGACACGCCTTTGATTTTGTCTACAACGTCCATACCTTCAACCACTTCTGCAAATACACAGTAGCCCCAGCCCTGCATGCTTTCGGCGGAGAAGTTCAGGAAATCGTTGTCGGCTACGTTGATGAAGAACTGCGCCGTCGCGGAGTGCGGAGCCTGAGTACGCGCCATTGCCAGTGTGCCACGGGTATTTTTCAGACCGTTGTTAGCTTCGTTTTTGATAGCGTCTTTGGTGGCTTTCTGTTTCATGCCAGGTTCAAAACCGCCGCCCTGAATCATAAAACCGTTAATCACACGGTGGAAAATGGTGTTGTTGTAAAAACCTTCGCGACAGTAGTCCAGGAAGTTTTTAACTGTTTCAGGCGCTTTATCATCAAACGTTTTGATTACGATATCGCCGTGATTAGTGTGGAAAGTAACCATTTTTGCATCCTGTTCCGATATAGTGGTGCTTTAACCCAACGAAGGGTCAGAGTTAGGGAGGTGTTATAGCATAACCGCACGCTGCGATCACCTCGCAAAGTGTGCTGCTTCCCGTCCCAATTATGGGTATTATACAGACTTTGTTATCCACACACGTCTTACACGGAATCTTCGATGTTAAAAATCTTTAATACACTGACGCGCCAAAAAGAGGAATTCAAACCTATTCATGCCGGGGAAGTCGGCATGTACGTGTGTGGTATTACCGTTTACGATCTCTGTCATATTGGTCATGGCCGTACGTTTGTGGCGTTTGACGTGGTTGCTCGCTATCTGCGCTTCCTGGGCTACAAGCTGAAGTATGTGCGTAACATTACCGATATCGACGATAAAATCATTAAGCGCGCTAATGAAAATGGCGAAAGCTTTGTTGCGCTGGTGGATCGTATGATCGCCGAGATGCACAACGATTTTGATGCGTTAAATATTCTGCGTCCGGACCTGGAGCCGCGCGCGACCCATCATATCGCCGAAATTATCGAAATCACTGAACAGCTGATTGCCAAAGGCCATGCCTATGTGGCGGACAACGGCGACGTGATGTTCGATGTCCCGACCGACCCGAACTACGGGCAACTGTCACGCCAGGATCTGGATCAACTGCAGGCCGGTGCGCGCGTGGACGTGGTGGATGTGAAGCATAACCCGATGGACTTCGTGTTGTGGAAGATGTCCAAAGAGGGCGAGCCGAGCTGGCCGTCACCGTGGGGCGCAGGCCGTCCTGGCTGGCACATTGAGTGTTCCGCGATGAACTGCAAACAGTTGGGTAACCACTTTGATATCCACGGCGGCGGTTCTGACCTGATGTTCCCGCACCACGAAAACGAAATTGCCCAGTCCACCTGCGCGCATGACGGTGAGTATGTGAACTACTGGATGCACTCCGGGATGGTGATGGTTGACCGCGAGAAGATGTCCAAATCGCTGGGTAACTTCTTTACCGTGCGTGACGTGCTGAAGTACTACGACGCGGAAACCGTGCGCTACTTCCTGATGTCCGGCCACTATCGTAGCCAGTTGAACTACAGTGAAGAAAACCTTAAGCAGGCGCGTTCTGCGCTGGAGCGTCTGTACACCGCGCTGCGCGGGACGGATAAGTCTGTCGCACCCGCCGGAGGCGAGGCGTTTGAAGCACGTTTTGTTGAGGCGATGAACGACGATTTTAACACGCCCGAAGCATACTCCGTGCTGTTCGACATGGCGCGTGAAGTGAACCGTCTGAAGGCAGAGGATATGGCCGCAGCAAATGCGATGGCGTCTCACCTGCGTAAGATTTCTGGTGTGTTGGGACTGCTGGAGCAGGATCCGGAGGCGTTCCTGCAAAGCGGCGCACAGGCGGACGACGGAGAAGTCGCAGAAATTGAAGCGTTGATTCAACAACGCCTGGATGCCCGTAAAGCCAAAGACTGGGCGGCTGCGGATGCGGCGCGCGATCGTCTAAATGAGATGGGCATTGTGCTGGAAGATGGTCCGCAGGGAACCACCTGGCGCCGTAAGTAATGTTCTTGCCGGATGGCGGCTGATGCCTTATCCGGCCTGGAAAATACGGGAGCCGTGCCGGATAAAACGCGTTGCGTCGTCATCCGGCAACGCGCTCCGGTAATTTAATGCTTCCTGTACCACCACAGCACTCCCATCAACATCGCTCCCGGCAACCATACCCACAATAACTCGGAAAGAATGACCTGATGCCCGTATGGCGTGGTATAGCGCGACAGGGCAAACGGCGCGACCTTAATCACCTGCCACGGCGCAAAGAAGCGTTCGTTTGACCACGGCCACAGCCAGCCTACGCCTTTGCCACCGGTGGTTATCGAATCCAGCAGGCTGTGCGACAGCAGTGAAACCGTCAAAAATAACCAGCAGCGTATTAACCCGGCTTTAAACCATCGTCGCCCCACCCACACGCAGAGTAACGGAACCAGTAACGCGAACAGTAGCGAATGGGTAAACCCGCGATGTCCAAACACGTTTCCATAAGACACCCCGAGTTTAAACGAAAGCACGTCGGCGTCCGGCAGCATCGCAAGAGCGATCCCGACAAACAGTAAGCGTGGGGGGATTACTTTCAACCCCAGACCCAGTCCAAGGCAAATCGGGACGGCGGCGTGGGTAATAATGGTTGGCATAACAATTATCCGAAATAAGTGAATACATTAATATATCCCTGGTGAGATGTATTTTCCACGTGAATAATGTTTTTGATTAATAACGTTTCTGTGAATGTGTTTGGGTTCTGAATGAAATCCTAAAGTGATTTTTTTTGATAATGAAGCATTGTGTAGCACTTTTTTAAATGTGCATAATCAGAAGATACTCTATTCTTCATTTTTTCTACATTAGCAGACAGCCGTTTTTGAGGGGCTTTATTGTGACGACTTATCGTAAATCGAACAGATATGTCAAAAGGGCGTTAAATATATTACTAATAATAACTCCGGTTTTTCTTACCGGCTGTCAGCATCGTTCGCAATCTCAGTCATTAGCAGGGAAAAATTCCTCAGCTTCCGTTGTATCCGCGCCATTGCCTTCGCCTCAGATAACGCCTGTTACGCCAGAAGCAGCAAGCGTCGGGGCCTCTGAAGGTGCGGCTTCTCTCTGCCAGAAAGAACTTGTTGCTCTTTCTAAAGTGAATCAGCGTCAATATGCTAAAAAGAAAGCGGACTTTGAACAATTGCTGGATAGTGCGTCTGTCTATACGTCCGTGCGCGAGGATATCGGTTCACAAACGCGGGATACCATGGATGCGCTGTATAAATATAAAACACAAAAGCTGTGCAGCGATATTGAACAAACCGTTCGTCAATCTTTAATTAACAGGGGAGAGAGTTTTAAATGATCGTGTTAAAAATAAAACCTCTTTTTTTTTTACTCTTCCTTTAGTGATTTGTAGTGTTACTGTTGGTGACGTTTTTGCCAGAGATAATGCAGCCGCTGTACAGTCGTTGGATGTTATCACCTCTCAGACTAGTGATATTCCCGCCTTGCTGACAGAAAAGCCGATAAATCTACCTGCCCCCGTTATTTCAGCGCCGCGAACCGTTAAGAAACACACGTCAAAAACGGATAACCGTGATTTGCGTGGTATTCGGATTGCTCCTGTCAATGAGAAGGAGAACGCTGCGCTTCAACAGTCGCTCCGCGATGCGCAAAAACAAATCGCGACTCTGCAACAGCAGTTGGACAGTGCAAATCAACAACTTGAAGAGAACTCGAGCCAGTTGACGGCTTTACGTGGCGAACAAGATAAAGGTAACACCTCCACCGCAGCACAACAAAAGCAACTGGCAGAAAATTTGAATGAAATCAATAAACTGAAAGAAAAGGTGACCGACCAGCTTGCTGAGAAAGTGGCAAATTCTCTTGAGTTTGCCACGGAGAAAATGCGTGACAGTCAGGCGCTGATACAACTTAAAAAGCTATTGGCAGATAGCCAGAATCAGGTCGCTGTATTGAATAAACAGATTGCCGATCTGACGGCTGCGCAAGCGGCTAATGCCAAAGCACTGGCGGAAGCAAAGGCAGGCGACAGCAACGCCATGGCTGAACTGAAGCAGTCTCTGGAAAAGAGCCAGTCTGACTCGGCGGCCCTGAAAAGCGCGCTGACCGACAGCCAGAATCAGGGCGTTGCGTTGAATAAACAGATTGCAGAATTGACGGCAGAGCAAGTGGCTAATGCCAAAGCGCTGGCGGAAGCAAAAGCTGGCGACAGCAATGCCGTGGCTGAACTGAAACAGTCACTGGATAAAAGCCGGAATGAAACGGCAGCCCTGAAAAACGCGCTGACCGACAGCCAGAATCAGGGCGTTGCGTTGAATAAACAGATTACCGAACTGACGGCTGCGCAAACGGCTAATGCCAAAGCACTGGCGGAAGCAAAAGCTGGCGACAGCAACGCCGTGGCTGAACTGAAACAAGCATTGGGCAAAAGCCAGTCTGACTCGGCGGCCCTGAAAAACGCGCTGACCGACAGCCAGAATCAGGGCGTTGCGTTGAATAAACAGATTGCAGAATTGACGGCAGAGCAAGTGGCTAATGCCAAAGCGCTGGCGGAAGCAAAAGCTGGCGACAGCAATGCCGTGGCTGAACTGAAACAGTCACTGGATAAAAGCCGGAATGAAACGGCAGCCCTGAAAAACGCGCTGACCGACAGCCAGAATCAGGGCGTTGCGTTGAATAAACAGATTGCCGAACTGACGGCTGCGCAAACGGCTAATGCCAAAGCACTGGCGGAAGCAAAGGCAGGCGACAGCAACGCCGTGGCTGAACTGAAGCAGTTTCTGGAAAAGAGCCAGTCTGACTCGGCGGCCCTGAAAAGTGCGCTGACCGACAGCCAGAATCAGGGCGTTGCGTTGAATAAACAGATTGCCGAACTGACGGCTGCGCAAGCGGCTAATGCCAAAGCACTGGCGGAAGCAAAGGCAGGCGACAGCAACGCTGTGGCTGAACTGAAACAGTCACTGGATAAAAGCCGGAATGAAACGGCGAAGCTAAGTCAATCACTGACCGACAGTCAGAACCAGAGTGCCGCGCAGTTCAAACAAATAACTGATTTGCGCGCCAGCCTTAGCGACAACGATAAATCTCTGGCTAACGCGAAGAAGACGCTGACGGAAAACAAGACGCAGCAGGATGAGGCACAGAAGAAACTCCAGGAAATGACGGCGAAACTGGATGCGCAGAATAAACAAATTCTAACGCTGACGGCTACAAAGGCTGAGGCCGCGACGCCTGTGCCTGCTTCTGAAGAACAGCTTCGTTCTTATGCCTTGGGGACGCTGTGGGGGCAGGAAGTCAGAGGGGCGATGGCGAATTTTCAGTCTGATGGGTTCCTGCTGGAACTGCCGCAGGTGATAAGCGGGGTTTCTGACTCGATCAGAGGGAAATTTAAAGTGCCGGAAAGTACGATCATGGCTGAGCTGGATGTCATGAATAAGAAAGCAATGGAACTGCAGAAGAGTGCCAGCACCAAACCGAATCAGAGTAACAATTTCATCAGTACTTTTAGCCGCGTGCCGGGAACGAAACGGGCAGATATGGGCTACTACTACCGCATAACCCAGAAAGGGCAGGGTAAAATCGCGGCAACGGATGTGGTGGTGATTGCCGTTAAGGAAAGCCTTTCCAGCGGTAAAGTTATTAAAGATATGATGAAGAGTGGGAAGGTGCTGGCGTTGCCGCTGGGCAATTTCCCGCCACTTTTTAATTCAGCGCTCAGCAAAATGAGTAAAGGTGGCAAGTTGATTATGGCTGTCCCGCCCGAACTGGCTTACGGGGAACAAGGACGGCCACCGCAGATCCCGCCGTCTTCGACGATGGTTTACGAAATTACTGTTGTTGATGTACAACCTGCCGCAGGTCAATGAGCTCCATAACGTATGCCCGGTTTTGCCGGGCATTTTCTTTCCTACGCAGATTCCCGTGCGATAAGCTGACCTGACAGCGTGATCCGTTGCGTCTGTCTCTCTGGTTCTCTGAGCTGGCCGATAATTAATCCGGCGGCCTGTCTTCCGGTCTCTTCACTGGCGGAAGAGACATAAGTAAACGACGGAGAAGTGAGATTTACGTGCAGCATATCTTCAAAACCAATCAGCGCCACCTGCTGGGTCAGAAATACGTCTTTACCGAGGGTACGTCCAACCTGATGAATGCCGGAGATAGAGCCAATCATCGCCGCCGGTGAGTGGCAAAGCAGAGCGGTGATCGTGTTATTCTGTTCCAACAGATGGCGGGTGGCAATGCTGGCGGCGTGGGTATCATCGTCACAAGCAGGAGTCGATTCTTCTTTATAGACCATGCCATTTTGTGCCAGCGTATTGCGAAACCCCTGTAATCTCTGTTGGCGAATCAGACAGTCTGGTCGACCGCCAATATAGCCAATGCTGCGGTGCCCGCGTTCAATCAGATAGCGAGTGGCAAGGCTCGCCGCCTGACGATTATCGCGCATTACCAGATTACAGTTTTCTTCAATCAGCGATTGCGATACGACAACTAATGGTAAAGGGCACTGGCGCACCTGTTCAGGTAGCGCTGTACGGGTGGGGTCCGACGACAGATAAATGACGCCAGCCACACCTTGCTGCTTGAAAGAGAGAAAACAGCGCTCCAGGCTTGTCCGATCATCCTGTGGCTGACCCAGGAAAACCATAAAGCCTTGCTGTTCCAGCTCCTGAACAATGCTTGCCATCACCTTGATGGAAAAGCTGTCGCTGAAATCGCGCAGGATCAGGCCGATCAGATTGGACGTACTGGCGCGAAGATTCGCTGCGGCGATGTTATGAACATAGCCAAGCGTATTGATGGCAGCATGGACCTTCTCAATCGTTGCCTCTGAGATTTTCCCTTTCTGGCGTAACACCAGCGAGACGGTCGAAACCGAGACGCCCGCCTGCTTTGCGACATCAATAATGCTGACTTTCTTCAAAATCGCTCCCTGAAAATTACCGGTTATCAGCCAGATACGACAACGTCTCCCAGCGTACAGGAGACGTGTCATTCAGGCATCTTATTATTTGCCAATCATCGTGGACATGGTCTGGGCGATAAACTGTGCTCTCGCACCGAAAATCACCTGGATGCCGTTGTCGCCGACAAAGACCACGCCGCGCGCGCCGAGGCCGTTGAGACCATCTTTATCGACCTCGTCGCTTTTCGCCACTTCCAGACGCAGACGGGTGATACAGGAACCGACGGAGTCGATGTTCTGCGCGCCGCCCAGCAGGCCGATGATTTCAGTGGCAATTTCTGTATCCGTTTTGTCGTTCGCATTGGCGGTCACTTCGGTACGGCCTGGTGTTTTGATATCGAAACGGCGAATAACAAAGCGGAAGGTAAAGTAGTAAATCAACGCCATCGGCACGCCGATGATAATGGCGTTCAGGAAGTTGGTCTGATAGCCATTGAAGGAGGGCAGGATGCCAAACGACAGGTAGTCGATGAAACCGGCAGAGAACGACTTGGCAATATGCGCATGCAGCAGGTACATGGTCATATAGGCCAGCCCCGCCATAATGGCGTTGAAGACGTACAGAATTGGCGCCACGAAGATAAAGGTGAATTCAACCGGCTCGGTAATCCCTGTCAGGAAGCAGGTAAGCGCTGCCGAAAACAGAATACCGGCCGCAATTTTCTTATTCTTCGTGTGCGCTTCGTGATACATCGCCAGACAGGCCGCAGGCAGGGCAAACAACATCAGCGGGAATTCACCCTGCATGAATTTGCCGGCGTTCTGATAGGTATCACTACTGAAAGATTTGACCCCTTCCTCCAGCATTTTGAACCAGATTGTCTGGTCGCCGTGGATCACCTGACCGGCCTGAGTGGTGTAATCCCCAAAGGAGTACCAGAAGGACGGATACCAGATGTGGTGTAACCCGAGCGGGATCAGCGCACGTTCAACCAGGCCAAAGATAAAGGTTGAGACCGCCTGATTATCGCCGTTGACGACCACCGAAAGCGCATCGATACCGGACTGAATGTGTTGCCAGACGTAGGGCAGCAGCAGTCCCAGCACAAAGGAGAGAAACGCGGTGGCGATCGCCACAAAACGTTTACCGGAGAAGAAACCGAGGAACTCCGGCAATTGCATGGTGTGAAAGCGGTTATAACACCAGGCGGCGAGAATACCGCAGATCAGACCGCCAAAGACGCCCATTTGCAGAGTCGGGATACCGACCACCATGGCGTATTTTCCGCCCTGGGAGGCCATCTCCGGCGTGATGCTCAGCACCGTGCTGATGGTGATGTTAGTGACAAACACCGAGACCGCCGCCGACAGCGCCGCGATACCCGATTCTGAGGCAAGACCGACGGCAGAGCCGATGGCGAACAGCATCGGCAGGTTATCAAAGATAACGCCGCCCGCGTTCATCATCAGCGGCAGATGGAATTTATCCCCGAAGGCCAGCAGCAGGCCCGCAGCAGGAAGCAGTGAAATTGGCAGCATTAAAGCGCGGCCAATCATCGATAATTTAGACAACGATTTAACAAACCCTGATATCAGACTCATGCTGATTTCCCCCGAGTAGCGCTTTTTTAGCGCTGTTATTGTAAGTAGAACGTTATAGTAGAACGTTCTACTTATCGTGATGAAGGAGTGAGTTTCGCGCAACTTAAATTTCACGCTTCATCAAATGAAATGGTGATTCTTTGAAGTTGATCGATAATTAACCGTTATGGTCGTAGGGAGATAAAGAAAGAGAAGAGGGGGCCTCAACCCGACATCCCCGGAGGAGAGATCGGGTGAGGTGTCAAACAGCTCAGGCCGTTACGGTGATCGTCTGGCCGGCAAAGCTGACGGTTTGACCGGCCACGATTTTGCAGCGTTTGCGGGTTTCCACCGCGCCATCAACCTTTACCTGCCCTTCGGCAATGGCAATTTTCGCCTGGGCGCCGCTTTCACTCCAGCCTTCCAGTTTTAGCAGATCGCACAGTTCAACGTGAGGATGCTTGCCTAAAGAAAATGTCGCCATGTTAGTTGTCCTGAGGATCGTGATATTCAACGCACGCCTGTAGCGTGTTTTCGATAAGGGTGGCGACCGTCATCGGTCCCACGCCGCCCGGTACGGGCGTAATGTACGAGGCTCGCGCGGCAGCGTCGTCAAATACCACGTCGCCGACCACCTTGCCATTTTCCAGACGGTTGATGCCGACATCAACCACGATAGCGCCTTCTTTGATCCACTCACCCGGAATAAAGCCCGGTTTACCGACGGCAACGATCAGCAGATCGGCATGCTCAACGTGGTGACGCAGATTTTTGGTGAAGCGGTGGGTCACCGTGGTGGTGCATCCGGCCAGCAGCAGCTCCATGCTCATGGGGCGCCCCACGATGTTAGAGGCGCCAATCACGACCGCATTCAGACCGTAGAGATCGATGTTGTAACGCTCAAGCAGAGTGACAATCCCGCGCGGTGTGCAGGGGCGCAGACGCGGGGCGCGCTGGCACAGGCGACCGACGTTGTACGGATGAAAACCGTCCACGTCTTTATCCGGATCGATACGTTCCAGCACTTTGACATTATCGATGCCTGCCGGAAGCGGCAACTGCACCAGAATACCGTCGATGGTGTTGTCGGCATTGAGCGTATCAATCAGCTCAAGCAGTTCCGCCTCGCTGGTGGTTTCCGGTAGGTCATACGAGCGGGAGACGAATCCCACCTCGTCACAGGCTTTACGCTTGCTTGCCACATAAATCTGTGAGGCCGGGTTGCTGCCTACCAGGACTACAGCCAGGCCCGGGGCTCGACGTCCGGCGGCAATACGCGCCTGAACTTTTTGAGCAACCTCAGAGCGCACCTGCTGCGCAATCGTTTTACCGTCAATAATCTTTGCTGCCATCAGAGAGAGGATTCCATCTGTTACTACACGTCAAAGGGGATGGCGCTATTTTGTCAGAAGTGAAGACGGTTGTCAGTTACCGCTTTCTGTCAGGGTGGTTTTAAGCGGCGATCCGCCTGGAGGGGGAGGGGACAGGAAAAGCAGGATGCTCACAACTCAAGCAGTTGAGAGGAAAGCCATTGACCGTTAAGGTTGTGAACGTATAATACCGACCAGTTTTGTATCATCCACATTGCAGTTCACTGCTCCCTTAGCTCAGTTGGATAGAGCAACGGCCTTCTAAGCCGTCGGTCACAGGTTCGAATCCTGTAGGGGGCGCCATTTCGAACAAACGCTAGTGGTCATTCCTTCCTTAGAATAAGGCGCGAGGGTTCCATTTTAAAACAGTTTAGATCCTTGTTAACTAAAATGTTTCATTGGTTTTCTTCCACCTAAGCTGCGAAAGACCCGGTTTTGCACCACTGGTAACCTCTTCTGAGGTGATATCAAATAAATACGCCTGTCGCTTAACTGCAGCGTCCACTCTGTACAGTGCCGTCAAATAACCAGCTTGATATTTGTCACAGCATCCCCTGCCAGAAGATTGTCTCTCTGTCATTGTTTCGGTGATTAAATCCTGTAAAATCTCTGCTGTGGTGATATAGAAACTTTCATATTTGTTAAATTCGCTCATTCCTGGAACCTCAGCCCCGTTGTCATTCGAGGAAGTATAAACTCCGGCTTCATGTAGCACTGCCGAATAAAGTATTTTGGTAGTCTGATGACAAAAATATTTTAGCCGCTCTTTACAAGTGAAAGATGACTGAGGACGCAGGCATTGAGCGACCGGATAATATCTGAAACGTTATCGTCTACATGCCATCAATAATAGGTCACAAACATATTCACCTTTCCGGTCACCGGGCCGGTGTAGTTATTGCCACCGCGAGTAACGGGTCCCCGCTGGACATAGCGCACCCCGAAAGAAGCCGTGTCCGGACTGGTGAATCCGGTATCAGACGGGTCTGTTTTTATGTTACCTTTTGCCCCGACATTGGTTCTATATACAGTGGGAGCTTGACCTGTCTGGTGGACATCCAGTCGGTTGCCGCCGTAGGTCATCTCCAGTTCCAGTCCGTCAATTGGCTGACCGCCTGCGCTGTCATACAGACTGATATTGCGGTTTGAAAGCGGGCTGGCCCCGGTATCCTGAAAGCTGAATTCCACATTATCAACTTTACCGGAGCACTCAAGGTTAATGCCGACTGGCGTGGTGTCGCCGGTAAAGGGTAACCCACCTCCGACAGAAACAGCGGGAGACGTTCTGTTCACCCAGTATCCTATATTCACCTGATAGTCCGTTGCACCACGTAGTCTGCATGACGGAAGTTGTATCGTAATACCAGCGCCACCAAGATAAACACCTGGATTAGTGAATCCATGCTCCGTCGGAGATAATGATAAAGCCCCGGCCCCCGGGATACTTAAAGGACCTGAGTACGTAACATTTCCTGTTTTAACCAGTTCACCCCTGACGGAGAAATAAGCGCGACCTGATAATATTTGCGTTATATTATAAGGACTGCCGGGAACGTTGCTGGCTGCAAAAGTACCGGAGCGCAGTTCCGCCAAAAAATAACCTCTGAGACCGTTTAGTATAATTTCACTACCCGCAGAGGGATTGTGAAGGTCCACGCTATTATAATCTCTAATATCGAGACCTGCCTCATATCCTCCGCCCGTCATTGCAAAGTTATTATTCTGGTAATACGTATCCTCTGATATTTTTACATAAATTTTTAAACCGATACCGTCCACTGATGTTTTGTAGATGCCCGGAGATGACAGGATACTACTGTCATTAATTAATAAACCTGTTATAAAAAAACGAGGAGAATTCGTTCGGACTCCGGTATTCGACCTGACAGTATTTGAGCCACTGGTCACACCGGAAGACTGACACTCAAACCCAAACCGGGGTAAAAATTCCTCGTATCCCCAGGAGTGCAGTACTGTTCCGACAGGTAGGTGATTATCCACAATGAGCGCCAGCGGCCGCTCGAAAGGCCTGTTGCTGGGGTAGGTAAACGTGCAACTACCGGCAGGTTGTCCATAGGCGGCAGGATACCGGTTGTCATCCCAGGTATAATCAAAATGATAGGTATAAGCCGCAACAGTCTCCCTGCACAACCCGGCCAGTATCAGTACCGGCAGTAGCGCCCGTGCCGGCCGCCGCCACAGCTTCATCCCTGCGTCCTTCATAACTGTACCTCTGTTGTCAGCACATCCGTCTCACCGCCGTAGTCATTCATCGCACTGTATGTCAGCGTCGCCCGTTTTCCCTTTAGCCTCTCTGGCACCGTGTAACATCGGCTTCCCAGCGGCAGTGTCATCTCTATTCTGTCCTCCGGCGTCACCCCCGCACCTCCGCCCGCCTTCAACTCAAGGCGACCGAAGCTCACATGGTACGGTGTTGGATTGTCCGCCTTCAGGCAGCTACCGCCATCCTCCACCGTCCAGCGTAACGACTTCACTGCCTCTGACGCCTCTCCCTTCAGTCCCGCCGGACGCACAAACACCTTTAGTCGGTTACGGATGGCGATAATCAGCTTGTTATCCTTACTGTCCTTCGCCTTCGGCGGGATTTCCTGTATCGACAACCAGTACGCCGACTCACGGTCCTGCGGGATTTCCGCAGGGAGCACCACCAGGCGCAGACGTCCGTCCTGACCCCCACCCACCTTCATCACCGGCGGCGTCAGGACCAGGGGTAGGTTGTTCTCGTTTCCCTTCAGGTCTTCCAGCCAGGACTGGACGAGATAGCTTTCCTGGCTCTCGTTCTTCACTTCTATTGCCGTCTCTTTGTCCGCGGCATACGCCACTATCCGCGTCAGTGCTGGCCGCACCGCCGCCGCGGCATCTGCCGGAAGGATCCATACGCCTGTCAGAATGGCAATACCTGCCGCCTTCTTCATTCTGTTTACCGTTGTCAGTGACATCATTTCCTCCTTTACTGACCCTGCCACGGGGTTCCCGCTTTTCATCCGTTCTGACTCGTTACCGGCAGTTCACCGGTATCCGCGTGTGCCACTGTTCCGCTGTCGGTTTCGGCAGACTGAACCGGCACTGCCGTTTTTCCTGACCCCATGACACAATGAGCGTCTCATCCCGCCGTGCATCCAGTCCCGTCAGGTAGGTCAGCCCGTTATTACCCACAATGCCCGCCTCTTCATTCTGACCTTCCACCCTGACCATGGCACCCACCGGCACCGTGTGCGACCCGCCGATAACCACCATCGCCCGGCGGCCCACACGTGTGGCGAAGCGCAGCAGGACCGCCGCCCCCTCCGTTGGCGCCACCTTCCGTCCGGTCTCCGGTAGTTCAACCGTCTGCGCGTCCGTGGTGTCCAGACTCACAGTGTTATAACGATAAGGACTCAGATGGTTGATGATCGCACGGCCCCACCGGTCTGTTTTGTTCCCCCCCGGCACACCGATATCTGCTGCGCCCGGCGTCTCCACAATACCGATGGTGTCCCCCATCCGCGGCGCCAGAATTGCGCCCCCCTTATACAGCAGCACCCCGCCCGACATCCCCGCCGAGAATTGGTCCGCGTATGAACTGTGGCTGAGTGTGGAGTTCAGTGAGGCCAGGGATGTGCTGTACCCTAGTGAGGCGGATTCACTGTAACGGTTACGCGGGTCCTTCTGCACATTCAGCCCCCAGTTGAAGGGGCTGGTCTGGCTGCTGCCTGACAGCCCCAGTGACTGGCTGTAGTGCTGGTCACTGTCACGCACAAGGTTGTAACTGGCCTGGACGTTACTGCTTCCCCGGCCCAGCGGCATACTGACGCTGAGGTTGAGCATATTGTCATCATAGTCACCGCCATTTTTGGTATACGAATATGACAGGCTGACACTCGCCTTTCCCAGCATGAAGCCATAACCGGCAGACGCGCTGGTACTCCGACGCGAGGTGCCGTAGTAACGGTCCTGACTCAGGGTCAGATACAGGCTGCCGTAGTCCTGCATCCCCTGGTTGATGTTGACCTCAAGCCGGCTCCGGCGCCGTTTGTTCCACAGGGCAGCCCCCGCCTCGTAGTATTCATCCGGCTTATAAAGGGTCCCATCGTAGCCGTATGCGGGTTCCCGCTTACGGTACGTATTGCGGCCGGTGAATTCGTCAAAGGAGAGAAAGTGCTCAGAGCGGTACTGGTAGCCGAGAATGCGAAGACCGGTGTTTGTGCTGTCAAACTGTCTGGCATACAGCATGCGTACCGCACTGCCGTTACGGGTTTCCCGGTCCTCTCCCCGAGTAGGTGCCAGGGAATAACGCGACTGCGCCAGGTCCAGCGCGAAAGCGCCGATGCGCCCCACGTTCCAGGCAGCTCCCACGGCAAGGGACTGGTAATGCGCCGACCCCAGTCCAGTGGTGTTGAGCGTGAATGCTTCAAACCCCCGCTCCAGACTGACTGCCCCCAGCAAGGGGCGGTCACTCCCGCCGCTGTTCCGGTATTCCCCCGCGGACAGGCTGTAACGCGTTGCCCCCGGTCGTATCATGTTCGGCAGCGAGGTATAGGGCACGGTGAACTGCTGGCGAGTGCCGTCCGTTTCTTCCACCGTCACTTCGAGGTCGGCCCCCGTTTGTCCGGCATACATGTCATCAATGGCAAAGGGACCGGGCGTCAGCGTCCGACTGTCGATAATGTGCCCTCGCTGGCGGATGATAAGTCGGGCGTTGGTGCGGGCGGTTCCGCGGATAACGGGGGCATAACTGAACTGCGATTCCAGCATCATGCGCTC
The DNA here is from genome assembly GCF_030332305.1 of Citrobacter sp. Ct235. Taxonomy (NCBI): domain Bacteria; kingdom Pseudomonadati; phylum Pseudomonadota; class Gammaproteobacteria; order Enterobacterales; family Enterobacteriaceae; genus Citrobacter; species Citrobacter sp. Ct235. Next base: position 276,115 of record NZ_JAOWIC010000047.1, read on the forward strand.
GCTGGTCCGCAGGGTGACGCCCCGCAGGGGAATGACCCCCATGATATTGCCGGCGGTGTACGTGTAGATATCACCAACGGAGAGTCGTGCCCGCAAGGGTATGATGTTGCGCTCCGCATACAGCCGGTCGTGATTTTTCTGCCAGCCCTGCCAGGGATTTTTGATGAAGGTGTCAAAACTGTACAATCGCCAGGGGCCGGCACTGGCTGTGCTGTTCAGGCTCACGAAGGCACTATTGCGGGTATTGTGATCGTCAGAATGCCTCGAATTTTTCTGTCGGCTGCTGTAGAAATACCCGCTGTAAGCCGTTCTGAGCGCCGGCGTGCCGTCATCCCAGAGGACTGGCGGCACCATCTGAAAGCGTTGACTGCTGACCGCTTCCTGGGGCAGGGTCAGGCGCAGTTGCTGGCGCGCATCATCGTAGAATACCCGGGCGGCAGGAATGCGCTGTGCGGGATCGTCGCAGACGGCGGGGCGGGTATCGTCGTTATCGTCCTCTTTTAGTTTGGTCTGCCAGTTGTCATACAGCTCCGTCTTCACCCCTGCTTCACTAAGGAGATAGCGGGTCAGGCAGGGCCTGACCTCCCCGGATTCGTGGTCAGCGACAAAACGGATATCGCGGGCGTCCACAATGCGGTCATTCACCACCACCTCGACGTGCTTCATTCCTGGCGTCAGCGTGTTTTTGTAGCGAAAGATATCCGGCGATGCGCCGTTTTTATCCCGGCGCAGGAAAATACTCTCATACTCGCGGTCGCTTTCCTCCGCCTGGACGACACAGGAAAACGACAGCAATACGGATGCAGCCAATAATGACAGTGTGTGCCTGGCAGCTGAGCTTCCCTGAATCATGCACTTACTCCCTCACGAGTCTTGTCCTCTGCCGCCGGGGTAGTCAACTGACCACCCCGGGGTATGTGTCGTGGTTACGCCTGTCAGAAATAAGAAATCACGAAATCCGCCACGCCGGTGACATTCCCGGCAGTGACGCCAGTTGACAGTGACTTGTAGGCCGCTTTGTAGTTCAGTGTCAGCGGTCCCGGAGTACCGACCGGCAGGGCCAGACCCGGGTCGGTGTTCGTCCCGCCGTTCAGGTCAATCTGGGTGACGCCACTCTGCTGCATAATGGCCACCGCAACATTGGTGGCCGGAGTGGTGGCTGCCGTATTAGCCATTACGTGTGCATCACCTGCCGGACTACTGGCGGTGGTGAACAGGGTACGGACGTTGTTCAGACCCGCAATCGCGGCGCAGCCGGTGAGTTGGATGGAGAACGGGGTCTGACCGGCGTAAGTGCCGGCTGCCGTGTTCAGCGTGTCGGCAGTGACGGGTGGCAGCGTCAGCGTGGCGTTGATGGGCGTGCCCGGTGTGCCGGCCACAGTGGAGTCTGCCGTGACAGAAGCGATGGCAGTACAGGCTGAGTTGGTCACTGTACCGTTAAAGGTGATGGTGCCGTCCGCTGCCTGAACAGCGGCGCTGCCCAGGGTCGTAGTAATGGCGGTGGCCAGAAGATATTTCGTCAATTTCATAAAACAAACTCCATGTTATTAACACACACAAATTACCTGCCGGAGACGGTTCCGGCGGGTCACATATTCCGAATGCCTGCGAGAAGCATCTTCCGGTTAACGTCGGATAATTCCCGTCATCTGCTGGTGATGAAACAACATTCCTGGCAGAAAATCCCTGTCATATCCCGGCATAGCAGAACGCCGGTGGCGTGGCCGTCACTGAGACCATACGTTTTCATGGTGCTGAGTTTCAGCGCGTAGAGGTATTTCGTGGTCACTTTCATTTTCTCCTTGAGGAGAGGAAGTGAATATCCGCGACACAGGTAGTGAAACAGAAGGCGCTGTGACTGCGTAATACCCCGCTGAATAGGTTCGCTGGCAGCTGCGCGGGAAAGAATATCTGCCAGGGTATATTGTCCGGTACGAAAAGGAATTACCCAGGGGAATTTCCTTTGATTCTGATACCGTCCATCATTTTTAGTCCGCAGCAGAATAATCACCCGACAGTATGCTACCCAGGGCGACTGCAATATGTGTTGCCGTCGGGTGATATCAGCGATATTAACGACCACAATATCACCGCTCTGTGGGTGTTTTTTATCAGATAACATACCTGCGTGATGAAGAATGCGCTTTTTTCTTCCGGGGAGATTAATTCCAGAAACGCCCTGAAGAAAAAAAGAATCATCAGAGATAAAGTGATATTCCATTATAATTCTCCCTGCCCGTAGTTTTCCCTGTGTCAGGGATTTTCAGACGGAAGTGTAAAACGATAATTTGCGAATTTAACAATCGTTTTAAACGATCGATACTTACCTATGCAATAGTTAATACATATCAATCTATGATTATTGATCGCTGTTACCGATCATTTTAAAAGCTAAAAATAATCGATTATAAATGAGAAAATAACATGGAAAAATCTTATAAAATAGCCAAAATGATTTAATCAAAATCATGGTTTAATTTCTTAAGTCACACTCTGTAACCCCTTAAAATACAGGAGTCAGTACAGATAAAATATTCCAAGGATAACCATTACGAGCAGCCACGCTGTCCGATGAAATGTAAGGGAAGGTATTGGTGAAAAACACGATAGCAGGAGCGCGGGAATGGAAAGTAATAATGATTAACGTTCTCAAATAAATGGATGCAAAACAGAGTGATTTATTGCTGACTTTATGACATAAATCAAATTTCCATTTCTTAAATGGTTTGCCGGACGGGCATTTTTAACAACGTTATGACGTCATTGCAGTGTCTGACTGCTGTAATCTTTATTATTTCTGGCAGGACCGTAATGGGCCGTATGCCATATTGTTATGTTTTCTGTTCGAATCCTGTAGGGGGCGCCATTAGAACTCAACGATTAAACCATTTCCTCCAGCCTCCATATTTCCTTCAGGGAACATATTTGGGGCATCGTCGTTAAAATCGAGTCAACCTGAGGCTCAAAACCGTCTAAGACCTCCAGTTTATCCAATTCCATTTGGGAAACACGGTCTGAGCAACCCTGAACCTGATACCTAAAGGCTGAAGCTGATTTCCACTGATGGTGTACTGCGCTGCGCCTCACCATGATAGACGGCTTCAATGTTGTTACCATCCGGGTCAAGTACGAAAGCCGCGTAGTACCCGGAGTGGTAACGGCGTTCGCCAGGTGCTCCGTTGTCACGTCCCCCATGCGTCATTGCTGCATGATAAAAGGCATCCACCATCTCACGATCGCTGGCCTGGAAGGCAAGATGATGACGTCCTGTCGGTACTCCCAGTGCTCCTGCACTTTTCACCGACGACACGACCAGTTCGTCTGCCCAGAAATAATCGTCCGTTGTGCTTACGATCGGAATTTCCAGCGTCGCCAGGACGGCAGTGTAAAACGCTTTGCTGGCGTTAAAGTCGTTAACCACGAGTTGGATATGGTCGATAAGTCTGCCACGATGGAGTTGATACGTTTTCATAAATTCATTTCCCTTCCTTTTACCGTCATTTTTGCTGGTATTTATTCTTTATCAGGAAAAAACAAATCTCAATTTTATCTTTCGGCGATTTCTTATCGGTTCCTATTAATACGGAGAGTTAAACGTTCATCACCATGACAGAAAGACCATCCGGAAAACCGGATAGTCTTTTTGCGCTTTGGAGATATAGAGGCACGTAGCCCGCATTTACTCGCTATTCCGGTTCTGACGCTTTGCGTAAAAACGGGGTATACGATACGGCCATGATGATCCCTTCCGGACTGAGAAAGCGGGTGACCGTTTGTTCCCAGGGTTCCTCCTGCATACAGGTCAACAACTTACATCCACTTTCCTTTAAAATATCGGAGGCGGATTGCATGTCGTCAACTTCAAATTCGAGCCAGGCTTGGGGAACAGGTAAACTGGCAGGCCATTCAGATGAACCAAAACAAGAGAGGGCCACTTTATCCAGCGGCCAGACGGCAAAATACTTCATGCCAGGGATGTTTTGCGAATACAGATATCCGTCATAACCGTCAATAGTTTCAAGCGGCAGTTGCAGTATGTCTTTATATAAAGACGCACTTTCCTCTGGGTTTGTCGTGACGGGACCAAACCCGGCGACAAATAACACATCAATTCCTTTCAGGATGCTGGACATAGTCACCTCATAGTTTTGAAGCGTGATTACATTGTTATTCACGAACCGCACAATAATAAAATTTCTGCAGTTGATGAGGAGAAAGGTACAATATAATCCGGACTCCTCGTTGTAAAAAAGGGACATTTCTATGAGGGAATATCAAAATTTACCGCGTCGCCGCCCAGAGGCTGCACCAACAACGCGTTGCTATCGCGTCATCTGAACCGCAATGAACACCTTCTCAGGCGGACTGAAACACATTGTCGGTAACCGACACAGCGCGGCGACGCAGCTCTTTTTCGCGCCGTCTGAGCCGTTACGTCACATTGTTTCCCACTATACCGTGCAATTATGCTGCGATTGTGAGCCACAGCCACAGCAGCCATTGACGATTGTTCCTGACGCCAGCGGCTGCCTTGTTTTCACTCTAACCAACGGGCGTCTCCAGCAGCTCTTTTGGGGGCCTGGCAGCCAACCGCACCAGGTGTCGCGGGACTTCAACACGATCGCCATGCGGATTCTGGTTGAGTTTCTGCCTGGCGGCGCGTTTGGGCTTTTGGGCAGTATGCCTTTATATGAATTACAAAACAGGCAGTATCTTCTGGGGACCATCGCCCCTTCTCTGGAACGGTTGTTTCTTCCTGTTATCGAATTGCATCACGAATCTTACCCGCTTCTGCTTCAGGCCATCGACGAAGTATTAGTCCGTCATGCAGGCATAGCCACTGAAAACATGCTGTTGCAGCAGGTTCTTGCTTGTTCTTCCTCCGTGTATGGCATGCTTCGTCTTAATGCTCTGAGCGATATAACGTCTTACAGCACCCGACATATCAATCGGTTATGCCAGGCGAGAATCGGCTTGTCGTGGAAGTCGTTTGTCAGAATCCTCAGAATCAACGAAGCGTGTCGTCGCATCAATCGGGGAGAGGATGTGCTCCGAACTCTTGCCTGTGATCTGGACTATCACGATCAGGCTCACTTTACCAAAGACTTCAAAGCGCTCTGTGGGGTAACGCCGTCCGACTATCAACGGAACCTGTCGGACTTTTATCACGAAGAAACGAAATTGTGTACGCATTTGCCTGACAGGTATGCCCATTGCAAATAATCAAGACGGCATAACCCGCTTTTTATACCTCATGCGGATAAACCCCCTTTGACCCGCAATGAAGAGGGGGCGAAGGATCCGCCCCCTGGTTCATCAATGTCGTTTATCAGAACGACGCTTTAATGCCCAGCATCGCTGAGGTATCGCTACAGCCCTTATCACCCACCTGCTGCGCAACGTTACCCCACAGCGTCACATTTTTAGTCAACTGGCCTTCAACACCGGCTTTCACTTCACCAATGTTGCGGCTGCCGGCTAAATTCACATCCTGACTGCTCAGCGAGGCGCCGAAGTCTTTGGTGTTGTGGATCCAGTTCACCTCCACAAACGGCTGGACGTTGCGGTCTTTGCCCGCATCCAGCCTGTTGTGACCGTGACCATACAGACGGACGCCGACATGAGACTGCAAATTACCATCGCCTTTGCCTTCAACACGGGTACCGTTGGCTTCCTTTACAAGAGACGGATATCGCGTTTAATTAACAACGCTGTGGAGCCACCTCATTTCAGGATGATACCTGGGCTGATTCTGCTGCAGAGCAAAAGAAAAGGAGGGGATCGGTGTTGTTGCCAGGCGATTTGTTCGTAGAGGGGGTATTAACATCGGCTTCTCGTTCAATGCGGCCTGTACAAGAAGTCTTAGCGTAAGATCTTATCCGTTACCCAAGAAGCCTCTGGTGAGGTCAGGGGTATTTGGTTTTGCTATTACTCATCAATCCGTTGTTGTCTAAACTGGAAAGAGGTAGAGCTTGTCTTTCTGGGCTGCGTAGGCCGGATAAGGCGTCGCCGGCATCCGGCATACCGATAAATACATTATTCTCTATGAAAATTTGAGATATCGATCGTATTTTCTTTCACCGCATCCATCGCAGAAATAAACGCATTTTCATGATCTTCCTCTTCCGCGCGCGGTAGAGAGTTACCGTAGAAACGCCCATTTTTATGGATAGCCAGAGAATCACTTTTCACCTGACCGTTCACAACACCCTGTGCATTAATACTGACCTCGCCACCAATACAGTTTCCATTCAGCACGCCATCAACGGCGATAGCGTAAGCAATAATGTCACCTTCAACGTGTCCACTTTTTAGAATATGGACAGTTTTCTCTGAGCGAATAATGCCGTCTATACGACCGTTAACGTGAATATCGCTGGTTGAGTTCAGTTCGCCCTTAATAATGCAGGTTTCAGGAATGACAGCAACGGAGGGACTCATCTGCACATTGTGCGAGGGTTTTACGGTGAGTTCAACGTCGTCGCCCAGGTAGGAAACCTGGGATGAATCAAGAGAAGATGCAATGTTAATATCTGCGTTGGTATCAGCAAACGCTGTGTTTTGCGCTTTACGTTTAAACATGGTTCGGATCCTCATCGATGATGAAAGTAAATAAACAGCATAAATTAAACCGCAGCTTAAAATAATTACAGCAATAATCTTCCATCGCGATTTTAACGTGATGTAAAAGTGTTGATCACCTACGCCGTAATGTATAATGAGGTAAAGCCAAAGCCCCCAAACAAGCCACAGGAGGTTATATTGCATAATCTTTCACGTAATCTCCTGTTTGTATTTATCACTGTTAATATGTATTGCGACGGTACCATTCAGAGATTCATTACACAATAAAAAACAAACCTTGTTTTATTTTGGCTGTAATAATTAAAATTTCATCTATTTAAAAAATATCAACGCAATATTAACAATAATGAAAAAAGAGGGCTGAATAGTAAGCTCCTGATTGTTCATTGCAAGGCCTGAGATAATTTTTCCCAGGATGCTTAAGGACTATTAAAGGAGTAATTTTTCGGATTTTTTTTCTTTTTCAGTAAAAAATTTTGTGCAGTAGTTTGAAGTTTTGGCGATGAAGTACCGTCAGGGCAGGGGTTACCCGCTGGATACCGTGCAATTTCTTCTCGGGCAGAAGAGCGAAGAATGCCGATCAACCACGTTGCCACAGAGGCTGATTTGTAAAGGTCAGAATGTGATTTAAATGTAATAAAAATGTAGTGATGAAAAATGAGTCAAGATAAGCGGCTGTTTTTTTAGGATGAATCCTGGAGTTTACAGTGCTTAAGATGGGCGCAGCGGGAAGAGGTGCAGGCCAGTCAGACCTGCTCTTTCGGCAAACTCAGAATAAAACGGGTAACGCTGGCATCCGAGGTCACTGACACTTTTCCGTGGTGCGCTGTCACAATGGATTTCACGATGGCCAGGCCAATACCGCTGCCTTCTCCTTTGCGCTGGCGGGACGGATCGACGCGATAAAAGCGATCAAATAACCGTGGCAGATGTTCGGCGGGAATAGGCGTTCCCGGGTTTTCAATGATGATGTGCACCTGGTCGTCCGCCTCTTTCAGTCGGACGGTGATCGTCTGACCCGGCGGCGTGTAACGCATCGCGTTGGAGAGGAGGTTGCTTATCGCCCGGCGCAGCATACCGGGATCGCCGGAAACCAGGCACGGACTCCCTTCAAAATGCAGTCCGACCTCCCGCTCTTCCGCCAGCGCTTCAAAGAAGTCGAACACTTTACCGACTTCATCTGCCAGATTGAGCGCTTTTTTCTCCGGGATCAGTTGGTTGTTATCGGCCTGCGCCAGAAACAGCATATCGCTGACCATTTTCGCCATATGACTAAATTCTTCGAGGTTGGAATAGAGCACCTCTTCCAGTTCCTTCTGACTACGGGGCTGGCTGAGAACAATTTCCGTCTGCGTCACCAGGTTGGTGATAGGGGTTCGGATCTCATGGGCAATATCGGCAGAGAAATTGGACTGGCGGGTAAAAACGTCCTCAATACGCTCGATCATGTGATTAAAAGAGAGCACCAACCGTTCCAGTTCAATAGGGACCGATTGGGGATCCAGACGTACGTCGAGATCTTTCGAAGTGATGTTTTGAATTTGTCGACTGACGCTGCGGATCGGTTCGTGGCCTTTATAAACGGCAAACAGCACGATAAAAATGATCAACATGCTGATGATCGAGGCGGTCATGATCAGCTTGTTTTTCAGGTCGTTAATGTAATGCAGATGAAAATCGATCGACAGCGCCAGATACAGGGTATAGGCCGGTTTACCCTCAACCAGCGGCCCGACCGGCAGGCGGATCATGCGCCAGGTGGAATGCGTACCGTGGCCTGCCATCTGCATCGACGGACCATTAATTAAGTAAACATTGCCACCCGGAACAGTTTTATCCGGCGTGGCTTGGGTAAGAAACTGCCGGATATCCGGCACATGAGGGGAATGAAAGAGCGCCTGCTGGTTGGCATCTTCCAGCGAAATGATCACGTTTGAGTAACCGACCACGACGTTTTTCAGGATCTCCAGACGACGGGATTCCGGTTCGTCGGAAGGGCTGAGGATACGTTCAAGGGTGGCGCTAATTTCGGTTAAGTCGTTAATGTCCTGTTCGGCAAAATGCACTTTTACCGACTGGACCATTATCCAGGTAAAGGCAAAAAAGGAGGCAATGGTCGCGAGGCTGATAAAAAATGTCAGACGCGTCGCCAGCGAAAAAGGTCGGGAAAGTCGCTTACTGACCATCCGGCACCTCAAGCACATACCCCACGCCACGCACGGTCTGAATCAGCTTAGGTTCAAAGTCGTTATCAATCTTACCGCGCAGACGCTTCACGGCCACGTCAATGGCGTTGGTGTCGCTATCGAAATTCATGTCCCACACCTGAGAGGCAATCAGCGAGCGGGGCAACACCTCTCCCTGGTGGCGCAGAAAAAACTCCAGCAGGGTAAATTCTTTGCTGGTGAGCGTGATGCGCGTTCCGCTACGACTCACTTTGCGACTCACCAGGTCAACCGTCAGATCGGCCACCTGAAACTGGCTTTCGACAATCACCGCCGCTCCCCGGCGCAGCAGCGTTCTGACGCGCGCCAGCAGTTCGGCAAAAGCAAATGGCTTAACCAGATAATCATCTGCCCCTAACTCCAGTCCTTTCACCCGGTGTTCGATCGTGCCCAGCGCGGTAAGCAGCAGAATCGGCATACCTTTATTGGCGGTGCGCAGCATCCGGACGATGTCCCAGCCGTTGACGTCGGGCAGCATGATGTCAAGAATGAGCAGGTCGTATTCACCGGTCATCGCCAGGTGGTAACCATTCAGACCATTGTCGGCAAGATCGACAACAAAGCCTGCTTCCGTCAGCCCTTTGGTCAGGTATTCACCGGTCTTTTTCTCATCTTCGACAATCAAAATCTTCAACACGTCCTCCTTCACCACGCGAATGTCATGGGGCCCCTCAATTCTAGAGAAGCCAGATCGGATAGCAATCGCATTCTGGGAAAATGACAGCTTTGTCATTTTGCTGTCACGGGTTGAACAGAGAGCACCAGGTAAAGTTGCTGATATCAACCCACATGAAAATCAGGCTTATGCGTAATTTTAAGCTCCTCACGCTCTCGATGGCGTTACTGCTGGCAGGATGTTCACTCGCACCAGACTATCAGCGTCCGGCGCTCCCGGTGCCGCAACAGTTTTCTCTGAGTCAGAACCAACTGGTGGCGTCGCCAGCGGGTTATCAGGACAGCGGTTGGCGGCAGTTTTTCGTCGATCCGCAGGTGAAAACGTTGATTGATGAGGCGCTGCGCAGCAACCGTGATTTACGCATGGCGACGCTGAAAGTGCAGGAGGCGAGGGCGCAATATCGGGTGACCGATGCCGATCGCTATCCGCAACTGAACGCAGAAAGCAGCGGGAAATGGAGTGGAAAGCTCAAGGGCGACACCCGCAGTACGCGTGAATACGAGGCCGGGCTGAATCTGAGCTTTGATCTGGATTTCTTTGGTCGACTGAAAAACATGAGTGAAGCCGACCGACAGAACTTTTTTGCCAGCGAAGAGGCGCGCCGGGCGGTGCATATCCTGTTGGTGTCCAACGTGGCGCAGAGCTATTTCAATCAGCGTCTGGCCTTTGCACAGCTCCAGGTGGCGCAAGAAACGCTGAGTAACTACGAGCGCGCGTATGCGCTGGTGGAAAAACAGCTGGTCACCGGCAGTACTAACGTGCTGGCGCTGGAGCAGGCGCGCGGCGTGATCGAAAGTACCCGCAGTGACATCGCCAGGCGTCAGGGGGAACTGGCGCAGGCAAACAACGCGTTGCAGCTGTTGTTGGGGAGCTACGGCACGCTGCCGGACGATACGCGACACAACGTCGGCGATCTCAACGGCGTGACGTTACCGCCGTCGCTCTCATCACACATCCTGTTGCAGCGTCCGGACATTATGGAAGCCGAACATGCGCTGATGGCGGCGAATGCCAATATCGGCGCGGCGCGGGCGGCATTTTTTCCCTCCATTACGCTGACCAGCGGGATCTCCGGCAGCAGCAGCGATCTCTCTACGCTGTTTTCAGCGGCAGGCGGGATGTGGAATTTCATTCCGAAGGTGGAGTTACCCATCTTCAACGCCGGGCGTAATCAGGCCAACCTCGATGTGGCTGAAATCCGCCAGCAGCAGTCGGTGGTCAATTACGAGCAGAAGATCCAGAACGCCTTCAAAGAGGTTGCCGATGCGCTGGCGCTGCGCCAGAGCCTGGCCGATCAGATTCGCGGTCAGCAGCGTTACCTGTCTTCGCTACAAATCACCCTTCAGCGTGCCAGAGCGCTCTATCGCAACGGGGCGGTGAGCTATATCGACGTGCTGGACGCCGAACGTTCGCTCTTTGCGACGCAACAAACCCTGCTTGACCTTAATTACGCCCGGCAGGTTAACGAAATTACGCTCTATACCGCGCTTGGTGGCGGTTGGCTGGAATAACTCAAATGACATCATGGGAGATTAAAAATGAACACGGTATTTAAAGCAGTCGTATTCGCGATTTTCTCTACGCTGGCGATTAACGCCCAGGCCAATGAACATCATCACGGCGATATGATGAGCGCCATGCCTGCCGCTGAACAAAGCCCAGTGGTCAGCGCCACCGGCGTGGTGAAAAGCGTTGATATGGAAAGCAAAAAAGTCACCATTGAACATGGTCCCATTCCCGCGCTGAACTGGCCGGCAATGACCATGCGTTTTACCATCACGCCGCAAACGCAGCTCAACGATATAAAAGCGGGCGATAACGTGGCGTTTACGTTTATCCAGCAGGGCAATCTCTCTTTATTGCAGGATATTAAAAGCCAGTAATTTTCTCTTATTTTAACGTTGAGCATGACCTCATGAAAAATATCGCGCTAATTATCGGCAGCATGATGGCGGGCGGCATTATCGCCGTGGCCGGCTATATGTATTTCGCCGCCGCGCACCCGTCGGCGAATACACCACCTGCCGCGGAAAAAGAAGCCCGCAACGTGCTGTTCTGGTACGACCCGATGTACCCGAATACCCGCTTCGATAAACCCGGCAAATCGCCCTTTATGGATATGGATCTGGTACCGAAATATGCCGATGAAGAGTCTGCCAGCACCGCTGCGCCGGGAGTCCGGATCGATCCGACGCAAACGCAAAACCTCGGTGTGAAAACCGAGGCCGTGCGCCGGGGTCCTCTCACGTTTGCACAAACGTTCCCGGCCAACGTCAGCTTCAACGAGTATCAGTTTGTCATCATGCAGGCGCGGGCCGCCGGATTTATCGATAAAGTCTGGCCGCTGACCGTAGGCGATAAGGTGAAAAAAGGCGCGCCGCTGCTCGAGCTCACCATTCCTGACTGGGTGGAAGCGCAGAGTGAATATCTGCTGCTCAAAGAGACCGGCGGTACGGCAACCCAGGTTGAGGGGATTCTGGAGCGACTGCGTCTGGCCGGGATGCCGGATGCGGATATTCGGCGTCTGACCACAACACGCAAAATTCAGACCCGTTTTACCCTAACGGCACCCATTGACGGGGTGATTACCGCCTTTGATTTACGCGCCGGCATGAACATCGCCAAAGATAACGTAGTGGCGAAAATTCAGGGGATGGACCCGGTGTGGGTCACTGCCGCCGTGCCGGAATCCATCGCGTGGCTGATTAAGGACACGTCACCGTTTTCGCTGACCGTTCCGGCGCGTCCGGATAAGTCATTCACCGTCCGCAAGTGGACGCTGCTGCCCAGTGCTGATGCCACCACCCGAACGCTGCAACTGCGTCTGGAAGTAGAGAATCCTGACGAAGCGCTGAAACCGGGGATGAACGCCTGGCTCAATCTGCAAACGGCCAGCGAGCCGATGTTGCTGATCCCGTCTAAAGCGCTGATCGATACGGGCAGCGAACAGCGGGTGATCACGGTGGACGGTGAAGGCCGTTTTGTTCCGAAGACAGTCTCTGTCTTCCAGGCTTCGCAGGGGATGACGGCGATCCGTTCCGGGCTGGACGAAGGCGAGAAGGTGGTTGCCAGCGGCCTGTTCCTGATTGATTCAGAAGCCAACATCTCCGGTGCGTTGGATCGCATGCGCGCACAGCAGCCGTCGGCGACGCCCGTTCATGCGGCCCATGCGCACTGAGGAGAACGCAGATGATTGAATGGATTATTCGTCGCTCGGTTGCCAACCGCTTTCTGGTGATCATTGGCGCGCTCTTTCTCAGCGTCTGGGGCACCTGGACTATCGTCAATACGCCGGTGGATGCGCTGCCCGATCTGTCCGATGTGCAGGTGATCGTCAAAACCAGCTATCCGGGGCAGGCGCCGCAGATTGTCGAGAATCAGGTCACCTATCCGCTGACCACCACCATGTTGTCCGTGCCGGGCGCGAAGACGGTGCGCGGCTTCTCGCAGTTTGGCGACTCGTATGTCTATGTCATTTTTGAAGATGGCACCGATCCGTACTGGGCCCGTTCGCGCGTGCTGGAATATCTCAACCAGGTGCAGGGTAAGCTCCCGGCGGGCGTTAGCGCGGAAATGGGGCCGGACGCCACCGGCGTGGGCTGGATCTTCGAGTATGCGCTGGTCGATCGCAGCGGTAAGCACGACCTGGCAGAGCTGCGATCGCTGCAGGACTGGTTCCTGAAATATGAGTTGAAAACCATCCCCAACGTGTCGGAAGTGGCCTCTGTAGGCGGCGTGGTGAAAGAGTACCAGGTGGTGATCGACCCGATGAAACTCGCTCAGTATGGCATCAGCCTGTCGGAGGTGAAGGGTGCGCTGGATGCCTCTAACCAGGAGGCGGGCGGCTCGTCGGTGGAACTGTCGGAAGCGGAATACATGGTCCGCGCCAGCGGGTATCTACAAACGCTGGATGACTTTAATCATATCGTCCTGAAGTCAGGGGAAAACGGTGTGCCGGTGTATCTACGCGATGTGGCGAGAGTGCAAATTGGCCCGGAAATGCGCCGGGGGATCGCTGAACTCAACGGTGATGGCGAAGTGGCCGGCGGGGTGGTCATATTGCGTTCCGGTAAAAACGCGCGTGAGGTGATTTCGGCGGTCAAAAGTAAACTTGAGACGCTGAAAAGTAGCCTGCCGGAAGGCGTGGAAGTGGTGACCACCTACGATCGCAGTCAGTTGATTGACCGCGCCATCGACAACCTCAGCACTAAGCTGCTGGAAGAGTTTATCGTCGTGGCGCTGGTCTGCGCGCTGTTTCTCTGGCACGTGCGTTCCGCGCTGGTGGCGATCATCTCGCTACCGCTGGGGTTGTGCATCGCTTTTATCGTGATGCATTTCCAGGGGCTGAACGCCAACATTATGTCGCTTGGTGGGATCGCAATCGCAGTGGGGGCGATGGTGGATGCCGCCATTGTGATGATCGAAAACGCGCATAAACGACTGGAAGAGTGGGAACATCGGCATCCGGGCGAAACGCTTGATAACGAGACGCGCTGGAAGGTGATCACCAACGCCTCCGTGGAAGTTGGCCCGGCGCTGTTTATCAGTTTGCTGATCATCACGCTCTCTTTTATTCCCATCTTTACCCTTGAGGGGCAGGAAGGACGCCTGTTCGGTCCACTGGCGTTCACCAAAACGTATGCAATGGCGGGCGCGGCGTTTCTGGCGATCGTGGTGATCCCTATTCTGATGGGGCTGTGGATCCGCGGCAAAATTCCGGCGGAAAGCAGCAACCCGCTCAACCGTTTTTTGATCCGCATCTACCATCCGCTATTGCTGAAAGTGCTGCACTGGCCGAAAACCACGCTGCTGGTGGCGGTGCTCTCGATCCTGACGGTTGCCTGGCCGCTGAGTAAAGTGGGGGGCGAGTTCTTACCGCAGATTAACGAAGGCGACCTGCTGTACATGCCTTCCACGCTGCCGGGGATTTCGGCGGCAGAAGCGGCAAGTATGTTACAGAAAACCGACAGGCTTATCATGACCGTTCCGGAAGTTGCCAGAGTCTTTGGTAAAACCGGGAAAGCGGAGACCGCCACGGATTCGGCACCGCTGGAAATGGTGGAAACCACCATTCAGCTTAAGCCGCAGGATCAGTGGCGTCCGGGCATGACGATGGACAAAATCATTGAGGAACTGGACAAAACCGTCCGTCTGCCGGGGTTGGCAAACCTGTGGGTGCCGCCGATTCGTAACCGTATTGATATGCTCTCGACCGGGATTAAGAGTCCGATTGGGATTAAAGTCTCCGGTAACGTACTGGCCGATATTGATGCAATGGCCGAGCAGATTGAAGAGGTCGCCCGAACCGTCCCTGGCGTGACGTCCGCGCTGGCCGAGCGTCTGCAAGGCGGTCGCTATCTCAACATCGACATTAACCGTGAAAAGGCTGCCCGTTACGGCATGACGGTGGGGGACGTGCAGTTGTTTATTACCTCCGCCATCGGCGGGGCGATGGTGGGGGAGACCGTTGAGGGGATTGCCCGTTATCCCATCAATCTACGTTATCCGCAAAGCTACCGTGACAGCCCGCAGGCGCTGCGCCAGCTACCGATCCTGACGCCGATGAAGCAGCAAATTACGCTGGGAGATGTGGCCACAATCAACATCACGCCGGGACCCTCGATGTTGAAAACCGAGAATGCGCGGCCCACCGGCTGGATCTACATTGACGCGCGTGACAGGGATATGGTCTCCGTGGTCAACGACCTGAAAAAGGCGATTGCCGATAACGTCCAGTTGAAGCCCGGTACCAGCGTCGCGTTTTCTGGTCAGTTTGAGCTGCTGGAGCGGGCGAACCATAAGCTGAAGCTGATGGTGCCCATGACGCTGATGATCATCTTCGTCCTGTTGTATCTGGCGTTCCGCCGCGTCGGGGAAGCGCTGCTGATCATCACCAGCGTGCCGTTTGCGCTGGTGGGCGGGATCTGGTTCCTGTACTGGATGGGGTTCCATCTGTCGGTCGCGACAGGAACCGGGTTTATCGCGCTGGCGGGGGTGGCAGCGGAATTTGGCGTGGTAATGCTGATGTACCTGCGCCATGCCATTGAGGCCGATCCGGCGCTGGACAATCCGCAGACGTTTAGCGCAGAGAAACTGGATGAGGCGCTGTATCACGGCGCGGTGTTACGGGTACGGCCCAAAGCGATGACCGTGGCGGTGATCATTGCCGGTCTGCTGCCTATTTTATGGGGCACAGGGGCCGGTTCGGAAGTCATGAGCCGGATTGCTGCGCCCATGATCGGCGGCATGATCACGGCTCCGTTGCTGTCACTGTTTATTATCCCGGCAGCTTATAAGTTGATGTGGATGCATCGTCACCGCAAAATATCACATTAATACCTGCATTATCCGGCCTGTTGTAATCGAGCAGGCCGGATAAAATCACACCTTATGGTCTGTTTTTTATTCTATCCGACATATTCCGCAATACTGTAAGATGCTTTTTCTGATGATGACGTTTATCCCTTTCTGAATCCCCATCTATTATTTTCTTATTCCCCTGATATTTAATTTTACCGTTACCCCTCAGCAGGTTGTGCGTAAAAAACACAAACGTTCATCTTTTATTACGAAAGGTGTAAACCTCTATTTTATATTTCAGGATCGTGCTGTTCATCGCATTTCATTCATTTTTATTATCAAATTTTCGTTAAGTTAGTCCTCTTTTGCGCATAATGCGGGCCACTTTTACACTTCTCTGAATGTTTTTACATATCAATTAATCAGTAAAAATAGCTAAAAACTTAATATCATGCGAAATATCCGAAAGATAATCCCTTATGGTAATCAAAAACCATGAATCGGAGTCATTTTTAGCCATTTATCATTAAACATGAATGAGAAATACCTGAAATATAAAATAAGGATTTTACTATGGGGTTTGGGATGGCAAAGGACAATAAATTTGAGATCGTGGCCATTATTCGTGAAGAGCTTCTCAGAAAAACCAAGGTGGAACTGAAATTTAAAGATACCAGCGTGGTCACTCAATTAGAAAAGGTTGACTTCGACTACTTCGTGATTGCCAACAATAGCGAAATCCCACTCTCTCCCATTCAGTCTTTTATCTTGCACAGTAACAGCGGCATTATCAGGTTTAATGCCAGATTCAGTCAGTCACTGACCGATAAACTGGAGTGCGGGCTGGCGTATCGCATCCCGGAGGTGATCTTATTAGTTCAGCGCCGCCAGCACCAACGCTTCTCCTTTTTAAAAGGGTATCAATTTTACTGTTCTGGGCGCTATAAAAATGGTGAGAATTACTCGCTGCAGATTAAAAATATCTCTCGCGGCGGTTGTGCACTGATTGCACAAAAAGTGAATGCCCGCTTTCTTTATAAAAATGCGCTGATCAAAAGGGCATCCCTCGATTTTGAACAATTTGGTTGTCTGCATAGCGATCTCCGGGTTGTCAATGTCGTTACCATTAATGAATTTGATGAGAATAATCAGCTTTATTCCTGTCAGCAGATCTCCTGCAAATTCGAATTTAAACATCCCCGCGAAGCGTTGGATGTCGAGAAGGTCATTATTCATTTTTTGATGAGTAACAAATTGAAAAGTTTATAAGGGAGGGTGAACTTTATGTTGATGTGTGGAAATGAAGATTTCGTCGGCAGCAGTGTTTCAACGTATTTAAAGAGTAAAAATGCTGAGGTGACGAGTGTACCCTGGCAGGTGATGGTGGATTACTCCGCACGTTATCGCCATCGGCTGATGATTTTTAATATCATCAGCCACGAACAGTCTTACGCGGATTTTGTGAGTTATTTAAATAAGAGCCGTTTTAAACTCTACGATAATGCGGTGGTGGTGATTGCTGATAGCCGTCTGGCCGCGTTGTGCATTGAGTTGCTGTATGTCGAAAAGGCCATTGTGTTGACCGATAAATCACCACTGCGTGATTTTGGTCGACTGACAACCCTGACGGAGGAGTGCTGGAATCCCCGCGTATTCCGTTCGCAAAAACGACTCAGCGATCGTGAACAACAAATCCTCAGTTTGTTGGTGAGCGGGTATTCGCCAAACGAGATATCGGATCTGATCAGCGTGAGCTATAAAACGATACAGACCCATAAAATGAGGATCATTGTTAAGTTGGGTCTGGCCCATTCTACTGCACTGAATAAACAGATCGTCAGATTCAACCATCCGTTGTCTTTTTTATCCTGAGTTTGTTATCAGCCTGATGGCGCTTCGCTTATCAGGCCTACAGGTGTCACGAGTAACGTGTTGATATTCCAAAGCCTGTAGGCCGGGTAAGGCATAATCTACAGGTGCCATGAGTAACGTGTTGATGTTCCAAAGCCTGTAGGCCGGGTAAGGCATAATCCACAGGTGTCACGAGTAACGTGTTGATGTTCCAAAGCCTGTAGGCCGGGTAAGGCATAGCCGTCACCCGGCATAATCCCAGTTCGACACGTTGTCAGCAATCTGAAATCCCTCCGTATCACAGAGGGATTTTTCATATCAGACGCTATCAGAACGACTTTTTAAAGCCAATGGAGGCATTGACCGGCGCTTCCACCTGCGACTTATGCCCACCGTTGTTGAACTGCGTTCCCAGTTCGCCGTACACCTGCAGGTCGCGGTCGATGTTCCAGCTCAGACCCGCTGCCACTTCGGTACTGGAATACTGCTGCGAGGATTCCAGCGTCGTGGTCGCAACCGCATTGCTGAAGTGCGTTTTGTCTTTTGATCCCAGTCCCTGCCACAGGTTGACGCGACCATAAGGCTGAATCTTGCCGCGGCGGGTGTCATAGTCGGCCTTCAGCCGCAGCCCTACGCGGGCGGTGAAGGCATCGGCGGTATCGAGTTTGACTTTCGTCTTCGTCGCGCCGCCCAGCGTGCTGTCATCAAAATCGCTGTACTGATAGATCAACTGCGCCTGTGGTTCCAGACTCCACGCGCTTGCCCCTAAACGGAACGCTCTTCCGATTTCCGTCGAGGCGGTCAGCGTGTGGCCCTTCACGGTATGGGAACCATTGTTTCCGGATGCTGACAGGCGAGCATCATGGTTTCCGTATTGCAGGACGTTATCAACGTACATGCCATTAGTGGAGAACCAGGTGGCATAACCGCCCAGGTAAAACGCGTTGTCGTCAATATTACCGCCTTTACCCGCGCTGCCCGCCTTACTGCCTTTGACGCTGCTGTCGATATCCAGAATGCTGGTGTACACACCGGCTTTCCAACTGGCATCCGCGTAGAGGTCAACCCCCGCCTGAATCCCCATCGTGTGGCTGGTGGTCTGCGTGCCGGTGACATCGTCCAGTTTGGTTTTACCGGAGTAGCCGATCATTCTCGCCCACGCTCGGTTGTCGTCATCCAGACCCGGTCGCACGTCATCCCCCATTCGCTGGTGCAGGTTACCTAACAGGCTCAGGTCACCCTGACGCACCACGCTGGCGAGACCCGAGTAGAGCATGGTTTCCGGACGATAGGCGCTGCGCAGATACCAGTTTTCGCCCTGGCCTTGCGTGTTGCCAGCATACAACTGGTATTCAAACGCCCCGGCGGACATGCGGTTACTCGCCAGATAGAAACCGTCGCGTGTGGATTGCGCCGTGGTGGTGGCGCCGTTTTTCGCCGTCACCACTTCGATCCCGTCACCTACCGTCGGCGCGCCCAGTCCGGAACCGTCCACCTTCAGCAGCGTGCTGCCGCTCACCTTACCGCCATCGATCACCAGTCGATCCGCAATGCCCTGACCACTGTTGCTCTGCGCGGCGGCTAATTCAAGCGTCCCGTTTTTGCCGCTGTAATCGCCTTTTACCGTTAACGCGGAGCCAACCGCCGCTCCCGTCAGCGACACGTTGCCGCTGTTGGTTAATCCGGCGACCGTCTGGTCGTACCCTTGCGTTTTCAGCGCGGTGTCGCTTGCCACATAGTGATGAGACGCGGCGCTCAGCGTATTGGCGCCACCGGCTTGCAGAACGCCACTGGCGACAAGCGTTGCCCCTTTGTAGCTATTCGTTCCTTCCAGCGTGGTGGTGCCGCTGCCGGTCTGGTGGAACTGTCCTTCGCCGCTGATGTTGCCGCTCAGGGTGTAGCTGTTGCAGCGTTTCACATTCAGTATGCCGTCAGCGATGATATCGCCCTGGACGCTGCCGATCTCACCGCCGTTACCCAACTGCAACGTTCCCTGCACGACGTGGGTACCGCCGGTGTAGGAGGTGTCCAGCGTGAGCATCAGCGTGCCCTGACCCGTTTTTGTTAACTGACCGCTGCCTTCAACGTCGGTCAACAGCGCGACGTTGAAGCCGTTGGTGTCGAAGGTCCCGCCGCCGGATTCCAGCGTCACTTGACGCGCGGTATTAAACGCATCGCCATATTTCAGCGTGCCGCCATTAAAGGCGATCCCGGTATTGGCAGCGCCGAGGTTTTTATCGCCGGAAACCTGCAGTGTCCCTGCCGTAATGGTCGTGCCGCCGCCGTAAAGGTTATCGCCGGTCAGGATCAGCGTGCCAAGATCGCTCTTATTGATGCCGCCAGTGCCGCGGATCTGGCTGTCGATGGTGGCGGTATAGCCTGCGCCATCGACGGTGCCGTCGCCGACGCGAATCAGCGTATTGGCGGTATCGGTGGTGATGGCATCACCCGCCACGCGATAGCCATCGGTGGCAAACTGCGCGCCGCTGATGATCACATCGCCCAGGCTGTTATCCACGGTGACGTTGCCTGCCTCCCCCTGGAAGACGGCGAAAGCGGCATCGGTGAACGGGGCGTTCAGGGCACCTTCCGGCGTGGATTCATCGGTGGTCCAGTTGTCGTTGCCATGGCTGGATTGCCAGATACCATCGCCGCCGTTGATCACGCCGTTGTTTTTCAGTTCGCCGTTTTCACCGCCGGTGCCGTCCCAGAAACGCAGGGTCAGACCGCCGTGATTCACCAGGTTGACCTGATTTTTCACCGACGTCTGCACGTACAAACTGTCCGCCGCCGCCGGGGCGTTGGCAATGTCCATTACGTTGTTGGTCAGCGCGCCGGAGTAGTTAATGACGCGATAAACACCGACATCGAAACTGCCGCCGGGTGAGGTTGCAATGTTGAGCTTGCCGTCGAGCACCAGATCGCCGTTGACGTTAATCAGGTCGTTGAAGGCGCCGCCTGGGGTGTACGCCTGACCAAACTGATAGTCCAGTTGCGACAGGTCATTCAGGGTCAGCGAACCGGTGGTCAGTTTGCCGACGCTGTTGATCGTGGAACCGGCTGTAATATGGCCGTTATCCGCCACGTTCACCGCGCCGCCAATAATGCCGTTACCGCCGAGCGTCGCACCCGCTTTGACCGTTACATCACCGGTCGCCGCCGCCTGGTTACCGTTGACCAGCAGTACCCCTTCATCGACCGATGTGGTGCCGGTGTAAGTGTTGTCGCCCGTTACGGTCAGCGTCCCGTCACCGATTTTCACCAGGTTGCCGTGGTCACCGCTGATGATGCCGCTGATGATGTCATCCAGCGCCAGATTGCCGAGGGAGAGGGTTTTATCGCCCAGTTCAACGTTACCCGCGCCGGAAAGCGAACCGATAGCGGTCGCGCTGTCGACGTGGCTGACATCGACGTTGCCGCCGGACTGGTTTTTCACCGTGGTCATTTGTGCCAGCGCGCGACCGGCAAAGGACATCAGCCCGTGGTTGGTCACGGTTGCATTACCGCCGCTGGCATTCTCTTCCAGCGCCAGCGTACTCTCTTCAGACACGTTAATGGTCGACTGTCCTGCCGTTGCATTGTCTGCGATCAGCGCCTTTGCTTTGCCATTCAGATTCAGCGTCGCACCTGCCGCAGTGACCGTGTCTTTCAGCGTTAACAGGCTGTTGGTAATATCCAGCGTCAGCGATTGCAGGCTGGTTGCTGCGCCGCTGACGTTCAGCGTTGCGCCTTTCGTCACGCTCACCGTGCTGCTGGCATTGCTGCCAAATACGCCGGTCTGGCTGGCATTCACCGTGACGTTATGAGTCTCACCGGTACCTTCAATCAGCGTCGTGCCCTGATAGCTGTTGGCCCGATCGAGCGACAGCGTGCTGGCCGCATCACGGGTACTACTGGTGACTTTCAGGTTGCCTGCACCGACTATCTCGCCGACAGGGGAGAAGTGATGCGAATTCAGATCGAACACGGCAGCCGCGCCAGAGGTGCCCAGGGTGAGGGTGCGCTGGGTGGTGAAATCTGCGCCCAACTGTAACGTTGAACCGTTGTTGATGGTGACGCCGGTCCCGGTCTGGCCCAGGTTGTTATCCGCCGAGATTTGCAGCGTACCGCCGTCAATGCGCGTGCCGCCACGATACGTGTTGTCACCGCTCAGAATCAGACGGCCCTGGTCGGTCTTGACCAGCACCAGACTATCCGCACTGTCACCTTCGCGGATCGTTGATTCGATCGTCGCGGTGAAGTTTGCACCCGCACCGCCAGAACCGACGCGCAGCATCAGCTCATCGCTGCCCGCGGTGGTCGCCCACGCGTTCAGCGCGTCGCCTTTAATGATATAGCCGTCCGCGTCAAACTGTGCGCCGGAGAACTGAACGTTACCCGCACTCCTGTCGACCTCGACCGTGCCGGCGTTGCCGGTAAAGACGGCGAAGGCTTTTTGCGCCCACGGTGCGTTGCCGATTCCGTCCTGTTGCGTCCAGTTGTTATCGCCCTGGCTTCCGATCGCCATCCATCTGCCATCGCCACCGTCGATTTTTCCGTTGCCTTCAATCCCGGTTTTACCGTGGTTTTCACCCGTCTGCGCGCCGTCCCAGAACTGCAGCGTGACGCCGTTGGCATTGACCAGGTTGACCTGTTTATCCAGCACCGTCTGGACAAAAATGTTGCTCTTATCCTGACCCGCCGGGACGTCGCCAAGCTCCAGCGTCTGGTTGTCGAGCGTGCCGCCGTAGTTATAGAGACGGTAGACGCCCGGTCCAAACGTGCCGCCAGCGCTTTGGCTGACGTTCAGCGTCCCGTCAAGCAGCAGATTGCCGGCAACATCGACCAGATCGTTTTGTGCGCCGCCAGGCACGAAGGCCTGCCCCAGCTCAAATGCAGAGGTGGTTTTGTTGCCCAGTTGCAGGCTTCCGTTGATCTTCAGCGTACCCGCGCCGCCGTCGCCTGCGCTGAGCGTGGTGGCGTCATTCATCACGACGTCGCCGCCGAGGGTTCCGGTGCCACCCAGTGTTGCAATGCCATTCACGGTTGTCATGCCCGTTGCGGCTGACTGATTACCGTTGACCAACAGCGTGCCGTTGTCGACGGTGGTCTCCCCTTTATAGCGGTTGGCGCCGGTTAAACGCGTAATACCTTTACCGATTTGTTCCAGCGCGCCGATACCGGAAATCACCCCGTTAAGCAGAACGTTGTTACTGCGGTTAACGGTCAGAATACCGTCATCAACGATCTGCGAAACCGGGTTGATACCGCCCGTCGTGCCTCCCTGACCCAGATGTAATACACCGCCCTGATTGATGGTGGTCGAACCGCTGTAGCTGTTATCGGTGGTGAAAACCGTCGTGCCGCCCGTTGCGCGGACAAAGTTGCCGCTACCGCTGATAGTCCCCTGATAAATCTGGCTGTCGGCACCATTGCCCTGGGTATCAAAGATGATATTGCTGGCGTTGCCACTGGTGGTGATGTTGTAGTTGCCAATGGTTGCGCTGGTATTACTCACGTCCCGATGGTCACCCGTGCGCAGCGTCGCACCGTTGTTAACGGCGAGGGTGCCGTCGGTCAGCGTCAGGCTTTCAACGATACGCATATCCGCCTGCGCGCCCGTCAGCGTTAACGTATTCCAGCCGTTGCCGATGTTGGTTCCCAGGCTGAGGTCATCCGCCAGCAGCGAACCGACATTACCCGTGGTATTCGTGAAGGTGAGGGCGTTGCCCGTCCCGGCGAGCGTGGTGATGTGACGCGTGTTCGTCAGCGATACATTACCGATGTTGGCCTTGTTGTTGGTTGTCCCCGCGAAGTTCACCTCTCCGGCAAACGTTCCGCTGTTCCAGATAAAGCGGTCGCTACCGGCACCGGTGTTGATGACGCCGCGCGTATTGCCGCCGCTGATGTTGATGGTGTCGTTGCCGTTGCCGGACTGAATCGCGACGGCCTGGTCTGTAGCGGCGAGGATCGTCCCGGTATTGGTGATAGTTTTGCCGTTGTTACCGCTGGCATCCACCACCGGACCGTTCAGGCTGTTGGAGGTGATGTTGCCGCTGTTGGTGAGGGTGGAAACGTCTTTTGCCAGAATCGCCGAACCGCCCGTCGCGTCCTGAACGGTGATATTGGCGCGGGTGGTCAGTCTGCCGTTGGTACGAGCATCGATCCCGTTCCCTGTGGCATCGTTGTTGTCGTTGTGCACCAGTACCGTGTAACCGGTGCCGATAGTCAAATCGCCGGTAGCGTTGTCGCCGTTCTCCTTCATGAAGGCAAAGCCTGAACCAGAGCCGGTGACGTTGAGCATATTGTTGGCGCCATCTTTCACGTTCAGCGCCACGCTGGTGCGGATCCCTGGGCCGTTGTTGGCGTTAATCGTGACGTCGTTTAGCGTGATATCCGAGCTTTCGGCATGGTTCTGAATCCCTGCGCCGCTGCCCAATGCGCTGATGGTGACGCCTTTGGCCGTCAGCGATCCGGCCCCCGCTTCAAGACGAATACCGTCCGCCGTGCCGTTGGTCGTAATGGTATCGGCTAAGCCACCGCTTCCCGCAGTCATATTCAGCGTTGCGCCATTGGTCAGCAGCACGCCAGCAGTGCCGTCATCGACCTCTATTGCACCCAGCTTTTTGATTTGTGCGTCTTTACCGGAGGCGCGAACGCCAATCCCGTTGCTGACGTGCAATACCTGGGAGGCGTTGTTGCTCAACCGTCCCCCTTCCTGCACGTCGACGCCGATACTGTTTTTACTGGCGAGATCGATAACCGCGTCCTGTTGCAGAACGATATTGCCCAGATTTTTCGCCACATAGGCGATGACGTTCAGCCCATCCACGGCGGATCGAATGGTGGCACTGGTGTTGAGAACGGTCTCGACGGGGGCGTTCTGTTTGCTACCGTTCAACTGATGCGCCTGCCCATCGACAATCCCGGCGGTGGTGTTTGAGCCGGTCAGTTCGATAAGGGTCTTATCGCTGATGGTACCTGCTGCGCCCCCTTCCAGCAGCAGGGCAGCAGCCCCGTTACCGCTAACGGTGAACGTCGCTTCACCCGTATCTACGGTGCTGCCTGTACCGGTTGCATAGACGCCAATGGATTTTTCACCGGTTAAGGTCATCTTGAGTGTAGACGACTGATTATTCTCCGGATTGATCGTATCGCCGGCAAAGTTTGCACCGTTAGCAATGCGGAACAGCGTCGTGCGCGCCTGGCCGTTGTCATTCATATCGGCTTTGCCGATATTGGCGGTCGCACCGTTGCCGTACAGGTAGTAGCCAATTTGATCGCTATTTTTGAACAACGGACTGCTGGTGCTGTTAATGTTTGCCACCGCATTATCGCGGACGTGAACGCCAATATTGCCGATGGCTTCCAGCGTGATCGTGGAAAGCACATCGACGACAGCCTGAGAAGTCGTACTCCCCTCAGCCCAGATCGCATAGTTACGGTTCGACGTGCCGCCGTCGCCTGCAACCGTGATTGTTCCCGTATCGCTGGACGTGACATGCGCGTTCTTCGAGCTGGCGGTCAGATGGATACCGATGTTGTTGTGGCCATTGACGTTAATCTCGCCGTCGTTGCGGATCTGCTGGCCGTTTTCGCTGCCGCTGTCGCGTACCGAAATACCGAAGTTCGGGCTGGTGCCGGACGACGAGTCACCATTGAGGGTGATTTTACCCGTGTTGATCACGTTCCCGGTGGCGTTGCCGACCAGGATCCCGGCGGCGTTACGTACCCCTTTTCCAAGGGTGATCGTTCCGTCATTGGTGACATCGCCTGAGCTTCTGGTCAGGATCCCGGCGCTGGGACTTGCGCCGCCTGCCATATTGACATCCTGCGAGAGGTCACTGGCCTTACGCCCAAGATAAATGGTGGCACCAGGAGCGTTTGCGAAGGTGGCATTACCAGACACTTCAACGCCGTAAGCCGTCCCCTTACCGAAAGCGTCGCCGTTACTCCGTCCCTCCACGACGTTAATCTCACCCTTGTTGGTCCCATGGGTTTCACCGGATAACTGCATACCGATAGCGAGCGTCAGAGAACTGTTGGGTTTATCCGTAGACCACGGATCGGCTGCCGCTGCAGTCCCGTAGTTGTTGGTCGTAATCGCCTGGTTAATCGTCCCTTCGTTTACCACGGTGCTGTTTCCCAGCCCCTGCATGCCGTAGGCGCCGTAACTGTTTACGTTCTGATTACCATCTTTATCGATAAACAATCCGGAATTGATCGTGCCACGGTTCGTGGCGCTGGCGTCACTGGCCAGCATGCCAATCGCCAGCCCCTGCCCGGTAGAGGTCCGCAGAACGTTCAGTGCACCCTCATTGAAGATAGAACCACCGTCATCGGCCTTCATTGCCCCATTGATACTGCCATCGACAGCCAGAATTGCTCCCGGGGCCAATGTGCCGGTGGTGTTTTGTCCATTGGCGTAGATAGCATGCAGTTCCCCTGTGCCTGCCGTGGTGTTGTTGGTGTGTGCCAGCCCGTCAGTCCAGACATCGTAATCCCAGGTTAACAGGTCGGCATTGGTGCTGGAGGTCAGCAGTTGATTGATGAGACTGGCGTAGTAAGTCTGTGCGTCAGAAACTTTACTGATTGCACCAGAATCCAGCCACAGCTGGATCTGGCTGATATTTTGCCCGTCGGGTGTTTTGGCGCTCTCACTGCCAGCACCAATCAGCCAGTTGTTGAAATTCGCCAGATCCGCCGTGTTTTTAATGGAAAAGGTGCGGTTACCTGTTTCAACGACCTTGCCTTCTTCATCGTAGCCGTAGGTCATTAAGGTAATGTCTTCGCCAAACACGGTGGTTTGTTTTGAGCCGGCGTAGGTTTTGGTCGGTACGACCGGTGCCGCACCAAACTGGATGTAGTTATCGGATTGCCAGTTGACCTTGCTGTTTGGTTCCTGTGCTTTGAGCAGAGAAGAGTCTTTTGCCAGCAGACGGATATCATTTTCTCTTACTTTCAGTGTGTTATCACCAATGTTGAGATTGGCGGTTGCGCCATTTTTGGCAAGGGCAAAGCCAAACTGCTTATAGATTTGCGACACATTGGCATCAAACGTGTTGAGCACCGCATCACCAATCTGCGAGACGCTAATGAAACTTGCCAGGCTTGCGGTATCAAACACCTTCAGGGTTGAGGTTTTTTCTGGATCGGCCGGGTCAATCACCTGAAATTCCACGCTTTGCTGCGGGGTAGACGACTGTGTATGACTGAGGTATTCCGCCAGTTCCTCAATGGTGGTGATAGATTTTTGCTCGTTGGTGAGGCTGGTGGCGGTGAGCGTAATTTTGCCGCTTTCCAGCAGATCCCGGATGGTGGACGACTCCACAATGCCGGTCTGTCCGTAGGCGATGTTGGGGATCGCGCCGGTAACATTCAGTTCGCTGCCGCCGGTGTGGTTTTCATATAAAAAACCGTAGTCGAAGACGTCCTGATGGACGCCGGCGGAGATAACATCCGGGTAATCATCAGTGATAATGTGCGTTCCGGTGGTCACGAGAGGGGCGGCGATGGCGGTCAGAGTGGCCCCGGCGAATAAACCGGCAACGATCTGCAGTCCGGTTTTACGTGAGCGACTTTTTTTCTTCCCCTTTGATAATTCGGAGGCGACAACCCAAAGCCCGAGTGCCGCATTCCATATAATATTGTAAACCTTATTCATAATAACCTCGTCTGCATTTCTGTTTTTTTGTTGGTTGGTGCGCTGCGCTTGTGGTTAGGGTTGGCTCACGATGAGTGCTGCCTGGGTTGTCAAATTTTGGGAAAAAGAGACCCTTCCGCAGGGCGGAATAATGCTTAGTGATTGAACGCGCCTTAAATAATCGTCATTCGTCCGTGTCTTATTTCCTCGGTTGATGGTTAACGATAATGGAAAAGCCTGTATTTCAGATGGGTGTTGCTGTGCCCCAGTTTTTTGGCAATATTGCTTTTATAAGCACCGATTGTTTTTTCGCTTTTATGTGCAATATTGGCGATTCTGGTCAGCGACCAGCCCCGGGAATACATCATCATGACGTTAAATTCATTAATGCTCATGGCATTGTCCAGCGGACGGCTCACGCTCGTGTTCTTGCTGCTAATGAGGTGAATCACCCGGCGGTGCAGTGCGTCAAGGCTCAACGCGTGGTCGAGAAAATGCATCTGCATGCCGCAAATAGCCTGGAACACCGCAAAGGTTTCGGCATCCGTCAGCACGAAAAGCATCAATGATGAACGCGAGGAGAGACGGCGAATGATGCTGGCGTATTTCAGAATATCTGTCCGTTCGGGATGAATGATGAGGTAATCATTATTCTGGACCGAAGGAATAGAGGAGGGCGGCAAGTGGGTTGCGTAATACTGCATGCCATAATAGATTGATGTCCCGCGCAGGATATTTTTCATGCCAAGCCAGGTGTAATAATTGTCACCAAAGAAAATAGCTTTTGACATAAAATTCTCCTTAAATTGGCTATAGCATCCTGCCCCTCTTTACATTAAATGAAGGGTTTATTCCCTTGTCCGGGAATTAGTTCAAATTCACATTTTTTTATTGTGATTATTCTCAATTGAAATATTACGCTTTGTTAAAATTTAAGATAAATCGTTTATTTCGACTTCGGGAGAATGATTGATAGTTTTCACTTATTGATAGATGTAAACAGGAGGGAAAATAATGAGGAATATGCGGGGTTGTCTTAAAAATTACGGAAACAAAAGAGGAGGGAAGGTGCGCTGTCAGGTGAGGTGGGATAAGCGTGACGATCCAGAGTATCGTGCGTTAAGAATATTCCTGGTTAATGTTGCAATGGAGAAGTTAAGGTGAGTGGTAACGGTTGAAAATTTGACATTGATTGGTTTATTGTTTTGGTAAGTTGCTTTTGATGTGAAATTAAATTTCTAAATTATCGTGATTATCATGATTAAGCTTTGTTTTTGATTATTTGTGCTGAGCAGGCAGGCCTTAACCCGCCAACAGATCCTGCTCAACGTGTTTGACCTGATTCTCCAGCGTGTCGCGCAGCTCAGCCAGTGCACGCTCCTGCTCCGAAAAGTATGCCTCTTTATCGCGAAGCGATGTCGCCAGACGCCAGGCATTTTCCGCTTCCAGCTCGGCTATCTCTTTCAGCAGCGCGTCAATCTGGATCCGCAACTGTTGGATTTTCTGCCGCAGATGGTCGAGATTGTTCAGCCGATCGCTGGCCATCATCGGCTCAAGACCGCTTTGTAGCTGGGTGAGCAGGGCACGAATGGCCGCCAGATCGGCGTTTTGTCGTGCCAGATTAAGCTGCACCATCATCTGATGCGCTTTTTCTTTCAATTCGTCGGCGACAACGTCCGGATGACACAGACGGCTGGCCTGACGCCACAGGCGCTTAAGTTCATTGCGCTCGTCTGCGGAAAGACGTTGATCGCGTGCGAAGCGGTGCTGGGCATCCTGCTGCTGTTCCTGATATTCCTCATATTCATGCGCCGCTTCTTCCTGCGCCTGCCGCGTGTCACTGTCATCCTGGCGGGAAAAATCGGCTTCCAGTTCACGGATCTCGGCGAGCAGATCGGTAATCAGCTCCGTTTGCTGCTGGATGCGCTGTCGAATGTCGACCGCAGAGCGAGAGGTCGAGTCCATGCCCATCCACTGCTGCTTGAGCTGTGCTAACCGATCGATTGCCAGCGAGATGTACTGCTGACAGGAGAGGTAATCTTTCTCGCGGCGTCTGCGCTCCGCTTCTTGTCGGCGCTGGGCGCTAGCCGCGAGCTGTTTACGCAGCTCCAGAATACGGCTCATTAACGGCCCGAGGCGCAAATGATACTGGTCGTTGAATTCATCCAGAATCTGAATACGGGTATTGCGGGTGTCAATCAGCTCGCGCAACTGACTTTCCAGCGCTTTAAGTTCCAGTTTGCTGGCAGCAATCGCCGGATCCTGCCAGCTGGTTATTGCGCGCTGATTTTGCAACCAGGTGGCAATTTCACGCATTGCATCACTGAACCGGCGCGTCTCGATAGCCTGGGCAATTGCCGTTATTACGGGATCGCCAGATTCCCGCTGCAGATGCACAAGCTGCTGCTGGATTATCTCTTCATCCTCAAGTTCGATGGCGCTTTTAATGATTTCGAGTCGTTTGATGATTTTATTCATGACACCGTTGCCTGGCGTGACCGACACATGAATGACAATATTTAGGTTAAGTCATTCGTTTGAAAAATATAAAAAAAGTGCAAATCGCATTCTGTGGCCTGTGGGGCCTGTTCGTCCAGAATAATTCGCAGAAATTATCGTTCATCTACCATTTTCGTTTGAGCTCTCACAATTCGAACCTCTGTTTCATTAAGGGTATTTTTTGTGCGAAATACGCTTGCTTCGAAAAAGAGAATAAGTATAGTTCTCATTCTCTTTATTGTTTAATGCGTATCTTTTTTTGGTAAGGAACCCAGGAATGAAAAAAAACATAACCGCCCTGGCAGTGCTGATCGCGGCGGCATTAAGCGGTTGCGCGGCCACAACGCCCGCCACCACGGCGACAAATACCGTTGAAAAAGTGGAGACGCCAGCAGTGGCGACCGATACGTTAAAACGCGCTCTGGCGGATGGCCTGTATGAGATGGCGTTAAATCCAGCCGGGGACGCGCTGTATGTCGCCAGTGCCGAAGGTTTTAAAGATGTTCAGGGCGGGGTGGTCTATAAACTGGATGCCAAAACGCTTAAGACAATCGGGCGCAGCCATACGGATCTGAAAAACTTTGGCATGGCCATTTCACCAGACGGCAAAACGGTGTACGTCACCAACTCGCTGGACGGTGGCCTGAGCGCGTTGAATACCGCGGACGGCAAAGTCAAAAATCGCGTCCTGTTCCCGGAGCGGAATCCGGAAGGTTTCCCGTATGGCGCACGTCAGGTGCTGCTGCATAACGGTCTGCTGTATATCGGCGCGGTCGCCGATCCCGCAGTGATCTGGGTGGTCGATGCCGAAACGCTGAAGCTGAAAACGCGCATCAAAAACACCGGTAAATGGATGACCGGTCTGCACTACTCCGAAACGACTCAGCGCATCTACGCCGCGAATGGCGGTGGCGAGATCCTGGTCATCAACCCGCGTAACCAGCGCGTTGAAAAACGCTGGAAGCCGCTGGGCGACAAACCGGCGCTGCTGTTGAATATGGCGGAAGATCCGCAAACCGGGCGACTGCTTGTGACCGACAATTCCAAAGCGAAAACCACGCTGGTGCTCGATATCCACACCGGCAAGGTGCTGAAACAACTGGAAGTGGGTGACTCGCTATCCGTTAAATTCAACGCCAAACGCCACGAGATTTACATCACCCAGCGTGATTCCGGGAAACTGCTTAGCCTCAACGCGACCGATTACAGCGTGAAGAAAAGCTGGGATCTGCCGCCGAACCCAAACAGCCTGCTGCTCTCAGCTGACGGTCAGACGCTGTATGTCACTGTGAAACAGAAATTTAATAAAGATCACTCAACCGATGCGCCGGACAGCGTCGTACGCATTGCGCTGAATAAATAATAAAAACCAGCCGGGGGACGCCTGTCGCCCCCCGGTACATTGACTCCTTTTGATGGCATTCACATGAACAACACCAAAACAATTCTGGCGCTGACGATTGGCGCGATCTCTGGCACGGCCTGGGCGGCGGACACCGCGAAAAAAGCGGAAGAGACCATCGTGGTCCAGGCGACAACCAATAATGATTTCAAACCGGGTGGCGACACGCTGCTACCCGCGTTTCTCGACGGGCAGGTTGCCAACGGCGGTAGGCTGGGGATGCTAGGCCAACAGAGCGCGATGGATGTGCCCTTCAACGTCATCAGCTACACCTCTAAACTGGTTGAAGATCAGCAGGCAAAAACCATCGCCGATGTCGTAGCAAACGATGCGGGCGTGCAGTATGTCCAGGGCTACGGCAACAGCGCGGAAAGTTTCCGTATCCGCGGCCTGAAGTTTGATGGCGATGACATGACCTTTGGCGGCCTTTCCGGCATCTTACCGCGTCAGGTGGTGGATGCGCAGATGGTGGATCGCATCGAAATCTTCAAAGGGGCAAACGCCCTGATGAACGGTGCTGCAAGCTCCGCCGTCGGCGGGATGATCAACCTTGAACCGAAACATGCAGGCGATATCCCGCAGGCCAAAGTGGGCGTGGATTACACCTCAGATTCACAGATTGGCACCACGCTGGATGCCGGTCGTCGCTTTGGCGACAACGACCAGTTTGGCGCACGGGTGAATCTGGTCCACCGTGAAGGCGAAACCCGAATTCAGGACGATCGCCGCCGTACTACGCTGCTCTCCACCGGTCTGGACTACAAAGGCGATAACTTCCGCACCTCGCTGGACGTGGGTTATCAGAAGAAAACCTTCCACGGCAGCCCAACCAGCGTCAACATTTCTGCGGTCGATTTCATCCCGACACCGCCGAAAAATGACCGCAACTTCTCGCAGAAGTGGGCGTACAGCGATATCGAAAACGAGTTCGGTATGTGGCGTAGTGAATACGACATCACCGACAACTGGACCGCCTATACCGGTCTTGGCGCTCAGCACGCGCACGAGGAAGGTCTCTACAGCGCGCCGAAACTGCTGGGTAAGAGCGGTACGGCCACTGCCAGCCGTCTTGATACTAACCGTATCAGCGACACGGTGAGCGGCATGGCGGGGATTCGCGGCAACTTCGATACTGGCTTTGTCTCGCACAATGTGAACGTCGGCTACTCGGCGCAAAGCAAAAACGAAAAAATCGCGTGGAAGATGTCCAAAGCGGCGGATAACCCGTATACCAACATCTACCATAACAGCGACGTTGATGCGCCAGCCAGTACCAACTCAAACGGCAAGGGCGGCAACTATAGCGATCCACTGACCAGCGGACGTACCCGCACTCAGGGCTGGTTGTTAAGTGATACGCTGGGCGTGCTGGATGATACACTGCTGTTTACCGTCGGGGCACGCCATCAGAAAGTGGTCATCCGGGGTTATGACAAAGTCACCGGCGCGGAAAACGCCGCCGACGGTTTCGACGGTAGCCGCTGGATGCCTACTTACGGTGTCGTCTACAAACCGTGGGAGGAGATCGCTTTCTACGCCAACCACACCGAAGCGCTGCAGCCGGGTAAAACGGCGCCCAACACCGCAACCAACTATGGCCAGAGCACCGGTATCGTCCATTCTAAACAAAATGAAGTGGGCGTGAAGGCGGACTTCGGGCGCGTAGGCGGCTCGCTGGCGCTGTTTGAGATCAAGATGCCTTCGGCGATCCTTGACAGTGAAACCAAACATTATGGTCTGGATGCTGAACAGCGTAACCGTGGCGTTGAGCTGAATGTCTTCGGCGAACCAATGCTGGGAATGCGTCTGAACGCCAGCGCCACCTGGCTGCAGGCGGAGATGACCAAAACCAACAATGGCCTGAATCAGGGCAACGATGTTATCGGCGTGCCGAACTTTTACGCCGTGCTGGGCGCCGAGTATGACATCAAACCGATTGAGGGGCTGACCGCCACGGCTCGCGTGAACCACTCTGGTTCTCAGTATGCAGACCTGGCCAATACCAAAAAGCTCGACAGCTTCACCACTCTGGATCTGGGCATGCGTTATCGCTTCGCGCTTAACCAGAACCAAAATCAGATGACCGTTCGCGCGGGCATCGACAACGTCACCAACGAAAACTACTGGGCCAGTGTTGATGATTCCGGCACGTACGTCACCCAGGGCGAACCGCGCACCGTTAAAGTGTCCGTTGGTTACGAGTTCTGAGTTCCACCTCGTTATCAGGGGCAAGGATGCCCCATCCATTCCCACGCCTTTAACTTGCTACCTCCAGCATGAAGTGTTAAAACGTGCCCCTTCTAAAAAAGAGACAGGGGTAGGACGTGAGAGACGCGTCATCCGCTTCAGGCAACGGTCGTTCTGAAGCGTCGTCGGAACAGACTCCGACGCTGCAACGTGGTTTGCAAAATCGACATATCCAGTTAATCGCCCTCGGCGGCGCAATTGGTACCGGGCTGTTTTTGGGTATCGGTCCGGCGATTCAGATGGCGGGTCCGGCAGTACTGCTGGGTTATGGCATCGCCGGGGTTATTGCCTTTCTGATCATGCGCCAGCTCGGCGAAATGGTCGTCGAAGAGCCGGTATCGGGCTCTTTC
The DNA here is from genome assembly GCF_030332305.1 of Citrobacter sp. Ct235. Taxonomy (NCBI): domain Bacteria; kingdom Pseudomonadati; phylum Pseudomonadota; class Gammaproteobacteria; order Enterobacterales; family Enterobacteriaceae; genus Citrobacter; species Citrobacter sp. Ct235. Next base: position 309,872 of record NZ_JAOWIC010000047.1, read on the forward strand.
GCTCACTTTGCCTATAAATACTGGGGGCCGTTTGCGGGCTTCCTGTCAGGCTGGAACTACTGGGTGATGTTTGTGCTGGTCGGGATGGCTGAACTGACGGCCGCCGGTATCTATATGCAGTACTGGTTACCCGACGTTCCCACCTGGGTCTGGGCCGCGGCCTTCTTTATTATCATTAACGCCGTCAATCTGGTGAACGTCCGTCTGTACGGCGAAACTGAATTCTGGTTTGCGCTCATTAAAGTACTGGCGATTATCGGCATGATCGGCTTTGGCCTGTGGCTGCTGTTCTCGGGTCACGGCGGCGAGCGGGCGACCATCGACAACCTGTGGCAGCACGGCGGTTTTCTGGCGACGGGCTGGAAGGGGCTGATTCTGTCGCTGGCGGTAATTATGTTCTCTTTTGGCGGGCTGGAGCTTATCGGGATCACTGCGGCAGAAGCCCGCGATCCGCATAAAAGCATCCCCAAAGCCGTCAATCAGGTGGTGTACCGTATTTTGCTGTTTTACATCGGTTCGCTGGTGGTTCTGCTGGCGCTCTATCCGTGGGTGGAAGTGAAATCCGACAGTAGCCCGTTTGTGATGATTTTCCACGATCTGAACAGCAACGTGGTGGCTTCAGCGCTGAACTTCGTGATTCTGGTGGCATCTCTGTCTGTTTATAACAGCGGCGTTTATTCCAACAGTCGTATGCTGTTTGGTCTGTCAGTTCAGGGCAACGCCCCGAAGTTTCTGACCCGCGTCAGCCGTCGTGGCGTGCCGGTGAACTCACTGCTGCTCTCGGGCGCTATCACTTCGCTGGTGGTGCTGATTAACTACCTGCTGCCGAAAGAGGCTTTTGGCCTGCTGATGGCACTGGTGGTGGCAACGCTGCTGCTGAACTGGATCATGATCTGTCTGGCGCATCTTCGTTTTCGTGCTGCGATGCGTCGCAAAGGGCGCGACACCCAGTTCAAGGCGTTGCTCTATCCGGCGGGGAACTACATCTGTATTGCCTTCCTGGCGATGATCCTCGTGCTGATGTGCACTATCGACGACATGCGTCTGTCAGCCATGCTGCTGCCGGTGTGGGTCATCTTCCTGTTTGTGGCGTTTAAGCTCTCCCGCAAAAAGTAACCCTGTAGATGCCCGGTGGCGCTTTGCTTGCCGGGCAGACAAAACGGTTACCCGCCACCACCGCTCTCCACCTTTATCGTGACCCTTCTCTCAATTCTGTTTCGATCCACAGGAACTTTATTTTGTAATCGATTACTTTTCACCTGATGACAATTTGTAATCGATTACTTTTTAAAAGGCGAGGCTCAAAATGGTGTCAACAACGGAAAGTAGTGGAAAGGCGATAGGGCAGCACCGGCTGCTGGTACCCCGACTGTCGCTGATGATGTTCTTACAGTTTTTTATCTGGGGAAGCTGGTCAGTGACGCTTGGTCTGGTCATGACGCAGCACGACATGTCTTTGCTGATTGGCGATGCGTTTTCCGCAGGGCCGATCGCCTCTATTCTTTCACCGTTTGTGCTCGGTATGCTGGTGGATCGCTTCTTTGCCTCGCAAAAGGTGATGGCGGTGATGCATCTGGCCGGGGCGGTGATTCTGTGGTTTGTGCCGGGGGCATTGATTGCCCAAAACGGTGCGCTGCTGATTGGCCTGCTGTTCGGCTATACGCTGTGCTATATGCCAACGCTGGCGCTGACCAATAACATTGCGTTTCACAGCCTGACGAATGTCGATAAAACCTTCCCGGTGGTGCGCGTGTTCGGCACGATCGGCTGGATCGTGGCGGGGATTTTTATCGGCGTCACCGGCGTGGCGTCCAGCATTACCATCTTCCAGGTGGCGGCGGTCAGTTCCGTGATATTGGCGTTGTATAGTCTGACGCTGCCGCATACGCCAGCCCCTGCGAAGGGACTGCCGGTACAGGTGCGCGATCTGTTCTGCGCCGATGCGTTTGCGCTGCTCAAAACGCGCCACTTCTTTATCTTTTCGCTTTGCGCGATGTTGATCTCGGTACCGCTCGGCACCTATTACGCTTACACCGCCTCTTATCTGGCGGATGCCGGTATTGCGGATGTTAGCACCGCCATGTCGTTCGGGCAGATGTCAGAAATCGTCTTCATGTTGGTGATCCCGCTGCTGTTCCGCCGTCTGGGCGTGAAATATATGCTGCTGATCGGCATGCTGGCGTGGTTCGTTCGCTATGCGTTTTTTGCGCTTGGCGTGAGTGAAGAGGGGCGTTTCCTGCTGTATCTCGGCATTCTGCTGCACGGCGTGTGCTATGACTTTTTCTTTGTTGTCGGCTTTATCTACACCGACCGCGTGGCGGGTGAAAAGGTAAAAGGCCAGGCGCAGAGCATGATCGTAATGTTCACCTACGGTATTGGGATGCTGCTGGGATCGCAGATCTCCGGCGCGCTGTATAACCGGTTGGTTGCCGGACAAACCGTGCCGCAGGCATGGGTGACATTCTGGTGGATCCCGGCGGTGGCGGCCGCGGTGATTGCCCTGATTTTCCTGTTCTCGTTCAGGTATGACGATGACAAGGCGTAATTTTCTGGAGGTGGTATGAGGACGATTAAAGGGCCGGGTATTTTTCTGTCGCAGTTTATCGGGGAGCAAGCGCCGTTTAACTCGCTGGAGGGGTTGGCAGGTTGGGCGGCCGGCAAGGGCTATAAAGCGGTGCAGATCCCCTGCCATCAGCCGCAGATTTTCGATCTGGCAAAGGCGGCGCAGAGTCAGGCCTATTGCGACGACATAAACGGTAAACTGGCGGAGCACGGTCTGGTCATCAGCGAGCTATCGACCCATCTGGAAGGGCAACTGATAGCGGTAAACCCGGTTTACAGCGACGCCTTCGACCACTTTGCGCCAGCGGCGGTGCGTGGCAACGATGTGACACGCCGGGCGTGGGCCGCGAAGACGCTGAAACAGGCGGCGGCCGCATCAGCAAAGCTGGGACTCCGCGCGCATGCTACGTTTTCCGGTTCGCTGGCCTGGCCGTTTTTCTACCCGTGGCCGCCACACAATGAAGCGCGTTTTCAGGACGCATTCAGCGAACTGGCAAACCGCTGGCGACCGATTCTGGATACCTTCGATGCGCACGGGGTGGACGTCTGTTTTGAGCTGCATCCTGGTGAGGATTTGCACGATGGCGTCACGTTCGAACGTTTCTTGCATCTTCTGGACAACCATCCGCGCTGCAACATTCTTTATGATCCCAGCCATATGCTGTTGCAACAGATGGATTACCTGGCCTTTATCGACATCTACCATTCGCGTATCAAAGCATTTCACGTGAAGGATGCGGAGTTCCGGGCGAACGGGCGCAGTGGGGTATACGGCGGCTATCAGTCGTGGATCAACCGGGCAGGGCGCTTTCGCTCGCTGGGGGATGGGCAGATCGACTTCAAGGGTATTTTTAGCAAGCTGACGCAGTATGACTTTGACGGCTGGGCGGTGCTGGAGTGGGAGTGTTGCCTGAAAGACAGTGATACCGGGGCCAGCGAAGGCAGCGAATTTATCCGCCGCCATATCATTCCGGTCTCCGGACGGGCGTTTGATGATTTTGCCGCCGGGGGTGTCCATGATTAACGTCGGCATTATTGGCAGCGGATTTATCGGTCCTGCGCATATCGACGCGCTGCGCCGACTCGGGTTTGTGCAGGTGGTAGCGCTGTGCGACGGCAGTCTTTCCCAGGCCCAGGAAAAAGCACTGGCGCTGAACGTGCCGTATGCCTACGGCAGCGTTGAGGAACTGCTTGCGCATCCGAATCTGCAGGTGGTGCATAACTGCACGCCAAACCATCTGCATGCGCAGATCAACCGGCAGATAGTGCAGGCAGGCAAGCATGTCTTCTCTGAAAAGCCATTGTGCATGACGCCAGAAGAGGCGCGCGAGCTGGTGGCGCTGGCGGAAGAGGCTGGCGTGGTACATGGCGTCAGCTTTGTCTATCGCCAGTTTGCCATGGTGCGTCAGGCGGCCAGCATGATGCACGCAGGAAGCATCGGGCGACTGTTTGCTACTCATGGCAGCTATCTGCAGGACTGGATGTTGCTGGAAACCGACTACAACTGGCGCGTGGACGCCGTACTCGGCGGGGCGTCGCGCGCGGTGGCGGACATTGGTTCCCACTGGTGTGACACGGTGCAGTTTGTTACCGGACGACGCATCACGGAGGTGATGGCCGATCTCGCGATTGTCTGGCCGACGCGCAAGGAGAACGTCGCGGGTAACCAGACCTTTGCTCACGACCCGAACGCCCGGTATGAAGATAAACCGGTGAACACGGAAGATTTCGGCTCGGTGCTGTTCCGCTTTGACGATGGCAGCAAGGGCAGTTTTCGCGTCTCACAGGTGAGCGCCGGGCGTAAAAATCGCCTGACGTTTGAAATCAACGGCAGCGAGCGGTCCGTGGCGTGGGATCAGGAGGTACCGCAGCAGTTGTGGGTGGGGCATCGCGCGCAGGCGAATCAGATCCTGACCGATGATCCTGCACTGATGAACCGTGATGTCGCCGACAGCGCCCATTTCCCCGGTGGGCATATTGAAGGCTGGCCTGACGCCTTCAAAAATATGATGGCGCAGTTCTACCGTGCCGTTCAGGCAGGCGAAATGGCGAAAACGCCGCAATTTGCCACCTTCCACGACGGTGCGAATGTGATGTATATCATTGATGCGATAGTGAAAAGCCATCAGCAGCAGCGCTGGGTGCGCATTGAGCGATGACGCGTTGCCCGGTTCGCCGGGCAACAAATTTATGATAGCCTGCATAAAACGCTAACCGCAGGATGTGTCGTCGTTATGTCTATTCAGAAAATCGCTCAGTTGGCCGGGGTTTCGGTGGCGACGGTGTCGCGCGTGTTGAACAACAGCGACAGTGTGAAAGCGAAAAACCGTGAGCGGGTTTTGCAGGCAATCAAGGAGAGTAACTACCAGCCCAATCTGCTGGCACGTCAACTTCGCACCGCGCGTAGCCATATGATTCTGGTGATGGTGTCCAACATCGCTAACCCGTTCTGCGCGGAGGTGGTCAAGGGCATTGAAGCAGAGGCCGAGAAAAACGGCTACCGTATCCTGTTGTGCAATTCAGGTTCTGATATCGATCGTTCCCGCTCAGGGTTAAGTCTGCTATCGGGTAAAATCGTCGACGGTATTATCACCATGGACGCCTTCTCCCGACTGCCGGAACTTGCCGAGTTAATCGGCAGCGCCGCCTGGGTTCAGTGTGCGGAGTATGCCGATGCAGGGAGCGTTTCCTGTGTCGGGATCAACGATGTGGACGCGTCGCAGTATGTGGTGAGTCAGCTCGCCGACAGCGGGCGTACGCGGATTGCCTTGATTAATCACGACTTAAGCTACAAATATGCCCGTCTGCGCGAGCGCGGTTATAAGAGCGTGATTCATCTGCGCGAGCTGGACTATCAGGCGGTGGAATATGCCAGCGACCTCAGCTCAGCGGCCGGAATGGCGGCGATGCAAAAGCTGCTGAAGGAGAACCCGCCGGATGCGGTGTTTGCCGTTTCCGATACGCTGGCGGCAGGGGCGTTGCGCGCTATTGAGCAGGCGGGACTCCGCGTACCGCAGGATATCGCGGTGGTTGGGTTTGACGGCACTGAACTGTCTGAGATGGTGTCGCTTACCACTATTGAACAGCCGTCGCGGGAGATTGGCCGTAAAGCGGTCACCTTACTGCTCAACAAAATTGATAATCCGGATGCGCCAACGGAAAGGGTCATGATGGACTGGCGCTTTATTTCGCGCGCCAGTACCTGATCTATTGGGTGAAGGCTCCCGCCAGCGAGCGAATATCATTGCCGGTGGGCGACTGGTGAATACGTAAGCCGAACTCTTCCACCACCGCAAAAATATGGTCGAAAATATCGGCTTGAATACTTTCATATTCCAGCCAGACGACGGTATTGGTAAAGGCGTAAATTTCGATGGGCAGACCGTGATCGTCCGGTGCCAGTTGACGCACCATTAAGGTCATATCTTGACGAATGCGCGGATGGTTGCGCAGATATTCGTTCAGGTAGGCGCGGAAAGTCCCGATATTGGTCATCCGGCGATGGTTTAATACCGATTCTGGCGCATCCAGTTGTTGATTCCATTCGTCGATTTCCTGATGGCGCGTATCCAGATAAGGCTTCAGCAGGCGCGCTTTATACAGTCGCTGCTTTTCATCATCATCCAGAAAATGAATGCTGGTGGCGTCAATACTGATGCTACGTTTAATACGCCGACCGCCGGAGGCCGACATGCCGCTCCAGTTTTTAAAGGAATCCGAAACCAGTGACCAGGTGGGAATGGTGGTGATGGTGTTGTCCCAGTTGCGGACTTTCACCGTTGTCAGACCAATATCAATCACCGCGCCGTCAGCGCCGTATTTCGGCATCTCCAGCCAGTCACCCAGTTTCAGCATGTCGTTGGCGGAAAGCTGAATACCAGCAACCAGCCCAAGAATCGGGTCTTTAAATACTAACATCAGCACGGCCGCCATCGCGCCCAGACCGCTAATCAGAATCGCCGGGGACTGACCCATTAACAGCGAGATCACCAGAATGCCAACGATAATCGCGCTAATCAGTTTAATACCCTGAAATATGCCTTTGAGCGGAAGCTGAGAGGCTGCTGGGAATTTTTGCGCCAGATTTAAGATGACATCCAGTAATGAAAACAGCGACAGCAGGGCATACATCATGATCCACAACTGCGCGCAGGTGGTCAGAATTTCTGCCGCTTCACTGCCTTTTTGCAACCATAGCGCCGCCTGAATATTGACGATAATCCCCTGCAGGGTAAACGCCAGACGATGGAATAACTTGTTCTGGGTAATTATTTGTAGCCACAGACGGGAACTGGCGATGGCACGTTTTTCGAATGTGCGCAGTACCACCCAGTGCAAAATAATATGCACAATGACGGCGGTGAGAAAAATAATACCGAAAATCACCACCAGCGAGGTGGTGTGATTCATTTCAATACCCGCTAAATCTTCAACCTGGGTAATTAATTCCTGCATAATTTCTCCTTGATAAAACAGCGGTCAATGATGACCGCTGAGGGGAAATTATGCAAATGCAGGGCGCGGGGTGAATTACACCTCTGTCAGCGTGGTTTCCAGCGGCAGGCGAGATTTTGGCAGCGAGGCGTTGAAATCTTCGACGCTGTGATGACCCACAGGAACCACGACCACACTGGTGAAGCCTTTTTCTTTCAGGCCAAATTCCGCATCGAGTATGGCGGCGTCGAACCCTTCGATCGGTACTGCGTCCAGACCCAGTGCGCCAACGCCTAACAGAAAGTTGCCGACGTTCAGATAAACCTGTTTTGCCATCCAGTGCGCGTCATCTTTCAGGTCCTTACGGTGCATGTCGGCAAAGAATGTCCGACCTTTGTGGTTGGCGGCTTTCGCTTCGGCAGAGGCAAAACGACCATCGGCCTCTTCCTGATCGACCACACGCTCCAGCCACGCATCGTCCATCGCCGTTTTGGCGCAGAACACCACAACGTGCGAGGCATCGAGCATTTTACGCTCGTTGAAGACATAGTTACCGGCGGCAGATTTTGCCACGCGCGCTTTGCCTTCCTCGGTGCTGGCTACGATAAAGTGCCACGGCTGAGAGTTAGTGCTGGACGGACTGAACTGCAGCAGCGTTTTGATTTTTTCTGCTTCTTCAGCGGTCAGTTTTTTACTAGGGTCGAATGCCTTGGTGGAGTGACGCTTTAAGGCCACTGAAATGATATCCATAACTACTCCCGGTTGGTTTTAATACCCGCAGGGTACAAGGTTCTCTGGAAGATGATAAGAGAGAAAATGCGAAAACAGTTATCGGCTTTCGCGACCAATCAGGCAGGGCGGATCCGTTTTTGGTCGCGTTTGGCCAGGCCATCGACCACTAAATTCCACGAATCATTAACCAGTTCGTCCAGTAATGACTCACTGATGTCATCGCCGGGGGCGACGGAAATCCAGTGCTTTTTGTTCATATGGTAACCGGGGGTAATGCTGGGGTAAATTTGCTGATTTAGCAGCGATTTCTCCGGATCGGCTTTCAGATTAATCACCGCGCGGCGGTTAAATTCGGTCACGATCATAAAGATCTTGCCGCCGACTTTAAACACGTCGTACTCCGGACCGAACGGCCAGCAGTGTTCGGTAAACGGAAACGCCAGCGCCAGACGGCGCGCGCATTCGTACAGCGTTTTTTCATCCATTATGCTTCCTCACGGGTGAGGGCGCGCCACATCGCTTCAAAGCCCAGGGAGATAAATTCGCTGGCGCGAGCCGGTTCGCGAGCGGCAAATTCCATTGTCGTTTCTGCCAGCGTTAAAAATAGCGCATCGCCGAAGGCGCGATAATCATCGGACATAAAGACCGGCAGCACCGAACGGTGGCAGAGATCGCGTAGCTCAGGAAACAGATCGTCGGCTTTCTGTTCCGTCTCTTTGGTGATTTTTTCGCTGACCGCTAACTGGCGAATAGCGCGATGCCCCAGCGTATGGTTGAGACCCCAACTGATATAGTTGCTCCAGATGTAAAAGGTCAGCACTTTGGTATCCGTCAGTGAACGATCGAGGTTCTCGATCAGCGACTGGCAAAGACCTTGTTTAAGATGAAGATAAAGTTCGTTGATTAACTCGTCTTTTGTCGCGAAATAGCGAAACAACGTTCCTTCTGCCACGCCTGCGTTGCGGGCTATCACAGCGGTCGATGCCGCGATCCCGGATTGCGCAATGGCCGTGGTTGCAGCCTCCAGTAATGCCTGTTTTTTGTCTTCACTCTTCGGACGAGCCACTACACTTTACCCTTAAGATTGTTTAAAAAGATGATTGAAACACGGCCTTTGCAGCGCCGCAACGGTGAATGTCAAAGATTGAAAATCATCTTGACGCGAAACTTCCGATTTCTATAATGAGTGCTTACTCACTCATAATCAAGAGTCAGCCGCGCAAACCATCGGACAGGGGCGCGTTTTACAGGTCAGGATATGAAGCCTCTCTCCGTGTGTGTGGTCGTTATTATGCTCATTGCCAGTGCAGCAACGTTACCGTTTGTCCTTAATGCGGGCTTCGGCCAGGCGCCACAGGGCGCTCAGCTTAGTCAGGTAGAGCAATCTGCGAACTACCGTGATGGGCAATTTCATAATCAGGTGCCAACGCCGGGTTATACCGGAAACAAAAGTATGCTCGCAGCATGGTGGGAGTTTCTGGTCGCGAAGCGTGAAAATGCGCGGCCAGCCCGGCCATTACCCCTGGTTGCCACCGATCTCGCCAGCCTGCCGGTTGAGCAGAATACCCTGATCTGGCTGGGGCACTCCTCGTGGTATCTGCAACTGGGCGGCAAACGTATTCTGATTGACCCGGTTTTCAGCAGCTATGCCGCACCGTTTTCGTTTCTCAACAAAGCGTTCGCCGGGGAGTATCCGTGGACGGCGCAGGCGATGCCGGAGATCGACCTGCTGATCATTTCTCACGATCACTATGACCATCTGGATTACGCCACCATCACCGCGTTAATGCCGAAGGTGAAGCGCGTGCTCACGCCACTGGGCGTTGGCTCGCATCTGCGTTACTGGGGAATGAATGGCGACATTATTGAAGAACGTGACTGGAATCAGTCTGTCAGGGTCGACGATTCACTGATGATTCACGTGCTGCCCGCGCGGCACTTCTCCGGGCGCGGTATCAAGCGCAATCAGACGCTGTGGGCCAGTTTTCTGTTCGAAACACCGGAACAGAAAATTTATTACAGCGGCGACTCGGGCTATGGGCCGCATTTCAGGGCAATTGGCGAACAGTTTGGCGGCATCGATCTCGCCATCATGGAGAACGGCCAATACGACCAGGACTGGAAGTACATTCACATGATGCCGGAAGAGACCGCGCAGGCCGCTCTGGATTTGCGGGCAAAAGCGATTTTACCCGGTCATGCCGGACGCTTTGTGCTGGCAAAGCATAGCTGGGATGACCCTTACAAACGTCTGGCACTGGCCAGTCGAAATAAAGCGTACCGTCTGCTTACCCCGATGCAGGGTGAACCGGTGAAGCTGGACGATTCAGCGCAACGGTTCACAACATGGTGGGAAAAGGCAACACATTTGCAGGAGAGGAGTTCCGAATGACCATTTCTGCTCAGGTTATCGACAGCATTGTCGAGTGGATTGATGATAATTTGAATCAGCCGCTGCGTATTGACGAGATCGCACGGCATGCGGGCTACTCCAAGTGGCACTTGCAGCGTCTGTTTTTGCAGTACAAAGGGGAGAGCCTGGGGCGCTACATTCGCGAGCGTAAACTGCTGCTGGCGGCGCGGGATCTGCGCGAATCCGACGCAAAAGTGTATGACATTTGTCTGCGCTACGGGTTTGACTCCCAGCAGACCTTTACCCGTATTTTTACCCGCACGTTTAACCAGCCGCCGGGTGCCTACCGCAAAGAAAACCACAGTCGGACGCACTGATCCTTTCCTGGTAGCGAGAGCTATCAGGAAAGGTTTCCCCTGCCTTAGCGTCTCTGCAATTGCCTAAATATTATTGCAAATAATTCCCATTTACATTAGCGTGGCTAACAAATTTCATAAGGAATGGTTGGCCAATGAAGATGGCATGGAGTGGTTTGCTTCTTGGGCTGGGGACGGTGTCGGCTCAGGCAATGCCGTGTTCGACACCCCCGGTGCAGGGGGAGCAGCAAGGGAAGTTTGATGCCAGTGGGGAAATCTGTTTTGTTCTCCCCGCCCTGAATGAAAACTATGTCTCCGCGACGCTTTCCGGCATTACCGATGCCCGGTTGCTCGATGGTCAAAATCGACGCATTCGTACCCTGCTGGAAGGCGGTCCTGCCGATGGTGAGCATCAACTGCTGTTTTCACTGCCTCAACAACAGGTTACCTCGCTGGTGCTGCACGGCAACGAAGGGATGCGCTGGCGCTTCTCCTGGCAGATGAAAGAGACGCCGCCATTACCGCGTACCCAGCGTGTGGCCCCGGTCAGTCCCGTTTTGCAGCAACTGGAAAAAGCCCTTGAGGCGGGAGCAGGCACCGCGGAATTCTGGCAGGACCGTCAGCGTTACGGTACGCCGCTGGTGGAACCCTTCGATGCCGATCATAAGCGCGTGACCTTTCTCTGGCGTGGCGCAAAACAGAACGTTTTTCTTTTTGGCTCACCGGCGGGCGATCACGAGCCGCTGTTCCGCTTAGGCCATTCCGACGTCTGGTTCCGTAGCTATGTTGTCCCGGCGGATACGGTTATGCAGTATAAGCTGGCGCCGGATGTTCCGCGGGTCAGCGGCTCGCCACGCGATCAGCGCCGCGCCATTCTGGTCAGCGCTCAGACCGATCCGTTCAATCCGCTGACGATCGGCGCGAAGTCTGCCGATCGCTGGAATCAGTCGTCTTTGCTCGATCTCAGTCCATCCCGTTTTTGTTCCGCGCAGGCCATCTCGCAGCCGTTGCGTCACGGCGCGTTGACGCGAAAAATGCTCACCAGCGCGCGGTTGGGCAATACGCGTGAAGTGGCCGTTTATCGCCCTCGCACCGCGCAACCCGCGCGCTGGACGCTGATTCTGTTTGACGGCAAGACCTATCTGGATGAATACCATGTCGACCGGGTTATCGACGGGCTGATTGCCCGCCATCAACTCCCGCCCATCAACGTAGTGTTCGTGGATTCTCTCGATCACTCACGGCGCGGTAAAGAGCTGCCGCCGAACCCGACGTTTGCCGATTTTATGGCTTACGAACTGGTGCCCTGGCTACGCCAGCAGGGTATTGCTCTCCCGCGACAAAAAACGGTGCTGGCGGGTTCCAGCTATGGTGGATTAGCGTCGTCATGGGTGGCGCTGCGCCATCCGCGCTTGTTTGGCAACGTGCTGAGCCTGTCCGGTTCCTACTGGTGGGCACCCAAAGGAGAGGAGGCCAGTTGGCTGACGCAGCAGTATCAGGCATCGCCGCGTTATCCGGTGAAATTCTGGTTGCAGGCCGGACGCTTTGAAACGCAGGGGCCAAACGGCGGGATTTATCGCAATACGCTGGCGTTTGAAAAGGTGCTCCGGGAGAAAGGCTACACGGTCAGCTTTCACCCGTGGTCAAGCGGTCACGACTATGCCGCGTGGTGTGAAGCGCTGGTCTATGGAATGCGGGATTTCACTGGCTTAGTGAGCCAGCGAAAACCAACGACGCCAGACGTAGCGAAGCACGAAATATTCAACAGCGCCAAGCGCTAAGAACCACAGACAAAACAGCAGCGTATAGAGCTGGTTGAGGTCCATCAGATGAAAGGTCGCAACCAGCTTTTGCGCCAGTACCCGTCCCAGCGACGGCGCCGGAAGCAGCAGGCAGGAGAGAAAAGCCAGCAGCAGAATACCGGCGGCGGTCATCAGGGATTCAAGCGGGTGTTTCATGGCATTGTTAAACTTGAGTTAAAAAAGCCATTGTCCGGGATCTTCCCGGCTAACGCAAACCCGCTCCGCTTACCCTGCCCAGATCTCACAATGTTTTTTCACCAGTCCGATGAGCGAACCGCCCCCGGTGACAAACTCACGCATTGTCTGCGCTTCATTGAGGCCGTTTTTCACCTGGCGGGTTAACGCCTCGATGGCGCTGGTCGCGCCCACTTTATCTGCCGATGGTGCCACCTTTTCCAGCAGGCGCAGGGTGTCCTCTGACAACGGATGGCGATCGCCAGTATGCACATCGGTCAGAATGCCTTCCAGCCCATAGCGGCAGGCCTGAAAGCGGTTGAATTTATACAACAGGTAATCTCGTTCCTGATGCTTAAACGGACGCTCGGTTAGCAGCCAGTGGGCGGTAGCCTGGATTAATCCGGCGATATTTACCGCATGTGACAGGGTCAGCGGCGTATCCATCACCCGCACTTCGACGGTACCAAAATGCGGGCTGGGGCGAATATCCCAGTGCAAATCCTTAATGCTGTCGATCATGTTCGTATAGCTGAGCCGCCGGAATAAACCCTCAAATTCCTGCCAGTTGCTGACCCACGGCATTGGGCCATTATCGGGAAAACCGGAGAAGATATTCAGGCGCGACGAGGCAAAGCGGGTGTCAGATCCCTGCATATAAGGTGACGCCGCCGAGAGCGCAATGAAGTGTGGGACAAAGCGTGACAGCCCGTGCAGCAGATAAATGGCGTCATCTCCGCTGGGACAGCCGACGTGGACGTGCTGTCCAAACACGGTGGCCTGTTGGATGAGATAGCCAAAGCGTTCGAGCGTGCGCTGATAGCGCTCGTTGTCGCATACCTGCTGGCGCTGCCATTTCTGAAACGGATGTGTGCCGCCGCCGCAAATTTCAAGGTGATGCTCAGCCGCCGCCTGCTGGATCACCTGCTGCATGGCGGAAAACTGCGCGGCGGCCTGATCGATGCTGTGGCAGACGTCGGTGGCCATCTCCAGCATGCTTTCGGTGATATCGTGCTTCACCTCTCCGGCGCTCACCCGGTCTTTCACCGCGGCAATCAGCGTCGAAGAGTCCTGACTCAGGTCATAACCTGGCGGATTCACCACTTGCATTTCCAGTTCAATTCCGAGGGTATACGGTTCCGAGACGTGAAAATCGGGTAGTGGCATGGCGTTCGTTTCCCAGGTGATTTGCTTTCAGTATAGAAGCGATGGGGAGATCCGCAGCGGTAGAAGAAATCTGAAAGTGGCGCTTTGAAGACGAATCGGGAACTGCTATAACCAGATTTTATCGTTGCGTAAGGAGTGAGCTGTGCCGGAAATGAATCAGTATGGTCAGACGGTTGGCGACGCGCTGCCGGACTGGCATGGCGCGTCGGTTCTGGAACGAACCGTGCTGGAAGGCCGCTGGTGTCGTCTTGAGCCGCTTGACCCGGAACGTCATGCTGGCGATCTGTTCGACGCCTATGCCCAGGCCGACGACGAGCGGGACTGGACGTGGCTGGCGAGCAGTCGGCCCGACAGCGTTGCGGCGACGTTCCACTGGCTTTGCGGGAAAGCGAACGATGACGCGCTGGTGCCTTTCACTGTCGTGGATACTCGCGCTGAACGTGCGGTGGGGCTGGTCTGCTTTATGGCGCTTGAACGGGAGCACGGCAGCGTTGAAATCGGCCATGTCACCTGGTCGCCGCGGATGAAAAACAGTGTACTGGGTACGGAAGCCGTCTGGCTCTTGTTGCGGTATGCGTTTGCGCTGGGGTATCGCCGCGTGGAGTGGAAATGTGACTCTCTGAACCTGGCGTCGCGTCGGGCGGCAGAGCGGTTAGGGTTTGTATTCGAAGGCCGCTTTCGCCAGAAAATTGTGCGCAAAGGCCGCAATCGGGACAGCGACTGGTTGTCGATGATTGATGGTGAGTGGCCTGAGTGTGACCGCGCATTGCAGCGCTGGTTAGCGCCGGAGAATTTTGACGAACACGGCCAACAGCGGCAAACCCTGGCGCAGTGTCGGTAGCGACAAGCGAAACTCCGCTCTGTTATCAGAGCGGAAATCACGATTAGCGCAGTGCCGGTTTGCGTACCGGCGCATCGCCCGCCACGTAATAGCGCGCGGTGCTTTTTGCCAGCGGCGCACGACCGCGAATGGCATCGGCGATTTTCTCGCCAATCATGATGGTCGTGGCATTCAAATTGCCGGTGATAATTTGCGGCATGATTGACGCATCCACCACGCGCAGATTTTCCACGCCGTGCACGATGCCTTCGCCATCGACCACGGCCATCTCATCAAAGCCCATTTTACAGGTGCCACAGGGGTGAAACGCGGTTTCCGCGTGGTTACGCACAAACGCATCCAGTTGTTCGTCGCTCTGACAGTCAATGCCTGGGCTTATCTCCCGCCCACGGAATTTATCCAGCGCCGGCTGGTTGATGATTTCACGGGTAAGGCGAATCGCATCGCGGAATTCCTGCCAGTCCTGCTCCGTTGACATGTAGTTAAACAGAATCGCCGGATGCTCGCGCGGATCGCGCGATTTTATCTGCACATGACCGCGACTCGGCGAGCGCATCGAGCCGACGTGGCACTGAAAACCGTGCTCTTTCACCGCGTTCGAACCGTTATAGTTAATGGCTACCGGCAGGAAATGGTACTGAATGTTCGGCCAGCTAAATTCTTTACGGCTGCGAATAAATCCGCCCGCTTCAAAATGGTTACTGGCCCCAACGCCAGTCCCGCCAAACAGCCATTCGGCACCGATCTTTGGCTGGTTCCACCACTGCAGGGCAGGGTAGAGAGAGACCGGCTCTTTACACGCATACTGGAGGTACATCTCCAGGTGATCCTGCAGGTTTTCACCGACGCCAGGCAAATGGTGAACCAACGGGATCGCATGCGCTTTTAACAGCGCGGCGTCGCCCACGCCGGAACGTTGCAGGATCTGCGGCGAGGCAATCGCGCCCGCGCACAGCAGCACTTCTTTTCGGGCCGTCGCGCTGACGGGGATGGTGCTGTCGCCTTCGAGCCACTCCACGCCGACCGCTTTTTTACCGTCAAAAACGATGTGGTCGGTCAGGGCATGAGTCACGATAGTGAGGTTCGGGCGCTTTTTCGCCTGATCCAGATAACCCCGGGCGGTGCTGGCGCGACGCCCCTGTGGCGTGACGGTGCGGTCCATCGGGCCAAAGCCTTCCTGCTGATAGCCGTTCAGGTCATCGGTTCGCGGGTAACCCGCCTGGACACCCGCCTCGATCATCGCTGCAAACAGCGGGTTTACCCCCGGTTTTGACGTGGTCACGCTGACCGGGCCATCGCCGCCGTGATAGTCATTCGCACCCACATCGCGGGTTTCCGCTTTGCGGTAATAGGGCAGGCAGTTGAGATAGCTCCAGTGCTCAAGTCCGGGTTCTTCCGCCCAGCGATCGAGATCCAGGGCGTTGCCACGGATGTAGCACATGCCGTTAATCAGCGAGGAACCGCCCAGCCCTTTGCCACGTCCGCACTCCATACGGCGGTAGTTCATGTGCGGTTCAGGTTCGGTCTCATACGCCCAGTTATAGCGCCTTCCCTGCAACGGGAAGGCCAGCGCTGCCGGCATCTGGGTGCGGAAATCTGCACGGTAATCCGGACCGCCCGCTTCCAAAAGCAGAACGGTGGTATTGCTGTCTTCCGTCAGTCGTGTTGCCAGTACATTGCCAGCGGAGCCGGCACCAATAATGATGTAGTCAAAATGCAATGAAACCTCCTGCTTAAAATACAGACTGGAAGGGCGCCATCTCGAGCTGGATGGATTTCACCTGGGTGTAGCTTTGCAGCGTCATTACGCCATTTTCACGCCCGATGCCGGAATGCTTGTAGCCGCCAACCGGCATTTCTGCAGGGGATTCGCCCCAGGTGTTGATCCAGCAGATCCCGGCTTCAAGCTGGTGAATGACGCGATGTGCGCGGTTGAGATCCTGGGTGACGACGCCCGCCGCCAGACCGTAATCGGTGTTGTTGGCGCGGCGAATGACCTCGTCTTCGCTCTCGTAAGTCAGGATCGCCATCACCGGGCCGAAAATTTCTTCGCGTACGATGGTCATCTCATCGTGGCAGTCGGTGAACACCGTAGGAGCAACCCAGGCGCCGTGATCGAACGCGCTGCCCTTCAGCACATCGCCACCGCAAAGCAGCGTTGCGCCTTCGTTTTTACCGCTTTTGATATAGCGCAGGACATTTTCGCGATGCGGGAAGCTGACCAGCGGGCCAAAATTGGTGGCGGGATCAAACAAATCGCCTGCGCGGATCCGCGCCACGCGAGACAGAATGGTTTGCTCGAACGCGCTTTTCATCCGCGCCGGAATAAACACGCGAGTTCCGTTGGTACAGACCTGGCCCGTGCTGTAGAAATTCGCCATCATCGCGATATCGGCGGCGAGATTAACGTTGGCATCCTCGAAAACGATCAGCGGCGATTTACCGCCCAGTTCCATCGTCACCGCTTTCAGCGAGGAGGCGGCAGAGTTCGCCATCACTTTTTTACCGCTGGCGACGCCGCCGGTGAAGGAGACTTTGGCAATGCCCGGATGCTCGGTCAGATAGTGGCCCGTTTCCGCCCCTTCACCCGGCAGGACATTAAAGACGCCGTCCGGTAAACCGGCTTCGCTGTAGATCTCCGCCAGCTTCAGGGCGGTTAGCGGAGTGACTTCGCTGGGTTTGAAGATCATCGCATTGCCTGCCGCCAGCGCCGGCGCGGATTTCCACAGCGCGATTTGAATCGGGTAGTTCCATGCGCCAATCCCGGCGACGACGCCCAACGGCTCGCGTCGGGTGTAAACGAAGGCGGTCTCGCGCAGGGGGATTTGGCTTCCTTCCAGCGCGGGGATCAGCCCGGCGTAGTATTCCAGTACGTCTGCACCGGTCACGATATCGACGCTGGCGGTTTCGCTGAACGGTTTGCCGGTATCCAGCGTTTCCAGTTTTGCCAGCTCATCATTACGTTCGCGCAGAATCTCCACCGCCCGACGCAGGATGCGTGAACGTTCCATAGCGGTCATCGCTGCCCAGATTTTTTGTCCGCGCTGCGCGCTTTTCACCGCGCGGTCGACATCCTCACGGCTTGCGGCCTGTACGGTGGCAAGGACCTCGCCATTGGCAGGATTGATCGTCTCAAAAGTCCGACCGCTGGTGGCGGCGGTATAGCCACCATCAATATAAAGCTGTTGTTCTGCCATTCGTGACATGCGTTCTCCTCGGTGAGTCAGTGACTTTTTTGCAAGTGCTGACTGATGAAATGGGTGGTCAGCGCCTGGGCGAGGCTGAGGTTAAACGGCTTACCGCTTAATGCCGCACGGAGCCACAGCCCGTCTATCAGCGCCGCTAATCCGTAACCCGCCTGTTGCGCCTGTTCACGCGGCAGCTCGCGCTTAAATTCGGCAACAATGTTCGACAGCAGGCGTTTGCTGGCGACCTGTTGCAGTCGGTACAGCATCGGCTGGTGCATGCTGCTGGCCCAGAACGCCAGCCAGGCTTTCATTGCGGCATGACTTATCTGGGTCTCGTCAAAGTTTCCCGCCACGATGGCCCGCAATCGTAGTTCCGCACGCGCCCCCGGTAGCGCATGGAGTCGATGCAAAACGGCGTGACGCAGCTGGCTGGTGATGTCGCGCATCGTCGCCTCCAGCAATCCATTCTTATCCTTAAAGTAATGGCTAATGATCCCGGTTGAGACCCCGGCACGACGGGCGATTTGCGCAATCGTCGCATCGTGCATCCCGACTTCATTTATCGCTTCCAGCGTGGCGTCAATCAACTGCCGCTGCCGTATCGGCTGCATCCCCAGTTTGGGCATTTTGGGACTCCATTCATCAGTTTTGTTTAACCATTAAAGCGGTTTTTGATTGGACGTTCAATATAAAATGTGTCTTAATTGTTGCGAATTTGATTTTTAATAGTTACAAAAAATGTGAGGATACTGGATGTCAGACCTTCCACAGTGCAGAGAAAAGGACAAAATCAATCCGGTGGTTTTCTACACGTCCGCCGGGCTGATTTTGTTGTTTTCCCTGACCACCATCTTTTTTAGCGATTTCTCCGCCGTCTGGATTGGCCGGACGTTGAACTGGGTTTCAAAAACCTTCGGCTGGTACTATTTGCTGGCGGCCACGTTGTACATCGTCTTTGTTGTTTTCATCGCCTGCTCGCGCTTTGGCTCGGTCAAACTCGGGCCGGAGCAGTCGAAACCGGAATTCAGCCTGCTCAGTTGGGCCGCCATGCTGTTCGCCGCCGGGATTGGTATCGACCTGATGTTCTTTTCCGTGGCGGAGCCGGTAACACAATATATGCAGCCGCCGGAAGGCGCGGGGCAGACGATTGAAGCGGCGCGTCAGTCAATGGTCTGGACGCTATTCCACTACGGCCTGACCGGCTGGTCGATGTATGCCCTGATGGGCATGGCGCTGGGATACTTCAGCTATCGCTATAACCTGCCGTTGACTATCCGTTCCGCGCTCTATCCTATCTTTGGTAAACGCATTAACGGGCCAATTGGGCATAGCGTTGATATCGCTGCCGTCATTGGCACCATTTTTGGTATCGCCACGACGCTGGGAATTGGTGTGGTTCAGCTCAACTATGGCCTGAGCGTGTTGTTTGATATTCCGGATTCGATGGCGGCGAAAGCGGCGTTGATTGTGCTGTCGGTGGTGATTGCCACGATTTCGGTCACTTCCGGGGTGGATAAGGGTATCCGCGTGCTTTCAGAGCTTAACGTTCTGCTGGCGCTGGGGCTGATCCTTTTCGTCCTGTTTATGGGCGATACCTCATTCCTGCTCAATGCCCTGGTGCTGAACGTGGGCGACTATGTGAATCGCTTTATGGGCATGACGCTCAACAGCTTTGCCTTCGATCGCCCGGTTGAGTGGATGAATAACTGGACGCTGTTTTTCTGGGCGTGGTGGGTGGCCTGGTCGCCGTTTGTCGGCCTGTTTCTTGCGCGAATCTCACGTGGGCGTACCATCCGTCAGTTTGTCTTCGGAACGCTGATTATTCCGTTCACCTTTACCCTGCTGTGGCTATCGGTGTTCGGCAACAGCGCGTTGTATGAAATCATCCACGGCGATGCGGGCTTTGCCCAGGAGGCGATGGCGCATCCGGAACGCGGATTCTACAGCCTGCTGGCGCAGTATCCGGCGTTTACCTTCAGCGCGTCGGTGGCCACCATCACGGGCCTGCTGTTTTATGTCACGTCAGCGGATTCCGGCGCGCTGGTGCTGGGGAATTTCACCTCGAAACTGAAGGATATCAACAGTGATGCCCCGTCATGGCTGCGCGTCTTCTGGTCGGTGGCGATCGGTTTGCTGACGCTGGGAATGTTGATGACGAACGGGATTTCAGCCTTGCAGAACACGACGGTGATCATGGGACTGCCGTTCAGCTTTGTCATTTTCTTTATTATGGCGGGATTGTATAAGTCGCTGAAGGTGGAAGATTATCGCCGTGAGAGCGCTAACCGGAATACGGCGCCGCGACCCATGGGCGTGCAGGATCGGTTGAGCTGGAAAAAACGCCTGTCGCGGCTGATGAACTATCCCGGCACGCGCTATACCCGCGAAATGATGGAGAACGTGTGCTTTCCGGCGATGGAAGAGGTGGCGCAGGAGTTAACACTGCGTGGCGCGCATGTCGAACTGAAAAGTCTGCCGCCTGTGGAAGGCGGAAGTCTGGGACACCTCGATTTACGGGTACACATGGGCGATGAACGTAACTTTATCTACCAAATCTGGCCGCAGAAATATGCGATTCCGGGCTTTACCTATCGCGCGCGCAGCGGGAAATCGACCTATTACCGTCTGGAGACCTTCCTGCTGGAGGGCAGTCAGGGCAATGACCTGATGGACTACAGCAAAGAGCAGGTGATTACCGATATTCTCGACCAGTATGAACGCCATCTGAACTTCATCCATCTGGATCGCGAAGCACCGGGAAATGGCGTGCTGTTCCCGGGTATGTAGGACGGTCTAAATGTTTTCCGAAAATGAGTTTTTGCTGTGTAAATATACAGTACCAGGAGGGAAGGAGAGTACGATAACGGCGGGTGCCTGATGCTTTCTAGCTTCAGGCCGTTGCTGAGGTCTGGAAAGAAGAAAGCCCCAAGGAGATAGTTCTATCAACCTTGAGGCTACCAATCCAAACCTGAACAATTCGGATGGTAGTCTCTTCTTCGCATGGAGGCAATACATGCTGACGAAATATGCCTTAATGGCAGTCATCGCACTCTGCATTACGGTGCTGGGATTCACACTCCTCGTGCGGGATTCACTCTGTGAGTTCAGCGTCAGGGAGCGTGGTATTGAGTTTAAGGCCGTTCTCGCTTACGAATCGAAGAAGTAGCCGTTATGCGGGGAGCTATCCCCGCATATCCGCTTGTCAGGTCTGGATGAGACGGCACCCGCTTTATCTATCGCCCGCAGTCAGTCACGGCTGCGGGCGAATTTCGGTTTACCAGCAGATAAATCCGCCATCAACAACGAGATCGACGCCGGTGCAAAATGAAGCCGCATCACTGGCGAGGAACAGCGCCGGACCGGCCATCTCTTCAACTTTTGCCATTCGCTGGATTGGCGTCTGGCTCTCAAATTCACGCGTCTGATGAACCATTTCAGGGCGGGTATTCATCGGTGTGGCGGTGTAGCCCGGGCTGATTGAGTTCACGCGAATACCTTTCTCAATCCATTCCATTGCCAGGCTCTTCGAGAGGTGAATAACCCCCGCTTTCGAGCTGTTGTAATGCGCTTGTTCAAGACCACGGTTAACGATGATTCCGGACATCGAGGCGATGTTGATGATTGAGCCGCCGCCAGATTCCAGCATCAGTTCCGCTTCGGCCTTACAGGAGTTCCATACGCCCGTGAGGTTGATGTCGATAACGCGCTGCCACTGTTCGCTTTCCATTTCCAGCGCCGGATTGGCGTTGGCTATACCGGCGGCATTCACCGCGATATCCAGACGACCAAACCGTTCTTTGGTCAGGGCGACGGCGGCGCGAAGGTCGCTAAGCTGGCGAACATCTCCCGTATAGAGCGCCGCCTGGCCGCCAATCGCGTCGATATGATTAGCCGTCTCTTTCAGTCCGCCGTCTTCGCGCAGATCAAAACAGACGACCCGCGCGCCCGCGCTGGCCAGCGCCCAGGCAATGGTCTGACCGATGCCGCTCCCTGCACCCGTGACGAAAGCAACGCGTCCTTGCAGGTTAAACAGTTGTTGAGCAAAATCTTTTGCGATCATAGTGATAACTCTCTTCACAAATACCCCGTCGGGTATTACGACATAATCAGGCCACCATCAATATTGATGGTTTGTCCGGTAAGATAGCGTGCATCGTCAGAAGCGAGGAAGGCGACCAGCCCGGCGACATCTTCTGGTTTACCCGCGCGTTTCATGGGGATGCCTTTAACCCATTCCGCCATCAGTTCACCTTTGCCATAGCGTTTTTCATCGGTGCTGAGGATCTGCCCCCATACGCGGTCGTTGTAATCCCACATTTCGCTTTCGATGATCCCCGGACAGAAGGCGTTGACGGTAATGTTCCACGGTGCCAGTTCATGCGCCAGGCTTTGCGTGATGCCAATCACGCCCATTTTGCTGGCGGCGTAGTGCGGGGTATAGATAAAGCCCTGACGTCCCTGGCCGGAAGAGGTATTAATCAGGCAGCCGTGATTCTGTTTAACCATATATTTCGCCGCTTCCCGACAGCAGAGCCATACGCCTGTGGTATTGACGGCGAGGGTTTTCTCAAAATCTGCTTTCGGCATTCGGTCAAAGTAATCGATGGTGATCACACCCGCGTTCTGGATGGAGACATCAATCGAGCCAAAGCGCGCAGCCGCCTGCTCATACAATGCCTGTACCTGCTCTTCGTTAGTGACATCAACCTGTAGCGATAAAATGTCAGCCTGGTAACGCTGGCGCAGCTGTTCTGCCGTTTCGTGAACGCGCTCAGCGTTGGAGACCATCACCAGGTTTGCGCCGTCCCGGGCGAAACGTTCGGCGATGCCTGCGCCAATCCCCCGGCATGCACCGGTGATGACGACCGTCTTACCATGAAAATCACGTTGCATATTTCTTTCCCCTGTATAAGCCGGACAGTCGATGCCCGGCGCAGTGATGCTACTTAACTGGATACGGTATTTGCCGAGGGTGCCGTCGCCTGTTTCTCTTCATGGCGACGCATCAGAATGACTTTGTTCTGTAGCTTTTGCTGGAACTGGTCAACAACCACGGCGGTGACAATAACGACGCCCTTAATGACCATTTGCCAGAAATCGCTGACGCCCATCATCACCATGCCATCGGCCAGAAAGACGATGACGAAGGCCCCGATGATGGATCCGGATACCCGTCCGCGACCGCCGGCGAGTGCGGTTCCACCCAGAACGGTGGCGCCGATGGCGTCCATCTCAAACATGTTGCCGGTCATCGGGTGCGACGTTTGTAACTGAGACGCGACAATCAGCCCAACAAAGGCGGCGCACAACCCGGAGAAGGCGTAGACGAAAATTTTCGCTTTGACGATCGGTACACCGGCGAGTCGTGCGGCGGATTCGTTACCGCCAATCGCGTAGATATAGCGACCGAGCGGGGTTTTGGTGGTTATCCAGTAGCCCAGGACCAGGAAGGCGATCATCAGCCAGATGGGCAGGTAAATCCCGAGCAGCGTGCCGGAGCCCAGGGTGGCAAAACCGGTATTGCCCAGCGCCTCCATACCGTTAAGGTTGGGGTAGGTGCTGCCGTCGTTAAACAGCAGGGCAGAGCCCCTGGCAACGTACATCATGCCGAGGGTACAGATGAAAGGCGCAACGCCAAAGCGGGTGATGACCGCTCCATTAACGAATCCAACGAGAACGCCAAAGATGGCGACGCAGAGGATAACTTCCGGCACGTTGAAGAAGATGATGTTCCCGCCCCAGATGGGCAAACCATTGGTGAGTAACGCGCCCGCCACCATGCCGCAGATGCCGGCAACGGCGCCGACCGACAGGTCAATGCCGCCGGTCAGGATAACCAGCGTCATCCCAATCGCCAGTAAGCCGGTAATGGCAACGTGCTGGGTCATAATCAGCAGGTTAGATGTGGTCAGGAAATTCGGTACCATCACGCTGAAGAATGCGATGACCAGCAGCAGAGCGATAAACGTTCTGGCCTTCAGCAGGTACATGTAAATCATATATTTCTGGTTCATGATGGATTCCAGCCTGATTAATCTTGCGGTGTAGAAGCCGCGATCAACTTCTCGCGGGTGACTGCATGACGGGGGACATCAGCGGTGATCCGGCCATCAGCCATCACCAGAATGCGGTCCGCCAGCGCCATCACTTCGTCCAGCTCTGATGAAGAGAACATCACTGCCAGGCCTTGTTGCGCCATTTTGCCGATAAGGTGATACACATCAGTTTTCGCCCCCACGTCGATGCCGCGGGTCGGCTCATCAAGGAACACCACCTGCGGCTGCGTCATTAACGCTTTACCCAGCACCACCTTTTGCTGGTTTCCACCGCTGAGTGAGGTGATGGGCAGCTCGGGATCGCTCACTTTGATGGCAAGTTGCTGAATCATCTCCTTCACGCTGTCCTGTTCTTTGTGCGGGTTCAGCCATTTCCAGGCCCGGCGAAACCCCTGCAGGCTGAGGTCAGAGAGCGTCATATTGGACTGAATCGACATCATCTGAACGACGCCTTCGCCCTGTCTGTCTTCCGGCACCAGCGCCAGCCCTTTTTTAAGTCGTGACTGAAAGTGGGCGTTATCGATGCACTCGCCGTTGAGTTGAACGCTGCCGCTCTGGCAGGGCATCAGACCCACCAGCCCTTTGAACAGTTCGGTGCGTCCGGCGCCCAGCAGACCGTAGATCCCAATCACCTCGCCTTTATTCAGGCTAAACGACACGTCATTGAGCTTATAGCCGCCGCTGGAATGGAGCGCTGTCAGTCCCTGCACCGCGAGAACCGTGTCGCCTTGCGGGGCCGGTTGATAATCGAAGTGTTTTTTCTTATCACCCACCATCTGTTCGATGATCCACGGAATGCTGGCATCGCTGACCGGACGCTCGCTAATAAAGCGGCCGTCGCGGAAAATGGTGATGTAGTCACCAATTTCCATGAGCTCTTCCAGTCGATGGGAAATATAGATAATGGTGACGCCGCGGCGCTTGAGCTGTTCAATCACGTTGAACAGGATTTTGACTTCAGACTGGCTTAGCGCGGAGGTCGGTTCATCCATGATTAAGACGCGCGTATCTTTCGAGAGCGCGCGGGCAATCTCGACCAGTTGCTGATGGCCGATCCCCAGTTCTTCTAAGGGTGTATACGGATCAACATCCAGTTCCAGTCGCTTGAGCAGGCTTTGCGCCAGCGCGTACTGATATTTTTCATTAATTTTCCCTTTCTGAAAAAACTCGTTAGCCATGAAAATATTGTCCATGACATTCATATTCGGGAATAAATTCAACTCCTGAAAAATAATACTGATACCCAATTTTTCGGCCTGATGCGTCGAATTCATCGAAACAGGGGTACCATCCAGAAAAATTTGACCGGAGGATGGGGTTTCGACACCAGCAAGCATTTTCATCATGGTGGATTTACCCGCACCATTTTCTCCGATCAGAACATTCACTTTATTCCGATATACCCGATAATTGACGTTATCTAATGCCACCACGCCAGGATAGACACGAGACAGGCTATGGGTTTCGATAATCACTTCCGATTCGGCGGGTTGGGGAGCGACGATATCTTGCTGTTGCATGTTATTGTCCTCCTGCCGGTTCAATTTTTGCGGGCGTAATATCAGGGATCGTCTGAGGAATATCCCAGGCAGAAAATACGCCATACACTTGCGTGGGTTCGCCGGTTTTAAGTTGGGTTGCCTGAATCATTTTTATCGCCTGGTCGTTAATGGCGCGACCATACTCGCCAAATAAGACCTGGTCGTTAAAATCACCATAAGTCGCGCCTTTCCAGGCGTCGCGTAATTGTGTGCCGCGTAGCGTTGGACCAATCTGAACAATAATATTGCTACCGCTTTTATCCGCGACGGTCATTTTCCCGCTGCGGGAGGCGGTATCGATCGTGCCAATTTTGCCTTCGACTTTGACGTAAAAGATGCAGGGGTTCTCTTCCTGAGCGCGATAGCCCAGCTTTTTACAGGCACTATCGAAATCCTTCTCGGCCTGTAAAGCAGCCATTAAATCTGCCACCGGACGAGCCTGCCCAACAATTTGCGGCACAATTTTGTTTTGCCACGTTTGGTCTATATTGGACATATGGGGATTGGGCGGAGATTTGAGATCCGCAAGCTCCTGCTGCGAGACAATGCGGCATCCCCCTACGGTCAATACGACCAGCGCCAGCCAGGCTTTTTTAGACATAATGTTCTCCTCTGCGCCTCCTAAGAGGCGCAACTACCCGAGATCAGGACTTGATATTGAAATCCTGTACTTTATCTGCGTTATCTTTGGTGATGAGAATGCCGCGGAACATGACGCGCTGTTTCTCTGGTTTCACCCCTTTTTGCAGGTAGTTATCCAGATCGGTCACGCCTTGTGCGGCGATAGCCTGAGCCTGCAGCATGACGGTGGCCTGCAATGTACCGGCTTTCACCGCATCGCGTTCATCGTTGCTGCCGTCAATGCCGACGACCACAACGTCATTGCGATTTGCGGCTTTCAACGCGGCGATTGCGCCCAGCGCAACAGGACCGTTACCGCAGATGACGCCTTTCACATCCGGGTGGGCTTGCAGAATGCTGTCCATGATTCGCTTACCGTCGATAAGCGTTCCTTTCGCATCCTGTTTGGCGACGCTGACCATATCCGGGAACTGGTCAATAACCTGGTGGAAAGATTTCGAACGGGTAACACAGTTATTATCGGCGAGGTTACAGGTCAGCTCGGCGTATTTCCCTTTTTCCCCCATTTTCTCAACGAAAACGTTGGCAACTTCAGAACCTGCCTGGAAGTTATTATGGGTAATTTGCACTAGTGCCACATCATCAACGGGAATTTCGCGGTTGATTAATATGACGGGAATACCGGCTTTTTTCGCTTTTTCAATAGCGGCAACGCTGGCCGTTGAATCCGCATTATCCAGAACGATGCCCTGAACTTTTTTGCCGATAGCGGTATCAATCAATTCATTCTGTTTTTTTACATCTTCGCTGTGCGACAAAATGGTGGTTTTGTAGCCTAACTCCTGAGCTTTTTCACTGGCGCCTTTGGCTTCCGACGCGTAATACGGATTATCCAGTGAATTCACCATAATCATAATTGTCCCTTTCTCTGCCGCATGGGCAGTAAAAGACAAAGCGGTCAGGGTTGCAGCGGTTAACAGCGTTAAACGTAATTTCATGACAATGTTCTCTCTGTGTTGTTATTGTCGGGTACGGTGAAACAACGTAAAGCATGAATTCTTATAAAGCAGGGCTAATGGTCCGGAGTTCTCCTTCTGTTAATGAGTCGGGGTGTCACGCATCTTCCCTGGTGAGGCGTCAGGCGGACGGGGCCGGTTTCCATAGTGTTCTGTTCACCGCATTGCGCCACTCCTGCCATCTTTTTTGCAGGCGATGATGGCGGGCCATATCGGGCTGAAATGCGCTGTGTACGGTTAAAAAGGCTTTTAAATCAGTGAGCGAGCCAGGGTGAAGCGCTTTGCGCGCCAGTAACGCGGCGCCAATGGCCGACAGTTCAGGCACATCGCTGCGCATCACCGGACAACCCAGCAGGTCTGCCTGGTACTGCATTAACCAGTCATTCTTTGTCGGGCCGCCGTCAACCATCAGCGCCGACAAACTGAAGTCTTCATGTTGCTGCATGGCGACCACGACATCGGCGATTTGATAGGTAATCGACTCAAGGGCCGCGCGGATCAGATGGGCTCGTTTGACGCCGCGACTCAGTCCGCAGATCACGCCGCGCGCGCTGTCATCCCACCAGGGGGCGCCGAGCCCGGTTAATGCCGGGACGAAGTACACGCCCAGGGTTGACTCAACGGAGGCGGGGAGCGTATTCAGTTCATGAGCCAGTTCGGCGTCAGAAAGTTCGCTCAGGCCGGTGCTATCTGCCATCCACGCCACCGCATCGCCGGTGTGCGGAATATTGCCTTCCAGGCCGTAAATGATGTTCTCACCGTCGTGCCAGGCAATGGTGGTCGCCAGCGCGCCAATATCGCACTGGGCAGAAGTCACCGGCGCCATTACGGAGGATCCGGTGCCGTAAGTGGCCTTGACGCACCCCATCTCGCCGAGGGCATGACCAAACAGCGCGGCGTGCGAGTCACCGACCATCGACATCACCGGGATACCATCCGGAATGCCGTTCAGGCCACGGGTATAACCAAATAATCCACTGGAGGGTTTAATTTCCGGTAGCGCGGCGCGGGGGATGTGGAACAGTTCCAGCATGGTGTCATCCCACTGCCCGGTGTGCAGATTGAGCAACTGGGTGCGGGCCGCGTTAGAGTAGTCGCAGCTGAAGGCCTCGCCGCCGGTTAAATTCCACAGCAGCCAGCTGTCGATAGTGCCCAGACAGATTTTCCCCTGGGCCGCAAGCTGCGGGCCATCCGCTACCGACTCCAGCAGCCAGCGCATTTTTGAGGCGGAAAAAAGCGGCGCAATTGGCAGGCCGGTGGTGGTCTTGATCAGGTGTTCTTTGTGCTCGTGACGCAATTCTTCGCAGTACGCCGCACTGCGTGTGCACTGCCAGGTGATGGCGGAATTCAGCGGTTTACCCGTCTGGCGATACCAGCCAATGGCGGTTTCACGTTGATTACTGATAGCCAGGGCCACGACGTTGTCGGCGCCGACGTGGCTTATCGCTTTCGCAATCACATCGAGCGATGCATCAATCAATACCTCGCCGGATTGTTCAACCCAGCCTTCACGCGGAGTCTGAATGGCCAGCGGTTGAGAAAATTTGGCGACCACCAGGCCCTGAGCGTCCAGGGCGACCGCTTTGGCGTTGGTGGTACCTTCATCCAGCGCAATGATGAACTCTTTCTTTGCTGCACACATAGATTGATTATCTCCTGAGTCACATTGCGTCCCGGCGTTAAAGGGAAAAGGGCCTCCCTCACTGTCGCGTCATTACTTAATCAGGCTTGATTGTGACATCGTGTATTTTTACTGTCTGAATATATATTCGATGCTGATTATTTATTTAATACCTTAGCCAGAATCTTTCAGTTGGGCTATAGAAAAAATCATCAATTGTGCTGAGAATCACACTTACACAGCGGGAAGAATATCAGGTTCACGCGATAGTCGCGCGGAGGTGAATCCTTTCAGTTTGTTGAAATATAGGGATTTTTATACGGTCTTTGCGACGAACTCTTTTTTCGCAAAGACCGAATATGTGGGAGGGATCAGGCTGTTACTAACATCCGCGCGGTAGGATAATCGGTGATCAATACGTCGATATAGCCCCCGTTCAGCGCTCCTTTGATGGCAGCAACTTTGTCAGTTCCTCCCGCCAACGCCACAACGTTTGGGCATTTTTTGACTTTATCGAGCGCCATGCCAATGACCGGATCTTCATCATCCTGTAAGACCGGCTGACCATTTTTGTCGTAGTAGTGCAGGCAGATATCTCCTACGGCACCGCGATCGGCCAGTACCTGTAACATATCTTCGTGGTAGTAGTTACCCGACGTTTTAAGCAACTGGGACGGTTCCAGGATCCCCACCCCCACGATGGCGATATCGACATTATCGAAACGCGAGATCACCTCGGCGACATCCTTGCTGGCGATAAGCCGATTTTTCTCCTCAACCGATCCCTCAATGCTTTGCGAAGGGAGCAGCCAGGCCTCGCAGTTAAGATGTTGCGCCAGCGTCTGGGTTAAAATGGTGGCCTGCACATTGCCGTTTGGCCCGACGCCGCCGAGTAGCTGGATAACGCCGCCGGCTTTCAGATTCTGGGTATGCACTTCGTCAACCATTGCCCGGATGGTTGAACTCCATGAGGAGACGCCCACCAGATCTTTGGGCCGCAGGCGGGTTTCAAGATAATGGGCGGCGGCGGAACCGATGGCGCGTTTGATACTGTGGTCGGTGGCATCATCTTCGGTATCCACCACGATCGCCTGTTTGAGTCCGTAACGATCTTCGATCCCTTTCTCAAGATTCAGGAAGATATTTGAGGGCTGTACGACGCTGATTTTTACCACCCCTTCTTTCTGACAGCGGGTAATGGCTCGGGAGATAAACGACTGAGAAAGCGAGAGAAGCTGAGCGATATCGGACTGTTTACGTCCTTCAAGATAGTAAAGGGTGGCGATTTTAACCAATAGCCGTTGTTCGTCCTGCTTAGCCATATATTTCCCCGAAAATCATTTACGTACAGCCATTATCTTAGAAACTTTTATCATACGCGAAAACAAAAGCCAGGTAAGTGTGATAAAGCTCTAACTTTAACCAATCCTCAAAAACAGGGATGGACAAATACGGAAATGTGGTTGCATAATTGAATAAAGAGTCATCTATGAATATATATTCATGGTGATTTCAGGTCAACTGATTATTCCCGACGTCAATGTGGTCGCGGTGAGGAGGCAGAATGTTCCTGAGTAAGAGACCGTAGCGTAAGCCGTGTGATGCGAAGCAAAGGGATTTCTGGTTTTTTTAGTCCCTGATGGAATAAATATTCCATATTGAAAATAAATTCAGAGGTGTTAAATGAATCCCTGGCACTATGATATCCAGACTCTTGAGCGCACAGCGCGAGCGGTGCGCCGTCACATCGTCAAATTAAACGCCTACAGCCCGGCAGGAGGGCATACCGGTGCGGACCTGTCTCAGGTTGAACTGCTCACCGCACTCTATTTCCGCATTTTGAATGTCGCCCCGGATCGCATCGACGATGAGGAGCGTGACATCTACATTCAGTCCAAAGGCCACGCGGTAGGCTGCTACTACTGTGTTCTGGCGGAGGCGGGGTTTTTCCCTGTTGACTGGCTGAGCACATACCAACATGCCAATTCTCATCTTCCGGGCCATCCGGTGCGCCAGAAAACGCCAGGTATTGAACTGAACACCGGCGCGCTGGGCCACGGTTTGCCTGTCGCGGTGGGGCTGGCGCTGGCGGCGAAGAAAAGCAACAGTGCCCGTCGTATCTTCTTAATTACCGGCGATGGTGAGCTGGCTGAAGGTAGCAACTGGGAAGCCGCGCTTGCAGCGGCGCATTATGGACTGGATAACCTGGTGATCATCAATGACAAGAATAATCTCCAGTTGGCCGGACCCACGCGTGAAATCATGAACACCGATCCGCTCGCGGATAAATGGCGTGCCTTCGGCATGCAGGTCACCGAATGCAAGGGAAATGATATGGCGTCGGTCGTCAGTACCCTGGAAGGCCTGAAGCAGGAAGGGAAACCTAACGTCGTGATTGCCAATACCACAAAAGGCGCAGGTATCTCGTTTATCCAGGGGCGTCCTGAGTGGCACCACCGGGTGCCGAAAGGTGAAGAGATTGAACTGGCTCTGGAGGAGTTGAAAGATGAGTAATGCAGAACACCTCGCGAACGTCATGGTTCAGGCGTTTATCGATGCGGTAGAAAATGGCGTTGATCTGGTGCCGGTCGTCGCTGACTCAACATCCACCGCGAAAATAGGCCCCTTCATTAAGCAGTTCCCGGACAGGCTGGTCAACGTGGGGATTGCCGAACAAAGCATGGTTGGGACGGCGGCAGGGCTTGCGCTCGGCGGAAAGGTTGCGGTCACCTGTAACGCGGCGCCATTCCTGATTTCCCGCGCGAATGAGCAAATCAAAGTTGACGTTTGCTACAACAATACCAACGTGAAGCTGTTTGGTCTGAATGCGGGGGCCAGCTATGGTCCGCTGGCGAGCACGCACCACGCGATTGACGATATCGCCATCATGCGTGGATTTGGCAATATCCAGATTTTCGCCCCCTCTTCACCGCGAGAGTGTCGACAGATAATCGACTATGCCCTTGGCTACAAGGGGCCAGTGTACATTCGCATGGACGGAAAAGCGCTCCCTGAACTGCATGACGAGAGCTATCGTTTTGTGCCGGGTGCCGTAGTGACCTTGCGTGAAGGCGACTCGCTGGCGCTGGTGGCGACAGGTTCCACCGTCCACGAAATTGTTGATGCGGCCGCGTTGTTAGCCGATTCCGGTATTCAGGCGACGGTGGTAAGCGTACCGTCCATTCGTCCATGTGATACCCAGGCATTGTTAGCGGCAGTGAAAGGCTGTAAAGCGGTGATCACCGTTGAAGAGCATAATATCAACGGTGGGCTGGGAAGCCTGGTGGCGGAAGTCCTGGCCGAAGCAGGCACTGGCGCGGTTCTGAAGCGCTTAGGGATCCCGGATGGTGAATACGCGGCGGCGGCTGACCGCGGCTGGATGCGCCAGCACCACGGTTTTGATGCACAGTCGATTGCGGCCCAGGCGCGGGAAATGCTTTGAGGGTTAACGCGTTGCTACGGTAACGACATGGCTATCGGAAGCGAGCCACTGTACACGCCAGATCTGGTCGAACGCCCGTAATCTCATCTGGTCATGTTGAACGTCCAGAATGTGATAGTGCATGAATCCGCAGTCTGTCTGCGATAGCCCCTGGGTTGCCTTAAAGGCGCTCTCTTTGGCGGAAAACGCCAGCGTGAGCGCCTGTTCAAAAGGTAATCCGCTCTCTGCAAGTCGTACTTTTTCTGCCTCCGAGACGATACTGTTTGCCAGTTCTGCCGCTATCTGCGGCGTAAATACTTCCTCTCTATCCACCCCGACAGGCTGGCAGGAAACCACCGCCAGTGCGGTAGTCGCGCAGTGGCTGATGCTGCCAAACAGACCTTGCGGCCATAACGGTTGCCGTTGTTCGCCCATTCCCGGCACGTTTTTATGCCCCAACTCGCGTAGCGCATGGACGGCGGCAATACGACCAGCCAGGTGTTCGGCTTTCCGCTTACGCCCGGCATGTGCCAGTTGCGCATAATGCGGAAGCCACAGCAGATCGTGCTCGTGGAAGGTGTCCGGTTCGAAGGTC
The DNA here is from genome assembly GCF_030332305.1 of Citrobacter sp. Ct235. Classification (NCBI taxonomy): domain Bacteria; kingdom Pseudomonadati; phylum Pseudomonadota; class Gammaproteobacteria; order Enterobacterales; family Enterobacteriaceae; genus Citrobacter; species Citrobacter sp. Ct235. The sequence continues at coordinate 342,313 of NZ_JAOWIC010000047.1, forward strand.
ACACAATGCAACGTGTGGTGAGCCAGAGTGAGAAGGGAGTGAGTTGTCTGCATCGCGTCATTAAAACCAAAAACCCTCCTCCGGGTGGAGGAGGGGAGTGGACATCAGAAGTGCGTGTTAACGCTCATGTACCACGTACGGCCCGGTTCGTTATAGGTGTACGCACCCGCGCCACGCATATAAGAAACATCGGTTGTACTGCCGGTAGTCTGGGCATTGCCTTCACGCCATAGACGTTTATCGAAGACGTTATCCACGCCGCCGGTCAGGCTGACATTTTTGGTCACGTCCCAGGTCGCGCTCAGACCCACAATGCTGTACGGGCTGATGGATTGTTTATCCGAGCCTGTCACCGGTTTACCCTGGTAATCGTATTTCTTCGGCTCTTGTTTGCCATACCAGGTAAAGGTGGATTGCAGAGAAACGTCCTGATGTACCTGCCAGCTCAGCGTTGAGTTCAGCGTGTACTCCGGAATAATCGACAGGCGTTCGCCGGTCTCTTTGTTTTTACTCTGCAGCATGTAGGTGATGTTGTTGGTCCAGTTAACGGTGCTGCTTACCGGTACGTTCAGCGTCCCTTCCAGACCTTCGACCACCGCTTTAGGCACGTTCTCCCACTGATAGATATCGGTGTAGGTGGTTTTGCCTTTGTTGGTAATCGATGTGCGGTCCATGGGTACCGTACCGGCTTCAATCTTGTTGCGATAATCGTTACGGAACCAGGTCACACCCGCCAGCCAGCCATCACGTTTGAATTCAAGACCAATCTCTTTGTTGACGCTGGTTTCCGCTTTCAGATCGTCGTTACCCATCATGTAGCAACCGATGCCGGTTGCGGCGCCTGTGGCGTAACAGCCCTGGCCTTTACTGTACAGAATGTAGTTTGGGTTGGTCTGATACAGGCTTGGCGCTTTGTAAGCCCGCGCGATGCCCATCTTCAGGGTGAAATCATCGCCCAGCCCCTGTGACAGGTTTAGCGATGGACTCCAGTTGTCGCCCACGATGCTGTGGTGATCGAAACGCAGACCCGGCGTCAGCATGGTGCTGTCGGTCAGCTCCATGTTGTTCTCAGCAAACAGCGAGAAAATTTCCGCTTTCGAATACGGGCTGCGGTCGGTGCTGCTGGAACCCGGAATTTCACCGCCCATAAAGGTTTGCGAATTGGAGAGCATATCCTTCATGCGCTGCTGGGTCCATTCGGTGCCCAGCGTCAGGTTCTGATTAACCAGGAAATCGAACGGCAGGCTGACTTCACTGTGCAGCGTGACGTCGTTCAGGTCGGCATCAACATATTTCTGTGACGCTTTCGGGTCGAAGATCCCTTCAGTCCCCCCCGCGAGGCCTTCCGGCGTACGGGAGTTGCGTGTGTGTTCGTACTGAACCCAGTTGGTGGTGGTGACGCCGTTATCCCAACCGCCGTTCCAGGTCAGAGAGTAGTTCTGGCGGTAGAGACGGTTGGTCTCTTCGCCATAGTTATCTTTCACCAGTTGGTTGGTGTTGGTGTTCTGCGTGTCCCCGGCGTACAGGTTACCCTGACGGCTGTAACCGGCTTCCAGTTCAATCGACTGCATCGGTGCGAAGTCCCAGCGCACCACGCCGTTAATGTCTTTATTGATGACGCCTTCACGACCGGCTGGCAGCGTGTCGGAATAGGTGCCGGTACGTTCAGACTGGTGACCCTGGTTGATGTTACGCGCATCGGCCTGTGTTTTATCCAGATTACCGAACAGGCGGAAGCTGAAATCCCCGCCCAGCGGGCCATTGAGGGTAAAGTTAGTGCGTTTGGTCGCCCCTTCCTCTTTGTGTTCCGGCGCGTTGAAATAGGTGTTCCAGGAACCGTGCCACTCGTTGCTGCCTTTTTTAGTGATGATATTCACCACGCCACCGGCGGCACCGTTACCGTAACGCGCGGCGGCAGGCCCGCGCAGGACTTCAATGCGTTCGATCATCTCGGGGGGGACCCACGAGGTATCGCCACGGGTATCACGCTCGCCGCGCCAGCCGAGACGCACGGAGTTACGGCTGGTCACCGGTTTACCGTCGATCAGAATCAGGGTGTTTTCGGGTCCCATACCGCGAATATCAATCTGACGGTTGTTGCCGCGCTGACCGCTGGTTGAGTTACCGGTCAGGTTTACGCCAGGCATGGTACGGATGATTTCAGAGACGTCGCGAGCGGGAGGGTTTTTGCGAATTTCATCTGCGGTGATAGTCGACACGCCGGGGGCCTGCAAGTTCTGCTGGGCGGCGGTGACCACGATGGTATCTTCATGAGAGACCGCGGTGCTATCAGTTGTTTCTTCTGCCATCGCAGGCAGCGCTACCCCGTAAATCCCTAAGTTGACCAATAAGGCCAGGGAATGAATCTTCTTGTTCATTGTATTTCCTGCTTTTCTTTAGCCACGTGTACCAGACGCCTGAGATCGGTATCCGGCCCGATGTCGCCCGCCTCTGCGAAAACCCTCCATTCCAGAAAAGCCCGCAGCGCGGTTGGTTAAAAACTGTTCGCGCTTCCCACAGCGCGTCAATACGCTATTGCAAATGCAAATAGTTATCAATAATATTATCAATATATTTCATCTATTAATAAAAAAATTCACAGTAAACATGGGGTTATGACGGTGACGGCGTTAACGGTAGGCAGTGAGGCCTGGTGGCAGTCAAAAAACGGTCCGCAATGGGCGCGTGAAGCAGACGGAAATTACCGGGTGACCTTCTGGTGGCGCGACCCGCAGGGGAGTGAATTTCACTCAGCCATTCAGCGAGTCTGGGTGTATATCACCGGCGTTACCGACCATCACCAGAATGTCTTTCCTCAGACGATGCAGCGCGTTGCCGGAACGGATGTCTGGCAGTGGCAGACCGTTTTAAGCGCCAACTGGCGCGGTAGCTACTGCTTTATTCCTTCTACGCGGGACGATACGTTTGCGTCGCTGAAGGCGGATGAAGCGCTGGATCGCACGGCGCTACGCGAAGGCTGGCGACAGCTGTTACCGCAGGCGATTGCCGATCCGCTTAATCCTGTTAGCTGGAAAGGCGGGCGAGGGCACGCGGTTTCGGCGCTCGAGATGCCGCAGGCCCCTGCGCAACCGGGCTGGGACTACCCGCAAACGCCTGCGTCATCGCCGGTGGTTCTGCACTGGAACAGCGCGCGCCTGGGTAATACGCGCCGGGTGTGGGTCTTTACGACGGGCGATGCGCAGCCTGGCGAACGCCCCCTGGCGGTTCTTCTCGACGGGCAATTCTGGGCGCAGAGTATGCCCGTCTGGCCCGCGCTCACTTCACTTACCCGGCGTGGTCAACTTCCACCGGCGGTGTATCTGCTTATTGATGCCATTGATACCGCGCATCGCGGTCGTGAACTGCCCTGCAATGCGGATTTCTGGCTGGCGGTTCAACACGAGTTATTGCCACAGGTCCGGGCCATCGCGCCGTTCAGCGATCGTCCGGAACGCACGATCGTTGCGGGGCAAAGCTTTGGTGGCCTGTCATCGCTGTTTGCCGGGTTGCACTGGCCGGAACGCTTTGGCTGCGTGCTCAGCCAGTCCGGCTCTTACTGGTGGCCCCATCGCGGTGGCCACCAGGACGGACTGATTATTGAACAGCTTAACGCCGGCACGCTGTCCGCGCAGGGACTGCGGATTGTCCTCGAAGCGGGAGTCCGTGAACCGGTTATCTTCCGGGCAAATCAGGCGCTTTACGCGCAACTACAGACGACACAGCAGTCGGTTTTCTGGCGTCAGGTTGACGGCGGACATGATGCGCTTTGCTGGCGTGGCGGTCTGATGCAGGGGTTGATTGACCTCTGGAAGCCGCTGCTCTGAGCGAGCGATTTTCCACGACAGGAGTTGAGTATGGAATTCAGTAATCCCTTCGATAATCCGCAGGGACAGTTCTACATTCTGCAAAATTCGCAGCAGCAGTTTAGCCTCTGGCCGCAGCACTGCGCATTACCTGCCGGCTGGCAGGTGGCGTGCGAACCGCAGTCTCAGGAAGCTTGCGAGCAGTGGCTGGCGCGTCACTGGACCACGTTAATTCCCGGCCATTATGCCGTTTCTCAGGAGGCGCAATGAGCCCACGTTTACCGCTTGTCGCCGCACAGCCTGGCATCTGGATGGCCGAAAAACTCTCCACATTACCTTCCGCCTGGAGCGTCGCACACTATGTGGCATTAACTGGCGAACTGGATGCGCAGATGCTGGCGCGCGCGGTGGTCGCCGGCATGCAGCAGGCCGATACGTTACGGATGCGTTTTACCGAGGATAACGGCGACGTCTGGCAATGGGTGGATGAATCTTTTACGTTTGCCGAACCGCTGATTCTCGATCTCCGCACTGCAGCGAACCCGCATGACGCCGCGCTGGCGCTGATGCAGGCCGATCTCCAGCAAAATCTGCGCGTCGACGGCGGTAAGCCGCTGGCGCATCATCAATTGATTCAGGTCGGCGATCGCCAGTGGTACTGGTATCAGCGCTATCATCATTTACTGGTTGATGGCTTCAGTTTCCCGGCGATTACCCGCCAAATCACCGCGATTTACAGCGCATGGCGTCGGGGTGAAGCAACACCTGATTCCCCCTTCACGCCGTTTGCCGAGGTCGTGGAAGAGTATCAGCAATATCGCCAGAGTGAAGCCTGGCAGCGTGACGCCGCGTTCTGGGCCGAGCAGCGTAAACAGCTTCCGCCACCGGCATCGCTTTCACCGACTCCGCTGCCCGGGCGCGCGGCAACGTCAGAAATTTACCGTATGAAGCTGAATGCGCCACAAGGCGCGTTTCGCCACCTGGCAGCGCAACTGCCTGACGTACAGCGAACCGATCTGGCGCTGGCGCTGGTCGCGCTCTGGCTGGGACGCCTGTGCAGCCGGGTGGAGTATGCGGCAGGCTTTATCTTTATGCGCCGCATGGGATCGGCAGCGCTGACCGCCACCGGACCGGTACTCAACGTGTTACCGCTGGGCGTGCGTATTGATGCCACAGAAAGTCTGGCAGAACTGGCAAAACGACTGTCCGCGCAGCTTAAGAAAATGCGCCGTCATCAGCGTTATGATGCAGAGCAAATCGTCCGCGACAGCGGACGGGCTGCGGGGGAAGAACCGCTGTTTGGCCCGGTGCTTAACGTCAAAGTCTTCGACTATCAGTTGGACATGCCGGGGGTTTCAGCGCAAACCCATACGCTGGCGACGGGGCCGGTGAACGATCTGGAACTGGCACTGTTCCCGGATGAAGAGGGGGGCCTGAGCATTGAGCTTCTCGCCAACCAGCAACGTTATGATGAAGCGACGCTCAAACAGCATGCGTCACGTCTGATGGCGCTAGTCGAACAGTTTGCCGCCAACCCTGCTCTGTGCTGCGGTGATGCCGATCTGCTGCTTCCGGCTGAATATCAGCAGATTGCGCAGGTTAATGCCACGGCGGTTGATATCCCTTCCACGACGCTGAGTGCGCTGGTAGCGGAACAGGCGAGCAGAACGCCGGACGCTCCCGCGCTGGCGGATGCCCGCTATCAGTTCAGCTACCGCGAAATGCGCGAACAGGTGGTGGCGCTCGCCGGTGTGCTGCGCGAACGCGGTGTGCAACCGGGCGACAGCGTCGCGGTGGCCTTACCGCGTTCCGTATTTTTGACGCTGGCGCTGCACGGGATTGTTGAAGCCGGCGCGGCCTGGTTACCATTAGACACCGGTTATCCAGACGATCGTCTACGGATGATGCTGGAAGACGCGCAGCCGAAGCTGCTGATCGCTACGGCGGAACAGCTATCGCGCTTTAGCGACATTCCGGGACTGGAAAGCCTCTGCTATAACGAACCGCTGGCGGCAGGCGATAGCGCGCCGCTGGGGTTATCGCAACCGCAGCATACGGCGTACATTATCTTTACCTCTGGTTCAACGGGCAGACCGAAAGGGGTGATGGTCGGGCAAACCGCCATCGTTAACCGTCTGCTGTGGATGCAAAACCAGTACGGACTGACGGCGCAGGACGTGGTGGCACAAAAAACGCCCTGCAGCTTTGACGTCTCGGTGTGGGAATTCTTCTGGCCGTTTATTGCCGGGGCGAAGCTGGTGATGGCTGAACCCGAAGCGCACCGCGATCCGCTGGCCATGCAGCGCTTTTTTGCCCACTACGGGGTGACAACGACCCACTTTGTGCCGTCGATGCTGGCGGCATTCGTCGCTTCGCTGACGCCAGAGCGCGCCGGTGAAAGCTGTGCAACGTTACAGCATGTCTTTTGCAGCGGCGAAGCCTTACCCGCCGATTTATGCCGCGAGTGGGAGCAACTGACGCATGCCCCGCTGCATAATCTGTATGGCCCAACGGAGGCGGCGGTTGATGTCAGTTGGTATCCGGCCTGGGGCGATGAACTGGCAAAGGTCACTGGCAGTAGCGTACCGATTGGCTTCCCGGTGTGGAATACCGGACTGCGGATCCTGGATGCGATGATGCATCCGGTCCCCATCGGCGTGGCGGGGGATCTCTACCTGACCGGCATCCAGCTCGCTCAGGGTTACCTTGGCAGACCGGACCTCACGGCGAGTCGCTTTATCGCCGATCCGTTTGCGCCAGGAGAGCGGATGTACCGCACCGGAGACGTCGCACGCTGGCTGGAAAACGGGGCGGTGGAGTATCTGGGACGCAGTGACGATCAGCTTAAGATCCGCGGTCAGCGTATCGAACTGGGCGAGATCGATCGTGTCATGCAGGCATTGCCTGACGTTGAACAGGCGGTGGTTCACGCCTGTGTCTTTAATCAGGCGGCGGCAACGGGGGGCGATGCCCGCCAACTGGTAGGGTATCTGGTCTCGCAGTCAGGCCTTCCGCTCGATATTCCCACTCTCCAGGCGAAGTTGCGTGAGAAACTCCCGTTGCATATGGTACCCGTGGTGTTACTGCAACTGGCGCAACTGCCGCTCAGCGCCAACGGCAAGCTGGATCGTAAAGCGTTGCCGATGCCGGAATTAACGCCGCGTGCCAGAGGGAGAGCCCCGCAGCCGGGCAGCGAAACGACGGTGGCTCAGGCATTCAGTGAACTGCTGGGCTGTGACGTCAACGACGTTGAGGCTGATTTCTTCGCGCTGGGGGGGCATTCGCTGCTGGCCATGAAGCTGGCAGCGCAACTGAGCCGGACCTTCGCCCGTCAGGTGACGCCGGGGCAGGTCATGGTGGCTTCAACGGTGGCGCAGCTGGCGGCGCTGCTGGATGCGGACGATGACGCACAGACGCAGCGTCTTGGGTTTGAAACGCTGCTGCCGCTGCGTAAAAGCGACGGCCCGACGCTGTTTTGCTTCCATCCGGCATCGGGATTTGCCTGGCAGTTCAGCGTACTGTCGCGCTATCTCAGTCCACAGTGGTCGATTACGGGGATTCAGTCGCCGCGTCCACAGGGGCCGATGCAGACGTCAGCCAATCTGGACGCGGTCTGCGAACACCATCTGGCGACGCTCCTTGAACAACAGCCGCATGGCCCGTATTACCTGTTGGGCTATTCGCTTGGCGGCACGCTGGCGCAGGGTATTGCCGCACGTCTGCGGGCGCGGGGTGAAGCGGTCGCTTTCCTCGGTCTGCTGGATACCTGGCCGCCGGAAACGCAAAACTGGTCAGAAAAAGAGGCCAATGGACTCGACCCGGAAGTGCTGGCGGAAATTGATCGTGAGCGGGAGGCGTTTCTGGCCGCGCAGCAGGGGAACGCGTCAGGCGAATTGTTTAGCACCATTGAAGGGAATTACGCTGATGCCGTCCGCTTACTCACCAGCGCGCACAGCGTCCCCTTTGATGGCCGCGCGACGCTGTTTGTTGCCGAGCGTACTCTGCCGGATGGCGTAAGCCCGGAACGCAGCTGGGCGCCGTGGATTGCGGAGCTGGAGGTGTATCGTCAGGACTGCGCGCATGTGGAGATTATCTCCCCATCCGCCTTTGAAAATATCGGCCCTGTCATCGCCGCATGCTGTGATAAATATAAGCATAGCTGATTAATAATTCGTCTTCTAAGCATCCCTCGTAACAACGCGCCAACAACGCGTCATAGTTACGGGGGATCTTTTATTGCGATAATTCCTTGTATTAAGAATATTACCTTCAGGAGGGTAACTTCTGAATTTAGCTTTAGCCATGCATTAGTGTTTCGGAATATTATGGGGGTTTGTTACGCTGTTAGCTGGAATTAGCTTTCATGGAACATGCAACAGGACGTACAGTATGCCGTCACTTAATATTAAGCAGAGTAAAAATACGGAGTTTACTGGTTTTCCGTTGCCCCACTCTCAGAGTAATGAAATCGATTTATTAAAACTGATTGATATTTTATGGCAGGCTAAAAAACGTATTATTGCGTGTACGCTCGCGTTTGCGTGCGTGGGGTTATTCGTCACGTTTTTTTTACCGCAGCGCTGGACCAGTGAAGCCGTGGTGACGCCTGCCGAATCAATCCAGTGGCAGGATCTGCAGAGAACGCTGACGGGATTACGTGTTCTGGACCTTGATATCAAAGTCGATCGTAGTAACACCTTCAATCTCTTTATCAAGAAATTTCAGTCGTCTTCACTACTGGAGCAATATTTACGCTCATCTCCCTATGTAATGGATCAATTAAAAGGCGCGGAAATCAATGAACTGGAATTGCATCGGGCCATCGTCGCGCTGAGTGAAAAGATGAACGCGGTGGACAGCAAGGCCGGAAAGAAAAATGAAACGGCGCTGTATACGTCCTGGGTGTTGAGTTTTACGGCACCTACCAAAGAAGAGGCACAGCAGGTTCTGGCGGGATATATCCGGTTTATTGCTGATATTGTGGTGCAGGATTCGCTGGAAAATATCCGCAATCAGCTGGAGGTCAAAACACGTTTTGAGAAAGAACGTCTGGCACTGGACCGCGTGAAACTTAAAAATCAACTGGATACCAATATTCAACGACTCAATTATTCACTGGAGATTGCCAATGCAGCCGGAATTAAAAAACCGGTTTACAGCAATGGCCAGGCGGTGAAAGACGATCCTGATTTTTCTATTTCTCTGGGCGCCGATGGGATCCAGCGAAAGCTGGAAATTGAAAAATCGGTAACGGATGTGGCTGAACTGAATGCTGAATTAAAAAACCGGCAGTATTATGTTGAGCAACTGGAATCCGTCGATATCCACGACGTGAAGTTCTCGCCGTTCAAATACCAGCTTGAGCCATCATTACCGGTGAAAAAACAGGGGCCGGGTAGAACGATCGTGGTCGTGTTGGCGGCAATCATGGGAGGAATTACGGCCTGTGCTGGCGTGCTTCTCCAGCATGCAATGGCCGCGCGTAAAATGGATGACGCCACTGTCAAAGAACGTCTGGTCTGACAGACGGCCGGAAGGTTCAGCACCTTCCGGCGATCGGTTAACGACGGCCCAGCGGCACCACCAGCGGTGTGCCCGCCACCGGATCGTCGATAATCATGCAGCGTAACCCATAGATTTTCTCAATCAATTCCGCCGTGACGATCTCCTTTGGTGCCCCTTCAGCGACTATTTTTCCTTCCCGCAACGCGATCAAATGGGTGGCGTAGCGGCAGGCCTGGTTGAGGTCATGCAGCACGGCGGCGAGGGTATAGCCTTTCTCGCGGTTCAGTTCGCTCAGTAATTCCAGCAGATCAATCTGATGGCTGATATCAAGCCAGGTCGTCGGTTCATCAAGCAGCATGATCGACGTTTCCTGCGCCAGCACCATCGCTATCCATGCGCGCTGGCGCTGACCACCGGACAGCGTATCCACGCTTTGACCGGCCAGATGCGTAATGCCGGTGGCGCGCATTGCCTGCGTCACGGCATCTTCATCTTCTTTACGCCAGCGAGTAAAAAGCGGTTGATGCGGATAGCGTCCGCGCGCCACCAGTTCCTGCACGGTGATATCGCCCGGCGTCGTGGCATTTTGCGCCAGCAGGCCGATGCGCCGGGCCACTTCTTTACTCGGATAGCGTTGGATAGGCTCGCCGTCCAGCCAGACGTGACCGTTTGTCGGCGTCAACAGCCGACTGAGGGTCCGCAACAGCGTCGATTTCCCGCAGCCGTTTGGCCCGATAATGGCCGTGAAATGACCATCGGGAATGGTGACGTTAAGGTCTTCGGCAACGGTGAATTTTCCATAACCCAGCGTTAACTGGTCGCCACGCAAACGGGCTACTGATTCGGTCATTTTTTGCGGGACTCCTGAATTAACAAGGCGATAAGGTAAATACCGCCGATGCTCACGGTGACTACACCCACCGGAAGCTGATAAGGCATAAACAGTTGCTGCGCGCACAGATCGGCCGCCAGCAGTAATAGCGCGCCGCAGAGTGCGGCCTGGGTTAATCCCCAACGCGCGGTGCCGCTCAGGCGACGGGCGATATGTGGCGCAACCAGCGCGATAAAGGAAATGGGGCCGGCCAGTGCGGTGGCTGCCGCGGTTAATGCCACGGCGACCAGCATCATGGCGAGTCGCGAGCGCTCCACGCTGACGCCCAGCGCGCAGGCGCTGTCATCACCCATCTCCAGCAGACGCATGCGGCGCACCAGCAGTCCGGCACCTACCAGCATGAGGATAATGATCGGTGCGGAAGGCCAGGTTTTCGCCCAGGTCAGGCCGTTAAGCGATCCGGCGTTCCACAATCCGGCGGTCAGTGCAGTGTCCAGCGAAGCCTTCAACAACAGCCAGGTGTTAAACGCAAACAGCATGGCGCGAATGCCGATGCCGATAATGATCAGGCGGAAGGTTTCAATACCGTTGCGCCAGGCCAGCAGCCAGACTACCAGAGACGTCAGAATACCGCCGGCCATCGCCGCCAACGCGATAGCGGTCAGATGCTGACCAAACAGCACCATTGCGACCAGCACGCCGCTCCAGGCTCCGGTGTTAAAACCCATCACGTCCGGGCTGCCGAGCGGGTTGCGCATCAGGGACTGAAAAATCGCGCCGCTGACGCCGAGTGCCGCGCCAATCAGCAGCGCCATCAACACGCGCGGCAGGCGCCATTCGGTCACGACCATCGTCAGACTGCGCGGCGCATCGCCGGTTAAGGCGGCAATAATTTGAGGAATTTCCAGCGGCACGGCACCGCTACGCAGGCCCCAGAGTGCGAAGAACAGGCAGCCGACCGTCAGTAACAGGCACGCTACCAGCAGGCGACGCGATACGTACATCATGCGGCACCTCGCGGACGACGACGAACCAGAAAGATCAGTACCGGGGCGCCAATAAAGGCGCTCACTACCGACACGCGCAGCTCGCCGGGAACAATCAGGCGGCCAATGATATCGGCAAAAAGCAGCAGAACAGGAGTGGCGATCAGCGTCACGGGGAGCGACCAGCGGTGATCGGCGCCGACCAGCCAGCGCGACATGTGCGGCATCATCAGGCCGATAAACGCAATCGGTCCGACAATCGCCGTGGCGCTGCCGCATAAGACGGTGATGGCTAGCAGGCCGATGAGCTGCGTGCGTGCGACTTTGCTGCCAAGCGCCGTGGCGGTATCACTTCCCAGACTCAGGCTGTTCAGCGCCCGGCTGAGCATCAGCGCAGTGGCACCGGCAATCAGTACCGGCACAATAACCACTTTGAGCGTCTGCAGGTTGCGGATATCCAGTGAACCGGCCTGCCAGTAGCGAAGACTATCGTAGACGTCCGGGTTTAACAGGGAGATACCGCTGGTGAGACCTTCCAGAACGGCGGCGAGCGCAACGCCCGCCAGCGTCAGGCGCACCGGACTTAACTGACCGCCGCCCTGGCTGCCGGTAAATGCCACAACCAGCGATGCCACCAGCGCGCCGATAAAGGCCATCACCAGTTGTTCCTGCGGTGTGGAAAAGCCGAACAGCGCCGCGCCCAGCACAATGGCAAAACTGGCTCCGGCGTTCACGCCAAGCAGACCCGGGTCGGCCAGCGGATTACGGGTGAGCGTTTGCATCAACGCGCCAGCAAGTCCCAACGCACCGCCCGCCAGCAGTCCCGCCAGCGTTCGCGGCAGACGGGCATCCAGCACGATAGTGCAATCAGCACTTTGACAGGTACCGGTGAGCGCTTGTGCAACCACGGAGATGGGCAAGGATTTTGCGCCGATGATCAGACTTAATGCCGTGGCGATAACCAGTAATAACAACAATCCGGGCACGGCAATGGCACGCGTCACGGAAACAGAACATGACATATCAACTTCCCTGATAATGATAGTAATTATCGTTATCGATCTTATTTGATTATGTTAGCATGTGCAGCCATTGAATGGATAATGAAAAAAAGATCGCATTAAGGCGTTGTAATGAATCGACAATCCTGGCTGCTCAACCTCAGTTTGCTGAAGACACACCCGGCATTTCGCGCTGTCTTCCTCGCCCGTTTTATCTCTATTGTCTCGCTCGGACTGCTCGGCGTTGCGGTTCCCGTACAAATCCAGATGATGACGCATTCCACCTGGCAGGTGGGTCTCTCGGTGACGCTGACCGGCAGCGCGATGTTTGTCGGGCTAATGGTAGGCGGCGTACTGGCCGATCGCTATGAACGCAAAAAAGTGATCCTGCTGGCACGCGGCACCTGCGGCATTGGCTTCATCGGCCTGTGTCTGAACGCGATGCTGCCAGAACCCTCACTGATCGCCATTTATCTGCTGGGCCTGTGGGACGGCTTTTTTGCCTCGCTGGGCGTGACGGCATTGCTGGCGGCGACGCCTGCGCTGGTGGGACGTGAAAATCTGATGCAGGCGGGGGCAATTACCATGCTGACGGTACGTCTGGGCTCGGTGATTTCGCCTATGCTGGGCGGACTGCTGCTCGCCACCGGTGGCGTGGTCTGGAACTACGGTCTGGCGGCGGCGGGCACTTTTATCACCTTACTGCCGCTGTTGAGCCTTCCGGCGCTGCCGCCTCCACCACAGCAACGTGAACATCCGCTGAAATCGCTGCTGGCGGCGTTTCGCTTCCTGCTTGCCAGTCCGCTGATCGGCGGCATTGCGCTGCTTGGCGGTCTGCTGACGATGGCAAGCGCCGTGCGCGTGCTCTATCCGGCGCTGGCAATTAACTGGCAGATGTCGGCGGCGCAGATTGGTATGTTGTACGCCGCTATTCCGCTCGGAGCGGCGATTGGCGCACTCACCAGCGGGCAACTGGCGCACAGCGTGCGTCCGGGATTGATCATGCTGGCCTCGAGCGTGGGGGCGTTTCTGGCGATTGGCGTGTTTGCCCTGATGCCTGTCTGGGGGTTAGGAGTGGTCTGTCTGGCGCTGTTCGGCTGGCTGAGCGCCATCAGCTCGCTGTTGCAGTACACGATGCTGCAAACGCAGACGCCGGAAAATATGTTAGGGCGCATCAACGGTCTGTGGACAGCGCAGAACGTCACGGGAGATGCCATCGGTGCGGCGTTGTTAGGCGGTCTGGGAGCCGTCATGACGCCGGTGGCTTCGGCGAGCATTAGCGGTTTCGGCCTGGTCATTGTGGGACTGCTACTACTGCTGTTGCTCAGTGAGTTACGTCGATTCCGGCAGACGCCGCCGGAACCGGCATAATGTGAGGCAGGCCAGATAAGGCGTTAACCGCTATCCGGCAATGGCGATTAGAACAGCGTGGAGAGACGGTCGAGCACTCGCATCGCGCTGTAATAATCCAGGCGGAAAGATTCGGTGCCCAGGGCGTAAACGCGCTTGTTCTGTACCGCCGGCAGATGCGCCAGCAGTGGGTTGGCGTAAATTGCCTGCTCGTCTTTCTCGTCACCGGCAAACAGGAACAGCGCTTCGCCGTTCAGTCCGGCCGCCAGATTCTCACCACCAAGCTGAATGATATCGTGACGTTTCCCCTGGCTTTGACTGGCCTGCAGTCCGCCAGGCAACGTTGCCAGCGTAAAGCCGAGTTGTTCCAACATTTGTCCCTGCGCGGACTCTGGCGTCCACAGATTGGCTCTGTGGGCCGCAGCGGTGTAAACCAGCGCGCTCACCGGTTGCGGCGGCAGTACCAACTGCTGTTTAACGACGGTCAGTTGCTTATCGAATTCCGCAATACGCGCGGCGGCCTGTTTCTCCTGGCCGGTGATGTCGCCCAACTGCGTCAGCAGCGACTGCCAGCTTTTATCGTCGTAATTAATGATAAGCGTCGGGGCGATAGGGGAGAGCTGATCGTACAGGGCCAGCGCGGAGTCGCCGCCGGTCGCGCTAATCAGAATGAGATCGGGCATCTGCGCAGCCACGGCTTCGGCGTTCGGCTCGCCGATATAAAGGCGGGTCAGTTTGCGTGCTTTTGCCACGTCGCCCCACTGACGCAAAAATCCCTGATCGTCAGCCACGCGATTGTTTGGCGTCGTTGCCCCGCTGGCGATCACCGGCGCATCAATCGCCAGCAATGAACCAGTGAGCGTGACGCTGGTAGAGACGATGCGTTCAGGTTTGTGTTCCAGCGTGTGGCTGCCGCGAACGTCAGTCACCTGACGCGGCCAGTCCGCGGCGTGGGCTGAGGAGAATCCGAAAACGAAGAGCGTAACGAGCAGGCCGGGCAGGGAAGGCAGTCTCACAAATCAGTTCCTGTGCTGAGTTATTAATGCTTCTCATTTTCATTATTAAGCGTAAGGGATGCAAGCGTTAGTCGCACTTTGTGCTACCTCAAGAGTTGACATGTCGCCTGTTTGCTTTTAGGTTAGCGCCCGAAAATATAAATGATAATCATTATTAAAACCTTTATCATTTTTGGAGGATGATATGGATACGTCTTTGGCCGAGGAAGTTCAGCAGACTATGGCAACACTTGCACCCCATCGCTTTTTCTTTATGTCGCCGTATCGGAGCTTTACGACGTCAGGATGCTTCGCCCGCTTCGATGAACCTGCCGTGAACGGCGATTCGCCAGACAGCCCCTTCCAACAAAAATTACAAAAAATGTTCGCCGATGCCAACGCGCAGGGTATCGCAAACCCGGTCATGGTGGGGGCTATTCCGTTCGACACCCGTCAGCCATCGTCACTGTTTATTCCCCAATGCTGGCAGCCCTTTTCTCGCCAGGAAAAACAACAGTCATCACGTTACTTCACCGACCATCAGGCGCTGAACGTTACGGCGCGCAAAGCGATCCCAGAGCAGGAGACGTTTGAAGAGATGGTCGCGCGCGCTGCCGCGCTGACGGCGACGCCGGAAGTCGACAAGGTGGTGCTGTCGCGACTGATTGATATCACCACCGATGCCGAGATCGACAGCGGTGCGCTGCTTGAGCGTCTGGTGGCGCAAAACCCGGTTAGTTACAACTTCCATGTCCCGCTGCACGATGGTGGCGTTCTGCTCGGCGCGAGCCCGGAACTGCTGCTGCGCAAAGAGGGCGATCGCTTTAGTTCTCTGCCGCTGGCGGGCTCCGCGCGCCGTCAGCCTGATGATGTGTTGGACCGGGAAGCCGGAAACCGTCTACTGGCCTCTGAGAAAGATCGCCATGAACACGAGCTGGTTACGCAGGCGATGAAAACCGTGCTGCGCGGTCGCAGTCAGAGTCTGCAACTGCCGTCTTCTCCGCAGCTCATCACCACGCCAACGCTCTGGCACCTCGGCACACCGTTTGAAGGCAAAGCCAATGCCGGAGAAAACGCCCTGACGCTGGCCTGTCTGCTGCACCCGACGCCTGCGCTGAGCGGCTTCCCGCATCAGGCGGCGAAACAGTTGATTGCTGAACTGGAGCCGTTCGATCGCGAACTGTTTGGCGGCATCGTCGGCTGGTGCGACGCCGAAGGCAACGGTGAATGGGTGGTGACCATCCGCTGTGCGACGTTACGTAAAAACCAGGTCCGCCTGTTTGCGGGTGCAGGGATCGTCCCGGCCTCTTCGCCGGTGGGAGAGTGGCGTGAAACCGGCGTCAAACTTTCCACCATGTTGAACGTTTTTGGATTGCATTAAGGAGCGATGATGAACATCCCTTTCACCCGGTGGCCTGACGAATTTGCCCGTCGTTACCGTGAAAAAGGTTACTGGCAGGATCTGCCGCTAACGGACATTTTGACCCGCCATGCGGAAAACGACCATATGGCGGTCATCGAAGGCGAGCGTCAGTTGAGCTACCGTGAACTGAACCAGGCAGCGGACAACCTCGCCTGTACGCTGCGCCGCCAGGGGATCAAACCCGGTGAAACCGCGCTGGTGCAGTTGGGCAATGTGGTGGAGTTGTACATCACGTTCTTTGCGCTGTTGAAGCTTGGCGTCGCGCCCGTTCTCGCCCTGTTCAGCCATCAACGCACTGAACTTACCGCGTATGCGACGCAAATTGAACCCGCGCTGCTGATTGCCGATCGCCAGCACGCGCTGTTTGCCGACAATGATTTTCTGAACGCCTTCATTACTCAACATAAGACTATTCGGGTGGTGCATCTGCTCAATGACAGCGGTGAGCACTGCCTGCAAGCGGCGATAAATCAACCGGCAGACGCGTTTGTCGCCACGCCGTCGCCCGCGGATGAAGTGGCCTACTTCCAGCTTTCCGGCGGCACGACCGGGACGCCGAAGCTTATCCCGCGAACCCACAACGACTACTACTACAGCGTACGCCGCAGTAATGAAATCTGTCACTTCACTGCCGATACGCGTTTTTTATGTGCGATCCCTGCTGCGCATAACTACGCCATGAGTTCTCCCGGCTCGCTGGGGGTATTTCTCGCCGGTGGCACCGTGGTACTGGCAGCGGATCCGAGCGCCACGCTGTGCTTCCCGCTGATTGAAAAACATCAGATTAACGCGACGGCGCTGGTGCCGCCTGCGGTCAGCCTGTGGTTACAGGCGATTAACGAGTGGGGCAGTAACGCGCAACTGGCTTCGCTGACGCTGTTGCAGGTTGGCGGTGCGCGCCTGTCAGCCTCGCTGGCGGCGCGGATCCCGGCCGAAATTGGCTGCCAGCTGCAGCAGGTCTTCGGCATGGCGGAAGGCTTAGTGAACTACACCCGTCTCGACGACAGCCTGGAGCGGATCGTTAATACCCAGGGGTGTCCGATGTGTCCGGATGATGAAGTGTGGGTGGCGGATGCCGATGGCAACCCATTGCCACAGGGAGAAATCGGGCGGCTGATGACGCGCGGCCCGTACACCTTTCGTGGCTACTACAAGAGCCCGCAGCATAACGCCAGCGCCTTTGACGCCAACGGTTTCTACTGCTCAGGCGATCTTATCTCTATCGACGAGGATGGCTACATCACCGTGCAGGGACGGGAGAAAGATCAGATCAACCGCGGCGGCGAGAAGATCGCAGCCGAAGAGATAGAAAACCTGTTACTGCGTCATCAGGCGGTGATCCATGCGGCGCTGGTGAGTATGGAAGATGAACTGATGGGTGAGAAAAGCTGCGCGTATCTGGTGGTAAAAGAACCGCTACGCGCGGTACAGGTGCGCCGTTTCCTGCGTGAGCAGGGCGTTGCTGAATTCAAGTTACCGGACCGGGTGGAAACCGTTGAGGCGCTGCCTCTGACCCCGGTCGGGAAAGTCGATAAAAAACAATTACGTCAGTGGCTGGCAATACGTTCGGCCTGAAGGAGAACACGCAATGGCAATTCCTAAACTGCAGGCTTACGCGCTGCCAACCGCGCTTGATGTTCCGGTTAATAAAGTCAACTGGGCGTTTGACCCGGAGCGTGCGGCGCTGCTGATCCACGATATGCAGGACTACTTCGTCAGCTTTTGGGGTGAAAACTGTCCGATGATGGCGCAGGTGATCGCCAATATCGCCGCCCTGCGCAGTTACTGTAAAGCGCACAACATTCCGGTTTATTACACCGCGCAGCCGAAGGATCAAAGCGACGAAGATCGCGCCCTGCTTAACGACATGTGGGGACCGGGACTCACGCGCTCGCCGGAGCAGCAAAAAGTGGTCGCCGCGCTGGCACCCGATGAAGCCGATAACGTGCTGGTGAAATGGCGCTACAGCGCCTTTCACCGTTCCCCGCTTGAACTGATGCTGAAAGAGACCGGACGCAACCAGTTGATTATCACCGGGGTGTATGCGCACATCGGCTGCATGACCACGGCGACGGACGCCTTTATGCGCGATATCAAGCCGTTTATGGTGGCGGATGCGCTGGCTGATTTCAGCCGTGAGGAGCACCTCATGTCGCTGAAGTATGTTGCAGGACGTTCAGGTCGCGTCGTGATGACTCAGGAGCTACTGCCCTCGCCGGTACCGGCCAGCAAAGATGAACTGCGGGCGCAGATTTTACCGCTGCTCGATGAGTCTGATGAACCGATGGATGATGAGAACCTGATCGACTACGGTCTGGACTCCGTGCGGATGATGGCGCTGGCGGCGCGCTGGCGTAAAGTGCATGGCGATATCGACTTTGTGATGCTGGCGAAAAATCCGACCATTGATGCCTGGTGGGCACTGCTTTCCCGTGAGGTGCGTTAATGGCCGGATTCGATTTTCGCGGCAAAACGGTGTGGGTCACTGGCGCAGGTAAAGGCATTGGTTACGCAACGGCGCTGGCGTTTGTCGAGGCCGGGGCGCAGGTCACGGGCTTCGATCGTGAGTTCGCTTTGCAGGATTATCCGTTTACCACTGAAGTGATGGATGTGGCAGACGCCGGACAGGTGGCTGAGGTATGCCAGCGCGTGCTGGCGCACACCGAACGGCTGGATGTGCTGGTAAACGCTGCCGGGATTTTACGTATGGGCGCAACTGACGCGCTGAGCCCGCATGACTGGCAGCAGACGTTTGCGGTTAACGTCGGCGGCGCCTTTAATCTGTTCCAGCAGACAATGGCGCAATTTCGCCGTCAGCAGGGCGGGGCGATAGTGACTGTGGCTTCTGATGCCGCCCATACGCCACGCATCGGCATGAGCGCCTATGGCGCGTCGAAGGCAGCACTGAAAAGTCTGGCGCTGACCGTCGGGCTGGAGCTGGCGGGCAGCGGGGTACGCTGTAATCTGGTGTCACCCGGCTCCACGGATACCGACATGCAGCGCACGCTGTGGGTCAGTGATGACGCGGAACAGCAGCGTATTCGCGGCTTTGGTGAGCAGTTCAAGCTCGGTATTCCGCTGGGCAAGATTGCCCGGCCTCAGGAAATCGCCAACACTATTCTGTTCCTCGCTTCCGATCTGGCCAGCCACATTACGTTGCAGGATATCGTAGTGGACGGTGGCTCCACGTTGGGAGCGTAACGATGATCTGGAAACGTCACTTAACGCTCGACGAACTGAACGCCACCAGCCAGAACACGATGGTGGCGCATCTGGGCATTGTCTACACCCGACTCGGTGATGACGTGCTGGAGGCGGAAATGCCGGTGGATACCCGCACGCATCAGCCGTTTGGTTTACTGCACGGCGGGGCTTCGGCGGCGTTGGCCGAAACGTTAGGCTCAATGGCAGGTTATCTGATGACTCGCGACGGGCAGTGCGTCGTCGGGACAGAACTGAATGCCACTCATCACCGGGCGGTTTCGCAAGGCAAGGTGCGCGGAGTCTGTCAGCCGCTGCATCTGGGGCGGCAAAGCCAAAGCTGGGAAATCGCGGTGTTTGATGAACAAGGTCGGCGGTGCTGTACCTGCCGACTGGGAACGATGGTACTGGGCTGAGCGCGCGTAATGTCATGAGATTGCAGCGTTAGCTGGTGAATGAAGTGATCCAGTTAACAATGCAATGTAAATAGTCGGTGATACTTCAGGTTTATCGGGTTGTCAGGTTGTTAAAGCCAGAAAAGATGTTATAGAAACAAAATGTAACATCTCTATTCTCTGGAACACGCAAACGGATAACAACCATGAATAAATCAGGGAAATACCTCATCTGGACAGTGCTCTCGGTAATGGGTGCATTTGCTCTGGGCTATATTGCGCTAAACCGTGGGGAACAGATCAACGCGCTGTGGATAGTCGTGGCGTCGGTCTGTGTTTATCTCATCGCCTATCGTTTCTACGGTCTGTACATTGCCAAAAATGTGCTGGCGGTTGACCCGACGCGTATGACGCCTGCGGTACGCCATAACGACGGGCTTGACTATGTGCCCACCGACAAGAAAGTGTTGTTCGGTCACCATTTTGCGGCGATTGCCGGCGCGGGTCCGTTAGTCGGACCGGTACTGGCGGCACAAATGGGTTATCTGCCGGGCATGATCTGGCTGCTGGCCGGCGTGGTCTTAGCCGGGGCGGTTCAGGATTTTATGGTGCTCTTTGTTTCAACCCGTCGCGATGGCCGCTCGCTGGGTGAACTGGTCAAAGAAGAGATGGGGCCAACCGCAGGGGTAATTGCGCTGGTGGCCTGTTTCATGATCATGGTGATTATCCTCGCGGTGCTGGCGATGATCGTGGTGAAAGCGCTGACCCACAGTCCGTGGGGAACCTACACCGTCGCGTTCACCATCCCGTTGGCGATCTTTATGGGGATCTATCTGCGCTACCTGCGTCCGGGGCGTATCGGCGAAGTGTCGGTTATCGGTCTGGTGTTCCTCGTTTTTGCCATTATTTCCGGCGGCTGGGTCGCGGAAAGTCCAACCTGGGCACCGTACTTTGACTTCACCGGCGTCCAGTTAACCTGGATGCTGGTGGGCTATGGTTTCGTGGCGGCGGTACTGCCGGTGTGGCTGCTGCTGGCTCCGCGCGACTACCTCTCTACGTTCCTGAAAATCGGTACGATTGTCGGTCTGGCGGTGGGTATTTTGATCATGCGCCCGACGCTGACGATGCCTGCGCTGACTAAATTTGTCGATGGTACCGGACCGGTGTGGACGGGTAACCTGTTCCCGTTCCTGTTTATCACCATCGCTTGTGGCGCCGTTTCGGGTTTCCACGCGCTGATCTCCTCCGGGACTACGCCGAAGATGCTGGCGAACGAAGGCCAGGCCTGCTTTATCGGCTACGGCGGGATGTTGATGGAATCGTTCGTCGCCATTATGGCGCTGGTGTCTGCCTGTATCATCGATCCGGGCGTCTATTTTGCCATGAACAGCCCAATGGCCGTGCTGGCTCCTGCCGGCACCACTGACGTGGTGGCTTCTGCCGCTCAGGTGGTTAGCAGTTGGGGCTTTGCCATTACGCCGGATACGCTGCATCAGATTGCCAACGAAGTGGGTGAGCAGTCGATTATCTCTCGTGCGGGTGGTGCGCCAACGCTGGCGGTGGGGATGGCCTATATCCTGCACGGCGCGTTGGGCGGCATGATGGATGTCGCCTTCTGGTATCACTTCGCCATTCTGTTCGAAGCGCTGTTTATTCTGACGGCGGTCGATGCGGGGACGCGTGCGGCGCGCTTTATGCTTCAGGACCTGCTGGGCGTGGTATCTCCTGGCCTTAAACGTACGGACTCATTGCCTGCCAACCTGCTGGCGACCGCATTGTGCGTGCTGGCGTGGGGTTACTTCCTGCATCAGGGCGTGGTGGATCCATTAGGCGGCATTAATACCCTGTGGCCGCTGTTTGGTATCGCCAACCAGATGCTGGCGGGTATGGCACTGATGCTCTGTGCGGTTGTCCTGTTCAAGATGAAACGTCAGCGTTATGCGTGGGTGGCACTGGTGCCGACCGCATGGCTGCTGATTTGTACTCTGACGGCGGGCTGGCAGAAATCGTTCAGCCCGGATACAAAAGTGGGCTTCCTGGCGATTGCCAATAAGTTCCAGGCGATGATCGACAGCGGTAATATCCCGCCGCAGTACACCGAATCGCAGCTGGCGCAACTGGTGTTTAACAACCGTCTGGATGCGGGCCTGACTATCTTCTTCATGGTGGTGGTCGTGGTGTTGGCGCTATTCTCCATTAAGACGGCGCTTGCCGCACTTAAAGAGGACAAGCCAACGGCGAAAGAGACGCCGTATGAGCCGATGCCGGAAAATGTGGAAGAGATCGTTGCGCAGGCCAAAGGCGCGCATTAACGTGTAATCATTCCCCCTCTTCCTGCCGGGAGAGGGGTTTTCTGACAGGTGGTAATGATGTTTGATACGCTTTCGAAAGCCGGGAAATATCTGGGCCAGGCCGCGAAACTGATGATCGGTGTGCCTGACTATGACAACTACGTTGAGCATATGCGGATGACCCATCCGGATCAGACGCCAATGACCTACGAGGAGTTTTTCCGCGAGCGGCAGGATGCTCGCTATGGCGGAAAAGGTGGGGCGCGCTGCTGTTAAGTGTGAGAAAATTCGGGCCGGATAAGCGCGTCATCCGGCACAAGCCGATTATTTTACCGTCCAGGCTTTTGAAAACCGCCGACTGGCAAACAGTTCCTGAAGACCGTTGATCTGTTTCAGGCGCAAGACTTCATCCTCGTCCATCCCCAGTTCTTTACCGATTTTTTCGTCTTCCCATCCCTGCAACGCCAGTTCACGCACGATTTCAGACATCGCGTGGATCTGATGCCGTCCACGGGCGCGGTTGTGGCGAATGGTCGCTGCCATGCGGTCGTGACGACTTCCCTCCAGACAGGTAATGGGTAAATAGCCTTTGAGACGGGACCTGAGCGAAGCTTTGCCTTTCCCCAGTTCATGGCGATGAAAGCCATCGACTATCTCGTACTCTTCCGGGCTGGACTGGGTGACAACAATAGGCTGGGTAAATCCATCCGTTTCGATGGATTTCAGCAGTAGCTTTTTCTCCGGCGGAGCAACGTTATTGGGGTTGTAATCGTTAGGTGAAATGTGCTCGTTTTTTATCCACAGCACACAATCAACCGGTTCGTCACGAAACGGACTGACGCTGTGAATCGCCATTCTGAAATCATTGATAGCCTTGATTTTTTCTTCTTCAGACAGGCCAGAGAGAAAGCCAATGAGATCCTGTGTCAATCGTTGTTGCATAAAATTCCCCACTCCTTGCGTCTCGCTTTCATGCGTTCGCTATAACGCTGGTAACTTTTCGGTTTGGTTGGACTGAAAGAGAGTGCCCGGCACCAGTAATCATTGTTCAGTAGCACTTTGCAGATGCGTCGCCAGGAGGGGATATCTTTCGAACCAATATCGCCAGGCTGCGTTTGCGGGATCTCTCCGAGGCCGTTTTTCTTGTACCACTGTAAATAGACGGCGATCTTGTTACGGTAATGCTCAGCGGTGTTATCCGGCATGCTGAGCAGTAACATCATGGCGTAATCCTGCCAGCTCAAATGGTCGGGCTTGAGTATTTTTCGATGGCCATAGAAGTGATTATCCTGCCCTGCGTAGATCCCACCGCTTCTGACGCCACTGACACGTGCGCACATTGCCGCCCACCTTTCGGGTTCAACAACGTGATAGAGCCATAATCCCTGACGCTGTTCGGGACCAAATGGTTCACAAATGCGCATGTAACGGGCCGGGACACCGGCCTGATACATCAGATTGTAGAGCGGATTACAGGGCAGATTCGTGCGAGCAAACCAGGTCCAGATATCGGCCGTTTTCCAGTCATACAGCGGATAGATGTACCAGGTATGTCCACCAGGTGCGGCGGTCGTCCAGGGTTTGTCATCGGCAAAACGCTGTTTGCGTAAACTGGCGATCGCCACAAAACGGTTGTAAGACTCATCCGCCCGGATGCCTATCATCATGGCCGCCGGGCGTTTATTCGAAAACCAGTCGGCAAATTCACGCACGAAGTGTTCGAAGGTCATGCCGGGTTGATAAAAGGAAAAATAGCCCGGATCGGTGATAGCGTCTGGCGGCGGCTGGCGAACCCACTGGGTATCGGGTTCCCAGCACTGCCATTCAGGTTGAAACTGAGACAGTGAGTTTTGGGTGGTAAGCGGAAGGGCAACCCAATAGAAATGGTCGATGACATCGGCATACATTTCGCGCAAGGCGCTAATATAACTAATGGTACAGGAAAATTGCGCTTCCCAGTCAATGAACAATACGCTGATTTTTTTGTGTCGCTTACGTGCAAGATTTGCCGTCAGATGCAACATCAGTCCGGAATCTTTGCCACCGGAAAAGGAAACACACACGCGGGGAAGATTTTCGAGAGTCCAGATGATGCGTTCTTCAGCGGCTTCCAGAACATTTTGGTTTAATGATATTTTATAAACAGACATGCATCGCTTATCCTTAAACGTTAAAGTCGTACGTCTGGAATAGATATCCCTCTATAATATAAGTCTTTTTTGTATGCGCGCAATGGTTAAATAAATTCAATAAGTTAATTAATTCATAATTAATATATTAATTATGAATATATTGTAATTGATATCAAAAGTCCGCTATGTGAGTCGACGTGGTTAACAAAAGGGGTTTATACAAAAGAAAATTTCTTTATGCCGTGTTTACGTTACGAGAAGAGTTAAATTTTGCGGTTAAAATTATTCAGGGTAATTATATTTTATTGAATATAATTACCCATATTAATTATGGTTGCGCCATCATGGCATCCAGCTGCGCTTTTTCGGGTAAACCAACGACCTGCTGAAGGACGTTATCTTTACTCATATAATAAATCGCGGGTGTGACGTTCGCGCCTAAATCATCCATGATTTTCTGGTTCATATTGAGGGTTTTCATGTGATCCGGCGAAATCGCTTTGGGCACATTGAGCGTCATTTTTCCACCAGAGGCTTCGTAATCATGCCAGGTTTTCGCCGGATCGTTCGACGCCAGAATGGCCGCGGCAGTGGCAGGACTCTCTGGCTTGATGACGCCGACGAGTAGCGTACGTAATTGTACTTTACCCGACTCCACCCACGGACGCGCCTGTTGCCAGAACTGTTTACAGTACGGGCAGAATGGGTCAGCAAAAACATAGAGCACCACCGGGGCGTCTTTCTTGCCATCCAGTAACCAGTTGGCTTTTTCCATGCGCTGCCACATTTCTCGCCCGGCGGGCGCATAGATCTCTTTCTCTATCAACTGATTGCTCAGGTTTTCCCCTTTTTCATTGTACATGTAGCCTGAAATGGCCTGTTTGCCATCAGGCGTCAGGTAGATAGTGACGCCCATATCCTGGTATTTCCCGAGATAACCTTTCATCCCGCCGGGCGCATCGAACGACTTGATAATAGTAATGCCTTGTTTTTCTATCGCTTTGACCGGCGCAGGCAGGTCTTCGGCCCAGGCAAAGAGGGGGAAGAGGGAGAGCAAAAACGTACGTTTTAACATCTTTTATCCTTATAAATCAGAGCGATTGCGAGTGAGGTGAGAAAACCTATCACAGCCATAGGTAAGACCTCAGCCAGGAACATTGCCCTTTCAGGAGTGGGGTGGTGTAATCCTTCTCGCTGTTACAGCCTTTGTTAAGGTAATGTAGAGCGCAACACATAGCCAGTTTCACTGGCGCTGAAGTTACCCACGGGTAGTTCAGGTAACGGGGCTGCCTGCAAAGGCGGCCCTTTTTACTTTGCGTCATCGCACGTTCACAACGTTGAATTGAGAGGTTTGTTAGTTAACGCTTATTGATTTGATAAAGGAAACGCATTAGCCCTGTCGGTCAATCTTCGGTAACGTATCCCTCAACGAAAACACGGAGGAAGTACAGATGTCTTTGATTAATACAAAAATTAAACCTTTTAAAAACCAGGCGTTCAAAAACGGTGAATTCATTGAAGTGACCGAGAAAGATACTGAAGGCCGCTGGAGCGTCTTCTTCTTCTATCCGGCTGACTTTACTTTCGTATGCCCGACCGAACTGGGCGACGTTGCAGACCATTACGAAGAGCTGCAGAAACTGGGCGTAGACGTTTACTCTGTCTCTACCGACACCCACTTTACCCACAAAGCATGGCACAGCAGCTCTGACACCATCGCCAAAATCAAATACGCGATGATCGGTGACCCGACTGGCGCCCTGACCCGTAACTTCGACAACATGCGTGAAGATGAAGGTCTGGCAGACCGCGCAACGTTCGTTGTTGACCCGCAGGGTATCATCCAGGCGATCGAAGTTACCGCTGAAGGTATCGGCCGTGATGCTTCTGACCTGCTGCGTAAAATCAAAGCCGCTCAGTATGTCGCTTCTCACCCAGGCGAAGTGTGCCCGGCTAAGTGGAAAGAAGGCGACGCGACTTTAGCACCGTCTTTAGACCTGGTTGGTAAAATCTAAGCCTTTAAGGCGCTTCGAAGCCGGATGGCGCTGCGCTTATCCGGCCTACACATCGGGCCTACAACATCGTAGGCCGGGTAAACGAAGTGCCACCCGGCAACAAACGGGTGCATTACGCACCCGTTTTATTCCAAACCCCATGATGCAAGTTGCATTCACGCAGCCCGATTAAGGCAGCTTGCATGATGATGTTTTCAGAGAGGGAAGAAGAATGCTCGACACAAATATGAAAACCCAGCTCAAGGCCTATCTTGAGAAACTGACCAAACCTGTTGAGCTGATTGCTACGCTGGATGACAGCGCTAAATCGGCAGAAATCAAGGAACTGCTGGCTGAAATCGCCGAACTGTCAGAGAAAGTCACCTTTAAAGAAGACAACAGCTTAGCCGTACGTAAGCCCTCTTTCCTGATTACCAATCCGGGTTCAAATCAGGGGCCGCGCTTTGCGGGTTCCCCGTTGGGCCACGAATTTACCTCACTGGTTCTGGCACTGCTGTGGACCGGTGGACACCCGTCAAAAGAAGCGCAGTCTCTGCTTGAGCAGATCCGCGATATTGACGGTGATTTTGAGTTTGAAACCTATTACTCACTTTCCTGCCATAACTGCCCGGACGTGGTGCAGGCGCTGAACCTGATGGCGGTGCTGAACCCGCGCATTAAGCATACGGCAATTGATGGCGGCACGTTCCAGAACGAGATCACCGAGCGTAATGTGATGGGCGTTCCGGCCGTGTACGTTAACGGTAAAGAGTTTGGTCAGGGTCGCATGACGCTGACGGAAATCGTGGCGAAAGTGGATACTGGTGCTGAAAAACGCGCCGCCGAAGAACTGAGTCAGCGTGATGCCTATGATGTTCTGATCGTCGGTTCCGGCCCTGCGGGCGCGGCAGCGGCGGTCTACTCCGCGCGTAAAGGCATTCGTACCGGCCTGATGGGCGAGCGCTTCGGCGGTCAGGTGCTCGATACCGTGGATATCGAAAACTACATTTCTGTACCGAAAACAGAAGGGCAGAAACTGGCCGGCGCACTCAAGGCCCACGTCGATGATTATGACGTCGATGTGATAGACAGCCAGAGCGCCAGTAAACTGGTGCCAGCGGCCAGCGAAGGCGGTTTACATCAGATTGAAACGGCGTCCGGGGCGGTACTGAAAGCGCGCAGCATTATCATCGCCACCGGTGCGAAATGGCGCAACATGAACGTACCGGGTGAAGACCAGTATCGTACCAAAGGCGTAACCTATTGCCCGCATTGCGACGGCCCGCTGTTTAAAGGTAAGCGCGTGGCAGTGATCGGCGGCGGTAACTCCGGCGTGGAAGCGGCGATTGATCTCGCCGGGATCGTGGAACACGTAACCCTGCTGGAATTTGCCCCAGAAATGAAGGCCGACCAGGTTTTGCAGGATAAAGTCCGCAGCCTGAAAAACGTCGACATCATCCTGAACGCCCAGACGACGGAAGTGAAAGGCGATGGCACGAAAGTGGTCGGTCTGGAATACCGCGACCGCGTGAGTGGCGATGTTCACAACGTGGAGCTGGCGGGCATCTTTGTTCAGATTGGTCTGTTGCCAAACACCACCTGGCTGGAAGGGGCGATTGAACGCAACCGGATGGGTGAAATCATCATCGACGCGAAATGCGAAACCAGCGTGAAGGGCGTATTCGCCGCGGGCGACTGTACCACCGTGCCGTACAAACAGATTATCATCGCGACCGGCGAAGGAGCGAAAGCGTCTCTGAGCGCCTTTGATTACCTGATTCGTACGAAAACGGTATAAAAAAGAAAGTAAGACTACACCTGCAAAATGTAAGAGGTGCCGATAAGGCGCCTCTTTTTTACCGTTTAATCAGCATCTGTTAGCGCACAACCAGTACCGGCAGTGTCGCATGACGTACCACGCTTGAGGCGTTAGAACCCAGCAGGTGTGTGGTGATTGACGGATTACGTGAGCCAATGACCACCACGTCTGCATTCAGCTCTTCGCCGAGCTCATTGACCACGTCGCGGACGCTGCCAAAGCGGACATGCTGCTTGATGCGGGCAGGATCGATACTGAAGTGACCGACCATCGTTTGCAGTCGGGTTTCGGCTTCATGCTGTAAATGTTCTTCAAAACGACGAACGTCGGCGGCGAAGCGATGCAGGCTCAGGCTGGCAGAACCTGGTAGCACATGCAGAAGATGAATGACGCCATCCTGCTGCGCCAGAAATTCAGCGTGGCGAATCGCCTTATCGCTGAGTTCCATTTCAAAAACATCAACCGGCATAATGATTGTCTTATACATACCCGTTTCTCCCTGTTAATTAATACTCAAATCATTCAAGCATATAATAATAATTCTGTCTGCTTTCTGCAGGGGATTTTTCGCAT
Organism: Citrobacter sp. Ct235; assembly: GCF_030332305.1. Classification (NCBI taxonomy): domain Bacteria; kingdom Pseudomonadati; phylum Pseudomonadota; class Gammaproteobacteria; order Enterobacterales; family Enterobacteriaceae; genus Citrobacter; species Citrobacter sp. Ct235. Next base: position 370,613 of record NZ_JAOWIC010000047.1, read on the forward strand.
TGTGCGGCGATTCCTTGTGCATTCGCTACCAGTGATTCTCCAGGTAAAGCACGGCCCCGACGATGATCGCCGCCATGATGAGGAATCCCAGTAATATGCTGAATGTTTCGTTCATGACCGCACCTGTCAATGAAACCGATTCAGTGTGGATGAGTCAGGCGAAAGGCGAACCAGGAAGAATGGGTGATTTTACGCAAAGTGGCGGAAAGAGGATGCGAACGCATCCTCTGGGTAAAGCGGAAAGTCGCTTATGCAGATGGGATTAACGCAGGAAGTCGCCTGCTGCTTCGGGTTGGTATTCCAGCTCCAGCACTTCGAGGTGGGTGGATGCGCCGCCCGGAAGTTCCCAGTGAATGGTGTCGCCCACACGCACGCCTAACAGCGCAGCACCGACGGGGGCCATCACTGAAAGTTGCGTATTGCTGTCGGTCATCGCCGCAGGATACACCAACGTACGCACGCGAATTTCGCCATCGCTGAGATTGCGGAATTTAACGCGGCTGTTCATGGTCACGACGTCATGCGGCATGGCTTCCGGCGAACACATTTGGGCACGATCCAGCTCGTCATTCAACGCGTCGGCAATGGGTAAATCTGCATACGCGGGTTGTTCCAGTAAGCGATCGATGCGTTCTGCATCAAGGTCGTTAATGATGATAGTTGGTCTGGACATTTTTACTCCATGTCGTCAGTACTGCGTTTTGCCGCAGGTAATATTCCCAAAAGAAAACCCTCACCGTCTGGCGGCAAGGGTTTAACTCTCCAGATGATACTGAGACTTACCCCGGGTTTGAAGTGATTTAGTTCACATTCGGGTAAATAGCTAAAAAAGCATCACTAGTATGAATTTTATTCGATAAACGTGATCGTTCTCAAATTTGCATTATGCTTTTTAAGCACGCGCCGCGGCGCGTCACTCTCTCAGTGTTCTATTACAGGAGATCTCATGAGCCAGTACGACAAAATTACTCTCAAAGATGGCAGTTATCTGTATTTTAAAGACTGGGGTAACCGCAGTGGCCAGCCGATTGTCTTCAGCCACGGCTGGCCGTTAACGGCTGATGCCTTTGAAGATCAGATGCTTTTTCTTGGCTCGAAAGGATTTCGGGTGATAGCCCACGACAGGCGCGGACATGGTCGCTCAGCCCAGCCGTGGGAGGGGCACAATATGGACCAGTATGCGGACGATCTGGCTGAACTGACCGCACACCTGAATCTGCAAAATGCGGTGCACGTTGGTCACTCAACCGGCGGTGGCGAAGTGGCGCGTTATATCGGGCGACACGGGACGCAGCGGGTGGCAAAAGCGGTATTGATTGGCGCGGTGACGCCCATTATGGTGAAAACCGAGTTCAACCCAAACGGTGTGCCGGAAGCGGTTTTCGACGGCATTCGTGAAGGGGTTGTCAATGACCGTGCCGCCTTTTTCTATGAGCTGACCGCTGCATTCTATGGCTATAACCGTCCGGGCGCGAAAGAGTCGAAAGCGGTGCGGGAAAGCTTTGTGGAGCAGGGATTACAGGGCTCAATAAAAGCGCTGTACGACTGCATCAAGGCGTTCTCGGAAACGGACCTGCGTGAAGACTTGCGCAAAATGACTATCCCAACACTGGTTATTCATGGTGATGACGATCAAATTGTCCCATTTGAGACCTGTGGCAAAGTCGCGGCGGAAATACTGCCTGACGCGCAACTGAAGGTCTATGCGGGCGGTTCCCATGGCATTTGCACCACCCATAAACAGCAGATAAATCAGGATCTGCTTAACTTTATTCAGTCGTAATCTTTAACGGATTACTCTACGCTGATCCTCTTCTATTAGGGGGATGAGCGGAGCGCAATTCGTGCTTCGCCGACGTCACATTCATCAGAGAATACTATGTATTTCTATCAACCCTCGCAGGGACACGGCCTGCCACACGACCCGCTTAATGCCATTGTTGGTCCACGGCCTATTGGCTGGATCGCCTCTCAGGATACCGCTGGTCGGGATAACCTGGCACCCTACAGCTTCTTCAACTGTTTCAATTATCATCCGCCCATTATCGGTTTTGCCAGCACCGGCTGGAAAGACAGCGTACGTAACATCATGGAAACCGGCGAGTTTGTCTGGAACCTGACCACGCGAGAGTTAGCCAGCGCGATGAATGAAACCTCCGCCAGTCTGCCACATGGCGAAGATGAATTTTTTGCCGCCGGGCTGACGAAGGCGGAAAGTCGTCTGGTGAAAGCGCCACGCGTTGCACAAAGTCCGGTGAATTTTGAATGTCGCCTGTCGCAGAGTATTCAGCTCACGACCGCGCAAGGGGAAGCCATCGAAACCTGGCTGATTCTGGGCGAAGTGGTGGGGATTCACATCGCTGAAACGCTGCTGGAAGAAGGCGTTTACCAGACCGCAAAAGCGCAGCCCGTGCTGCGCGCCGGTGGCCCGACGGCCTACTATGCGATCAGCGAGTCGCACCGCTTTGACCTGGTGCGTCCGGATGCTCGCGCGAAACGTTGACGTTGTCGCCGGCGCGGATTTCGCGCCGGGACAGTGAATCAGTAACCCACTTTGTCGATGATAAACTGTTTACCACAGTTCCCCGGATGGGGTTGCGGGGCGAACGAGTCAGCGGAGAGCGGCGCGTTGATGGTCGTGGCCTTCAGTGAGAACTGGATCTCCGTCAGGTAAGCCGGATTACCGTGGCAGCTCAGTTTCACTGCGCTGACGGCCTCTTTTCCCCAGCGCCTGGCCACCGCCGCATCGAAGGCGCGGCGACTCACGCTCTTGCCGTAATTTTCACCGAGAAATACCCCTAACTCGCTGGCCTTGATCTCTTTGTTCAACCGCACCATCGTGCCGAAGTACGCATCCGGGTCGAAGCCAAAACAGGCACCGTGTTTTGCGTATTCGTAGCGCTCAAGGCAAGTACGTCCGCCTGCACCCGGCATCACGTCACTGAGTTTGGCGGCCGTTTCCAGCGACAGGCCCGTTTCGGGTGCCGCGCATTTACGGCTGGCGCGCGCTTCTGGCTGATTAGGGATGGGACGCGTGGCGCAGCCAAAGCGCATCCACCGGCGTTCATCGACCCCGCGCGACGCGATGGATTTCGGCAATCCTGGCCACAAACCGTGAACGGTCAGGAAATCGACTTTGTTAGCGGTCTCTTTTTGCAGGCGACATTCATCAGGCTCGCGGCGGTCGCGCTCATGCTGACTCTGGCAAAATCCCGTCTGCCAGGAGAGTGCCAGCACGTAACGGTCGAAATCGCCGTACTGCGTGGGCTGTAATTCGTTGGCGGTTGCCGAAGAAAGAGGGAGGAGTGAGGCGGCGAGCCACCCCCATTTTTGCCAGGTCGGTTTCATGATGGTTCTGAACTTATATAAAATCTGAATAGTATCTATTTAACCATAAAAAAAGCCCGCGAGGTGTGTTTACCCCGCGGGCCTTGATCCATTCAGCGTTTTACGTCAGGACTAGCTCCACATCGCCAGAATCGGCCAGCCAACCAGCAGCAGCATCGCAATGTAGATAACCCCGAAGATGGCGCCAAGACGCCAGTAGTCTTTGGATTTCACATAGCCGCAGCCGTAGATGATCACCCCAGGACCCGTTGCGTATGGCGTCAGACAACCCATAATCCCGATGGACAGCACCAGCAGGATACTCAAATGTTCCATCGGCACGCCCGGGATACCTTTACCGACCGCCAGAATAACCGGCAGCATTGTCGCCGTGTGCGCCGACAGGCTGGCAAACAGGTAGTGGGCAAAGTAGAACACCAGCACCAGCACAATCACCGTCGCGTTAGGCGAGAAACCTTCCAGATGGGTGCTCATGGTACCCGCGAACCAGTCGATGAACCCGGAACGGGTTAAACCGCTTGCCATCACCACAAGGGTGGCAAGGTTCACCAGCGTGTTCCAGGCGCTGTTGTATTTGGTAATGTCTTTCCACGGCACCACGTGTAGTGCCAGCATCAGAGAAACGGCGAGCAAACCGACGGCGGTGGCGTCGATCACCTCGCCGCCGAAGACCCACAAGCCTAAGCTCAGCAGAACCAGACCGACCAGCGTCCACTCTTTGCGCGTCAGAGTGCCCATGGTTTTAAGTTCATCACCCGCCCAGGCGGCGACTTCCGCACTGTGTGTGACTTCAGGTTTGTAGAGAACATAAGAGAGCCACGGCGCAACGATCAGCAAAATGATACCGACCGGCAGGAAGCTGAGGAACCACTGCAGCCAGCTTATCTGCACACCGGCGATTTTGTTGACAAACTCCAGACCCAGCACGTTTGGCGCCGCACCCGTGACGAACATCGAAGAACTCAGGCTGGTACTGATGACCATCATCCACATCAGGTAACCGCCGATACGACGTGCGGACGGATCGTTCGGGAACGATTTAAACAGCGGCGGCAGGTTTTTGATTACCGGGAACACGGTGCCACCGGTACGCGCGGTGTTGGATGGCGTAAACGGCGCCAGCAGAATGTCGATGATGACAATCGCATAGCCCAGCGTCAGGGTACGTTTACCCATGAATTTCACCAGAAACAGCGCGATGCGACGGCCGAGACCGGTGACTTCATAGCCGAGAGCGAAGATGAACGCGCCGAACACCAGCCAGACGGTGGTACTGGAGAAACCTGCCAGACCCCATTTCAGCGCTTGTTTACCGGCGTCAAATGCCGGATCCGCCAGCTCTTTGGCATCAAACAACAGGTAGTTGCTGCCAATCACGCAGATGGTGACCGCGATGAAGCTGATTGCGGTAGCCGGAATGGGCTCCAGAATCATACCGACGATCATCGCCACGAAAACGGCGAAGTAGTGCCATGCCTGAGGGGGCATGCCGTCCGGGACGGGGATAAGAAACATGACGCCCATGATTATCAAGGGGGCAAACAACTTCCATATAGTATCTTTCGATAAAGACATAAGTGATTCTCCGGAAAGGATCTTTTCAATAATTGTGTAAATGTTTAATTTGAGAAATCTGGGCCAAAAACCACGTTACGATCAGCAGGTCGGCACTGCCGCCAGGACTGAGATTGCGTTCAATGCAGTGGCTGTCGAACTGATGCAGATGAGTGAGATCGGCGGGGGTTCGGATGCCCCCTTGTTGTAACAATGCGTTTGCCTGCTGCTGTATCCAGCGCAGTCCTGCCGCACCGCCACGCGAGGCAACGTTGGTGTCGCCGTTGCGCGCAATCAGCAGAAGTAAGGTGTCGAGCAGTGCCAGTTCGGGATCGCGCCCCTCAGCTAACAGGGCGCGATAGTGTGGAAGCGCATGGCGGATAACCAATGGATATCCCGCTTCGGCTTCGCCACGTGCGCCGGTTAATCCCAGTTGCTGATAAAGTCGCTGACCTGCCGTGATTTGTTGATTGTTATTGCGCAGTTCGCGCTCGGTCAGACCGCGACAAAAGCTGGCGGCGGTGGTACAGATCGTTTCCGGGGTAACGGGTTGCAGTTGCTGATGTAGACGGCCAATGGCGGTACACAGCAGGCCGAGAGAAAAAATGCTGCCCTTATGGGTGTTCACACCCGCAGTGGCCCGAAACATGTCGGCTTCACAGGCCATACCTAACGGGCGTAAGCCGTTTAATACGGCGTCGGCTGGCATTTGCGCGCAGCAGGCACCGTATTCAATAAAACGCGGCAACCAGGCCTGAATGGCCAGCGCGCTGCGGTGAAAATCCGTCAACGACATGTCTTTATGCGCGCCACAGTTCAGACGATCGACCAGCCCGGGTTTTGGCGTCAGGTTGACTTCCGTCAGCATTGCGCGCCACGCCAGATGGCCGTACGCGTCAACCAGCGTGTGGGGAAGGGCGGTGGTTTCAACGGGCATATCGGGAATCGGCAGCATGCAGCAGCGCCTCCATGTGGTTGATCAGAAAGGAGAGCGTATGGGTTTTCCCACGCGCGCATTCCGCCGCGTTCTGTTCGCACAGCAGACAGCGGCGAGGGGGAAGCGCGAAATGGCGGCGGGAGAGAATTTCGCCTCCGGGAGTGAGCACATCGATGTCCCACAAACGTCCCAGAGGATGAGTCTGTTCGAGCTCAATGGTTGCGAGCTTGATGTCACGGGCCGGTGCCTCAATCGAGAGCATGCCTTCCGGCCCGCTGGCTGAGGCCAGTGCAGCCTGCTCCCTGATGTGCCAGTCCGCCTGCGCCGCCAGCGTACGCAGGGCGGTCACGCCATGATTAAAGAGGCGACGGGTGAGCTCGCTGTCTTTAATCGGGCCAGGCGCTACCACGGTAAAGGAGACCAGTGGAATAGGATGGCGCGCCAGCCAGACGTGTTGCCGTGCCTGTCGCTCATCCCGACTGACGAGTAGCTCGGGAATTGAAACTGCGTGGCGGGTGGCCTGTTCAGGGAGCAGGTGCATGGCTTATTCCTTCACCTGATGAACAACGTCGATCACTGAACCATCGCGATAGCGCACTACGGCAATCACGCGGTCGGTGAATTCGATTGGACGAGGTTCGCCAGTGAGTTGCTGTGCACGTTCGCGTAACCACTCAATTGAGACGACCTTCATCCCCGCGTCTTTCAGGCGTTCTGCCAGTTCCGGACGCGCCGGGTTAACCGCAATACCATGATCGGTAACCAGAATATCGACGCTGGAACCCGGTGTGACGCAGGTCAGCACGTTATCTACCAGCGTTGGAATACGGCCACGTACCAGCGGTGCGACGATGATTGACAGCGCAGCGGCGACGGCGGTATCGCAGTGACCGCCGGACGCGCCGCGAATGACGCCGTCAGAACCGGTCAGCACGTTGACGTTAAACTGGGTGTCGACTTCAAGTGCACTCAGCACGACCACGTCCAGACGGTCAACGGAGGCCCCTTTTGAACCCCAGTTGGCATACTGATTTGCACTGATTTCGATGTGATTCGGGTTGCGCGCCAGAGATTCAGCGGCGCTGCGGTCAAAGCTCTGTACGTCCAGCAGTTTGCGAATCAAACCTTTTTCATGCAGGTCGACGATAGTGGCGGTGATGCCGCCCAGGGCGAAATCTGCGCGGATATCGCGGCTGCGCATTTTGTCTTCCAGGAAGCGAGTGACCGCCAGCGAGGCACCGCCGGTACCGGTTTGCAGTGAAAAGCCTTCTTTGAAATAGCCGGAATGGGCGATGACCTCTGCCGCGCTGCGGGCAATCAGCAGTTCACGCGGGTTAGTGGTCATTCGGGTGGCGTCGGCCCCGATTTTATCGGCATCACCGACCTGGTCTATTTGCACTATCAGATCAACCTGATCCTGGGTGATGCTGGCCGGGTTGTGTGGATAAGGCAGCAGTTGCTCCGTCAGCAGCACCACCTGGTTGGCGCTTTCCGCGTCAACGCGGGCATAGCCGAGTGAGCCGCAGCACGCTTTACCGGTATAGCCGTTGGCGTTACCGAAAGGATCGCAGGACGGGACGCCGAGGAAGGCCACGTCAATGCTGAGTTCGCCGCTTTGTACCAAATGCACGCGCCCGCCGTGGGAGTGAACCTGGACGGGCTCTGCCAGCAGGCCGCGAGAGATCTCTTCTGCCAGCGGTCCGCGCAGACCGGAAGTATAAATGCGGCTGACGACGCCGTGACGAATATGGTCGACCAGCGGTGCGTGGCAGTCACTCAGGGAACTGGAGGCCAGCGTCAGGTTTTTAAATCCCATGCTGGCAATGGTTGCCATCACCAGGTTGAGGGTCAGGTCGCCGCCGCGAAACGCGTGGTGGAAGGAGATGGTCATGCCATCCTGTAAACCGGAACGGCGGATCGCCTCTTCAAGACTCGCGCACAGTTTTTGGTCACGCGGTTTTTGTGCCTGCAGAGTTTGTTTCGCGGTGCTCGTATAGGTGGAAAGGTCACTTTCGGCCTGGCGACTCCAGGCTGCTACCCGTTCCTGTCGTTGAAACTGTTCGTTTTTCTGGGTCATTGTTTTTGCCTTATTCTTCGCGGATGCCGGAAAGTTCTGCGCGGGAGAGCACCAGACGTGCGCGCTCGATCACCGGGCTGTCGACCATCTTGCCGTTCAGGGAGACCACCCCGAGGCCTTCGCGGGCGGCGGCTTCTGCGGCTTCCACGACCAGACGCGCATGCGTCACTTCTTTTTGCGTCGGGGCATACAGGTTGTGAAGCAGTTCAATCTGGCGTGGGTTGATCAGCGATTTGCCGTCAAAGCCCAACTGTTTGATGTGGGCGGCTTCATGCAGAAAGCCCGCTTCGTTGTTGGCATCGGAATAGACGGTATCGAACGCCTGAATCCCGGCGGAGCGTGCGGCCTGCAAAATCGAGCAGCGGGCAAACAGTAATTCAGTGCCCTCTGGTGAACGTTCTGTACGCAGGTTGCGTACGTAGTCTTCCGCTCCCAGGGCGATCCCGATCAGACGCTCGGAGGCGTGGGCAATTTCTACGGCGCGGGTGATACCTAAGGGCGATTCGATGGCGGCCAGCAGACCCGTGCTGCCCGGTTCGCGACCGCAGGCTTTTTCAATACGCAGAATTTCGCTTTCGATATCGATAACATCCTGAGCGGTATCGGTTTTCGGCAGCCGAACCACGTCAGCACCGCCGCGAACGACTGCTTCCAGATCGTTGATCCCCCATTCGGAATCCAGCGCATTAACGCGCACAATGGTTTCGACGTCGTGGTAGAGCGGATGCTGCAGCGCGTGGTAGACCAGGCGACGCGCGGTGTCTTTTTCACGCAGTGCGACGGAGTCTTCCAGGTCAAACATCAGGGCATCTGCCGGATAGATGAAAGAGTTGCTGACCATTGCGGCATTGGCGCCGGGAACAAACAGCATGCTGCGGCGCGTGCGCGTTTTGCGCTGTTGTAAAGAAGCGGAAATCATTGGCGATCCTCCCAGGGCAGGGCCGGGATGCCGCTGGCGCGTGCCAGTAATGCTTCCAGTCGTGCACGTAAAATGCAGTCCAGTGCGCCTTTATCATCGACATTCAATTGCACGCCGCGCACGTCATACTGCGCCAGAACATCCAGAATGGTGGCGCGAATGGCCTCGCCAAACTGTTTCTCAACGCTGCTGTTGATCTGCAGATCAATATCCTGCGTATCGAGAGGGGCGATGCGTATCATCACATCACCGGACTCAAGTGTGCCTGCGACGGCAGCCTGATTTATTTTCATTTTTCACCTGTTACTAATGCGGGGGTCTTTTGGCGGACTGTCGCGGGAGCGGGCGCGCGTTCAGGCATGCTTTGCAGGTACTGCAAAGTGGCTGAAGGCACCAGCGACGCGATAGCCGTGAGATCTTTTTTCACGAGCAGTTTGCGCACCAGAGAGGCGGAGATCGGCGTCTCCTGGAAACACAGTCGCTCTATTTCCACCAGTTCAATGGGCGGGGCGGGGAGGGTCGGCGTTTCCAGCCAGAAACGCATATCGTGGTTATACTGGGCGGTTACGCCGCAAAACGGTTCCGTACCGACGAAGCGATGGGTGATCCCCAGAGCGGGTGCCAGATACTGACGGAAAATTTTTAAATCAATTTCGGTGTAGCAATGGTTGATGACGCTCTGTTCTTTGATGAAGTAGCACGGGAATGTGGCACGCGAAATGATGTATTCCGAACCGCGATGGACGGTGAGATGCGCAATATCCGACGTGCCTTTAAGCACCAGATCGAGTCGGTCCTCATACGGGAAACGCGAGGTATCTTCTTTCACCAGAAACAGATGAAGCCAGTCACACTGCGCCGCTGCCTGCTGGATCAAATAGCGGTGACCATTGGTGAACGGGTTGGCATTCATTACGATACAGCCGATTTTCTTTCCGTCATGACGCAGTTTGCTCAACGACTCCGCGTAGCGTTTCAGACGCGTGGTGCTGTTTTCCATCAGCACCATGATGCCGGGAACGCTGGTGAGGGTGGAAAATCCGCACTGCCTGAACAACGTTTCGTACTCTGTTTTGGTATAAATGAAGAGATGCGTGCAGTGTCTTTCGTAAGCGAGATTGATCAGTTCTGTCGCCAGCGTGAGCGCTAAACCTTCACCGCGTACCGATTCGCTAATGGCAACGCACTTAATGATATTTCCGGCAATACCGCCGCAGGCGATGAGTTTTTCGTCGCGGGTAACGGTAATAAAAACCTCAACGGTGGTATCGACGCTCAGATCATTTTCTTTCAGGAATTGCGTGATCGCCGCCATTTTTATATTTTCTGAGCGTTTGACGCGCGTGAACACATTATTACCAAACATAGTGGATGAGTCCTGAAGATATATTGTTGTTGCCAGTATTGTGCGTATGTTGTATGAGAATACTATTTGATAACGTTTTGTTTTCATTCCGGGAAAAAGACGATTTTGCAAAGGTCTATTTCTTTTTTTCCCGAACGCATACATCGTAAGGAGTATTTTGGAGATAAATTTTGATTTATTTCACAAAGGCTTAGATGGTTTTTATGAGTTTAATGGTTTTAAGTTTTTTAATTATTCTTATTGCAGATTGTGACGTGGAGTTAAATGACTTAATTGATTTAATGTGGTGAATCTGTAACGATCGTCTTTATTATTTCTGTGTTTGGATAGAACATTTTTATTACATTTGCTGGCTAACTATACCGAATAATGCCCATTAAGGAACAGTCATGTTGGTTCAAAAAAATAAAAAGCCGTTTTCTTTTTTTCGCCGACTGGCATTTCCGTTACGCATTTTTCTGCTTATTCTCGTTTTCTCAGTGTTCATTATTGCCGCACTGGCACAGTATTTTTCCGCCAGTTTTGAGGATTATTTGAGTACACATGTCCGCGATATGGCGATGAACCAGGCGAAGATTATTGCCGCCAACGACAGCGTCATTGCGGCAGTGAAGGCACGCGATTACCAACGGCTGGCAACCATTGCCGGTAAACTGCAGAGCGATACCGATTTTGATTATGTGGTGATTGGCGATAGTCACTCTATTCGACTTTATCACCCTAATCCGGAGAAAATCGGTTACCCGATGCAATTCACTAAACCGGGCGCGCTGGAGAGAGGGGAGAGTTATTTCATTACCGGGACGGGGTCGATTGGGCTGGCGATGCGGGCAAAAACGCCCATCTTTGATGATGGCGGTAACATCATCGGCGTGGTCTCCATTGGCTATCTGATCAGCAAAATTGACAGCTGGCGGCTGGACTTCATTCTGCCGATGGCTGGCGTGTTTGTTCTGCTGTTGGTGGTTCTGATGCTACTCTCCTGGTTTTTTGCCGCCCACATCCGTCGCCAGATGATGGGGATGGAACCGAAGCAAATTGCCCGGGTGGTTCGTCAGCAGGAAGCGCTGTTCAGCTCAGTATATGAAGGGCTGATAGCCGTCGATCCGGACGGCTATATTACGGCTATTAACCGCAGTGCGAGAAAGATGCTCGGTCTGCGTTCGCCGGGTCGACAATGGTTGGGTAAACCGATTCATGAAGTGGTGAGCCCGTCGGATTTCTTTACCGAGCAGATTGCTGAAAGGCGTGTGGACGCAATGGTGAACTTCAATGGCCTGAGCGTTATCGCCAACCGCGAGGCGATCCGCTCAGGCAATGAACTGCTGGGGGCGATCATCAGTTTCCGCAGCAAAGACGAAATCGCCACCCTGAACGCGCAACTGACACAGATTAGGCAATATGTAGAGAGCCTCAGAACGTTACGACATGAACATCTGAACTGGATGTCAACGCTCAATGGCCTGCTGCAAATGAAAGAATACGATCGGGTCAGGGAGATGGTACAGGGGGAGTCGCAGGCGCAGCAGCAGCTGATCGACAGCCTGCGCGAGGCGTTTGCCGATCGCCAGGTGGCGGGTCTGCTGTTTGGTAAGGTTCAGCGCGCGCGCGAACTGGGTCTCAAAATGACGATCGTTCCCGGAAGCCAGCTTCAGCAACTGCCGGAAGGGCTGGACAGTACCGAGTTTGCGGCGATTGTCGGGAATCTTCTTGATAACGCGTTTGAAGCCAGCTTGCGTACCGAGCAAGGGAATAAGGTTGTGGAACTGTACCTGAGCGATGAAGGCGATGATGTGGTGATCGAAGTTGCCGACCAGGGATGCGGTGTCCCTGAAGCATTGCGCGAAAAAATATTCGAACAAGGTGTGAGCACCCGTTCCGATGAGCCAGGTGAGCACGGCATCGGACTGTATCTGATTGCAAGTTATGTGGGGCGCTGTGGCGGAATGATTACTCTGGAAGATAATAATCCCTGCGGCACCTTATTCTCTCTTTTTATTCCGAAAGTGAAAAAGAACAATGACGGAACCATTAACCCTATTAATCGTTGAAGATGAAATGTTGCTTGCTGAGATGCATGCCGAGTACATCCGCCATATTCCTGGTTTTCATCAGATCTGGTTAGCCGGTAATCTGGCGCAGGCAAGAATGATGATTGAACGGTTCAAACCGGGTCTCATTTTGCTGGATAACTACCTTCCGGACGGGAAGGGGATCTCGCTGCTGCATGAGTTGACGGAGTCGCATTATCCCGGCGGGGTGGTCTTTACCACCGCAGCCAGCGATATGGAAACGGTGGCGGACGCCGTGCGCAGCGGGGCGTTTGATTATCTGATCAAACCTATCGCTTATGAGCGCCTGGGACAGACGCTCACCCGTTATCAACAGCGTAGACGGATGCTGGCAGAAAACGACAGTGCCAGCCAGCGACAAATTGATGAGATGTTTAATGCCTACGCGCGAGGTGAGCCGAAAGATGAATTACCCACCGGTATTGATGCCTTAACGCTCAATGCGGTTAAAAAGCTGTTTGCTGACCCGCAGGTACAGCACACTGCTGAAACCGTCGCGCAGGCGCTGACCATCAGCCGTACGACCGCCAGACGGTATCTCGAATACTGCGCCAGTCGGCATCTGATTATTGCGGAAATTGTGCATGGTAAAGTGGGGAGACCGCAGCGTATTTACCACGGTTAATGACGGTATGGCCGGATGAGACGCACAGCGCCACCATCCGGCATTGGCCCTGAATCAGCCTCCCGTCACCGCGGAAGATGAACCTGGAACCATCACTTCAGTCGCGATGATAACGATCAACAGCCCGACCATGACCGGTACGGATGTGCGTTTTACCACTTCGAACGGCGAGATTTTTGCCATCCCCGCCACCGCCACGACCACGCCGGAGACCGGGGAGATCGTACGGCCCAGGTTGGACGCCTGCAGCATTGGAATCGACAGGTACGCCGGGTTGATGCCCGATGATTGCGCCAGCTTAGGAATCATTTCAACGAAGGCATAGAACGGCGCGTTACCGGAGCCGGTAGTCATTGCTGCCAGCATAGTCAGAATCACCAGTACCAGCATCAGGATGATGCTCGCCGATCCAAACGAGGTGGCGATGGAGATCAGACTCTGGATGAAGCCAATCGTGCTCAGACCCTGCGCGAACACGCCTGCCGCGACTAACAGCATTACCACGTTTGCAAAAGCGTCGGCCATGCCGCGATACGCCACTTCGAGTCCTGAATACACTTTCTGAGTGTTGAAACCCCGGACGAATTCCAGTACCGCAGCGATAAGCATGCAGAGCACCAGAATCGTAATGATGTGCAGTTGTGGCCCCCACTTGCCGTCAAAAATCAGCACCCCGATAATCGGCGTAAACGGCAGAATGGCGTAGAACGCCGGTGCCGTGGTGGTGATTTCATTCACGTCGAGCATTTCATGGGCAGCATTCTCTTTTTTATCCAGATAGCGCTGCCAGAAATAGTGCGCAATCGCCATCCCGATAATCGCCGCAATGGAAATCGGCAGCGTGGTTTTAAAGGCAAAATCGATCAGCGGCATTTCGGCCGCTTTTGCAGCCAGCACCACATCACCGGAGGTGGGGGAAAGGATAATCGCCGCAGGCGAGGCACAGATGGCCGCAGCGGCCCCCCGGCTAATTCCCACGTTAACCATGATCGGGAAAAGCGTTGCCATCAACAACACGCCGAGCCCGGTGGCGGAAGAGACAGCCAGGGACATCAGACAGGCGACAAAATAGGCGGCAATCATTAGCAGATAAGGTGAATTGATGTACTGCAACGGCTTAGAAGCCAGTTTCACGACCATATCGTTCGCGCCGATGTGGGTCATGTAGGCGGCAAAACCGCAGAGCATCATGATCATCATACCGAGATCGCCACCACGGCTCATCAGCAGGATTTTGACGTACTCAACGATATCCGTTGCGGAATAGCCCGTAGACGTTTCGCTGGAGGGCAGCACTTTATGGCCCATCAGGGCGCTGATAATCAGCAGCGCCAGACCGCCAACAAAGAGCACGCCGGTAGCCGAATACCCTTTAATGATGTAGCGCGCTACACCCACAATAACCACAACTCCAATAAGGAGTTCGATAAAAGTCAACATTGTTTCCCCTGTCGCGTGGACACCAGAAGTAAAATTAAGAAAATGCCAATTGTTGGTGTGAAAATGTGCCGAATAAGTGCGTGCTACTTGCTGATTAAAATCAATAAACAGAACGATTAACTGTCGGTAAGCGGCTATTTTTACGTTAGGGTGATGAAGACGGAATATTTTATTTTCCTGTTTTCCGGAAAATGCTTGGTTGTTTGTGATTTGTTTTGTTTTTGTTTCTTCGTTGTTAATTAGTGAGGGTTAAAGAGTGCTTTTACCGCAATTGTGTTAAAGTCAGACAATATCTGACTGATAATTCAGCGATAAATAACATTACAAAGAGCGTGGTTTAATTGATGAATTCAAAATCTTAGAACAATCTGATTCATGTCAGTGCTGCCGCTGTTAAGGTTTCATTCAAGTTATTTTTGATACAATAAAGACTGAACTTAAGAATGGTAATAAATGTTGTGAGCGCAGCTAAAAAATATTTTCTCTTTTTTTCATTTCTTTTTATTCAGTTAGCGATGCTGCCACAGGCGGTGGCGGAAGAAAAAGGGTGGTTTAATACCTTTACCGACAATGTTGCCGAAACCTGGCAGCAGCCTGAGCATTATGATTTGTATATTCCCGCTATTACGTGGCACGCGCGTTTTGCCTATGATAAGGAAAAAACGGACCGCTATAACGAGCGTCCGTGGGGCGGCGGTTTTGGTCAGTCGCGCTGGGATGAAAAGGGAAACTGGCACGGCCTGTACATTATGGCCTTCAAAGATTCCTGGAATAAATGGGAACCGATTGGCGGTTATGGCTGGGAGAGTACCTGGCGACCTCTGCCGGATGACAATTTCCATCTGGGACTCGGTTTTACCGCCGGGGTGACGGCACGTGACAACTGGAACTACATTCCTCTTCCGGTCCTGCTGCCGTTAGCTTCCATTGGCTACGGTCCTGCGACGTTTCAGATGACCTATATCCCTGGTACCTATAACAACGGTAACGTCTACTTTGCGTGGATGCGTTTTCAGTTCTGAACTGATGAATGGCAATAAACATAATATAAAACATAGCGTTATAAGCTTATGCTAAAAAATAACGCGACTTTTATCACTTTTTGCCAAAGTTCGACTGGACAAAGTGAACCACAATTGGTGTACTGGTACCCGACACAGCATTTGTGTCTATTTTTCATGTAAAGGTAATTTTGATGTCTAAGATTAAAGGTAACGTTAAGTGGTTTAATGAGTCCAAAGGATTCGGTTTCATTACTCCGGAAGATGGCAGCAAAGATGTGTTCGTACACTTCTCTGCAATCCAGACCAATGGTTTTAAAACTCTGGCTGAAGGTCAGCGTGTAGAGTTCGAAATCACTAACGGTGCCAAAGGCCCTTCTGCTGCAAACGTAACTGCTCTGTAAGCTTACGTCAGCAAGATTTCAAAACCCGCTTATTAGCGGGTTTTTTTTGGTCTCTAGTGCGCGCTGGAGGCGGAAAACAGCCAGAACGCCAACGCCGTCATCGCAAAGGATCCCAACAGGTTGGCCAACACATTTAGCATTGCCCAGCCCAGTCGTCCTTCCTGAAGCAGAAAGACCACTTCCGCCGAAAAGGTAGAGAATGTTGTCAGGCCGCCACAAAAGCCGGTTGTGATCAGCACCTTCCACATGGGATCGATGTTGGTCATGCGACTAAACCATGCCAGACCCATACCAATGATGAACGCGCCAAGTAAATTTGCGGTCAGGGTTCCCATCGGAATCGCCTGATGCATAGGGTTAAACCGCATACTGAGCATCCATCTCGCTACACTTCCTGTGCCACCGCCAATAAAAACCGCTAAAAGAAGTTGTAACACTGCATAATCCTGCTATTTGGTTGGTATATAAGATAAGTGTAACGCTGAATAATCATTGTTGGCGAGTGTGATAAACCTGACCGGAGGAGTTATGTTAGTTGCTGCTGGGCAATTTGCCGTCAGTCCTGTGTGGGAAAAGAACGCAGATACCTGCGTCGCGCTCATGTCGCAGGCGGCGGAAAACGGCGCATCGCTGCTGGTTCTGCCGGAGGCATTGCTGGCGCGAGACGATTCGGATCCCGACCTGTCGGTGAAATCCGCCCAGCATTTAGAGGGGGATTTTCTGAAACAGCTGTTGCGGGAAAGCGCATCGAATACGATGACCACCATTCTCACACTTCATGTCCCTTCGCGACCCGGTCGTGCGGTGAACACGCTGGTGGCACTGCGCGGGGGGAAAATCGTGGCAAGCTACGGCAAGCTGCATCTTTATGATGCCTTCTCCATTCAGGAGTCCCGTAACGTTGACGCTGGCAACGCCATCGCGCCACTGCTTGACGTTGAGGGGTTCAGGGTAGGGTTGATGACCTGCTATGACCTGCGCTTTCCCGAATTGTCGATGGCGCTTGCGTTGCAGGGCGCGGAAGTCCTGGTGTTGCCGGCAGCCTGGGTCAAAGGGGCGCTGAAGGAACACCACTGGTCAACACTGTTGGCGGCCCGCGCTCTTGATACCACCTGTTATATGATTGCCGCAGGGGAGTGCGGTAACAAAAACATTGGTCAGAGTCGTATCATCGACCCCTTTGGCGTGACAATTGCGGCTGCGGCAGAAGTTCCGACGCTTGTTATGGCGGAGATTTCCGCACAGCGGATCCACCAGGTGCGGGCACAGTTACCGGTATTACGTAACCGCAGATTTGTGCCACCGCAATTATTATGACGTTTTTTTAAACACTGCTTGATTCACCTCGTTACAGATTGCTATTGTGTGCGCGCGTCAAATGACCGTTAATATTCTCAGGTTACTAAGGGCGCGCTACGCCGCCTGTTTTAAGTTAAGAAGGTATCTATGGGTGAGATTAGTATTACCAAACTGCTGGTGGTGGCTGCACTGGTCGTTCTGCTGTTTGGTACCAAGAAGTTACGTACACTGGGTGGAGACCTGGGCACGGCGATTAAGGGTTTCAAAAAAGCGATGAATGATGAAGATGCGGGCGCGAAAAAAGACGCAGACGGCAACATTCAGGCTGAAAAACTCTCTCATAAAGAGTAATACCCGGAGCTAAAGGCTCATCCGTCTTACTCTGACGTGAAAAAACCCGCGATTAAGCGGGTTTTTTATGGGCGAAATGTAAGTATTTATTTCGAAATTACTTTACTTCCATCCCTTTTGCCTGCAGGTCAGCGTGGTAAGACGAACGGACGAACGGTCCGCAGGCAGCATGGGTAAAGCCCATCGCCATCGCTTCCGCTTTCATCTCTTCAAATTCGTCCGGGCTGACATAGCGTTGAACCGGCAGGTGGTGGCGACTTGGCTGCAAATACTGGCCCAGCGTCAACATGGTCACGCCGTGACGACGCAAATCACGCATGACTTCAATGATTTCGGCATTCGTCTCGCCAAGACCGACCATCAGACCAGATTTGGTTGGGATCTCCGGATGCGCTTCTTTAAAGCGTTCCAGTAATTTGAGTGACCAGTTATAGTCTGCACCCGGGCGCACCTGACGATAAATGCGCGGTACGTTTTCAAGGTTATGGTTGAAAACGTCCGGCGGAGTGGCGGTCAGAATTTCCAGAGCGCGATCCATACGGCCACGGAAGTCGGGCACCAGCGTTTCAATCTTAATCGTTGGGCTTTTCTCACGAATAGCGGTAATGCAATCGGCAAAGTGCTGAGCGCCGCCATCACGCAGGTCATCACGGTCAACGGAGGTGATCACCACATAGCGCAGGGCCATATCGGCAATAGTTTGCGCCAGCTTAACCGGTTCGTTGGCGTCCGGTGCCACAGGGCGGCCATGGGCCACATCGCAGAACGGGCAACGACGGGTACAAATGGCGCCGAGGATCATAAATGTGGCGGTACCGTGGTTGAAACACTCCGCAAGGTTTGGGCAAGAGGCTTCTTCACAAACAGAATGCAGGCCATTCTTACGCATTGCCGCTTTGATACCCTGGATACGAGTGGAGTCTGCTGGAAGCTTAATTTTCATCCATTCCGGCTTGCGGAGCAGGGCTTCGCGCTCTGTAGCCACATTTTTGACCGGGATAAGGGCCATCTTATCGGCATCGCGGTATTTAACACCGCGTTCCATCACAATGGGTTTACTCATAGCGTGCATGTTCCAGTTGCGAATAACGAGGGAAAGCGTTTCAATTCAAGGGAATGTTGTATTTATCAACTATTTTTGAATTAACGACACGCAGTATATCATTGAAACGGGTCTTAAAGCAGCCTGAGTGGCCGGCAAAATGTAAAATAGTTGTTGTTTTGTGCCATTTGCTCAGCATCAGTTTTGACCAGGTCGCAACATTTCTTTTTCAGAATGCGTCGCGGATCGCCGTGATGACATTCTCCAGTACCGGATCGCGTAAGCTCAACTTGTTGTAATGCAGTGAGAAGTCGATTTTTTCCTGGTTCAGGGACGAGTGAGGGATCCGCTGAAGCGGCCAGCAGTGGTTGAACAGCGTAAAGAAGCGCGCAGGCATAATACCCACCAGATCGCTGTGCGCAATGAGCGACGCCAGCGTGAAAATGTTGTAACTGCTAAAGCTGATTTGCCTGTCGGGAAACAGTTCCTGGATACGCTGGCGCAGGAGCGTGAAGCTTTGCCCTTCGATCATTAACAAACTATGTTCTGCGCCATCGAGGGCCTCAGGGGCCGGGGAGCGCGTCAGGGAAGGGTGGTTCTGACGACAGACCAGTTCGATTTTGTCAGAAAACAGAACATGATTCTCTACCGCACGGTTGCTGTAGATGTGATTATCGATAATCAAATCGCTCTGAAACTGGCTGAGTTGCGTTTCGGCGTCATGAACGGGGATGTTACGCAGATGCAGTTGCGGATGGCGCGTTTTGATAGCGTGATAAATGGTCGGCATCACCAGCGCGCCGATAGACGGTGTGGTCCCGATAGTAATCGTCCGTTGTTTATCGTAGCTGCCGGTGAGGTCCAGGGCCCCGAGAATGGACTCCAGCCCCTGGCTAATATACTCGTGTAGATGAGTGGCATAGGTAGTGGGTGTCACGCCCTGGCCTTTTCGGATAAACAAAGGGTCGGGAAATATTGTGCGTAATTTTTGAATAGACTGGCTGATCGCGGAGGGTGTCAGATTAAGAATTTTCGCGGCATTGACGATCCCCTTATGAACATAAACGGCTTCAAAAATAGTCAGCAGGTTCAGGTCTATATTTCTCAGCGTTCTGAAAATTTGCGGCTTATCTTCGGGGCGATGTTCATAGAAATGTCCTTTCGGCTTACTTTTCTCACTCACGTTCTAACTCCAATTTAATTCACATTATAAATAATAGTGGTGTTTTGTATTTGTTATGAGTATGCGTTTTTCACCACTATTGTTCATCTCGCGGTATCGATAACCATTTTATGGCAATTGATTGAAGGTTTAACGTTTGTATAAAGAAAAATCCTACGTCATTTTTTTTAATGACGGAGTAAAGGCGTTAAAAATTCAAGCTAAGATAGACAGAAAATATAGAAACCCGGAGGCATTGTAAAGCATTTGAGCGGGAAGGAGGGAATGGCCCGCGAATTTTTGGGCCATTGCATTCAATGAGTTAAGCAGGGATATATTCGTAAGGGGGATTATTTAGCAGCGCTAAAATATTGGCTAATAATCGTGGTCGGATATTATCTGTCGTGGCCTCGTTATCCCATTGAGATATTTTTGTCATTTCCATACCTGCATAGCCACATGGATTAATTCGTAGGAAAGGTGAAAGATCCATATTAACGTTTAATGCCAGTCCGTGGAAAGAACAACCGCGACGAATGCGCAAACCGAGAGAACATATTTTCTTTTCACCGACATAAACGCCAGGGGCATCCGCACGCGGGTGGGCGTCAATATCCCGTTCTGCCAGGGTATTCACCACGGTCTGTTCCAGCAGCGTGACCAGTTCCCGTACGCCCAGTTTACGCCGCTTCAGGTTTAGCAGCACATACATGACCTGCTGACCCGGTCCGTGGTAAGTCACCTGTCCGCCGCGATCGCTTTGAATGACCGGGATATCCCCTGGCATTAAAACATGTTCTGCTTTCCCTGCCTGACCCTGAGTGAAAACAGGGTAGTGCTCAACCAGCCAGATTTCATCGGCGGTATGTTCATCGCGGGTGTTGGTAAAGTCGTGCATGGCCTGGGAGACGGGTTCGTAGGGTTGAAGACCGAGCTGGCGGACCAGTATTTTATCCTGAGACAAAACAGCATCTCCGTAGAGAAGTAACCAATGGGGGAGAGAAGTATATCACAGCGAAGAGAAGGCGAGGTGGGCACCCGAACAAGGTCGGGGCCCGAACCTGTATTACAGAACCATACGGACGATTTCGATGTTACCGAGCTCTTCGTACAGGGTTTCAACCTGCTCAATATGGGTCGCGTTGATGGTAATTGAAACCGAGTGGTAATTGCCTTTGCTGCTGGGTTTTACCGTCGGGGAGTAATCACCTGGCGCATGGCGCTGTACCACTTCAACCACCTGTTCAACCAGCTCAGGTAACGCCTGCCCCATGACTTTGTAAGTAAAAGGAGTAGGGAATTCAAGCAGTTCGTTAAGTTTGGTTTTCATGTCAGCTCCGGCGTAACGTAAATAAATAACAACTCCCGCCAGAGGGCGGGAGTTTTACTGATGCTTAGTATATGGGGATGGAAATCACACTTTCAAGTGTTCAATTTTTAACCAAACCAGTGATGGAACATTAACTTAATGTAATCAATGATTTTGCTGAAGAAGTTGCCTTCGGGGATTTCCTGCAGTACGACCAGAGGACGCTGCTCAATGGTTTTACCGTCAAGCTGGAAGTTGATGGTACCGACCACCTGATTTTTCTGCAACGGAGCATGCAACTCCGTGCTGTTCAGCACATAGCTGGCCTTCAGGTCTTTCATACGGCCACGCGGGATGGTCAGATACACATCTTTATCGACCCCTAAGGAGGCGCGATCGGTATCACCAAACCAGGACGGTTCAGATGCGAATTCTTTGCCTGCTTTCAGCGGATTAACCGTTTCGAAGAAACGGAAGCCCCAGGTCAGCAGTTTTTTGCTTTCTGTTTCACGCCCTTTATAGGTGCGTCCGCCCATGACCGCTGAGATCAAACGCATCTGACCTTCAGTCGCCGAAGCAACGAGGTTGTAGCCAGCTTTGTCAGTGTGACCCGTCTTGATACCATCCACCTTCAGGCTGTTGTCCCACAGCAGGCCGTTACGGTTCAACTGACGGATGCCGTTAAAGGTGAACTCTTTTTCTTTGTAGACGGAGTACTCGTTAGGAACGTCGCGGATCAACGCCTGACCAATCAGCGCCATATCACGGGCGGAGCTGTACTGACCGTCGGCATCCAGACCGTGAACCGTCTGGAAGTGGGTGTTTTTCAGGCCCAGCGCGTTCACGTAACTGTTCATCAGCCCGACAAACGCATCCTGGCTGCCGGCAGAAAAGTCAGCCATCGCGACACAGGCATCGTTACCGGACTGCAGGTTAATCCCGCGAATCAGTTGCGACACCGGAACCTGCATGCCAGGTTTCAGGAACATCAGCGATGAACCTTTAAAGACCGGATTACCCGTGGCCCAGGCGTCATTACCGATAGTGACCAAATCCGTTTCTTTGAACTTACCCGCTTTCATTGCCTGACCGATAACGTAACTGGTCATCATTTTGGTCAGACTGGCCGGGTCACGACGCGTATCGGCGTTCTGTTCCGCCAGCACTTTACCGGAGTTATAGTCAATGAGGATATAGGACTCCGCGTCGATCTGCGGAACACCCGGGATCATGGTTTTGATGTTCAGGTCATCGGCATGCGCGCCTGAAATAGCGGCTGTACAAAGAGCCGTGGTGAGCGCCATGCGCTGCAGGAAACGAGCGGAAAAAGTGGTCTTCATGGTCTGAACTACGACGTCCGTGATGGAATTAAAAAAAGTGCCCTACTATAGCAAATGCAATACCGGCAGGCATCTGACTTTCCGCACGACTTTGTTAACGTAGTTAACGTCATTTACAGAAATTGACACTTCAGATGCCCTTGTTACGTTATTGCGCGCCGGTAATGAAGGACTGTAATTGGGCTTCAGATTGTAAACGCTGCTGTAGCGCACTGGCTTGTGCTTTGCTGGCGAACGGCCCGAGCTGAATACGCCACACGGCGCCGTTCTGCGTGACGCGTCCCGGCACGCCAAACTGCTGGCCTAAGCGCTGCTGATACTGCTGGGCGCGCCCCTGATCGCTCACCGCCCCCACCTGCACTACGTAACTGCCGCTGGCGGACGCTGCGGCAGGCGCAGCCGTCGCGGCGGGTGTTGCTGCCGGTGCACTGACTGGCGCGCTAGCGGGAGTTGCAGCCGCAGGCTGTGGTGCTGGCGTCGGTTCGCTGCCTTCCAGTACGCCTGCGGCCAGGGTCGTCGGTGCACCGAGGAAGCCGCTGCTCTGAACGGGTGCGCCAGCGTTATCTTCACTTTGCAGCGTGGAATTGCTGATGGCGCGAACGTCACCCTGTGGCTGCATCGCTTGCGGTGCGGAGGAGGCGCTGCCCATCCCCCCGCTCAGATCCGGACGTGAGGGCAGGGCATAAGTCTGTTTGGCCACGGTGGTACAGGCCATACCCGGACCGGACAGCGATCCATCCTGCGCAACAATAATGGGATCGATGCGTACTTTGGTGTTATTGGAGGTGTTCAGACGGTCGGCAGCAGCACGTGACAGTGAAATCACGCGATCGTTGCCATAGGGCCCGCGATCGTTAATGCGCACCACGATCATCCGCCCGTTGGCGAGGTTAGTGATTCGCGCATAGCTCGGGATCGGTAACGTCGGATGTGCTGCGGTGAGCTGCATTGGATCGAACGCTTCACCTGAGGCGGTCAGATTGCTACCGGGTTCGGCATCGTAGATCGCCGCGAATCCTGCCTGACTAAAGCGTGAGGCATCCTGCACAATCTTATAGCTCTTACCGTCCCGCTGGTAATCCTGATTAGCGGTCGGGTTGAGCGGTTCAAAACGCGGATCGGCCCCGCTGATTTCAACGACGGGCCCATTACATACTGCTGGCTGTGGCGCGACGGTATTCTGTTGCTGACCATCATCACTCGTACATGCCGCGAGCAGCATAATTCCTGCTGCGACGCAGACTCCAGGCAATTGCTTACGCATTGCGCACCCCTTACACGCTTTTCGATAACATTTTTCTGTGGGTGTGGATCGACATGACAATCCCGAACCCGGCCATCAACACGATCAGTGCTGAGCCTCCGTAACTGACCAACGGAAGCGGAACGCCTACAACAGGCAAAATCCCACTCACCATACCAATATTAACGAAGACATAAACGAATAAAATCAACATTAAGCCACCGGCCATCACGCGACCAAAGGTGGTTTGCGCGTGGGCGGCAATCCACAGACCACGCATAATAAGCAAAATATACAGCGCCAGCAGGATCAGTATCCCGATCAGACCGAGCTCTTCCGCCAGTACGGCGAAGATAAAGTCGGTGTGGCGCTCGGGTAAAAATTCGAGCTGTGACTGGGTACCGTGTAGCCACCCCTTGCCGCTCAGACCGCCGGAACCAATTGCAATTTTAGACTGAATGATGTGGTAACCGGCACCCAACGGATCGGTTTCCGGGTCAAGCAGCATCATCACCCGCTGACGCTGATAATCATGCATCAGAAAGAACCACAGGATCGGGATAAACGCCGCAACCAGCAGCACGGCGACGCCAATCAAACGCCAGCTCAGACCTGAAAGGAACAGCACGAACAGTCCGGAAAGCGCGACCAGAATCGACGTTCCAAGGTCAGGCTGCGCCGCCACCAGCAGCGTGGGCATAAAAATCAGCACCAGCGCGATGGCCGTGTTCTTCAGGGACGGCGGACAGACGTCGCGGTTGATAAAACGTGCGACCATCAAAGGAACCGCAATCTTGGCGATTTCAGAAGGCTGAAAACGTACGATGCCGAGATCCAGCCAGCGCTGTGCGCCTTTGGAGATCGCGCCGAAGGCATCGACCGCCACCAGCAGAATAATACAGAAAATATAGAGATACGGCGCCCAGCCTTCATAGACGCGGGGCGGGATCTGCGCCATGACCACCATGATCACCAGACCCATCGCAATTTGACCGACTTTACGTTCCATCATGCCAATGTCCTGGCCGCTGGCGCTCCAGATAACCATTGAGCTGTAAACCAGCAGCGCCAGTAAAATCAGTAACATGGTGGGATCGATATGGATTTTATCCCAGAATGTTTTTTTGTTCGGATTATCCGTCATGGTTATTGATCCTCCGCCGCTGCAACCGCCGGGTTTTCAGCTGGCAGATCGGTGTTGTTATCGCCCAACATGATGTGGTCAAGAATCTGACGCATAATGGTCCCCACCGCCGGGCCAGCCCCCCCGTTTTCCAGGATGATGGCGACCGCTACCTGCGGGTTGTTGTACGGCGCAAATGCAGTCATCAGTTTATGGTCACGCAGGCGCTCGGCAATTTTATGCGCGTTATAGGTTTCGTTGGCTTTCAGACCGAAGACCTGCGCGGTACCGGATTTAGCGGCAATTTTATACGGTGCGCTGGCAAAATATTTGTGCGCGGTCCCGTTGCCACGGTTGGCGACGCCATACATACCGTCTTTCGCCAGTTCCCAGTAGCCAGAGTGAATATCGCCAACCGGTGGCTCCTGCGGCTGCACCCAGGGTACTTTTTTGCCGTCTTCTGCGGTGCTCATCAGCAGATGAGGCACCTTCACCACGCCGTCATTAATCAAAATCATCAGCGCCTTACTCATCTGAATCGGCGTTGCCGTCCAGTAGCCCTGACCAATACCGACCGGGATGGTATCGCCCTGATACCAGGGCTTTTTGAAGCGTTTGAGCTTCCACTCGCGGGTAGGCATGTTGCCGGAACGCTCTTCCGCCAGATCGATGCCGGTATAGTGACCGTAACCGAATTTGCCCATCCACTCAGAGAGGCGATCGATTCCCATGTCATAGGCGACCTGATAGAAGAAAGTATCTGCAGATTCTTCCAGCGATTTAGTGATATTCAGATGCCCGTGACCCCATTTCTTCCAGTCGCGATAACGTTTTTCTGAACCGGGCAACTGCCACCAGCCTGGGTCAAACAGACTGGTATTGCGGGTGATGACGCCCGCGCTTAACGCAGACACCGCGACATACGGCTTCACCGTTGATGCTGGCGGATAAACCCCCTGCGTTGCGCGGTTGACCAGCGGCGTGTTCGGATCGTTAAGCAGACCGGCGTAATCTTTGCTGGAGATGCCGTCGACGAACAGGTTCGGGTCATAACTTGGCATAGAGACCAGCGCCAGCACGCCGCCGGTACGCGGGTCGGTGACCACCACGGCGGCGCGACTGCCGGCGAGCAGCGTTTCGATATACTGCTGCAGTTTGAGATCCAGCGTCAGGTAGATATCGTGTCCGGCCTGCGGCGGAACTTCCTTGAGCTGGCGGATAACGCGGCCACGGTTGTTGACTTCGACTTCCTCGTAGCCAGTCTGACCGTGCAGCACGTCTTCGTAGTAGCGCTCAATCCCCAGTTTCCCGATGTCATGGGTGGCAGCGTAGTTAGCCAGCTTGCCATCTTTATCCAGTCGCTCAACGTCTTTATCGTTAATCTTCGACACGTAGCCAATGACATGGGTGAGCGCAGAACCGTACGGGTAGAACCGGCGCTTATAGCCTTTTACTTCAACACCGGGGAAGCGGTACTGGTTAACGGCAAAACGCGCAACCTGGACTTCGGTCAGGTTAGTTTTGACGGCAATAGAGGTAAAGCGGTGCGAACGTGCGCGCTCTTTCTTGAATGCCGCAATATCGTCATCGGTCAGGTCGACGACGCTGCGCAGCGCATCCAGCGTTTGCTGCACGTTATCGACCTTCTCGGGCATCATTTCGATCTGGTAAATGGTACGGTTCAGGGCGAGAGGAATGCCGTTACGGTCATAAATGATGCCGCGGCTGGGGGCGATGGGCACCAGCTTAATCCGGTTTTCATTCGAGCGAGTCTGGTAATCGGTAAAACGGACAATCTGCAGATTATACAGGTTGGCGATAAGCACGCCGGTGAGCAGTAAGATACCCAAAAAAGCGACCAGCGCCCGGCGCACAAATAGCGCGGACTCAGCCGTATAGTCGCGAAAAGAATTCTGTAATTTCATCCGCTGCTTAGTCTACTCAAGCTCAGTGATCACTCACGGTGATAAGGGTGATTAGTGGTAATGCTCCACGCCCGATACAGGCTCTCTGCCACCAGCACCCGGACAAGCGGATGAGGAAGTGTTAGCGCAGAGAGCGACCAACTTTGTTCTGCCGCTGCTTTACAGGCAGGGGATAATCCCTCCGGCCCGCCGATTAACAGGCTGACATCACGACCGTCCAGTTTCCAGCGTTCCAGTTCGGTTGCCAGTTGCGGCGTGTCCCAGGGCTTACCGGGAATATCCAGGGTGACAATGCGATTTTTGCCTGCGGCAGCCAGCATCTGTTCACCCTCTTTGTCGAGAATACGCTTGATGTCCGCGTTCTTGCCGCGTTTGCCGGCCGGAATTTCGATCAGCTCAAAAGGCATGTCTTTGGGAAAACGCCGCAGGTACTCGGTAAAACCGGTTTGTACCCAGTCGGGCATTTTCGTGCCTACCGCGACAAGTTGAAGCTTCACGCATTAACTCCAGAGTTTTTCCAGCTCATACAGGCGACGGCTCTCTTCCTGCATAACATGGACAATCACTTCACCCAGGTCAACGACGATCCAGTCGGCGACGCTTTCACCTTCCACACCCAACGGCAGCATTCCCGCAGCGCGAGATTCCTGAACGACGTGGTCAGCAATAGACATGACGTGACGGCTGGAAGTGCCGGTACAGATGATCATGCAGTCGGTGATACTGGATTTGCCCTGAACGTCTAAGGCGATGATGTCCTGACCTTTAAGGTCATCAATTTTGTCGATTACAAAATCCTGGAGTGCTTTACCCTGCAAGTTTTCCCCCTGGGTGCATGAATGAGTATTAATAAGCCTGTCAGTATACCTGAACCCACCGTCCTTTCGGGACAAATGTCACCGACGGTTTTTGAAAGTGGGCTATCATCCCACCCCATGCAACAGAATGCATCGCCATTTTTGTAAAACAATTTCTGCAAAACGCTGAAGGGCGGGGAAAGTCTGGCAGCGGAGAATAGCAGCCTGTCCTGGCGTGTCAATGGGCGGAGCGTTTCTGGCGATAAAAAACAGACATTTTACTCGCCAGGTGTCCATATCGCTCTGCTGTTGAGAACCCGAAGCGTGGCAAAATCGCCAGTAAAATCAATGGCGCTCCAGCAGCCTTGCTCAACGCGAAAATGCCACATCGCGGCGGCGGGTAAGGCAAGCAGCCGGGCAATCAACAGGCTGAGGACGCCCTGATGACTGACCATTAGCACATGCGCATGGTGCTGATAATCGGCAAGAAATGCGATCGCCTGCTCAACGCGCCGGGCGAAGGCCTGAAACCCTTCTCCATTGGTGGGAACGGCATTTTGCCAGTCGTTGCACCAGGCCGCATAGTTCTCGGCATCTTCGTGGGTCAGATCCCGGTGATGGCGCATCTCCCAATCGCCAAAGAACATCTCATTGAGCTCGGGTTTCACCTGCAGCGGCAGTTCACGCCCCTGAAGCACTAAACGCGCCGTGTGCTGAGCGCGCTCCAGCTCGCTACACAGCACCTGCTCAAAGGGAACCTGGCTGAGCAGTGTATTCAGCGTTTGCGCCTGCGCAACGCCGCGCCCGGTCAACGGCGTGGGAGCATGACCACTGTACAATCCCGCCACATTGGCTTCGGTTTCACCATGACGAACTAACCAGAGTCGCATTTTCCCCTCGTGATACGTATTCGCGCAAAACATGATATTCGCCCTGAATGCGCGCGCTATTTTCTCTAAAATAGCCTCTTTTGCCAGGAGCGGCACAATGTCTCTATTCAAAAGCGCCCACGGCGGTAACATCCGTGAGGCTGCCGAACTCCTCGGGATATCGCCCGAGAAGCTGCTGGATTTTAGCGCGAATATTAATCCACTGGGTATGCCCGAAACGGTAAAACGCGCCATCGTCGACAATTTACATCTTGCCGAGCGTTATCCCGACGTCGATTACCGCCATTTGCACCAGGCGCTGGCCCGACATCATCAGGTGCCAGCCGGTTGGATCCTCGCTGGCAACGGTGAGACCGAGTCAATCTTTACCCTGGTGAACGGTTTGCATCCGCGTCGGGCGATGATCGTCACACCAGGATTTGCCGAATACCAACGTGCGTTACAGTGGGGTGAATGCGTCATCGATACGTTCGCGCTGCGTGAAGAGGACGGCTGGCAGTTGACCGGGGCGATCCTCGATGCCTTGACGGCAGAACTGGACTGTCTGTTTTTGTGCACACCTAACAATCCCACCGGATTACTGCCGGAACGGGGGTTACTCGAAGCGATTGCCGGGCGCTGCCGGGCGCTGAATATTGCGCTGATTCTTGATGAAGCGTTTATCGATTTTATTGCCGACGAGGCGGGGTTTATTCCACTGCTACAGAATAACCCGCATATCTGGGTTCTGCGTTCGCTGACAAAATTCTATGCTATCCCGGGGCTGCGGTTGGGGTATCTCATCAACAGTGATGAGCAGGCGGTGGCGGCGATGAGGGCGCGACAGATGCCGTGGTCGATCAACGCCTTTGCCGCGCTGGCAGGGGAACAGGTTCTGGAGGATACCGCCTATCAACAAGCGACATGGCAGTGGCTGCGGGAAGAGGGTGGACGCTTTTATCAGCAACTGCGCGCGCTGCCAGGGCTGACGGTGTATCCCGGCCAGGCGAATTATCTCCTGCTGCGCAGTGAAACCGATCTTCAGCGTGCTTTGCTGGCGCGGCATATTCTGATCCGCAGTTGCGCCAATTACCCGGGTCTTGATGGACGCTATTTCCGTGTGGCAATACGTAGTCGTGAAGAGAACAACCGCCTGCTGGCGGCGTTAACCGAGGCGCTTAGCGATACAACCCGTGCTGATTGATATAGTCCAGCACGGCTTGTGGCATCAGGTCGTCGCACGGCTCGCCGTTTTCCAGCCGTTCGCGGATGATCGTGGCGGAAATATTGAACCACGGCGTTTCGGCGAGGTAAATTTTCCCGGCTGGCAGCAGGTGCAGATCGTCCGGCGTATTCGTCAGATGCTGATCCAGCCAATGCTGATGCTGTTCCTGCGCCATTTCGAGCGGGTAGCCGGGACGGCGGCAGACAATCAGATGGGTATTGTCGAGAATCGTTTCGTAGTCATGCCAGGTCGGAAAGGTCAGTAATGAGTCCTGGCCAATGATAAACGCCAGCGGGACATCCGGGCCTTGTTCTTCACGCCAGGCCTTCAGCGTTTGCGCCGTATAGGAGGGCGTGTCGTGCCGCAGTTCGCGCTCATCGAGGATGAACAGCGGCTTGTCGGCAATCGCCAGTTCAAGCATGGTTTTTCGCTGTGCACTGGTCGCCTCCGGCTGCGGGCGATGAGGGGGAACATTATTGGGCATCACGATGACCCGCGACAGACCAATCAGATTGGCCAGCGTTTCCACGGGCTTGAGGTGACCATAGTGCACCGGATCAAAGGTGCCGCCAAAGAGAGCCTGTAACGATTTCATATCAGCCATCAATAAAAACTTCAGCCAGCGCTTTGTGGCAAATCAGCAGTGAGAGCCCTTCAAGCTCTGCCCAGACCGACTGGCCATAGTCCTGCTTCAGCGTTAATTCCGTACGTGTCAGTAATTGCACCGCCTGACGTAACTGCGCCGGACTAAGCCGGTTCAGCGCATCGCCAATCATGCCACGGCGGTTTTGCCAGACGCGGTGCTTATCAAAGAGCGTGCGCAGCGGGGTGTGGGCCGACTGGCGTTTTAGCGTAACCAGCAGCAACAGCTCACGTTGCAGGGTGCGCAGCAAAATAACCGGTTCGCTGCCTTCCAGACGTAACTGTTGAAGAATGTGCAGTGCGCGCTTACTTTTGCCCATGACCAGCGCATCCACCCAATGGAACGGGGTGAAGTGGGCGGCGTCGTTAACGGCCTGCTCGACGCGGGGCAGGGTGAGCTTACCGTCTGGCCACAATAAGGATAAACGTTCCAGCGCCTGCGCCAGAGCCAGCAGGTTACCTTCATAGCAATAGCACAATAGTTGATTCGCCGCGTCGTCCAGTTGCAAATTATTTTGCTTTGCGCGCGCCGCTACCCAACGGGGAAGTTGCGCCTGTTCCGGCGTCTGGCAACTGACCTGTACGCTTCGTTCGGCCAGTGCGCTGAACCAGCCGGCATTTTCTTGCGCCTTACTGAGCTTATTTCCGCGCACGATCAGCAGCAGATCGTCATGCAGCAACTGAACCAGCGTAACCAGTTGTTCATTAATGGCGGCATTCGGGCCATTTTCGGGCAGTAACAACAGCAGCGTCTGACGACTGGCAAACAGACTCATTGCCTGACATTGCGAGAACAACGCGTTCCAGTCGGTATTATTGTCGAGAGTAAAAGTATGGTGTTCGTCGAACCCCTGAGTTGCCGCAACCTGACGGATGGCGTCCTGGCTTTCCTGCAACAACAGAGGATCGTTTCCGAGTAGCAGATACGCCGCGCGCAACCCTTCAGAGAGTTGCGCGCGGAGTTGTTCAGGGTACAACCGAATCATCAGTTACCCAGCGTGCTGGAGACACGCGTTGAAGAGGAAGCGGGAGCCGCTTCTTTATCGTCAACGGCAACCTCTTCTTGCGATGAGAGACGATCGGCAGCATGTACGCTTGGCAGTTTACGAATCAACTGTTCCGCCGCTCTGTCGTACATCTCTTTGATGATCATATCCTGCTCGTTATCTTTCGCCAGCGCCATCTGCGGGTTGTCGAAGAACGAACGGAATACCCGGACGCTGATAGGATAAATATCGTGACCAGGAATCAACACCGACGCACTGACCGTCATAATCATCTGATATTCCGCAGTCTGACCATTCTGGAAGACAGACGCGGTATCTTTCGAAATACTGACCCGACCCAGACGTAAAGACGGTACGTCTTTACGCAGCGTACTCTTATCCAGTAGCTCAATATCATTCAGACGCAGTTGATTACGCACTGCACGGCTTAACGGACCATTCGGATCCCCCGTGTCCAGAATCATGGTTTTCATTGTGTCCGGAACCTGCGTGGTATTGCGCAGGTGCCAGCCACACCCGGCGGTGGTTAACACCGCCAGAGATAACAACAATGTTGCCAGATATCGCACGCTTCCTCCCGCGCTTAGCCAACGACCAGATTGAGGAGTTTACCCGGCACGTAAATCACTTTACGTACGGTAACGCCATCAAGATATTTTGCGACCAGATGTTCCTGGCCCGCGCGTTCACGAACCTGTTCTTCTGTCGCATTCACCGGAACGGTGATTTTGCCACGCACCTTGCCGTTAACCTGGACTACAACCAGCGTGGAGTCTTCGACCATTGCGGCGTCGTCCGCGACCGGCCACGGCGCGTTGTCGATGTCGCCTTCGCCCTTCAGCGCCTGCCACAGCGTAAAGCAAACGTGTGGGGTAAACGGGTTAAGCATCCGCACCACCGCCAGCAGGGCTTCCTGCATCAGCGCGCGATCCTGCTCGTCATCCTGCGGGGCTTTCGCCAGCTTGTTCATCAGCTCCATCACGGCGGCAATCGCGGTGTTGAAGGTCTGACGGCGGCCGATATCATCGGTCACTTTGGCGATAGTCTTGTGAACATCGCGACGCAGCGCTTTCTGATCTTCCGTCAGCGCGTCAACGTTCAGCGGCGCAACATCGCCACGGGAAGTGTGTTCGTACACCAGTTTCCAGACACGTTTCAGGAAGCGGTTAGCGCCTTCCACGCCGGACTCCTGCCATTCCAGCGTCATATCAGCCGGAGAGGCGAACATCATAAACAGACGCACGGTATCCGCGCCGTAACGTTCAACCATCACCTGCGGGTCGATACCGTTGTTTTTCGACTTGGACATTTTGCTCATGCCGGTATACACCAGTTCATGGCCCGCCGCGTCTTTCGCCTTCACGATGCGACCTTTCTCGTCGCGTTCAACGATCGCATCCACCGGGGAAACCCAGTTACGCTCGCCGCTTTCGCCGACATAGTAGAACGCATCCGCCAGTACCATTCCCTGACACAGCAGCTGTTTTGCCGGTTCGTCAGAGTTCACCATGCCGGCATCGCGCATCAGTTTGTGGAAGAAGCGGAAGTAGAGCAGGTGCATGATGGCGTGTTCGATACCGCCAATGTAAATATCTACCGGCAGCCAGTAGTTTGCTGCGTTGGAATCCAGCATCCCTTCCTGATACTGCGGGCAGGTGTAGCGCGCATAGTACCAGGAGGACTCCATAAAAGTGTCGAAGGTGTCGGTTTCACGCAGCGCAGGCTGGCCGTTAACGGTGGTTTTTGCCCACGCAGGATCGGCTTTGATCGGACTGGTAATACCGTCCATCACAACATCTTCCGGCAGGATCACCGGCAGTTGATCTTCCGGCGTCGGCAGCACGGTGCCGTCTTCCAGTGTGACCATCGGGATCGGTGCGCCCCAGTAACGCTGACGAGAAACGCCCCAGTCGCGCAGACGGTAGTTGATCTTACGCTCGCCGACACCTTTCGCTGCCAGCTTATCAGCAATGGCGTTAAAGGCCGCTTCGAAAGCCAGACCGTCAAACTCGCCGGAGTTAAACAGGACGCCTTTGTCGGTCATCGCCTGTTCGGAAAGATCCGGCTCAGAGCCGTCGGCTGCCAGGATAACCGGCTTAATGGTTAAGCCGTATTTGGTGGCAAATTCGTAGTCGCGCTGATCGTGACCCGGTACGGCCATGACCGCGCCGGTGCCGTATTCCATCAGCACAAAGTTAGCCGCCCAGACCGGGATCGCTTCGCCGGTTAAGGGGTGAACCGCTTTAAAGCCGGTGTCGACGCCTTTTTTCTCCATGGTCGCCATGTCGGCTTCGGCCACTTTGGTGTTACGGCATTCGTCGATAAAGGCCGCCAGTTCAGGATTGCTCTCTGCCGCTTTCTGCGCCAGCGGGTGACCGGCGGCAACCGCCAGATAGGTGGCACCCATAAAGGTGTCCGGGCGGGTCGTGTAGACGGTCAGCGTGTTGTCATAACCGTTCACATTAAAGGTGATTTCCACGCCTTCAGAACGGCCAATCCAGTTGCGCTGCATCGTTTTCACGGTGTCAGGCCAGTGGTCCAGCTTATCCAAATCATTGAGCAGTTCGTCGGCATAGGCGGTGATTTTAATAAACCACTGCGGGATCTCTTTACGCTCAACTTTGGTGTCGCAGCGCCAGCAGCAGCCGTCGATAACCTGTTCGTTCGCCAGTACGGTTTGATCGTTCGGGCACCAGTTGACTGCTGAGGTTTTCTTATAGACCAGACCTTTTTTGTACAGCTCAGTGAAGAATTTCTGCTCCCAGCGATAGTATTCCGGGGTGCAGGTCGCCAGTTCACGGCTCCAGTCATAGCCAAAGCCCAGCATTTTGAGCTGGTTCTTCATGTAGGCGATATTGTCGTAGGTCCACGGTGCCGGCGCGGTGTTGTTTTTCACCGCCGCGCCTTCTGCAGGCAGGCCGAAGGCGTCCCAGCCGATAGGCTGCAGCACGTTTTTGCCCAGCATGCGTTGATAACGAGCGATCACGTCACCGATGGTGTAGTTACGTACGTGGCCCATGTGTAGTCGACCAGAAGGATAGGGAAGCATAGACAGGCAGTAATACTTCTCTTTGCTCTCGTCTTCGGTAACTTCAAATGTGCGCTTCTCATCCCAGTGAAGCTGTACTTTGGATTCTATCTCTTCCGGGCGGTATTGCTCTTGCATGGCAGCCAGTGGTCCTGTTTTCAATACAGCTACAAACGTAGCTTTCGATGTGGTGTTTCAGATCCGCATAGCATAGCCCAAACGCCCGCGTCAAAACAGCCTTTCGCGCATTCAGGTTCGAATTCACGCCATGACAATCCTTGCACGAATTTACACACTCTGTGGGCAGTCTTGCAAAGCGCGGCCTAAATAACGTCTATTATTATAGACAGTTAACGACCCAGGAGGCGAAACGATGAACAAGGTTGCTCAATATTACCGTGAACTGGTGGCGTCATTAAGTGAACGTCTGCGCAATGGCGAGCGCGATATCGATGCGCTGGTGGAACAGGCGCGGCAGCGGGTTTTGCAGGCCGGGGAGTTAACGCGAACCGAAGTGGACGAACTGACACGCGCCGTCAGGCGTGACCTGGAAGAGTTCGCCGTGAGCTATGAGGAGAGTCAGGAAGAGGAATCCGACAGCGTCTTTATGCGGGTGATCAAAGAGAGCCTGTGGCAGGAGCTGGCGGATATCACGGACAAAACGCAGCTTGAATGGCGCGAAGTCTTTCAGGACCTGAGTCATCACGGGGTCTATCACAGTGGCGAAGTGGTGGGGTTGGGCAATCTGGTCTGCGAGAAGTGCCATTTTCACTTGGCAGTGTATACGCCGGACGTGCTGCCATTGTGCCCAAAATGCGGACACGACCAGTTCCAGCGTCGACCGTTTGAACCGTAATATAGCCTGATGGCGATGCTGACGCATCTTATCCGGCCTACGGTGACTTATTATGTAGGCCGGATAAGCGTCAGCGCCATCCGGCATTGATCACGCGTAAAACGTTAGCCGTTCTGCCAGCAGGTCAACAAACCCCTGGCGATCCACATCCACCATTACCGTGGCGTTGGGTGCTTTGCCCGTCAGGAAGTAATAGTCCACCACGGTCATCCCCTGGGTATATTTCCCCTGCGTTTCCACGCCAACCCAGCGTTCGACGGTGGTAAACAGTTCGGGTTTTAGCAGCCAGGCGATGGTGCACGGGTCATGCAGCGGCGCGCCGGTGAATCCCCATTTCTCGTCTTTATGATACTCAAGGAAGAAATCGAGTAGCTCCGCAACGATAGTGGAAACCGGGTTGCCAATAGCGCGGAAGCGTTCGGTATCTTCGACGTGAATTTGCGCTTTATGCGTGACGTCCAGGCCGGCCATCACCACCGGAATGCCTGACTGGAAGACGATCTCAGCGGCTTCTGGGTCAACATAGATATTGAATTCGGCGGCAGGCGTCCAGTTGCCGAGCCCCATTGCACCGCCCATGATCACGATGCGAGCGATTTTGTCATGCAGTTCAGGATGGCTGTTCAGCAACAGCGCAACGTTGGTTTGCGGCCCGGTAGAGACGAGGGTGACCGGCTGTGTGCTCTCGCGCAGCGTCTTCGCCATCAGCTCAACGGCGGTACAGGCCTGAGGCGCAAAGGCGGGTTCCGGCAGCGCCGGGCCATCCAGTCCGCTTTCGCCGTGGACGTTATCGGCAATGATCAGCTCGCGCATCAAGGGTTTCACTGCGCCGCCCGCTACCGGAATGTCCGTGCGGTTCAGTAACGTCAGCATCCGTAATACGTTACGCAGCGTTTTATCGGGTGTCTGGTTGCCTGCGGATGAGGTGATGGCTTTAACGTCAAGTTCCGGTGAGGCGAGGGCGAGAACAATTGCGATAGCGTCATCATGACCCGGGTCGCAATCTAATAGAATTGGCAGTGCCATTGTTGCTCCTTATGAATGCTACTTTGCGGCAAGGGTAACGCCGGGATGAAAATGATTCGAGGAGCGAGACAAGAAAGCGTGAAATGGCGCGCATTCTGACATGCGCGCCGGAAAAGTTAATGCAGGATTTTGGCAAGGAAGTCTTTTGCGCGTTCGGATTTCGGGTTGGCGAAGAACTCCTCTTTCGGCGAGTCCTCAACGATTTTCCCCTCGTCCATAAAGATCACACGATTCGCCACTTTGCGCGCAAAGCCCATTTCATGGGTCACCACCATCATGGTCATCCCTTCATTGGCCAGTTCAACCATGACGTCCAGTACTTCGTTGATCATTTCCGGATCGAGCGCGGAGGTGGGTTCATCGAACAGCATGGCGATAGGATCCATACATAGCGCGCGGGCTATCGCCACACGCTGCTGCTGGCCACCGGAAAGTTGGGCCGGATACTTATTGGCATGCGCGGCAAGGCCCACGCGTTCCAACAACTTCTGCGCTTTTTCGCGCGCCGGGGTTTTATCACGCTTCAGCACTTTCACCTGCGCCAGAGTCAGGTTTTCGATAATCGACAGATGCGGGAACAGCTCAAAGTGCTGGAACACCATCCCGACGCGAGAACGTAACTTCGCCAGATCGGTTTTTTTGTCATTGACCATAATGCCGTTTACGGTGATTTCACCTTTTTGTACCGGCTCCAGACCGTTAACGGTTTTGATCAGCGTGGATTTTCCGGAACCCGACGGGCCGCAGACCACCACCACTTCCCCTTTTTTCACTTCCGTGGAGCAGTCGGTCAGCACCTGAAAGTGACCATACCATTTAGAAACATTTTTCAGGGTAATCATTAAACTGTCCTTTTCTTCAAATAGCTGACCAACAACGACGCGCTCAGGCTGATAACAAAGTAGACGGCTCCGGCAAACAGGATCATTTCGACCTGTGTACCATCACGCTCGCCAATAGTAGAAGCGGTACGGAAGAAATCCGCGAGGCTTAAGACGTACACCAGGGAGGTATCCTGGAACAGAACGATGCCCTGTGTAAGCAGCAGCGGCACCATCGCGCGAAACGCCTGTGGCAGAATGATGAGCTTCATTGACTGCCAGTGGGTCATGCCCAGCGCCAGCGCCGCGCTTGATTGTCCGCGGGAAATGCTCTGGATACCCGCACGGATAATCTCGGAGTAATAAGCGGCTTCAAACATCGAAAAGGCGACCATCGCCGAAATCAGGCGAATATCGGTTTTCGGTGACAGTCCCAGAACGTCCTGCAGTAATCCCGGTACGATCAGGTAGAACCACAGCAGTACCATCACCAGCGGGATGGAGCGGAATACGTTAACGTATGCTTTAGCAAACCAGGCGACAGGCGCGAAGCTGGAAAGGCGCATGACCGCAAGCAACGTTCCCCAGACAATACCGATGACCACCGCTGTCAGGGTAATCTTCAGCGTGATGAGCAGCCCGTCCAGCAGATACGGCAGGGAAGGGACAATAGAACTCCAGTCGAACTCGTACATTATTTGCCTCCCAGATTGCCAGGCAGGCGGATTTTACGTTCCACCAGACTCATCACCAGCATGATGAAGGCATTAATCAACACGTACGCCACGGTGATGGCGGTAAACGATTCCCAGGCATGCGCCGAGTAATCCAGCAGCTTACCGGCTTGCGCTGCCATATCGACCAGACCGATGGTGGAGGCGATGGCGGAGTTTTTCACCAGATTCATCATCTCAGAGGTCATCGGCGGGACGATCACGCGATAGGCGTTAGGCAACAGCACGTAGCGATATGCCTGCGGCAGGGTCAGCCCCATCGCCAGTGCCGCGTTTTTCTGGCCGCGCGGCAGTGACTGAATGGCGGCGCGAACCTGTTCGCAGACGCGTGCTGCGGTGAAAAGCCCCAGACAGAGCATGGAAGAGACGAAGAACTGAATGTTGGGATCCAGTTCCGCTTTAAACCACATACCCAGATCTTCCGGCAGCAGTTCAGGCACGACCAGGTACCAGGTGAAGAACTGGACGATCAGCGGAACGTTGCGGAACAGTTCTACATAAAGGGTGCCGAGCCCGGAAAGGAAGCGATTCGGGACGGTGCGTAAAATGCCGAACAAAGAACCGACCAGGAAGGCAATGATCCAGGCGGTGATGGATAAGGCGACGGTGACCTGGAAGCCGCTCCAGAGCCAGCCGAGATAGGTGGTGTTGCCGAATGGGGCTTGTTGTAAAAAAATGCCCCAGTTCCAGTCTATTGACATACATCTACTCCGAAAAAATAAGGGTAGCAGCGCTACCCTCGAAGATTGTTATCCAGCGTACTTCGGTTTTCAGGCCTGATGGGGAACGACCATCAGGCCTATAGTCTGTCCGTGCTGTATAGCAATCGAGAGGGCAAGGAGTCCCCGCCCCATTTAGTTTTAATTAGTTAAGTGCTTTATCATTCGGTTCTTTGAACAGCGCCTGCATTTCGTTCGACAGTTCGAAATTCATGTTCAGGTTTTTTGGTGGGATCGGATTTTTGAACCACTTATCAAACCATTTCGCGGCTTCACCTGAGGTCTGCGCCTGGGCGATGGTGTCATCCATCAGCTTTTTGAATTCAGGATCGTCTTTGCGCAGCATGCAGCCGTAGGCTTCCTGAGACTGCGGTTTGCCGACGATTTCCCAGTTATCTGGTTTCTTCGCCTTCGCACGCTCACCGGCCAGCAGGGCATCATCCATCATAAAGGCAACGGCGCGACCGCTTTCCAGAGTACGGAAAGAGTCACCGTGGTCTTTAGCGCTGATGATACGCATGTCCATTTTTTGTTCGTCGTTCAGCTTGTGCAGCAGAATTTCAGAGGTGGTTCCTGAGGTCACAACAACCGCTTTGCCTTTCAGGTCCGCGAAGTCTTTAATGTCGCCGCCTTTTTTCGCCAGCAGGCGGGTGCCGACGACAAAGATGGTGTCAGAGAAGGCGGCCTGTTTCTGGCGCTCAAGGTTGTTGGTGGTGGAACCGCACTCAAAGTCGAAGGTGCCGTTTTGCAGCAGCGGAATACGGTTCTGAGAGGTAATCGGGATCAGCTTAACCTGCAGATCGGGCTTGTTGAGTTTCTTCTTCACGGCTTCAACGATGGCGTTGGAGTAATCCTGAGAATAACCCACCACTTTCTGCTGATTGTCGTAATAAGAGAACGGCACGGAGGATTCACGGTGACCGACGACGATAACGCCGTTTTTGGCGATCTTGTCGAGCGTGCTGCCTGCGGCTGGCGCTGCGTCTTCCGCGTGTACCAGACCGGCTGACAGTCCCATAACCAGCATTGCTGTGGCTAGCTTACGTAATTGCATATCCAACTCCTTATCGTCTGCGCCGTCGACGCAGTGATACCTATTGTGAGTGTCTGTGTTGTTATCACCTGCAACTTAAGCGTGCAGTGTTTTACCTGTTTGTTAACATTTAGTCTGGCTTAATGTAAAGATTTTGCTGCGTTATTGTTTATTTTTGCGAAGTGCGCCGCACCGTTTAGAGGCAAAAATCTCTCATTGCACCGTTTCGGTGCTACCAGTGAACTGCTTTAGTGCGACTAAGTTGCGCTAAACGTCAAAAACAGGTTTGCCTTGTTTAACAAAGCAATGAGCGTGCCAGAATGGAAGAAGGGAGGGAGAATGGTAGTTTGTAGGCCTGATAAGCGTAGCGCCATCAGGCACGATGTGGCACAACCGCCGGATGGCGGCGTACCGCCTTATCCGGCCTACATTTGATGGTGCACTGTGTTATCTGCGACGTTGACGCAAACTCATTAACACGGCGGCAAAACCGAACAGCGCGGTAATGAACCACAGCGGCCAGTTGCCGGTTCGGGCGTACGGCGTTAAGCCTGTCGTTGGCGTCACATCGGCGGTCAATACCTGACGGGTAAACTGCGGGATCATCGCCTGAATCTCACCCTGTGGACCAATCACCGCCGTAATACCGTTATTGGTACTGCGCAGCAGCGGTCGCGCCAGTTCCAGGGAACGCATCCGCGCCATCTGGAAGTGCTGCCACGGGCCAATCGACTTACCAAACCAGGCATCGTTGGAGATGGTCAGCAGATAGTCCGTATCCGGGCGGAAATTATCGCGCACCTGTTCACCCAGGATTATCTCGTAGCAAATCGCGGCGGTCAGCGCTAAACCATGCGCATGCAGCTGCGGTTGAACATACGGACCACGGCTGAACGAGGACATCGGCAGGTCAAAGAACGGCGCTAACGGGCGCAGAATGGATTCCAGCGGCACAAACTCACCAAACGGTACCAGATGGTTTTTGTTGTAGCGGTTGGTTGAGTCATAGCGGTAAGGATTGTCTTTCCCCAGCGTGATAATGGTGTTGTAGGTGTCATAGCGGTTCTGTTTGTTCAGCCGCGCATCGACAATACCGGTTATCAGCGAGCTGTTCTTCGCACGCAGCAAATCGTCCATCATGCCCAGAAAACGCTGCTGGTTGATCTCCAGATCCGGAATAGCGGATTCCGGCCAGATGATCAGCTGCGATTTCCCCATTTCGGGCTGCGTCGCATCCAGATAGGTCTTAAGCGTATTCAGCAAATGACCTTCTTCCCACTTCAACGACTGCGGGATATCACCCTGAACCATCGACACCCGGGTCATTCTTTCCGGCTCCAGCGTGTACCACTGGATATAGCGCAGCGGGAAGGGGAGTGCGAAAAGGATAACGGCGACCACCAGCGGACGCCAGTTACGGCTGACCAGCGAGAGAACCAGCAGTCCGCTGACCATCATCAGCAGGAAGTTAATGGCTTCGACACCCATTACCGGCGCCAGGCCTTTCAGCGGGCCGTCTATCTGGCTGTAGCCAAACTGCAGCCATGGAAATCCGGTCAGTACCCAGCCACGCAGGAATTCGGTTAGCTGCCAGACCACCGGCGCGGCAATGGCAACCCGCAGCCAGCTGGTTTTCGGCCACAGACGCGCCAGTACGCCGGCAAACAGCCCGGTATACAGAGAAAGATACGCCGCGAGCAGCACGACAAGGAAAACGTTCACCGGGCCTGGCATGCCGCCAAACTGCGCGATACTGACGTAAACCCAGTTGATTCCCGTCCCGAAGAGTCCCAGTCCCCAGAAGTAGCCAATAGCGGCTGACTGGCGCGGGCGACGATTCAGGGTTAATGCCTGCAAGCCCATCAGCGACACAATCGCCGCGGGCCAGATGTCATAAGGAGAAAAAGCCAGCGTTCCGCAGGCGCCGAATAATAACGCCAGCAGCAGGCGAGTGCGCTGGCGTTCAATTAATGAGGCAAAAGCCATTGAGTTCTTCTTCCCGTTCGGTGTTATTCGTCCAGTGTTGGCTGGGGGGAGTCATCCGGAATTCTGACGTGAACCTGAATAATACGACGGCTGTCGGCCATTGCCACTTTGAACTGGTAACCATCGATATCAATAGTTTCACCACGTGCGGGCAAGTGACCAAACGCCTGCATCACCAGACCACCGATGGTATCGACCTCTTCGTCACTAAAGCTGGTGCCGAAGGCTTCATTGAAGTCTTCGATCGGCGCGAGCGCGCGAATGGTCCAGGTGTGGCGACTGAGTTGGCGGAAGTCGATATCATCTTCTTCATCGTACTCATCTTCGATTTCACCGACGATAAGCTCCAGGATGTCTTCAATGGTCACCAGACCAGAGACACCACCAAATTCGTCGATGACGATAGCCATATGGTAACGCTGGGAGCGAAACTCTTTGAGCATACGGTCAACGCGTTTGCTCTCCGGGACGACAACGGCCTGGCGTAACACTTTCTCCATGCTGAAGGCATCGGCATCGCTGCGCATAAACGGCAGCAAATCCTTGGCCATCAGAATCCCTTCAATGTGATCTTTGTCCTCGCTTATCACCGGAAAACGCGAGTGGGCAGACTCGATAATGACATCGAGGCATTCGTCCAGCGTCTGGTTGCGTTTCAGGGTAATCATCTGGGAGCGGGGAATCATGATGTCGCGAACGCGCTGGTCCGCAATGTCCATCACCCCTTCGAGCATGTCGCGCGTATCTTCATCGATAAGGTCGTTCTGCCCGGAATCACGGATCAGCGCCAGCAGTTCATCACGGTTTTTCGGTTCACCGTGGAAAAGTTGGCTCAGTAACAGGGAAAAAAATCCCTTCTTGTTGCTTAACGTGTCACTACTGTGTGAATTGTCGTCGCTCATGGCGTCGTATGGGTTCTCTTGTTAGTTAATCTCTTGCTCAATGCGCGCAAACTCAGCGCACGGCAGCACTGGAAACCACCGGGCATTCGCCCGGTCGCTTATTCCTTCTCGGCAATGTACGGATCCTCATAGCCCAGAGCAAGCATAATCTCTGTCTCGAGGGCTTCCATCTCTTCAGCCTCGTCATCTTCGATATGATCGTAACCCAGCAAATGCAGGCTGCCGTGGACGACCATGTGCGCCCAGTGGGCATCCAGCGGCTTGCCTTGCTCCTGCGCTTCCTGTTCAACGACCTGA
This sequence comes from Citrobacter sp. Ct235, assembly GCF_030332305.1. Taxonomy (NCBI): domain Bacteria; kingdom Pseudomonadati; phylum Pseudomonadota; class Gammaproteobacteria; order Enterobacterales; family Enterobacteriaceae; genus Citrobacter; species Citrobacter sp. Ct235. The sequence continues at coordinate 413,092 of NZ_JAOWIC010000047.1, forward strand.
CGACAGATGACCAAATCGCCGAGCAACGGTAGCTCAATACCTGGCGGGGCTTCAAACGGGAAAGAGAGCACGTTGGTCGGTTTATCTTTCCCGCGGTAGGTCAGATTGAGATCGTGGCTTTCGGCTTCATCCACCAGGCGAATCGTCACTTCTGATTCTTCCTGAAATTGCGGGATGACCGCATTCAGCCAGGTCTGAAACCGGCTCTCTTCTGGCAAACCGCTGTGGTTCTCACATGCCAGTTGCAAATCAAGGATCACCTGACTCATTTCTGTTCCTGTTCCTGAGCTTCACGCTTGCGCTCTGCAGCAAGCTCAGCTTTACGTTTTTGTTCGGCTTCTTCCCATGCTTCATAGGCGTTAACGATGCGGGCAACCACCGGATGGCGCACGACGTCTTCACTGTGGAAGAAGTTAAAGCTGATTTCTTCGACTTCCGCCAGTACCTCAACGGCATGGCGCAGGCCCGATTTAATGTTGCGCGGCAGGTCAATCTGCGTGACGTCGCCGGTAATTACCGCCTTCGAGTTAAAGCCGATACGGGTCAGGAACATCTTCATCTGTTCGATGGTGGTGTTCTGGCTCTCATCAAGAATGATAAAGGCATCGTTTAGCGTACGGCCGCGCATATAGGCCAGCGGAGCCACTTCAATCACGTTGCGCTCAATCAGCTTTTCGACTTTCTCGAAGCCGAGCATTTCAAACAGCGCGTCATACAGTGGGCGCAGGTACGGATCAACCTTCTGACTCAGATCGCCCGGCAGGAAGCCCAGTTTTTCTCCCGCTTCGACCGCCGGACGGGTCAGCAGAATACGGCGGATCTCCTGACGCTCCAGCGCATCCACGGCGGCGGCAACGGCGAGGTAGGTTTTCCCCGTACCGGCAGGACCGACGCCAAAGGTGATGTCATGGTCGAGAATGTTGGCGATGTACTGTGCCTGGTTAGGCGTACGCGGCTTAATCACGCCACGCTTGGTTTTGATATTGACCGCTTTGCCGAACTCGGGGACGCTCTCGGCGCTTTGCTCAAGCACGCGTGCTTCTTTAATCGCGAGGTGGATTTGTTCCGGTTCGATATCCTGCGTCTGGCCGCGCATTGGCGCGGTATCGACGTACAGGCTGCGTAAAATATCCGCCGCAGCGGTGATGCAAATCGGGCGACCGGTCAGTTTAAAATGGTTGTCACGGCGGTTAATCTCGATGCCGAGACGGCGTTCCAGCTGTTTAATGTTGTCATCAAACGGGCCGCAAAGGCTCAGCAGACGGGCGTTATCTGCCGGCTCAAGGGTAATTTCGCGAGTGTCTGTGTTCAAACTGTTCCTCTTATGCATAGGGAGCCGGAAGATGAACATTCACCGGCCTGTCAGGAAATTATTCACGCCACGGGGTAAAGGCGCAAGCACTGGTATCAAGATGGGGGCGTAGAGAGGAAATACAAGAGCCTTATCGGGCCTATGAAGCGTCGTGCTCCAGTAGGCCCGATAAGCGCAGCGCCATCGGGAATTTTGACGTTTTGAGCAGAATTAAGGCTGCCAGAACCCGACGCCAATCTCATTTTCTTTACGGGTACGGGCAATCACCGATTCCGGGGTTTCTGCGATGCGCAGCCCCATTTCGTCTTCGGTGCGCACCACTTTCCCGCGCAGTGAGTTGGTCCAGACGTCGGTGATTTCCACATCGACAAATTTACCGATCATCTCCGGTGCGCCTTCGAAGTTCACCACGCGATTATTTTCGGTACGGCCAGACAGCTCCATGATGCTCTTACGCGACGTTCCTTCCACCAGAATGCGCTGAACGGTGCCGAGCATGCGACGACTCCAGGCCATCGCCTGCTGGTTAATGCGATCCTGCAAAATATACAGACGCTGCTTCTTCTCTTCTTCCGGCACGTCATCCACCATATCGGCGGCTGGCGTTCCCGGACGTGCAGAGAAGATAAAGCTGTAGCTCATATCGAAATTGACGTCGGCAATCAGCTTCATGGTCTGCTCGAAGTCCTGGGTGGTCTCACCCGGGAAACCAACAATGAAGTCGGAGCTTATCTGAATGTCCGGACGCGCCGCACGCAGCTTACGGATAATGGCTTTATATTCCAGCGCCGTGTGGGTACGTCCCATCAGGTTCAGCACGCGATCCGAACCGCTCTGTACCGGCAGGTGCAGGAAGCTCACCAGCTCCGGCGTATCGCGATAGACGTCGATGATGTCGTCGGTAAATTCGATCGGATGGCTGGTGGTGAAGCGGATGCGGTCAATGCCATCAATGGCGGCAACCAGACGCAGCAGGTCGGCGAACGAGCCAGTGGTGCCGTCGTAGTTTTGTCCGCGCCAGGCGTTAACGTTCTGGCCGAGCAGATTGACTTCACGCACGCCCTGAGCGGCAAGCTGGGCGATTTCAAACAGGATGTCATCAGACGGGCGGCTGACTTCCTCACCCCGGGTGTAAGGCACCACGCAGTAAGTACAATATTTGTTGCAGCCTTCCATAATTGAGACAAAGGCGGTCGGACCTTCCGCGCGCGGTTCCGGCAGGCGGTCAAACTTCTCGATCTCCGGGAAGCTGATGTCAACAACCGGACTACGGTTGCCGCGAACGGAGTTAATCATTTCTGGCAGGCGGTGCAACGTTTGCGGCCCAAAGATGATATCGACATAGTGCGCGCGCTGGCGAATGTGGTCACCTTCCTGAGACGCCACACAGCCGCCGACGCCGATAATCAGATCGGGGTTTTTCTCTTTTAAGAGTTTCCAGCGACCCAACTGATGGAAGACTTTTTCCTGAGCCTTCTCGCGGATTGAGCAGGTATTCAGCAGCAGCACATCCGCTTCTTCCGCCACGTCGGTCAGTTGATACCCGTGAGTGGCATCCAGCAGATCGGCCATCTTCGATGAATCGTATTCGTTCATCTGACAGCCCCAGGTTTTAATATGGAGTTTTTTGGTCATCGACTTGCTCTTGCGAAATAGTGGCTGAATTGCAGGGCGCATAGTGTAATGCTTTGCTGCCCTGGTGACCAGTATGACCGTTATCAGCCTCAAGGGGTAAAAAATCCTGTAAACTTACACAATACATGTAACAGGATGATTGACCATGACAAATCAACCAACGGAAATTGCCATTGTCGGCGGGGGGATGGTCGGTGGCGCGCTGGCGCTGGGGCTGGCACAGCATGGATTCACGGTCACCGTGATCGAACATGCCGCGCCTGCGCCGTTTGTCGCAAACAGCCAGCCGGATGTGCGTATTTCGGCGATCAGCGCGGCCTCAGTTTCTCTACTGAAAGGGCTTGGCGTCTGGGATGTTGTGCAGGGGATGCGCAGTCATCCGTATCGGCGGCTGGAAACCTGGGAGTGGGAAAACGCGCATGTGGTGTTTGATGCCAGCGAACTGAAGCTGCCACTGCTTGGGTATATGGTCGAGAACAACGTTCTGCAACGGGCGCTCTGGCAGGCGCTGGAAGTACACCCTAAAGTGACGCTGCGGGTTCCGGCCTCGCTGATTGCGCTGCATCGTCATAACGATCGTCATGAGCTGGAACTGGCGGGTGGCGAACGAGTCACCGCCAAACTGGTGATTGGCGCGGATGGCGCAAATTCGCAGGTGCGGCAGATGGCTGGCATCGGCATTCACGCCTGGCAGTATGCGCAATCCTGCATGCTGATTACCGTGCAGTGCGAGAACGACCCTGGCGACAGTACCTGGCAGCAGTTCACCCCGGACGGCCCGCGCGCGTTTCTGCCTTTGTTCGACCACTGGGCGTCGCTGGTGTGGTATGACTCACCGGCGCGGATCCGTCAGTTGCAGGGGCTGAATATGTCGCAGCTTCAGACGGAGATCGCAAAGCACTTCCCGACACGTCTGGGACAGGTGATGCCCGTCGCAGCAGGCGCGTTTCCGCTGACGCGTCGTCACGCCCTGCAATATGTGCAACCGGGTCTGGCGCTGGTTGGTGATGCGGCGCACACCATCCATCCGCTGGCCGGGCAGGGGGTTAACCTGGGCTATCGCGATGTGGATACCCTTCTCGATGTACTGACCAATGCCCGCAGTTATGGCGAGTCCTGGGCGAGCCAGCCGGTGCTTAAGCGTTATCAGACCCGGCGTATGGCGGATAACTTCATCATGCAAAGCGGGATGGATCTGTTCTACGCCGGATTCAGCAATGACCTGCAGCCGCTGCGGATTATCCGCAACCTTGGGCTGATGGCGGCAGAACGCGCCGGGGTACTTAAGCGCCAGGCGCTGAAATACGCATTAGGGTTGTAATTTTAATCCAGGCCTACGATCGTAGGCCTGATAAGCGTAGCGCCATCAGGCAATAAACGCAGAAAAGCAAAAAGCCCGCCGAAGCGAGCTTTTCTAATGTGGCTGGGGTACGAGGATTCGAACCTCGGAATGCCGGAATCAGAATCCGGTGCCTTACCGCTTGGCGATACCCCAATTTAAAATTTCAGGCCCTTCTTGCATTCACATCGTGAACGTCTTGCAAATTTGGCTGGGGTACGAGGATTCGAACCTCGGAATGCCGGAATCAGAATCCGGTGCCTTACCGCTTGGCGATACCCCAACAAATTGTTTTTGAACCCGTTTAAACGCACTAACGTGTTCTGAATATGGTGGCTACGACGGGATTCGAACCTGTGACCCCATCATTATGAGTGATGTGCTCTAACCAACTGAGCTACGTAGCCAGATACTGCATTTCTTCGATGGCTGGGGTACCTGGATTCGAACCAGGGAATGCCGGTATCAAAAACCGGTGCCTTACCGCTTGGCGATACCCCAATGACCGTCGCGGCAATCCGCAAACTCGAAGAAATATGGCTGGGGTACCTGGATTCGAACCAGGGAATGCCGGTATCAAAAACCGGTGCCTTACCGCTTGGCGATACCCCATCCGTGCAACGCTTTTATGGGAATGGTGCGGGAGGCGAGACTTGAACTCGCACACCTTGCGGCGCCAGAACCTAAATCTGGTGCGTCTACCAATTTCGCCACTCCCGCAAAAAAGATGGTGGCTACGACGGGATTCGAACCTGTGACCCCATCATTATGAGTGATGTGCTCTAACCAACTGAGCTACGTAGCCCTCTTTTTTCGCGCGTTACCTTATCGGCGTTGCGGGGCGCATTATGCGTATTGAGCCTTGAAGCGTCAACCCCTTTTTCATCGAAAACGGCCGGAATGTGACTGTTTGGTTAGGTTGCGAACAGCGTGACGCAATATTCGGCAATTATTGGTTATTAATCGCTTTCTGAACTGTTTTTCACGATCAAAAAAGGGCCCCGAAAGGCCCTTTTTCATCAGTGTTGCTTATTGATAAGCGGACTGGTGAACACCCACTGCGCGACCCGATGGATCGTTCATGGTTTTGAACGCTTCGTCCCATTCTATCGCTTTAGCTGAAGAGCAGGCGACGGAGGGACCGCCCGGCACACACTCTGCGGCGCTCGGTACCGGGAACAGCTCTTCGAAGATCTCGCGGTACAGATACGCTTCTTTTGAAGACGGCGTATTGTACGGGAAGCGGAAGCGGGCGGTTTCCAGTTGCTGATCGGAAACTTGCTCAGCGGCCACCTCTTTCAGGGTGTCGATCCAGCTGTAGCCCACGCCGTCGGAGAACTGCTCTTTCTGACGCCATGCGACGCTTGCCGGCAGATAGGATTCGAAACATTCACGGAGGACATGTTTTTCCATCTTGCCGTTGCCGCACATTTTATCTTCCGGGTTAATGCGCATCGCCACGTCGAGGAACTTCTTATCCAGGAACGGGACGCGAGCTTCCACCCCCCAGGCCGACATGGCCTTGTTAGCGCGGGCGCAGTCAAACATATGCAGCGCCTGCAGCTTACGTACGGTTTCTTCGTGCAGTTCTTTGGCGTCTGGTGCCTTATGGAAATAGAGGTAGCCGCCGAACACTTCATCAGACCCTTCGCCGGACAGCACCATTTTGATGCCCATCGCTTTGATCTTACGCGACATTAAATACATCGGCGTCGAGGCGCGAATGGTGGTTACGTCATAGGTTTCGATGTGATAAATCACGTCGCGGATCGCATCCAGCCCTTCCTGTACCGTAAAGTGAATTTCATGGTGTACGGTCCCCAGGTGGTTAGCCACTTCCTGCGCGGCTTTCAGATCCGGAGCACCTTCCAGACCGACGGCGAAGGAGTGAAGTTGAGGCCACCAGGCTTCAGAACGTTCGTCATCTTCCACACGACGGGCGGCGAATTTTTTGGTGATCGCCGAGATGACGGAGGAATCCAGGCCGCCAGAGAGCAGCACACCGTAAGGTACATCAGACATCAGATGGCTTTTGACGGAGTCTTCCAGCGCCTGACGCAGTTCGTTTTTGTCGGTAACGTTATCTTTTACCGCGTCAAAATCGAACCAGTCACGCTGATAATACTGACGGATTTCACCGTCTTTGCTCCAGAGATAACTTCCCGCCGGGAACTCTTGAATGGTGCGGCACACCGGCACCAGGGCTTTCATTTCTGACGCGACGTACAGGTTGCCGAACTCGTCATAACCCATATACAGCGGGATGATGCCGATGTGGTCGCGGCCAATCAGATATGCATCCTGTTCGCTGTCGTACAGCGCGAAGGCAAACATTCCTTGCAGATCGTCGAGAAATTCCACGCCTTTTTCCTGATACAGCGCGAGGATCACTTCGCAGTCAGAACCGGTCTGGAACGCGTAGCGATCGCCATATTCTGCACGCAGCGCCTGGTGGTTGTAAATTTCACCGTTCACGGCCAGCACATGGGTTTTCTTTTCGTTATACAGCGGTTGAGCGCCAGCGTTGACGTCGACAATTGACAGCCGTTCGTGGGCCAGAATGGCCTTATCGCAGGCATAAATGCCGGACCAGTCCGGACCGCGATGGCGCATCAGGCGTGACAGCTCAAGGGCTTTTTTACGCAGTTCACCTGCATCTGACTTAATATCGAATACGCCGAAAATTGAACACATAACCTTCTCCGTTAACCTGTTGCGTAATGCTTTTTGTGTTTGCTTGCTAAAGAAAATGCCGCAAAGGAACAGGCGGCGCAAGGGGTTTGCGGTCTGAAAAAGAAAAAAACGCAATGGTCATTGCCGATTAGTGAAAAAAGATTATGGTTTGAGCATATTCATTGATGAATTATCAGTTTTTTGCTGATTTCGTTGAATGAGATTATTTTTCTGGTGGGCAAAAATGAAAAACCACGTCCTGGGACGTGGTCTGGGTTAAATAACGTCGATTTCGGCGACGGAGGGATAAATCCAGCTTGGGCGGAACGGCATACTGTCGATGTCATCCAGCGTGGAAACGCCAGAGAGCACCAGGATGGTTTCGAGCCCCGCCTGGAAGCCGGCAAGAATATCGGTGCGCAGGTTATCGCCGACGATCACCGTCTCTTCCGAGTGCGCCTGCATTTTGTTTAACGCCGCGCGGATAATCCACGGACTCGGTTTACCGACGTAGAACGGTTTACGACCGGAGATTTTCTCGATACCCGCGCAGAGCGCGCCACAGGCTGGATAAAAACCGCGGCCGTGGGTGTCCGGGTTGGTGGCAATAAAGCGCGCGCCGTTTGCCACAAAGAAAGCCGCTTTATGCATCATGTCCCAGTTGTAGGAACGGGTCTCGCCGACGATGACAAAGTCCGGGTTCACGTCCGTAATGGTGAAACCGGCTTTATACAGTTCGTGGATCAATGCGCCTTCGCCGACAACATACGCCTTTTTCCCTTCCTGACGACGCAGGAAATCGGCGGTCGCCATGGCCGAGGTATAAAACACGCTGTCCGGTACATTAACGCCAGCGGTTGCGAAACGGTTTGCCAGATCCTGGCCGGTCTGCGACGGGTAATTGGTCAGCAGCACCAGCGGCAGGCCTTTCTCCATAACGCCAGTCAAAAACTCCGCCGCACCCGGTACGGCGACGTTGTCGTGCATCAGCACGCCGTCGATATCACAAATGACATTCTTGATGGTCATGAACTACCCAGGAAATATGTTAATAATCCGATACTATAAGAGCGCATCAGTTTTCCAGCAAATGCTGGAGCAAAATACCGTTGAGCATGGCGCGTTTTACCAGCGCAAAGGCACCGATGGCGGAGCGGTGATCCAGTGTGGAACGCACCACCGGCAAATTTGTGCGAAACGCCTTCAGCGCCTGCGTATTAATGCAGCTTTCAATGGCGGGTAACAGCACTTTATCGGCTTCGGTTATCTCACCGGCAATCACGATTTTTTGCGGATTAAACAGGTTGATGGCGATCGCAATGGTTTTACCCAAATGACGCCCAACGTGCTCAATGACCTCTGAGGCCAGGCTGTCGCCCTTATTTGCCGCCTTGCAGATGGTTTTGATCGTGCAGTCTTCCAGCGGAACGCGGCTCTGGTAGCCTTGCTTCAGGAGATTGAGGACGCGGTGTTCAATTGCCGCGTTCGCGGCAATGGTTTCCAGACAGCCAAAGTTACCGCAGTGGCAGCGTTCGCCCAGCGGTTCAACCTGGATGTGGCCAATCTCGCCAACGTTACCGTTACGACCAATAAAAATCCGGCCGTTAGAGATAATACCGGCACCCGTCCCGCGGTGGACGCGCACCAGAATAGAGTCCTCGCAGTCCTGACTTGCCCCAAAGTAGTGCTCCGCCAGCGCCAGGCTGCGGATATCGTGGCCGACAAAACAGGTGACGAGAAAACGTTTTTCCAGTGCTTCAACCAGTCCCCAGTTCTCTACCTGGATATGCGGCATGTAGTGGATCTTGCCGCTTTCCGGATCGACAAGTCCCGGCAGGATCACGGAAATGGCGATGAGTTCGCGGATCTTGCGCTGGTTGTTGTCGATAAAGGCGGTGATGGCATTGAGCAGCGCGTGTTCCAGCGTTTCCTGCGTGCGTTCGGGCAACGGATAGTGTTCTTCCGCCAGCACTTTGCTGCTCAGGTCAAACAGGGTGATGGTCGCGTCGTGGCGGCCAAGACGCACACCAATGGCGTGAAAACTGCGGGTTTCGGTGACGATAGAAATGGCGCGGCGGCCCCCGGTGGAGGCCTGTTGATCGACTTCTTTGATCAGTCCGCGTTCAATCAGTTGACGCGTAATTTTGGTTACGCTGGCGGGGGCAAGCTGGCTTTGCTCGGCAATCTGGATCCGCGAGATTGGCCCATGCTGGTCAATCAGGCGGTAAACGGCCGCGCTGTTAAGCTGTTTTACGAGATCAACATTACCTATTTGAGCTTGTCCGCCTGGTGTCATACTTTCTCTTACTCAGTAACGACCTCGTCACCATTAACGATGGTCTTGATGATTTTAAAGTCGTGTGTGAAAGCGGTCAGGTTTGCCACTTTACCCGCAGCGATACTGCCGAGGTGTTTCTCAACACCGATGGCGCGCGCAGGGTAGAGGGTCGCCATGCGCAGCACTTCGTCGAGTGCAATGCCGCAATGTTCAACCAGGTTACGCACGCCTTCAATCATGGTTAATGATGAACCGCTCAGCGTCCCGTTTTCGTCTACACAAAGTCCATTGCGGTAGTATATTGTTTTACCAGCAAAAATGAACTGTTCAATATTTGCCCCTGCCGGCGCAGTCGCATCTGTCACCAGGCACAGTTTGTCGCCCTTCAGTCGTTTGGCGTTGCGGATGTTGGCATAATCAACGTGCAGGCCGTCTGCAATCACGCCGCAATAAATGTCGGCTTCATCCAGAATCGCGCCCGCCAGACCCGGCTCACGTCCGGTGATATAGGGCATGGCGTTGAACAAATGCGTGGCAAAGGTGATACCTGCACGGAATCCGGCCTTCGCTTCTTTCAGCGTGGCGTTCGAGTGACCGGCAGAGACCACAATCCCGGCGTTCGCCAGCTTACCGATCACTTCCGACGGGACCATTTCCGGCGCCAGCGTCACTTTGGTGATAACGTCGGCATTATCGCACAGGAAATCGACCAGCGCAGCGTCAGGCTGACGGACAAAACGCGGATTGTGCGTCCCTTTTTTCACCAGGTTTAGCCAGGGGCCTTCCAGATGTAGACCCAACGCCTGATTCGGATGTTTCGCAAGGTATTCACGCATCACGCGAACACCTTGTTTCATGAGATCGTCGCTGGTGGTAATCAGCGTAGGCAGATAGTTGGTACAGCCCGATTTCTCGTTGGCCTTCTGCATGATTTCCAGCGTTTCAACGGTGACAGCTTCTGCGGTGTCGTTAAACTGCACGCCGCCGCAGCCGTTAAGCTGGACATCGATAAAGCCGGGGGAAAGAATGGCCCCGTTCACTGAACGTTGTTCGATCTCTGGCGGCAGTTCTGCCACAGAGCAAACGCGGTCAATCAGGCCATTGGCGACAACAATCGCATGGTCATCAAGAATTTCGTGGCCGGTAAAGATCCGACCCTGGGTTAAAGCATACATTCCGACCCCCGATTTCAAAAAAATGCCGCCCTGAACACTGTGGCAGGGCGGAGACTACATTACAGACCTTTAATATTCTCTGCTTCTAACTCGTTGAAATATTTCAGTGTCTTAACTTTCAGTTCCATCGTGGACGGCTCATCACACACCACAACCGCTTTCGGATGCAGTTGCAGACAGCTGATGGTCCACATGTGGTTAACATTACCTTCAACCGCAGCCTGCAGCGCCTGTGCTTTCTGATGGCCCAGCACCAGAATCATCACTTCTTCGGCATCCAGCAGAGTACCCACGCCAACGGTCAGTGCGTATTTCGGTACCTGAGCCACATCGCCGTCAAAGAAACGAGAGTTTGCCACACGGGTATCATGCGTCAGGGTTTTGATTCGGGTACGAGAGGCCAGCGAAGAAGCGGGTTCGTTAAACGCGATATGGCCGTCATTACCCACGCCGCCCATGAACAGGTGGATTTTACCGTAGGAACGGATTTTTTCTTCATACTGGCGGCACTCGGCGTCGATATCTGGCGCGTTGCCGTTGAGCAGGTTGATGTTTTCTGCTGGAATATCAACGTGGTCAAAGAAATTACGATGCATGAAGCTGTGGTAGCTTTCCGGATGCTCTTTTGGCAGGCCGACATATTCGTCCATGTTGAACGTCACGACATGTTTGAAGCTAACCTGGCCCGCTTTGTGCATTTCGACTAAGGCTTTATACGCAGTCAGCGGCGTGCCGCCCGTCGGCAGACCCAGCACAAACGGACGATCGGCTGTCGGTTTGAACGCATTGATGCGGTTAACGATATGGCGTGCAGCCCATTTGCCGACCTGTTCAGCGGAAGTCAGGGGAATCAGTCTCATTCTTCACCTCAGAAAGTAAATGTAAGCCGTTGACGGATTGCGCGTCGGTGCATAGTAAAGCGTAACCTGGCATGCATCGGTTGGGTCAATCTGTCTTGATTTTTTGAATGATAAAATAAGTTTTCCCACATAGCCAGTAAAAGGGAGTGATAATAACGATATTTGGTGACTAAACTCACAAAAAACACGCTTTTAATTTGCGATACGAATTAAATTTTTACACACTCACAATGCCAGTAAAGCAACAACTGAATTTCAATAAGTTAGTGACAAAATAAAAACACAGCTTAAAGCGAGCCTTAACGGGGTCTCAAAGGGGGAAGAAAGTGAGTATTCTAGGTTATCTGCAAAAGGTTGGCCGTGCGCTAATGGTGCCGGTCGCCACGCTGCCAGCGGCGGCAATATTGATGGGGGTCGGCTACTGGATCGACCCGGTAGGTTGGGGTGGAGATAACGCACTTGCGGCGTTCTTCATTAAGTCCGGCTCCGCCATTATTGATAACATGTCCGTGCTGTTTGCTATCGGTGTGGCTTACGGTATGTCCAAAGATAAAGACGGTGCTGCGGCGCTGACCGGTTTTGTGGGCTTCCTGGTGTTGACCACACTCTGTTCTCCGGCTGCGGTTTCCATGATTCAGAAGATCCCGGCTGACCAGGTTCCTGCCGCTTTCGGTAAGATCAGCAACCAGTTCGTGGGTATCCTCGTTGGTATTATCTCTGCCGAGCTGTACAACCGCTTTAGCAGCGTCGAACTGCCGAAAGCGCTCTCCTTCTTCAGCGGTCGCCGCCTGGTGCCGATCCTCACCTCTTTCGTGATGATCATCGTCGCGTTCATCATGATGTACATCTGGCCGGTGATTTTCGATGGTCTGGTGAACTTCGGTGAGCATATTCAGAAGCTGGGATCAACCGGTGCGGGTATCTACGCCTTCTTCAACCGCCTGTTGATTCCGGTGGGTCTGCACCACGCGCTGAACTCCGTATTCTGGTTTGACGTTGCGGGGATTAACGACATTCCTAACTTCCTCGGCGGTGCCCAGTCTATCGAATCGGGCAAAGCGGTTGTGGGGATTACCGGTCGTTATCAGGCGGGCTTCTTCCCGATCATGATGTTTGGTCTGCCGGGTGCGGCGCTGGCTATCTACCACTGCGCGCGTCCTGAGAACAAGGCGAAAGTGCTGGGTATCATGATGGCCGGTGCGTTTGCGGCGTTCTTTACGGGTATCACCGAACCGCTGGAATTCTCCTTCATGTTCGTTGCGCCGGTTCTGTATGTGATTCACGCTGTCCTGACCGGTATCTCCGTATTCATCGCGGCGAGCATGCATTGGATTGCCGGCTTCGGCTTCAGTGCGGGTCTGGTGGATATGGTGCTTTCTTCCCGTAACCCGCTGGCAACCCAGTGGTGGATGCTGATCCCACAAGGTCTGGTGTTCTTTGCCATCTACTACGTGGTGTTCCGTTTCGTTATCACCAAATTCAACCTGATGACGCCGGGTCGCGAACTGGCCGTGGCTGGCAGCGAAGCGGATGGTCAGGACCTGAATGTGAGCAGCGATAAAGAACAAGACGTTTCAGCCCTGGCGCGTCAGTACATCGCAGCCATCGGCGGTTCTGACAACCTCACCGGTATCGATGCCTGCATCACCCGTCTGCGTCTGAGCGTAAAAGACTCGTCGCTGGTCAATGAAGGCCTGGCGAAACGTCTGGGTGCTTCTGGTGTGATTCGTCTGAACAAAACCAGCGTGCAGATTATCGTCGGCTTCGTGGCTGAGAAAATCGCTAACGCGATGAAAACAACGGGTCCGGTTGCGGCGGCTGAAGCCTCTGCTGCGCCTGCTGCCCAGGCGGCGGCCAAACCGCAGGCGGTGCCGAATGCAGTGACCATTGCTGAACTGGTCTCGCCAGTGACCGGTGATGTGGTTGCGCTTGAGCAGGTGCCTGACGAAGCGTTCGCCAGCAAAGCGGTAGGCGACGGCGTTGCGGTAAAACCGACGGATAAAACCGTGGTTTCTCCGGCAGCGGGCACCATCGTGAAAATCTTCAACACCAACCATGCGTTCTGCCTGGAAACCGAGAAAGGCGCGGAAATCGTTGTCCACATGGGTATCGATACCGTCGCGTTGAACGGCCAGGGCTTCAAGCGTCTGGTGGAAGAGGGCGCGGAAGTGACGGCAGGTCAGCCGATTCTGGAAATGGATCTGGACTACCTGAACGCGAACGCGCGCTCCATGATAAGTCCTGTCGTTTGCAGCAACATCGACGACTTCAGCGGCCTGGTGATCAAAGCCGACGGTCATGTGGTTGCCGGTCAAACGCCACTGTATGAAATTAAAGGGTAGGTCGGATAAGGCGTAAGCCGCCATCCGACAACATGAAGCGGCGGGGGAAAACCTCTGCCGCTTTTTTTTGCAGCAAATTCCCTCCTATTTTTCTTCAACACCACTTTTTCAGTAACTAAAGGTTGTCAGTCTGTCCGGCTTATAAGATCATATGCCGTTATACGTTGTTTACGCTTTGAGGAATCCACGATGAGTGAGGCTGAAGCCCGCCCGAGTAACTTTATTCGTCAGATCATCGATGAAGATCTGGCCAGTGGTAAGCACACCACGATCCATACCCGTTTTCCGCCGGAGCCAAATGGCTATCTGCACATTGGCCACGCGAAATCTATCTGCCTGAACTTTGGTATCGCGCAAGATTACCAGGGCCAGTGCAACCTGCGTTTCGATGACACCAACCCGGTAAAAGAAGATATCGAGTACGTTGATTCGATCAAAAACGACGTTGAGTGGTTAGGTTTTCACTGGGCTGGCGACGTTCGCTACTCCTCAGATTACTTTGATCAGCTGCACGCCTATGCGGTTGAACTGATCAACAAAGGTCTGGCGTATGTCGATGAACTGTCGCCGGAGCAGATCCGCGAATACCGTGGCACACTGACTCAGCCAGGCAAAAACAGTCCGTTCCGCGATCGCAGCATCGAAGAGAACCTCGCGCTGTTCGAAAAAATGCGTACCGGCGGCTTTGAAGAAGGTAAAGCCTGTCTGCGTGCGAAGATCGACATGGCATCGCCGTTTATCGTGATGCGCGATCCGGTTCTGTACCGCATTAAATTTGCTGAGCACCATCAGACCGGCAACAAGTGGTGCATCTACCCGATGTATGACTTCACCCACTGCATCAGCGACGCGCTGGAAGGCATTACCCACTCACTGTGTACGCTCGAGTTCCAGGACAACCGTCGTTTGTACGACTGGGTGCTGGACAACATCTCCATTCCGGTTCACCCGCGCCAGTATGAATTCTCGCGCCTGAATCTGGAATACACCGTGATGTCCAAGCGTAAGCTGAACCTGCTGGTGGCTGACAAACACGTAGAAGGCTGGGACGATCCGCGTATGCCGACCATCTCCGGTCTGCGTCGTCGCGGCTATACCGCGGCGGCAATCCGTGAATTCTGCAAACGCATTGGCGTGACCAAGCAGGACAATACGATCGAAATGGCGTCGCTGGAATCCTGTATCCGCGAAGATCTGAACGAAAACGCGCCGCGTGCGATGGCGGTTATCGATCCGGTAAAACTGGTTATTGAGAACTACCCGCAGGGTGAAAGCGAAATGGTCACCATGCCTAACCATCCGAACAAACCGGAAATGGGCACGCGTGAGGTTCCGTTCAGCGGTGAAATCTGGATTGATCGCGCTGACTTCCGCGAAGAAGCCAACAAGCAGTACAAGCGCCTGGTGATGGGCAAAGAAGTGCGCCTGCGTAACGCCTACGTGGTGAAAGCAGAACGCGTGGAAAAAGATGCTGAAGGCAATATCACCACTATCTTCTGTACCTATGATGCGGATACGTTGAGCAAAGATCCGGCCGACGGACGTAAAGTGAAGGGCGTTATCCACTGGGTTAGCGCCGCACACGCGCTGCCGGTAGAGATCCGTCTCTACGATCGTCTGTTCAGCGTACCAAACCCGGGGGCAGCGGAAGACTTCCTGTCCGTGATGAACCCGGAATCACTGGTGATCAAACAGGGCTTTGCTGAGCCGTCGCTGAAAGCTGCGGTAGCAGGGAAAGCGTTCCAGTTTGAGCGCGAAGGTTACTTCTGCCTGGACAGCCGTTATGCCAGCGCAGAGAAACTGGTGTTTAACCGCACCGTTGGCCTGCGTGACACCTGGGCGAAAGTCGGCGAATAAGCCGTCGCAACGACCCTTTCAAACGCCGCACTCTGCGGCGTTTTTTTTCGCCGATAAATCTCACTTTGCGAAGCGAATTAATTCCCATTCAAAAATTAAAGCCATTAACAAACGCTTGTTTTCGCTAACTTATGTAATAAACCGCTTATGACAAGAAATAGCTTTCATCTTTCTGGAAAACATAGAAAATTTTTATATTTACTGTCATTTATTAACCAATGAATGAAATGTAACAGAAAGCGATGAAATATGTGCGGTTGCTCATACTCTTACATTCTCGTTACAGAAAGAGATTGATAATTCGCGTCGCGAAAAATAGTCTATCACTGTAGTCAGTGAGGTTTCTCTCACCGCTACTTTTAAATTTTTATTTTTTTCGCTGTTTTGCCTTTGGCAACAGCAATTTATACGTCAAAGAGGATTAACATATGCGTACGTTTAGTGGCAAACGTAGTGCGCTGGCGTTGGCTATCGCCGGTATCACAGCACTGTCGGGTCTGGTCGTTGTTCCGCAGGCACAGGCCGAAGGCTTTTTCGATGATTCAACCCTGACGGGCGGCATCTATTACTGGCAGCGTGAGCGCGACCGTAAAGATGTCACCGACGACGATAAATACAAAACTAACCTCTCTCACGCGACCTGGAACGCCAACCTGGATTTCCAGTCCGGCTATGCGGCGGATATGTTCGGTCTCGATGTGGCGGCGTTTACTGCAATTGAAATGGCGGAAAACGGCGACAGCGGACATCCAAACGAAATCGCCTTCTCGAAAAAGAACAAAGGCTATGACGAAGACTACTCCGGTGATAAGAGCGGAATTAGTTTGTATAAGGCCGCCGCGAAATTCAAATACGGTCCCGCCTGGGCACGTGCCGGTTATATTCAACCTACCGGCCAGACGCTGTTAGCGCCGCACTGGAGCTTTATGCCGGGTACCTATCAGGGGGCCGAAGCGGGCGCTAACTTTGACTACGGTGACGCGGGCGCACTGAGCTTCTCCTACATGTGGGCCAATGAATATAAAGCGCCGTGGCACACCGAAGTCGATAAATTCTACCAGGGCGATAAAAAGACCAAAGTCGATTATCTCCACTCTGTCGGCGCAAAATATGATTTCAAAAATGATCTGGTGCTGGAAGCGGCATTTGGTCAGTCCGAAGGCTATGTCGATCAGTATTTCGCCAAAGCCAGCTACAAGTTCGATTTAGGTGGCAATCCGTTCTCCACCAGCTACCAGTTCTACGGAGCGCGTGACAAAGTCGATGACCGCAGCGCCAGCGACATTTATGACGGTACGGCCTGGCTGCAGGCGTTGACCTTCGGCTACAAGGTGGCGGAAGTTGTTGACCTGCGTCTGGAAGGGACCTGGGTTAAGGCCGATGGTCAGCAAGGGTTCTTCCTGCAACGTATGACACCGACCTATGCGTCATCCAACGGTCGTCTGGATATCTGGTGGGATAACCGTTCGGACTTCAACGCCAACGGTGAAAAAGCGGTCTTCTTCGGTGCAATGTATGACCTGAAGAACTGGAATCTGCCTGGCTGGGCGGTCGGGGCTTCTTATGTGTATGCCTGGGACGCGAAACCGTCTACCTGGCAGAGCAGCCCGGATGCGTACTACGACAAAAACCGTACCATCGAAGAGTCATCTTATAGCCTGGATGCGGTCTATACGCTGCAGGACGGTCGTGCGAAAGGCACCATGTTTAAACTGCACTTCACCGAATATGACAACCACTCCAACATCCCGAGCTGGGGTGGCGGTTATGGCAACATCTTCCAGGATGAGCGCGACGTGAAGTTCATCGTGATTGCGCCGTTCACCATCTTCTAATGCCAACAGCGGCAGGCCCTGCGCCTGCCGCACCGTTGAGGACCATGCTATGAAAAAACTGATACTCATCGCCGTGATGGCCTCGGGACTGGTGGCCTGCGCGCCGTCAACGGCCCCGAAAGAAGACAGCCGGTTGAAAGAGGCGTACAGCGCCTGTATCAATACGGCGCAGGGATCGCCAGAGAAAATCGAAGCCTGCCAGAGCGTGCTGAATGTGCTGAAAAAAGAGAAACAGCATCAGCAGTTTGCGAATCAGGAGAGTGTAAGGGTGCTGGATTACCAGCAGTGTATTCAGGCGACGCGCACCGGTAACGATCAGGCCGTGAAAGCCGATTGCGATAAGATCTGGCAGGAAATTCGCAGCAACAATACGGCGAAGTAAGCGTCAGAGACAGCATAAAACGGGCGGAGAAAACTCTCCGCCCGTTTGCGTTTCAGAGCTTATTCTCTGCCGTCTGATAACCGCGGCTGAGACGGACAAACAGCATTGCGGTCGCGGCGAGTCCACAGAGCGCTGCGCACATGAGCCACCAACCCGGAGAACTCTTATCGCCGGTCAACTGGACCAGCGCCGTGGAAATAGCGGGCGTCAGGCCGCCGAAAATCGCCGTGGCGAGGCTAAAGGCCAGCGAAAACCCCACGGTTCGCACATAAATCGGCATCACTTCGGTCAGTGCGGCAACCATCGCGCCGTTGTACATGCCGAAGAAGAACGAGAACCAGAGCAGCACCAGCGTCATACGGGTGAAATCCGGGGCGGCGGTAAGCCAGTTCATTACCGGCCAGGTGGTGATCAGGGCGAGCAAAGTGATGCCCATCAGCACCGGGCGACGCCCAATCCGGTCAGAGATGGCGCCGCCAATTGGCAGCCAGATGAAGTTAGAAATCCCCACCAGCATGGTGACTATCAGGCTGTCACGCGCGCTCAGGTTCAAAACGGCTCTCCCGTATGTAGGGGTATAAACGGTAATAAAATAAAAGGTCGTGGTCGTCATCGCCACCAGTAAGGTACCTGCGGTGATGATGCGCCAGTTTTTAACGATGGTGGTAAAAATCTCCCGGGTGTCGGGGCGGTGCTTACGTTGTAAAAAGGCTTCAGTTTCCTGTAGTGAACGTCGAAGAACAAAAATCAGCGGAATAATCATACAGCCAATAAAGAACGGGATTCGCCAACCCCATTCAGATATCTCATCGTGTCCCAGCGTGACATTCAGGCCGTAGCCAATCAGCGCGGCGACAACGATCGCGACCTGTTGACTGGCCGATTGCCAACTGGTGTAAAAGCCTTTGTTGCCAGGCGTTGCAATTTCAGAAAGATAAACAGAGACGCCACCCAGTTCGACGCCGGCAGAGAATCCCTGTAACAAGCGCCCCAGCAGGACCAGCGCGGGGGCCAGCAGGCCGATGGTCTGATAACCCGGAACGAGGGCTATCAGCAGCGTGCCGCAGCCCATGATTGCAAGAGTGACCATCAGCCCTTTACGCCGGCCGATCCTGTCGATATATGCCCCCAGTATTACCGCCCCGATGGGACGCATTAAAAAGCCGGAGCCAAAAACGGCAAAAGTAAGCATGAGGCTGGCGAACTCACTTTCGGCAGGAAAAAACGTCTTTGCGATATAGGTGGCATAAAAACCAAACAGAAAAAAATCGAACTGTTCGAGAAAATTACCGCTGGTCACACGCAGTATTGCGCCGAACGTGCCGGCGCGCGATGGTTGTTGAGTCATTGAGGTTGCTCCACTGTCTTATCATAATATTTATAGAGGTAAGAGTTTGCGGGTCAGTCGCCTGCGACCCCCGCCTGTTTTCCGCGTCGCT
This sequence comes from Citrobacter sp. Ct235, assembly GCF_030332305.1. Taxonomy (NCBI): domain Bacteria; kingdom Pseudomonadati; phylum Pseudomonadota; class Gammaproteobacteria; order Enterobacterales; family Enterobacteriaceae; genus Citrobacter; species Citrobacter sp. Ct235. The sequence continues at coordinate 432,219 of NZ_JAOWIC010000047.1, forward strand.
TCTCAATCGCCCATTTGAGTAAAGACGCGCAGCGGTAAAATCCGTGGGCAAATTTTCCGTACGGAATGGTCAAAAAAAGTGCCATGACCACGCCAAGATGGATGGCAAGCAGGATCCCCATCCATGAGGTGTCTCTTCCCGCCAGCAAGCCCAGACCGGTCAGGCTGGTCAGTAGCAGCAGTAAAATAAATCCGCGATCCATTGGTTTCTGCCGCGCGTCACCATGCAGTGGCGAACGCTTAAGGTTTAGCCACAGCAGGCCTGCCGGACCGACGACTAAACCGACGCCTCCGAGCGTGCCAAGCATGACCGGCACGCTAAAGAACGGGTAGGGGGCTTCCCATCCGGCAAAATAGTGGTAGCCGGTCGCCACCACGGTCGCGGCGAAACAGAGCATAAAGCCGTAGAAGGTGAAATGATGGAAACGACGGCGCATCAGCGTAAAGGCGTCGTCAGCGTCGTTGCAGCCTTTGCCATGTCCGCCGTCGAGGTATTTCAGCGTCAGCGCATTGTGCGAAGCTTCGGCAATTTCCGCCGGACGTGGCCCGACCGGCGATATCTCACGCCAGAAGCGGATCACGCCCGCCATCAGTAAACCGATCGCCAGAACGAAAACGGAACCAAACATCCATGCCAGCAGGTTGTGCGGGAAGATTTGGTAGAAATCACCGGCCAGCGGTGGGTGGCGCAGCGATCCTTTCAGCCCCATCGCGAGGAGTAAAAAGAGGATCAAACTAAAGACCAGCGCCAGCGTCACGGTGACGCCTGCCCGGCGATACAGTGCGCCAAAGGCCGCAGGCTGTGCGTAATGTTGATAGGTCTCCAGGCGTACTTCCGCCATCGCTTTCGGCACGTTGAGAGCAAACTCATGCGGCGGGGCATACTGGCAGGCATGTAAGCAGGCGCCACAGTTATGACACAGGTTAGCAAGATAGTTGATGTCGGCTTTGCCGAATTCCAGTCGTTGAGTCATTGCCGGAAACACGGCGCAAAACCCTTCGCAATAGCGGCAGGCGTTACAAACCTGCATCACCCGCTCGACTTCCGCCTCCGGCTCGGTGAGAATTTTGGCTTCAATAATCAATTTTTCAAGCTGCTTCATGGCGCGCCTCCTTACGTGCCGCCCGTGCGGCTTCTTTCCCTGCGATCCGCCCGAACGTGGTGCCGATGGACATGCCGACACCGGCGGTATAACCCTTGCCCAGCACGTTGCCTGCCATCATCTCACCGGCAACGAACAGGTTACGGCTGGGGGCACCAGCGAAGTGGACCGCAGCGTGTGCATTCACTTTCAGTCCCAGATAGGTAAAGGTGATCCCCGGACGTAGGGCATAGCCGTAGTAGGGTGGTGTATCGATAGGCCGCGCCCAGTGGGTTTTGGGTGGCGTCAGGCCCTGCGTCGCGCAGTTATCCAGCGTTGTGTGATCAAACTGGCCCGGTTGACAGGCCTGGTTGTACTGCTCCACGGTATGGGTAAAGCGTTCGGTATTCAGCCCCAGCTGGCGGGCCAGTTCACCCAGCGTGTTGGCCTGCGCGCCCGGGAAAACCGGCGGCATAAAGTGGCCGATCGCTTTGCTATCGATAATGGAGTAGCCAATCTGGCCGGGCTGGTGGGCAACCAGACGCCCCCAGATGGCATACCGTTTCGGCCAGAAATCTTCGCCTTCATCGTAAAAGCGCTCCGCGTCCCGATTGACCACCACGCCAAGCGAGACGCAATCCACGCGGGTACAAATGCCGCCGTCATACAGCGGGGCTCGGGCATCAATGGCAACACAGTGGGACTGGGACGGATCGCCGATGATGTCAGCCCCGGCATCGATCATAAATCTGAGCAAGACGCCCTGATTAAAGCGGGTGCCACGAATGAGGAAGTTATCGGCCGGCCATTCACCACGCGCGTTTTCCCCCCAGGCCTCGCGCAGCCATTCGCGGTTGGATTCAAACCCGCCAGCGGCGAGGACGCAGGCTTTGGCCTCAATGCGCTCGTTCCCTGCCAGGGCGGCGACGAATTCACCGTTGTGCAATTCAAGCGCCTGTACCGGCGAGTTGTAGCGAATCTGAACCCCCAGCTTTTCTGCGCTGCGGTAATAGGCGTTCACGAGGGCTTTACCGCCGCCCATGAAGAAGGCATTGGTACGCGCCACGTGCAGTGCGCCAGAGAGTGGAGGCTGAAAGTTAACACCGTGCTGGCGCATCCAGTCACGACACTGCGATGAGGTGCGGATCACCAGACGCGCCAGCGCTTCATCGGTGTTGCCTTCCGTGACACGCCAGAGATCCTGCCAGAATTCCTCTTCGGGATAACTCTCGACCAGCACATCCTGTGGCGCATCGTGCATGCATCGTAAATTGCGCGTATGTTGAGAATTGCCGCCGCGCCATTCCCGTGGCGCAGCCTCTAACAGCAACACGGAGGCTCCTGCCTCGCGAGCGGTTAAGGCGGCACATAACGCGGCATTACCGCCGCCAATCACCAGTACATCCACCATCGTATACTCCATTACCATTTAACTATTTGTTAAATTTGTAATTGAAATGTATACGTACGGGTTGTATGGGCGCTATGATGAAAAGCTAAAGACCTGTTTAGTGAGCGTAAAGGGTTGCACCCGGCCAACAGCCGGTTTCAACAAGTTCACGCATGACTTTGGTGAGCATCACGCGGGCGGCGAGCCCGGCGGGGGTGAGTTCATCGTCAGACAGGCTGACCAGAAAATTGGGGCGGCTAAGTACAGGATTGTGGACACCGATCACTCTTAGCGCGTCTCTCTCAAGGTGCGAAATGGCAGCTCCGGGTTGCAGCGTGGCACCGAGTCCGCTGCGAACGGCATGCATCAGTAACGTCAGGCCGTCAATTTCCGTGGCGATATCAACCTTTAGTCCGTGTTCCTGGCAGATGGCCTCCAGTCGGCCGCGCAGTCCGTGGCCGAGGCTTGGCATGATCAGGGGAATATTCGCCAGTTGAGCAGGGGTTATGGTGTCATCCGGAATATCCGCCAGCAGCTCGTGCGTGCCAATCAGAAAAAGCCGCTCTTCGAGAACCGGCCTGGCGCTCCAGCGCAGGATCTTCTCTTTTTGAAAAACGACGGCCAGATCAATCTGACGGGTGTTGATCATCCGTTCCAGATTGCCCGAGAGGCTTACCACCACATGCAAGCGTACGTCGGCGTAATGTTCCCGCATAGCATGAATAAACGGCATTCCCAGGACAGAGGCCGTGCTGGGGGCCATGCCGACACTGACGTGTCCGGACAGACGCGCATCGCGCGCGGCCAGAATGGCGTCATCAGCGTGACGCAGCGCCAGTTGCGCCTGTGAGTAAAAGGCCAGACCGGCGTTGGTTGGCGTTACGCCACGCGAGGTTCGCTGCAACAGACGAATCGCGAGTTCGTTTTCCAGTCGTGTCATCTGCTGGCTGAGCGCGGAAACGCCGATGTCGAGATCGAGCGCCGCGCTGCCCATACTCCCGGTTTCCACAATACGGACAAAATAACGTAGCTGGCGAAGTTCCATTTCGATTCTCCGGACAAGGCAGGGTGAGATTTTACATTAAAGCAACATGCTGTCAGAAGAAAGCGCGGCGTGGGGAATAACACGCATAAAAAAAGCCAACCGGCAGGTTGGCTTTTCAGAATAATACAAATTATTTCGCGTCGTGCGCGTGTTCGTCTTCGCGACAATCGCCTTCAGCGCAGTGGCCGTACAGATAAAGGCTATGATTCGTCAGACGAATGCCATGCTTCGCCGCGATCTCACGCTGACGCGCTTCAATAGAATCATCACTGAATTCGATCACTTTGCCGCAATCGAGGCAAATAAGGTGATCGTGATGATGCTGCTGGGTCAGCTCGAAAACGGATTTACCGCCTTCAAAATTGTGGCGGGTAACGATCCCGGCGTCGTCAAACTGGTTCAGCACGCGATACACGGTCGCCAGACCAATTTCTTCACCCATGTCGATCAGTCGTTTATATAAATCTTCCGCACTGACGTGATGGTTTTCCGGTTCCTGAAGAACTTCCAGGATCTTTAAACGAGGAAGCGTTACTTTCAGGCCAGCCTTCTTTAATGCGGTATTGTTGTCAGTCATGCGGAATCTGTCCTGTTGCTAAACGATTCACTTCATACAAGAAGTGACAGAAATTGCACTCGAGATAATGCGTTTCATTATAGGACTGCCGTGTCTAAATGAAAACCGCAAGCCTCTGGCAAATGTTAATAAATAGTCGGTATTGCCTGGAAATGAGAGCGCCACCTAAAAACTCCCGCACATTGTACAGGGATGGGCAAGAAAGTTACAAATTTGTAGCAATTATTTTGATTGGTTCTGTCTATTGATGCGGCGCAAACATTGTCTGCGCCGCCGTACATCAGGCGTTAATGATGTCGTCGAGGTGCAGTTCTTCAGAAATCTGCTTCACCCATTTTTCCACGCGCTCGGCGGTCAGTTCCGGCTGACGGTCTTCGTCAATCGCCAGACCGACAAAATGGTCGTCATCCGCCAGACCTTTGGACGCTTCAAAATGATAGCCTGCGGTCGGCCAGTGACCCACGATGGTTGCGCCGCGCGGCTCAATGATATCGCGGATTGTGCCTAACGCGTCGCAGAAGTATTCAGCATAGTCTTCCTGATCGCCGCAGCCAAACAGCGCAACCAGTTTGCCGTTAAAATCAATGTCTTCGAGGGTCGGGAAGAAGTCGTCCCAGTCGCACTGCGCTTCACCGTAGTACCAGGTTGGGATACCAAGCAGCAGAATGTCATAGCCTTCGAGATCTTCCTTGCTGCTTTTTGCAATGTCATGCACATCGGCAACGTCTTTACCAAGCTGTTTTTGAATCATTTTTGCGATATTTTCGGTATTCCCAGTGTCGCTGCCGAAAAAGATGCCAGTGATTGCCATGAGTAAAGTAACCTCTTGAAACTTATTGAAATGGTGGTGGCGAGTTGCCCACAGATAACGGCAATCATAGCAGAACAGTCAGGTATGCGGAAATAGCAAACGCATACGAGTGCACTCCATGCTACACGAAAGTGGGGAATGGGGTGATTTCAGGCGAGATCCTGGCCGCGTAGCGCCGCCAGTTGGGCCATCAGTATCTCTTCAATCAGTTCGCTGCGGCTCATCTCCCGGGATTCCGCCAGCTCATTTAGCGCGTCAACGGCTTCCGCGTTGAGTTTGAGCTCGACACGCTTAAGACCACGAACTTTGTCGCGTTTTAGCTGATTACGCTTGTTAATGCGCAGTTGTTCATCGCGCGAAAGCGGATTGGTTTTCGGTCGTCCCGGGCGACGCTCGTGCGCGAACAGATCTAGTGTCGTACGGTCCGTTTGTTCTTTGGCCATGATTTTGGTGACTTCGGGGAAACAATCAGCCAGGCCTCTGCCCGGATGGATAGCGCGCCATCATACATCAGCGGATGAGGCGCGCCAACGTTCGTACGTGTAATCGCGCACGGACGCTGAGTTTTTAATCAGTTAGCCGTCTCGTTGAGATAACGACGGATGGCGCGCAGCACCGCCTCCGGCTTTTCGGCATGCACCCAATGACCCGCCCCGGCAATCACATGCGCACGCGCCTGTGGGAACTGGGCCAGTAAATCGGCGCGATACGCCTCGGTGACATAAGGGGAGTTGCCGCCGGGGATAAACAGCGCCGGATGATCCCAGGCCGGAATCGTCTCCCAGCCGACGATATGCGGGTATTGTTCCCACAGCACCGGCACGTTAAAACGCCACTCGCCGTCAACATATGATTTCAGCAAAAACTGAATCACGCCTTCTTCATTAAGATATTCGCGCATGACCGCAGCCGCCTGCTGGCGGGTCTTTGCCTCTGATGCCGTCACCGCGTTGATGGCAGCGAAAATTTCGTCGTGTCGGCGGACAGGGTAGTCCACCGGGGCGATATCTATTGCCACTAAACGATCGATGCGTTCCGGGGCCAGCGCGCTGAGCGCCATTACCGCTTTACCGCCCATCGAGTGACCAATAAAGGTGGCTTTTTCGATGTGTTGTGCCTCCAGCGTATCCAGCAGATCCTGTGCCATCGCCGGGTAGTTCATCACCGGGTCGCGAGGAGAGAGACCGTGGTTACGCATATCGACCTGGATGATGTCATGGTCGTTCACCAGGTCTCGTGCGAGCACGCCCAGGTTGTCCAGACTACCAAATAAACCGTGAACCAGTACGATGGGAGAATTATTGTGCAGGTTTTGTGCGGATTGCGCTCGGATATTCAATTTCATGGCAAAGTTCTTTTTTTCGCTCTGTCGGGTTAGGGTATTATGTTGACCATTCTGCCACTGGGCTGCAACCACTTCGGTTTTCTCCGAGTTTTTTGTTCAGCCAGGTTTGACGCTATTCGCCGTTGGGATTTGCCCCTATACTCCCAACGATTTGTATTTCAGATCAGATAAGACACCGCACTGGATTAAGATGAAAACGATTGAAGTTGATGATGAACTCTATAGCTATATTGCCAGCCACACGAAGCATATCGGCGAGAGCGCATCCGAGATTTTACGGCGTATGTTGAAGTTTTCCGCCGCATCACAGCCCGTCACGCCAGTGACAAAAGAGGTTCGCACTGCGCAACCGGTGGTTGCAGAGGCGAAACCCGTCAATCTTGTCAAAGATAAAGTGCGCGCGATGCGTGAACTGCTTCTGTCCGATGAATATGCGGAACAGAAGAAAGCGGTTAACCGCTTTATGCTGGTGCTGACTACACTTTATACACTGGATCAACACGCGTTTGCTGAAGCAACGGAATCGTTGCATGGCCGTACGCGTGTCTATTTTGCGGCTGATGAACAGACGCTACTGAAAAACGGTAATCAAACCAAACCAAAACACGTGCCCGGCACGCCTTATTGGGTGATCACCAACACCAACACCGGCCGTAAATGCAGCATGATCGAACACATCATGCAGTCAATGCAATTCCCGGCGGAATTGATTGAAAAGGTTTGCGGAACAATTTAATCCATGCAGAAAAGGACCAGGCAATGGCAATCCACGACCGTGCAGGCAAGCCTGCGCAACAAAGTGATTTGATTAACGTCGCTCAACTGACGGCACAATACTATGTACTGAAGCCCGCAAAAGGAAATGCGGAACACGCGGTGAAGTTCGGCACTTCCGGACACCGTGGCAGTGCAGGTCGTCATAGCTTCAACGAGCCCCACATTCTGGCGATTGCGCAGGCTATCGCGGAAGAGCGTGCGAAAAACGGCATTACGGGTCCGTGCTATGTGGGTAAAGACACCCATGCGCTGTCCGAACCGGCGTTTATCTCCGTACTGGAAGTGCTCGCAGCGAACGGTGTCGACGTGATTGTTCAGGAGAACAACGGTTTTACCCCAACGCCAGCCGTATCGAATGCAATTCTGGTCCACAACAAAAAAGGCGGCCCGCTGGCTGACGGTATTGTCATTACCCCGTCCCACAACCCGCCGGAAGATGGCGGCATTAAATACAACCCGCCTAACGGTGGCCCGGCAGATACTAACGTCACGAAAGTGGTGGAAGACCGCGCGAATGCGCTACTGGCTGATGACCTCAAAGGCGTGAAGCGTATTTCTCTGGATGCGGCGCTGGCGTCGGGTCATGTCAAAGAGCAGGACCTGGTACAGCCATTCGTTGAGGGGCTGGCGGATATCGTCGATATGGCGGCGATCCAGAAAGCCGGTCTGACGCTGGGCGTGGATCCGCTGGGCGGTTCCGGTATCGAATACTGGAAGCGTATCGCTGAACATTACAAACTGAATCTGACCATCGTAAACGATCAGGTTGATCAAACTTTCCGCTTTATGCATCTCGATAAAGATGGCGCGATCCGTATGGACTGCTCGTCTGAGTGTGCGATGGCCGGTTTGCTCGCGCTGCGCGACAAGTTCGACCTGGCGTTCGCCAACGACCCCGATTATGACCGTCACGGTATTGTCACCCCGGCGGGGCTGATGAATCCAAACCACTATCTGGCGGTGGCGATCAACTACTTGTTCCAGCATCGTCCGCAATGGGGTAAAGAGGTGGCCGTCGGTAAAACGCTGGTCTCTTCGGCGATGATCGACCGCGTGGTTAACGATCTGGGTCGCAAACTGGTTGAAGTTCCGGTGGGCTTTAAATGGTTTGTTGATGGTCTGTTTGACGGCAGCTTCGGTTTTGGCGGCGAAGAGAGCGCGGGGGCATCCTTCCTGCGTTTTGACGGTACGCCGTGGTCGACTGATAAAGATGGGATCATTATGTGCCTGCTGGCGGCGGAAATTACCGCCGTCACCGGGAAGAACCCGCAGGAGCATTACAACGAGCTTGCTGCCCGTTTTGGTGCGCCGAGCTACAACCGTCTACAGGCAGGCGCAACGTCCGCACAAAAGGCGGCGCTGTCTAAACTGTCTCCGGAGATGGTCAGCGCCAGCACGCTGGCAGGTGACCCGATAACCGCGCGTCTGACCGCAGCACCGGGTAACGGTGCGTCGATTGGCGGTCTGAAAGTGATGACCGACAACGGCTGGTTCGCCGCGCGTCCGTCCGGTACGGAAGATGCGTACAAGATCTATTGCGAGAGCTTCCTCGGTGAAGAGCATCGCAAGCAGATCGAAAAAGAAGCGGTCGAAATCGTCAGCGAAGTGCTGAAAAACGCCTGAGTTGAAAAGTCGCATTAAAAAAGGAGCCAATCGGCTCCTCTTTCTATTCCCGCACGCTTTCCCGTAGGCTGCCATCCGGCGTGGTTTTATTGCCTGAAGGCGCTTCGCTTATCAGGCCTACGCTCGCACGATATTGGAAGTTCGCGTGGTTATTGGGGGAGCTTATACGCCTGACGCGCTAATAACTTCCAGTCACCCGCGCTGTCTTTTTTCATCACCAGCATCACGCCGATTTTCACTTCGCCTGGTTTGCCGCTGTCGTTTGTTTTCGCCTCCAGAATATGGCGGACGATCGCGACATCGCCATCAATCTGAACAGTCTGATCGTTCAGATTTAAGGTCTTGAATTGTGATTTTCCTGTCACTATAGCGTCAACAAATTCGGCGTTATTTTCAATTCTTCCGCTGGAATGGCCATAGCTCAGGGAGGCGGTTCCCACTTTTTCCAGACTGGATTTTTCACCGCTCAGCATCGCCTGACGCATGCTTTCTACGGCATCTGTCACCGCTTTAACGTCTGTACTCTGTGCAAAGCAAGAGCTGCTTAACAGCAAGAGCGCCATACAAAATGCTTTTTTCATGTTCATCTCCTGATAGAAATTTTTGGCCTCAGTCGGCCCCTGAACCTAATGAAATTCTGTCGAAACAATCAGGATGTAAATAGAACATGCATTCATTAAAAATAAAATGATGTTTTAATGATGAGTGTCACAGACTGTGAAAAACGTTCTCGCTCCGATCGGATTACGCTTTCCTGTGCTCACCTTCTTCTTTTGCAGAAATGAAAAAAAGGCGCCACAGGGCGCCTTTTATGACTGTCGTATAGCAATACGTCCACCGGACAGGGTTTTAACCGTGCTTATTCTTCAGTTCAAAGCGCGGTGAGACCAGACCATAAAGCGTCCAGCCGAGGAAGGTCACGATGGAACCATACAGCATCGCTTCCTCACCTGACGAGTAGAGCGCATAGAAGCTGTACATCGCGCCCACGAACGCCACGAAGTTTGCCGATTTTGCTTTCGCCGCCGGAACATTAGCCACTCGCTGAATGATCACCAGCGCGGCCATCGACAGGATGTACGGGATGATGTTCGTTACCACGGCCAGGTTGACCAGCACGTTAAACTGGCTGTTCAGCGACGGGCTGATAGTCATCAACGATAAGCCGCTCTGGATGACCACAATCGTCAGCATTCCCTGAACGGGCGCATCGACTTTAGTCACGCGAGAGAAGATGCTGGGGAAATAACCTTCGTCGGCAGAGGATTTAAAGACCTGGGCAATCGTGAACTGCCAGCCTAACAGCGACCCGCAGCAGGACATGATCATCAGCGCCATGATCACTTTACCCACTTCCGGCGTGAACATCTGCGCAAACGCCAGACCAAACGGGGCGGTCGAGTTTGCCAGATCCATGTTAGGCACAATCCCGGCAATGACGTTGGTGGAGACGATGTAGATCACCGCCGCGCCCAGCGTCCCGCCCAGTACGGCAATTGGGACATTCTTTTCAGGGTTTTCCACCACTTCCGCGTTAGCACACGCCGATTCAAGACCAAGGAACGCCCACAGCGTCATCGCGATAGACGAACCAACAGCCGTGAAGAACGGTACGTGATGCGGGTTCCAGGAGTTGGCATACAGGGTTGGGCTAAACCAGAACCAGCCGATGATACACAGGCCGACCACCGGAATGATGACGCCCCAGACGGTGATACTGCTGATCTGTCCGGTAATGCGCGCACCGCCAAAGTTAGCAACCGTACAGATCCACAGCACGCCAATGGTGGCGAGACCGATTTGCACCGGAGTAAGACTAGCGCCAAATAGCTCGGTACCATAACCCACGGCGGAAATCGCGATGGCGACGTTGGCAATCAACAGCGACACCCCGTAGGTGTAGTTCGCCATAAAGTTGCCGGATTTACCAAACGCATATTCCGCGTAGCCACCCATCCCGCCGGATTTACGGCTAAACATGCCACACTTGGCGAACGCCCAGGCCAGCGCCATGGAACCGACGGCGGTAACCAGCCAGGAGATAATCGAAATGGTGCCGACTTCAGCCAGTTTGGTCGGCAGCATGATGATCCCGGAACCCATCATATTGACCATGGTCAGGATGGTGAGTTGCATCACGCCCATTTTATTGGATTTGGCTTTACTCATAATGCTTCTCCTTTCAACAGGCCAGTCTGTGCTTCGCGAGGTTTAATCACGTAGCACCACACCTGTTTGCGACCATCGCACTCTTTGACGTACACACCCTGAAGTTCCGGCGCAAAACCGGGCAGCAGGTTGATCCCTTCCTCCAGCGCGCTGAAGTAACGCAGTACCGCGCCGCCCCAGACTTCCCCCGGAACCACGCACAGCACGCCTGGCGGGTAAGGGAGCGCGCCTTCAGCGGCAATGCGGCCTTCGGCTTCTGGCAGAGGCACCAGATCCACTTCACCACGCAGATACGCGTAGTTGGCATCCTGCGGGTTCATGCTGACGCGCGGGAAATGCGACTTACGGAACATCTCTTTTTGCAGCTGCTTCACGTTATGGCGTGCGTACAGGTCGTGCATCTCCTGACACAGCTGGCGCAGGGTATAACCGGCATAGCGCGCTTCGTGCTGTTTGTAGAGCGACGGCAGTACATCAGCCAGTGGCGCATCAGACTCCAGCAACCGCTCGAAACGCACCAACAGGGCGACGAGCTGTTGCAGTTTTGCCATATCTTCCGCCGGGGTCAGCAGGAACAGGATCGAGTTGAGGTCGCATTTTTCCGGCACCACGCCATTTTCACGCAGGAAGTTGGCAAGGATGGTTGCCGGGACGCCGAAGGTGTCGTATTCACCGCTATGTGCGTTGATCCCCGGCGTGGTCAGCAGCAGTTTGCAGGGGTCAACAAAGTATTGATGCTCGGCGTACCCTTCAAACGCATGCCAGCGTTCGCCTGGGACGAAGTGGAAGAAGCGCAGGTCATTCGCAATTTCCGCGGTAGGGTAAGACTGCCACGGTTTACCCTCAATCCATTGCGGAACGAACGGGCGAATATGATGGCAGTTATCGAGGATCAGCTTACGGGCGTCGATACCGTTCGCCACGCAATCCATCCACATATTGCGACCACTGACGCCTTCGTGCATTTTGGCGTTAATATCCAGCGCCGCAAACAGCGGATAGAACGGGCTGGTGGAGGCGTGCATCATAAACGCATTATTCATGCGTTTATGCGGTACATAACGCGACTGGCCTTTGATATGGCTGTCTTTTTTGTGTATTTGCGAGGTCTGGGAGAAGCCTGCCTGCTGCTTGTGAACCGACTGCGTCACCAGAATACCCGGATCGTTTTCGTTCAGTTCCAGCAGGAGTGGTGAGCAATCCGCCATCATCGGGATAAACTGCTCATAGCCTACCCAGGCGGAGTCGAACAGGATGTAGTCGCAAAGGTGACCAATCTTATCCACCACCTGACGCGCGTTATAAATCGTGCCGTCGTAGGTGCCTAACTGGATGACGGCAAGACGGAACGGACGCGCATCCCGGGAACGCGGTGGTGCCACTTCGCTAACTAACTCACGCAGATAGCTCTCTTCAAAACAATGAGCATCGATCCCGCCGATGAAACCGTACGGGTTACGCGCCGTTTCCAGATAGACCGGCGTTGCGCCCGCCTGCAATAACGCGCCGTGATGGTTTGACTTATGGTTGTTGCGGTCGAAGAGCACCAGATCGCCCGGAGTGAGCAGCGCGTTAAGCACCACTTTGTTGGACGAAGAAGTTCCGTTCAGCACAAAGTAGGTTTTATCGGCATTAAACACCTTCGCGGCATGCTGCTGGGCAATGCACGGCGCGCCTTCGTGGATCAGTAAATCGCCCATTGCCACGTCGGCATTACACAGGTCGGAGCGGAAAAGCGCTTCGCCAAAATATTCCACGAACTGGTTGCCAGCCGGGTGACGGCGGAAAAACTCGCCACCCTGGTGTCCTGGACAGTCGAAGGCGCTGTTCCCCTGGTTGACGTAGTCAACCAGCGCGCGGAAGAACGGAGGGCGTAATTGCGTTTCGTAATGGCTGGCTGCCGTTTCTAACTGACGACCGTAGAAAGCGGTACGGGCTTCGTGACATTCAAATACGCCCGAAATGCGTGGTAGATATTCTGCCGGAACGCGCTCTTCCTCTTCCGTTGCGATGAAGACGGGAATACCGTAGCCGGTCGCGTCAATTTCATCGAGTTTTCCACGTTCAATATCATTGACAGATAACACCACTGCAGCCACATCAATAAAATGGCTTTCATCAACATTCACAATCGTGCGTTGTGTAGAAAAACAGTCAGGACAAGAACGACTCACGGCAATTTTTAATTCAGACATTTTCATCTCTTTATTTTCAGGTAATAGCAGGTCCTCAATTTCTCGAATGAGAAACTGATAACTCCGGAATAAAAGCAAAGTGTGTCCCCTGATAAATAAATCAGTAAATTGCTTTTTTTAGGATGCAAAAAACCTTACCTGTCCGGTCACAGGCGAATCAAGGCTTAAGCAGAGTGAGCACTGAGGAATACAGGCGTGAGCCTGTGATACAGCGAGTCAGGAAGACCTGTATGCTGGAGTGCCCATAGTCGAAAGACTAACGGGCATTAAAGAAATGAAAGTCAAAGCTATTACGGTGGGCAAACATCATAATATGCGTTGTCCGCCTTATATGGGGCATTGTACGGCTATTATTTTCCATTTTGCTTACCTTTACTGGATGAGTGGAAGGTGAGGGTATTTTATCCAGGAAATGGCATCATTCTGTGAAGAGGATCAATAATAAACGATCATTTTCAAAATAATTAGTCGCTGTTTATGCATATCGTGCGATAAGATATCGCATTGTTATTTATATGTTGTATAAATGTATTTTATTATTTTTTTAGGATTTTACTCGTGATGGGAAATATATCTATTGTGACACAAAAAATAATAAAGATATTATTTTTGTTTTATTTAAAATAAATGAATAACCATTCAGGGCATAAAACGATAGCCAATGCCGGTTTCGGTAATGAAATGGCGGGGTCGGGCGGGATCATGCTCCAGTTTCTGTCGCAAGTGGCCCATATAAATACGCAAATAGTGACTGTGCTCGACGGCGTTCGGTCCCCAGACCTGGTTCAACAACTGGCGCTGGGTAAGCACTTTTCCGGCGTTGTTAAGCAATACGGCCAGCAGGCGAAACTCAATCGGCGTCAGGTGGATTTCCGTTTCGCCGCGATGAATCAGATGCGCCGCGAGGTCTACCTCCACATCGGAAAAGCGCACCACCGGTTCGGGGGAGGGGGTAGCGGAATGACGGCGCAGGGCAACGCGCAGGCGCGCCTGTAACTCGCCAATGCCAAAAGGCTTGCTCAGATAGTCATCGGCACCCGCGTCCAGCGCGGCAATTTTGTCACTCTCTTCGCTACGGGCAGAGAGCACAATCACCGGGACGGCGCTCCACTGTCGCAGGTCGCGAATGAAATCAATACCGTCACCATCCGGCAGGCCGAGATCGAGAATAATGAGATCGGGCTTGCGCGTTGCCGCCTCCAGCAAGCCGCGTTGAAGGGTCTCGGCTTCGTAGACGCGCAGACCATCGGCTTCCAGCGCGGTACGCAGAAAGCGGCGAATGGCTTGCTCATCTTCAACAATCAGAACGTTTGTCACATATCCTCATGAAAATCTTCAAGTTCTGGCGGGGCTTCTTGCACCAGTGTAACACGGAAACAGGCACCGCCCTGAGGGCGATTATAGACGGCAATTGTCCCGCCGTGCACTTCCACAATCGCCCGGCAAATGGCCAGCCCCAACCCAACGCCCGGCACCGCTGACTCTTTGTTCCCCCGCGCGAATTTATCGAAAACGCGCTGCTCCTGACCTTGCGGAATGCCCGGCCCATTATCCCAGACGTCAAGTTGCAGATGTTTGTCTGCCACGTGTGCGTCGATACCGATCTCCGCCTGCGGTCCGGCATATTTGATGGCATTTTCCAGCAGGTTAATCAGCACCCGCTCGAACAGCGGGCCATCGACGTGAATGAGGGTCAGCGGCGCGGGCAGGGAAAGATTCACCGGATGAACCAGGCCGGGTTCCAGCATTTTCAGCGCGCTGCCGACCACTTCTTCCAGCGTCAGCCACTCTTTCTTGAGGTTGAAACCGCCCGACTGAATGCGTGCCATATCCAGCAGATTGTTGACCAGGCGGGTGGTATTCAGCACATGCTGGCGAATTTCGCTGGCCTGTCTGGCATGGGGCGAGCCTTCGCTGGCGAGGTCGAGCGTGAGGATTTCCGCCTGACCAAACAGCACGGTTAGCGGGGTACGCAGGTCGTGAGAAAGCGCGGCGAGCAGGGCGTTTCGCAGGCTTTCACGTTCGCTGGCCATCCGCGCCAGTTCTTCGCTGGCCGTTAAGGTCAGGCGCTCCAGCGCATTCGCTACCAGCAGGGTGAACGTTTCCAGCAGTCGCTGCTGTTCGGGGATCATCAACTGGCGCAGATTGCCCGGTTCAACAACCACCAGTCCGTGTGTTTTGTCGGCGCTGCGTAAAGGCAGGATCTGGTACGGCACGCCGGGCAGGGTATCGGTGCCGGCGCCCGCCGGTAACCCTTTATCAAAGCTCCAGCGGGCAATGGCATCATCCCAGGGCGTCATTCCCTGCTGGTGGGTGAGGGCGGTCAGTTTACCCTCTTCATCTGGCAACAAAATCTGGCTGCGGGCATGAAACGTGGAGGCAATAAATTGCTCGCTGGTGGTGGCGATATCGTGTGCACGGCGTCCCATCGCCAGCGCTTTCGACATTTCATAAAGATGGCGCGTTCGCTGTTCCCGATAGCGCGCGACGCGTGCCTGGTAACGTACCCCGGCCGTCAGGTTACCGACGATCAGGCCCACCGTCAGCATGACGCCAAAGGTGAGGAGATACTGCACGTCTGAGACGGCGAGCGTGCCGCGTGGCGCAATGAAAAACAGGTCAAAACTGACCACGCTAATAAAGGTGGCAAACACCGACGGCCAGCGGCCATAGAAGAGCGCGATGACCACCACGCCAAGTAGATAGAGCATCACCAGGTTAGCGGCATCAAAGGCGGCCAGCCACTGGCTGGCAATAAAGGTGGTAAGGGCGCAGAGTGCGACAGCGACCAGGCCGCCCTGAATTTGCACCCGCCATTTGTCCTTAAAGGCGCGGGTATCAGGCACAGACGTCAGTGCCCTGACCGGCGGATCGTCCAGGGCGACAACCATCAGATCCAGTTCCGGCGCGCGTTTCGCCAGCCGGTCGGCAAACGAATCCCGGTGCCACCAGCGCCGCGTGGTCGGGCGTCCCAGCACAATTTTTCCCAGATTGTGCTCGCGGGCGTAGCGGACCACCGCTTTGTCTTCACTGGGGTCGGACAGCGTGGCGGTTTCCGCGCCTAACTCTTGCGCCAGTCGCAGGGCATGCAGAATATTACGCCGCTGCTTTTCGGGCAGACGATGCAGCGCCGGCGTTTCGACGTAGACGGCGTGCCAGACGCTGCCCAGTCGCGATGCCAGTCGCGCGGCGGTGCGCACCAGTTTTTCACTGCCGGTGTTGTGACCAATGCAGAGCAGAATGGCGTCACGGGTATGCCAGACCTTTTCTTCACCTGGACGGCCCCGCCATGCGCGCATCTGATCGTCCACCCGATCGGCGGTACGGCGCAGCGCCAGCTCGCGTAGCGCGATTAAATTGCCCTTGCGGAAGAAGTGTTCGATAGCGCGCTCGGCCTGTCCGGCGATATAGACTTTGCCCTCTTTCAGGCGCTGACGCAGATCGTCAGGAGGCAGGTCGACCAGCACCACCTCGTCGGCAGCGTCAAAAAACGGATCCGGTACGGTTTCGCGTACCTGTATCCCCGTCACGCCGCTGACCACGTCGTTCAGGCTTTCAAGATGCTGCACGTTGACGGTGGTAAAGACATCAATACCGGCATCGAGCAGTTCTTCAATGTCCTGCCAGCGCTTGGGATGACGTGAGCCTGGCGCATTACTGTGCGCCAGTTCATCCATTAAGATCAGCGCCGGACGACGGGCGAGCGCCGCATCGAGATCGAACTCGCTGATATGTCGTCCGTGGCGTGCCTGCTGCCTCAACGGCAGGATGCTGAGACCGTCCAGCAGGGCAGCGGTCTCTTTGCGTCCGTGCGTTTCCACCACGCCAATCAGGATGTCCAGTCCCTGTGCGCGCAGGCGTTGGGCTTCGGCGAGCATGGCCCAGGTTTTTCCGACGCCCGCACAGGCACCGAAGAAAATTTTCAGTTTTCCGCGATGCGGGGCAACCGCCTGCTCCAGCAGGCGATCGGGATCGGGGCGTAAAACGTCATCATCAACCATCAGAGCCCGTCCAGCGCTAAATTGAGTTCCACAATATTGACCACCGACGGACCGATAAAGCTCACCGGCGGTTTCTGCGTGTATTTTGCAACCAGTCGCGTCACCTGTTCAATGGTGAGATGGCGAGCCTGCGCCACGCGAGGGATTTGCCACGCCACCGCGGCGGGCGTCAGGTTGTTGTCCAGCCCGCTCGCGGAGGCGGTGACCAGTTCCACCGGTACGCTACGACTAGCCTGCGGGTTGGCGGCGCGCAGGGCAGCGATCCGGCTTTGCAGTTGTTTATCCAGTTCCGGGTTACTGACGGCGAGATTACTGCCGCCGGAAGCCATGGGATTATAGGGCATTTCAGCGGTGGCCGAAGGCCGTCCCTGGAAATAGCCTTCAGAGGTAAAGTTCTGCCCGATTAGCGCAGAACCGCGCACCCCGTGGTCATCCAGAATCAGTGAACCGTTGGCCTGATGCGGGAACCACCATTGCCCAAGCGCAGTGGTCAGCAGCGGATACACGCCGCCCGTTAGCAGCATCAGGAACATCATTGTTGAGAACAGCGGACGTAAACCACTCATCAGACACCTCACACCAGACCCAGCAGGGTCAACAGTAAATCAATCACTTTGATGCCAATAAACGGCACAACCAGACCACCCAGACCGTAGATCCACAGGTTACGACGCAGCATGGCAGACGCGGAAAGCGGTTTGTAGCTCACGCCTTTCAGCGCCAGCGGGATCAGAAAAACAATGATCAAGGCGTTAAAAATTACCGCGCTCAGGATGGCCGAATCAGGCGAATGCAGACGCATAATGTTCAGCGCATTCAACTGCGGATAGGTCGCGGCGAACGCGGCCGGAATGATCGCGAAGTACTTCGCCACGTCGTTGGCGATACTGAAGGTGGTCAGCGAACCGCGCGTCATTAGCATCTGTTTGCCGATGTGCACCACTTCGATAAGCTTGGTGGGATTGGAGTCGAGATCCACCATGTTGCCTGCTTCTTTTGCCGCCTGCGTACCGGAGTTCATCGCCACCGCGACATCGGCCTGGGCCAGCGCCGGGGCGTCGTTGGTGCCATCACCAGTCATTGCCACCAGGCGACCTTCAGCCTGGTACTGGCGGATGAGCGCCAGTTTGGCCTCCGGCGTCGCTTCGGCAAGGAAGTCATCTACGCCCGCTTCGGCGGCGATGGCTGCGGCGGTCAGACGGTTATCGCCGGTAATCATCACCGTTTTGATGCCCATTTTACGCAACTGGGCAAAACGCTCTTTTATCCCGCCCTTGACGATATCTTTCAGCGCGATCACGCCTAATACGCGGGAACCTTCCGCCACCACGAGCGGCGTGGCACCCAGACGGGCGACGCTATCCACCTTCTGCTCAACATCCGCCGGGAACTGGCCGCCGTTGGCCTCAACGTGGCGACGGATAGCATCGACAGAGCCTTTACGAATCATCCGGTTGTCGATGTTAATGCCGCTCATGCGACTCTGGGCGGTAAAGGGAACAAAGGTGGCATGCAGCGACTGCACATCACGCTCGCGCAGATTAAACCGCTGCTTGGCGAGGATTACGATGCTGCGGCCTTCCGGCGTCTCATCGGCTAATGAAGAGAGCTGTGCGGCGTCGGCCAGCGTTTTTTCATCCACGCCCTGTGCAGGCAGGAAGTCCGAGGCCTGACGGTTGCCCAGCGTGATAGTGCCGGTTTTGTCCAGCAGCAGTACGTCCACGTCGCCTGCGGCCTCCACTGCGCGTCCGCTGGTGGCGATGACGTTCGCGCCGAGCATACGGCTCATCCCGGCAACGCCAATGGCGGAGAGCAACCCGCCGATAGTCGTCGGGATCAGACAAACCAGCAGGGCGACCAGTACCGTGACGCTGACCGCGTGACCGCCCCAGACTGAAAACGGCCACAGCGTGGCGGTTGCCAGTAAAAAGACAATCGTCAGGGCGACCAGCAGAATAGTCAGGGCAATCTCGTTGGGCGTTTTACGGCGCTGCGCGCCTTCGACCATGGCGATCATCCGGTCAAGGAAGGTTTCGCCAGGGTTCACGCTGCATTCGATCACCAGCCAGTCCGAGAGAATGCGCGTCCCACCGGTTACCGAGGCGAAATCGCCGCCGGACTCACGAATCACCGGCGCGGACTCGCCGGTAATGGCGCTTTCATCCACGGAGGCGCCGCCTTCAATGACTTCGCCGTCGCAGGGAATAATATCGCCTGCTTCCACCAGCACGATATCGCCTTTACGCAGCTCATCGGCCGGGACGTGGTCCATCTTCGCGCCGTACTTCGGCTCACGCAGTTTGCGCGCGAAGGCGGTTTTTTTAACCCCTTTGAGGCTGTTGGCCTGCGCTTTACTGCGCCCCTCGGCGAGTGCTTCGGCAAAGTTGGCAAACAGTACGGTGACCCACAGCCACAGACTGATTGCCCCGGTAAACAGCGCGCTGCCCGCCATCTGTCCCGTCGCCATCGCGAGCGCGATAGCGGTAGTCAGCAG
Source organism: Citrobacter sp. Ct235 (assembly GCF_030332305.1). Classification (NCBI taxonomy): domain Bacteria; kingdom Pseudomonadati; phylum Pseudomonadota; class Gammaproteobacteria; order Enterobacterales; family Enterobacteriaceae; genus Citrobacter; species Citrobacter sp. Ct235. The sequence continues at coordinate 451,727 of NZ_JAOWIC010000047.1, forward strand.
GCTGCCAATCCAGACGATGAACATCACCGGGTTGCGCCACTGGGTATGTGGACTTAATTTTTTCACTGCGTCCATCAGCGCCTGAGCGACCAGAGAGGGTTCGAACAGCGCCAGTTGTTTGCGACTCATAACATTCTGCTCCGCATTGCTCAGCGTAAGGAAAGATGTTCAGCGACTGGGCCAAGCGCCAGTGCGGGAATAAAGGTCAGGGCGCCGACTAACAGCACAGTGCCTATCAGTAAACCGATAAACAGCGCGCCGTGGGTTGCCAGCGTACCAGGACTGGCCGGTTGGCTTTTTTTCGCCACCAGCGAGCCGGCAATCGCCATCACCGGGATGATGACCCCGAAGCGGCCGACAAACATGCAGAATGCCAGCAGGCAGTTCCAGAACGGGGTGTTGGCGCTCAGACCGGCAAAGGCGCTGCCGTTGTTGTTGGCCGCTGAAGAGACGGCGTACAGCACTTCACTAAAGCCGTGTGGACCGGGGTTGAGCATGGCACTGCGCCCCGCATCGGTCATCATGGCGAGCGCGGTACCGAGTAAAACCAGCGCAGGGGTGACCAGAATCGCCAGCGCGGTCATTTTCATCTCGCGAACATCAATTTTTTTGCCCAGGTATTCCGGTGTGCGACCAATCATCAGCCCGGCGATAAACACCGCCAGCAGCACGAACAGCAGCATGCCGTAAAGACCTGAACCGACGCCGCCGAATACCACTTCACCCATTTGCATTAGCCACATCGGCACCATGCCGCCCAGCGCAGTCAACGAGTCGTGCATGGCAATCACCGCGCCGCAAGAGGCCGCCGTCGTGACCACGGCAAACAGACTGCTCACCAGCACGCCAAAGCGGCTCTCTTTACCTTCCATATTGAGACTGGAATCTGCGCCAAACTGCAGCAGATGCGGGTTGCCCTGAACTTCTGCCCACATCACCACCGCAACGCAGACGATAAAGATGAGCGACATGGCCCACAGCAGCATCCGTCCCTGACGACGATCGCCTGCCGCGTCGCCAAACGCGAAGCAGAGTGCGGCTGGAATTAAAAAGATCGCCAGCATTTGCACCATGTTGGTCAGCGCAGTGGGGTTTTCGAATGGATGCGCAGAGTTAGCGTTAAAGAAACCGCCGCCGTTGGTCCCCAGCATTTTGATGGCTTCCTGCGAGGCCACTGGCCCCATCGGCAGCAGTTGTTGCACGCCTTCAAGGGTGGTGAAGGGTTGATAGGGCAGCAGGTTTTGCAGGCTGCCTTGCTGAATAAAGAACAGCGCAATCACCAGTGCGATGGGGCATAAGATCCACAGCGTAATGCGCACCAGATCGACCCACGCATTGCCCAGCGTGCTCATGCTCTGGCGCGTAAAGGCGCGGATCAGGGCAAATACCACGGCGATCCCGGTTGCGGCAGATAAAAAGTTTTGTACCGTCAGTCCGGCCATCTGGCTGAAGTAGCTTAAGGTGGTTTCCCCGCTGTAGGACTGCCAGTTGGTGTTAGCCACAAAGCTGACCGCGGTGTTGAGCGCCAGATGCCACGACAGGCCAGGCAGCTGCTGTGGATTCAGCGGCAGAAGGTTCTGCCACAACAACAGCAGAAACAGGATGGTCAGCCCCAGCATATTCAGCGCGAGGATCGCCAGCAGGTACTGCTTCCAGTTCATTTCGCGTGACGAAATGCCCAGCCCGCGCCAGATCAGGCGCTCAATGCCTGCCGTACCGGGTAGCGAGTTATTGCCGATCAGCCGCGCCAGGCCCGTGCCTAACGCTCTTGCGAGTACGAATAAAATCACCAGGAAACTGAAGATGAGTAAAAATCCTTGCGCAGCCATCAGAACGCCTCCGCATTGATTAATGCATACACCAGGTAACCTAATAATAAGAAAATCAGCACGATGCCGATTATCACGCCTGCACTCACAGTGCACCTCCAGTGGCATAAATGAGATAAACAAAGCGTAAATATCTGGCTGCAAAGATTTCGCAAAAATCGGCGTCGGGGGTGTAAAAAAAGTATAAAAATGGCAAAGACCATCATTTAACTAATGATTAGTATTAATTTAACCTTTATGTAACTTAATTACGCGATAAAGATAAACAAAGCGTAAATAGCTAAAAATAAGTGGTCGGATGAGTAGTAAAATTACACGCAAAGCGGTACTATTTTCAGCAGATAACCAATTTGACTTTACCGGTGATGATTACCGGCCAGATAAAGGGGAGAGAATCATGGGGTTGTACAAAGAATATCCAGCACATGTTGTATTGTTACGCCGTACTTTCGCCGTCGTGGCTGGGGTGCTGGCGTTACCGGTCATGTTGTTCTGGAAAGACCGCGCCCGTTTTTATAGCTATTTACACCGTGTGTGGTCAAAAACCAGCGATAAACCGGTGTGGATGGATCAGGCTGAAAAAGCCACCGGCGATTTCTACTAAGACTATCGCGTTCAGAAAAACCGCCAACAGCAATGTGGCGGTTTTTTTATGTCTCTGTGTCTACACTTATTTCAGAAATGGAAAAGGAGACATCATGAGCGAGAAAATCCCTGTTGGCATTAGCGCCTGTTTGTTAGGGGAGGCGGTTCGCTTTGATGGTGGACATAAGCGCCTGACCTTTGCAGTCGAAGAACTTTCACCGTGGGTGCACTTTGAACCCGTTTGTCCGGAAATGGCGATCGGCCTGCCGGTACCGCGTCCTGCTCTGCGTTTAGTCAAAATGGAAGAGGCAATGGCATTGCGTTTCAGCGATCGGCGGGAGGGCGATTTAACCCAGATGATGACCGCGTTCAGTGAAGAACGTGTCAGCCGTTTCGAACACCTTTGTGGTTATATTGTCTGTGCGAAATCCCCCAGTTGCGGCATGGAACGCGTACGCGTGTATGACGCGGAAGGAAAAAACAACCGTAAGGCCGGGCGCGGTATCTATACCGCAGTGCTGATGGCGCGCTTTCCGTGGCTCCCGGTTGAAGAAGACGGGCGACTGCACGATCCACAGTTACGAGAAAATTTTGTCGCGCGGATTTATGCACTGCATGAATTGCATGGTCTTCGCCAACAAGGACTGACGCGCGGCGCGCTGATTAACTATCACAGCCGCTATAAACTGTTACTGCTGGCTCATTCACAGCCGGAATACCGCGAACTGGGGCGCTTTGTCGCTGCTATCCACGAATGGGAAAACCTGGAGGCGTTTTTCATTGAATATCGTCTGCGCCTGATGAAACTGCTGTCCCATCCTGCCACCCGGCGTAACCATACCAATGTCCTGATGCACGTTCAGGGCTATTTTCGCAAACAGCTCAATGCCCGCCAGCGGCAGGAGTTGGCTTCCCTCATTGACGGCTACCGACGCGCTACGCAACCACTGCTTGCGCCAGTCACGCTGCTCAAACACTATATGGCGGAATATCCGGATGCGTATCTCTCCGGGCAACGCTATTTTGATCCCTGGCCGGAAGCTCTGCGGCTGCGCTACGGGAGCTGATTTTTTCTTTCGGGAGTGTTATGTCCACCCATCTGGTCTGGTTTCGCCGCGATCTCCGTCTGCATGACCATCTTGCCCTTGCCGCCGCCTGTCGCCACCGCTCCGCGCGCGTCGTGGCGCTGTTTATCTCCACGCCTGGACAGTGGGCGAACCATGAAATGTCACCGCGGCAGGCCGCCTTTATCCAGGCCCAGTTGACCGCCTTACAAAAGGCGCTGGCGGAAAAGGGCATTCCGTTACTGTTTCAGGAGGTCGATGATTTTGCGGCCAGTATCGACGTGGTGAAATCGGTGTGTGAACAGCACGACGTCAGCCATCTGTTCTACCACTACCAGTACGAAGTGAATGAGCGTGAGCGCGATGCGGCAGTGGAACGCGCGTTACCTGATGTGGTTTGCGAAGGGTTTGATGACAGCGTGATCCTGCCGCCAGGCTCGGTGATGACGGGAAATCATGAGATGTATAAAGTCTTCACGCCGTTTAAAAACGCCTGGCTAAAACGGCTGAAGGAGGGGATGCCGGTGTGTGTTCCCGCGCCCGAACGGCGTGAAGGGCATGAGGTTTCGACATCGCTGCCACCGATTAGCCTTAACTATCCGCAACAGGATTTTGACCAGACCCTTTTTCCGGTAGACGAGAAAGCTGCGATTGCCCGGCTGCGTCAGTTTTGCCAGCAGGGCGCGGGCGAGTACGAAGCACGACGTGACTTCCCGGCGATTGAGGGCACCAGTCGTTTGTCCGCCAGTCTGGCAACGGGGGGCTTGTCGCCACGCCAGTGCCTGCATCGCCTGCTGGCGGAACAGCCGCAGGCGCTGGACGGCGGCACGGGCAGCGTCTGGCTGAACGAACTCATCTGGCGCGAGTTTTATCGTCATCTGCTGACGTACCATCCCAAACTGTGCAAACACCGCCCCTTTATCCTCTGGACCGATCGCGTGCGCTGGCGGGACAGCGCGGCCCATTTTCAGGCCTGGCAAGAAGGAAAAACGGGTTATCCGATTGTCGATGCGGCAATGCGGCAACTGAACGCCACCGGCTGGATGCATAACCGCCTGCGGATGATCACGGCCAGCTTCCTGGTGAAAGATCTGCTGATCGACTGGCGTAAAGGCGAGCGTTATTTCATGACGCAACTGATTGATGGCGATCTCGCCGCAAATAACGGCGGCTGGCAGTGGGCGGCCTCCACCGGAACCGACGCCGCGCCGTACTTTCGCATTTTTAACCCGACGACGCAGGGTGAAAAGTTCGACTGCGACGGTGAGTTTATCCGCCAGTGGATCCCAGAACTGAGCGATGTACCGGGCAAGGCGATACACGAACCGTGGAAATGGGCGACAAAAGCGGGCATCACGCTCGACTACCCGCAGCCTGTTGTCGATCACAAACAGGCGCGCATGGAGACGCTTGCCGCGTATGAGGCCGCGCGAAAAAGCTGACGGTGACTATGCGGTCTGGCGCCATAAATATTCAGAAGGACGCGTGTAAACCCGTCCTTCTTTTTATGGTTTAATGCGGGGCGATGGTTTCTTAATATGGCTAATAATTGTCTATCGACGAACAGGCACAGGGACGCTATGTTAACGGAGTGCATAAATAAACAAGGGATCGATGATGAAAAACACCGAACTGGAGCAACTGATCAACGAGAAACTGAACAGCGCCGCCATCAGCGACTACGCGCCAAACGGTTTACAGGTTGAAGGCAAAGAGACGGTGCAGAAAATTGTCACCGGCGTGACCGCCAGTCAGGCGTTACTGGATGAAGCGGTGCGTTTGCAGGCCGATGCGGTCATCGTTCATCATGGTTATTTCTGGAAAGGCGAGTCCCCGGTGATTCGCGGGATGAAGCGCAATCGCCTGAAAACACTGCTGGCGAATGACATTAACCTCTACGGCTGGCATCTCCCGCTGGATGCGCATCCGGAACTGGGCAACAACGCACAGCTGGCGGCCCTGCTGGGGATCACCGTGTTGGGGGAAATCGAGCCGCTGGTTCCCTGGGGCGAACTGGCGATTCCGGTGCCGGGGCTGGAACTGGCGTCGTGGATTGAAGCGCGTCTTGGACGCAAGCCGCTGTGGTGCGGTGATACCGGGCCGGATACCGTTAAACGCGTTGCCTGGTGCACCGGCGGTGGACAAAGCTTCATCGACAGCGCCGCGCAGGCTGGCGTCGACGCCTTTATCACCGGCGAAGTTTCTGAACAAACCATCCACTCTGCCCGTGAACAGGGGCTGCATTTCTACGCCGCCGGACACCATGCTACCGAACGCGGCGGGATCCGTGCGCTCAGCGAATGGCTGACGGAGAACTCCGATTTGGATGTGACATTTATTGATATTCCCAACCCTGCATAACCCGCCTCATAAGGGCTATTTTACTTGCCATTCTGGCCCTGGGCAGTGCTCAAAATCCTCACGTACTCCCTGTACGCTCCGGTTTTCGCGCGCTGCCCGAGTCCAGACTGGCTGCGACAATAACGCCTGATGAAGCGGGTGGTAAGAACAAGAGGAACGCAAGTGCAACGAGCGCGTTGTTATCTGTTAGGTGAAACGGCGGTGGTGCTGGAGCTTGAGCCGCCGGTGACGCTGGCGAGCCAGAAACGTATCTGGCGACTGGCCCAGCGTTTGGTTGAGACACCAAACGTTGTTGAGGCTATTCCTGGAATGAACAATATCACCGTGATCCTGCGTGACCCGCAAACGCTGGCGCTGGATGCGATTGAACGCCTGCAACGCTGGTGGGAGGAGAGTGAGGCGCTGGAGCCTGACTCGCGCTATATCGAAATTCCGGTGACCTACGGCGGTGCTGGCGGTCCCGATCTGGCAGACGTTGCCCGCCACAGCGGTCTGAGCGAAAAGCAGGTGGTGGAACTGCACGCGTCGGTCGAGTACGTGGTCTGGTTTTTAGGTTTTCAGCCCGGATTCCCGTATCTCGGCAGCTTACCGGAACAACTGCACACGCCAAGACGCGCTGAGCCGCGGCTGATCGTTCCGGCGGGGTCGGTGGGTATCGGCGGGCCGCAAACCGGCATTTATCCGCTGCCAACACCCGGCGGCTGGCAACTGATCGGACACACCGCGCTGCCGCTGTTCGACCCGAAAAAAGAGCAACCGGTTCTCCTGCGCCCCGGCGATAGCGTGCGCTTTATCCCGCAGAAGGAGGGGGTATGCTGAATATTATTCGCGCGGGACTGTACACCTCGGTTCAGGACGGCGGTCGCCACGGCTTTCGTCAGTCAGGCGTCAGCCACTGCGGCGCGCTGGATAAACCCGCGATGCAAATCGCCAACCTGTTGGTGGGCAATGAGGCCAGTGCGCCAGTACTGGAAATTACCCTTGGGCAGTTAGTGGTGGAGTTTGAAACCGACGGCTGGTTTGCCCTGACCGGTGCGGGATGTGAAGCGCGACTGGACAATCACCCCGTCTGGACAGGCTGGCGTCTGCCGGTAAAAGCGGGCCAGCGTCTGGCGCTGAAGCGTCCGCAGCACGGTATGCGCAGCTATCTTGCGCTGGCGGGCGGCATCGACGTGCCGGAAGTGATGGGGTCTTGCAGTACCGATCTCAAAGTGGGCATTGGCGGGCTGGAAGGTCGTCTGCTCAAAGATGGTGACCGGCTGGCCATCGGCAAACCCCGCCGCGCGTTCAGGGAGGCGCTGGGGGTAAAACAGCTGCTGTGGGGGAACCGCATTCGGGCGCTGCCGGGGCCGGAGTACCACGAATTTGACGCGGTTTCGCAGGAGTCGTTCTGGCGATCGCCGTGGCATCTCAGTCCGCAGAGTAACCGGATGGGCTACCGCTTACAGGGGCAGCCGCTGACGCGAACGACGGATCGGGAACTGGTGTCGCACGGTCTGCTGCCTGGTGTGGTTCAGGTACCGCACAACGGCCAGCCGATTGTGTTAATGAATGATGCCCAGACGACCGGCGGCTATCCGCGCATCGCCTGTATTATCGAGGCTGACATGTACCATCTGGCGCAGATCCCGCTCGGTCAACCCATTCACTTTGTTCAGTGTTCGCTGGAGGAGGCGCTGAAAGCGCGTCAGGACCAACAGCGCTATCTGCAACAACTCACATGGCGACTCAACGATGAACATTGATTTAAATGCGGACCTCGGTGAAGGCTGCGCCAGCGATGGCGCGCTGTTGACGCTGGTCTCATCGGCTAACATTGCCTGCGGATTTCATGCCGGCGATGCGCAAACCATGCTGGCAAGCGTGCGTGAAGCGCTAAAAAATGGCGTTGCCATTGGCGCGCATCCGAGCTTTCCGGATCGGGAAAACTTTGGCCGCACGGCGATGACGCTGCCTGCACAAACGGTCTACGCACAAACGCTGTATCAAATCGGCGCGCTGGCGGCAATGACCCGGGCGGAGGGCGGCGTCATGCGTCATGTGAAACCTCACGGCATGCTCTACAACCAGGCGGCGAAAGATCCGCAACTGGCGGATGCTATTGCGAAGGCGGTGCACGCCTGCGATCCGGCGCTGATTCTGGTCGGCCTGGCGGGAAGCGAACTGATCCGCGCGGGTGAGCGCTACGGTCTCGCCACGCGTCAGGAGGTGTTCGCCGATCGTGGTTATCTGGCGGATGGCAGCCTGGTGCCGCGCAGCCAACCGGGCGCGCTGATTGAAGACGAAGAACAGTCGCTGGCACAAACGCTGGAGATGGTTGAGCGCGGACGCGTAAAAAGCCTCACCGGTGAATGGGCAAGCGTCACCGCGCAGACGGTTTGTATTCATGGCGATGGCGAACACGCGCTGGCCTTCGCCCGCCGTTTACGCTCGGCATTTGAATCACGCGGTATCAAGATTGTCGCATAAGAATTGACGCAGCCCCCACTGAGGGGCTGTGCATATAAAAACACCACAACAAAACACAACATACAGGAATGGATTATGGGAGATGCAATAACTCTCTGGCCACTGATGGGCATCGCCGTCATTGTGGTTGGATTTCTTTTACGTTTTAACCCGGTGCTGGTGGTCATTGTCGCCGGAATCGTCACTGGACTGGCGGCGCAAATGCCGTTCGCCACGATCCTCGAAAAGTTGGGCGAAGGTTTTCTCAACACCCGCAACCTGCCGTTTATCCTGCTGATCCCGCTGGCGGTTATTGGCCTGCTCGAGCGTCACGGTCTGAAAGAACGCGCTCAGGCGTGGATTGCCAAAATTCAAAGCGCCACGTCAGGTCGCCTGCTGATTGTCTATCTGTTCATTCGTGAGGCTACCGCTGCGCTGGGACTGACCAGTCTGGGCGGACATCCGCAAATGGTGCGCCCGCTGTTAGCGCCAATGGCGGAAGGGGCAGCGGAGAAAACGTACGGGACATTGCCCGGCGCGGTGCGCTACCGCCTGCGGGCGATGTCGGCGGCGACGGATAACGTGGGACTCTTTTTTGGTGAGGATATCTTCGTGGCGTTCGGCGCGATTATCTTCATGCACAACTTTATGCTGGAGTCCGGCGGCATTCAGACCGAGCCGCTGCACATTGCCCTGTGGGGGATCCCGACGGCCCTGTGCGCCTTTGTGATCCACGGCACGCGACTGTGGCGACTGGATAACTATCTGCAACGCGAGATGGCGAAAGCCGGTTCTGTCGACACCCGCAAAGGAGAGGCGCAATGAATTTTCAGCAAAGCTACCTCTACTGGCTGGCGGGGATCGTTCTGCTCATTGTCGCCATCATGTCCTGGCAGGACAAAGCCAATCCGCGTCGGTTGACGACGGGGCTATTCTGGGGCGTCTACGGGCTGTTGTTCTTACTGGGCGACTGGACATATCAACTGGTGGGCGACAAACGTACGGTTAACATTGCCGTGGGCGTCGCGGTGGTGTTAATGGCGTTGATCGCCGGCTTTGGCGGCGTGAAATTGGGGAGTTATCATCAGCGTACCCGCGAGCAGCGTGAAGAGAGTGCCACGCGTCTGGGGAACCGCCTGTTTTATCCGGCGCTGGCCATTCCGGTTGTCACCGTGATTGGTGTGCTGATGTTCAACCATATTCCGGGATTGCAGGATGCCCTGTTTGGACCAGGCAATCACGCCACGCTGGTGACGCTGTTCTCGATGACCGCAGGCTCGCTGATTGGTCTGGGTATGGCGATTAAAATGACCCATGAGAAGGTGCATCAACCAGTCCAGGAAGCGCGCCGCCTGCTGGATTCCATCGGTTGGGCATTTATTCTGCCGCAGATCCTCGCGACGTTAGGGCTGCTGTTTACGGCGGCAGGCGTCGGCAGCGGAATTTCGTATCTTACGCAAGAGTATCTGGCCGTCGACAGCCGCTTCATTGCGGTGGCGGTGTATACCATTGGGATGGCCCTGCTGACGATGGTGATGGGCAATGCGTTTGCCGCCTTCCCGATTGTCACGGCGGGGATTGGCATTCCGATTCTGGTGCTCCAGCACGGCGGGAATCCGGCGGTGATGGCGGCCATCGGGATGTTCTCCGGCTATTGCGGCACGCTGATGACGCCGATGGCGGCGAACTTTAACATTGTGCCTGCCGCGCTGCTGGAACTGCCGGATAAAAACGCGGTCATTAAAGCGCAGGTGCCGACCGGTGTGCTGTTACTGCTCGTTAACGTGTTCCTGATGTATTTCCTGATGTTCCTGTAAGGAGGACGGATGAAAACAGTCTTAATTACCGGGTTTGAGCCCTTCGGCGGCGAGCAGGTTAACCCTTCCTGGGAAGTGGTCTCTCGCCTCGACAATGCTATCATCGCGGAGTGTCGCGTGGTGGCACGCCAACTGCCGTGTGTGTTTGGCGACGCGCTCAGTGTGCTGAACTCGGCCATTGATACGCTCTCTCCGTCGCTGGTGTTGGCGATCGGTCAGGCGGGCGGACGGTCGGATATCACCGTTGAGCGCGTGGCTGTCAACGTCGACGACGCCCGTATCCCGGACAATAAAGGCCAACAGCCGGTGGATGAGCCGATTGTTGTCGGCGGGCCTGCGGCCTGGTTTAGCACGCTGCCGATCAAAGCGATGGTGGCGGCGATGCGTGAAGCCGGCGTGCCAGCGTCGGTATCACAGACGGCGGGGACGTTTGTCTGCAACCATGTGATGTACGGATTGCTGCACAAACTGAGCGGCAGTGCGGAGGTGAAGGGGGGATTCATCCATATCCCTTATCTGCCGCAGCAGGCGGCGGCGCATCCGGGGGCACCCAGTATGGCGGCGGAAACGGTGCGTCTGGCGCTGGAGGTGGCGATCGCCACCGCATTACAGGTCGACGATGACATCGCCGTGACGGGTGGTGCCACGCACTAATCTTCTCAGATAAGGACAGAACCATGCCTGAAGGCCCGGAAATCCGCCGCGCGGCGGATAACCTGGAGGCGGCGATCAAAGGCAAACCCTTGACGGATGTCTGGTTTGCCTTTGCGCAGTTAAAACCGTATCAATCCCCGCTGGTGGGGCAGACCGTCACGGCGATGGAGACGCGCGGCAAAGCGCTGCTGACCCATTTTTCCGATGGCCTGACGCTCTACAGCCATAACCAGCTGTATGGCGTCTGGCGCGTGGTGGACAGTGGCGACACGCCGCAAACCACCCGCGTTCTGCGCGTTAAACTGCAAACGGCGGACAAAACCATTCTGCTCTACAGCGCGTCTGATATTGAAATGTTGACGCCGGCGCAACTGACCACCCATCCCTTTCTGCAGCGGGTCGGACCGGACGTGCTGGACCCGCGCCTGACGCCTGAGGCGGTGAAAACCCGGTTACTCTCACCGCGTTTTCGCAACCGCCAGTTTTCTGGTCTGCTGCTGGATCAAGCCTTTCTTGCCGGGCTGGGGAACTATCTGCGGGTGGAGATCCTCTGGCAGGTGGGATTAACCGGTCAGCATAAAGCCCGCGATCTCAGCGAGGTGCAACTGGAAGCGTTATCGCATGCGCTGTTGGATATTCCGCGCCTGTCGTATACCACGCGCGGTCAGGCGGATGACAACAAACATCATGGCGCGCTGTTTCGTTTTAAGGTGTTCCACCGCGACGGTGAACCCTGCGAGCGCTGCGGCGGGATCATCGCAAAAACCACGCTCTCTTCCCGCCCGTTTTATTGGTGTCCACATTGCCAGCATTAATGCGCCTGTCGTGGCGCCTTTGCTGAAATAAAGCGGGCGATGGCCGGGCCGGTGAGGAGAATACTGAACAAGCGCAGGGTTTGCATCGCCATAATCAGCGTCATATCAGCGTGACTGCCGGCGGCAATCACCGCAACCGTATCCAGCCCGCCAGGGCTGGTCGCGAGATAGGCGGTTAAAAAATCAATCTGCATATAGTGGGCGAGCCCCCAGGCCATCGCCGCACAAATCGCCAGTAAGGCGAAGATGGAGACCAGGATCTGCGGCAACGGTCGCAGCGCCATAAAAAACACTTGTTTGTCGAACCCGAGGCCAATCTGCCAGCCGATAATCATATAGGCTATTGCCAGCAGCCATTCCGGCAGTTCAATTACCATCACGCCGCTCGCGTGCAGCACTGCGCCGACCAGCATCGGCACCAGCATCGTACCGGAGGGAATGCGCAGCACCCGTCCAATCACGCTGGCTACCGCCGCTAGCAGCAGCGTAGTGAACAAATTGCCGCTCAGCGGCGGGAACCACTCAATCTGTTGGCTGACGGCTTCCGCGCTTTCGCCCATGATAAACCGCGTCACCAGCACCGCCGCTCCGGCGACAAACAGCACCCGCAGATACTGCATAAAGGCGACCAGACGGATGTCCGCGCCGTAATCCTGGGCCATTGCAACCATCGCCGCCGCGCCGCCAGGCGATGAGCCCCACGCGCCGGTATTACCCGGTAGCGAACTGTAGCGCACCAGCAGCCAGCCGACGACCGTGCTGGAGAGCAGCGTCACCAGCAGCACTGCCAGCACCACTACCCAGTTTGCCGCCAGCGTCGTTAATAATGAGCCTGACAAATTCTGCGCAATCATACAGCCAAGAATGGCCTGCGCGCCGAGGAACGTACAGCGAGGGAGTCGCAGGGAGATACCGCGAAGACTAAACAGAATACCGGTGATCATCGGGCCGAGCAGTAACGCCGCCGGAAGATGAATACTGAGAAAGAGCAGGGACAGAAGGAGTGACAGCAAAAACAACAAGCCCCACTGCAGAACTGGCATCCTGTGCTCCCGGAAGAAAATGAACAAACTATCCGTAAATCATAGAGAAGGGCAGAGAAGATTAATATAACGAGGGTCAAGAAAAGGTAGGGAAGATGCCGGATGGCGCTAACGCTTATCCGGCCTACGAATTGACAACCGTAGGCCGGATAAGACGCGGTAACGTCACCATCCGGCAGTCTGACGATTAATGCTTAAGGTCAGATTTAAAGTCACGCTTGTCGTAGCCGGTATACAACTGACGCGGACGCGCGATTTTCATGCCATCGGTATGCATTTCGCTCCAGTGCGCAATCCAGCCAACGGTACGCGCCATCGCGAAGATAACCGTGAACATGGAGGACGGGATCCCCATCGCTTTCAGGATGATACCGGAGTAGAAATCGACGTTCGGGTAGAGTTTCTTCTCGATGAAGTACGGGTCGTTCAGTGCGATGTGCTCCAGCTCCATTGCCACTTCCAGCAGGTCATCTTTGGTACCCAGCTCTTTCAGTACTTCGTGGCAGGTCTCACGCATCACGGTCGCACGCGGATCGTAGTTTTTGTAAACACGGTGACCGAAGCCCATCAGGCGGAAAGAGTCATTCTTGTCTTTCGCACGACGAACAAATTCCGGAATGTGTTTAACCGAGCTGATTTCTTCCAGCATTTTCAACGCCGCTTCGTTCGCGCCGCCGTGTGCCGGTCCCCACAGGGAAGCAATACCGGCCGCGATACAGGCAAACGGGTTCGCGCCAGACGAGCCGGCAGTACGTACGGTCGAGGTGGACGCGTTCTGTTCATGGTCGGCGTGCAGGATCAGGATACGGTCCATTGCGCGTTCCAGTACCGGGTTCACTTCATAAGTTTCGCACGGCGTGGAGAACATCATGTTCAGGAAGTTACCGGCGTAGGAGAGGTCATTACGCGGATAAACAAACGGCTGGCCGATAGAATATTTGTAACACATCGCCGCCATCGTCGGCATTTTGGACAGCAGACGGAATGCTGCGATTTCGCGGTGGCGCGGATTGTTAACATCCAGAGAGTCGTGATAGAACGCGGCGAGCGCACCGGTGATCCCGCACATCACCGCCATCGGATGTGAATCGCGGCGGAAAGCGTGGAACAGACGGGTGATTTGCTCATGGATCATCGTATGGCGGGTCACGGTGGTTCTGAACGCGTCGTATTCTGCCTGCGTCGGTTTTTCGCCGTTCAGCAGGATGTAACATACTTCCAGATAGTTAGACTCGGTGGCTAACTGATCGATCGGGAAGCCGCGATGTAACAAAATTCCTTCATCGCCGTCGATGAACGTAATTTTTGATTCGCAGGATGCAGTAGAGGTGAAACCAGGGTCAAAAGTGAACATCCCCTTTGAACCCAGGCTACGAATATCAATAACATCTTGACCTAGCGTGCCCTTCAGCACATCCAGTTCAATAGCAGTATCACCATTTAGCGTGAGTTTTGCTTTTGTGTCAGCCATTTACGGTCTCCTTAGCGCCTTATTGCTTAAGACTACTCAGGTGAGATTTGCCATCGATACATCAATCAACCGTTACCAGTTTGTTATTCGGCTCGCCGCTCTGGATAGAGGAGAAAACCAGGGTACAGAGCAATGGGCGCTTGCAGGTAAATCAGTTAACTCATGGTGAATTAGCAACAAATCAACAACTTAGCAATCCGAATTATTCAACCTGTCTATCACTATTAACTGTACTGAAGGGATCGGTCAATATCTTCCTACTGTTGCATAACTTATTTGCAGGTTAAAGAGTGACCCCATAACTTTTACGCATTATATGCTTTTTCTGGTGTTGTTTGTAACAACTTTGTTTAATGATTGTCAAATCAGATGATTAAAAATTAAATAAATGTTGTTATCGTGACCTGTGTCACTGTTCGGGATAAAACCCGACAAACTATATGTAGGTTAATTGTAATGATTTTGTGAACGTCCTATACTGCCGCCAGGTCTCCGGAAACCCCTGCAATCCCGAGCCACCCAGCGTTGTAACGTGTCGTTTTAGCATCTGGAAGCAGTGTTTTACATGACGCGCAGTTATAGAAAGGACGCTGTCTGACCCGCACGCAGACCGGAGGAAGGAAATCCCGTCGTCTTTCAGGCTACAGGAGATTCACTCTCTGTACCCGAAGTCCAAAGGGAATAATAAGAACAGCATGTGGGCGTTATTCATGATAAGAAATGTGAAAAAACAAAGACCTGTCAATCTGGATCTACAAACGATCCGGTTCCCAATCACGGCGATAGCGTCCATTCTCCATCGCGTTTCCGGAGTGATCACCTTTGTGGCGGTCGGGATCCTGTTGTGGTTACTGGGCACCAGCCTCTCTTCCCCTGAAGGATTCCAACAGGCATCCGCCATCATGGGTAGCTTTTTTGTTAAATTTATTATGTGGGGCATCCTCACCGCGCTGGCGTATCACGTCGTGGTCGGCGTGCGTCACATGATGATGGATTTTGGTTATTTGGAAGAAACATTCGAAGCGGGTAAACGCTCTGCCAAAATCTCTTTTGTTATCACTGTCGTGCTTTCACTTCTCGCAGGAGTCCTCGTATGGTAAGCAACGCCTCCGCACTAGGACGCAATGGCGTACATGACTTCATCCTGGTCCGTGCTACCGCTATCGTTCTGACGCTATACATCATCTATATGGTGGGTTTCTTCGCTACAAGCGGCTCACTCACCTGGGAAGTCTGGACCGGTTTCTTCTCATCGGCTTTCACCAAAGTCTTCACCCTGCTGGCACTTTTCTCCATCTTGATTCATGCCTGGATCGGCATGTGGCAGGTGTTGACCGACTACGTTAAACCACTGGCAATTCGTTTGCCGCTGCAGCTGGCTATCGTCGTTGCACTGGTGGTTTACGTGATTTATGGATTCGTTGTGGTGTGGGGTGTGTAATGAAACTGCCAGTCAGAGAATTTGATGCTGTAGTCATTGGTGCAGGCGGCGCAGGTATGCGCGCAGCGCTGCAAATTTCCCAAAGCGGCCAGACCTGTGCGCTGCTGTCCAAAGTGTTCCCGACCCGTTCCCATACCGTTTCCGCGCAGGGTGGCATCACCGTTGCGCTCGGTAATACCCATGAAGATAACTGGGAATGGCACATGTACGACACCGTTAAAGGGTCGGACTACATCGGTGACCAGGACGCGATCGAATATATGTGTAAAACCGGCCCGGAAGCGATTCTGGAACTGGAACACATGGGTCTGCCGTTCTCCCGTCTTGACGATGGCAAAATTTACCAGCGTCCGTTTGGCGGCCAGTCGAAAAACTTCGGCGGCGAGCAGGCGGCACGTACCGCGGCGGCGGCTGACCGTACCGGTCACGCGCTGCTGCATACGCTGTATCAGCAGAACCTGAAAAACCACACCACGATTTTCTCCGAGTGGTATGCGCTGGATCTGGTGAAAAACGCCGATGGCGCGGTGGTCGGTTGTACCGCACTGTGCATCGAAACCGGTGAAGTGGTCTACTTCAAAGCCCGTGCAACGGTGCTGGCAACCGGCGGCGCAGGCCGTATCTATCAGTCCACCACTAACGCCCACATTAACACCGGCGACGGCGTAGGTATGGCTATCCGCGCGGGCGTGCCGGTGCAGGATATGGAAATGTGGCAGTTCCACCCCACCGGTATTGCCGGCGCGGGCGTTCTGGTGACAGAAGGCTGTCGCGGCGAGGGCGGTTATCTGCTGAACAAACACGGCGAGCGCTTTATGGAGCGTTATGCCCCGAATGCGAAAGACCTTGCGGGTCGTGACGTGGTGGCGCGTTCCATCATGATCGAAATCCGTGAAGGTCGCGGCTGCGACGGCCCGTGGGGCCCGCATGCTAAACTGAAACTCGACCATCTGGGTAAAGACGTTCTTGAATCCCGTCTGCCGGGTATCCTGGAACTGTCCCGTACCTTTGCGCACGTTGACCCGGTGAAAGAGCCGATTCCGGTTATCCCAACCTGTCACTATATGATGGGCGGTATTCCGACCAAAGTGACCGGTCAGGCGCTGACGGTGAACGAGCAGGGTGAAGACGTGGTGATCCCAGGGCTGTTTGCCGTGGGTGAAATCGCCTGCGTATCGGTACACGGTGCTAACCGTCTGGGCGGTAACTCGCTGCTGGATCTGGTGGTGTTTGGTCGTGCGGCAGGTCTGCATCTGCAGGAATCTATCGCCGAGCAGGGCGAACTGCGCGACGCCACAGAAGACGAAATCGATGCTTCCCTGGCGCGTCTGAACCGCTGGAACAACAACCGTGATGGTGAAGATCCGGTGGCGATTCGCAAAGCGCTGCAAGAATGTATGCAGCATAACTTCTCGGTCTTCCGTGAAGGCGATGCGATGGCGAAAGGGCTGGAAGAGTTGAAAGCTATCCGCGAGCGTTTGAAAAATGCCCGTCTGGACGACACCTCCAGCGAATTTAACACCCAGCGCGTAGAGTGTCTGGAGCTGGATAACCTGATGGAAACGGCTTACGCGACCGCTGTATCCGCCAACTTCCGTACCGAAAGCCGTGGCGCGCATAGCCGCTTCGACTTCCCGGAGCGTGATGATGCAAACTGGCTGTGCCATTCCCTGTATCTGCCAGAGACGGAATCCATGACCCGACGTGAAGTCAACATGGAACCGAAACTGCGCCCGGCATTCCCGCCGAAGATTCGTACTTACTAATGCGGAGACAGGACAATGAAACTCGAGTTTTCAATTTATCGCTATAACCCGGATGTTGATGATGCTCCGCGCATGCAGGATTACACCCTGGAAGGCGAAGAAGGGCGCGACATGATGCTGCTGGACGCGTTGATGCAGCTCAAAGAGAAAGATCCCACGCTCTCTTTCCGCCGCTCCTGCCGTGAAGGCGTGTGCGGTTCAGACGGCGTGAACATGAACGGGAAGAACGGTCTGGCTTGCATTACGCCAGTGTCAGCGCTGGTTCAGCCTGGTAAGAAAATTGTTATCCGTCCGCTGCCCGGATTGCCGGTGGTCCGCGATTTGGTAGTAGACATGGGGCAATTCTATGCACAATATGAGAAGATTAAGCCTTACTTATTGAATAATGGGCAAAATCCGCCGGCTCGCGAGCATTTACAGATGCCTGAGCAGCGTGAAAAACTTGATGGGCTGTATGAATGTATCCTGTGTGCATGCTGCTCAACGTCTTGCCCATCCTTCTGGTGGAATCCGGATAAGTTTATCGGCCCGGCAGGTCTGTTAGCAGCGTATCGCTTCCTGATCGACAGCCGTGATACTGAAACCGACAGCCGTCTGGAAGGGCTAAGTGATGCATTCAGCGTATTCCGCTGTCACAGCATCATGAACTGCGTCAGTGTATGTCCTAAGGGACTGAACCCGACGCGCGCCATCGGCCATATTAAGTCGATGCTGTTGCAACGTAGTGCGTAAGTAGGCATTGCCCGCGGTGGCAATCCTGTAGGCCGGATAAGACGTTTACGTTGCCATCCGGCACATTTTGCCTGATGGCACTTCGCTTATCAGGCCTACGGGGTCGCCATCCGGCAAATGAGTGCAGGAAACCTCTAAAAACTGCCCCCTATGTTTGACAGTTTTTAAAGGTTCCTTAGCGGACGCAGATCACACGACAGTCCGTAACAAGTGAACCCCGGCACGCATACGGCGTATGCGTGGTAGTATCCACGGCGAAGTAAGCATATAAATGCTTAAGGGATCACGATGCAGAACAGCGCTTTGAAAGCCTGGTTGGACTCTTCTTACCTCTCTGGCGCAAACCAGAGCTGGATAGAACAGCTCTATGAAGACTTCTTAACCGATCCTGACTCGGTAGACGCTAACTGGCGTTCGACGTTCCAGCAGTTACCTGGCACCGGAGTCAAACCGGATCAATTCCATTCCAAAACACGTGATTATTTCCGTCGTCTGGCGAAGGATGCCTCACGTTACTCTTCTTCAATTTCCGACCCTGACACCAATGTGAAGCAGGTAAAAGTCCTGCAGCTCATTAACGCTTATCGCTTCCGTGGTCACCAGCATGCGAATCTCGATCCGCTGGGACTGTGGCAGCAAGAAACTGTGGCCGATCTGGATCCCTCCTTCCACGATCTGACAGAGGCCGATTTCCAGGAAAGCTTTAACGTAGGTTCTTTTGCCGGCGGCAAAGAGACGATGAAGCTGGGTGAGTTGATTTCTGCGCTCAAACAAACGTACTGCGGCCCGATTGGCGCTGAGTACATGCACATCACCAGCACCGAAGAGAAACGCTGGCTGCAACAGCGGATCGAATCCGGTCGCGCCGCATTCAGCGGTGAAGAGAAAAAACGCTTCCTGAGCGAACTGACCGCAGCAGAAGGTCTGGAACGTTACCTGGGCGCGAAATTCCCGGGGGCGAAACGCTTCTCGCTGGAAGGCGGCGATGCGTTAATCCCAATGCTCAAAGAGATGATTCGCCATGCTGGCAACAGCGGCACCCGTGAAGTGGTGCTGGGGATGGCGCACCGTGGTCGTCTGAACGTACTGGTCAACGTGTTGGGTAAAAAACCGCAGGACCTGTTCGACGAATTTGCGGGCAAACATAAAGAACATCTCGGCACCGGCGACGTGAAGTACCACATGGGTTTCTCGTCAGATATCGAAACCGAAGGCGGTCTGGTTCACCTGGCGCTGGCGTTTAACCCGTCACATCTGGAAATCGTCAGCCCGGTGGTGATTGGTTCCGTGCGTGCGCGTCTGGACCGACTGGACGAACCCAGCAGCAACAAAGTCCTGCCGATCACCATTCACGGGGACGCCGCGGTCACCGGGCAGGGCGTGGTTCAGGAAACCCTGAACATGTCGAAAGCGCGGGGTTACGAAGTGGGCGGTACCGTTCGCATCGTAATCAACAATCAGGTGGGCTTCACCACCTCTAACCCGCTGGATGCCCGCTCCACCCCGTACTGCACCGACATTGGTAAAATGGTACAGGCGCCTATCTTCCACGTGAATGCGGACGATCCGGAAGCGGTCGCGTTCGTGACGCGTCTGGCGCTGGACTTCCGTAACACCTTCAAACGCGACGTCTTCATCGATCTGGTGTGCTACCGCCGTCACGGCCACAACGAAGCCGACGAGCCGAGCGCAACCCAGCCGCTGATGTATCAGAAAATCAAAAAGCATCCGACTCCGCGCAAAATCTACGCTGATAAGCTGGAAGCGGATAAGGTCGCGACGCTGGAAGATGCCACTGAAATGGTCAACCTGTATCGCGACGCGCTGGACGCGGGCGAATGCGTGGTGAAAGAGTGGCGTCCGATGAACATGCACTCCTTTACCTGGTCGCCGTACCTCAACCACGAGTGGGATGAAAACTACCCGAACCAGGTGGAGATGAAGCGTCTGCAGGAACTGGCGAAACGCATCAGTACGGTGCCGGAAGCGGTGGAAATGCAGTCACGCGTCGCGAAGATTTACGGCGATCGTCAGGCGATGGCCGCCGGTGAGAAGCTGTTCGACTGGGGCGGCGCCGAGAATCTGGCCTACGCCACGCTGGTTGACGAAGGTATTCCGGTTCGTCTGTCCGGTGAGGACTCAGGTCGCGGCACCTTCTTCCACCGTCACGCGGTCATTCACAACCAGGCGAACGGTTCAACCTATACCCCGCTGCAGCATGTGCATAACGGACAGGGTTCCTTCCGCGTCTGGGACTCCGTGCTGTCTGAAGAAGCGGTACTGGCATTCGAATACGGCTATGCCACGGCGGAACCGCGTACCCTGACCATCTGGGAAGCGCAGTTTGGTGACTTCGCCAACGGTGCACAAGTGGTTATCGACCAGTTCATCTCCTCCGGCGAGCAGAAATGGGGCCGGATGTGTGGTCTGGTGATGCTGCTGCCGCACGGTTACGAAGGGCAGGGGCCGGAGCACTCCTCCGCGCGTCTGGAACGTTATCTGCAGCTTTGCGCCGAGCAAAACATGCAGGTGTGCGTACCGTCTACCCCGGCACAGGTGTATCACATGCTGCGTCGTCAGGCGCTGCGCGGAATGCGTCGTCCGCTGGTGGTCATGTCGCCGAAATCGCTGCTGCGCCATCCGCTGGCCGTCTCCAGTCTGGATGAACTGGCTAACGGCACCTTCATGCCGGCCATCGGCGAAGTTGATGACCTCGATCCGAAAGGCGTGAAGCGCGTGGTGATGTGTTCTGGTAAGGTTTATTACGACCTGCTGGAACAGCGTCGCAAGAACAACCAGAAAGATGTCGCCATCGTGCGCATCGAACAACTCTATCCTTTCCCGCATCAGGCGATGCAGGAAGTATTAAAACAGTACGCTCACGTACATGATTTTGTCTGGTGCCAGGAAGAGCCGCTCAACCAGGGCGCATGGTACTGCAGCCAGCATCATTTCCGTGAAGTAATTCCATTTGGGTCCGCTCTGCGTTATGCAGGTCGCCCGGCCTCCGCCTCTCCGGCGGTAGGGTATCTGTCCGTTCACCAGAAACAGCAACAAGATCTGGTTAATGACGCGCTGAACGTCGATTAATTAAAGGATAAATAATGAGTAGCGTAGATATTCTTGTTCCCGACCTGCCTGAGTCCGTAGCGGACGCGACTGTTGCCACCTGGCACAAAAAACCGGGTGATGCAGTGGTTCGTGACGAAGTGCTGGTAGAAATCGAAACTGACAAAGTGGTACTGGAAGTACCGGCATCAGCGGACGGCATTCTGGATGCGGTTCTGGAAGACGAAGGCACGACCGTGACTTCGCGCCAGATCCTGGGTCGCCTGCGTGAAGGCAACAGCGCCGGTAAAGAAACCAGCGCCAAGTCTGAAGAAAAAGCGTCCACCCCGGCGCAGCGTCAGCAGGCCTCTCTGGAAGAACAAAACAACGATGCGCTGAGCCCGGCGATCCGTCGCCTGCTGGCTGAGCACAACCTCGACGCCAGTGCTATCAAAGGCACCGGTGTAGGTGGTCGCATCACCCGTGAAGATGTGGATAAGCACCTGGCAAAAGCGCCTGCGAAAACCGAGGCCAAAGCCGCATCAGCAGCGCCTGCTGCACAGCCAGTTCTGGGTGCGCGCAGCGAAAAACGCGTACCGATGACCCGTCTGCGCAAACGCGTTGCCGAGCGTCTGCTGGAAGCGAAAAACTCCACCGCCATGCTGACGACCTTCAACGAAGTCAACATGAAGCCGATTATGGATCTGCGTAAGCAGTACGGTGAAGCGTTTGAAAAACGTCACGGCATCCGTCTGGGCTTCATGTCCTTCTACGTGAAGGCCGTGGTGGAAGCGCTGAAACGCTATCCGGAAGTGAACGCCTCTATCGATGGCGACGACGTGGTGTATCACAACTACTTCGACGTGAGCATGGCGGTTTCTACGCCGCGCGGCCTGGTGACCCCGGTTCTGCGTGACGTTGATACGCTGGGTATGGCTGACATCGAGAAAAACATCAAGACGCTGGCAATCAAAGGTCGCGATGGCAAGCTGACGGTAGAAGATCTGACGGGCGGTAACTTCACCATCACCAACGGTGGCGTGTTCAGTTCCCTTATGTCTACGCCGATCATCAACCCGCCGCAGAGCGCGATCCTCGGGATGCACGCGATTAAAGATCGTCCGATGGCGGTAGATGGCAAGGTGGAAATCCTGCCGATGATGTACCTGGCGCTGTCCTACGATCACCGCCTGATCGATGGTCGCGAATCCGTGGGCTTCCTGGTGGCGATTAAAGAACTGCTGGAAGATCCGACACGTCTGCTGCTGGACGTGTAGTAAACAAGAGTATCACCTGCCCGTAGGCCGGATAAGGCGTT
Source organism: Citrobacter sp. Ct235 (assembly GCF_030332305.1). Classification (NCBI taxonomy): domain Bacteria; kingdom Pseudomonadati; phylum Pseudomonadota; class Gammaproteobacteria; order Enterobacterales; family Enterobacteriaceae; genus Citrobacter; species Citrobacter sp. Ct235. The sequence goes on from NZ_JAOWIC010000047.1 coordinate 474,119, forward strand.
TACGCCGCCATCCGGCATTGATGAGATGCCTGATGGCGACGCTACCGCGTCTTATCAGGCCTACGGTTTAAGATAACGATTACCTGAAGGATGGACAGAACACATGAACTTACATGAATACCAGGCAAAACAACTTTTTGCCCGCTATGGCTTACCGGCGCCGGTGGGTTATGCCTGTACTACTCCGCGTGAAGCTGAAGAAGCGGCATCGAAAATCGGTGCAGGTCCGTGGGTAGTAAAATGTCAGGTTCACGCGGGTGGCCGTGGTAAAGCGGGCGGTGTGAAAGTGGTCAAAAGCAAAGAAGAGATTCGCGCTTTTGCTGAACACTGGCTGGGCAAACGTCTGGTGACCTATCAAACAGACGCCAACGGTCAACCGGTAAACCAGATTCTGGTTGAAGCAGCGACCGATATCGATAAAGAGCTGTACCTGGGCGCGGTGGTTGACCGTAGCTCCCGTCGCGTGGTCTTCATGGCCTCCACCGAAGGCGGCGTAGAAATTGAAAAAGTCGCGGAAGAAACCCCGCACCTGATCCACAAAGTTGCGCTCGATCCGCTGACCGGCCCAATGCCGTATCAGGGACGCGAGCTGGCGTTCAAACTGGGTCTGGAAGGCAAACTGGTTCAGCAATTCACCAAAATCTTCATGGGTCTGGCGACGATTTTCCTTGAGCGCGACCTGGCACTGATCGAAATCAACCCGCTGGTTATCACGAAGCAGGGCGATCTGATCTGCCTCGACGGCAAACTGGGCGCTGACGGCAACGCGCTGTTCCGCCAGCCGGATCTGCGTGAAATGCGCGACCAGTCTCAGGAAGACCCGCGTGAAGCGCAGGCTGCGCAGTGGGAACTGAACTACGTCGCACTGGATGGCAACATCGGCTGTATGGTTAACGGCGCGGGTCTGGCGATGGGCACCATGGACATCGTGAAACTGCACGGCGGCGAACCGGCTAACTTCCTTGACGTTGGCGGCGGCGCAACCAAAGAGCGTGTGACCGAAGCGTTCAAAATTATCCTCTCTGACGACAACGTTAAAGCGGTTCTGGTTAACATCTTCGGCGGTATTGTGCGTTGCGATCTGATCGCTGACGGCATCATCGGTGCGGTAGCGGAAGTGGGTGTTAACGTACCGGTCGTGGTTCGTCTGGAAGGCAACAACGCCGAACTCGGCGCGAAGAAACTGGCTGACAGCGGCCTGAATATTATTGCAGCGAAAAGTCTGACGGATGCAGCTCAGCAGGTTGTTGCCGCAGTGGAGGGGAAATAATGTCTGTTTTAATCAATAAAAACACCAAGGTTATCTGTCAGGGTTTTACCGGTAGCCAGGGGACGTTCCACTCCGAACAGGCGATTGCTTACGGTACGCAGATGGTTGGCGGCGTAACGCCAGGTAAAGGCGGCACCACGCACCTGGGTCTGCCAGTGTTCAACACCGTGCGTGAAGCGGTTGAAGCAACGGGCGCAACCGCAACGGTTATCTACGTTCCGGCACCGTTCTGCAAAGACTCCATTCTGGAAGCGATCGACGCAGGTATCAAACTCATCATCACTATCACCGAAGGTATCCCGACGCTGGATATGCTGACCGTGAAGGTGAAACTGGATGAAGCCGGCGTACGCATGATCGGGCCGAACTGCCCGGGCGTTATCACCCCTGGCGAATGCAAAATCGGCATCATGCCGGGTCACATCCATAAGCCAGGTAAAGTGGGTATCGTCTCCCGCTCCGGTACGCTGACCTATGAAGCGGTTAAGCAGACCACCGACTACGGTTTCGGCCAGTCCACCTGTGTGGGCATCGGCGGCGACCCGATCCCGGGTTCTAACTTTATCGACATCCTGAAACTGTTCCAGGAAGATCCGCAGACCGAAGCGATCGTGATGATCGGTGAGATCGGCGGTAGCGCAGAAGAAGAAGCGGCTGCTTACATTAAAGATCACGTCACCAAACCGGTGGTTGGCTACATCGCCGGTGTGACCGCGCCGAAAGGCAAGCGCATGGGTCACGCAGGGGCCATCATCGCTGGGGGTAAAGGGACAGCAGATGAGAAATTTGCTGCCCTGGAAGCTGCTGGCGTGAAAACCGTTCGCAGCCTCGCCGATATCGGCGAAGCGCTGAAAGCCGTGATTAAGTAAGACTCAAATAAGCAATAAAACAGTCTACTCCCCTTCATTTACCCGTGATGAAGGGGCAAAGACTGGTCCAGTTTCGACATGGTTGGCCATCTGATGATGGCCTTTTTTTTACCTGCAGGTTTGCCGGATGGCGCTGTCGCTTATCCGGCCTACGGGTGTAGGCCTGATAAGATGCGCCAGCATCGCCATCAGACGCTCACGCGCTTTCCGCCAGCGTTTTCAGCCAGCGAATACCGCTTTCTGGTGAGGTCATCACCGGGACGGGCGGAGGAGGAAGCTGTTGCAGAACGCGCGCCATCGACGCCTGTGCCAGCATCACAACATCGGCCTGTTTATAGGCGCTGTGTAATCCTTCACTGACGATGCGGTCGTGGGTCTCCATATCACCCGCCAGCAGGGCGTGGAAGGCCTCCTCCATCAATATCGGCGTCACCGAGCATGGCTTGCCGCTGGCCTGCACTTTGCGCTGCACGTACTCCAGCGTCGGTTTCATCGTGGTGGCGACGGTGGCCAGTACGGCAATGTTTTCACCCAGGCTAATGGCGTTTTCCACCATCGCGCAGTCGATACGGGCAAGTTGCAGCGGCGTCATAAACTGGCACTGCTCTACCGCTGTGCCAATGGACGAGCAGGCGGTGATGAAAATCTCACAGTCTGCTTTTTCGGCAATGTGAACATAGTCGGCAATGCGTGCCGCAATGTTCGGCGTAACGCCCCCGGCTTTCATCACCTGTTTGATCATCGACTCTTCGACCAGGTGCATCACTTCCGCCTCTGGCATGATGTCCCCGATCAGTTGCTGCATCATGGCGAGCGTGGCGGAACTGGTGTGAAGCATAGCGATCTTTTTCATTCTGCGATCTCCTTGAGCAAACTTTCGGCAACGGCCATGGCCGCATCGTGATCTTCCTGCGCGGACAGTCCGCCGACCGCGACGGCCCCCAGGCATTTACCGTTGTGAAGAATCGGTACACCGCCGGGCAGCGCGGTAAAACGGGGGTCAGCAAAGTAGCTGATATCCAGCGACTCTTTTTGCAGGCGTTGTAGGAACGCCTGTGTGGTGCAGCCTAAACGGCTGCTGGTGCGTGCTTTGCGCTGTGTCAGCTCAATGGTTAACAGTTTGGCGTTATCCATACGAGCAAAGCTCAGTAATTCACCGTTGGCGTCGCACACTGCTACGCTGAGCGGACGTTGCGTATAACGGGTATCGGCGAGATCGAGCGCACAGTCTACCGCGCGTCGTGCCTGTTCCAGAGTTAACGTCATCATTGCTGGTTATCCTTTTGACAGAGGTTCTGATATTGGCTGAGCAGGCGTGTTTTGACTCAGGGCCTGTGCTTGTCGGGCATCTTTTTTGCGCCAGTAGTTAGCCAGCAGCGAGCCGCTGACGTTGCCAAGCGGCGTCATGACCGCAGAGGCGAGACCGACGGTTGCCAGTTTGCCCATCGCGGCAGCAAGACCCGACGCCATACCGCCGTTTTGCAGACCGACTTCAAAGGCCACCGTCCGCGCAGACTGGACATCCATACGGAAGATCCAGCGGCTCATCAGATAGCCAATCAGGAAGCCGCCGAGGTTGTGCATCAGCATGGCGAAGCAGAGCAGGAAACCGACCTGCACCAGGTTGTCGCGTCCGGCAGCCGCCGCGGTGGTGGTAAAGAAAATGATGCCCATCATTGAGATGGTCGGCATGACTTTCTTAACGCCGTCCACGCGGCTGTAGAGCCAGTTGTAGAACAGCGCCCAGATAATCCCGCCTGCCACAAAGTTCAGCACGACCGCGTACATTTGTGCGTCAGCGCTGGCGCTGCCAAACAGCGAGTCCCAACCGCCGGCAATCATATACAGCAGCCAGACGGCGCTGATCCCGGCCAGAATTTGCACGGTACGACGCCCCTGCACACCGGCATAGGTTTTCAGGTAGTCGTGTAAAATCGCCGCGCCAATTGGGATCAGCACGATTTTCACCACGTCCATCACCATCGCGGTGAGCTGGATGTCGATCATCGATCCAGCCAGCAGATTCACCCACAGCGGCGTCATCACCGTCGCCGCCAGCGTCGAGACGGCGGCGATAGAGACCGCCAGCGCCAGGTTGGCGTTAGCGATATACACCATCACGGTGGAGGAGAGCCCGCTGGGGCAGGAACCAATCAGCAGAATGCCCACAGCCACTTCCGGCGGGAAGTCAAAGAGCAGCGTGATGCTCAGACCAAGCAAAGGCATGATGACGAAATGACAGAAGGTGCCGATGAACACCGCCCATGGCATTTTGGCAACGTCGATAAAATCCTGAATCGTGAGTTTGGTGCCCATACTGAACATGGTCGCCTGGATCACTAAGAAGACGATCCACTTATGCGTGATGTTGAATCCGCCCCAGACGATCAGATCGGTTGACCAGGTCATCGCGGCGACAAAGCCGGCGATGATCCACAGGGTAAACTGATAGCTGCGAAGACCAGGCCAATAACCCGCGCCTGCCGCGAAGCCTGCTGTCAGCATCACCAGCCCCGGCTGCCAGAGGGCGGGAGACTGCATCAGCGCGCCAATTGCCGCCAGTGCGCCACCGGCGATGCAGACGCCCAGTCCGGTTTTGTGAATAACGGTCGTGATAGTCATGATGAAATGTCCTTTCTCTCGTTATTACTGTCGTGGTGGAATAGCTAACATTTGCCGCGCAATATCTGGCGTGGCGACCTTTTTATCCATACTGCGAATAAGCGTGGCGAGTTTGGCAACTTGCTGATAATTATGCTGGGCTTTCTCTTCTGCGCTTAAATAATAGCTGTCTTCAAAACCAATCCTCACTTCACTGGCACCCATTCCGACCGCTGCTGCAATAATATCGAAGTTCTTACGGCCAAAATGCGTAATTCCCCACAAAGCGTCACGTGGAATCATACTCCGCAAGGCAATTAACGCATCAACCGTCGCCGGGGAACTTCCACGATGGCCGAGCACTATATTGAATAACATGGGCTTTCTGAACTGAATTTTTTCTTCCAGCGCCAGGATGTTATTAATCATCCCTATTTCAAAGACTTCGAATTCAGGAATAATTGAACGCTGGGTAATTTGTTGGGAACAATATTCGACGTCCGGTCCGGGATTAAAATACACGGCATCGCCGAGGTTAACGGAGCCGACGTTCAGCGAGGCCATTTCGACGCCGGGACAATCCAGCGGCGCGCAGCGTTCGACAATCGACATAGCGGAGACGCCACCGGTAGAGGCCTGAATAATCAGGTCAGAATGGCGCATGACGTCATCGATTGTCGCCTGAAAATCCGTGGTGTCCGGCGTCAGGCGACCCTGCTTATCGCGAACGTGTAAATGCACTATTGCCGCACCATGTTCGACGCAGGCCAATATTTCCTGCGCCAGTTCTTCGGGTATAACTCTGGGGCAATCCGCGGCAACGGGTGCCAACGAGATAATAACAGTATCCGACATGTGTTCCTCCGGTATTCCGGTACAGAGATATTAAAATTATAAGTACGGTGTCATCCAGCGTAACGATTCGGGCCCTGGTGTTGACGGTTTGTATTCACAACCCATCCAGCCCTGATAACCTGTCTGCTTAATAAAATCAAAGAGCCATGCTTCGTTTAATTCTCCCGTTCCTGGCTCATGGCGACCAGGCACAGAAGCAATCTGAAAATGTTTAATTATCGGTAAATAGCGTTCAATAAAATGCGCAACATTACCGTGTATTTTTTGGCAGTGATAAATATCAAACTGTAAGCCGATATTTTTTCTGTCCACTTCGTTAATCAGACTTTCGGCCAGAGGAAAGCTGTCGACGAAATAACCTGGCATATCTTGCGGATTTAAGGGTTCAATCAGTACGTCTATTCCGGCCTCGACCATGACGTCACAGGCGATACGCAGTCTGTCAGTCAATCGTTCGCGCTGGGCGCTGGCGGAAAGCGTGTCCACGCGCAGTCCGGCCATGACGTGCACCTTGCGACAACCTAACGCCGTGGCGTAATCGCGGGCAATCATCAGACTGCGCTGATATTCCTCATCACGCTCAGGCAGGGACGCCAGCCCACGTTCACCTGCCTGCCAGTTACCCGCCGGGGCGTTCATCAACGCTACTGGCAGGCCGGTTTCCTGCTGCGCTGCCAGTAGAACGTCCAGCGAATGCTGCCAGAGAAACAGCCCTTCAACGCCGTGGAAACCCGCCGCCTTAGCTGCCTGAAAGCGTCCGGCAATGGGGTGTTCGCAAAACAGCCAGTCGAGGTTAGCCGCTAACTTCAGCATGGTGCGTTCCCTCCCGGCAATCAACCAGATGCAGTTTCACGCCCTGGCTGGCAATGGTGTCCTGCGCCACATCGGGTAACTGGTTATCCGAAATAATGTCGGTCAGTTGATCCAGCGAGCAGATGTGGAACATCCCGTATTTGCCAAATTTACTGCTGTCGCAGACCAGCACCCGACGGCGGGAGACGGTGAGCACAGCCTCTTTCACCGAGGCTTTGCCCTCGCTGGGGGTCGACATACCGCGTTCGGTATCCCATGAGGACGAGCTGAGAAACGCCACGTCGATGTTAATCGTGCGCAGAAAGCTGGCAGCGCTTTTCCCAAGGCAGGAACGGTTGCGCTGATCCACCAGACCTCCGGTGTGATACAGCGTGATGTGCGGCATGTCCATCAGGTAGTGGCTGATGGAAAAATCGTTCGTCACCACCGTCAGGTTGAAGCAGTGGCTGGCGGCGACCGCTTTCGCCACTTCAAACAGTGAGGTGCCGGCATCCAGATACAGCGTTTGCCCCGGTTCGATCAGCATTGCGGCAAGCTGTCCCATCCGCCGCTTCACCTCATGATGCAGTTCGGCCTTTTCCCGCCACGGCAGTTCCGATTTCAGCAGATTGTTGAGTTTCACCCCGCCATTAATCGAGATGACTTTGCCTTCTTCTTCCAGCAACTGAATATCGCGACGCACGGTCATGTGTGACACGCTCATCAGATCCGCCAGCTCATTAAACGAGGCGACGTTTTTTTCATGCACGTAGCGGTAGATAAAATCACGTCGTTGTTCGGGGATCATCATTTCACCTCATGCTCGCTGGGATTGTTCGAGTTCAGCCACCGCTTCCGCCGTGAGCGGCACGTAACCGAGGGGTTTTAAGGTCAGCCAGATGCGGGCGCTGTCTTCCAGCTCTTCGGCATTAAACACCGCCTCACGAAGTGAGCGACCACTGACTACCGGGCCATGATTGGCCAGGAGCGCCGCAGTATGGTCCGCCGCAATTTCGCTAAGTGCGCTGGCAATGCCTTCATGACCAGGTTTGAAATAGGGCAGAAGCGGCAACTGCCCGACGCGCATCACGTAGTACGGCGTTAACGGCGGAAGACAGTTTTCCGGCGTGCTGCACGGCAGACAGGAAAGGGCGGTCAGCCACGGCGAGTGCAGATGGACCACCGCGCCGCAGGCCGGACGATGGCGATACCAGGCCAGGTGCATAGGCACCTCTTTTGATGGCTTATCGCCACTCAGGTGAACGCCGTTGGCATCCAGTTTACTGAGCGTGGCGGCGTCCAGCTCTCCCAGGCAGGAGTTGGTCGGTGTGACCAGATAGCCGCCGTCCGGCAGCCTTACGCTCAGGTTGCCCGAGCCGCCGCTGCTGAAGCCGCGCATAAACAGAGAGCGACCATAATGCACCAGCTGTTCGCGGAGTTGCTGTTCGGTAAGCGGGTTCATGATGTGTACTCCTGCGCGGTAAAAAAGAACTCTTCATCACCGAAGTTGCCTGACTTCAATGCCAGCGCTAACGGTGGTTCGGCGGAAAACACCCAGGGGACGCCGGGGGCGATGGCTTTACCGACCGCCAGTCGCGATACCCGCAACGCTTCCACTACGGTGCCGGACGTTTCGCCGCCCGCAACGATAAAACCGTTCACACCTGCGGCCTGCAGTTTGGCCGTCAGTCTGGCAAAGGTATGTTCAATCGCCCGGCTGGCAGGCTGCTCGCCATACTCCTGTTGAATGCGTTTTAGTGCTTCCGGCGGCTGGGTGGCGTAAATCAGCGGGGCGAGCGCGTCATCGACATGCGCCATCGCCCACAGCGACAGCTCATCGCTGTAATCTTCTGCGTCTGCCAGGCAGCGCGCCACGTCGAGTAAACGGGACGCGGCCCGCGCTTTATAGCGGTTCACCTGGCGGTTGCTCATGGTGGAACAGCTTCCGGAAAAGACCACCGTTTTTGCAGGCTGCGGGAAAGGATGTGCCGCCTCCTGTCCACGCTGCGGGGTGGCGCACGCGGCCAGTGCACCGCCCAGACCGGAACCGCTCGCCAGCAGCGGCGTATGACGCAAGGCCTGAGCGAGAGTCTGCAGATCGGCTTCACTGAACGTATCCACGATCACGTGGCGTACACCTTCAGACTGACAGCGGTCCAGGGCGTGAGTGACCGCTTCCACACCTCTTTGAATCGTGCTGAGATCGATGCGTCCGACGGTACGGGGGGTTTGCGCCGCGAGCAGTCGAATCAGGTTCGCGTCGGTCATCGGGTTGAGCGGATGTTTCTCCATGCCGGATTCGTTCAGCAATACGCCATTCACAAACAGATGGCCGTGGATCACCGTCCGTCCGTTTTGCGGCAGGGCAGGACAGTGAATGATGTACGGCGTGTGCATGGCTTCCATCAGCGCATCGCTGACCGGACCGATATTACCGGCAGGGGTGGAATCAAAGGTGGAACAATATTTGAAGTAAATCTGCTGCGCACCGGCTGTGTTGTGCAGCCATTGCCAGCAGCGTAATGATTGATCGACGGCCTGGTCAGCCGCCAGAGAACGGCTTTTAAGCGAGATGACAATCGCGTCGACCTCTTCATTCCACGGCTGTGCGGCGTCTGGCATACCGGGCAGCAGTGCGACTCGCCAGCCTTGCTCAGCCATAAAACTTGCTATATCCGTTGCGCCAGTAAAGTCGTCGGCGATAACACCTGTCGTGACGGGCATACATCCACTCCGTTCAGATTGTCTGGTAATTGAGCCTATTATTCAGGAGGACGTTTCACATTCACATGATGATTCTCACAAATAAGCACATCATAAAATTGTATGAATACTTAATAACTTTATGAAAACAATAGATAAAATTTCAATTCACATTGAAATAATGCTCACAGAGTGATGTGAAGATTCGTTAATCTTTGGGAAATGTTGTCACAACAGCCGCGGGACAGGTTTAGAGGAGACGGGACGCCGCTCTTGCAATTTGATCATAATCACCTGAATAAATGAGATTATTTTTTGCGGTCAGGGTCATTCTTTCCCCAGGATAAATTTTGCATATTAGCAACGTTATCCAGACCACGGGCGGAGCGTAACGTGCCTCAGCATATTCAGGACGATGTCTTACACAGTTTTTACTCACTGGCCGAGGTGTTTTCTAAGGCGACAGGGCTTGCCGCCGTGGTGGTGGACATTAATGGTCGGGAAATTTCCGCCTGTCATAATTTTAATTCTTTCTGTTCATTACTGCGCACCGATCCGCGATATCAAAAAAGTTGTCAGAAATGTGATAAATATTGTGCTTTTGAAGGACTGAAAGAAGAAAAAATCAGAATACTCTGCTGTCATGCAGGGTTGAGTTTTTTCTCGATGCCATTAATTCGTCAAGGGCATCTGCTGGGATTTATTATTTGTGGTCAGGTGCGCGCAAAGTATCCAGAATATAAAACGATTGTCATTGATGACGATCGGCAATGGGTTTTTGATCCCAAAATTAAATCAGCCTGGAATCAGGTTGCCATTGTTGAAAATAATCATCTGGTGGCGGCGGCAAACCTGCTTAGTTTTATTATTAATAATATCAATCCAGTCCAGAGTTCAACGCTGAGCAATGCCGATGTCCAGTTGAGCGACCTGCGGTTGTCGGCAATGGAGCTTTCGCGTCACGAAAAGAAACTGGTCGCCGCACTGCGTTATATCGATGAACACTTATACGAGGAACTGACGCTGGAGTCGGTGGCGGCACATGTCTGTTTAAGCGCCAATTACTTTAGCCGCTTCTTTAAGAAACGGCAGGGCGTGAATTTTAAAACCTGGGTGAGTCAGAAAAAAATGCAGCGGGCGAGCGAGTTACTGTGCGATCCGACGAACTCTATCGACAGTATCGCCCGGAAACTTCAGTATGCGCAGACCAGCTACTTTTGTCGGGTATTCCGGGCGGCTCACCAGACTTCTCCGCAGTCATTCCGTCATGAACAGCTCTCGCTGTAGACGCGTTCCATCACCTCTGGAATAAAAGAGAGTCGGTCGCTCAGACGGACAACATCGCCGACCACAATCAGCGCCGGCGGCACAATATTCGCTTCCTGCGCTTTGGTGAGCAATGTGCCGAGCGTACAGGTTAAGCGCCGTTGATTTTCCCGGGTGGCCGACATGACAATGGCGGCGGGCGTGTCTGGTGATTTGCCCCCCATCAATAGCTCTTCACAGATAAACGGCAGATTCGCTATCCCCATAACGATCACCAGCGTGCCGTTGAGCTTCGCAAGCTGCCGCCAGTCCTGCTGCTGATTGCCTTCGCGGGTATGTCCCGTCACGACATGAAAACCCGACGCCAGGTCGCGGTGGGTGACCGGGATCCCGGCGCAGGCCAGCCCGCCAATGGCGGAACTGATGCCCGGCACCACTTCGAAGGCAATACCTTCCTCGACCAGACACTCCACCTCTTCGGCACCACGACCAAACACGTAAGGATCGCCGCCTTTCAGACGGACAATGTTCCGATGCGTCCGCGCATGCTGAATAAGCAGGGCATTGATCTCCTCCTGAGGCACGCAATGATAGCCCGGACTTTTGCCGACGTTGATACAGGTACAGTTCACTGAGCACTCGTCGAGTATTTTAGGGTTGACCAACCGATCGTAAATAATGACATCAGCCTGTTGAATGCACTGCAGGGCTTTGAGGGTCAGTAAGGTGATATCACCAGGACCTGCGCCAACCAGCCAGACTTTTCCGGAATTTTTCATATGTCGTCCTTAATTATTGTCGGGAAAAACGGTAAAAGGAGTAAAAACGGATGGAAAAACGCCATCGTTTGCTTATCGTTAAGTGAACTGAATTCTCCTGAAATAATAAGTAAATAATATTGATTAACCCCGCAAAGTTTTTTCTCCGATAAACAAGTTATCTTGAAAAATTATTAAGAACTTATTGGCGCTATTTGTCGCAAAATAACCTTAATTAAATTGTGTTTATGGCCAGTCTTGCGTATTATTGGTTATTATTTGTTCGCCTTCTGTGTGAATAAACCATGGAGTGGATCAATGACATCCAGGTAGGAAATAAAATATAACTCTCAGGCCAATCGGGAGTCGGTTGCATTTATTTTTTATAATTTAAACTATTTTTGTACGCGGCATATGGAAGACGTTATGAGAGGAAAGATACCAAAGACTGAATTACTGGTGACGTTTGAAGTAGTGGCACGTCATGAAAGTTATACGCGTGCGGCGGAGGAGTTAGCATTAACGCAAAGTGCCGTATTTCGCCAGGTGAATGCACTTGAGGATTTTCTGCATACTGCATTATTTAGTCATGCCAAAAAGCGGATTTTTTTAAACGCGGCCGGGAAGCATTATTTGAGCATTGTTAAGGAAACGCTGAATAAACTTGAGCGTGATACCAACACCATTATGACCTGGCAGCCCACGGTGGAGGTCATTGAACTGGCGGTCAATCCGACGTTCAGTACCCACTGGCTGATCCCCAATCTGCGTGAATTCAATAAACGTAACCCCGATATTATCGTCAATATTCACTCACTGGCGAACATTGGTGATTTTCTCAACCGTGAATATGATGCGGCCATTATGCGAGAGGACTTCTGTTCGCCGTGGTCAGAAGTGGAGTATCTGTTCGAAGAGGAAATTCTACCGGTCTGTAGCGGCAGTCTGCTGTCGCAGCCCAACCAGAAACTGGCGGTCGAAGAGCTGCTCAATGAGTTTCCGTTGCTGCATCAAAGTACACGAATTAACGGCTGGCAGGAGTGGTTCGCCCTGTCGGATGTCAGTAGTCCACTGGCCAACAAAGGCCCGCGTTTTGATCTGCTGTCGATGCTGATCGCGGCGGTGCGGTCTAATCTGGGGGTCGCGCTGCTCCCGCGCTTTGCTATCCAGCACGATCTGGATAACGGTGACATGGTGATCCCCTGCGATGTGCCTATGCGTACAGGTAATCGTTTCATCATGACCTGGCGGGAAGAAAAAGCGGAATCCCGTCATTTACAGGTCTTCCGCGAGTGGTTGTTGCAAAAATCGGTGGTGTCACCCCTGGAACGCTGATGCCGGTTGGCAGGCGAACGGTAGGCCGGATAAGCGCGTGCGCTATCCGGCAACTACGTGACTACCAGTCAATTCCCGCCTGTGCCTGAATACCGTTGTCAAACGCATGCTTCACGGGGCGCAGCTCGCTCACGGTATCGGCAAGCTCCAGTAACTGCGCATGGCAACCTCGTCCAGTGACAATCACACTCTGCTGGGCCGGACGTTCCCGGATGGCGGCAATCACCTCTTCGGTATCAAGATAGTGATACGCCAGCATGTAAGTGAGTTCGTCCAGTACCACCAGATCGTAATGCGCGTCGGCCAGCATACGCTTGCTCTCTGTCCAGACGGCAAGCGCCGCCGCGATATCTGATTCGCGGTTTTGTGTTTCCCAGGTAAACCCGGTGCCCATAATGTGAAACTCAACGCCCAGCGGATGCAGGGTGTTGTATTCGCCATTATCCCACTGGCCTTTGATAAACTGCGCGACGCCAACGGTTTTTCCGTGTCCCACCGCACGCGTGGCGGTGCCAAAGGCGGCCGTGGATTTCCCTTTTCCATTACCGGTGAAAACGATCACAATCCCTTTTTGTTCCGTGGCGGCAGCCACGCGGATATCAACCTGTTCTTTCAGCTTTTGCTGGCGCTGACGATGACGGTCGCTATTGGCTCGCGCTTGCATAAACGCTCCTTAATGTCCTGCCGGGCAGGATGCACAACGGTGCTGTTGTTCAAACTGGCTGAAGAAGTTGTTGCCTTTGTCGTCCACCAGCACGAAGGCAGGCAGGTTTTCAACTTCCATCATCCAGACCGCTTCCATTCCCAGTTCGGGATATTCGAGACAGCGCAGACTTTTCACATATTGCTGCGCCAGCAAGGCGGCGGCACCGCCGATACTGCCGAGGTTGAATCCGCCGTGTTTATGACAGGCCTCGGTCACCTGCGGACTGCGGTTGCCTTTTGACAGCATAACCAGGCTGCCGCCAGCGGCCTGGAAGGCATCGACATAGCCGTCCATGCGCCCGCCGGTGGTTGGCCCGAGCGAGCCGCAAGCCATCTGGTCTGGTGTTTTAGCCGGGCCCGCGTAGTAGACAATGTGATCTTTCATATACGCCGGCATCGCTTCGCCGTTGTCCAGACGCTCTTTGAGTTTGGCGTGCACGATGTCGCGGGCAACGACAATCGGACCATTCAGGGAAAGTCGTGTGCCGACCGGCAGGGCGGATAAATCATGCAGGATCTCGCGCAGCGGACGGTTCAGATCCAGATTTACGCTCTGCGCGCTGTTCTCGACGCGGCTGGATTCAGGGATAAATTTGCCTGGATTATGCTCGAGTTTTTCCAGCCAGATCCCGTGCTTGTTGATCTTCGCTTTGATATTGCGATCGGCGGAGCAGGAGAGAGCCATCGCGATCGGACAAGAGCCGCCGTGGCGCGGCAGACGAATCACGCGAATGTCATGGGCGAAGTATTTCCCGCCAAACTGTGCGCCGATGCCAAATTCACGACTGGCGTTAAGCAGCGTGGACTCCAGCGCCGTGTCACGAAACGCCTGGCCCAGTTCATTACCGCTGGTGGGGAGGTTGTCGTAATACTTGGTTGAGGCCAGTTTGGCGACCTTGAGCGCCTGGTCAGCGGAGAGACCACCGACCACAAAGGCAATGTGGTACGGCGGGCAGGCGGCCGTGCCCAGTGATTTCATCTTCTCGATCAGAAATGCGGTGAGTTTTTCCGGTTGCAGGATAGATTTCGTCTCCTGGAACAGTGCCGCTTTGTTAGCCGAGCCGCCGCCTTTATTGACGAACAGGAAGCGGTATTCGTTACCCGGCGTGGCGCTGATGTCTATCTGCGCGGGCAGGTTAGTACCGGTGTTGACCTCGTTGTACATATCCAGCGGGGCGTTTTGCGAATAGCGCAGGTTATTGTCTTTAAAGGTGGCATAAATCCCTTTGCTGAGCGCTTCGGCATCATCGCCGCCGGTCCATATCTGCTGACCTTTGCAGGCGACAACCGTCGCCGTGCCTGTGTCCTGGCAGTTCGGCAACACGCCTTTCGCCGACACTTCCGCATTACGTAACAGTTGCAGGGCGACGTATTTGTCGTTACTGCTGGCCTGCGGATCGTGCAGGATGCTGGCTATTTGCTTTAAATGTCCGGTGCGCAGGAAGAACGATGCTTCATAGAATGCCTGTTGAGCCAGCAGCGTTAATGCTTCCGGCGCCACTTTGATGACCTCTTCGCCATCTAATTCTGTCACCGTAACATGCTGATTGCTCAGTAATTCGTATTCCGTACTCTCTTTGCTTTGTACAAAGAGTTCTTGCCAGACAAAGGGTTTAGACATGTTACTTCTCACGTTAAGGTTGATATCGCCGGAGGACGGCGTCGCGCCGTATCCGACCAACAAAAATGCCTGATTCGTAGGCCGGATGCGCATGAGCGCTCGCCGGCATCTGCTTAATGCGCCATAAAGAGATTGGCCTGCGTTGCATGGGCAACATATTCAATGGTCTGCTGGGCGCGCACGCTGTTCCCGGCGCTATCCAGCGGCGGTGAGTAAACGGCGATGGCATATTGTCCCGGAACCACTGCGACCATCCCGCCACCGACGCCGCTTTTCGCCGGAATACCGACGGTATACAGCCATTTGCCGCTGCCGTCGTAGAGGCCGGCGATGGCCATTTCTGCCAGCACCTGCGGCACATAGCGTTCATTCAGCAACTGTTTGCCGTTGAACGGCGATTTGCCCTTATTGGCCAGCACAGCCCCCATTTTGGCGAGCTGCTCAACGGTGATATCCACTGAACACTGGCGGGTGTAGATCTCCACGGCATCCTGCGTATTGCCGTAGAAGCTGTTGTACGATGCCATCAGTTGCGCCAGCGCCTGGTTATGCTGATTGGTCTCCATTTCCGATCTGAACACCGGTTCATTAACCGTGAGCGTAGCGTCGGCCCAGGCGTTCAGGTTGGCGAGGATTTTGTTCCAGCGGTCGGTTTTGTCTTTAGCATCAATCAGGCTGACGGTACTCATGGCACCGGCATTGACCAGCGGATTCTCCGGCGCGCCCTTCGTGAGTTCGACGGCGAGGCCGGAATTAAAGGGCAGGCCGGTGGCGTTCGCACCGAGTTTATCCAGCACTTCCTGCGGCCCGCGTTGTTCTATTGCCAGCGCGAGGGTGAAGACTTTGCTCAGCGACTCCATCGGGAACGCTTTATTGATGTCTCCAGCCTGGTAAATTTTGCCGTCAACGGTAGCGAGGGTAATGGCGAAGTTGTTGGGGCTGTATGCGGCAAGGGCAGGGATATAGTCGGCGACGTTGCCGTCGTGGTTACTTTTGTATTTCTGGTGTGCCTGTTCGATCAATGCGGCGTAGTCCGGTGCCGTTTGCGCCAGCGTGGCGGCGCTAAAAAACAGGCTGGCGGTTAACATGCTCGCGCCGAAGAATTTTACGTTCATGGTGCAACCTTGTTGGTGTGATTGGCATGTTGCCGGATGGCGGCGCAAGCCCCTTATCCGGCCTACAGGTTAATACTCAATGTGTAGGCCGGATAAGCAATAGCGCCACCCGGCAACCTTATATCATCAGGACATCACCACTTCTGACGGTTCAGTTGCAGGACGCTCCTGTTCTGGCGTTTTGACCGGCGCAGTGCCCCGGCAGCCTGAACCGAAGTGTTCACCTTCCCAACGACCGACAATGGCGGCACCCATGGCGTTACTCATGACGTTGGTCGCAGAACGGCCCATGTCGAGGAACGGATCGACGCCCATCAGCAGGATCAGACCCGCTTCCGGAATGTTGAACTGGTTGAGGGTCGCGGCAATGACCACCATCGAGGCACGCGGTACGCCCGCCATGCCTTTGGAGGTCAGCATCAGGATCAGCAGCATGGTGATCTGCTCGCCCATGCTCAGTTCAATGTTGCACGCCTGCGCGATAAAGACGGTGGCAAACGAGCAGTAGGCCATTGAACCCACCAGGTTAAAGGAGTAACCGATAGGCAGCACAAAGCTGGCAATCTTGGATGAGACGCCGAATTTCTCCAGTTTATCCAGGGTGCCAGGGAATGCGGCTTCAGAACTGGAGGTGGTAAACGCCAGCAGTGCCGGTTCGAGGATCGCTTTCGTCAGACGACTGATGCACGGACCGACAATCACCGTTGACAGGCCGATCAGGATCGCCCACAGCATGCCCAGCGTCAGGTAGAACTCACCCATGAAGATCCCGGCGCTCACCATCACGCCCAGTCCGCGTTCGGCGATCAGCCCGGAGATGGCGGCGAACACCGTTAACGGCGCGAACAGCATGACGTAACCTGTCAGCTTCAGCATGACGTGAACCAGCGAGTCGAGCACTTTCACGATCGGCTCGGCTTTTTCGCCAATGGCGGCCAGGCTGCAACCGAGGAAAATCGAGAACACCACGATTTGCAGGATTTCGTTACGCGCCATCGCATCCACGATGCTGGTCGGCACGGCGTGAGAGATAAACACTTTCAGCGTGAACGGTTCTGACTGCACGCCAGCCACTGCCGCAGCGTCATGGGCGACAAAGTTAATGCCCGCACCCGGCTGGAACAGATTGACGATGACCAGACCCAGCGCAATCGACAACAGCGAGGCGCAGATAAACAGGAAAAAGGTTTTCGAGAATATACGGCCCAGCGTTTTGGCATCGCCCATTTTCGCGATACCAACGACCAGGGTTGAAATAACCAACGGCGCGATAATCATTTTTACCATACGTAAGAAGATAGTGGTAAAAATAGAAATATCCTGTGCGTATGATTTTGCTGTATCTGCCGATGCCATATTATTAATAGCCACCCCGGCAATCATGCCGAGTATCAGGCCTAATATGATCATTTTTGTTAGACTTATTTTCTTCATGTTTACTCCATCGGATCAAGGCTAGTCTGTAAAATAATGTAGGGCGGCGTGCGCCTGAGCGCGGACAGCAGCTCAGATGCACGCCTGTTATGACCAACCGCATGAATTATCTGGAATACAGTGATACAGCGAAATCCTGTACGCCAATGGACGTTGTTGTATTTTTTTAATTACAGGTCGAACTCAATACTTAATAACGGCGCATGCTGCTGCGCACCATAAACATCATTGTCACCGACGTTGCCGGAAATAATATCGCGAGGCATCACGATTTTTACGGCATTCGCAGGGTCAAACCAGACGATGCGATGAATAAAATCAGGTTCAACGTTATATAAGCGGGCAATTAACTGCGGAGTTAATTGCTCAGAACGTTTTACCCGCTGATAGTCTTCGCGCGTTTTAAATAAAATATCTAACACCAGTTCATACGGTCCGGCGTTTTTGGAACGAATCACCTGCGCCAGGGTGCAAATAGCGTGTTTCATGCCTGAACTCCTTCTGGCGTCACCTGTTCGATATGGAAGTCAAAACGCAGGGCGTCGCTGGCTTCGATCAGGTGATAGATTGAGAACTCATACACCGGCCCGCTTTGAATATCGGATGGCGAGAACGGGAAGGCGAGGTTGCCTGCCGTGGCGATCCGGTTTTCGTAGCCGTAATGCAGCAGGGTAGAGCGCACCAGCGAACAGACGCTGTTGGCGATATCCTGCGTTGGCGCGACCACGTCCAGTAAAATGCCCAGTTCGTGCCCGGCAGTCTGCATCGGTTCATGATTACCCATCACGCCGTTCTTACCGTACAGGTGGAACGTCATGCGGATGCTGTCATCATTCAGTGAGAGGTTGCGGGCAACGCTTGCCTGAACTTCTTCGAGAATGGTGTCGATGCCGGCAATCATGATCGGATCGCGGGTACCGGCAATGGTCAGGCAGCGGAAGCCCACCTGGCGCGCGCCTTCCAGTTTCAGCGCATACGGCGTTTCTTCATGACGGGAACCGCTGACGTACACTTCGCCATCGTTTACCGCTGTGAAGCTGCACCCTTTCAGGTTCAGTACGCCGCCAGGGCCTGGCAGGAAGTAGGGATCGGACTTCTCATACAGGGTGTGCGCCGCCGCCGACGTTTCGGTGAACTTGCGTTTTGGATTGAACGTCTTCAGCGTAAAGCCGTTGTCGTCGATAATCCCCATCGCGCAGTCGGAACCGGAACCTGGGGTGGCGGCAATGGCCGCACATTCCAGGATCTTGCCGCAGTGCAGCGCCAGACCTTCATCAAAGCCCTGCATAATTGGCAGCGCCGCGAAGCAGGCCGGATCGTAAGCCCGTCCGCCCAGCACCACCTGCGCCCCCGCTTCCAGCGCACGCTGGAACGGCTCGATCCCCATCTGCGCCACGATATAGGTGCTCTCTTCGATCGCCTCGTGGGTCAGTGCCGGAACAAAGTCCAGCGCGGTGATTTTGCCGTTATCCAGCGCCTGATGAACCACCTCTTTATTCACATCCGATGGGATCAGGGCCATTGAGAAGGACAGTTTTTCTTCCTGCGCAATCTCAAGGATAATCTGCCGACACCACTCAAGGTGCGGTGCAGCACCGGATCCGCCGGCGGTGCCGATCACCACCGGAATGTTGTTCTTAACGCCCGCCGTGATCATATAACGCAGATCGCGTTTCACCCCGGCCCTGTCGGTAAACGGTTTACCCGCCCCCAGATAGTGGGGGCCAGGATCGGAGGAGCCTGCGTCAACCGCGATCAGATCCGGTGACTCTTCCATGGCTTTACGAAAGCTCTCTTCCGGGAAGCCATAACCCAGGATAGCCGTCGGCGATAAGATCTTAAATGTGCGTGCCATCTCTTAATCCTTAGTCTGCAACAGCGCGATGGTGCGGTTCATTTCGTTAAACACGATATTGAGACCTTCATCGAAGCCCATACCTGGCTTTATCAGCATACGCATCGGACGTGCGGCAAGAGCCACATGTACGCAGGTACGGGCGCTGATTTCGGTTTCATTACAGGTACCGCCCTGGTAGGCTTCCATCCCGTGTTTGTTGCAGTACAGCACCGCGTCAACGATGTTGTGAATGCCGCCGAGATCCGGGGTTTTGATCTGCACCATATGGCAACTGCCGGCATCGGTGAAGTCCACGATGTCCTGATAGGTGTTACACCATTCGTCCGCAACAATTTTCACGCCGGAACCCAGACGGGTCAGCTCTTTGGTGATGGCCGTCAGCATGCGGATCTGATCCGGCTTGTTGCCTGCATCGACCGGGCCTTCAATGTACAGCGGCAGGCCCTGTGCTTCTTTTTCCAGGCTGGCGATGTACTCGGCGCAGCGGACCGGGTCCATATCGAAGATCAGACCGATGGTGCCGTACACGTCGATATGCAGCGTCGGATGGTAGCGCGGGCTGCTGCGCAGGCTGAGAATACGGTCGGACAACCAGCGTACGTACTCACGCAGTTTTTCACCTTTGAAACCGAGCTTTTCTTCAACGTTGTTGATCAGCGCGTGCGGCAGGACATCAACGCCTTTGAGGATCATTTTGTCGACGGCGATATAGCGGTCATCGCCACTCTGACCAAATAAAGGAATCGCTTCCGGTACGCAGGGCAATTGCCATTCGTCGCACACGACTTCCGTTTTCAGGCGACCCGAAGCCAGCGCGGTGGCGTCAAGCAGTGCCTGTGACAGACCGTAACGAACGGCGGTATGCAGTAAATTACCGTCGATGCGCAGTTTGTCGAAGAAACGGGCGTTCGGCAGGAACGCATCCACGTCGCGGCCTTCAAGCAGCGGTTTAATGTGATCGTTGAGGAACGGAATAAAGTGTTCAGCCAGGAACAGCGGATCGCGGCCACCGGCACCGGAGTACTGCACCGCGGCGCAATCACCCACCGCCACCGCGCCGTTTTCCAGAATCAGCTGTACGGAAACGCACTCACCGGCCTGACGCACAGAGGTAAAGCCTGGGGTGACCGGATCGCCGGTATAAATAAACCCGTCATGACCTGCGCCATTTTTGATCGCCTGCTGGTCATCAAAATAGAATGAGGAGTAGCCAGCGGTGAAAAGCGCCTGTTTAATTTTCATTATGGTCTTCCTATTAATTGACTGTGGGATACAGCGTTGATGTCATCAACAACCATCTGGAATGAGGGTTTACGTCCTTCGTATTGCGCACGCTCGGCCACATAGTCGTGGTGCAGGGCGAGAATGTCTTTTGGTAGTGGAACCGAGCCAGCTTCCAGAATACGGATAGCGCCGGAGTTATCGCGAACCGGCAGGATTTTCCCGGCGTTGCAGGAGGCCGGAGCGAAAGGCACATCCAGAACGCCAGCTTCAAAGGCCAGCACCGTCCCGCGCGCAACGTCGCCGTTGCCCAGCTCAAACACTTTCTTCAGGACCGCGCGAACTTCGCTCTTAATCAGATCCACTTCCTGTTCTACTGCGGCACACGGCGGGAATTTCTGGTCGCTGACCATATTGAGCATCTGACGCGATGCGCGCAGTCCCTGGGCGTTAGCCGCGGCCGTCGGGATACCGAAGGCTTCGTGCGGGCTCTTGGTGATTACTTTGGTGGCACCGGACATGCCGGCGACCGCTGCGCCCCAGGAGATAATGGCGAATGCTTTGGATTCGTCTTCCGGGAAGCCGCCCATCCACTGGTGGAAGACGGTGCTCAGTTCATAATCATTGAAACCGTAATTCTGGAAATACTCGTGGGACAGTTCGCGCAGTGACTGGATCGCAGCAATATCCTGCGTCAGGCTGCCCACCTGGCCGTAGCCGACGGTGATGGATTTCACACCTTGTTCCAGCGCCAGCAGACCTTCGATAATCGCCACAGCATGAGACATGAACGGTGGGATCAGTGTGCCGGTCAGCGGGCCGAACGGTTCGCGGTTAATGCGAATGCCGTGTTCTTCATACAGTCCCATCAGACGGTCACAGTACTGCCAGTCGCGAATGGATTTTTCCAGCGTGACGCGCTTGGCGTAAGG
This sequence comes from Citrobacter sp. Ct235, assembly GCF_030332305.1. Lineage (NCBI taxonomy): Bacteria > Pseudomonadati > Pseudomonadota > Gammaproteobacteria > Enterobacterales > Enterobacteriaceae > Citrobacter > Citrobacter sp. Ct235. The sequence goes on from NZ_JAOWIC010000047.1 coordinate 495,454, forward strand.
AATGTTGTAGGAGATACCGCCGCCCTCGTAGCTGGTGAAGCCGCTGGCCATGGCAATCTCTGCCAGCAGACGCGCATCCGGCGTACCGTGACGTACCTGAATGGGTTTCTCCAGCGATTCGGTCATTCGGCGACAGGCCGCCACGCCGTGGTTAACCACCGGCAACCCGTTGAGCTTCGACGTCCCGGCTTCAATGGATTTCTGGATCCCAATGGCGGCTTCTTCATAACGGTTCAGACGGGTGTAGGCATCGATAGTGCTGGGCAGCAGGTCACACTCTGCCTGCAGGGTTTTCAGCAGTTCAATATGCTCATCCATCAGCGCCACGCCGGCGCGCGGCTGGCTCAGGGTTTTCCCTTCCTGGTCAGCCTTCAGCAAGGCATGAGAGAAACGTTTTTTCTCAGGAATGGTCTGCTGGTACTTCACGCCATCTTCAAAATGTTCGACGTCTTTGCCGGTATGCCACGTCTGCAACACCTGATGCCGCTCAGTCATAAATTCGTCATGGGTTAATTTCTTATTTCGAAGTTCCATTCGTCGCTGCCTTAGGTTTTATAGGGTTAAACAGTGAATGCTGGTGCGCGCAGCGGCCTGGGGATCCAGTCTGGCAACGTTTGCCAGCAGCGGGAGCAGACCTTTTGCATCGCGGTAGTACTCAAACTGAGTGGGTAAAAGAATGCGTCTGCCGTCGTCGTCCAGTTCGCGATATTTGAGCCAGTGATGGATATCAAACTGACTGGCGCGGGAGAGCCAGCCGCCCGAGCCGACCACTTTGCGCACGGTGGTCAGGTCGCGTCCCATCTGTAAATCGACGTTGCCAACGCAGGTACAGACCTGCTTTTTGGTGCCAGCGTGACGCTCGGCGGCGTAACCAACACACAGTCCGGCTAACAGAGAATCAAAGTATTTCTCTTCCTCGCTCTGCGGCAGATAATCGGGATGTGCTACCAGATGGCGCAGGTAGCCATAAAAGGCCTCCTGGCGCGCCGGCTGCTGAGCGAATACCACCTTTACCAGTTCATGGGTGCTTTCGCCTACCACCACAGCGGAGACGCGCATGCCGAGATCGCCTTCCACTGTGCGCTTAACGAACGGCTCCGGGACGCCGTGCAGTACGGTGTCGGGCGAGAGGGTATTGGCGCTGGCGGAATAGACGTCGGTGGTCGCGCCGCCCATGTCGATGAGCATGAACTCTTTCCACGCGCTGTCGACTTCGCTAATGGCTTTGACCAGTTCGTACACCGTCCAGGGCGTCGGCATGGGTTCTTCGCCGGTTTCACCGACAATCACATCCAGTCCTTTGCCTTTCACGATGCGGGACAGGAAGACATCACAAATCGCCTTGCGGGCGGCGAAGGGATTCGGGTGATCGAGGTCGGGCAGAATGTTGTCTACCGTGATCAGATCTTTGTGTCCCAGAATCGCCTGGACATCGTCCTGAATGTCGCGGTTTCCAGCGTAGATAATGGCGCAGTCGAGACTGGACTCTGCCAGCGCATGCGCGTTGGCCAGACCGTAGCTCTCTTCACCGCCATCGGTTCCGCCGGTAAACAACAGAATGTCCGGCGGCGTGGCTTCCAGCGCCTTAATGTCATGGCGATTCAGCTTATACGAGTAGTACTGGGCGATTTTGGCCCCGGCGGAATGCGCCGTGACTTTTGCCGATTCCAGAGTGATCGACGGCACCAGTCCCATTGCGGCGACGGCAAGGCCGCCTTTTGCCGATGAGGAGTATTTCAGTGTCACTTCACCGCGGTTGAGCAGTGGGCGCGCATCGGCAACGTTCAGCACCTGGTTCAGGCTGGCGAAAAAACCGTCCGCCAGATGATGGGTCGTCGTCGGAGTCAGAACGTGGTTAACCAGTGTTAACGCATCCCCCTCCTTTGCGAAGAGGGCAGCTTTGGTCCACGTCGAGCCGATATCGACAGAGACGGTTTGCATCAGATAGCCTCTTCCAGACAACGCTGTTCGATACCGTGGCGCTTGTTGATATCCATTGCCATCAACTGACAAACATCTTCGAGATCGTGGCTTGGGGCGAAGACACGCTGGAAGCCCATCTCTTTAAATTTGGCTTCGACGTCTGCGAAATCATGCTTTCCGACCACCAGGTTGCCGCCGACGTAAAGAAGGATATCGCCAATGCCGCGTTCGATGCAGCGCTCGCGCAGCCCCAGGCAGTCAATGTCGCCATGGCCATAAATAGAGGAGACGACAATGGCATCGGCGCCGGTTTCGATCGCGGCATCGATATATTCATCCTGGCTCACCATTACGCCCAGATTGATTACGCGAAAATCATGGGCAGTAAAAACGCGGTCCAGAACTTTATTGCCTACTGCATGGCAGTCAGCACCAATGACGCCAATAACGAGTGTTGATTTTTTCATGGGTAATCCTCTCCAGGACTCAGGGTAAGAAATAAAATGTTTTTGAATGTTTTAATAGGGACGGAGTGTCGTGGGGAGGCGCGATGGATGCAATTGATCTATTTTCAAAATATCTTTCGAAAAATGACTGTTCTATGAAGTAAAATTAAAATCTCTTTACTTTCATATGGTTGTGATTGTAGTTTCAACGCATTAATATTTTAATAAAAAGGTATCTATTAAACGGAGTTTCATGTTTGTGATCTGAATCTTGTTTATTTGTCTGTTAGCGAAAGGCGTCTTTAAATATTTTCAGAAGAAGAAGTGTGAGATAGATAACGGAATTAACTGAACCCTTAATATAGACATAAAAATAACTGTTAATGAAAAGATAATAATTTGTTCCGAGTACGTTTGTATTATTCAATTAAGCTGTACACCATTCCAGGCAACACCGTGTCACATTCTGGTCATTTCTTGTTGTTTCAGGTGAGTCAGTTCCGCAAACGTATCATGTCGGATTGACGGGGCGCTGAACCTGGCTAAATGAGAGTTCATGCCAGGGGAGGAGAACGATTCTTCGTCAACCTGCTGGACGGGCAGCAGCATGCCTGGCGGAATAATCAGCAAACAGATCGGCGCTGCTCACAGCGTCATTTTATTGTTAACGGAATAATAACAATGTGGTGTTAATTCATTTTTCTGTAAAAGTAAAATAATTGTGAATAACAACGTGCAGATTCTTCGTCTCTGGAAAATAACTGAAAATTGACTACGCTAAATTGAGCGGGTCAGGGCCACGGAAAATGCCGTTACCGCGTTAATTAAAGCACTGTCTTTTTATATAGACATTTTCACTTAGTAACCATCCCCACCTGCAAAGACACATGTTAGCAACATGTTTTTCACTACGATCACTCAATTTAAACACGATTAACAAAAAGCACTGTTTTTGATTTAAATCAATGTTTAAACGTTGGTAAAAGCGTGTGAAACACGTTAAATTGTCGCCGATCAAATTGGTGGAAAGGTGATAAATTCGCTATAAATTGATCACTGTCGAAAAATGCAAATCTTCCTCAATAAAAACCTGTTTATTGTAAGGATTTTGCGGCGTAATATAATTGCGGGATCAATTTGAGTTTTTTATTAACATGTTTGTAACCTTTCGCACTTTCTGTTTCCTTCTTCAGGAAAACGGTTAACGGTGAGAGTGTGCAGATAAATTTGTATTGGGGCATGCGTGTGACCCTTTCTAACGGGGTCACTCTCGGAGTCTTCATGCGATGAGCAAGGAGTCATGATGTTAGATATAGTCGAACTGTCGCGCTTACAGTTTGCCTTGACCGCGATGTACCACTTCCTTTTTGTGCCACTGACGCTCGGTATGGCGTTCTTGCTGGCCATTATGGAAACGGTCTACGTCCTTTCCGGCAAACAGATTTATAAAGATATGACTAAGTTCTGGGGCAAGTTGTTTGGTATCAACTTCGCTCTGGGTGTGGCAACCGGGCTGACCATGGAGTTCCAGTTCGGGACAAACTGGTCTTACTATTCCCACTACGTTGGGGATATCTTCGGTGCGCCGCTGGCGATCGAAGGTCTGATGGCCTTCTTCCTCGAATCCACCTTTGTAGGTCTGTTCTTCTTCGGCTGGGATCGTCTGGGCAAAGTTCAGCACATGGCGGTCACCTGGCTGGTCGCTTTAGGTTCTAACCTGTCAGCGTTGTGGATCCTGGTCGCCAACGGCTGGATGCAGAACCCTATCGCATCGGATTTCAACTTCGAAACCATGCGTATGGAGATGGTGAGCTTCTCTGAACTGGTCCTTAACCCGGTCGCTCAGGTGAAATTTGTGCACACCGTGGCGTCTGGCTATGTGACTGGTGCGATGTTCGTGCTCGGTATCAGCGCGTACTACCTGCTGAAAGGCCGCGACATTGCTTTTGCAAAACGCTCTTTCGCTATTGCTGCCAGTTTCGGTATGGCTGCCGTGCTGTCTGTTATTGTTCTGGGTGATGAATCCGGTTACGAAATGGGCGACGTGCAGAAAACCAAACTCGCGGCAATTGAAGCAGAGTGGGAGACTCAGCCTGCTCCGGCTGCCTTTACTCTGTTCGGTATTCCGGACCAGGAGTCGCAAGAAAACAAACTGGCGATTCAGATCCCTTACGCACTGGGCATTATTGCCACGCGTTCTGTTGATACGCCGGTTATCGGTCTGAAAGACCTGATGGTGCAGCATGAAGCGCGTATCCGTAGCGGGATGAAAGCGTATGAGCTGCTGGAGCAACTGCGTGCCGGTTCGACCGACCAGGCGGTTCGCGATCAGTTCAACAACATGAAGAAAGACCTCGGTTATGGTCTGCTGCTGAAACGCTATACCCCGAACGTCTCTGATGCGACTGAAGCTCAGATTCAGCAGGCGACGAAGGATTCGATTCCACGCGTTGCGCCGCTGTATTTCGCATTCCGTATCATGGTGGCATGTGGCTTCCTGCTGCTGGCGATCATTGCGCTCTCCTTCTGGAGCGTGATTCGTAACCGCATCGGTGAGAAAAAATGGCTGCTGCGCGCCGCGCTGTACGGTATTCCACTGCCGTGGATTGCTGTAGAAGCCGGCTGGTTTGTCGCCGAGTATGGCCGTCAGCCGTGGGCGATCGGTGAAGTGTTGCCAACCGCAGTGGCGAACTCGTCGCTGACCGTCGGTGACCTGCTGTTCTCCATGATCCTGATTTGTGGCCTGTATACCCTGTTCCTGGTGGCTGAACTGTTCCTGATGTTCAAGTTCGCACGCCTTGGCCCAAGCAGCCTGAAAACCGGTCGCTATCACTTTGAGCAGTCCACCGCGACTACTCAGCCGGCACACTAAGACAGGAGTCGTCAAATGATCGATTATGAAGTACTACGTTTTATCTGGTGGCTGCTGGTTGGCATTCTGCTGATTGGTTTTGCGGTCACCGATGGCTTCGACATGGGGGTGGGCATGCTCACCCGTTTCCTCGGTCGTAACGACACCGAGCGTCGAATTATGATTAACTCCATCGCCCCGCACTGGGACGGAAACCAGGTGTGGCTTATCACCGCGGGCGGCGCGCTGTTTGCTGCCTGGCCGATGGTCTATGCCGCGGCGTTCTCCGGATTCTATGTGGCGATGATCCTCGTGCTGGCGTCCTTGTTCTTCCGTCCGGTCGGTTTTGATTACCGCTCCAAGATTGAAGACACTCGCTGGCGTAACATGTGGGACTGGGGCATCTTCGTGGGGAGTTTTGTGCCGCCGCTGGTGATCGGCGTGGCATTTGGCAACCTGTTGCAGGGCGTACCGTTCCATATCGATGAGTATCTGCGCCTTTACTACACCGGTAACTTCTTCCAACTGCTGAACCCGTTTGGGTTGCTGGCAGGCGTAGTGAGCGTAGGAATGATCATTACTCAGGGCGCGACCTATCTGCAGATGCGTACCGTGGGTGAACTGCACCTGCGTGCCCGTGCGACATCGCAGATTGCAGCGCTGGTCACTCTGGTCTGCTTCGCGCTGGCGGGTGTCTGGGTGATGTACGGTATCGACGGTTACGTGGTGACCTCTGCGGTTGATCATCATGCGGCATCTAACCCGCTGACCAAAGAAGTCGCGCGTGAAGCGGGTGCCTGGATGGTCAACTTTAACAATGCACCGATCCTGTGGCTGGTTCCTGCACTGGGTGTGGCGCTGCCGCTGCTGACCATTCTGACTTCCCGTATGGAGAAAGGGGCATGGGCATTCCTGTTCTCTTCTCTGACGCTGGCCTGCATCATTCTGACTGCCGGTATCGCGATGTTCCCGTTCGTGATGCCTTCAAGCACCATGATGAACGCGAGCCTGACCATGTGGGATGCGACCTCCAGTCAGTTGACACTGAATGTGATGACCTGGGTTGCTGCGGTGTTTGTACCGATCATTCTCATCTACACCACCTGGTGTTACTGGAAAATGTTCGGCCGCATCACCAAAGAACATATTGAAAGCAACACCCACTCTCTGTACTAAGTAAGGAGCAAAACTATGTGGTATTTCGCCTGGATTCTGGGAACGCTTCTTGCCTGTGCATTTGGGATCATCACCGCGCTGGCCCTTGAGCACGTCGAGGCAAGCAAAGACGGTCAAGAAGAACACTGATGACCAGCCTTATCGCGATGCAATATAACGCGATGGACAAGCGCCCGTTACGGGCGCTTTCTTTGCTGATGGCGTTAGTGTTAGCAGGATGTATGTTTTGGGATCCCTCCCGCTTCGCGGCTAAAACCAGTGGGCTGGAGATCTGGCATGGTCTGCTGCTGATGTGGGCGGTCTGTGCGGGCATCATTCATGGCGTGGGTTTTCGTCCTCGTGCCACACACTGGCAGGGGATTTTCTCGCCTCTTATCGCCGATATCGTGCTTATTGTCGGTCTGATTTTCTTCTTCTTTTGAATAAGAAACATCCTTAATGATCTATGGGCTTGCATAAGCCCATAAATTTTTACTCTCCCTTAACCTCTTCCCATTCCCAAGCCTCAATCGCGCGCGTATAGTAGCAACGTTTAAAAGCACTAACTTGAGGTTGTGGCCTGCCATTGTGCTCAGCGCCATCCGTGAACAATGGCAGGCCACAACTTAATTGCATTACCGGGATGTAAAGTGAATACAACGCTGTTTCGATGGCCGGTACGTGTCTACTACGAAGACACCGACGCCGGTGGTGTGGTTTATCACGCCAGTTACGTCGCTTTTTATGAAAGAGCACGCACAGAGATGCTGCGTCATCATCACTTCAGCCAGCAGGTACTGTTGGCTGAGCGAGTTGCTTTCGTGGTGCGTAAAATGACGCTGGAATATTATGCGCCTGCGCGACTCGACGATATGCTCGAAATCCAAACAGAAATTACGTCAATGCGTGGGACCGCTTTGGTTTTCACGCAACGCATTGTCAACGCAGAGAACACCGTGCTCAATGAAGCTGAGGTTCTTATTGTTTGCGTTGACCCACTCAAAATGAAGCCTCGTGCGCTTCCCAAGTCTATTGTCGCGGAGTTTAAGCAGTGACTGACATGAATATCCTTGATTTGTTCCTGAAGGCAAGCCTTCTGGTTAAACTTATCATGTTGATTTTGATTGGTTTTTCAATCGCATCCTGGGCCATTATTATCCAGCGGACCCGTATTCTTAACGCTGCAGCGCGTGAAGCCGAAGCGTTTGAAGACAAATTCTGGTCCGGTATCGAACTGTCTCGTCTGTATCAGGAAAGCCAGGGACGCCGTGATAATCTGTCGGGTTCGGAACAAATCTTCTATAGCGGGTTCAAAGAGTTTGCGCGACTGCATCGGGCGAACAGCCATGCGCCGGAAGCGGTAGTTGAAGGTGCATCTCGTGCGATGCGGATCTCAATGAACCGTGAACTTGAAACGCTGGAAACGCATATTCCGTTCCTCGGCACCGTGGGTTCCATCAGTCCGTATATCGGTCTGTTTGGTACCGTGTGGGGGATCATGCATGCGTTTATCGCTCTCGGGGCGGTAAAACAGGCGACATTGCAAATGGTTGCACCGGGTATCGCAGAAGCACTGATCGCGACCGCTATCGGTCTGTTCGCCGCAATCCCGGCGGTCATGGCTTACAACCGCCTGAATCAGCGTGTTAACAAGCTGGAACTGAATTACGACAACTTTATGGAAGAGTTCACCGCGATTCTGCACCGTCAGGCGTTTACCAGCACCGAGAGTAACAAGGGGTAAACCATGGCCAGATCGCGTGGACGAGGTCGTCGCGAACTCAAGTCCGAAATCAACATCGTACCGTTGCTCGACGTCCTGCTGGTGCTTCTGCTGATCTTCATGGCGACAGCGCCGATTATTACGCAGAGCGTGGAAGTTGATCTGCCGGATGCGACCGAGTCGCAGGCTGTGAGCAGTAACGACAATCCGCCGGTTATTATTGAAGTTTCCGGAGTGGGGCAGTACAGCGTGGTGGTTGAGAAAGATCGTATGGATCAACTGCCGCCGGAACAGGTGATCGCCGAAGCGAAAAGCCGCCTGGAGTCCAATCCGAAAACGGTCTTCTTGATCGGAGGCGCGAAAGACGTGCCTTACGATGAAATAATTAAAGCGCTGAACTTGTTGCACAGTGCGGGTGTGAAGTCGGTTGGCTTAATGACGCAGCCTATCTGATCATTTGCGTCTCTGGTTTGAAAGAGAGCGTGTAACAGGCGAACAGTTTTTGGGAACCGAGAGTGTCAAAGGCAACCGAACAAAACGACAAGCTCAAACGGGCGATAATTATTTCAGCGGTACTGCATGTCATTCTATTTGCAGTCCTGATCTGGAGTTCGTTCGATGAGCATATAGAGGCTTCAGCTGGCGGCGGCGGTGGTTCCTCCATCGATGCCGTGATGGTTGATCCTGGTGCCGTGGTTCAGCAGTACGAACGTCAGCAGCAGCAACAGTCAAGTGCGCAGCGTGCCAAAGAGCAACGTGAAAAACTGGAGCAGCAGCAGGCGGAAGAGCTTCGTGAGAAGCAGGCTGCCGAACAGGAACGGCTTAAGCAGATTGAGAAAGAACGTTTAGCGGCTCAGGAACAGCAGAAGCAGGCTGAAGCTGACGCGAAGAAAGCGCAGGAACAGCAGAAACAGGCAGAAGAAGCGGCGCAGAAAGCCGCAGCGGATGCCAAAGCGAAAGCTGACGCGCAGGTGAAAGAAGCTGCCGAAGCTGCGAAGAAAGCGGCGGCGGATGCACAGAAGAAAGCGGAAGCAGAAGCAGCAAAAGCCGCTGCTGATGCGAAGAAGAAAGCGGAAGCAGAAGCGGCTAAGGCTGCCGCTGACGCGAAGAAGAAAGCCGAGGCAGAGGCCGCTAAGCAGGCTCAGGCGGACGCTGCGAAGAAAGCAGCAGCCGAAAAAGCCGCAGCGGCCAAAGCAGCAGCAGCCGAAAAAGCCGCCGCTGATAAAAAAGCGGCTGCGGAAAAGGCTGCCGCTGATAAAAAAGCTGCAGCCGAGAAAGCCGCTGCCGATAAGAAAGCAGCAGCAGAAAAAGCCGCAGCGGCCAAAAAGGCAGCGGCGGAAAAAGCGGCTGCGGCATCTGGCGTTGACGATCTGCTTGGCGATCTCAGCTCCGGTAAGAATGCGCCGAAAACCGGCGGTGGAGCAAAAGGGAACAACGCTTCTCCTGCGGGGAGTGGTAATACTAAAAATAATGGCGCATCAGGCGCAGATATCAGCAACTATGCCGGGCAGATTAAATCTGCCATTGAGAGCAAGTTCTACGACGCATCGTCTTATGCAGGTAAAACCTGTACGCTGCGGATAAAACTGGCTTCTGACGGTATGCTGCTCGATATCCAGTCTGAAGGTGGCGATCCCGCGCTTTGTCAGGCAGCGCTTGCTGCAGCCCGACAAGCGAAGATTCCAAAACCACCGAGCCAGGCGGTATATGAAGTGTTTAAAAACGCACCTCTGGACTTTAAACCGTAAGCTAAGCTTTCCCCGTCACGGCGGGGAAAACAATCTGCGGTAGTCGCTGGGTTCTGGTAGTTTTGTGTATTTGAGTTTGTTAACATTCTGCTAAATTATCGTGGGCTGATCGCCTGGATAAGGGAGATATGATGAAGCAGGCATTACGAGTAGCATTTGGTTTTCTAATGCTGTGGGCAGCGGTGCTGCACGCAGAAGTTCGTATCGAGATAACCCAAGGGGTGGACTCGGCGCGCCCGATTGGCGTTGTGCCATTCCAGTGGGCAGGGCCGGGTGCTGCACCTGAAGATATTGGTGGTATCGTTGGCGCAGACCTGCGCAACAGCGGTAAATTCAATCCGTTAGACCGGTCTCGTTTGCCACAGCAACCAGGGACTGCGCAGGAAGTACAACCTGCTGCCTGGTCTGCACTGGGGATTGATGCGGTTGTGGTCGGTCAGGTGACGCCGAATCCGGACGGTTCCTACAATGTCGCGTATCAACTGGTTGATACCGGTGGCGCACCAGGTACGGTATTGGCTCAGAACTCCTACAAAGTGAACAAGCAGTGGCTGCGTTATGCCGGCCATACTGCCAGTGACGAAGTGTTTGAGAAACTGACCGGCATTAAAGGCGCATTCCGTACCCGTATCGCGTATGTTGTACAGACTAACGGCGGCCAGTTCCCGTATGAACTGCGCGTGTCTGACTATGATGGCTACAACCAGTTTGTGGTTCACCGTTCACCGCAGCCGTTGATGTCTCCGGCCTGGTCTCCGGACGGTTCAAAACTGGCGTATGTCACCTTCGAAAGTGGCCGCTCTGCGCTGGTTATCCAGACGCTGTCTAACGGGGCGGTGCGTCAGGTTGCGTCATTCCCGCGTCACAACGGTGCGCCGGCGTTTTCTCCGGATGGCAGCAAACTGGCGTTTGCCCTGTCTAAAACCGGGAGCCTGAACCTGTATGTGATGGACATCGGCTCTGGTCAGATCCGTCAGGTGACGGATGGTCGCAGCAACAATACGGAGCCGACCTGGTTCCCGGACAGCCAGAACCTGGCCTTTACGTCGGATCAGGCGGGTCGTCCGCAAGTGTATAAAGTTAATGTTAACGGCGGTGCTCCGCAGCGTATTACCTGGGAAGGTTCACAAAACCAGGATGCTGATGTCAGCAGCGACGGCAAATTTATGGTAATGGTAAGCTCAAATAGTGGGCAACAACACATTGCCAAACAAGATCTGGTAGCGGGTGGCGTACAAGTTCTGTCGTCAACGTTCCTGGACGAAACGCCAAGTCTGGCACCTAACGGCACTATGGTAATCTACAGCTCTTCTCAGGGGATGGGATCCGTGCTGAATTTGGTTTCTACAGATGGGCGTTTCAAAGCGCGTCTTCCGGCAACTGATGGACAGGTTAAATTCCCTGCCTGGTCGCCGTATCTGTGATAATAAATAATTGATTAATAAAGGAATCATTGAAATGCAACTGAACAAAGTGCTGAAAGGGCTGATGATTGCTCTGCCTGTTATGGCTATTGCGGCATGTTCTTCTAACAAGAACGCCAGCAATGACGGCAGCGAAGGCATGCTGGGTGCCGGCACTGGTATGGATGCAAACGGCAGCGGCAACATGTCCTCCGAAGAGCAAGCGCGTCTGCAGATGCAACAACTGCAGCAGAACAACATCGTTTACTTCGATCTGGACAAGTACGATATCCGTTCTGACTTCGCTGCAATGCTGGATGCACACGCTAACTTCCTGCGTAGCAACCCGTCTTACAAAGTCACCGTAGAAGGTCACGCGGACGAACGTGGTACTCCTGAGTACAACATCTCCCTGGGTGAACGTCGTGCGAACGCTGTTAAGATGTACCTGCAGGGTAAAGGCGTTTCTGCTGACCAGATCTCCATCGTTTCTTACGGTAAAGAAAAACCTGCAGTACTGGGTCACGACGAAGCGGCTTACTCCAAAAACCGTCGTGCCGTACTGGTTTACTAAGAGAATTGCATGAGCAGTAACTTCAGACATCATCTGTTGAGTCTGTCGTTACTGGTTGGCATAGCGGCCCCCTGGGCCGCTTTTGCTCAGGCGCCAATCAGTAGTGTCGGCTCAGGCTCGGTCGAAGACCGTGTCACTCAACTCGAGCGTATTTCTAACGCTCACAGCCAGCTTTTAACCCAACTCCAGCAGCAACTCTCTGATAATCAGGCCGATATCGACTCCCTGCGTGGTCAAATTCAGGAAAGTCAGTATCAACTGAATCAGGTCGTTGAGCGTCAGAAGCAGATCCTGCTGCAGATGGACAGTTTGAGCAGCGGTGGCGCTGCCGCGCAGCCTGCAAGCGGCGATCAGAGCGGAGCAGCCGCGGGGGCAGCGACACCTGCGCCTGATGCGGGTGCTGCGACGTCGGGAGCGCCGGTACAAAGCGGTGACGCGAATACCGATTACAATGCAGCAATTGCCCTGGTACAGGACAAATCCCGCCAGGATGATGCGATTGTGGCATTCCAGAACTTCATCAAAAAGTACCCTGATTCGACCTATCAGCCGAATGCCAACTATTGGCTCGGTCAGTTGAATTACAACAAGGGTAAAAAAGATGATGCCGCGTTTTATTTTGCTTCGGTGGTGAAGAACTACCCGAAGTCACCTAAGGCTGCAGACGCGATGTATAAAGTCGGCGTGATCATGCAGGACAAAGGTGACAGTGCGAAAGCAAAAGCGGTATATCAGCAGGTTATCAGCAAATACCCAGGCACCGAAGGCGCGAAACAAGCGCAGAAACGTCTTGGTGCGATGTAATGCACAGCATGCGACCAGAAATCGAATTATTTCTGGTCGTGTCGTGCGATTCCTAAGCAGTTGAGTGATCTGCATCGAAATTTTTGTTGCGCTCAATTCTGAAATCAGTAATATATGCCGCCGTTGCCACGGGATATCAAACATCCTGAAAACAACGCAAAAGTGGGTCGTTAGCTCAGTTGGTAGAGCAGTTGACTTTTAATCAATTGGTCGCAGGTTCGAATCCTGCACGACCCACCAATCGTTACGGTGGAAAGCGATAGTTAAACGTGAAGGATAACGTTGCGTCAGCAACGGCCCGTAGGGCGAGGCGAAGCCGAGTCATCCTGCATGACCATCACTGGTAAAGTTAGTCAGTAGTATCCAGCGTAGTATCGGGTGATTAGCTCAGCTGGGAGAGCACCTCCCTTACAAGGAGGGGGTCGGCGGTTCGATCCCGTCATCACCCACCACTCGGGTCGTTAGCTCAGTTGGTAGAGCAGTTGACTTTTAATCAATTGGTCGCAGGTTCGAATCCTGCACGACCCACCAATTTAATATTAAATATCGAATTGGTGCCGAGTAAAAAATCTTTCAGGTAACACCCGAATGGGGCGTTAGCTCAGTTGGTAGAGCAGTTGACTTTTAATCAATTGGTCGCAGGTTCGAATCCTGCACGCCCCACCAATATCAAAGTGGGTTCCTGAAAAGAATAAAGCAGTAAACCCCATATGGGTCGTTAGCTCAGTTGGTAGAGCAGTTGACTTTTAATCAATTGGTCGCAGGTTCGAATCCTGCACGACCCACCAGTGTAAAAAGGCGCCCTAAAGGCGCCTTTTTGCTATGCGCAGAATTTAATGATTCGAACCTGCAGCAGGTTCGGTGTTGAGCGTAGCGAAACAACGGAGCCGCTGGCGGCGACGGCCCGAAGGGCGAGCG
>NZ_JAOWIC010000048.1:0-31059 GCF_030332305.1 Citrobacter sp. Ct235
CGATGGCCAGCAGGGTCAGGCCGCACCAGTGTGGATGTGGAGTGCTATGATGCCAGAGTTGTGCTGTTTGCGTGAACACGCGCCGGACGGCCTCGCTGCCCAGACGCTGCCGGGCCTGGATCACCGCGCTGGGTGCGACAAAGGGACGACTGCCCGGCAGCATGATGTCCAGCCGGTTCACGATCTGATGAAGGGGTTCCTTTCGTTCAAGGGCCATGCCGACAATACACCAGACCATCATTTCCAGCGGAAGACGACGCTTGCGCAGGGTGACGGTGCCGGCTTCGGCCAGACAGCGGGAGAGCAGTTCCGGGTCCAGATAGTCGCCCAGAGAAGTCAGTGGATTACGCAGAGAATCGTAACGGGATACCAGATCAACAGCCTGTCCAAGGTGCATAAAAAAATCCGGAAACGGGTGAGCATTTCCGGATTCTTACACAACCACTGGATCGTTCAACCGATCCTTAACTGATCGGCATTACAGCGAATCGCTGGCATTTTTTTATTCGCTCTCTGCCGGTAAAACAGGCATCCAGTCAATCGGCTTTTCGCCGCGTTGTTCCAGCCACTGATTCGCCAGGACAAAATGGTTACAGCCAAAGAACCCACGATGTGCCGAGAGCGGTGAGGGGTGAGGCGCTTTCAGTACATGGTGACGTTTCTTGTCAATAATCGCGCCTTTCTTCTGCGCATGAGAGCCCCAGAGCAGGAAAACTACCCCTTCACGATGTTCGTTAATCAGGCTGATCACTTTATCGGTAAAGGTTTCCCATCCCAGACTGGCATGAGAATGCGCCTGACCCGCCCGCACGGTTAATACCGTATTGAGCAGTAGAACCCCCTGATGCGCCCAGCTTTCAAGATAACCGTGGGCAGGACGAGTGAAACCGGGGATTGACCCTTCCAGTTCCTTATACATGTTCAGCAGCGAGGGGGGCGTGGCAATACCGGGGCGAACGGAAAACGCCAGACCATGCGCCTGACCGGGGCCGTGGTACGGGTCCTGTCCAAGGATCACGACCTTAACATCACCCAGCTCGGTGAAGCGAAACGCATTGAACACATCTTTTTGCGGCGGATAAACCGTTATCCCGGATTGACGCTCTCCGGCAACGGTATGCAGCGTATTCATAAAGTAGGGCTGCTGTTTCTCTTCAGCCAGCACATCGTGCCAGGTTAATTCAGTGGCCATCTCGCTCTCCTGCGAATTTTTAATCACCATAGCTTAACTGCTTCTTTCGATGGCGCAAAATTCTCTCCGCAGCGGTGTGTGCTATGCACTTAATAAAGTTGAAAATTTGTGTAAAAAGTTTATGCCTGCACATGGCGTAAGTTGATGTAAAACAATAACATCATCCAATCACCATGTTTGATGTGTGGATTTTATTGATTTAAATCAATGAATCGAGGGTGTTAGGGGGGTATATATACACTCAAGCAACAATGGTTTTACCAATTGGCCGCGAGGCGGCCAACCCTAATCAAATAATTTGCCGGGGAGGCATCACAATGATTACAGGTATCCAGATTACTAAAGCCGCTAATGACGATCTGCTGAATTCCTTCTGGCTGCTGGACAGCGAAAAAGGCGAAGCACGCTGCATCGTGGCGAAAGCCGGTTTTGCCGAAGACGACGTGGTAGCGGTCAGCAAACTGGGTGAAATTGAGTACCGCGAAATTCCGATGGAAGTAAAACCGGAAGTCCGTGTGGAAGGTGGTCAGCACCTGAACGTTAACGTTCTGCGTCGCGAAACGCTGGAAGATGCGGTTAAGCATCCGGAAAAATATCCGCAGCTGACTATCCGTGTTTCTGGCTATGCCGTGCGCTTTAACTCACTGACGCCGGAACAGCAGCGCGACGTTATCGCTCGTACCTTTACTGAAAGCCTGTAAGGCTTAACGTTTAAATAAAAACGCCGGGTTCCCCCCGGCGTTTTTTTTATTCTTCGTTTGATTCCTGCGGCGTCGTTGCCGCACTCGGCTTGCGACGTTTACCAATGTTTTTGGTATCGCGATGGCGTTTTTTCACGCGCGGTTTATCTTTGTCTTTCTCTTTTTTCTTCTCTTCGCGTTTCGCGAGCGCTTTCTTCGACGGTTTGCCCGTCATCTTTTCGCTCGGCGCGCGTGAAGTTGGACGCAACTCATCAATCACCCTTGATTTCAGCGGTTCTTCGATGTAGCGGCCAATTTTCAGCAGCAGCAGGTGATCGTGCGCTTCGACCAGCGAGATTGCCGTCCCCTTGCGACCGGCGCGGCCCGTACGACCAATACGGTGCAGATAGGTGTCTCCGCTACGCGGCATGTCGAAGTTAATCACGTGGCTGACGTCTGGAATATCGATTCCACGCGCGGCAACGTCGGTGGCAACCAGCACGTTAACGCGACCGTCAGTAAGACGATTAATACCTTCGTTACGCTTGACTTGCGCCATCTCACCTTCGAGATAGCAGTTGTTGATCCCCGCCAGACGCAGTTTTTCAGCCAGTTCGTGCACGCGCTCACGTTTGCGGACAAACACGATGGTACGAGTAGCGTCGTCTTGTTTCAGCAGGTGCTTCAGCAGTTCGAATTTGTGCTCGAAGTTATCCGCACGGTAATACCACTGATGAATCTTCTTACGCTCGCGGGTTGATGGTGTCGCAGAGACTTCAACCGGCTCTTCCAGCAGACGCTCGGCGAAATCTTTAATCGCATCGCCTTCCAGCGTGGCGGAGAAAAGCAGAGTCTGTTTGCGCCAGCGCGTTTCCCCGGCGATGTGCTCGATGTCCTGGGCAAAGCCCATATCCAGCATTCGGTCAGCTTCGTCGAGGATCAGCGTTTCCACGGCGCGGCAGTCAAAATTCTCTTCTTTAATATACTGCATCAGACGCCCGGTGGTGGCGACCACGATATCCTGGTTTTCGCTGAACACTTCGGCGTGGTTCATGTACGCTACGCCGCCGGTAATCGTCGCGATATCCAGGTGGGTGTTTTTGGCCAGTTCACGGGCATGATCGGCGACCTGCATTGCCAGTTCGCGTGTCGGCGTCAGGATCAAAATACGCGGCGGACCGGATTTTTTTCGCGGAAAGTCGAGCAGGTGCTGCAACGCTGGCAGCAGATACGCCGCCGTTTTACCGGTGCCTGTCGGCGCAGAACCGAGTACGTCACGGCCTTCGAGCGCAGGCGGAATGGCGGCAGCCTGAATGGCGGTCGGGCGAGTGAAGCCTTTTTCCTGGAGGGCATCCAGCAGGCTTTCATCGAGTTCAAGTTCGGAAAAAGTCGTTACAGTCATGTTCTACCTCTGTGTGGGGCGCTGATTATAGACGTTACGGCTGCAATCTTCATCTGTTTGTATGGATATCGCTTCTCAGGTATTGTTTCCACCAGGTGCTGTTGCCGTTTTTCCTGCAAGGTTTTTAATTCATGCCTCAGTCTACATCCGTCCTTCGTCGTAATGGATTTACTTTTAAACAGTTTTTTGTCGCGCACGATCGTTGTGCGATGAAAGTCGGTACAGATGGGATTCTGTTAGGGGCATGGGCACCGGTGGCAGGTGTAAAGCGGATCCTTGATATCGGGACCGGCAGCGGCCTGTTGGCGCTGATGCTGGCGCAGCGTACCGATGAAAGCGTCACCGTCGATGCCGTGGAGCTGGATAGCGACGCCGCCGCACAGGCGAAAGAAAATGTTGCCCGATCGCCATGGGCGGATCGGGTGATCGTACAGGCCGAAGATGTTCAACTCTGGGCTGCGCGCCAGACCGTCAAATATGACCTTATCATCAGCAACCCACCTTATTACGAGCAGGGTGTCGAGTGTGCCACGCCGCAGCGGGAGCAGGCGCGTTATACCACGATGCTGGATCATTCCGCATTGTTAGCGACGGCGACGGGGCTTATCACGGAAGAGGGGTTCTTGTGCGTCGTGCTGCCGGAAAATATCGGCAATACCTTCACGCAGCAGGCGTTAAATATGGGCTGGCATTTACGGCTACGCACTGACGTTGCTGAAACCCAGGCGCGATTGCCGCATCGGGTGCTGCTGGCATTCTCCCCAAAGAAGGGAGAATGCTTTAGCGACAGGCTGGTGATTCGCGGGCCGGATCAACGTTACTCTGAAGGTTACACGGCGCTGACCCAGGCATTTTATCTGTTTATGTGAGCATTTAACGGTGAGAGCACTGATGGGCCTGAATCCTCCAGCAGCGCCGGGTAATCGAGCGTGTAGTGCAGACCCCGGCTCTCTTTGCGCATCATTGCACAGCGGACAATCAGTTCAGCAACCTGTACCAGGTTGCGTAGCTCCAGCAAATTATTCGAGACGCGGAAATGGGCGTAATACTCGTCGATCTCCTGCTGTAACATGGTGATACGGCGCAGGGCGCGCTCCAGGCGTTTGGTGGTGCGTACAATCCCCACATAGTCCCACATAAACAGCCGCAGCTCATGCCAGTTATGCTGGATAACGACCAGTTCGTCGGGGTTGTCCACGCGACTTTCATCCCAGGCGGGCAGGGTGTTGACGCTACGGGCATAAGGCATTCGTCTGTCGATATCTTCCGCTGCGGACCAGCCGTACACCAGACACTCCAGCAGCGAGTTTGAGGCCATGCGGTTCGCGCCGTGCAGGCCGGTATAACTCACTTCCCCGATCGCATACAGGCCATCCACATCGGTGCGACCAAAGTCGTCAACCATCACGCCGCCGCAGGTGTAGTGTGCCGCCGGCACAATGGGTACCGGTTCTTTGGTCAGGTCGATGCCCAGCCCCAGCAGTTTTTCATAAATCATCGGGAAATGCTGACGTACAAAGGCTTCTGGTTTATGGCTGATATCGAGGAACATGCAGTCCGCGCCAAGACGTTTCATCTCATGGTCGATAGCGCGGGCGACGATATCGCGCGGCGCCAGTTCTCCTCGTGCGTCAAAGTCCGGCATAAACCGTGTGCCGTCCGGGCGTTTGAGATGGGCGCCTTCTCCGCGCAGCGCTTCGGTGAGCAGGAAATTACGTGCCTGAGGGTGATACAGCGCGGTAGGGTGGAACTGATTAAACTCGAGGTTGGCGACCCGGCATCCTGCACGCCAGGCCATTGCAATACCGTCGCCGGAGGAAATGTCCGGATTCGTCGTGTATTGATACACCTTGGATGCACCGCCGGTCGCCAGCACGACGGACTTCGCGTGGCAGGTTTCCACCGCTTCTTTATTCCGGTTCCAGACCCATGCTCCGACGACGCGTCGCGTGCCGGGCAGGCCAATTTTATCGGAGATGATTAAATCGACGGCATTACTGCGTTCCAGTACCCGAATGTTCGGGTGGTTTTGCGCCTTGCTGACCAGCGTGGTTTCCACCTCTTTGCCGGTGGCGTCGGCGGCATGCAAAATGCGACGATGACTATGGCCGCCTTCACGCGTCAGATGGTAACTTTCTTCACCGTTAGGCTGGACCTGAGTATCAAACAGCACGCCCTGGTCAATTAGCCACTGTACGCAGGGGCGGGCGTTGCTGGCGACAAACTCCACCGCATGGCGATCGCAAATACCGGCGCCAGCAATGAGCGTATCTTCCACATGTGAATCAATACTGTCGGTTTCATCGAAAACTGCGGCAATCCCGCCCTGCGCATAGAAGGTGGAGCCTTCACTGACGGGGCCTTTACTCAGCACGATAACCTGGTGCTTTTCAGCCAGACGCAGCGCCAGCGAGAGTCCGGCAGCGCCGCTACCGATAATTAACACGTCACAAGAAAGATCTGGAGTGGTTTTCATGATTTTTGTTTAATTTACTAAACATTGTTTGGCCAGCATAGCACCACAATTGGCGATTCAGCACGTTTTATTTTCAGTTGTGTTGTAATGGCTAAACAAAGAAGCGCGATGTAAACGGATATCTGCCAGGTAACTCATTTTGCGTGGCAGGCCGTAAGCTCCAGATTAGATGATGAAATAAAGTGGCCATTGGGTTACTCTGCTCGCGGTTTATGGGCATTTCTAAACAATATACCCTTCATACTTCAGGATGCATGTGCGTTGGCTTCCTCGCTTACCCAGTCACGTACTGGAGTACGCTCCCGGGGATTCACTGCGTCGCCCCTTTCCGCAACTCGAATTATTTAGGGTATTGTGCGTTGTTCGGACTCTGTAGACTTATAATGAGAGATAATGACCGTCTACAACATGACAAACAAAAAACAGATGCGTAACGGAACTTTACAAAAACGAGACACTCTAATCTGTTGCTTGCTCATAGTGCAGCTAATGGAGTGGCGTTTCGCGAACGCGTGGAAATTTGGTTTGGGGAGACTTTACCTCGGATGAGCGAGCAGTTAACGGACCAGGTCCTGGTTGAACGGGTCCAGAAGGGAGATCAGAAAGCCTTCAATTTACTGGTAGTACGCTACCAGCATAAAGTGGCGAGTCTGGTTTCCCGCTATGTACCGTCGGGCGATGTTCCCGATGTGGTGCAAGAATCATTTATTAAAGCCTATCGTGCGCTGGATTCGTTCCGGGGAGATAGTGCTTTTTATACCTGGCTGTATCGCATTGCGGTGAATACAGCGAAGAATTACCTGGTGGCTCAGGGGCGTCGTCCGCCATCAAGCGATGTTGATGCGATTGAAGCAGAAAACTTCGAAAGTGGCGGTGCGCTGAAAGAAATTTCGAACCCTGAGAACTTAATGTTGTCAGAAGAACTGAGACAGATAGTTTTCCGAACTATTGAGTCCCTCCCGGAAGATTTACGCATGGCAATAACCTTGCGGGAGCTGGATGGCCTGAGCTATGAAGAGATAGCCGCTATCATGGATTGTCCGGTGGGTACGGTGCGTTCACGTATCTTCCGAGCGCGGGAAGCTATTGATAATAAAGTTCAACCGCTTATCAGGCGTTGACGATAGCGGGATACTGGAAAAGGTATTAGGCATGCAGAAAGAAAAACTTTCCGCTTTAATGGATGGCGAGACGCTGGATAGTGAGTTGCTTAATGAACTGGCTCACGACCCGGATATGCAAAAAACCTGGGAAGGCTATCACCTGATCCGTGATTCAATGCGGGGTGATACACCTGAGGTTCTTCATTTCGATATTTCCGCTCGCGTAATGGCCGCTATTGAAGATGAGCCGGTACGCCAGACGGTGCCATTCATTCCAGAGGCCCAGCCTGCGCCGCAGCAATGGCAGAAAATGCCGTTCTGGAAAAAAATGCGTCCGTGGGCCGCGCAACTTACCCAAATGGGTGTTGCCGCGTGCGTATCGCTTGCAGTTATCGTTGGTGTCCAGCACTATAATGGACAATCTGAAACGTCCCAGCAGCCTGAAACGCCGGTCTTCAATACTTTGCCGATGATGGGTAAAGCCAGCCCGGTAAGCCTGGGAGTACCTTCTGATGCGACCGCAAACGGTGGGCAACAGCAGCAGGTACAGGAGCAGCGTCGTCGGATCAACGCTATGTTGCAGGATTACGAACTGCAACGCCGACTGCACTCCGAACAGCTTCAGTTTGAGCAGGCACAGACACAGCAAGCCGCTGTTCAGGTGCCAGGAATTCAAACTCTAGGAACGCAATCGCAGTAATGAAGCAACTTTGGTTTGCCATGTCACTTGTGACGGGTAGCCTGTTCTTCTCTGTCAACGCCTCGGCCAACACTGCGTCCGGGGCGTTGTTGCAGCAGATGAACGTGGCCAGCCAGTCACTCAATTACGAGCTGTCATTCGTCAGCATTACGAAACAAGGCGTTGAGTCTCTGCGCTATCGCCATGCACGCCTGGAAAATCGTCCGCTTGCGCAACTGCTGCAAATGGATGGTCCGCGTCGTGAAGTGGTCCAGCGTGGGAATGAAATCAGCTATTTCGAGCCTGGACTCGAACCGTTCACCCTGAACGGTGACTACATCGTTGACTCCCTGCCATCGCTTATCTATACCGATTTCAAACGTCTCGCCCCCTACTATGATTTCATTGCGGTGGGCCGTACTCGTATTGCCGATCATCTGTGTGAAGTGATTCGCGTGGTGGCGCGTGATGGTACGCGTTACAGCTATATCGTCTGGATGGATACTGAAACGAAGCTGCCAATGCGGGTTGATCTTCTCGATCGCGATGGCGAAACGTTAGAGCAGTTCCGGGTGATCGCCTTCACCGTGAATCAGGATGTGGGTAGCAGCATGCAGACGCTGGCGAAAGCCAGTTTGCCGCCGCTGCTTTCCGTTCCGGCGGGTGAAAAAGCGAAATTCAACTGGAATCCAACCTGGCTTCCGAAAGGGTTTAGCGAGGTGTCCAGCGGCCGCAGACCGTTGCCAACGATGGACAATATGCCGATTGAATCGCGTCTCTACTCTGACGGTCTGTTTAGCTTTTCGGTTAACGTAAACCGGGCGACTCAGGCCAGCACCGATCAGATGCTGCGCACCGGACGCAGAACGGTCAGCACCAGCGTACGCGACAACGTGGAAATCACCATCGTGGGTGAATTGCCGCCGCAGACGGCGAAGCGTATTGCCGACACCATTAAGTTTGGAGCCTCACAATGATTAAAGAGTGGGCTACCGTGGTTTCATGGCAAAACGGCGAAGCGCTGGTGAGTTGCGATGTGAAAGCGTCCTGCAGTAGTTGTGCTTCGCGCGCCGGTTGCGGCACCCGTGTGCTAAACAAACTGGGGCCGCAAACCACGCATACCATTGTCGTGGCGAGCGATGTGCCGTTAGAGCCGGGCCAGAAAGTGGAACTGGGGATTGCTGAAGGCAGCCTGTTAGGTTCCGCCATGCTGGTTTATCTGTCGCCGCTGGTGGGGTTATTTCTCATCGCATCGCTTTTTCAGGTGCTGTTTGGCTCTGATCTTGCGGCGTTAAGCGGCGCGATACTCGGTGGCGTCGGCGGATTCCTGATTGCCCGCGGTTATTCCCGCAAACTTGCCGCACGCGAAGCCTGGCAGCCCATTATTCTTAATGTTGCTCTCCCGCCCGATATGATTCGCGTTGAAACACCCTCTGCCGAAACGACCCCATGATATTCTTGCCGGATGGCGGCTTCGCCTTATCCGGCCTGCTAACGATCGGCAAGCCCAGTAGGCCCGATAAGCTTGCGCCATCGGGCATCATGCTTCTTTTACGATGTTTTACATCAGAAAAGCGATGCCGTTTCCAGTTCCCGCTATCCTGACTCTACGAACATTTCCTCGCCTTCGCGTTGTAGTGTAGAATGCGGCGTTTCAGTTAAACAGACGTTAAGCTCAGAACAGCGACTTCTCAAAGCCTGTCCAACCAGGCGTAAGGCACAATAATTACACTATATGAAGAACATACGTAACTTTTCGATCATTGCTCACATCGACCACGGTAAATCGACGCTGTCTGACCGTATTATCCAGATCTGCGGTGGCCTGTCTGACCGTGAAATGGAAGCGCAGGTTCTCGACTCGATGGATCTTGAGCGTGAGCGCGGTATTACTATCAAAGCGCAGAGCGTAACGCTCGATTTCAAATCCGCTGATGGTGAAACTTACCAGCTTAACTTCATTGACACCCCAGGCCACGTTGACTTCTCGTATGAAGTTTCCCGTTCGCTTGCTGCCTGCGAAGGCGCACTGCTGGTGGTGGATGCCGGACAGGGCGTAGAAGCGCAAACCCTGGCAAACTGCTACACCGCGATGGAAATGGATCTCGAAGTGGTGCCAGTCCTCAACAAAATTGACCTGCCAGCCGCCGATCCCGAGCGTGTCGCCGAAGAGATTGAAGATATCGTCGGTATTGATGCGACCGATGCCGTGCGCTGCTCGGCGAAAACCGGTGTGGGCGTGACCGACGTTCTGGAACGTCTGGTGCGCGATATTCCGCCGCCGGAAGGCGATCCGGATGGCCCGTTACAGGCGCTGATCATCGACTCCTGGTTCGATAACTACCTCGGCGTTGTTTCGCTGGTGCGGATTAAAAACGGCACCCTGCGCAAAGGCGATAAAATTAAAGTGATGAGCACCGGTCAGACCTATAACGCGGACCGTCTGGGGATCTTCACGCCAAAACAGGTTGATCGTACCGAACTGAAATGCGGCGAGGTAGGCTGGCTGGTGTGCGCCATTAAAGACATTCTCGGCGCACCGGTTGGCGATACCCTGACGCAGGCGCGTAACCCGGCAGAAAAAGCGCTGCCAGGCTTCAAAAAGGTAAAACCGCAGGTTTACGCGGGTCTGTTCCCGGTCAGCTCCGATGACTACGAGAACTTCCGCGATGCGCTTGGCAAACTGAGCCTCAACGACGCCTCCCTGTTCTATGAACCAGAAAGTTCTACCGCGCTGGGCTTCGGCTTCCGCTGTGGCTTCCTCGGCCTGTTGCACATGGAGATCATTCAGGAACGTCTGGAACGTGAATACGATCTGGACCTGATCACCACCGCGCCGACCGTCGTGTATGAAGTCGAAACCACGGCGAAAGAGACAATCTACGTCGACAGTCCGTCCAAGCTGCCACCGTTGAACAACATCTACGAACTGCGCGAGCCGATTGCGGAATGTCATATGCTGCTGCCTCAGGCTTACCTCGGTAACGTCATTACCCTGTGCATTGAGAAACGCGGCGTGCAGACCAACATGGTCTACCACGGTAACCAGGTGGCGCTGACCTATGAAATTCCGATGGCTGAAGTGGTACTCGACTTCTTCGATCGTCTGAAATCCACCTCGCGCGGTTATGCATCACTGGATTACAACTTCAAACGCTTCCAGGCCTCCGACATGGTGCGTGTTGATGTCTTGATCAACAACGAACGTGTCGATGCGCTGGCGCTGATCACACACCGTGATAACTCGCAAAGTCGTGGTCGCGAACTGGTGGAGAAGATGAAAGAACTGATCCCACGTCAGCAGTTCGATATCGCGATTCAGGCAGCTATTGGTACGCACATTATTGCGCGTTCTACCGTGAAACAGTTGCGTAAAAACGTTCTGGCAAAATGCTATGGCGGTGATATCAGCCGTAAGAAAAAGCTGTTGCAGAAACAGAAAGAAGGTAAGAAGCGTATGAAGCAGATCGGTAACGTCGAACTGCCTCAGGAAGCGTTCCTCGCCATTCTGCATGTCGGCAAAGACAGCAAATAATCCTTAAGGAGTTGGCATGGCGAATATGTTTGCCCTGATTCTGGTGATTGCCACATTGGTCACGGGCATGTTGTGGTGCGTGGATAAATTTATCTTCGCGCCAAAACGTCGGGAGCGTCAGGCGGCAGCGCAGGCTGCTGCCGGAGATTCACTGGATAAAGCAACGCTGAAGAAAGTGTCGCCGAAGCCTGGCTGGCTGGAAACCGGTGCCTCGGTTTTTCCGGTGCTGGCTATCGTGCTGGTCGTGCGTTCGTTTATCTATGAACCTTTCCAGATCCCGTCGGGTTCGATGATGCCGACGCTGTTGATCGGTGATTTTATCCTGGTGGAGAAATTCGCCTACGGTATTAAAGATCCGATTTACCAGAAAACGCTGATCGAAACGGGTCATCCACAACGTGGCGATATCGTGGTCTTTAAATACCCGGAAGATCCGCGTCTGGATTACATCAAGCGGGCAGTCGGTTTACCCGGCGATAAAGTAACCTATGATCCGGTCGCGAAAGAAGTGACTATTCAACCGGGTTGCCGTTCGGGCCAGGCGTGTGAAAACGCGTTACCTGTCACCTACAGCGACGTTCAGCCGAGCGATTTTGTGCAGACGTTTGCACGTCGTAACGGTGGAGAGGCCACCAGTGGTTTCTTCGAGATCCCTCTGAGCGAAACGAAAGAGAACGGTATTCGTCTGTCTGAGCGTAAAGAGACGCTGGGCGACGTGACGCACCGCATTCTGACCGTGCCGATTGCTCAGGATCAGGTGGGGATGTATTACCAGCAGTCTGGGCAGCCACTGGCGACCTGGATTGTGCCGCCGGGCCAGTATTTCATGATGGGTGACAACCGCGATAACAGCGCAGACAGCCGTTATTGGGGCTTTGTCCCTGAAGCGAATCTGGTTGGTAAAGCCACTGCTATCTGGATGAGTTTCGACAAACAAGAAGGCGAATGGCCTACTGGCGTTCGTTTAAGCCGCATTGGTGGTATTCACTAATTGCTGCGAATCATTCACGTTGCCGTGGTTATGACGGCAACGTGAATTATTTCTTCGATAAATCCGTCCAGGCTAACGACATCCCTTGTCGTTGTGTATAGAATATTCCCCCGAAGTTTCAGGTTGGCGCCTCCTGGTCGCCACGGCACACGAAACAGCGTTGGTCCCCCTATATGAGCGACATAAGCTGCTTAGCGCGGCTGATAGAATGCTACGTATATCAGGTCTGTTTCGTGTGCTGAATTGTTGACGCATTTATTTATTGGTATCGCATGAACCCCATCGTAATTAATCGGCTTCAACGGAAGCTGGGCTACACTTTTACTCATCAGGAGCTGTTGCAGCAGGCATTAACCCACCGCAGTGCCAGCAGCAAACATAACGAGCGTTTAGAATTTCTTGGCGACTCAATTTTAAGTTTTGTGATTGCGAATGCGCTTTATCACCGCTTCCCGCGTGTGGACGAAGGTGATATGAGTCGTATGCGCGCGACGCTGGTGCGCGGTAATACGCTGGCTGAATTGGCCCGTGAGTTCGATCTGGGCGAGTGTTTGCGCTTAGGGCCGGGCGAACTGAAAAGCGGCGGATTCCGTCGCGAATCGATTCTGGCCGATACCGTCGAAGCGCTGATTGGCGGGGTCTTCCTCGACAGTGATATTCAGACCGTCGAAAAGCTGATCCTCAACTGGTATCAGACTCGTCTGGACGAAATCAGTCCAGGCGATAAGCAAAAAGATCCGAAAACGCGTTTGCAGGAATATTTGCAGGGTCGCCATCTGCCGCTGCCGTCATATCTGGTGGTGCAGGTGCGTGGTGAAGCGCACGATCAGGAATTTACTATCCACTGCCAGGTTAGCGGCCTGAGTGAACCGGTGGTTGGCACAGGTTCAAGCCGTCGCAAGGCGGAACAGGCTGCCGCCGAACAGGCGTTGAAAAAACTGGAGCTGGAATGAGCGACGAAAAAACTTACTGCGGATTTATTGCTATCGTTGGACGCCCGAACGTTGGCAAATCCACGCTGTTGAACAACCTGCTCGGGCAGAAGATTTCGATCACCTCCCGTAAAGCGCAGACCACGCGTCACCGCATTGTCGGGATCCATACCGAAGGGGCATGGCAGGCGATTTACGTCGATACCCCGGGTTTGCACATGGAAGAAAAACGCGCGATTAACCGTCTGATGAACAAAGCTGCCAGCAGCTCCATTGGTGATGTTGAACTGGTGATCTTTGTGGTGGAAGGCACTCGCTGGACACCGGACGACGAGATGGTGCTCAACAAACTGCGTGACGGTAAAGCGCCGGTGATTCTGGCCGTCAACAAAGTGGATAACGTGCAGGATAAAGCCGACCTGCTGCCGCACCTGCAGTTCCTGGCAAGTCAGATGGACTTCCTCGACATCGTGCCAATCTCTGCGGAAACCGGGATGAATGTCGACACCGTTGCGGGCATCGTGCGTAAGCATCTGCCGGAAGCGGAGCATCACTTCCCGGAAGATTACATCACCGATCGTTCACAGCGCTTTATGGCTTCTGAAATCATCCGTGAAAAGCTGATGCGTTTCCTGGGCGCTGAGCTGCCGTACTCGGTGACCGTGGAAATCGAACGTTTTGTGACTAACGAACGCGGCGGTTACGATATCAACGGGCTGATCCTCGTCGAGCGCGAAGGGCAGAAGAAGATGGTCATTGGCAACAAAGGGGCCAAAATCAAGACCATTGGTATTGAAGCGCGTAAAGACATGCAGGAAATGTTTGAAGCCCCGGTTCACCTTGAACTGTGGGTGAAAGTGAAATCCGGCTGGGCCGATGACGAACGCGCGCTGCGCAGTCTCGGTTACGTCGACGATCTCTAAACCTGCGCTCTGAACAGGCGACGAGCATGATGGAGGGCTGGCAGCGCGCATTTGTCCTGCATAGCCGTCCCTGGAGCGAAACCAGTCTGATGCTGGACGTCTTCACGGAAGAGTCGGGTCGCGTGCGCCTTGTTGCCAAAGGCGCTCGTTCTAAACGCTCTAATCTGAAGGGTGCACTCCAGCCTTTTACCCCCCTGTTAGTCCGCTTTGGTGGACGTGGCGAAGTCAAAACGCTGCGTAGCGCGGAAGCCGTTTCTCTGGCGCTTCCTCTGAGTGGTATCACCTTGTACAGCGGTCTGTACGTCAATGAGCTGCTCGCCCGCGTGCTGGAGCACGAGACCCGCTTTTCTGAACTCTTTTTCGATTACCTGCACTGCATACAGGCACTGGCGGGGGCAACGGGAACGCCGGAGCCTGTGCTGCGCCGTTTTGAACTGGCGTTGCTCGGTCATCTCGGTTATGGGGTCGATTTCCTGCACTGTGCGGGCAGCGGTGAGCCGGTGGATGACGCCATGACCTACCGCTACCGCGAGGAAAAAGGCTTTATCGCCAGTATCGTGATCGACAACAGTACCTTTACCGGACGCCATCTGCGGGCGCTGGCAGAACGCGAATTTCCGGATATCGATACGCTGCGCGCGGCGAAACGCTTTACCCGCATAGCGCTGAAGCCGTATCTTGGTGGTAAGCCCTTAAAGAGCCGCGAATTATTCCGGCAGTTCATGCCGAAGCGAACATAAAATCACGAGGATTGTCATGGCTGAATTACTGTTAGGCGTCAACATTGACCACATTGCCACGTTACGTAATGCGCGCGGCACCGCGTATCCGGATCCGGTTCAGGCGGCATTCATTGCCGAGCAGGCGGGTGCAGATGGCATCACCGTCCATTTACGCGAAGATCGCCGCCACATTACCGACCGCGATGTCCGCATTCTGCGCCAGACGCTGGACACGCGTATGAATCTGGAAATGGCGGTGACGGAAGAGATGCTGGCAATTGCCGTTGAAACCAAACCGCATTTCTGTTGCCTGGTGCCGGAAAAGCGCCAGGAAGTGACCACTGAAGGCGGTCTGGACGTGGCCGGGCAGCGCGACAAAATGCGTGATGCCTGCAAACGTCTGGCTGACGCCGGGATCCTTGTCTCGTTGTTCATTGATGCGGATGACGTGCAAATCAAAGCGGCTGCAGATGTCGGCGCGCCATACATTGAAATTCATACCGGCTGTTACGCGGATGCGAAAACCGATGCAGAACAGGCGCAAGAGCTGGCGCGCATCGCGAAAGCCGCGACCTTCGCTGCGAGTCTGGGGCTGAAGGTCAATGCGGGGCACGGTCTGACCTATCACAACGTCAAAGCGATCGCCGCACTGCCGGAAATGCACGAGCTGAATATCGGCCATGCGATTATTGGTCGCGCGGTAATGAGCGGATTGCGTGAAGCCGTAGCGGAAATGAAGCGTCTGATGCTGGAAGCGCGCGGCTAATGGCCATTCTTGGATTAGGCACCGATATCGTGGAGATCGCTCGCATAGAAGCGGTGATCTCCCGCTCCGGTGATCGGCTTGCCAGACGGGTGCTCAGCGATAACGAATGGGCTATCTGGGAAACGCACCAGCAGCCGGTGCGTTTTCTGGCTAAACGCTTTGCCGTCAAAGAGGCCGCCGCGAAAGCCTTTGGTACCGGTATCCGCAATGGGCTGGCGTTTAATCAGTTTGAAGTGTTTAACGATGCGCTCGGTAAACCGCGCCTGCGGTTATGGGGAGAGGCGCTCGCGCTGGCGGAGAAACTGGGCGTTGCGCATATGCACGTGACGCTGGCCGATGAACGTCACTATGCCTGCGCCACGGTCATTATCGAAAGTTAGATTTTATCGGCGTGGTGCATCTGGACGAACTTGTCCCAGAGTTGTTCTTCCGTTTCGACATGTGCCGGATCTTTAAGGATCGTGTTGGGGATTGGGCACACCTTCTGGCAGGTGGGCGTGTCGTAATGACCGACGCACTCGGTGCACTTGTCGCTGTTAATCTCATAGATGCTGTCACCCATCGAAATCGCCTCATTCGGGCATTCGGGTTCGCACATATCGCAATTGATGCATTTTTTTGTGATTAACAGGGCCATCAGGAAACTCTCAAAACAACACAAACCGGGCGGGCATTATACGCGCATTCTTTGCTCAGACCAGTTTTTTTACCAGCGCCTCACTGTGGCGAATACGTCCCGGTGCGTGCTCCAGATCCTGCTGTACCAGCGCCATAAAAAGCAGGTCGGTGAGCATCATTTGCGCGTGGGTTGATGAGATAGCCGCACTGCGGGTGGCCTGTTCTTCCGCGATGGTATACAGACAGTGGCTGGCGCGCTGCTGGAGCGCATTGGGCGTGAACCCGGTGATCGCCAGGATCTGCCCCCCGACGCGCAGGGTTTCCTCTGCTGCCAGATTCAGTTCCCGACGTTCCCCACTGTAGGAAATCGCCACCAGCAGAGAGTCTGGCGTCAGCGCCTGAACCGTGGCCAGCAGCGCATGCATATCGCGCTCAACAATGGCGTTCAGACCAATCTTCATCAGTTTCCAGGCAAAATTCTGCGCCACCAGGCCGGATGCGCCAATCCCGGTTAACACTATCCGGCGGGCGTTGCGCAGCATCGTTACGCTTTCGGTCAACTTCTCTTCGTCGTTGACATCCAGCGTGGCATGCATCGCCGCCACGTTCTCTTTGATCAGTTTTTCACCGACCAGACGCAGGGGATCGTCACCGCGGATTTGGTTATGCACCGGCACGGAATGCGGGTTCGGGTTGCTGACCAGCGCTTCGCTGATCGCCAGTTTCAGCGCCGGGAATCCCTTATAGCCGAGCTTTTGCGCGAATTTCACCACGCTTGACTGGCTGACGCCCGCCTCGGCTGCCAACTGCTGTGAACTGAGGTGTCGGGCGGCATCGGGTTGGATCAGAAGATAGTCCGCGAGTTTTTTATCGCTTTGCGCAAACCCCGGGTAGCGCTGGCGGATGCGAATCAAACAGTTCATGGTCTCTCCTGGCGAAAACGTGATGGCGGCAACAAAATGAAATTTCACTCGCCTGTACGAATATTATATTCCATTATTGGTCGCTAATATGAATTAAAAATTCCTGAGGAGCAAACATGAATCTCGGTGCTTTAGTGTCAGAAACCCGTAATCCGCAAACAATGGACCTCGATGCGCTGTCGACGCTGGAGCTGGTTCACCGTTTTAATCAACAGGATACGCTGGTAGCGGAAGCAGTAAAAGCAACATTGCCCGATGTTGCGAGCGCCGTCGATGCAGCGGCTGAAGCGTTAAAATCCGGTGGCCGGATTATCTACATGGGTGCGGGGACCAGCGGCCGACTCGGCGTGCTGGATGCGTCTGAATGCCCACCCACGTTTGGCGTTCCTCACGGTCTGGTGGTGGGGCTGATTGCCGGTGGTCCGGGGGCCTTACTGAAAGCGGTTGAAGGGGCAGAAGACAATGCGCAGCTCGGTGAAGACGATCTGATTGCCCTGAACCTCGCGCCGCAGGATCTGGTGGTTGGACTGGCGGCCTCAGGGCGTACGCCGTATGTCATCGGCGGACTGAAATATGCCCGCAAAACGGGCTGTACCACGGTCGCTATCTCCTGTAATCCCGACTCTCCTATTGCCCGGGAAGCCGACATCGCGATTTCTCCTGTGGTAGGGCCGGAAGCATTGACAGGCTCAACGCGGTTGAAATCCGGCACCGCGCAAAAGCTGGTGCTCAATATGATCTCCACCGGGGCGATGGTGAAGTTTGGCAAGGTTTACCAGAACCTGATGGTGGATATGAAGGCCACCAATATCAAGCTGATGGACCGCGCATGCCGGATGGTGGTTGAAGCCACTGGCATTGCGCGTGCTGAGGCACAAACGTTGCTGAAGCAGACCGATTTTGATGTGAAACCGGCCATTCTCATGGCGCTCAGTGGCCTCAACGCCGATGCGGCGCGAGAAAAACTGGCCACCCATCAGGGATTTTTACGGGCTGCGTTAGCAGACTCATCGAGGTAACTATGGATAAGACGGCGACCCTTGCCAGCGAGATTCTGCTGGGGATAGGCGGAGAACAAAACATTCTGCGTCTGGAAAATTGCATGACGCGCGTCAGGGTGGAGGTGAAGGACGATGCGGTGTTGGATATCCCGCGTCTGAAACAGCTACCCGGCGTCAGTGGCTACGTAAAGCAGGGGGCGCAGCATCAGCTTATCGTCGGGCCCGGCAAGGCGGCAAAGGTCGTTGATGCCATGCGTTCACTACTGACAGAAGGGGGAGCGCGCCCGATCGGCGATGATATTGAGCGCACGAAATCGCAGGCGAAAGCGAAGTACAAAGCGCCCATGAGCGATGCGCTACGCAAACTGGCGAACGTTTTTATTCCCCTGATCCCAGCGTTTATCGCTTCCGGTTTAATCACCGGCATTATTAACATTCTCAAGCGCCCGGATATCGTCGGTGATTTCGCCACCCATTATCCCAATATGCTGGGGCTGATGGGGATCTTCGGCAGTGCGGTCTTTGCCATCATGAACATTCTGGTGGGGGTGAATACTGCCAAAGTCTTCGGCGGTTCGCTGGCGATGGGGGGCGTGATGGCGGGCATCCTGTCGAGTCCGCAGCTGGCGCAAATTACCCTCTTTGGCGAAGCGTTGCAGCCAGGCCGCGGTGGGGTTATCGCCGTGCTGCTGGTGGTGGCGCTGATGTGCTGGATCGAGCGTAAGTTCCGCGAGATATTGCCTGGCTCGCTGGAGCTGATCCTCAATCCGCTGCTGACGACGATCATCACCGGCACGATTGCGATTGTGGCGCTGCAACCGCTGGGCGGCTGGATTTCAGAATCGATAGCCCAAGGCGCGTCCTGGGCTATCGATCGCGGCGGCTTGCTGGTGGGCGCGGTCCTGGCGGGAACATTCCTGCCGCTGGTGCTGACGGGGCTGCATCAGGGACTGGTGCCAATTCACGTCGAGCTGGTGCAGGCTCACGGCTACAACGCGCTCTTTCCCATTCTGGCGATGGCAGGCGTCGGGCAGGTGGGGGCGGCGATTGCCGTGCTGATGAAAACCCGTAACGCGCGGCTGAAAAAAGTGATTAAGGGGGCATTACCGGTAGGATTACTCGGGATTGGCGAACCGCTGATTTTTGGCGTCACGTTACCGCTGGGCAAGCCGTTCATGGGGGCCTGCCTGGGCGGCGCGGTAGGCGGGGCGCTGATCAGCTACTGGAAGGTCGCCACTGTTATCACCTTTGGCATTTCCGGATTGCCGCTGGCGTTAACGATTGTTGCCGGAAAAGTGATGTTCTATCTGTTAGGCTATTTAGTAGCAGTCATAGCCGGGTTTTTGTTTACCTGGCTGTTAGGATTCAACGA
The DNA here is from genome assembly GCF_030332305.1 of Citrobacter sp. Ct235. Lineage (NCBI taxonomy): Bacteria > Pseudomonadati > Pseudomonadota > Gammaproteobacteria > Enterobacterales > Enterobacteriaceae > Citrobacter > Citrobacter sp. Ct235. The sequence goes on from NZ_JAOWIC010000048.1 coordinate 19,316, forward strand.
TCCCGAGGAGTAAGGTTTGACCAATCACGCGCGTCGTGTCGTTTTTTTTGATTTGGATGGTACGTTACATCAGCAGGATATGTTCGGCAGTTTCCTGCGCTATCTGTTGCGTCGCCAGCCGCTGAATGCGCTGCTCGTGCTGCCGTTGTTGCCGGTGATCGTTGGCGCATTACTGATCAAAGGGCGCGCCGCGCGCTGGCCGATGAGTCTGCTGCTGTGGGGATGTACCTTCGGTCACAGCGAGGCTCGTTTGCAGGCCAGACAGGCCGATTTTGTCCGCTGGTTTCGACAAAACGTCACGGCGTTTCCTCAGGTGCAGGAACGTCTGACCACCTATCTGCTCAGTTCTGATGCCGATATCTGGCTCATCACCGGTTCGCCGCAGTCGCTGGTGGAACAGGTCTACATTGATACGCCGTGGCTGCCGCGCGTGAATCTGATCGCCAGTCAGATGACGCGAGGATACGGCGGTTGGGTGCTGACCCTGCGCTGTCTGGGACACGAAAAAGTGGCTCAGCTTGAACGTAAGATCGGCACGCCGCTGCGCCTTTACAGCGGCTACAGCGACAGTAATCAGGACAACCCGCTGCTCTATTTTTGTCAGCACCGCTGGCGCGTTACGCCTCGTGGAGAACTCCAGCAACTGGAATAGTTGAAATCATAGTATAATGCGCCCGCTATGATTATCGGAGTACTCCCTTTGTCAGATGTTGAATTTAGCCACGAATACTGGATGCGTCACGCGTTAACGCTGGCGAAGCGCGCCTGGGATGAACGAGAAGTCCCGGTCGGTGCCGTATTGGTGCACAACAATCGCGTGATTGGCGAGGGGTGGAACCGCCCGATTGGCCATCACGATCCCACCGCGCACGCAGAGATCATGGCGCTGCGCCAGGGCGGCCTGGTCCATCAAAACTATCGTCTGATTGATGCGACGCTGTACGTGACCCTTGAACCGTGCGTCATGTGCGCGGGTGCGATGGTGCACAGTCGCATTCGTCACGTGGTATTCGGCGCGCGTGATGCAAAAACCGGTGCAGCCGGTTCGCTGATGGATGTCCTTCATCATCCGGGAATGAATCATCGCGTTGAGGTCACTGAGGGGATACTGCGTGAGGAGTGTGCGACGCTGCTCAGCGATTTTTTCCGCATGCGCCGTCAGGAGATCAAAGCGTTGAAGAAAGCCGCAGGTCAGTAACCCTTGCGGCTCTGTTTACTTCTTCTCTTCTTTCTTCTGCGGTAAACGCAGCAGTGATGGAGAGTGCGTCAGATAGCCAGATGACGATTGTGACAGGAAGGCGACGAGCGGTCGTCGCTGTTTGCCAAAATCTGTCGGCGAGACGACCGGATACTCCTCAGCCAGTTTCATCTCTTCTGCCAGCTGCTTTTCTTTCTCCTGCAAATAGCCCAGCAGGCTTATCTGATACTTACGGATGTTCTCAACATAGGCGTAGGCTTCATGTCCGCGCGCATAGCCATAGGTCAGCTTGCTGTAATACTGTTTTTGACTGAGCATGGGCAGGCGCTGTTTGACGTCCGCCCAACTGTCCGGATTGCCCTTCGTCTTGGCCGTCAGCGCCCGCGCATCAAGCATATGCGCATAACCCATGTTGTAGGCCGCCAGCGCAAACCAGATGCGCTCGTTTTCCGGCACGGTGTCCGGCACTTTACTCATCATGTCCTGTAAATAGCGCGCCCCACCGCTGATGCTCTGCTCAGGATCGGTCCTGTCGGTCAGACCCAGACTTTGCGCGGTGTTCTTAGTGAGCATCATCATGCCGCGCACGCCGGTGGGCGATGTGGCCTGCGGATCCCAGTGTGATTCCTGCCAGGCAATCGCGGCAAGCAGCTGCCAGTCAATCTCCTGGGCGTATTTCTCAAACAGCGGTTTCAGGTCGGGGAGCATGGCGTCAACCGCGCGCAGAAAGGTGCGGGTATCGACATAGTCAAAATCATCGCCGTGCCCCAGATACTTTTCTTCGAGACGTGCCAGTGAGCCGTCTTCATTCATGCCGTTGAAGAAATCGAGCAGGGCGGCAGATAGCGAGTTGTCATTATCCAGCGGGCTAAACCAGGTCACCGGCTGTTCGTCGGTGACGTCCAGCGCAACGGCAAGTTCGGGGTGGACGCGCTGATAAAGGCTGATGGCGACAGAGTCAGCGATGGTGTAATCCAGTTGACCGGCAATCACCGCATCAAGCAGTTCAGTTGAGCCTTTTTTCTCGTCGATCCGCCAGCTCAGTTCAGGGTATTTTGTCTGTTTCAGGGTTTGCAGATCGTTCGCCACCACATGTCCTGGGGTGATGGTGAGCTGACTTTCCGTCACGCTGCCCAACGTGCGGGGACGATACTGGCCCACTTTGTAGACCAGTTGCTGGGATACTGAATAGTAGGTTGGCCCCGGCTGATAGTTTTTCACCCGTTCGCTGTTGTAGACCAGCCCGGCCGCCAGCAGGTCGGCGTTGCCATTATCGAGGTCGTCAAACAACTGGCTGATGTTCTGGCGTACGGTAATCTTCAGCTTTACGCCCAGATAGCTGGCGAACTGCTGCGCCAGCTCATAATCGAGCCCGTACGGCTTACCGTTAAGTTTTGACCAGGTGAGTGGTGACTCAATGGTGCTCACGCGCAACTCTCCCCGCGACTGGATCGCGGCGATACGATTATCAGCTTTACCGAACCAGGGGATTGAGGGCCAGAGGGCCGCCGCCAGCAACAGCGTCAGTATGCCGATGAACAGATAATTAATCTTTAATTTTTTCAATTAGTTAATTCTCTGAACCGTGCGTTGCCTCAGGATGGGAAAAGGAATAGAAAGACCAGGATTATTCATCAATGAGCGGCATTTTGCTTAAACTTGCGCCAGTTGGCAACTAATTAGCGCTATCGATAGCATCGTATGACAACAATGCGGGGTGATTTTATTTCGACGCAAACGGTTTCGTCGGCGGCTCAGATTCTTTATAATGACGCCCGTTTCCCCACTTGGGCACACCGAAAGCTTAGAAGACGAGAGACTTATGATGGAAATTCTGCGTGGTTCGCCTGCACTGTCCGCATTCCGTATTAACAAACTGCTGGCACGTTTTCAGGCTGCCAACCTCCAGGTAAGCAATATTTACGCCGAGTACGTCCATTTCGCTGACCTGAACGCCCCGTTGAACGAGGATGAGCACGCGCAGCTTGCCCGTCTGCTGAAATACGGCCCTAGCCTGAGCAACCACACCCCGGAAGGGAAACTGCTGCTGGTGACGCCTCGTCCTGGCACCATCTCCCCCTGGTCTTCCAAAGCGACGGACATCGCCCATAACTGCGGTCTGCAACAGATTGACCGTCTGGAACGCGGCGTCGCTTATTATGTTGAGGCCTCCACGCTGACCGCTGAACAGTGGCAGCAGGTTGCTGCTGAACTACACGATCGAATGATGGAGACGGTGTTCTCTTCATTAACCGACGCGGAAAAACTGTTTGCCCACCATCAGCCTGCGCCGGTTGCAAGCGTTGACCTGCTGGGTGAAGGCCGTCAGGCGCTGATTGACGCTAACCTGCGTCTCGGTCTGGCGCTGGCGGATGACGAAATTGATTATCTGCAGGACGCGTTTACCCGACTGGGGCGCAACCCGAACGATATTGAACTCTACATGTTTGCGCAGGCGAACTCTGAGCACTGCCGTCACAAGATTTTCAACGCTGACTGGGTTATTGATGGCAAGCAACAGCCGAAGTCGCTGTTCAAGATGATCAAAAACACCTTTGAGACCACCCCGGATCACGTGCTTTCTGCTTATAAAGACAACGCGGCGGTGATGGAAGGGTCTGAAGTGGGTCGTTACTTTGCCGACCACGCGACCGGACGCTACGACTTTCACCAGGAGCCGGCGCATATCCTGATGAAGGTGGAAACTCATAACCACCCGACGGCGATCTCTCCGTGGCCGGGAGCGGCGACCGGTTCCGGCGGCGAAATTCGTGATGAAGGGGCTACCGGACGCGGCGCGAAGCCAAAAGCGGGTCTGGTCGGTTTCTCGGTCTCTAACCTGCGTATTCCGGGTTTTGAGCAGCCGTGGGAAGAAGACTTCGGCAAGCCGGAGCGCATTGTGACCGCGCTGGATATCATGACCGAAGGCCCGCTGGGCGGCGCGGCGTTTAACAACGAATTTGGTCGTCCGGCGCTCAACGGCTATTTCCGGACTTACGAAGAAAAAGTGAACAGCCACAATGGCGAAGAGCTGCGCGGTTATCATAAGCCGATCATGCTGGCGGGTGGGATCGGTAATATCCGCGCCGATCACGTGCAGAAAGGCGAAATAGTCGTTGGGGCGAAGCTGATTGTCCTCGGCGGCCCGGCGATGAACATCGGCCTGGGCGGCGGCGCGGCGTCCTCCATGGCGTCCGGCCAGTCTGACGCGGATCTCGATTTTGCCTCCGTCCAGCGTGATAACCCGGAGATGGAACGCCGCTGTCAGGAGGTTATCGACCGCTGCTGGCAGTTGGGCGACGCCAACCCGATCCTGTTTATCCACGACGTCGGCGCGGGCGGTCTGTCGAACGCCATGCCTGAACTGGTCAGCGACGGCGGACGCGGCGGTAAATTTGAACTGCGTGACATCCTCAGCGATGAACCAGGAATGAGCCCGCTGGAGATCTGGTGCAACGAGTCCCAGGAACGTTATGTACTGGCCGTTGCGGCGGATCAACTGCCGTTATTTGACGCGCTGTGCAAGCGCGAGCGCGCGCCGTATGCGGTGATTGGCGAGGCGACCGAAGAGCTGCATCTGTCGTTAAACGACCGTCACTTCGATAACCAGCCTATCGACCTGCCGCTTGACGTACTGCTCGGCAAAACGCCGAAGATGACCCGCGACGTCCAGACGCTGAAGGCGAAAGGCGAGGCGCTGAACCGCGCGGACATCACCATCGCGGATGCCGTAAAACGCGTTCTGCATCTGCCGACGGTGGCGGAAAAAACCTTCCTGGTGACCATTGGCGACCGTACCGTGACCGGGATGGTATCCCGCGATCAGATGGTCGGTCCGTGGCAGGTGCCGGTGGCTAACTGCGCGGTGACCACCGCCAGCCTCGACAGCTACTACGGCGAAGCGATGTCGATCGGTGAACGTGCGCCGGTAGCACTGCTCGACTTCTCCGCCTCTGCCCGTCTGGCGGTCGGCGAAGCGCTGACCAACATCGCGGCAACGCAGATTGGCGATATCAAACGCATTAAGCTTTCCGCCAACTGGATGGCCGCAGCCGGTCACCCGGGGGAAGATGCGGGTCTGTATGAAGCGGTGAAAGCGGTCGGTGAAGAACTCTGCCCGGCGCTGGGCCTGACCATTCCGGTGGGCAAAGACTCCATGTCAATGAAAACCCGCTGGCAGGAAGGCAACGAACAGCGCGAAATGATCTCGCCGCTGTCGCTGGTGATTTCCGCTTTTGCCCGCGTGGACGATGTACGCCATACCATCACCCCGCAGCTTTCGACCGAAGACAACGCGCTGCTGCTGATCGACCTGGGTCGTGGCCATAATGCGCTGGGCGCCACGGCGCTGGCGCAGGTCTACCGTCAGCTTGGCGATACACCGGCAGACGTGCGCGATGTCGCGCAACTGAAAGGCTTCTACGACGCAATGCAGGCGCTGGTGGCGCAACGTAAACTGCTGGCCTATCACGACCGCTCCGACGGCGGCCTGCTGGTGACTCTGGCTGAAATGGCCTTTACCGGTCACTGTGGTATTCAGGCGGATATCGCGGCCCTGGGTGACGATCGTCTGGCGGCGCTGTTTAACGAAGAACTGGGCGCGGTTATTCAGGTTCGCGCCGCGGATCGCGAGGCGGTGGAAGCGCTGCTGGCACAGCACGGTCTGGGCGATTGCGTCCATTACCTGGGTCAGGCCGTCGAGGGCGACCGTTTTGTTATCGAAGCCAACGGTCAGGTCGTCTTCAGCGAAAGCCGCACCACACTGCGAATCTGGTGGGCAGAAACCACCTGGCAGATGCAGCGTCTGCGTGATAACCCGGAGTGTGCCGATCAGGAGCACGACGCCAAAACCAACGATGCCGATCCGGGCCTCAGCGTGGAGCTGACGTTTGATATCAATGAAGATATCGCCGCGCCTTACATTGCGACCGGTGCACGTCCGAAAGTAGCGGTGCTGCGTGAGCAGGGGGTGAACTCCCACGTAGAAATGGCCGCGGCGTTCCAGCGTGCCGGTTTTGACGCGATTGACGTACACATGAGCGATCTGCTCGGTGGCCGTACCGGTCTGGGTAACTTCCAGGCGCTGGTGGCCTGCGGCGGTTTCTCTTATGGTGACGTGCTGGGCGCGGGTGAGGGCTGGGCGAAATCTATTCTGTTCAACAACCGCGTGCGCGATGAGTTTGAAACCTTCTTCCATCGCCCACAAACGCTGGCGCTGGGGGTGTGCAACGGCTGCCAGATGATGTCGAACTTGCGTGAGCTGATCCCTGGCAGCGACCTGTGGCCGCGTTTTGTGCGTAACCATTCGGATCGCTTTGAAGCCCGCTTCAGCCTGGTCGAAGTAACTCAGAGCCCGTCTCTGCTGTTGCAGGGAATGGTCGGGTCAATGATGCCTATCGCCGTCTCGCACGGGGAAGGGCGTGTTGAAGTTCGCGACGCTGCTCATCTGGCGGCACTGGAAAGCAAAGGCCTGGTCGCGCTGCGCTTCGTCGATAACTTCGGCAACGTCGCGGAAACTTACCCGGCTAACCCGAACGGTTCGCCAAACGGCATTACCGCGGTGACCACCGAAAATGGTCGCGTGACCATCATGATGCCGCACCCGGAACGCGTGTTCCGTACCGTCAGTAACTCATGGCACCCGGAAAACTGGGGTGAAGACGGTCCGTGGATGCGTATCTTCCGCAATGCGCGCCAGCAGTTGGGGTAAGGTACTCGTCATGATCAAAGCCCGGTGGACGTTACCGGGCTTTTTTATGGCAGGTGCAGGTTATTTTTTGATTTCCTGTACGTACAATAACTCCCCCGCGTAAGCCCGTCACGGTCAGTCAGGATGAGGGCCGAAGGTGCTGTGCCGTCATGTCGTGTGTCTCGCGTATCTTTATAATCACTGTCGTTAATTAAGCCTGTCGGGAATTCACGACAAACATGTGTCATGAGTGTCTCCAAAAAGAGACATTTAACTTATTGATTTATATATAGCTAAGTGTATTGCGTTTAAGGTGTTGCTAATTGGCGACAGTTTGGTTGAAAAGTGCTCACTTTATTAATGATGTGAATGTCATTTAAAGTTCAATAAATTCATTGTGTTAAATAATTATTTTGAATATTGGCACAGTTACTGCATAATAGTAACCAGTGGCTCATTCACCTTCTTATGTCAGCCCCTTCGGGACGTGCTACATAAACTTCGAATGACGCACAACAAGGTGCCTGCCGTCCAACTTCTGATAATAGCTTTGCTTTATCAACCATCGGGCGAAACGTCGAGTTAGGCACCGCCTTATTCCATAACAAAGCCGGGTTCAGCCCGGCTTTGTTGTATCTGGCGTTCCCCTCAGTTAGCATCGTCCTATTCATCTCTTGTGAGAGTAACGCATTGAAGCGCTGGTCTGTTTTCCCCCGGTCATTACGCCAACTGGTGACGCTGGCATTTCTGCTGATCCTGTTACCACTGCTGGTCCTCGCCTGGCAGGCGTGGCAAAGTCTGAACGCACTCAGCGCCCAGGCGGCGCTGACGAACCGTACCACGCTTATTGACGCGCGCCGCAGCGAGGCGATGACCAATGCCGCGCTGGAGATGGAGCGCAGCTACCGCCAGTATTGCGTCCTTGACGATCCGACGTTGGCGAAGGTGTATCAGAGCCAGCGCAAACGCTACAGTGAAATGCTGGATGCTCATGCGGGCGTTCTGCCAGATGATAAGCTGTATCAGGCGTTGCGGCAGGATCTCAACGGTCTGGCACAACTGCAATGTCGTAACAGTGGACCCGATACCGCCGCCGCCGCACGGCTGGAAGCGTTTGCCAACGCCAATACTGAAATGGTGCAAGCGACGCGTACCGTGGTTTTTTCGCGCGGGCAGCAGTTGCAGCAGGAGATTGCCGAACGCGGGCAGTTCTTCGGCTGGCAGGCTCTGGTGCTGTTTCTGGTGAGCCTGGCGATGGTGCTGCTGTTCACGCGAATGATTATCGGGCCGGTAAAGGGGATCGAGCGGATGATCAATCGGCTGGGGGAAGGGCGATCGCTGGGCAATACCGTCACTTTTGCCGGGCCGCGCGAACTGCGTTCCGTTGGGCAACGGATCATCTGGTTGAGCGAGCGCCTCTCCTGGCTGGAATCCCAACGCCATCAATTTTTGCGTCATCTCTCCCATGAGCTGAAAACCCCCCTGGCCAGTATGCGTGAAGGTACCGAACTGCTGGCGGATCAGGTGGTGGGGCCGCTGACGCCGGAACAAAAAGAAGTGGTTGGCATTCTTGATGACAGCAGCCGCAATCTGCAAAAATTGATTGAGCAACTGCTTGATTACAACCGCAAACTGGCTGACAGCGCCATTGAAATGGAAAGCGTGGAGATTGAACCGCTGGTGGATATGGTGGTTTCCGCTCATAGTCTACCGGCCCGCGCTAAAATGATGCATACCGACATTGAACTGGCGGCGGAACGCTGTCTTGCCGAGCCAATGTTACTGATGAGTGTACTGGACAATCTTTATTCCAATGCGGTGCACTACGGGGCTGAATCCGGTAACATTCGTATTCGCAGCCGCTTACAGGGGACTACGGTGTATATCGATGTTATCAATACCGGAACACCTATCCCTGAAGCAGAAAGAACCATGATTTTCGAGCCTTTTTTCCAGGGAAGTCATCAACGGAAAGGGGCAGTGAAGGGGAGTGGACTGGGGTTGAGCATCGCCAGAGATTGTATCCGCCGTATGCAGGGGGAGCTGTATCTTGTCGATGAACAGGCGCAAGAGGTTTGCTTTCGCATAGAACTGCCGCTATCTGCAACGAAAAACGATTAAATAACGCTAAGCCTGGTGAATATGCCACACGTTTTTGTTCACATTTTCCAACGTTTATTCTCCCGTCAGGTTATCCTGGCGGGGATGCCCTGCCTTGCGCTGATGGGCTGTACGCCGTATGCGGTGAAACACATCACGGGAGATGCGCCACAGGACGCTCTCCCGACGTATCAACTGGCGGACTACCTGTCGGTTGAGTGCACCGATATCTGGGCATTGCAGGGGCAATCGACCGACACCAATCCCCTTTACTGGCTGCGCGCCATTGACTGCGCGGATCGCCTGTTGCCGGTACAGTCGCGTAGCGAAGCCCGCATGCTGAGTGACGACAGCTGGCAAAACGCCTTTAAGCGCGGCATCTTGCTGGCGAACGCCAAAATCACGCCGCTGGAACGTCGTGAGAACGTCTCGCGACTGGATGCGCTAAGCCCGCAAATCCCGGCGCAGGTGCGTCCGCTTTATCAGATCTGGCGCGACGGCCAGTCGCTTCAGCTCCAGCTCGCCGAAGAACGCCAGCGCTACAGCAAACTGCAGCAAACGACCGATGGCGATCTGGATACGCTGCGTCAGCAGCATCAGTACCTTCAGGCGCAGCTCGATCTTACGACGCGCAAGCTGGAAAACCTGACCGATATTGAGCGACAGCTTTCTACCCGTAAACCGGCAGGAAATTACAATCCGGATACGACGCATGGCGGCGACAAATCTGAGGGACAAGCGCCAGTATCTTCACAAGATGAGGTGACCCCATAATGAGTCGTAAACCGGCGCATTTACTGCTCGTGGACGATGACCCTGGTCTGTTGAAACTGCTGGGCATGCGCCTGACCAGTGAAGGCTATAGCGTGGTGACCGCAGAGAGCGGGGCCGAGGGTCTGCGCGTTCTGAACCGTGAAAAAGTGGATCTGGTGATTAGCGACCTGCGCATGGATGAGATGGACGGCATGCAGCTGTTCAGCGAGATCCAGAAGGTTCAGCCGGGGATGCCAGTCATCATTCTTACCGCCCACGGTTCTATTCCGGATGCGGTTGCAGCAACGCAAAAAGGCGTGTTCAGCTTCCTGACCAAACCCGTAGACAAAGATGCGTTGTATCAGGCGATTGACGAGGCGCTTGAACAGTCGGCGCCCGCCACGGACGATAGCTGGCGCGAATCGATTGTCACCCGTAGCCCGCTGATGCTGCGTCTGCTGGAGCAGGCGAGGATGGTGGCGCAGTCCGACGTCAGCGTGCTGATTAATGGTCAGAGCGGCACCGGGAAAGAGATCTTCGCTCAGGCTATTCACAATGCCAGCCCGCGCAGCAGCAAACCGTTTATCGCCATCAACTGCGGTGCACTACCGGAACAACTGCTGGAGTCGGAGTTGTTCGGACACTCGCGCGGTGCGTTTACCGGCGCGGTGAGCAACCGTGAAGGGCTGTTTCAGGCGGCGGAAGGCGGGACGCTGTTTCTTGACGAGATTGGCGATATGCCTGCGCCGTTACAGGTCAAACTGCTTCGCGTCTTGCAGGAACGTAAAGTCAGACCGCTTGGCAGCAACCGCGATATCGATATTGATGTGCGCATCATCTCGGCAACCCATCGCGATCTGCCGAAAGCGATGGCGCGCGGCGAATTTCGCGAAGATTTATACTACCGCCTCAATGTGGTCAGTCTGAAGATCCCGGCCCTGGCGGAGCGAACGGAAGATATTCCACTGCTGGCGAATCATCTGCTGCGCCAGTCGGCGGAGCGGCATAAGCCGTTTGTGCGCGCGTTTTCGACGGATGCAATGAAGCGGCTGATGACCGCCAGTTGGCCTGGCAACGTGCGTCAACTGGTGAACGTGATCGAACAGTGCGTGGCGCTGACCTCTTCTCCGGTGATCAGCGATGCCCTGGTGGAGCAGGCGCTGGAAGGGGAAAATACCGCCCTGCCGACCTTTGTCGAAGCGCGTAATCAGTTTGAGCTGAACTATCTGCGCAAATTGCTGCAAATAACCCGAGGCAATGTCACGCATGCGGCAAGAATGGCGGGTCGTAACCGGACGGAGTTCTATAAGCTGCTGTCGCGTCACGAGCTGGATGCAAACGATTTCAAAGAATAAGTCAGCGTAATATGTTACGTTTATCCGATTAAAAGACAGGCGACCTTTTCAAGGACTAGCATGAAAAAGATTGATGCGATTATTAAACCCTTCAAGCTCGATGATGTGCGTGAAGCGCTGGCTGAGGTAGGGATCACCGGTATGACCGTCACCGAAGTGAAAGGCTTTGGGCGTCAGAAAGGGCATACCGAGCTGTACCGTGGCGCGGAATATATGGTGGATTTTCTGCCGAAGGTGAAAATTGAAATCGTCGTACCGGACGATATCGTTGAAACCTGCGTCGATACCATTATCCGTACGGCGCAGACGGGTAAAATTGGCGACGGTAAGATTTTCGTCTTTGATGTGGCGCGCGTGGTACGTATCCGTACCGGTGAAGAAGACGACGCGGCAATTTAAGCCGCGCCGTGCTTGCCGGATGGCGGCGTGAACGCCTTATCCGGCCTACAACATCCCGTAGGCCTGATAAGCGCAGCGCCATCAGGCATGACGTAATTACAAGACCTTATCCGGCCTACAACATCCCGTAGGCCTGATAAGCGCAGCGCCATCAGGTATGACGTAATTACAAGACCTTATCCGGCCTACAACATCCCGTAGGCCTGATAAGCGTAGCGCCATCAGGCATGACGTAATTACAAGACCTTAT
>NZ_JAOWIC010000048.1:31093-181896 GCF_030332305.1 Citrobacter sp. Ct235
AGCGCCATCAGGCATGACGTAATTACAAGACCTTATGCGGCCTACAATATCCCGTAGGCCTGATAAGCGCAGCGCCATCAGGCATGACGTAATTACAAGACCTTATGCGGGCCGAAGCATTCGTAATGAATGTTTTCGTTATTCACGCCCAGTTCAACAAGCTGCTTCGCGGCAAACTGCATAAAGCCCACCGGACCGCACAAATAGAACTGCATTCCTGGAATATCGATAGCCGCTTTCATCGCCTTCAGATCCATCAGACCTTCGCTGTCAAAGGCATCGTTAGCGCGATCTGTTTCGCTCGGTTCGCGGTACCAGGTGTGCGCGGTAAAGTTCGGCAACGTTTTACCCAGTTCGTTTACCTCATCGGCAAACGCATGTACATCACCGTTTTCTGCGGCGTGGAACCAGTTGACCTGGGCGCTGTGCGGCGCGTTGGCCAGCGTATCCAGCATTGCCAGCATCGGCGTTTGACCGACACCGGCAGAAATCAGCGAAACCGGTGTGTCGTGGTCAACTGCCATAAAGAAATCGCCAGCCGGCGCCGCTAAATGCACCACGTCGCCAACGCGCGCCTGATTGTGCAGCCAACTGGAGACCTGACCACCCTCTTCACGCTTAACGGCAATGCGGTAACCTTTACCCTCCGCTTTACGGGTCAGAGAATACTGACGAATTTCCTGATGCGGAAAACCTTCCGGTTTCAGCCAGACGCCCAGATACTGGCCTGGCTGGTAGTCAGCCACGGCGCCACCGTCCACCGGTTCAAATTCAAAGCTGGTAATCAGTGCGCTGCGCGGGGTTTTCGCCACGATCCGAAACGGACGTGTGCCTTCCCAGCCGCCGGTTTTACTGGCGTTTTCACGGTAGATTTGCGCTTCGCGATGGATAAAGACGTTAGCCAGCACGCCGTAGGCTTTGCCCCACGCATCCAGCACTTCCTGGCCCGGGTTGAACATTTCGTCCAGGGTCGCCAGCAGATGGGTTCCGACAATGTTGTACTGTTCTGGCTTGATCTGGAAGCTGGTGTGCTTCTGGGCGATTTTTTCGACCGCAGGCAGCAGGGCAGGCAGATTCTCAATGTTGCTGGCATAGGCGGCAATGGCATTGAACAGGGCTTCACGCTGGGAGTCATTACGCTGGTTACTCATGTTAAAAATTTCTTTGAGTTCAGGATTATGAGCAAACATGCGATCGTAAAAATGGGCGGTCAGTTTGGGGCCCGTTTCAACCAGCAGGGGAATGGTAGCTTTTACAGTGGCGATGGTTTGAGCGTCAAGCATACGGTCTTCCTTTATGTGAACTTTTAATGATGTATGTCAAATACATCTTATAAAAAATACCCCTGCACTGTAAATGGTTCTTTGACGCTTTGCGTTTTAAAAGCGACAACGTGAAAAATCTGCATCACAAACCTGAAAAGAAATCCGTTGAAATTTGTAAGGTCTTCATTCGGCAAAGCCTTGTGTCGTGTGAAGGTAATCGTTTGCGTAAATTCCTTTGTCAAGACCTGTTATCGCAGAATGATTCAGTTATACTGTTGCCCGTTGTCCAACAGGACCGCCTTTTAAGGCCAAAAATTCTATCGTTAGCTGAGTCAGGAGATGCGGATGTTAAAGCGTGAAATGAACATTGCCGATTATGATGCCGAACTGTGGCAGGCTATGGAGCAGGAAAAAGTACGTCAGGAAGAGCACATCGAACTGATCGCCTCCGAAAACTACACCAGTCCGCGCGTCATGCAGGCGCAGGGCTCTCAGCTGACTAACAAATACGCTGAAGGATATCCGGGCAAGCGCTACTACGGCGGCTGCGAATACGTGGATATCGTTGAGCAACTGGCGATTGACCGCGCGAAAGAACTGTTTGGCGCAGACTACGCTAACGTGCAACCGCACTCTGGCTCCCAGGCTAACTTCGCCGTCTATACCGCGCTGCTGCAACCGGGTGATACCGTTCTGGGTATGAACCTGGCGCAAGGCGGTCACCTGACTCACGGCTCCCCGGTTAACTTCTCTGGCAAACTGTACAACATCGTGCCTTACGGTATTGATGAGTCCGGTAAAATTGACTACGAAGAGATGGCGCAGCTGGCTCAGACCCACAAACCGAAGATGATCATCGGCGGCTTCTCTGCCTATTCCGGCGTGGTTGATTGGGCAAAAATGCGTGAAATCGCTGACAGCATTGGCGCATACCTGTTCGTCGATATGGCGCACGTCGCGGGTCTTATCGCCGCAGGCGTTTACCCGAACCCGGTTCCGCATGCTCACGTTGTGACCACCACCACCCACAAAACGCTGGCTGGCCCGCGCGGTGGCCTGATCCTGGCGAAAGGCGGTGACGAAGAGCTGTACAAAAAACTGAACTCTGCCGTTTTCCCAAGCGCGCAGGGCGGCCCGCTGATGCACGTGATCGCGGGTAAAGCCGTGGCGCTGAAAGAAGCCATGGAGCCAGAGTTCAAAGTCTACCAGCAACAGGTTGCGAAAAACGCCAAAGCGATGGTGGAAGTATTCCTGAATCGTGGCTACAAAGTCGTGTCCGGCGGTACTGAGAACCACCTGTTCCTGCTGGATCTGGTGGACAAAAATCTGACCGGTAAAGAAGCTGACGCCGCGCTGGGTCGTGCCAACATCACGGTGAACAAAAACAGCGTGCCGAACGATCCGAAAAGCCCGTTCGTCACTTCCGGTATCCGTATCGGTTCTCCGGCTATCACGCGTCGCGGCTTTAAAGAAGCGGAAGCGAAAGAGCTGGCAGGCTGGATGTGTGATGTGCTGGACAACATCAATGATGAAGCGGTGATTGAGCGCATCAAAGGTAAAGTTCTGGATATCTGCGCACGTTTCCCGGTTTACGCATAAGTTATCGCAGAAGTCAAAAAGGCCGCGCGAGCGGCCTTTTTGATTGATGACAAACATCCTGCAGACGAAATTGGTATATCTTCGACACATGAATTGTCGGGTGGCGCTACGCTTACCCGACCTACAAAAACCTACGATATCAATGGTTTTGTAGGCCCGATAAGCGAAGCGCCATCGGGCGACGGTCTAACGTCTGTCTACCGATATCGCCCCGGACCAGTCACGGCCAATAACAAAAACCTGCGATATCAATGGTTTTGTAGGCCCGATAAGCGAAGCGTCATCGGGCGACGGTCTAACGCCTGTCTACCGATATCGCCCCCGGTCCCGTCAGTGCCAGCAGCAGAAAACCTCCCGCAATGCTGACATTCTTATAGAAATTAATCATATTCGGACCGACCGCATCACCGGTCATATTCCAGAAATGATGGCCGATTACTGCCGTACCCAGCGTATAGAAAACGAAGAGGATTGCCAGCGGGCGAGTAAAAAAGCCCAGTACAATCAGTATCGCTGCGGGAACCTCCATGACGACGGCAATAATGGCCGCCAGCATTGGCGCAGGCGTACCGAGAGAGGTCATGTACTGTACGGTCCCGTCGAAACCCGTCAGCTTAGGAAAGCCAAAAATAATAAACAGAACCGCCAGCGCAATGCGGGCAATCAATAAAAACAGATGGCGTGATTCACCGAACTCAAAATAACGTAACGTGTTCATAGCAGGCTCATTGACATGAGTAACGTACTTTAAAATTAATACACAACGGCCCGCCTCGCCATTGGCTAAATGTCGTTCAGCTGCGACTCAACGTACAGATAGCCAATTCCCATCAGCTGCTGGGCGCGAGTCAGCGTACCAAAGCCAATCTGTGTCGCTTTTGCTCGCGGGTTATCTCCGTGATCGAAAGGATTAAATCCCGTCTGTTGTCTTAGCGTGTTGAGCCAGGGTTCACCGAAGGCGCAACTGCGCCCGTACAGCCAGATCTGATTAATATTCAGGATATTGAGAAAGTTATACAGGCTTAGACCAATCGCGCTGGCGGCATGTTCCACCCACGCCTGAATGCGCACATCACCCCTGCGCCAGGCATCGATTAGCATATCCGTGGTCAGCGTTTCCGGATCCCTTCCCGGCACCGGCTGCGCTTTCATCCAGACTCTGGCCTGCTTTTTCAATGCGCTCAGTGAGGCGACGGTTTCCAGACAGCCATAACGGCCACAGTCGCAGGCGATGCCGTCGGGGTTAACGATGGTATGACCAATCTGACCGCTGCCGTACAGACTGCCGCGATAAATCTGTTCGTTGATAACGAAAGAGGACCCAATACCGTAGTCGACGTTGATGACGCAGAAATCCTCGTTGGCAGCCGGGTTTTGCCATTTTTCTGCTAGCGCCAACATCACACAGTCGTTGTCCAGACGGACCTGTATGCCGAGTCGCTCCTCCAGCAGATACTTTATTTCCACTGGCGTTTTCCACGGTGCCTGCGGCATGGTTTTCGACGCGCCGGTGATCGGATCCACCTGACCGTGGACGCCCAGCGCCAGGTTGATTGTGATGTCGGGATAGCGCTGACGCCAGCGCCGCCAGTGGCTGGCAATCGCCGCGAGCAGCGCTTCAGGCGTTGCGGCGTTGATCACCTCGTGCTGCCAGTTGCCAACCGCCATCAGTCGGGCATCGGCAAGTTGGCTGGTCAGGCTGGTGGGGGTGACGTTCATACACAGCGTCCACGCGCCCCGTTCCGGCAGATGAAAACTCCCGCTGCTGAGCCCGCGCTGGCTTAGCGTTTCCCGGGAGTGGTAAATTCGGCCTTCATCCAGCAACTCTTCAAGAATGTTACTCACTGCCGGAATCGACAGGCCGGTGAGCTGCGCCAGCTGCGATTTACTGAGCTGCTTTTCGCGCCACAAATGCGACAGAAAGATCTGTTTATTCGCCTGTCTGACCCGGGCGTTATTGAATCCCGAACGCTGCATACACTTAACTCCCTTAACTATATTGCGTGAGCATTGCACATTTTACCGCCAGTTAACTGCCACACAATAGCCACAAGATGACATTTTACTTTTGTTTATTGAGTGGAGGCAGCATGTACGGTTCAGTTAAGGTCTGGCAGGAGACCCTCTCATTACCGACCTGGACGGTGGGTGAGGAAGACACCAACCCAATGTTCCTGGAAAAACGGGTTTATCAGGGTTCTTCAGGGGCGGTTTACCCTTATGGCGTGATCGACACTCTGACCGGCAAACGCGAGATGCGCGATTACCAGGCCGTGTGGATGGAAAACGATTTTATCCGCGTCATGCTGTTACCAGAACTGGGTGGGCGTATTCACCGCGCGTATGACAAAGTACAGCAGCGCGATTTTGTCTATTACAACGAGGTGGTGAAACCCGCGCTGGTTGGTCTGTTGGGGCCGTGGATCTCGGGTGGGATCGAATTTAACTGGCCGCAGCACCATCGTCCCACCACTTTTATGCCGGTGGATTTTACGCAGCGGGCAGGGGAGCACGGTGAGCAAACCGTCTGGATGGGCGAAGTGGAGCCGATGCGCGGCCTACAGGTGATGACCGGATTCACCCTCTACCCGGATCGCGCGCTGATAGAAATTACCGGTAAAGTCTTCAACGGCAACGCCACGCCGCGCCACTTTTTATGGTGGGCGAACCCGGCGGTGAAGGGCGGCGACGATCATCAAAGCGTGTTCCCACCTGATGTTACGGCGGTATTCGATCACGGCAAGCGCGATGTTTCCGCTTTTCCGATCGCCACGGGCACCTATTACAAAGTCGATTACTCGGCGGGGGTGGATATCTCCCGCTACAAGAATGTGCCGGTGCCGACTTCGTACATGGCGGAAAAATCGGACTACGACTTTGTCGGTGCCTGGCATCACGGCGAGCGCGGCGGACTGTTGCACGTTGCCGATCATCATATCTCGCCGGGAAAAAAACAGTGGAGCTGGGGCTACGGGGATTTCGGTGTCGCCTGGGATCGCAACCTGACCGATGAAAATGGTCCGTACATCGAATTAATGACCGGGGTGTTTACCGACAACCAGCCTGATTTCACCTGGCTTGCGCCTTACGAAGAGAAGGTGTTCGTTCAGAACTTCCTGCCGTATAGCGAATTAGGGACGGTGCAAAACGCCAGCACTGACCTGGCGCTGCGACTGGTGCGTGATGAAAACCATCTGTCCGTCGGCGTCTATGCCGTTGCGCCATTACATGACGTGCGGGTGACGCTCAGCGCAGACCGCGGGCCTTTCTTCGAAACCACGCTGACGCTGGCACCGGGGGAACACTGGCTGACGACGCTTGCCGATTCGGGCTATACGCGGATCGCCATGACGGTCACGCGTCACGACGGTCAGACGCTGCTGCGATACGAAGAGCATATTGCTGACGACCTGCCGCTACCTTCGGCGGCAACGGCCCCCGCACAACCGGAGGCGTTGTCTAACACGGATGAACTCTACTTTATCGGTCAGCATCTGGAGCAGTACAACCATGCCAGTCGTTACGCCGGGGATTACTATCGCCGGGCGTTAGCGATTGATCCGCTGGATTACCGCAACAACGTCGCATTGGGGACGCTGGCGCTGAACCAGGCTGACTGGACGCAGGCTGAACGCTGTGCGAGAGCAGCATTACAGCGAGCGCATCACCTGAACAAAAACCCGCGCGATGGCGAAGCCAGTATGTTGTTGGCCACTGCGCTGGAACGCCAGGGCGATTGCGAACAGGCCTGGGAGCATAACTACAAGGCGAGCTGGAGTGGAAACTGTCGCGATGCGGCCTTCTGGGCTCTGGCGAGGATCGCGATGGCGCGTGGCGACCAGGCGGATGCATTGGAAAAAGTGACGCAGAGTCTGCGTTTTAACGGCAGCAACAACCTGGCGATGGGGCTGAAAGCGCTGGTGCTGGCAGCGTTGGGGCGCACATCAGAGGCGTTGAAGTACATCGAACAGCAGCTCCATGACTATCCGCTCAGCTATGCGTTGCACTATGCGCGCTGGGCAATACGCCGGGATGAACTGTCGAAAACGGCGCTTATCGCTATTACGGGTCGACGCGGTACCAACGCTTGTGAACTGGCGGGGTGGCTGCTCTCTTTCGGTCAGAAAGCCGCGGCTCGCGAACTGCTGGAGCTACTGGACAGCCAGGAAACGCTGCCGCTGCTGTGGCGGGCGTCGCTAAGCGACAATCCGCAGCCGTTCATCGACCAGGCGCGGGCCTGCCTGCACAACCGGGTGCGTTTCCCAAACACTCTTGATGAAGTGCAGATGCTGCAAACGCTGTCGCACAGCGCCTATGCCCGCTATCTGCTGGGCTGCTTCTGGTACAGCAAACGCCGCTACGAAGAGGCGCTTTCCTGCTGGCAATTCACCCTGCAACAAGAACCTGAATTTGCGCCAGTGCATCGTCTGCTGGGGATTTATGCGTGGAACAAACAGCAGGATGCCGTAAAAGCACACCAGTATTTGTCGCAGGCAGTGGCGCTGGAGCCCGACAACGCCCGCTTCCTGTTTGAACTGGATTATCTCAATAAGCTGTTGGCTACGCCTGTCGGGCAGCGTTTGCAACAGCTTGAATCACGCAAAACGGTGGTATTCCAGCGTGACGATCTGACGGTGGAGTTACTTAGCCTGTGGAACGGACTGGGCTACTACGATGAAGCGGCGAAGGTTCTTGGCGAGCGCGTGTTCCATCCCTGGGAAGGGGGCGAAGGGAAAGCGACCGGGCAGTACTTGCTGAACCAGGTTCATCGGGCGCTGGCGGCGATCGGCAGGCAGGAATTATCTGCCGCGGTCAGCCTGCTACAACAGGCGCTGAGCTACCCGCAAAATCTGGGGGAAGGACGCCTGCCCGGACAAACCGATAACGATATCTGGTATCTGTTGGGCTATTGCGCCCAACGTCAGGGGCATCATGACGAGGCACAGCGTTACTTTGCGCGCGCCACCCGCGGTGGAAGTACGTTGGATGCTGGTCGTTATTACAACGATCAGCCCGTGGACTATCTCTTCTGGCAGGGCATGGCGCTGAAAAAACTGGGTAAGAGTGACGATGCAGAACAACTCTTCAAAAGCTTCCTGCAATGGGTAGCGTCACAGCGAGACCATGTGCCAGAGGTGGATTTCTTCGCCGTCTCATTACCGGATCTGGTGGTGCTCGATACCCCGGCGGAGGCAAAGCATCAGCAGCACTGCCTGTTTATCACCGCGTTGGGGCATCTGGGGCTGGGGGATTTATCCGCCTGCCAGCAGGCGCTTGACGCTCTTCTGCAACAGAATCCGGCGCATGACAAAGCTCTGCTCCTGCGCCATGTCATCAGACTGGAGTTATTGCACTAAACCCTGAACCGGTGGTGGTGACGCCACCGGAAACCTACTGTTCCCTGCGTTTCCCTGAAAGAGGAATCATAATGAATAACGCGCAGACACATTTGAAAATCGGCTACGTCTGGACCATCTGTCTGGTCGCGGCCTGTGGTGGTTTGCTGTTTGGCTACGACTGGGTGGTGATTGGCGGGGCAAAACCCTTTTATGAAGCGTACTTCTCAATAACCGATCCGGCGCAGTCGGGCTGGGCGATGAGTTCAGCGCTGGTAGGCTGTATTTTTGGGGCGCTGATTTCCGGCTGGTGTGCGGATAAATTTGGCCGAAAAATGCCGCTGATCCTCTCGGCTATTCTGTTCAGCGCCTCCGCATGGGGAACCGCCGTTGCCAGTAACTTCGACATGTTCGTGATTTACCGCATCGTCGGCGGCGTCGGGATTGGCCTAGCCTCCGCGCTCAGTCCGCTGTACATCGCCGAAGTCAGTCCGGCGGAGAAACGCGGACGCTTTGTGGCGGTGAACCAGTTGACCATTGTGATTGGCGTGCTGGCGGCGCAACTGATCAACCTGATGATCGCCGAACCCGTTGCGACAGGGGCCACGCAGCAGGCGATCGTCGAGAGCTGGAACGGGCAGATGGGCTGGCGCTGGATGTTTGGCGCAGAGTTAGTCCCTGCACTGGTGTTTCTGGTGCTGATGTTTTTCGTTCCCGAATCCCCGCGCTGGCTGGTGAAGGCGGGTAAACCGGAACGCGCGCGCGCCATGCTGCAACGCATTGGTTCTACGGAATATGCCGGGCAGACGCTGAAGGAGATTGAGCACACGCTGCTCAAAGATAACCATAAGGTGGCATGGTCAACGCTGTTGCAACCACAGATCAAACCGATAGTTATTATCGGCATGGTGCTGGCGGTCTTCCAGCAGTGGTGTGGGATCAACGTGATCTTTAATTACGCGCAGGAGATTTTCGCCTCCGCCGGTTTCGACATCAACGGCACCCTGAAATCCATCGTCGCCACCGGCATTATCAATCTGGTCTTTACTATTGCCGCGCTGCCGCTGGTGGATAAACTCGGTCGCCGCAAACTGATGCTGTTTGGCGCATCCGGCCTGACCGTGATTTATGTGTTGATTGCTGGTGCATACGGGATGGGGATTATGGGCTGGCCGGTGCTGGTTCTGGTGCTGGCAGCCATTGCAATCTATGCCCTGACGCTGGCACCTGTCACCTGGGTGCTGCTGTCCGAAATTTTCCCTAACCGCGTGCGCGGGCTGGCGATGTCGTTGGGCACGCTGGCACTGTGGATTGCCTGCTTCCTGCTGACCTATACCTTCCCGCTGCTCAATGCCGGGCTGGGCGCAGCCGGGAGTTTCCTGCTCTACGGCGTGATTTGTGCGATGGGCTATGTGTACGTGCTGCGTAATGTACCTGAAACCAAAGGCGTCACCCTGGAAGCCCTTGAGGAACAACTGGCGGCGAGACACCTGAAGGCCAGCCCGTCGGCACAGCAGAGAAGTGCTCGCTGATGACGACGCCGCTGACGCTGAATAACGCGCATCTGCGGATGCGCGTGGACCCGCAGGGCGGTAGGCTGCTGGCGTTGTTTTCGTTACAACATCAACAGCCGGTTTTACGTGCAGGCGAGGAGAAATCCGTTGGTGAGGGTGGGCTGTTTCCGATGCTTCCGATCGCCAATCGTGTGGCCGATAACCGCTTCAGCCAGCGCGGAACAGAGGTGCAGTTGCCGCTGCATAATGCGGATGAACGTTTCTTTCTGCATGGTGACGGCTGGCTTAAGCGCTGGGAGATAGCAGACGTAACCGACGACAGTTGTCGATTGTGTTTGCGCAGTCAACTGGCGTGCGGGTATGACTATCTGGCGGAACTCCAGTATGTGCTGGAGGCGTCGGTACTCAGAGCGTCGCTGACGATCGTTCATCTGGGCAAACGCCCGATGCTTTACGGCTGCGGTTTTCACCCGTTCTTTGTGTTTGATGCTCAAAGCACCGTGCAGTTCTCGGCAAGCGGTTACTGGCCAGAAGGCGAACATCATTTGCCACTGGCCTGGCAGAGCGAACTCCCGGCGGAAGTCGATTTCACTAGGGCGCAATATGGCGCGGATCGCTGGCTGAACGTGGGATATTCCGGATGGAGCGGACAGGCGGTCATCCGTAGAGGTGTGATGAATATCACGATTTCTGCGCAAACTCCCTGGCTGATGCTCTTCAGAATGCCAGGTCAGTCATTCCTTTGTCTGGAACCGCAGACGCATCCGGTAAATGCCCACCACATGCCGGGGCAGCCGGGATTACGGATGTTAGGCTCCGGAGAACAGTGTTGTTTTACGATGGAGATTCGCGTTGATTAGCGACAAGACGTTGTTATGTCGCTGTTAATGTTCACTTGCGCCAGCCTGCGTTTATCGCCAGACTATCGCCTCCACACGGGAGGGGATCATGTCTTTGCACTCCACGCGCTGGCTGGCGCTCGGTTACTTCACCTACTTTTTTAGCTACGGGATTTTTCTTCCCTTCTGGAGCGTCTGGCTTAAAGGGCTTGGCCTCACGCCAGAAACGATCGGCCTGCTGCTAGGCGCTGGACTGGTGGCGCGTTTTCTCGGGAGTCTGATCATTGCCCCGCGGGTCAGCGACCCGTCGCGACTGATCCGTGCGTTACGCCTCCTGGCGCTGCTGACGCTGGTCTTTGCACTGGCCTTCTGGGCCGGAACCCATGTCGCGTGGCTGATGGTGGTGATGGTTGGCTTTAACCTCTTCTTCTCACCGCTGGTGCCGCTCACGGACGCGCTGGCGAATACCTGGCAAAAACAGATTACGATGGACTACGGTCGGGTACGACTGTGGGGATCGGTGGCGTTTGTTATCGGTTCGGCGTTGACCGGAAAGCTGGTCAGCGTGTTTGATTATCGGGCGGTTCTGGCGCTGCTGACGTTGGGCGTCGCCTCAATGCTGCTGGGAATGCTGATTCGCCCCAGCGTGCTGCCACAGGGGGAAAACCGGCATCAGGAGAGCGCCGGTTGGCCCGCCTGGCGTGCGCTGGTCACGCAGAGCTGGCGCTTTCTGGCCTGCGTATGTCTGTTGCAGGGGGCGCATGCCGCTTACTACGGCTTTAGCGCCATTTACTGGCAGGGAGCCGGCTATTCCGCTTCGGCGGTAGGCTATCTCTGGTCGCTCGGCGTGGTTGCGGAAGTGATTATCTTTGCTCTAAGCAACAAACTGTTCCGCCGCTTCAGCGCCCGCGATCTGTTACTGCTCTCCGCCGTCTGCGGGGTGATTCGCTGGGGACTGATGGGCTGGACGACGGCGCTGCCGTGGCTGATTGTCGTGCAGATCCTCCATTGCGGCACTTTTACCGTGTGCCACCTGGCGGCGATGCGCTATATCGCGGCGCGTCAGGGAAGCGAAGTGATCCGTCTGCAGGCGGTCTATTCTGCGGTGGCGATGGGCGGCAGTATTGCCATCATGACCGTGTTCGCCGGCTTCCTGTATCAGAACCTGGGCAACGGCGTCTTCTGGGTAATGGCGCTGGTGGCGCTACCGGCCATGGTGCTGCGGCCAAAGGTGACCGCCTCAGCCTGATTCCAGCATCTTGCGGATCTGCTGTTGCTGATGTGGCGTCAGCGCTTGATCCGCGTGAATCAACGGTGGTGAAAAGAGCGGCAGCAGCGTGGCGTAAGGGGTGACAATCAGCGCCACGCCGCGCGGCGAGCCCTCCCGCTGGAAAGTCCGCATTGGCAACGGCTTGATGTTCAGCGGCAGCAGGGTCAGCTCACGCAACTGTTGCTCTATCTGCTGCTCCAGTTGCGGATTATCCCCGGTCAGTAAGACGACCTGCTTCTCATGCAGATCATTATCCTGCATCAGCCATGCGCCAAAAATCACCGCCACCAGTCCCGTCTCTTCCTCGGAAAATTCAACGTCATACTCTTCTTCAAGCCCGCGTAACGCATCACGAGTGGTACGCATCAGACGCGGATAGAGGCGGGCGAATTCTTCCGGCAACGTGTTATCGATACCGATAGAAAACAGACTGCGGTTCAGCGCCTGAGCGAGGTGGATGTAGAGTTGGGCATTCAGTCCGTGCTCGTCATTGAAACGCACCGCGCCCATTTCGCGAAAGCGCAGGATCAGTCGGGCGATCGCCAGACGCAACCGCCGGTTCTGCTGATGGTTATCGCGAATCGGATCCGGGATGCGGATCATCGAAAACAGCAGCGCCATAAACAGTGATTCCGTGAGCGGCGCATTTTGCATGACGCGCCGCTGCCAGTGGCGACCGATCTCCTGCGCCAGCGGGTATTCGGCGCAGGATTGCGCCCAGCGCTGCTGAACAGGATTAAATTCCGGGGAGATCCCCGCGTGATGCTGCAACAGGCAATATTGCAGATAGAGGTGCAGGAACTGAATATCCCGGCACTCAAACGGTTTTTGCAGGCGACGCGCGCAGAGGTTAATCAGGGCATGTAGATTGGTGTCGTCATACAGCGTGCGCAGGATCCCCCGCTGTTTCAGTTCGGTTTTGAGGGCGGGGGCAAAGTGTTGGGTAATGAACGCCGGACACAAACGCAGGCCGCGTCTGAGCCAGTGTAAGAGGCAGAGGCGTTGGTTTAACGCGGTACCTTCGATCCGGTAGCACCCGTTTGGACCAGTGCTAATGCTGAGTCGATGATAACGCTGGATCTCCCGTCCCGTTTCGACAATATCCTCACGGGCAACAGCATCATCGACACCATTTAGCGCACTGAACATTTCCGCGGTGGCACTTTGCCCCGGCTGGAAAAGCGTCAGCAAAACCTGGCAACGGCGCTGGGGAGCAGAAAGTACAGATGGCGGAGCAAGCGTTGGCATCATCTGTCGGATCTCCCGTAGGTATGTTAGATAAGAATAGCTAAAGTTTTTCCATAGCCATTACGAATGAAATGTTTTGCGTCAGGATTGCAGGGAGAGGTCACAGAATTTTTCACGCGTGCAGCCACATCAGAAAGTTTAACGCAGCGCTTTACCAGGATTTTTCGCGTTTTTTATCTTCAGATGGCGCAAAAAAAGCCCCGCCGGAGAAGGCGAGGCTGAAAGGTTGCTAATGGATTAGCGTTCCTGTCGCAGGGTTAAACCGACATCCCCCCCCGGATGCACGGCCAGCAGCGTTTCTTTGGTGTAGCCGCTCTCGCTCATCAGACACGCGCAGGCGGCATCAAAGATCGCAATCACCAGCATGATGGAGGTGGTCGCCAGCATGTTCAGCGGATCCGCCTCGCGCTGGACGCCGGTAGAAATTACCAGTCGGGCGGCGCGGGCAATGGCGGAATCCGGGTTTTCCGTGACGCTGATAATCGGCACGTTGCGTGCGGCCAGACCCGGCAACAGTCGCGTGAGCTCGTCAGAGTTACCGCCACGGGAAAGCAGAATGACCCGATCGTCCGCGCGTAAAAAACCGAGATCGCCGTGCGCGGCATCGGTGGCGTTGAGATAGATTGCCGGGCGCTCAACGCAGGCCAGCATGTGGGCGATTTTTCGCGCCGCAATGCCGGAGGTGCCGACGCCGGTGACCACAATTTTCCCACGGCATTCGCGCAGTTCCGTCATTAATGCATTCCAGACCGGTTCGTTAAGATGCTGACCCAGACCGGCCAGCGCCTCGCTGTAGAGGCTCCAGGTGTCGCTTGCCTGCTGCCATGAGCTACTCATGCGTCCCCCTGCATCAGTTGACGGTACTTCATATGATCCTGATACATCTCATGGAACACCTGATATTTGCGGTCGTAATACTGCTTAATGCGGTTGGTCTGTGGGGTGACCGTTTTACCTATCCGGCTCATCGCCGACATCGCTTCCGGGAAGGTCTCGAAAACGCCGGCGGCGATAGTGCCCATCATCGCGCCACCCAGCAGCATCGCTTCGCTCTCTTCCGGCAGTAACATGGCGCAACCGGTGGCATTGGCATGTTCCTGCACAAAAATAGGGTTCTTGGTGCCGCCGCCGCTGGCCATGATGGTGTCAATGCTGTAACCGCTCTGGTTCATCGTCTCAATGATATGGCGCGTACCCAGCGCGATGGCCTGAATGGTCGCCAGATAGTGCAGCGCCATATCTTCCGGCGTGCGGGAAAGCTTCAGTCCGCTGATCGCCCCGGTCAACGTTGGGTTGGCGCGTGGTGAACGGTTGCCGTGAAAGTAGGGCAGGATATGAATATCGCGGGTCAGGAAGGCGATATTTTCCGGCTCACCCGCCATTTTACGCAGCAGCGCGTTCAGCACTTCATAAATGGTGTGTCCCTGCGCTTTTGCCTGCGCCAGCAGCGTCTCGTAACAAGGATGCGACTGAATAATATGGTCGATCAGCGCGCCGGTAGCGGACTGTCCACCTTCATTGAGCCAGTATTCCGGCAGTACGGCGGAATAGTAGGGACCCCAGACGCCGCCGATAAAGCGCGGCTGTTTAGAGATGGCCATGTGACCGGTCGAGGTTCCGCCAATCAGCGCGACGCGGCGGTCAAAGTCAGCGACTTCGCCGGAGACGCCGCAGGCGCCGAGCGTGCCGAGCGTGCCGGCGTGGGCGTCGATGATCGACACGCTGACGGCAGTGCCCGGAATCAGCCCCATTTCACTGGCGGCGCGCTGGGTCAGTCCGTGTCCAAGCGGTTCACCCATCGTTTTCACGTAGCGGCCAATTTTTTCCGCATCGTGTTCCAGCAGATCTTCCAGCCCGATTTCGCGGAAGTAACTGGCATCCCACTTGTCTTCATGGCCCATGTAGGTCCATTTGCACACTGTGGAACAGAGGGAACGCGTGTCGTCGCCGGTCGCGCGCCAGGTCAGGAAGTCGGGTAAATCAAAATAGTAGCCCGCGTTCGCCCAGGTGTTAGGCATATGCTGTTTCAGCCACAGCAGCTTCGGCGTCTGCATTTCCGGAGAGATAATCCCGCCCACGTAATCCAGAACCCGGTGGTGCATCGCGTTGATGCGTTCGGCCTGGGTGATGGCGCGGTGATCCATCCACACGATAATGTTTTGTTCGCTGCGCCCGGAAGGGCTGATGGTCAGCGGTTTGCCCTCTTTATCCAGCACCACCAGCGAACAGGTGGCGTCAAATCCCAGCCCTTTCACCTGGATTGGGTTGATATCGGACTGATTAATGGCATCACGAACCGCGTTGCAGACGGCCTGCCAGATGTTATCGGACGACTGCTCGACGAAATCGGCCTGCGGGCGGTAAATCTCAATCGCGCGAGTGGCCTGACCGACCATTCTGCCGTTAAGATCAAATACGCCTGCGCGAGCGCTGCCGGTTCCTACATCCACACCAATAAAGTAACTCGCCATAATTTTTCTCCTGAAATCAGGCTCTACGATTCTGTAATGCGATAAAGAGGATGAGGACCGCGCCCCAAAGCGCCATCGTCAGATAGCTACTGATCCCCAGCAAGTTAAAGCCGCTTTCCAGCATTTGCAGCACAATCAGCGCCAGCACCAGGCCGATGATACGGCCAAATCCGCCGTCCGGATTAATGCCGCCCAGCACCGACGCGAGAATAGTGACCAGCAGATAAGACTCTCCGTATCCGGCCTTCGCCGAGTTGAATTTCGCCATCATTAAGATTGCGGCCACCCAGCCGAGCAGGGCGGAAATGACGTAGACGGAAATCTGCACCCGAACGGTGTTCACGCCGCTGTAGCGGGTCGCCTGTTCGTTGGAACCCATCAGATAGAGACTGCGCCCAAGCGTGGTGTGTTCCAGTAGAACCCACAGCAGTACGGCGACCAGCAAGAAGAGCAGCAGGGCGACGGGAATACCCGCAAGGGTAGCATTACCGAGATACTGGATCGCTGCCGGGAAGCCGGAAATCACCGTGCCGTTGGAGAGCAAGATGTTCAGCCCGGAGATAAGCGTCATGGTGCCGAGCGTGGCAAGGATCGGCGACACGCCAACCCAGGCGATCAGCGCGCCGTTCAGCGTACCTATCGCGACGGCGACCGCGGCACCGGCCAGCAGCGCCAGCGCGAGGAACAGCGGATTGTCCGGATGGCTGACGATGACGGCGGCCATGACCAGCGAGCAGGCGTTGGCACCGGCGATAATTGACAGGTTAATGCCGCCCGTCAGCATGGTCATGCCCATACCCAGCGCCAGCATGCCGAGGATCGGCAACTGTGAGCCGATAGACTGGAAGTTTGCAACGCTGAAAAAGCGGGAGCCCAACAGCGCTGAGAAGACGACGGCGACGACGATAATAATCACGCACTGCAGGCGGATGATGGCATCACCGGGTAATACTTTTGCTAACGCTTTCATCTCAAAGCTCCCTTGCCAGTTTGCGTTTCTCATTCCACGCCGTGGCGCTGATGCTGACCAGGATAATGACGCCGCTGAAAACGGTGTGCCAGTACGAGGAGACGCTGAGCAGCGTCAGGCCGTTTTGCAAAAAGGCCAGCAGAATCACCCCCAACAGCGTACCGGTCAATGTACCGCGCCCGCCGCTCATGCTGGTGCCGCCCAGCACGACCGCCGCCAGTACCGTCAGCTCAAAACCGAGCAGCGAGTTTGGCGCCACGGACTGTGTGATCTGCGCCTGCACGACAGCAGCTACGCCTGCGAGAACACCCATAAAACCATAGACATAGAAATGCAGCTTCAACAGGTTCAGCCCGAGGCGGGATGCGGCGTCGCGGTTGCCGCCCATCGCGTAAATCTGACGCCCGAGACGGGTGTAATTCATCAGGATGGCGGTGAAAACGATCGCGGCTGCCAGGCACAGTAGCGGGAGCGTGAGGCCATAGTCATAGCCATCTGCCGCCGTGAAGGAGAACCAGTTGATGCCGTTCATAAACCAGTCCGGGAAGCCGTACAGCCAGGTGCCTTTAGTGGCGTACACCAGCAGACCGTAATAGACGTTCAGCGTCGCGATGGTGATGATGATCGCAGGCACACGCAGCCAGTAGACCAGAAAGCCGTTAATCAGCCCGAGCAGCAGTCCGACGATGACAGCGATGGCCAGCGCCAGCAGAAAGTTACCGCCATGCGCGATCACCCAGCTTGCCATCGCGTATTGCGCTATCGCCGTCATCGCCGGGAACGAAATATCGATCCCCCCGGAGATCAGCACGACGAACAGCCCGCAGGCGAGAATACCGAGAATGGCATAGCTGGTGGCGACGTCTGTCAGGTTGCCGAGTGACAGAAACTCGTCGGTGCTGACGCTCAGTCCAACGGCAAGCGCAATCACCAGCAGCCCCAGCCAGAATTCATGGTGCCCGACTAAACGGGAGAGACGAAAGTTATTCATGGATGACCTCGACCACCTCTGCAATGTCCTCTTCACGACAACGATGCGGATTAAACTCGGCGACCAACTTCCCACGCCGCATAACCAACACGCGATGGCTGTTGTAATAGGCTTCCGGGATTTCATCGCAAATCATCAGCACTGCCATTCCTTGCTCCGCCAGGTTGCGGGCAATCTGATAAATCCCTTCTTTGTTGGCGATATCGACGCCCACCGTCGGGGAGTCCAGGATCAGGATACGCGGCTGGGTCGCCACCCATTTGGCGATGGCGATGCGCTGGGCGTTGCCGCCGGAGAGCGTTTTGACCGGCAACTGCGGATCGGCCACCTTGATATTCAGTTCACGGATTAAATCAGCGACCAGCGTTTTTGCTTTACCGTGATCGAGCAGGCCGCTGCGGGTATGCAGTTTGTCGAAGACCGTGACAATGGTGTTGTCGTAGATCGACTGTTCCATGATGAGCCCCTGGGTCAGGCGATCTTCCGAGACATAGCCGATCCCATGTTTGATGGCGTCATGGTTGTTACGAAGCTGAACCGGTTTGCCGTTAACGCGGATTTCCCCGCTTTCCGGGTGCGTCATGCCAAACAGGCTCAGGCAAAGCTCGGTGCGGCCCGCGCCGAGCAGACCGACGATCGACACGATCTCACCGCTGCGCAGTGACAGGTTGATATCCTGATATTTTCCTTTGCGGCTCAGGTTGCGCAGTTCCAGCATCGGCTCCTGATCAACCGGTGGTTTTTCCGGCAGCGGACTGTAGTGGAAGCGTTGACCGGTCATCAGGAATGCCAGCTCATGGCTGTCGAGTTCGCTGGCGGGATACGTCCCCACCAGTTTACCGTCGCGCATGACGCTGATGCGGTCCGCCACTTCCATCACCTCATCGAGACGGTGGCTGACGAATACCACGCAAATCCCGTCGGCTTTCAGTTCGTTGACCACGCGCAGCAGGCCGTTGACCTCCTGGCGCGTCAGGGACGCGGTGGGTTCGTCCATGATGACCAGGCGTGCGTCGGCAGCAATGGCGCGGCAAATCGCCACCAACTGGCGATCGGCAATGGAGAGTTTTTCCACTTTTTTATCGGGATCGATGCTGACGCCAATCCGCTTCATCGCCGCCAGCGCCTGTTGCTTCATCGAACCGCGCCGCACCCAGATATCACCGCCGGGCAGATAGCGGTTGACGGCAATATTCTCTGCCACGCTGAAGTTCGGGAAGAGGGATAAATCCTGGTAGATAACCTGGATGCCGTAATGCGAAGAGAGCTGTGGCGACAGATGATGGAACAGTTTGCCGTCCAGCAGGATCTGCGCCCCTTTTTCCGGCTGGTAGACTCCGGAGATCACTTTAATAATGGTGCTTTTGCCGCAACCGTTCTGCCCTGCCAGACAGTGAACTTCGCCTTTTTTCAGCGTCAGATTCACATTATCCAGTGCCAGCACGCCCGGGAATTGCTTGCTGATATTCTCAAGAGTGATAAATGCGGTGGTGTCTGTCATGGACAATACCCCTGCGAGCGCCCTGACGGCGCAGAGTGTTAAGCCTGTTGGTAGCGCCGACCAGACGGTCGGCGTTGGGTTTCCCTGGTGGTGGCTGGAGCCTTAGAAACCGAGTGACTGTGCGTTGTCTTTGGTGACTTCGAGGATCTTGTTAAAGCGGATCACTTTCTTCTCCATGTCGACATCGGCTTTCCCTAATCCGTCAATGGTCAGATCTGGCGTCACCTCTTTGCCTTGCAGCAACTGATCTGCCACGGTCACCAGCGCGTAGCCGGCATCTTTCGGATCCCACAGCATCGCTTTTTTGATGTCGCCACGCATCAGATAAGGTGCAGCCTGTGCGGGCATGGCAATCCCCACCACGGCAATTTTATCTTTCGCGCGTTTTTTCTGTACTGCCTGACCCGCACCAATCGGACCCAGCGAACCGAAGCCAATGATGCCCTTCATCTGCGGATAGGTTTTCATCAGATCCAGCGTGGTGGAGTAGGATTTGTCGATGCTCTCAGCCACCGGTAGACGGGTGGTCACTTCAAACATCTCCGGGTATTTCTCTTTCTGGTACTTGATGGCGTAATCGGCCCAGGCGTTGTGTAACGGCACGGTCAGCGAGCCGACGTAAATCGCATAGCCGCCTTTGCCGCCCATATCCTTCGCCAGCTCGTCGACGTTGGCCTGCGCGTACTTCTCGCTGTCGATCGTTTCGATATCCCACTGGCCGATTTGCTGATCCGGCGATTCATGGGTCAGAACGACAATGCCCTTATCGCGCGCTTTTTTCAGCACGGGCTCAAGCACCTTCGCGTCATTAGGTACCACAATGATCGCGTTAACGTTCTTGGCAATGAGATCTTCAATAACCTTCACCTGCTGAGCCGGATCCGGCGTGGAAGGGCCGGTCTGATAAGCATTCACATCCAGTTTTTTCGCTGCTTCATTCACGCCGGTTTCCATGCGGTTGAACCACGGAATGCCGGTGACTTTAGCAACCACAGCGATTTCGTATTTTTCTGCCGCAAAGGACGGGCCGGACAACATGCATGCAGAAACCAGGGTTGCACTGAGTAATGCGAGTTTGAATTTCATAGTTGTACCTTTTGTAGGGACCGGGGCATGTCACGAACAGGAGGTTATCAACGAAGGGAAGAGGTAATGAATCTCAAGTTTACAAAATGTGATAAATGCCCATTATTGTTAATTTTTGGATATTATTTGGTTAAATATTTGTTAGTTTTAATGGTTTTTGTGCAGTGCGGGTTAATTGGTATGTTAAAAAATGTCGTAATTGGCTTATTTTATTTCACAATTTGTTATCAATTCAGGCATGGCGCACAGAAAATTACCGGAATGGGAACGTTGTACTTAACGACAAAATCTCAAATCTGAGAACTGAATCGAGCCCATAAATCCGCGCTCAACATTCATCATTTCAATGTTATCCTCACGGGCAATCCTGTCACGGCGATCGTGACTCTCGTGGCCATCCTGTTTTTATGGGGAGTCAAAGTCATTCATGATACGCGGCGCTTTGTTGGTGTTACTCGCTTTTTTGACGTTTACGGTGAGCGCACATCCTCACAGTTTTATCCGTCTGAAAACGGAAGTGGTTAGCGATAACGGGTCTATTGTGGCGCTAAAAATGCGCTGGACGATGGATGAGCTGACCTCTGCCGACCTGCTCTATGACGCGGGCGATGCAAAACCGGGTTCCGACATCTGGAAAAAACTGGCGGCGGAAGTGATGGCGAATGTCCTGGGACAGCACTATTTCACCGAAATGTGGCACAACGGACAGCGCGTCAAATTTAAAAACCGCCCCACGGAATACGGTATGGCGCGCGATGAGCATCAGGCGGTGCTCACCTTTATGCTGCCGCTTGCCGAACCGCAGCCGTTAAGCGGGCAACGTTATACCTTCTCGACCTTTGATCCCTCTTATTATGTCGATATGAGCTACGAAGAAGACCGCGATGCGACGCTATCGCCGATGATGCGTGAGCGCTGCAAAATCGCGCTACATACCCCCGAGCCGAACGAGGCGTCGCTCAGTTTTGCCCAGTCTCTGGATAAGGACGATGCGCCGCCAGAGGATATGGAACTGGGTAAACAATTCGCGCAGACGGTGACAGTCACATGCCAGTAATGTCGCTAAACCGTATTCGCGCACAACGCTGGATATCGCTGTGGCCGCTGGCGCTTTTTTTGCTGATGGCGGCGATCGGTGGCGTCTGGCTGTGGCAAACCTGGCCGCAGGTGATGGTCAAAAGTATCGTCTGGCAGCGGGAGGTGAATCAGCAGATGAGTGTGCTGCTGAAGGCCGTTGCCGCCAGCCCAGCCCAGGCGGGCGGTTCGTTGCTGCTGTTTAGCTTTTTATATGGCGTACTGCACGCGCTGGGGCCGGGGCACGGAAAAGTAGTGATTACCACCTGGCTGGCGACCCATCCTTCAAAACTGAAGTCGAGCATTGGCCTGACGCTGGCCTCCTCGTTATTGCAGGGGCTGGTGGCGATCGGGCTGGTTGTAGTGGTACTCAGCATCCTGCAACTGCCGGCGAGACAGCTCCATCTGAGCGGTTTCTGGCTGGAGAAGGGGAGCTACGCGCTGGTGGGGATTCTGGGCCTGTTGCTCTGCTGGCGGGCGCTGAAGAAACTACATGCGCTGCTGCGCAAACCCAGATTTACCACCTTTACGCCACACCATGTGCACCATGAAAACTGTGGGTGCGGGCATCAGCACTTGCCGCATCCGGAACAACTGCACCATGGCGATGACTGGCGCGCACGGCTGATGATTATCCTGTCGATGGGGATGCGTCCCTGTTCCGGGGCTATCATGGTGCTGCTGTTTAGCAAAGTCATCGGCGTATTTTACTGGGGAATAGCGTCGGCGCTGGCAATGGCGGCGGGCACGTCGTTGACCATTACCTCTCTGGCGCTGCTGGTGCACAGTTTTCGCACGCTTGCGGTCAGGCTGAGCGGTAACCGCGCGCCGGTATTGTGGCGACAGGTTGGCTGGTCGACGCTGGCGTTAGCCGGTGGCGCGATATTGGTGGTGGCTGCGGGAATAATGTGGGTGAGCACGGTGCCCGTGGGAAGGGGATTACGACCGTTTTAAACGTGCCCTGAGGGAGAATGCCTGATGGCGCTTCGCTTATCCGGCCTACAGATCATTTTACTCTGTAGGCCGGATAAGGCGTTAGCCGCCATCCGGCAGCAAACGATTAACGCTTCAGCGCGTCGCTCAGTTCATCACGCATGCTCGCCAGCATTGCTTTTACCACGCGCGGGTTACCCGCCACGATGTTGCCGGTCATCATGTAGTTATGACCGCCGGTAAAGTCGCAAACCAGTGCGCCTGCTTCGCGGGCGATCAGTTCACCTGCGGCGAAATCCCACGGCTTGAGGCCGATTTCGAAATAACCGTCAACGCGCGCGGCGGCAACATACGCCAGATCCAGTGCGGCAGAACCAGTGCGGCGGAAGTCAGCGCACTCGGTAAACATTTTGCCGAGGATATTCATGTAAGAGGTGGCGTGCTGTTTGGCTTTGAACGGGAAGCCGGTAGCGATAATGGTGCCGTCCAGATCGCGCGCATTGCTGCCGCGCAGACGATAGCCATTCAGCTGAGCGCCCTGGCCGCGAGTGGCGGTGAACAGTTCATTACGCATGGGATCGTAAACCACAGCGACTTCAGTACGGCCTTTAATGCGTACTGCAATAGAAACGGCGAAGTGTGGCAGACGTTTTATGAAGTTGGTGGTGCCATCCAGTGGATCGATAACCCATTGAACATCCTGATCGGTACCTTCATGTTCACCGCTTTCTTCGGTGATGATGGTGTGCTGTGGGTAAGATTTGCGGATCGTTTCGATAATAATCGCTTCGGCGGCTTTATCGACGTTGGTCACAAAATCATTGCTGCCTTTCTGGCTGGTTTCTACTGAGTCAGGCGTTTCGTAGTGTTTGGCAATTACATTACCCGCCTTGCGCGCTGCGCGCACGGCGATGGTCAGCATCGGATGCATCGGTCTCTCTCACTGGATGTTAAAGAACGGGAAAACGGCGCAGAGTATAGCAGCGAGATCGGAATATGTCTTCGATTTATGATAATATGGGCGAATAATCTTTAGCTGAAGAAAGACAATGCTGCAAAATATTCGAATCGTGCTGGTGGAAACGTCACACACCGGCAACATGGGCTCTGTTGCCCGCGCAATGAAAACAATGGGGTTAACCAATCTGTGGCTGGTTAACCCGCTCGTAAAACCTGACTCCCAGGCTATCGCCCTGGCAGCAGGGGCCAGTGATGTGATCGGCAACGCGCAGATCGTCGACACCCTCGATGAAGCGCTGGCCGGATGCAGTCTGGTCGTCGGAACCAGCGCGCGTTCGCGTACGCTGCCGTGGCCGATGCTCGATCCGCGCGAATGCGGTTTAAAAAGCGTCGCGGAAGCGGCAAATACCCCCGTAGCGCTGGTGTTTGGTCGTGAACGCGTTGGACTGACCAACGACGAACTGCAAAAATGCCATTACCACGTCGCGATTGCGGCAAACCCGGAGTACAGTTCGCTGAACCTGGCGATGGCGGTACAGGTCATCGCGTACGAAGTGCGCATGGCCTGGCTGGCAACACAGGAAAACCCTGACGCGGTGGTGCATGAAGAAGCACCGTACCCGCTGGTGGACGATCTGGAGCGTTTTTACGGTCACCTTGAGCAAACGTTACTGTCGACGGGGTTTATCCGTGAGAACCACCCCGGGCAGGTGATGAACAAACTGCGTCGTCTGTTTACGCGCGCGCGTCCGGAGAGCCAGGAGCTGAATATTCTGCGTGGAATGCTTGCCTCTATTGAGCAGCAGAATAAAAGCAAGTAACGGTGCTAATGCCGGATGGCGCTTCGCTTATCCGGCCTACGAATCGTGCGGTCTGTAGGCCGGATAAGCGAAGCGTCATCCGGTAACGCAAAATGGCACTGAAGGTTAAATACCTGACTAAAACAGTCAAGTAAATAGTTGACTGATTTAGTCGGGAATGTCAGACTTGGCCCTGCTATGCAATACCCCCATTTTACAATAAAAAACCCCGGGCAGGGGCGAGTTTGAGGCTAAGTAAGACATGAGACTGACATCTAAAGGGCGTTATGCCGTGACCGCAATGTTGGACGTTGCGCTCAACTCCGAAGCGGGCCCGGTACCGTTGGCTGATATTTCTGAACGTCAGGGAATTTCCCTTTCTTATCTGGAACAGCTGTTCTCCCGTTTGCGTAAAAATGGTCTGGTTTCCAGCGTACGTGGACCAGGCGGCGGTTATCTGCTGGGCAAAGATGCCGGCAGTATTGCAGTTGGTGAAGTGATTAGCGCTGTTGACGAGTCGGTTGATGCGACCCGTTGTCAGGGCAAAGGCGGTTGTCAGGGCGGCGATAAATGCCTGACCCACGCGCTGTGGCGTGACTTGAGCGACCGTCTGACCGGTTTCCTCAACAACATCACGTTAGGCGAACTGGTGAATAATCAGGAAGTCCTGGATGTGTCTGGTCGCCAGCACAGCCACGACGCTCCACGCACAAATCGTGCACAAGACGCAATTGACGTTAAGTTACGCGCTTAATTAGAAAAGTACGCAATATCATTCTGGCTGCATCAGGGCGGCAACTGAGCGAATCCTCAGGCGCTTACATCAGTAAGTGACTGAGGTGAGTGAAGACCGCCAACGCAGAGGCAGTCTGAAGGATGAAGCGTAAAAGTATTTCAGAGTCAGGCCGGGGCGCTTGCGCTCCGTTAACACGGTCGTACATCCAGCCGGTTGCCTGACTCCTTGCATTGAAGCGATGTACGGAGTTTATAGAGCAATGAAATTACCGATTTATCTCGATTACTCCGCAACCACGCCGGTGGACCCGCGTGTTGCCGAGAAAATGATGCAGTTCCTGACGCTGGACGGAACCTTTGGTAACCCGGCCTCCCGTTCACACCGTTTCGGCTGGCAGGCTGAAGAGGCGGTGGATATCGCCCGTAATCAGATTGCCGATCTGGTGGGTGCCGATCCGCGTGAAATCGTCTTTACCTCCGGTGCGACTGAATCCGACAACCTGGCGATCAAAGGTGCAGCCAACTTTTATCAGAAAAAAGGCAAGCACATCATCACCAGCAAAACCGAACACAAAGCCGTGCTGGATACCTGCCGTCAACTGGAGCGCGAAGGGTTTGAAGTAACCTACCTGGCGCCGCAGAGCAACGGAATTATCGATCTCAACGCGCTGGAAGCGGCGATGCGTGACGACACCATTCTGGTTTCCATCATGCACGTGAATAACGAAATCGGCGTGGTGCAGGATATCGCGACTATCGGCGAAATGTGCCGTGCGCGCGGCATCATCTATCACGTTGACGCCACCCAGAGCGTGGGCAAACTGCCTATCGATCTGAGCCAACTGAAAGTTGACCTGATGTCTTTCTCCGGTCACAAAATTTATGGCCCGAAAGGGATCGGCGCGCTGTACGTTCGCCGTAAACCGCGTATTCGCATCGAAGCACAGATGCACGGTGGCGGCCACGAACGCGGTATGCGTTCCGGTACGCTGCCCGTCCACCAGATAGTCGGCATGGGCGAAGCCTATCGCATCGCGAAAGAAGAGATGGAAACCGAGATGGCGCGTCTGCGCGGTCTGCGTAACCGTCTGTGGAACGGCGTGAAAGATATGGAAGAAGTCTACCTGAACGGTGACCTCGAACAGGGCGCGCCAAACATCCTCAACGTGAGCTTTAACTATGTTGAAGGCGAGTCGCTGATCATGGCGCTGAAAGACCTTGCGGTCTCTTCAGGTTCCGCCTGTACCTCTGCGAGCCTCGAGCCTTCCTATGTGCTGCGCGCGCTGGGAATGACCGATGAGCTGGCGCATAGCTCTATTCGTTTCTCTTTAGGTCGTTTTACTACCGAAGAAGAGATTGATTACACCATCGAACTGGTTCGTAAATCTATCGGCCGTCTGCGTGACCTTTCTCCACTGTGGGAAATGCACAAGCAGGGCGTGGATCTGAACAGCATCGAATGGTCACATCATTAATCGGTACCGATAAGGGGAATTCATCATGGCTTACAGCGAAAAAGTAATCGATCATTACGAGAATCCACGTAACGTGGGCTCTTTTGACAACAGCGACGAGAACGTGGGCAGCGGCATGGTGGGTGCACCAGCCTGTGGCGACGTGATGAAGTTGCAGATCAAAGTCAACAATGAAGGTATCATTGAAGACGCGCGTTTCAAGACTTACGGCTGCGGTTCCGCTATCGCGTCCAGCTCCCTGGTCACCGAATGGGTGAAAGGGAAATCGCTGGACGAAGCACAGGCGATCAAAAATACCGATATCGCCGATGAGCTTGAGCTGCCGCCCGTGAAAATTCACTGTTCTATTCTGGCAGAAGACGCGATCAAAGCCGCTATTGCGGACTACAAAAGCAAACGTGAAGCAAAATAAGAAGAGTTGAGGTTTTATTATGTCGATTACACTTAGCGACAGTGCAGCAGCGCGAGTAAATACCTTCCTGGCGAACCGCGGTAAAGGGTTTGGCCTGCGTCTGGGCGTGAGAACCTCCGGCTGCTCAGGTATGGCGTATGTACTGGAATTTGTTGATGAACCGGCGGCAGAAGACACCGTGTTTGAAGACAAAGGCGTTAAGGTCGTGGTTGACGGAAAAAGCCTGCAATTTCTGGACGGAACGCAGTTAGACTTCGTAAAAGAAGGTCTGAACGAAGGGTTTAAATTCACTAACCCGAATGTGAAAGACGAGTGTGGTTGCGGCGAAAGCTTCCACGTGTAACGCGCGTCATCCGAAAACCCCGCCGTGGCCAAGCTACGTGTGGGGTTTGTTCTAACAGGCTACCCCTGAGAATGTTATGGACTACTTCACCCTCTTTGGCTTACCGGCCCGTTATCCGCTCGATATTCAGGCGCTGAGCCTTCGTTTTCAGGATCTGCAACGTCAGTATCACCCTGATAAATTTGCCAGCGGTACCCAGGCGGAACAGCTTGCTGCCGTTTCGCAATCCGCCACCATCAACCAGGCCTGGCAAACGCTGCGCCATCCTCTGATGCGCGCAGAATATCTGCTTTCGTTACACGGTTTTGATCTCAGCAACGAGCAGCACACGGTGCGCGATACCGCATTCCTGATGGAACAACTGGAATTGCGTGAAGAACTCGATGAGATCGAACAGGCGAAAGACGAGGCGCGGCTGGAACGTTTTACTCAGCGCGTGAAAAAGATGTTTGATAGCCGCCATCAGCTGATGGTGGAACAACTGGATAGCGAGACGTGGGACGTTGCGGCCGATACCGTGCGTAAACTGCGTTTTCTCGATAAACTGCGAAGCAGTGCAGAACAACTCGAAGAAAAACTGCTCGATTTTTAATATTCGGAAGCAATTATGGCCTTATTACAAATTAGTGAGCCTGGTCTGAGCGCAGCGCCACACCAGCGTCGTCTGGCTGTGGGTATCGATCTCGGGACCACCAACTCTCTGGTCGCAACCGTACGTAGCGGGCAGGCGGAAACGCTGGCCGATCACGACGGTCGTCATCTGCTGCCGTCCGTCGTTCACTATCAGCAGCAGGGCCACACGGTCGGCTATGATGCGCGCGCCAATGCCGCGCTGGATACCGCCAATACCATCAGCTCGGTAAAACGCATGATGGGGCGTTCGCTGGCAGATATTCAGACTCGTTACCCCCATCTGCCGTACCGTTTTCAGGAAAGCGTTAATGGCCTGCCGATGATTGAAACGGCGGCGGGTTTGCTGAATCCGATTCGTGTTTCTGCTGATATCCTGAAAGCGTTGGCGGCGCGTGCCACCGAGTCGCTTTCCGGCGATCTGGATGGCGTGGTCATTACCGTACCGGCGTACTTTGACGATGCACAGCGTCAGGGGACCAAAGATGCCGCGCGTCTGGCGGGTCTGCATGTCCTGCGCCTGCTCAATGAACCGACCGCTGCGGCGATTGCCTACGGCCTGGATTCCGGCAAAGAGGGCGTCATTGCGGTGTATGACCTCGGCGGCGGAACGTTTGATATTTCTATTCTGCGCCTGAGCCGCGGCGTGTTCGAAGTGCTGGCGACCGGCGGGGATTCTGCGCTTGGCGGCGATGACTTCGATCACCTGCTGGCGGATTACATCCGCGAACAGGCGGGGATTGCCGATCGCAGTGATAACCGTGTTCAGCGCGAATTGCTGGATGCCGCCATCGCGGCGAAAATTGCGCTCAGCGATGCCGAATCCGTAACGGTCAACGTGGCGGGCTGGCAGGGTGAGATTACCCGCGAACAGTTTAATGAACTCATTTCCGCGCTGGTTAAGCGCACGCTACTGGCCTGTCGTCGTGCACTGAAAGATGCCGGCGTTGAGGCGCAGGAAGTCCTGGAAGTGGTGATGGTTGGCGGTTCCACGCGCGTACCGCTGGTGCGCGAACGTGTGGGTGAATTTTTTGGTCGCCCGCCGCTGACGTCCATCGACCCGGATAAAGTGGTGGCGATTGGCGCGGCTATCCAGGCCGATATCCTGGTCGGCAACAAGCCGGACAGTGAAATGCTGCTGCTCGACGTGATCCCGCTGTCGCTGGGACTGGAAACGATGGGCGGTCTGGTGGAGAAAGTGATCCCACGTAACACCACCATTCCGGTGGCCCGCGCGCAGGACTTTACTACCTTCAAAGACGGTCAGAC
The DNA here is from genome assembly GCF_030332305.1 of Citrobacter sp. Ct235. NCBI lineage: Bacteria > Pseudomonadati > Pseudomonadota > Gammaproteobacteria > Enterobacterales > Enterobacteriaceae > Citrobacter > Citrobacter sp. Ct235. Next base: position 59,815 of record NZ_JAOWIC010000048.1, read on the forward strand.
CGCGATGTCTATCCACGTGATGCAGGGCGAACGTGAACTGGTGCAGGACTGCCGTTCGTTGGCGCGCTTTGCACTGCGCGGTATTCCGGCGCTGCCGGCTGGCGGCGCGCACATTCGCGTCACCTTCCAGGTGGACGCTGACGGTCTGCTGAGCGTCACCGCGATGGAAAAATCCACCGGCGTTGAGGCCTCTATCCAGGTGAAACCGTCCTACGGTTTGACCGACAGCGAAATTGCCTCGATGATTCAGGATTCGATGAGCTTTGCCGAACAGGACGTAAAAGCCCGTATGTTGGCAGAGCAGAAAGTCGAAGCGGCGCGCGTGCTGGAGAGTTTAACCGGCGCGCTGACCGCTGATGCCGCGCTGTTAAGCGCCGCAGAACGTCAACAGATCGACGATGCCGCCGCGCACCTGAGCGAGGTGGCGCTGGGCGATGATGTTGACGCTATCGAGCAAGCCATTAAAAACGTAGACAAACAAACCCAGGAATTCGCCGCCCGGCGCATGGACCAGTCGGTCCGTCGCGCGCTGAAAGGCCATTCCGTGGACGAGGTTTAATATGCCAAAGATTGTTATTCTGCCTCATCAGGATCTCTGTCCGGATGGCGCAGTTCTGGAAGCGGAGACCGGTGAAACCATTCTTGACGTTGCGCTGCGCAACGGTATCGAGATTGAACACGCCTGCGAAAAATCCTGCGCCTGTACGACCTGCCACTGCATCGTGCGTGAAGGTTTTGATTCCCTGCCGGAAAGCACGGAAGAAGAAGACGACATGCTGGATAAAGCCTGGGGACTGGAGCCGGAAAGCCGTTTAAGCTGCCAGGCTCGCGTGACCGGGGATGATTTAGTGGTCGAAATCCCACGTTACACAATCAATCATGCTCGTGAGCATTAACAGAGGGTAGTATGGGACTGAAGTGGACCGATAGCCGCGAAATCGGCGAAGCGCTGTACGACGCCTTCCCCGATCTCGATCCCAAGACCGTTCGTTTCACCGATCTCCATCAGTGGATCTGCGATCTTGAGGAATTTGATGACGACCCTGACGCATCCAGTGAAAAAATTCTGGAGGCGATTCTGTTAGTCTGGTTAGATGAAGCAGAGTAATTTCCCCGTCATGCTTCACGCTGCAGATGCGTTGGCCGCGCTCGCTCACCCCAGTCACAGAGTAATCTCTGCTCCCGGGGATTCACTCGATTGCCGCCTTCCTGCAGCGCGAATCATTTAGTGGAATGAACATACGGGCTGCCTTCGGGCGGCCCGTTTGCTAATAAGGAAAAATTACAATGACAGAAGCCATGAAAATCACGCTCACTACGCAGCCTGCCGATGCGCGTTGGGGCGAAAAAGCCACATACAGCATTAATAACGACGGTATTGCTTTGCATCTTAACGGTAAAGACGACCTCGGTTTGATCCAGCGCGCAGCGCGGAAGATCGACGGCCTCGGTATCAAGCATGCACAGCTGGCAGGTGAGGGCTGGGATGCTGACCGCTGCTGGTCATTCTGGCAGGGCTACAAAGGGCCTAAAGGCAGCCGCAAAGTGGAATGGCCAAACCTGGACGATGCACAGCGCCAGGAACTGGATAACCGTCTGACCATCATTGACTGGGTGCGTGACACCATTAACGCACCGGCGGAAGAGTTGGGGCCAGAGCAACTGGCGCAGCGCGCCGTTGATCTCCTGTGCAGCGTGGCGTGCGATCACGTCTCCTACCGCATTACCAAAGGTGAAGATCTGCGCGAGCAGAACTACATGGGACTGCATACCGTTGGTCGCGGTTCTGAACGTCAACCGGTTCTGCTGGCACTTGATTACAACCCGACAGGGGATAAAGAAGCCCCGGTTTATGCCTGCCTGGTCGGGAAAGGGATCACCTTCGATTCCGGCGGCTACAGCATCAAGCAGAGCGCCTTTATGGACTCCATGAAGTCTGATATGGGTGGTGCCGCAACGGTAACCGGCGCGCTGGCGTTTGCTATCACGCGCGGTCTGAACAAACGCGTGAAGCTGTACCTGTGCTGTGCGGACAACCTGATCAGCGGTAATGCCTTCAAGTTGGGCGATATCATCCACTATCGCAACGGTAAAAGCGTGGAAGTGATGAATACCGATGCTGAAGGGCGTCTGGTGCTGGCGGACGGTTTGATCGACGCCAGTGCGCAGAAACCGGAACTGATCATCGATGCCGCAACCCTGACCGGTGCCGCGAAAACCGCGCTGGGTAACGACTATCATGCACTGTTCAGCTTTGATGACCCACTGGCGAATCGTCTGCTGGCAAGCGCTGCCGAAGAGAACGAGGCGTTCTGGCGTCTGCCGCTGGCGGAATTCCATCGCAACCAGTTGCCGTCTAATTTTGCCGAGCTGAACAATACCGGCAGCGCAGCGTATCCGGCGGGGGCGAGCACGGCCGCAGGATTCCTGTCGCACTTTGTGGAAAACTACCAGCAGGGCTGGCTGCATATCGACTGCTCTGCAACCTATCGCAAAGCGCCGGTTGAGCAGTGGTCTGCCGGGGCGACAGGTCTGGGCGTGCGTACCATCGCCAATTTGTTGACTGCCTGAAAGGTGTTTTTGTAGGCCGGATAAGCGAAGCGCCACCCGGCATTTTGCCTGATGGCGACGCTGTGCGTTTTATCAGGCCTACAATTCATATAGATAATTTGTGACCCCTATGTCTGAAACCAAAAACGAATTAGAAACCTTACTGGAACAAGCCGCGACTGAACCTGCGCATCGTCCGGCATTTTTCCGCACCCTGCTGGAATCCACCGTTTGGGTGCCAGGCACTGCGGCAGAAGGCGAGGCGATTGTCGAAGACAGCGCGCTCGATCTTCAGCACTGGGAAAAAGAAGATGGCACCACCGTTATTCCCTTTTTCACCTCTCTGGAAGCGTTGCAGCAGGCAGTAGAAGATGAGCAGGCGTTTGTGGTGATGCCGGTACGCACGCTGTTTGAAATGACGCTCGGCGAAACGCTGTTCCTTAACGCTAAATTGCCGACGGGCAAAGAGTTCATGCCGCGCGAAATCAGCCTGCTGATGGGGGAAGAGGGTAATCCGCTGAGTACGCAGGAAGTGCTGGAAGGCGGGGAATCCCTGATCCTCTCCGAAGTGGCCGAACCGCCCGCGCAGATGATTGACTCGCTCACTACGTTGTTCAAAACCATCAAACCGGTGAAGCGCGCCTTTCTCTGCTCGATTAAAGAGCGTGCGGACGCTGAGGCCAACCTGCTGATTGGTATCGAAGCCGATGGCGATATTGAAGAAATTATTCATGCTGCAGGCAGTGTGGCGACAGATACATTACCGGGCGATGAACCGATTGATATTTGCCAGGTGGTAAAAGGGGAGAAGGGGATCAGCCACTTTATCACCGAACATATCGCACCGTTCTACGAACGCCGTTGGGGTGGGTTCCTGCGCGATTTTAAACAGAATCGGATAATTTAAGTGAAGGAAAGCCGCCCCGAAAGGCGGCATCCTCGCTTACCTGCCCTGGCCGTTGGTCTTTACGAAAACAGAATTACCGAAGTAACTCTGGTCTGCGTGAAGGCACAACACGCCAGAAACAAGAAGCACGATACAGACGTACCGTATCTTCATTGTGCGGTCCATGCGAAGACCGCTTCACGACAGCACCACTGGCGATAATGCCGTGACAGCAAGCACTGAGGTGTGCCTGCGCAGACGGCCATGGAACGACCTTTCCCGTAACCAGTGCCCGCTTGCGAGGCGGCGGAAAGGGCCAGTAAGGATAATACTTCAATTGTGAAATAGTTTCCCAGCTAATTAACTTGACTTTCTTTTCTTGAAAAGGGACTATCTGCAACACTGAGGTGTGCCTGCGTTGCTATGGCAACACAGCCAGCTGGAAAGGCCGCGAACCGGACCAGCACAAAAAAACCGCTCAAACGTCAGAGCGGTTTTTTTGTGGGTGAGACAGGCTAATAAATCAGAATTTATTGAGTTTCCGCCGGTTCAACCGGTAAATCGGCACGGGCTCCCCATTCGCTCCACGCGCCGTCATACAGCGCGACGTCTGGCACGTCCAGCGTCGTCAGCGCCAGTACAACAACCGCGGCCGTCACGCCGGAACCACAGCTGGCGATGATCGGTCTGTCAAAACTGACCCCGTGGCGAAAGAAGATGGCATCCAGTTCGTCGGTTGTTTTCAGTTCACCGTCCTGAACCAGTTCTGTCCACGGCACGTTTAAGGCTCCAGGCACATGACCGCGTCTGAGACCCGGACGCGGCTCGTCGGCTTCGGCATTAAACCGCGCTGCCGGGCGGGCATCGACAATCTGTGCGCTTTTTTCGTGGCTGGCGAGCAAAACGTCGGTAACGCGTACGACGGCTTCAGGAGTAAACGCCGCATCAAAGTCGCCTTCCGGCAGTTCGACGTTGCCTTCCTGTAGCGGCAATTCATCACGTTGCCAGCCGGCCAGGCCTCCTCCCAGAATGGATACATTCTCCACGCCAAAGGTTCGCAGCATCCACCACGCGCGCGGGGCGGAGAACAGATTTCCCTCATCATAAACAATCAGATGTTTATCCTGATCTACCCCCAGTTCACGCATCGCAACGGCGAAGCTTTCCGGGCGCGGCATCATATGCGGCAGCGGTGAGATGTGGTCGGAGAGCGCTTCGATATCAAAAAACACCGCGCCCGGGATGTGTCCCGCGCGATACTCTTGCGCAACGTCGCGGTCTTCCTGTCCTGGCGGCGCCATACGGGCGTCGATAATTTGAATCTGCGGATCGTCAATATGCTCGGCAAGCCAGTCGGCGGCGACAAAAAAGGCAGTAGTCATGGGTATCTCCATGTTTATCAGGTGTCCGGCAAATTGTCGGACCTTTGCCAACAGGGGACAAGTAAAAGAGGCCGATTTGTCTGGTGATCCCACACTTCTTAATTAAATTCAGACTCGATGGGGGGGATAGGGACTTACACAAAGTGAAATCTCACGCATAATAACGGTTCTACGTTGCTAACGGGTCATGCTGGCCAGGGATTAAAAATGAAACACATACGCGTAGTCGCCTGCATGTTAATGCTGGCGCTGGCAGGGTGCGACAACAACGATAAAGCACCGACGGTGGCGAAAAACGACGCCCCCGCCGCGCAACCCGCTGCGGAAAAGAAAGCGGACAAAGATACCGCACAGTTGCAGAAACTGGCCCAACAGAGTGAAGGCAAAGCGCTGACGCTGCTGGATGCCTCTGAGGTGCAACTGGACGGTGCATCCACCCTGGTGCTGACCTTCTCCATCCCGTTAGATCCTGAACAGGATTTTGCCCGTGTTGTCCACGTGGTGGATAAAAAAAGCGGCAAAGTTGATGGCGCATGGGAGCTGTCGCCGAATCTGAAAGAGTTGCGCTTACGTCACCTGGAACCCAATCGCGAACTGATTGTGACCATTGAGCGCGATCTCAGAGCGCTGAACAAAGCGATTTTCGAAATCAACTATGAGAAAAGCCTGACCACGCGTGATATCCAGCCCAGCGTGGGCTTTGCCAGCCGCGGTTCGCTGCTGCCGGGTAAAGTGGTGGAAGGTTTACCGGTGATGGCGCTTAACGTGAACAACGTAGACGTTAACTTTTTCCGCGTGAAGCAGGAGTCGCTGGCGGCCTTTGTCAGCCAGTGGGAGTACCGAAATTCTCTGTCCAACTGGGAATCTGACAATCTGCTGAAAATGGCGGATCTGGTCTATACCGGTCGTTTTGATCTCAATCCTGCGCGTAACACCCGCGAAAAACTCCTTCTACCACTGAGCGAGATTAAACCGCTGCAGCAGGCCGGTGTCTATGTTGCGGTGATGACCAAAGCCGGGCAGTACGAGTACAGCAACGCTGCAACGTTATTCACGCTCAGCGATATCGGCGTGTCGGCGCATCGCTATCAGAGTCGGCTCGATGTGTTTACGCAAAGCCTGGAGAATGGTACCGCGCAGCAGGACGTGGAGGTTGCCTTGCTGGATGAGAAAGGGCAGACCCTGGCGAAGGCAACCAGCGATGCGAAAGGCTATGTCCAGCTTGAAAATAACCCAAACGCCGCGCTGCTGCTGGCGCGTAAAGAGGGGCAAACCACGCTGCTGGATCTGAAACTCCCGGCGCTGGATTTAGCGGAATTCGATATCGCCGGGGATCCCGGTTATAGCAAGCAGTTTTTTATGTTTGGCCCGCGCGATCTGTATCGTCCCGGCGAGACGGTGATCCTCAATGGTCTGCTGCGCGACAGTGACGGCAAGACGCTGCCCGATCAGCCGGTGAAGCTGGAAGTGGTTAAGCCGGACGGTCAGGTAATCCGTACTGTGGTCAGTCAGCCGGAGAACGGGTTGTATCGCTTTACGTATCCGCTGGACAGCGGCGCGCCGACCGGAATGTGGCACATTCGCGCCAACACGGGGGATAACCAGACCCGGATGTGGGATTTCCACGTTGAAGATTTCATGCCGGAGCGGATGGCGCTGAATCTCACCGGTCAAAAAACGCCTTTGTCACCGTCTGATAAGGTGACGTTTTCGGTGGCCGGCTACTACCTTTACGGTGCCCCGGCGAACGGCAATGCGTTGCAGGGACAGTGGTACCTGCGCCCGCTGCGTGATGCGGTACCGTCATTGCCAGGCTTCCAGTTTGGCAATATCGCCGAGGAAAACCTGTCACGTAGTCTCGATGAAGTACAGCTGACGCTGGACGAAACCGGGCGTGGCGACATCAGCACCAACAGCGAATGGCGTGAGACCCACTCGCCGTTGAAGGTGATTTTGCAGGCCAGTCTGCTGGAGTCCGGTGGTCGTCCCGTTACGCGTCGCGCTGAACAGGCTATCTGGCCGGCAGACACGTTACCGGGTATCCGTCCGCAATTTGCGGTGAAAGCAGTGTATGACTACCGCACCGATACCACGGTGAATCAGCCGATTGTCGATGAAGACAGCAACGCCGCCTTTGACATTGTCTATGTCGATGCCCAGGGCGAGAAGAAAGCGGTCTCCGGATTACAGGTGCGTTTGATTCGTGAGCGTCGCGACTACTACTGGGACTGGCTGGAAAGCGAAGGCTGGCAGTCGCGCTTTGATCAAAAAGATCTGGTGGAAGGTGAACAGACGCTGGATCTGAAAGCGGATGAAACCGGCAAAGTGACATTCCCGGTGGAATGGGGTGCTTACCGACTGGAAGTTAAAGCGCCAAACAATGCGGTCAGTAGCGTCCGTTTCTGGGCGGGCTATAGCTGGCAGGATAACAGCGATGGCAGCGGCGCGGCGCGGCCGGATCGCGTCACGCTGAAACTGGACAAACCGGCCTATCGTCCGGGCGACACGATGAAATTGCATATCGCGGCACCGGCGGCAGGGAAAGGCTATGCGATGGTGGAATCCAGCGAAGGTCCGCTGTGGTGGCAGGAAATTGATGTTCCGGCCCAGGGGCTGGATCTCTCCATTCCGGTCGATAAATCCTGGAATCGCCACGATCTGTATCTGAGCACGCTGGTGGTGCGTCCGGGCGATAAATCCCGCTCTGCAACGCCGAAACGTGCCGTGGGGCTGCTGCATCTCCCGCTGGGGGACGAAAACCGTCGTCTGGATCTGGCGCTCGAAGCCCCGGCTAAAATGCGTCCGAACCAGCCGTTGACCGTGAAGATCAAGGCCAGCAGTAAAAATGGCGAGACGCCAAAACAGGTAAATGTGCTGGTGTCGGCGGTGGACAGCGGCGTGTTGAACATTACTGATTACGTCACGCCGGATCCGTGGCAGGCGTTCTTCGGGCAAAAACGCTACGGCGCGGATATTTATGACATCTATGGTCAGGTGATTGAGGGCCAGGGGCGGCAGGCAGCACTGCGCTTTGGTGGTGATGGCGATGAACTGAAGCGCGGCGGCAAACCGCCGGTCAATCATGTGACTATTGTGGCGCAGCAGGCGCAACCGGTCATGCTGAATGAACAGGGTGAAGGCAGCGTGACGCTACCGATTGGCGATTTCAACGGCGAGCTGCGCGTGATGGCGCAGGCGTGGACGTCGGATGACTTTGGCAGCAATGAAAGCAAGACCATCGTCGCCGCCCCGATCATTGCTGAGCTGAATATGCCGCGCTTTATGGCCGGCGGTGATACTTCGCGACTGGTACTGGACGTGACCAACCTGACCGATCAACCGCAATCACTGAACGTGGCGCTGACCGCCAGCGGACTGATTGAACGGGTCAGCGACCAGCCTGCGCAGGTTAGTCTGGCGCCGGGCGTGCGTACAACGTTGTTTGTTCCTGTTCGTGCGAAAGAGGGATTTGGTGATGGCGAGTTGCAGGCGACGATAAGAGGACTGAACGTGCCGGGAGAAAGCATCGGACCGCAACAGAAGCAGTGGAAGATTGGCGTACGTCCGGCATTCCCGGCGCAAACGGTCAATAACGGCGTGATGCTGCAACCGGGTGAAAACTGGACACCTCCCGCGGAGGCGTTAGCGAATTTCTCTCCGGTTACCGTACAGGGTCAGTTGTTGTTCAGCGGTAAACCGCCGTTGAATCTGGCGCGCTACATCCGTGAGCTGAAGGCATATCCTTACGGCTGTCTGGAACAAACCACCAGCGGTCTGTTCCCGTCGCTTTATACCAATGCTGCGCAGCTAAAAGCGCTGGGCATTACGGGTGATACCGACGAGAAGCGTCGTGCGGCAATCGAAACCGGGATTTCCCGTCTGCTGCAAATGCAGCGTGACAACGGCGGATTCGCGCTGTGGGATAAAAATGGTCCGGAAGAGTACTGGCTGACAGCCTATGCGATGGATTTCCTGGTGCGGGCGGGTGAGCAGGGTTATAGCGTTCCGACAGAGGGGATCAATCAGGGTAATGCGCGTCTACTGCGTTATCTGCAGGATCCGGGGATGATGTCGATTCGCTACACCAGCGACACGCAGGCGAGCAAATTTGCCGTGCAGGCCTATGCTGCACTGGTACTGGCGCGTCAGCAGAAAGCCCCGCTTGGCGCACTGCGCGAGATCTGGGAGCGTCGCAGTCAGGCTGCTTCCGGCTTACCGCTGCTGCAACTTGGCATGGCGTTGAAAACCATGGGTGACGCGAAGCGGAGTGACGACGCGGTGACGCTGGCACTGTCTACCCCACGTCATGATGAACGTCAGTGGCTGGCCGATTACGGCAGTCCGCTTCGTGATAACGCGCTGATGCTGGCGCTGCTGGAAGAGAATAACCTGAAGCCGGATGTCCAGAACACGTTGCTGAACACGCTCTCTGAACAGGCGTTTGGTCAGCGCTGGCTGTCAACACAGGAGAATAACGCACTGTTCCTGGCCGCCCGTTCGCTACAGGATTTACCCGGTACCTGGCAGGCGCAGACCTCACTCGCGGAACAACCGCTGACGGGCGATAAAGCGCAAACCCGTAATCTGGATGCCGATCAACTCGCGGCGCTGCAGGTGACGAATAACGGTTCTCTGCCAATGTGGTTGCGTCTGGACGTGAGCGGTTATCCACAAACGATTCCGGCACCTGCCAGCAATGTGTTGCAGATTGAGCGCCATATTCTGGGAAGCGATGGGCAGAGCAAATCGCTGGAATCACTGCGCAGCGGTGAGCTGGTGTTGGTCTGGCTGGAAGTGAAAGCCAGCCAGGACGTGCCGGATGCGCTGGTGGTAGATCTGCTGCCTGCCGGACTGGAACTGGAAAACCAGAATCTGGCCAACGGCAGCGCCAGTTTGCAGGACAGCGGCAGTGAGGTACAGAATCTGCTAAATCAGATGCAGCAGGCAGATATTCAGCACGTGGAGTTTCGCGATGACCGCTTTGTCGCCGCCGTGGCGGTGAATCAGGGGCAGCCAGTAACGCTGGTCTATCTGGCGCGAGCCGTGACGCCGGGAACCTATAAGGTGCCGATGCCCATGGTGGAATCAATGTATGTTCCGCAATGGCGGGCAACCGGCGCGGCTGAGGAAATACTGATTGTTAAGCCGTAAATGGGGCAATTAACCGGTAAACGCGGCGGCTGGCTTGGTCTGGTTGCCGCATCTGTTTTACTTGTTTGCGCCGTCTGGGCGGCCGATAAAATCTGGCCGCTGCCTTTGCGTGAGGTCAATCCGGCGCGGGTGGTGGTGGCGCATGACGGGACGCCGCTGTGGCGGTTTGCAGACGCGGACGGTATCTGGCGCTATCCGGTGACGATCGAAGAGGTCTCTCCGCGCTATCTTGAGGCACTGATCAACTATGAAGACCGTTGGTTCTGGCAACATCCGGGAGTAAACCCTCTCTCTATCCTTCGCGCCGGCTGGCAGGATCTCTCCTCCGGGCGGGTGATTTCCGGTGGCAGCACGCTGACCATGCAGGTGGCGCGTCTGCTGGATCCGCATCCCCGCACGTTCGGCGGCAAGTTTCGCCAGCTCTGGCGCGCCCTGCAGCTTGAATGGCACCTCTCAAAACGCGACATCCTGACGTTGTACCTCAACCGCGCGCCGTTTGGCGGCACGTTGCAGGGGATTGGCGCGGCCAGTTGGGCTTATCTCGGTAAACCTCCGGCGCAACTCAGTTACTCTGAAGCCGCTTTACTGGCGGTATTACCGCAGGCGCCGAGCCGACTGCGTCCCGATCGCTGGCCGGATCGGGCAGAAGCGGCGCGCAACAAAGTGCTCGCGCGCATGGCGGCGCAGGGGATCTGGTCGCAGCGCCAGGTTAAGGAGTCACGTGAAGAGCCTGTATGGCTGACGCCCCGCCAGATGCCGCAACTGGCGCCGCTGTTCTCGCGGATGATGCTGGGCAAAAATCAAGGCGACAAAATTGTCACGACCCTGGATGCCGGACTGCAGCGACAACTGGAAGAGCTGGCGCAAAACTGGAAGGGCAGGCTGCCTGCGCGCAGTTCGCTGGCGATGATCGTCGTCGATCACACCGACATGAGCGTGCGCGGCTGGGTCGGATCGGTCGATCTGAACGATGACACGCGCTTCGGTCATGTGGATATGGTTAAGGCGATTCGATCGCCTGGCTCAGTGCTGAAGCCTTTTGTTTATGGACTGGCGCTGGATGACGGATTAATCCATCCGGCGTCTTTATTGCAGGATGTGCCGCGTCGTAGCGGGGACTATCGCCCAGGTAATTTTGACAGCGGTTTTCATGGCCCCGTCAGTATGAGCGAAGCGCTGGTGCGCTCGCTGAATTTGCCAGCGGTACAGGTGCTGGAAGCCTACGGTCCAAAGCGCTTTGCCGCACAATTACGTAATATCGGGCTGCCGCTGTTCCTGCCCGCAGGCGCGGCTCCCAATCTGTCGCTTATTCTGGGAGGGGCAGGCGCACGGTTGGAGGATATGGTCGCGGGGTACAGCGCTTTTGCCCGCCACGGCAAAGCGGGAATCCTGCGTCTGCAACCGGGCGATCCGCTTGTCGAACGCACGCTAATGTCACCGGGCTCGGCGTGGATCATCCGACGAATTTTAGCCGATGAAGCGCAACCGCTGCCGGACAGCGCGCTTCCCCGGGTAGTGCCGCTGGCATGGAAAACCGGCACCAGCTACGGCTATCGTGATGCGTGGGCGATTGGCCTCAATGCCCGTTATATCATCGGTATCTGGACGGGCAGACCGGACGGCACGCCCGTTGCCGGACAGTTCGGTTATGCCAGTGCGATCCCGCTGCTCAATCAGGTGAACAACCTACTCTTAGCCCGCAATACCTCGCTGCCGGAAGACTCGCGACCGCAGTCGGTTACGCGTGGCGTCGTGTGCTGGCCAGGCGGACAGTCTCTTCCTCCGGGTGACAGCAATTGCCGGCGTCGTCTGGCCACCTGGCTGCTGGAGGACGCACAACCGCCCACGCTACTGCTGCCGGAACAGGAGGGAGTGAGCGGTATTCGTTTCCCTGTCTGGCTGGATAAGGCTGGTCGACGCGTTGCTGCCGATTGCCCGCAGGCGCGAGAGCAGATGTTGATTGTCTGGCCGTTGCCGCTGGAACCGTGGCTGCCCGCCGCAGAACGTCGCAGCGCGCGCTTGCCGTTGGCCTCAACGGAATGTCCGCCACACGGGCAGGATCCTGCGTTGCCGCTGTTGCTGTCAGGCGTACGTGATGGCGCTATCGTCAAACGTTTACCGGGGGCCGCTGAGGCAAGCTTAACGATTCAGAGCAGCGGCGGGGCAGGCGAGCGCTGGTGGTTCCTCAATGGTGAACCGCTGCAAGAACGTGGGCGCAGTATCACGTTGCGTCTGAGCGAAAAGGGGGATTATCAGCTACTGGCGATGGTGGCGAGCGGACAGGTTGCGACGGTGAGATTTACGCTGCAGTAGACCAGATTGACACTTTTTGTTGCTAATGCTCATCTTATTTTAAAAAAATGTTACCTTCGTCCATATGCAATAGCCGGGATGCTCTTTATAATCCGCGCCAGGTAAAACACAACAGAACATCTTTCAGAGGTAATCATGGCTATTGAACGTACTTTTTCCATCATCAAGCCAAACGCGGTGGCAAAAAACGTTATTGGTAATATCTTTGCGCGCTTTGAAGCAGCAGGGTTTAAAATTGTCGGCACCAAAATGCTGCACCTGAGCGTTGAGCAGGCTCGCGGCTTCTATGCTGAGCATGACGGCAAGCCGTTCTTCGACGGCCTGGTTGAGTTCATGACCTCGGGTCCTATCGTGGTGTCCGTGCTGGAAAGCGAAAACGCGGTACAGCGTCACCGCGATCTGCTGGGCGCAACCAACCCGGCTAACGCCCTGGCGGGTACGCTGCGTGCTGACTACGCTGACAGCTTCACCGAAAACGGTACTCACGGTTCTGATTCCGTGGAATCCGCCCAGCGTGAAATCGCCTACTTCTTTGGCGAAGGCGAAGTGTGCGCCCGCACGCGCTAATTCCCTTCATCCGGGAATTCGTCAGTGTGCCACCTTCCCGTGACGCGAAATATTCGGGAATAATTTTTCGATAAATGCCGCGTGCAAACGTGGCATCCTTGCGCCAGACTTTGTACAATGCAACGCCCCGGATGAGCCACTGCTTACCGGGGCGTTTCTTTTCAACCTCCCATGGGCCATAACGTGTAACAACGAGGCCGGAAAAAATTATGTCTGAATTAGTTAACACTTCCGAAATTATCACGCCTGCGGTTCCTGCGAAAAATGGCAAAATCAACCTGTTGGATCTGAACCGTCAGCAGATGCGCGAATTCTTTAAAGAGATGGGCGAGAAGCCGTTTCGCGCCGACCAGGTGATGAAATGGATGTACCATTATTGCAGCGACAACTTTGATGATATGACCGACATCAACAAAGTGCTGCGTAACAAGCTCAAAGAGGTGGCGGAAATCCGCGCACCGGAAGTGGTTGAAGAACAGCGCTCCTCGGATGGCACCATCAAATGGGCGATTGCCGTGGGCGATCAGCGCGTTGAAACGGTGTATATCCCGGAAGATGACCGTGCCACGCTGTGCGTCTCTTCGCAGGTAGGGTGTGCGCTGGAGTGTAAATTCTGTTCAACCGCACAGCAGGGGTTTAACCGTAACCTGCGCGTTTCTGAAATTATCGGTCAGGTCTGGCGTGCGGCGAAAATTGTCGGCGCGGCGAAAATCACCGGTCAGCGTCCGATCACCAACGTGGTGATGATGGGGATGGGTGAACCGCTGCTTAACCTGACTAACGTCGTGCCAGCCATGGAAATCATGCTTGATGATTTCGGCTTCGGTCTGTCCAAGCGTCGCGTTACGCTGTCGACCTCCGGCGTGGTGCCTGCGCTCGACAAATTAGGTGACATGATTGACGTCGCGCTGGCTATCTCGCTGCATGCGCCAAATGACGAAATTCGTGACGAAATTGTGCCCATCAACAAAAAGTACAATATCGAAACTTTCCTGGGCGCGGTTCGCCGCTATCTGGAGAAATCCAATGCCAACCAGGGACGTGTCACGATTGAATACGTCATGCTTGATCACGTTAACGACGGCACAGAACATGCGCATCAGTTGGCGGAGTTGTTGAAGGATACGCCTTGTAAGATAAACCTCATCCCATGGAACCCGTTCCCGGGAGCGCCATATGGACGTAGCTCTAATAGCCGCATTGACCGTTTCTCTAAAGTGTTGATGAGCTATGGTTTTACCACTATTGTGCGTAAAACGCGGGGTGATGACATCGACGCCGCCTGTGGGCAACTGGCGGGGGATGTGATCGACCGTACTAAACGTACGCTGCGTAAGCGTATGCAGGGTGAGGCTATCGACGTTAAAACTGTCTGATGCAGAACGTGCTACAGCCTGATTTTTGTGCTGTGGCACAGTGTAATTTGCATGAGGGTCAGAGTCGTACTTGTCCGGTCAATAATAACGGTGCGTTTTTGTCGACTTTAGGGCAGTATGTACGGCGCGACAATAGTTTAGCCCTCAGGCTTAAGCTGTTTTTGTTAAGAGTCAGCAGACGGGTTTATACTGTTTGACTCAGGTTGACTGACCAGATTCTCGCGGCGTGGGTGGGCATTATGACTCGCCGGCGCCTGAACCTTAATTTTCACCAGCAGCTGTAGCGAATGAATACTGAAGCCACTCACGACCAACATGAAGCACAATCCACCGGCGTTCGTCTACGCAATGCCCGTGAACAACTCGGACTCAGCCAGCAGGCTGTCGCTGAGCGACTTTGCCTGAAGGTATCCACCGTACGCGACATTGAAGACGATAAGGCACCTGCCGATTTGGCTTCAACGTTCCTGCGTGGGTACATCCGCTCTTATGCGCGTCTGGTCCATATTCCTGAAGAAGAACTGCTACCGGCTCTGGAGAAGCAGGCGCCGGTTCGAACAGCGAAAGTTGCACCGATGCAGAGCTTCTCGTTAGGCAAACGCCGTAAAAAGCGCGATGGCTGGTTGATGACGTTTACCTGGCTGGTGCTGTTTGTGGTGGTCGGTTTGACGGGCGCATGGTGGTGGCAAAACCACAAAGCGCAGCAGGAAGAGATCTCCACAATGGCCGATCAATCCTCTGCTGAGCTGAACGCCAACAGCGAAAACACGCAAAGCGTGCCGCTGGATACCAGCGCAACGGCAAGCCAGGACAACACGCCGGCGTCCACCGGTCTGGCGGAGACGGCACAAACGCCTGCGCCGACGACGGCACCGGCGATTGATCCGCAGCAGAACGCCGTGGTCGCCCCATCTCAGGCCAACGTTGACACCGCAACAGCCGCCCCTGCTACACCGGCAACGCCAGACGGCGCGGCCCCGTTGCCAACCAATCAGGCGGGCGTGGAAGCGGCTGCCGATCCGAACGCACTGGTAATGAATTTTACCGCCGACTGCTGGCTGGAAGTGAGCGATGCAACGGGCAAAAAGCTGTTTAGCGGAATGCAGCGCAAAGATGGTAATTTAAACCTGACCGGTCAGGCGCCTTATAAGCTTAAAATTGGCGCGCCGGCTGCGGTGCAGATCCAGTATCAAGGAAAACCTGTCGATCTGAGCCGTTTTATCAGAACTAACCAGGTTGCGCGTCTGACCCTAAATGCCGAACAATCACCGGCGCAGTAATAGACGGGTAACGCGGGAGATTTTTCATGCATAACCAGGCTCCAATTCAACGTAGAAAATCAACGCGTATTTACGTTGGGAATGTGCCGATTGGCGATGGTGCTCCCATCGCCGTACAGTCGATGACCAACACGCGGACCACGGATGTGGAAGCAACGGTTAATCAGATCAAAGCGCTGGAACGTGTGGGCGCTGATATTGTTCGTGTCTCCGTCCCCACGATGGATGCCGCAGAAGCCTTCAAACTGATCAAGCAACAGGTTTCGGTTCCGCTGGTCGCTGACATTCACTTCGACTACCGTATTGCGCTTAAAGTGGCGGAGTACGGCGTTGATTGCCTGCGTATTAACCCTGGCAATATCGGTAACGAAGAGCGTATCCGCATGGTAGTGGATTGCGCCCGTGACAAAAACATCCCGATTCGCATCGGTGTTAACGCCGGATCGCTGGAAAAAGATCTACAGGAAAAGTACGGCGAACCGACGCCGCAGGCTTTGCTGGAATCGGCAATGCGCCATGTGGATCATCTCGATCGTCTGAACTTTGATCAGTTCAAGGTCAGTGTAAAAGCATCTGATGTTTTCCTCGCCGTTGAATCCTATCGCCTGCTGGCAAAGCAAATCGATCAACCGCTGCATTTAGGGATCACCGAAGCCGGTGGTGCGCGTAGCGGTGCGGTGAAATCGGCGATCGGTCTTGGCCTGCTGTTGTCTGAAGGGATTGGCGATACATTGCGAGTTTCGCTGGCAGCCGATCCGGTGGAAGAGATCAAAGTTGGCTTCGATATCCTGAAGTCTCTGCGCATCCGCGCTCGCGGGATCAACTTCATCGCCTGTCCGACCTGTTCGCGCCAGGAGTTTGACGTGATCGGTACGGTTAACGCGCTGGAGCAGCGTCTGGAAGACATCATTACGCCAATGGATGTCTCCATCATCGGCTGCGTGGTTAACGGGCCGGGTGAAGCGCTGGTGTCCACGCTGGGTGTGACCGGCGGCAACAAGAAAAGTGGTCTCTATGAAGATGGCGTTCGCAAAGATCGTCTGGATAATAGCGATATGATTGACCAGCTTGAAGCCCGCATTCGTGCCAAAGCGACGATGCTCGACGAAGCACAGCGTATTAACGTGCAGCAGGTTGAAAAATAATAACGTGATGGGAAGCGGCGTGCTTCCCGTGTATGATTGAACCCGCATGGCTCCCGTATCGCTCGGGGAAGCGCTGAGGGTTCATTTTTATATTCAGAAAGAGAATAAACGTGGCAAAAAACATTCAAGCCATTCGCGGCATGAACGATTATCTGCCTGGCGAAACCGCCATCTGGCAGCGCATTGAAGGCACACTCAAAAACGTGCTCGGCAGCTACGGTTACAGTGAAATCCGCTTGCCGATTGTAGAGCAGACCCCGTTATTCAAACGCGCGATCGGCGAAGTGACCGACGTGGTTGAAAAAGAGATGTATACCTTTGAGGACCGCAATGGCGATAGCCTGACGCTGCGTCCGGAAGGGACGGCGGGCTGTGTACGCGCCGGCATCGAACATGGTCTCCTGTACAATCAGGAACAGCGTCTGTGGTACATCGGGCCGATGTTCCGCCACGAGCGTCCTCAGAAAGGGCGCTATCGTCAGTTCCATCAGTTGGGCGCCGAAGTTTTTGGTCTGCAAGGACCGGACATTGATGCCGAACTGATCATGTTAACCGCGCGCTGGTGGCGTGAACTGGGTATCGCTGAGCATGTCAATCTGGAACTGAACTCCATTGGTTCTCAGGACGCGCGTGCAAACTATCGCGATGCGCTGGTGGCGTTCCTGGAACAGCACATTGAGAAACTGGACGAAGACTGCAAACGTCGCATGTACTCCAATCCACTGCGCGTCCTGGATTCAAAAAATCCGGACGTTCAGGCGCTGCTCAACGATGCTCCTCAGCTTGGCGACTATCTGGATGACGATTCCCGCGAGCACTTTGCCGGCCTGTGCAAACTACTGGAAGCCGCAGGCATTGCCTACACAGTCAACCAGCGTCTGGTGCGCGGCCTCGACTACTACAACCGCACCGTATTCGAGTGGGTCACCAACAGTCTGGGGTCTCAAGGTACGGTCTGTGCCGGCGGTCGTTATGACGGACTGGTAGAGCAACTCGGTGGTCGCGCGACCCCGGGGGTAGGCTTTGCAATGGGTCTGGAGCGACTTGTTTTACTGGTTCAGGCAGTTAATCCGGAATTTAAAGCCGATTCTGTTGTCGATATATACCTGGTCGCTTCAGGCGCGGATACGCAGTCTGCGGCAATGACACTGGCTGAGCGCGTGCGTGATGAAATCCCGGGCGTGAAGCTGATGACAAACCACGGCGGCGGCAACTTTAAGAAACAGTTTGCCCGAGCTGACAAATGGGGCGCCCGCGTTGCTCTGGTGCTTGGCGAGTCCGAAATGGCTGCCGGCACCGTTGTAGTGAAGGATTTGCGCTCCGGTGAGCAAACTGAGGTGGCACAGGACAGCGTTGCCGCCCATTTGCGCACGTTAATGGCTTAAGGAGAAGGACTGCGTGGAAATTTACGAGAACGAAAACGACCAGGTCGATGCGATTAAACGCTTCTTTGCCGAAAACGGCAAAGCCCTGGCTGTTGGGGTTATTTTAGGTGTTGGAGCGCTGGTTGGCTGGCGCTACTGGAACAGTCATCAGACTGAGTCCGCACGCTCTACTTCTCTGTCATATCAAACTGTAGTGAGTTCGCTCAGTGCGGGTAAAGCAGAAGACCTGTCTGCAGCGGAGAAATTTGCCGCAGACAATAAGAACGCCTACGGCGCGTTAGCGTCGATGGAACTGGCGCAGCAGTTTGTCGATCAGAATCAACTTGAGAAAGCCGCAGCCCAGCTTCAGCAGGGACTGGCCGCCACGAGTGATGAGAATCTTAACGCGGTGATCACGCTGCGTCTTGCTCGCGTTCAGGTTCAACTCAAGCAGGCGGACACGGCGCTAAAAACCCTTGATAGCGTGAAGGGTGAAGGATGGGCTGCAATTGTTGCCGATCTGCGCGGCGAAGCGCTGCTGAGCAAAGGTGATAAACAAGGTGCGCGTAGTGCATGGGAAGCGGGCGTGAAAAGTAATGCCTCCCCGGCACTGAGCGAAATGATGCAGATGAAAATCAATAATTTGTCCATCTGAGAGGGACCCGATGCAATTGCGTAAATTACTTCTGCCAGGGCTGCTTTCCGTTACCCTGTTGAGCGGCTGTTCACTGTTTAGTGGCGAAGAAGACGTTGTAAAAATGTCCCCATTACCGGTGGTTGAAAATCAATTTACCCCGTCTACGGTCTGGAGCACTTCTGTAGGCAACGGTATCGGTGATTTCTATTCCAACCTCCACCCGGCGTATGCCGATAACGTGGTCTACGCTGCCGATCGGGCTGGCGTGGTGAAAGCGTTAAATGCTGATGACGGTAAAGAAGTCTGGTCGGTTAACCTGGGCGAGAAAGATGGCTGGTTCTCACGCTCGTCGGCGCAGTTGTCTGGCGGCGTAACGATTGCTGGCGGTCACGTTTATCTTGGCAGCGAAAAAGCGCAGGTTTACGCGCTGAACGCGGCGGACGGTACGGTTGCGTGGCAAACCAAAGTGGCGGGCGAAGCGCTCTCTCGTCCGGTAGTCAGCGACGGAATGGTGCTGATTCATACCAGTAACGGTCAGTTGCAGGCCCTGAACGAAGCCGACGGCGCCATTAAGTGGACCGTGAACCTGGATATGCCGTCTCTGTCGCTGCGTGGCGAATCTGCGCCGGCAACCGCCTTTGGTGCAGCCATCGTCGGTGGTGATAATGGTCGCGTAAGTGCTGTGCTGATGCAGCAAGGCCAGATGATTTGGCAGCAGCGTATTTCTCAGGCCACCGGCTCTACCGAGATCGACCGTCTGAGCGATGTGGATACCACGCCGGTTATCGTCAATGGCGTCGTTTACGCCCTGGCTTATAATGGTAACCTGACCGCGCTGGATCTGCGCAGTGGCCAGATCATGTGGAAACGTGAACTGGGCTCGGTGAATGACTTTATCGTCGACGGCAGCCGTATCTACCTGGTGGATCAGAATGACCGCGTACTGGCGCTGACTACCGATGGCGGCGTAACGCTGTGGACGCAGAGCGATCTGCTGCACCGTCTGCTGACTTCCCCGGCGTTGTATAATGGCAACCTGGTGGTAGGGGATAGCGAAGGTTACCTGCACTGGCTTAACGTCGAAGACGGCCGTTTTGTGGCTCAGCAGAAAGTAGACAGCTCCGGCTTCCTGACCGAACCGGTCTCTGCCGATGGCAAACTGCTGATCCAGGCCAAAGACGGTACCGTGTACTCTATTACACGTTAATCGTCCTGGTCGTACGCTTTAAAAAACGGCTCCTGGTGCAGGGGCCGTTTTCCTGTTTTTAACAACAGCGCAAAAATGGCGGCTGTTGTCTGATGATTTTTAAAATGAGGCTTTAAACATGGTACCTGTGGTCGCGCTTGTCGGGCGCCCTAACGTCGGAAAATCCACGTTATTTAACCGTCTAACTCGCACCCGAGATGCGCTGGTTGCGGATTTCCCGGGTCTGACTCGTGACCGTAAGTACGGTCGTGCGGAGATTGAAGGTCGTGAGTTTATCTGTATCGATACCGGCGGTATTGATGGCACTGAAGATGGTGTAGAAACGCGTATGGCGGAGCAGTCGCTGCTGGCGATTGAAGAGGCGGATGTGGTGCTGTTCATGGTTGATGCACGTGCAGGCCTGATGCCAGCCGA
Organism: Citrobacter sp. Ct235; assembly: GCF_030332305.1. Lineage (NCBI taxonomy): Bacteria > Pseudomonadati > Pseudomonadota > Gammaproteobacteria > Enterobacterales > Enterobacteriaceae > Citrobacter > Citrobacter sp. Ct235. The sequence goes on from NZ_JAOWIC010000048.1 coordinate 80,087, forward strand.
TGAAGCTATCGCCCAGCATTTACGCTCCCGTGAAAAACCGACGTTCCTGGTCGCCAACAAAACGGACGGACTCGATCCGGATCAGGCCATCGTTGATTTCTACTCGCTGGGTCTGGGTGAAATTCACCCGATCGCCGCGTCTCATGGTCGTGGCGTGCTCAGTTTGCTGGAACACGTTCTGCTGCCGTGGATGGACGATGCCGCGCCGCAGGAAGAGGTGGATGAAGACGCCGAATACTGGGCGCAGTTCGAAGCCGACGAGAACGGTGAAGAAGAGCCGGAAGATGACTTCAATCCGCAGGACCTGCCGATCAAACTGGCGATTGTCGGTCGTCCGAACGTCGGTAAGTCCACACTGACTAACCGTATTCTGGGTGAAGACCGCGTGGTGGTTTACGACATGCCCGGCACTACCCGTGACAGTATTTATATCCCGATGGAACGTGATGAGCGCGAGTATGTGCTGATCGATACCGCCGGGGTGCGTAAGCGTGGCAAGATCACCGATGCGGTGGAAAAGTTCTCGGTTATCAAAACATTGCAGGCAATTGAAGACGCTAACGTGGTGATGCTGGTGATTGATGCTCGTGAGGGTATTTCTGACCAGGATCTGTCTCTGCTGGGCTTCATCCTCAATAGTGGGCGCTCACTTGTTATCGTGGTGAATAAGTGGGACGGACTGACTCAGGAAGTGAAAGAGCAGGTGAAAGAGACGCTGGACTACCGTCTGGGCTTTATCGACTTCGCGCGCGTGCACTTTATCTCTGCGCTGCACGGCAGCGGTGTCGGTAACCTGTTTGAATCCGTCCGTGAAGCGTATGACAGCTCCACCCGCCGCGTCAGTACGGCGATGCTGACCCGTATCATGACGATGGCGGCTGAAGATCACCAGCCACCGCTGGTCCGTGGCCGTCGCGTGAAGCTGAAATATGCCCATGCGGGGGGATATAACCCACCGATTGTGGTGATTCACGGTAACCAGGTCAAAGACCTGCCGGATTCCTATAAGCGCTACCTGATGAACTACTTCCGTAAATCGCTGGAAGTGATGGGGACGCCGATTCGCATTCAGTTTAAAGAGGGCGAGAACCCGTACGCCAACAAGCGCAATACGCTGACTCCAACCCAGATGCGTAAGCGTAAACGTCTGATTAAGCACATCAAGAAAAGTAAGTAATAACTTACCTGCCAGGCAGGTAACTCCCAAAAAAGCCCGCACCCGTCGGGCTTTTTGGTATCTTTCCGTCTACCGTTTATATTCTGGTAACGTTACTCAGGCGCACGGAAGTCCGTCTTTAGAAGATCGCCTGATGACCGATAAAGCAAAACAAATCGAGAAAACCCGTAAGCTACTGGCGCTTGCCGCACAGTCCTCTAATGACGGTGAGCCCGAAGATGACCTTTACCTGTTTCACGTCAGAAAAGGCATTGGGTCAGTATCTTCAGGACAGAGCCCCCAGTAATTGATGGCATCCTCAGAAGAGGAGAGTAAGGAGATAGTATGGAACTGATGTGTCCTGTTTGTCATAACCCGTTGGAGCGCAATGGTGAAACGGCCCATTGCGCGACCTGTCATACAGACTTTACCGTTGAAGCATGCTGTCCGGACTGCCACACGCCGCTCCAGGTGCTGAAAGCCTGCGGTGCGGTGGATTATTTTTGCCAGAACGGCCACGGATTGATTTCAAAAAAACGCGTTGAGTTTACGTTGCATAACGCGTGAACGGATGGGGTCAGTCCCTGACAGGGGCTGGCCACTTACTTGCGGGCACGCTTCTTCACCGGTTTGATATCGGTGACCTGGCTTTCCACCCAGCCGTCTTCCAGTCGGGTGGTCATCACATCACCCGCCTTCACCTGCTTCACTTTTTTCAGCACTTTGCCATCGGTGGCGGTAGAGACGCTATAACCACGTGCCAGGGTTGAGAGTGGGCTGACGGCTTCCAGATGCGTTACCGCGTTGCCAAAGCGTTCACGCGTGGCGCTCAGACGTGAGCGCACATTCTCCGCCAGACGATATTCCAGTTGCTGAATACGGGTTTGCGCCCGATGAATACGCGGCTGAGGACTTTGCTGGTTCAGGCGTTGTACCAGGCGAGACTGGCGCTGGCTGGTGCGCTTCACCTGGCTGTCGATGGCCACGTTCATACGCTGATGCAATCTTTCCAGCGCTGTCTGCTGACGGGCGAGACGCAACTGTGGATGCTGCTGTTGCAGGCGGTGATAAATCTGGGTGAATCGGCGACTGCGGTTCGCCAGAAAGTAGTCCATTGCCATGCCAAGACGCTGTTGGGCGGACTGGATTTGGCGCAGCAACTCCTGCTGATTCCGGCTGACCATTTCAGCCGCGGCCGAAGGCGTTGGCGCACGCAGGTCGGCAATAAAATCGGCAATCGTCACGTCGGTTTCGTGGCCGACCGCACTGACGACGGGGATCGCGCTGGCAAAAATAGCCCGGGAGACGCGCTCGTCGTTAAAGCTCCAGAGATCTTCCAGCGAACCGCCGCCACGCCCGACAATCAGAACATCACACTCCTGGCGCGCATTCGCCAGTTCAATAGCACGGACAATCTGCCCCGGCGCGTCGTCGCCCTGGACGGCGGTCGGATAGATAATGACCGGCAAAGAGGGATCGCGGCGTTTCAGTACGTGGAGAATATCGTGCAGTGCGGCCCCGGTCTTCGAGGTGATCACGCCCACACAGTGGGCGGGAGAGGGGAGAGGCTGCTTGTGCTGTTGATCAAAAAGCCCTTCAGCCTGCAGCTTGGCCTTTAACTGTTCATACTTTTGCTGGAGCAGGCCTTCGCCGGCAGGCTGCATACTTTCGACGATAATCTGATAGTCGCCGCGCGGCTCGTACAGAGTGATATTGGCGCGAACCAGCACCTGCTGACCATGCTGGGGGCGAAAGGTCACCCGACGATTGCTGTTGCGGAACATTGCACAGCGCACCTGCGCAGTGTCATCTTTGAGCGTGAAGTACCAGTGCCCCGATGACGGCTGAGAAAAATTGGATATTTCACCGCTGATCCAGACCTGCCCCATCTCTTGTTCAAGCAGCAGACGAACCGTCTGATTCAGGCGGCTAACAGTAAAGATTGCGGAGGTCTGAGAGGATAACATGTGAGCGGGATCAAATTCTAAATCAGCAGGTTATTCAATCGATAGTAACCCGCCTGAGCAGGAGCGCAAGCATTATTTGCAAAAAAGTGTGGATGCAACCGATTACGCTCTGTATAATGCCACGGCAATATTTATCCACCCCCAGGTTAGAGATATTGCCCATGCTACGTATTGCTAAAGAAGCTTTGACGTTTGACGACGTCCTCCTCGTTCCCGCTCACTCCACCGTTCTGCCGAATACTGCCGACCTCAGCACGCAGTTGACGAAAACCATTCGTCTGAACATTCCTATGCTTTCCGCAGCAATGGACACCGTGACTGAAGCGCGCCTCGCAATTGCGCTGGCACAGGAAGGCGGCATCGGTTTTATCCATAAAAACATGTCGATTGAGCGTCAGGCGGAAGAAGTTCGCCGCGTGAAAAAACATGAATCTGGCGTGGTAACCGACCCGCAAACCGTTCTGCCAACCACGACCCTGCGTGAAGTGAAAGAACTGACCGAACGCAATGGTTTTGCGGGTTACCCGGTGGTGACACAAGACAATGAACTGGTCGGGATCATCACCGGTCGTGACGTGCGTTTTGTGACCGATCTGAGCCAACCGGTCAGCGTTTACATGACGCCGAAAGAGCGTCTGGTCACCGTTCGCGAAGGCGAAGCGCGCGATGTCGTGTTGTCTAAAATGCACGAGAAACGCGTTGAGAAAGCGCTGGTTGTCGATGACAGCTTCCACTTGCTCGGCATGATCACCGTGAAAGACTTCCAGAAAGCCGAACGTAAACCGAACTCCTGTAAAGATGAGCATGGTCGTCTGCGCGTTGGCGCTGCGGTTGGCGCTGGCGCGGGTAACGAAGAGCGTGTTGATGCGCTGGTAGCTGCCGGTGTTGACGTGCTGCTGATCGACTCTTCTCATGGGCACTCAGAAGGCGTGTTACAGCGCATTCGTGAAACGCGTGCTAAATACCCGGATCTGCAAATTATTGGCGGCAACGTGGCGACCGGCGCGGGCGCACGTGCTCTGGCGGAAGCCGGCGTGAGCGCGGTGAAAGTGGGTATCGGCCCTGGCTCCATCTGTACGACCCGTATCGTGACCGGCGTGGGCGTTCCGCAGATCACCGCGGTGTCTGATGCCGTTGAAGCGCTGGAAGGCATGGGTATTCCGGTGATCGCTGACGGCGGTATCCGTTTCTCTGGTGATATCGCCAAAGCCATCGCCGCAGGCGCAAGCGCGGTAATGGTAGGCTCCATGCTGGCAGGTACCGAAGAATCCCCAGGTGAAATCGAACTCTACCAGGGCCGTTCTTACAAATCCTACCGCGGCATGGGCTCTCTGGGCGCAATGTCCAAAGGCTCTTCTGACCGTTACTTCCAGAGCGATAACGCTGCTGACAAACTGGTGCCGGAAGGTATCGAAGGCCGTGTTGCCTATAAAGGCCGCCTGAAAGAGATCATTCACCAGCAGATGGGCGGCCTGCGCTCCTGTATGGGGCTGACCGGCTGTGGTACTATCGACGAATTGCGTACTAAAGCGGAATTCGTACGTATCAGTGGTGCGGGTATTCAGGAAAGCCACGTTCACGACGTGACCATCACCAAAGAGTCCCCGAACTACCGTATGGGCTCCTGATTTTCTTCGCCCGACCTTGTGTCGGGCGATTTATTTAACCTGTTTCACTTGCCTCGGAATTAGCGTCAATGACAGACAATATTCACAAGCATCGCATTCTCATCCTTGATTTCGGATCTCAGTACACACAACTGGTTGCACGTCGCGTGCGTGAACTGGGCGTTTACTGCGAACTGTGGGCATGGGATGTGACTGAAGCACAGATTCGCGAGTTTAATCCTAGCGGTATCATTCTTTCCGGTGGCCCAGAAAGCACCACCGAAGAAAACAGCCCACGCGCACCGCAATACGTTTTCGAAGCCGGTGTTCCGGTCTTCGGCGTGTGTTATGGCATGCAGACGATGGCAATGCAGTTGGGCGGTCATGTTGAAGGTTCGACTGAGCGTGAATTTGGCTACGCGCAGGTTGAAGTTGTGACCGACAGCGCACTGGTTCGTGGCATCGAAGATTCCCTGACCGCTGACGGCAAACCGCTGCTGGACGTGTGGATGAGCCACGGCGATAAAGTGACGGCGATTCCGTCTGATTTCGTCACCGTTGCCAGCACCGAAAGCTGTCCGTTTGCCATCATGGCGAACGAAGAAAAACGCTTCTATGGCGTACAGTTCCACCCGGAAGTCACCCACACCCGTCAGGGAATGCGCATGCTGGAGCGTTTTGTCCGCGACATCTGCCAGTGTGAAGCGCTGTGGACGCCAGCAAAAATTATCGATGACGCCGTTGAGCGTATCCGCCAGCAGGTTGGCGATGACAAAGTGATCCTCGGCCTTTCCGGCGGTGTGGATTCTTCAGTCACCGCAATGCTGTTGCACCGTGCGATCGGTAAAAACCTGACCTGTGTCTTCGTTGATAACGGCCTGCTGCGTCTGAATGAAGCCGAGCAGGTGATGGACATGTTCGGTGACCACTTTGGTCTGAACATTGTTCACGTTCCGGCGGAAGAACGTTTCCTGACGGCGCTGAAAGGCGAAAACGATCCAGAAGCGAAACGTAAGATCATTGGTCGCGTCTTTGTTGAAGTCTTCGACGAAGAAGCGCTCAAGCTGGAAGATGTGAAATGGCTGGCGCAGGGCACCATTTATCCGGATGTTATCGAATCTGCGGCCTCTGCGACCGGTAAAGCGCACGTCATCAAATCTCACCATAACGTAGGCGGTCTGCCGAAAGAGATGAAGATGGGTCTGGTTGAACCGCTGAAAGAGCTGTTTAAAGACGAAGTGCGTAAAATTGGTCTGGAACTGGGCCTGCCGTACGACATGCTTTACCGTCACCCGTTCCCGGGGCCAGGTCTGGGCGTACGCGTGCTGGGTGAAGTGAAGAAAGAGTACTGCGACCTGCTGCGTCGTGCAGACGCTATCTTCATTGAAGAGCTGCACAAAGCCGACCTGTACAACAAAGTGAGCCAGGCGTTCACCGTGTTCCTGCCGGTTCGCTCTGTTGGCGTGATGGGCGATGGTCGTAAATACGACTGGGTGGTTTCTTTGCGCGCGGTCGAAACTATCGACTTTATGACTGCGCACTGGGCGCACCTGCCGTATGACTTCCTGGGGCGTGTATCTAACCGCATCATCAACGAAGTGAATGGTATTTCACGCGTTGTGTATGATATCAGCGGTAAGCCGCCAGCCACGATCGAGTGGGAGTAAATATCCCTTCGCGTCGCTGATGCGTAGTCGACAAAACCCTCTGTTTATACAGGGGGTTTTTTGTTTTATTCGGGCGTAAAAAATACCAGATGGCGTCTGTCTGGAAATAAAGGATTAACGTTGAGCAGGCGTTTCGACAGAGAGACTGGACTGTTGCGCGTCTTTTTTGTCCTGATGATGATGCCAGGCACCGATAGAAGAGTAGACAAAGCGTCCAAAAAAGAAGATAAAGCTGATAAGCAATACGATACGGGTCATGCGACTGTTAAATCGATGTCGTTTTCGCATACTGGTTGCCTGACTCACAAAAGGTTCCTTAAGAGATGCCCATTCGGGCGATAAGTACATTAAGGCACACTGTGTCGGACGGGTCAATTACTGATTATGTAAAATTGCGTCAGTTGATTCATATCCAGGTGTTATGGAAATTAATTACATTATTTACATTAATAATGTGAAAATGATAACGCAGCGAAATAAAAGTAATAATTGATTAATGGGGACTAAAATATTTGATATACGTCAAAATTTACTTTCCGTTGATAACTAAAATCGGTGCGACATGTATGGTGAGTTTTTCATCTTAATTTGACGTCAGGTGGGATGCCTGTCTGATACACCCCCTTCAGGATTCTGGGGGTTCCGCTGAGCATCTATGCGACTGAATAAAAATTATATTGCAATCAGAGATAAGTGGTGGGGACTCCCTCTGGTTTTACCTTCCCTGTTTTTACCGCTTGTGAGCCATACGAATACCTATGCGCATGTGGCCACCGGGGACGTTATCCTTTTCTTCTTACCGTTATCACTCATGATGAGCCTGATGATTTTTTTCGGTTGGGCGGCATTACCCGGAATTATTCTGGCGATTTTTATTCGCAAATATTCCCAGGTCGGGTTGGCGGAAACGCTGCCCATTATTGTGCATTTTCTTATTGCTATTGTGCTCAGTTGGGGCGGTTACCGCGTCTTTACGCCCCGGCGTAATAACATTTCTCATGGCGAGGCGCAGCTGGTTTTCCCCCGCATTTTTTGGCAAGTTTTTTGTCCTGCGACGTTATTTCTGGTGCTTTTCCAGTTTGCCGCCTTTGTGGGGATGTATGAAAGTAAGCTGAGCTTAATGGGAGCAACACCGTTTAACATCAACGCATTAATAAACTACCAGGGCATTCTGGTGGGGAATTTGATTGGTGTACCGCTCTTCTATTTTATTATTCGCGTCATTCGTAATCCGTTACATTTGCGCAGCTATTATTCACAGTTAAAATTACAGTTTGATGCCAAAGCCTCACAAAAAGAGGTCATTATTTGGCTGCTGGTATTGTTCGCATTAATGTCTTTGCTTTGTATGCCATTGAATGAAAATAGTTCAATATTCAGTACAAACTATACGATGTCGTTATTACTCCCGGTCATGTTATGGGGAGCAATGCGTTATGGTTATCGTTTCATATCGCTGCTGTGGGCACCGGTTTTAATTATTGCGATTCATAATTACAAAAGTTATACGCCCTTTTATTCGGGTTACGATGTGCAACTGGCGATTACCTCTTCCAGTTTTCTGGTTTTTTCTTTTATTGTGAATTACATGGCGGTACTGGCGACGCGCCAGCGGATTGTGAGCGGACGTGCCCGCCGCCTTGCGTTTCTTGACCCAGTGGTCCATCTTCCCAATCTTCGCGCACTCAATCGCGCGCTGAGAAATACACCCTGGTCAGCACTGTGCTTTCTGCGCGTTCCTGAACTGGAATTTCTTGTAAAAAATTACGGAATTATGCTGCGTATTCAGTACAAGCAGCAATTATCCCACTGGATAGCCGAAAAGTTGGGGCCAGATGAGCATGTTTATCAAATGTCCGGGCCCGATCTACTGCTGCGCTTAAATACGGAGTCGCATCAGCAACGTATTGAAGCGCTGGATGAGCACATCAAGAAGTTCCGGTTTGTCTGGGATGGCATGACGTTCCTGCCGCAGGTGGGGATGAGCTATTGTTACGTGCGTTCTCCGGTCAATCACATCTACTTGTTGCTGGGCGAGTTGAGCACCATTGCTGAGTTGTCCATCATGACCAATACGCCGGAGAATTTAGAGCGTAGTGGTGCCATGAATATGCAGCGCAATCTGAGAGACAAAGTCGCGATGATGAACCGGCTGCAGCATGCGCTGGAGCATGACCGTTTTTGTCTGATGGCGCAGCCAATCGAAGGGCTTCGCGGCGATGTTTATCACGAGATTTTACTGCGATTGCTGGACGATGACGGTGGCATGATTAACCCTGATACCTTCCTGCCCGTCGCGCACGAATTTGGTCTCTCCTCCAGAATCGATCTCTGGGTTATCGAACACACGTTACGCTTTATGGCGGAGAATCGTGCGCAGATGCCCGCTCGTCGCTTTGCACTTAATTTGTCGGCGTCCTCTGTCTGTCGGGCCAGGTTTGCGCAGGACATCAGTAAACTACTGAGCAAATACCAGATCGAAGCATGGCAATTGATTTTTGAAGTGACGGAAAGTCAGGCGTTGATGAATGCCGGACAGGCGGAAACTACGCTGCAAAACCTGCAGCAGTTGGGCTGCCAGATTGCCATCGATGACTTCGGTACGGGTTACGCCAGCTATGCAAGGCTAAAAAACGTTGACGCCAATATTCTGAAGATTGACGGTAGCTTCATCCGTAATATTGTTTCGAATAGCCTCGACTATCAGATAGTAGCCTCGATCTGTCATCTGGCACGAATGAAGAAAATGCAGGTGGTCGCTGAGTTTGTCGAAAGCGAAGAGATTCGCCGTGCGGCAATTTCGCTGGGGATTGACTACATGCAGGGATATTTAATCGGGGTGCCGCAGCCGTTAAGCGAGACGTTGAAAGAGCAGGTGCCAGTCACTGGCACCTGAGTGTGCTTCACGCAGCGATTTCCGGTGAGCGTTCTTCTTCGATTTTCAAACGCCAGCCGGTCACGGCTTCCCAGTACTGCTGTTCTTTTTCCAGATCGAGCAGAACCAGCGCGTTCTGGCTGAACCAGTCATGAGGGAAACGCAGGGTCCAGTGGTTGTCGTCGGTGATGAGCGTCAGCGTGGGAGGCGTGGTTGTGGCCTGACGCTGGTTGTTCAGCAGCACGCCAAGACGTAGCAGTTGAATGAGCGGCAGGAACTGCTTCTTCTTAAACAGCGTAAAGCGCGGGAGATCGTCCAGCTTAACCGCTTTACGATGGTAGCGAACCAGCGTCGCCATCATGGTTTGCTGCTCCTGATTAAAGCCGGGCAGATCGCTGTTTTGCAGAATATACGCCGAGTGGCGATGCAGGCCGCTGTGATTGATGTTCAGCCCAACCTCATGCAGCATTGCCGCCCATTTCAGCAGCGCCTCGAGCTGCGGATGCGCCAGCTTCGGCTGCTGTTCCTGCCATTGCTCATACATTTGCATGGTAGTTTCCAGCACGCGTCGAGCCTGCTCGCTGTCGATGTTGTACTGATTCGCCAGGCTGCTGGCGGTGCGGCTGCGAACATCCTGATGACGGAAGCGACCTTCCATTTCGTACAACACGCCTTCGCGTAATGCACCATCGGAAAGACGTAACTCGCGGATCGCCAGCGCATCAAAGACACCGCACAAAATTGCCAGACCCGGAACAAAGACCGCTTTTCGCTCCTCAGATAAACCCGGCAGGCTTAGCGCTTCGAAACTACGGTGTTGCAGCAGTTCGGCAACCAGCCTGTCCAGACGCTCAGGCGTAATGAAGCCGTCTTTCTCGCCCATTGCCAGGAGCACTTCATGCGCGGCTTTGATGGTGCCGGAGGCCCCTAATGCCACGTTCCAGCCCTGAATGCGGAATTGCCAGGTCAAGGTTTCAAGCTTCTGCGCCGCCGCCATTCTGGCGCGCTGGAAGTTTTCCTGGCTAATAACCCCGCCGGGGAAATAGATCTGCGCAAAGCTGACGCAGCCCATACGACGGCTTTCAACCAGCTTCGGTTCAAAGTTTTCGCCAATGACCAGTTCCGTCGAGCCGCCGCCAATGTCGATAACCAGCTTGCGGCCTTTCTCCGGTTGCGTATGTTCAACGCCCATAAAGATCAGGCGCGCCTCTTCATTGCCGGAAATGATTTCGATCGGATAAGGGATCACCTTTTCCGCGCGTTTGAGAAAATCGGTGGCGTTTTGCGCCTGACGAAGCGTATGCGTCCCGACGATACACACGCTGGAGGGGGCGAACCCCTGAAGGCGTTCAGCGAACAGCGACAGGCAGCTTAAGCCACGCTCCATCGCCTCTTCGCTCAGCATGTTGTCTTCGCCGAGGCCATCCGCCAGATGTACGCGCTGCTTCAGGCGGCCAATAATCTGCATGGCGCCATCCACCACACGGGCAATCACCATGTGAAAACTGTTTGAACCGAGGTCGACCGCCGCAAACTCCTGCGGTCGTGGGGTCTTATCATGTATTGGCATAGCGTTAGTCAGATTGTTCGAGTGATTTGATATAGTCGTAAATAGCCAACTGCGACTGCACTTTGCGGCGGTTTCCACGCGGCACGTAGCGATTACTCAGTTCTTTATCGATGTAGCGGGCTTTTACCGTATCGCTGAACAGGATGTCAACAATATCCAGCACCCGCTGCTTCAGACGTGGGTCGAGCAGCGGCGTCGCTACCTCAATGCGGTAGTCGATATTACGCGTCATCCAGTCTGCGGAGGAGAGGTAGACCTGCTTATCGCCGCCGTTCTCGAAGATGTACACCCGGTCATGCTCAAGATAACGGTCCACAATACTGATGACGCGGATATTATCGCTGATACCTTCCAGATTCGGAATGAGTGAGCACATGCCGCGAATCAACAGATTCACCGCCACGCCGGAGCTGGATGCGGCATACAGTCGATCGACCAGCCCTTTATCCACCAGGTTATTCAGCTTCAAGGTAATGCCGGAGGGCAGTCCCTGCTGGGCGTTGGCGATTTCACGATCGATCATTTCATACAGCAGGCGGCGCGAGTTCTGCGGCGAGACCAGCAGATAATCGAACGTCACCGGGCGATACGGGTTCTCGATGAAATTGAACACCCGGCGGACTTCGTTAGTGATCCGCGCATCGGCGGTCAGCAGCGAATAGTCGGTATACAGGCGGGCGGTTTTTTCGTTGAAGTTACCGGTGCCGATATGGGCGTAACGCACGACCTCTTCGCCTTCTTTACGCGAAATCAGGAACAGCTTGGCGTGAATTTTTAAGCCTGGCGCAGAGAAGATCACGTGAACGCCCGCTTCCGTCAGACGCTTCGCCCAGTGGATGTTAGCCTCTTCGTCAAAACGTGCCTGCAGTTCCACCACCACAGTGACTTTTTTACCGTTATGGGCGGCGTGGATCATGGCGTCGATAATGCGTGAGTCTTTCGCGACGCGGTAGATATTGATTTTGATCGCCAGCACGCTGGGGTCAAACGACGCCTGTCGCAACAGTTCCAGTACGTGCTCAAAGGTATGATACGGATAGTAGAGCAACACATCGCGCTCGCGAATGGCGTCAAATCCGTTACGGAATTTTTCTTTATCGAACCAGATGTGACGCAAACGCGGGAGCGGCTTATTCACCAGATTCGCTTTGCCCACATTGGGAAAATTAATGAAATCTTTAAAGTTGTGATAGCGCCCGCCGGGAACGATAGAGTCGTAGCGTGAAATCGTCAGCTTCTCGCGCAGCACTTCAACCAGCGCATTAGGCATGTCGCGCTGATAGACAAAACGCACGGGCTCGGCGGTCAGACGCTGTTTCAGACTGGAGGACATGAGCTCCATCAGGCTGGATTCCATCTCGTGGACCAGATCGTACTCGGCATCACGGGTCATCTTCATGGAATAGGCGTTCAGCGCGTCATAATCAAAGAAGCCCTTAAAGATATCGTCCAGGCAGTAGCGCAGAATGTTGTCCAGCAAGATCATCGGCTTGCGACGACGCGGGGCTTCCGGCGGCAGATTCACAAAGCGAGGAACCTTGTCAGACGGAATTTCCAGCAGCGCATAGCGAATTGTGTCGCCGCGAATAATTTCGACTGCCAGATAGGTGTAGTCATCCTTCAGGAACTGCACCAGATCCGTTTCGCGGTTAATTAAAATCGGGGTGATGTGCTGGCGCAGATACTGTTTGAAGTAGTGGCGCAACCAGCTTTGTTGATTGACCGACAGCTGACGCTCGTTAATCAGGAAGATCTGATTACGCGCCATCTCCAGCAGCAGTTCGTTATACAAGCCATCGAATTCCTGGTCGGCTTTCAGCACGCGGGACTGGATTTTGCCTAACAGGTGGCGAGAATGCGAATTTGAACCCTGTTCTTCACTGATAATGATGCGGCGTTTGAGTTCTGCGAAGCGAACTTTGTAGAATTCATCCAGGTTATTGGAATAGATGCCTAAGAAACGCATCCGTTCGATCAGCGGGTTTGATTTATCCGCAGCTTCCTGAAGCACACGTTCGTTGAACGCTAACCAGCTCAGCTCTTTCTCGATGTATAGCTTTTCCTGACCCATTAATACTTATACTCCGTTTTATTCACGGGACACTGCCTGATTATTATGGCGAGCATTGCGCTCAGATGTCCAACTGTGCCAGAAAAGTATGACAATAAACCGTCCGATCGCAAAGAGGAAGGGGGACTGGGGGGTTGAAGAGAACAGCAGGCCGGATAAAGGATGACGTCCACTATCCGGCTCGGTTTTATTCGTCGGCAGCGTAGCCCTGTGGCGGCAGGCGAACACCGTCCAGCCAGGCGGCGTTATCATGCATTTTCAGTCGCCCGTCCACAAACCAACTGACCACCAGCGGATAAATGGCGTGTTCCTGTACCTGAACGCGAGCGGTGATTTCATCCTCGTCATCGCCTTCAAAGACCGGGACTTTGGACTGCAAAATGACCGGTCCGCCGTCGAGTTCGTCAGTCACAAAGTGGACCGACGTGCCGTGTTCCTCATCGCCATTTTCCAGTGCCTGACGGTGGGTGTGTAAACCGGGGTATTTGGGCAGCAGGGAAGGGTGAATATTCAGCAACCGTCCGTTGTAGTGTGCGACGAACGCCGGGCTCAGAATGCGCATGAAACCGGCCAGCACCACCACGTCAGGCGCATAAGCGTCGATCTCAAGGATCAGTTCGCGGTCAAACGCTTCACGGCTGGAAAACTGGTCAGCCGTCAGCGTATGGGCAGGGATTGCCGCTTTTCTGGCTCGCTCAAGGCCGAACGCGTCGGCCTTGTTGCTGAATACTGCCCGCAGGGTGCCGTTGATTTTCTTCGCTTTGCAGGCATCAATAATCGCCTGCAAATTGCTTCCGTTACCGGAAATAAGCACCACAATATTCATTATTCAATAACCACGCGCTGCGCGGAGTCAGACGCTTTGATGACGCCGATTTTCCACGCGTCTTCACCTTTGGCCTTCAGCAGGGTAAGGGCGTTATCCACTTCCGCCGCTGGCAGGGCAATGACCATGCCGACGCCGCAGTTAAAGGTACGATACATTTCATGCTGGCTGACGTTACCGGCCTGCTGCAGCCAGTTAAAGACCGCTGGCCACTGCCAGGAGGACTCATCGATCACCGCCTGTGTGTTGTCCGGCAGGACGCGCGGAATGTTTTCCCAGAAGCCGCCGCCGGTCAGGTGCGCGATAGCGTGCACATCAACCTTCTCGATCAGTTCCAGTATCGATTTCACGTAGATACGGGTCGGCGCCAGCAGGTGATCGGCCAACGGTTTGCCTTCCAGATCCGTTGTTTCTGGATCGCAACCGCTGACTTCCACAATTTTACGTACCAGTGAGTAACCGTTGGAGTGCGGGCCGCTGGAACCCAGCGCAATCAGCACATCGCCATCGGTCACTTTGGAACCGTCGATGATTTCTGATTTTTCTACTACGCCGACGCAGAAACCGGCGACATCATAATCTTCACCGTGATACATCCCGGGCATTTCCGCCGTTTCTCCGCCAACCAGCGCGCAGCCGGACTGCAGACAACCTTCTGCGATACCCTGAATCACGCTGGCTGCGGTATCCACATCCAGTTTACCAGTGGCATAGTAGTCGAGGAAAAACAGCGGTTCAGCACCCTGAACCACCAGGTCGTTGACGCACATCGCCACGAGATCGATGCCGATGGTATCGTGACGTTTCAGATCCATTGCCAGACGCAGTTTTGTCCCTACGCCATCAGTGCCGGAAACCAGTACCGGTTCACGATATTTTTGCGGCAATGCGCACAGCGCACCGAAGCCACCCAGACCACCCATTACTTCCGGGCGGCGAGTTTTCTTCACTACGCCTTTGATTCGATCCACCAGAGCATTACCCGCGTCAATATCAACACCGGCATCTTTGTAGCTAAGAGAGGTTTTATCGGTCACTGCCTGGTTCCCCACGTTTTCTTACGGTAAAAGTAAAATTCGGCGCAATTCTAACAGGGAAAGCAAACGTTTGCGAGCCTGCGTTACATCCGTTTTTATCTGTCGATTTTTGCTGCATTTTCTCCGCGATGGCTCGTTTTTATGACCTGACCCACGAAAATGAAACCGGGTTCAGTTTCCTCCTTGAAAGCATTGAAGGGATTGCTCAGTATCTTACTGAAACCGGTTTCTGTTTTGCCATTGCGAATCAACGAGGGAAACTATGTCTGGATTTAATGCGAATTTCATGTGGGGTGGGGCGGTTGCGGCTCATCAACTTGAGGGCGGTTGGCAGGAAGGGGGAAAAGGCGTCAGCGTTGCCGACGTCATGACGGCGGGGGCTCACGGCGTGGCGCGTGAAATCACCGATGGCGTGCTGCCTGGGAAAAACTATCCTAACCACGAGGCGATCGATTTCTATCACCGCTACAAAGAGGACATCAGGCTGTTCGCGGAAATGGGCTTTAAATGTTTTCGCACCTCCATTGCCTGGACGCGTATTTTCCCGCGCGGGGATGAAACGCAGCCAAACGAGGCCGGACTGCAATTTTATGATGACTTGTTTGATGAATGCCTGAAGTACGGCATTGAACCGGTGATTACCCTGTCGCATTTCGAAATGCCCTACCATCTGGTGACGGAGTATGGCGGCTGGCGCAACCGGAAGCTGATCGACTTTTTTGTCCGCTTCGCAAAAGTGGTCTTTACCCGCTATCAGCATAAAGTGAAGTACTGGATGACCTTCAATGAGATCAACAACCAGGCCAATTTCCATGAGGATTTTGCGCCGTTTACGAACTCTGGTCTGAAGTATCAGCCTGGCGAAGATCGTGAACCCGTGATGTACCAGGCCGCGCATTACGAGCTAGTGGCCAGTGCGCTGGCGGTGAAGGCCGCACGAGACATTAACCCGTCGTTACAGATAGGCTGCATGATTGCCATGTGCCCAATCTACCCACTGACCTGTGCGCCGAATGACATGATGATGGCGATGAATGCCATGCACCGTCGCTACTGGTTTACTGACGTGCATGTGCGGGGGAAATATCCGCAGCATATCCTCAACTATTTTGCGCGCCGCGAGTTTGACCTTGATATTACTGAGGAAGACCGCGTTGCCCTGTCTGAAGGCTGTGTGGATTACATCGGCTTCAGCTACTACATGTCGTTTGCTACCAAAGCGACGGACGATAATCCACAGCTCGATTATGACGAGAGTAAAAGCCTCGTTTCCAACCCCTACGTACAGAAATCGGACTGGGGCTGGCAGATTGATCCGGTGGGGCTGCGCTATTCGCTGAACTGGTTCTGGGATCACTACCAGCTACCGTTGTTTATCGTTGAGAACGGGTTTGGCGCGATTGATGTTCAGCAACCGGACGGCACCGTGGACGACAGTTATCGTATTGAGTACATGGCCGCGCACATTCGCGAGATGAAAAAAGCGGTCGAAGAGGATGGCGTGGACCTGATGGGTTATACCCCATGGGGATGTATCGATCTGGTCTCTGCGGGAACGGGTGAAATGAAAAAACGCTACGGGTTTATCTACGTCGATAAAAATAATGACGGTAGCGGGACGCTGGCACGGCGGCCTAAAAAATCTTTCGCCTGGTATCAGCAGGTGATAAAAAGCAACGGTGAATCCCTCTGATTTCAGCCACTTGACACCCAGCCCCGCACAGAATACGGGGCGTGTTTTATACTCATCACCCAAACGTATACCACTTTGCTTGATCCAGGTCATGCATACGTTATGTTGCGCCAGAGAGGAAAAGCGGTATAATCCGGCGATTTTTTTGTGGTTGCCACTCGTCTGAGGAAAGGAGAAGAGTATGAAGATCGTGGAAGTCAAACACCCACTCGTCAAACACAAGCTGGGTCTGATGCGTGAGAACGATATCAGCACCAAACGCTTTCGTGAACTCGCCTCGGAAGTAGGCAGTCTGCTGACCTACGAAGCGACTGCGGGCCTGGAAACTGAAAAAGTGACCATTGAAGGCTGGAATGGTCCGGTCGAAGTGGATCAAATCAAAGGCAAAAAAATTACCGTCGTGCCTATCCTGCGTGCAGGCCTGGGGATGATGGACGGCGTGCTGGAAAACGTGCCAAGCGCGCGTATCAGCGTGGTCGGCATGTACCGTAACGAAGAGACGCTGGAGCCGGTCCCGTATTTCCAGAAGCTGGTTTCTAACATTGACGAGCGCATGGCGCTGATCGTCGACCCGATGCTGGCGACCGGGGGTTCCGTTATCGCAACCATCGATCTGCTGAAAAAAGCGGGCTGCAGCAGCATTAAAGTGCTGGTGCTGGTGGCGGCACCGGAAGGCATCGCCGCGCTGGAAAAAGCGCATCCGGATGTGGAACTGTACACCGCATCGATCGACCAGGGCTTAAACGAGCACGGATACATTATTCCGGGGCTTGGTGATGCTGGCGATAAGATTTTTGGTACCAAGTAAGTGAATAACTAATAAATAGCCGACTTTAAGAGTCGGCTTTTTTTTGAATAAAACAACTCAACGACTCATAACAAACACACTCAGAGGAAAACACTATGACGCGCCGTGCTATCGGGGTGAGTGAAAGACCGCCGCTTTTACAGACAATCCCGCTTAGTTTGCAACACCTGTTCGCCATGTTTGGCGCAACCGTGCTGGTGCCAGTTCTGTTTCATATTAACCCGGCCACCGTTTTGTTATTCAACGGGATCGGGACATTGCTGTATCTCTTTATCTGTAAAGGAAAAATCCCGGCCTATTTAGGCTCAAGCTTCGCCTTTATCTCACCGGTTTTGCTGTTGCTGCCGTTGGGATATGAAGTGGCGCTGGGCGGCTTCATCATGTGTGGTGTGCTGTTCTGCCTGGTGTCTTTCATTGTGAAGAAAGCCGGTACCGGCTGGCTGGACGTTATGTTTCCTCCTGCGGCAATGGGCGCAATCGTTGCCGTCATCGGTCTGGAACTGGCAGGCGTTGCCGCCGGAATGGCCGGGCTGCTGCCTGCGGAAGGACAAACTGCGGACTCAAAGACCATCATTATCTCGATGGTGACGTTGGCGGTTACCGTGTTCGGCTCGGTGCTGTTCCGCGGTTTCCTCGCGATCATCCCTATCCTGATTGGGGTACTGGCAGGTTATGCGTTGTCATTTGCGATGGGCGTGGTCGATACCACACCGATTGCCGAGGCGCACTGGTTTGCACTGCCGACCTTCTACACTCCTCGCTTTGAGTGGTTCGCTATTCTGACCATTCTGCCTGCGGCGCTGGTGGTGATTGCCGAACACGTTGGTCACCTGGTAGTGACAGCGAATATCGTCAAAAAGGATCTGGTTCGCGATCCGGGCCTGCATCGCTCGATGTTTGCTAACGGTCTGTCGACGGTGATTTCCGGCTTCTTTGGCTCCACGCCGAACACCACTTACGGTGAGAACATTGGCGTAATGGCGATCACGCGTGTTTACAGCACCTGGGTGATCGGCGGTGCGGCGATTTTTGCCATTCTGCTCTCCTGCGTCGGCAAACTGGCGGCGGCTATCCAGATAATCCCACTGCCGGTTATGGGCGGGGTGTCATTGCTGTTGTACGGAGTGATCGGCGCGTCCGGTATCCGCGTGCTGATTGAATCGAAAGTGGATTACAACAAAGCGCAGAACCTGATCCTGACCTCTGTTATCCTGATCATCGGCGTCAGCGGGGCGAAGGTACACATTGGTGCGGCGGAGCTGAAAGGGATGGCGCTGGCGACAATCGTTGGGATCGCGCTGAGCCTGATCTTCAAGCTGATCTCTGTCCTGCGCCCGGAAGAAGTGGTGCTGGACGCGGAAGATGCGGATACGCCGCAGCAGTAACATGGGATCCGGGCAGTGATGCTGCCCGGTTCTAACACGACAGAATTCTGTGATAAACTCATCGCGATTGAATGAAATCTGGATTGAGGTCTCTCTGAACACACCGGCACAGCTCTCTTTGCCACTTTATCTTCCTGACGACGAAACTTTCTCAAGTTTCTGGCCGGGGGATAACGCCTCTTTACTGGCTGCACTGCAAAACGTGCTGCGCCAGGATCATAGCGGATACATCTATCTCTGGTCGCGTGAAGGCGCGGGCCGTAGTCATTTACTGCACGCCGCGTGCGCTGAACTGTCTCAGCGTGGTGATGCGGTGGGCTATGTGCCGCTGGACAAACGCACCTGGTTTGTCCCGGAAGTGCTCGACGGGATGGAACATCTGTCATTAGTCTGCATCGACAATATCGAATGCGTTGCCGGGGACGAACTGTGGGAGATGGCCATTTTTGATCTCTACAATCGCATTCTGGAATCTGGAAAAACGCGGTTGCTGATCACCGGCGATCGTCCGCCGCGTCAGTTAAACCTCGGTCTGCCCGATCTGGCCTCGCGTCTGGACTGGGGACAAATCTACAAGCTGCAACCTCTGTCGGATGAAGACAAACTGCAGGCGCTGCAGTTGCGCGCGCGGCTGCGTGGATTTGAACTCCCGGAAGACGTGGGACGCTTCTTGCTCAAGCGACTCGACAGGGAAATGCGCACGCTGTTTATAACGCTCGATCAGCTTGATCATGCGTCCATCACCGCGCAGCGCAAATTAACCATCCCGTTCGTGAAAGAGATCCTGAAGCTGTAGCCGGAATACAAGGTTACGTATCACAGTAGGCCTGATAAGCGTAGCGCCATCAGGCATCCGCTGCCGAACAAACGCCGTAACGCCGGGGTTTACTTCTCAACTGCCAGCTCGTTGAACAAATGCTGCATCAGCAGTGGAATGGGCCTGCCCGACGCCACGCTTTTCCCTCCTTCGCGCCACAATGCCGTACCGCTGACGTCGAGATGCGCCCACGGAATAGTTGCCGGACAAAAATGATGCAACAGCCAGGCCGCTGACGCGCTGATCGCGGCATTGTTCGTGGGCGTATTACAGAGATCGGCAATCGCGCTTTCGGTTTGTTTCTGCAAGCGCGCGTCCAGTGGCAGCGACCAGACTTCATCGCCACATTTTTTCCCTGCCCGGGTGAGATTATCCCGTAGCGACTCATCCTGTGTCATCAGCCCGCTCAGTTCGTATCCCAGTGCTTTCACTACCGCGCCGGTTAAGGTCGCCATATCGATGATATAACGCGCCTGCGGATGGCGTTGGCTGGTCCAGGCGATGGCGTCAGCGAGCACCAGTCGCCCTTCGGCATCGGTATTATTAATCTCCACCGTCATACCGTTGCAGGCGCGCGCCACATTGCCCGGTTGCATTGCATTCGGCCCGATGGCATTTTCAGCCAGCGCCAGTACGCCCATCATGCGCACCGGCAAATTTAACTCTGCTGCGCTAAGCAGCAGACCCAACACATTTGCCGCGCCGCACATATCGTATTTCATGGTATACATGCCTGCGCCTTCTTTCAGCCAAAGCCCTCCTGTATCGAAGGTGATGCCTTTTCCGACATAGCAGCGGACGGGGCCGTCGGCTGCGCCATCGTAATGAATGGCAACCAGACGCGGGGGGCATGCCGCGCCTTTGCCAACCGCATGTAACAATCCGAGGCCCTGCTCAACAATCTGCTGCTCATTCAGCACTTCGCAATGCAGAGTGGGGAAGGCGGCGCAAAGCGCTTGCGCCTGGTCGGCGACAAACTGTGGCGTACAGCAGTCGGATGGGGTGTCGGCAAGACGGCGGGCGGCGACCATTCCGTTGGCAATGGCCTGCTGTTGACGAAAAATTATCTCTAATGCTTCCTGCTGCCCGGGTAAACAAAGCGCGTCGATGTGGGAGAGTCGCACCGTCGCGTTGTCTGCTGTTTTCAGCTGTAGATCATTCAGGCGATAAACCTGATTGAACAGAAAACGCAGAACCTGAAGCAGCACGGCTTCGTGAATGTCGCGGATATCAATAATCACGCGGGCACTGGCCGGCGTGGCGAGCAGTGGACGCAGGGCCTTCAGTAAACCGTCAGTCAGGTTGTCCTGCCACAGCGCTGGCGGAATAAGGGTAATACGTTTGAAGGGGGCGCAGCCGAAACAGGCGTCCGCTATGTTACCCGTTGCACGCATTTCGTTTATCAGCGTGCTGTCCGGTAACGGTTGGCTTGTGGACGGAGCAATCAGGTGCGCGTTGGGTTGCGCCTCTGAAAGGGAATGAATCAACTGATAGGTAATCATTATTCTTCCTCTATTGGCGCACGGATCCGTGCCGCATAGGCCTGCATCCAGGCCTCATTGACAGGCTGGTAGTGGGTCTTTTCGTGTCGACGTTCAGCGAGATAAACGGTGAGTGGTTGGCTGGCTGTGGCAACGGTAAACGTGAAGGTTTTGATATTGGTCGCCGCGCCAAACTCTCCCCGGTTGTTCATACAAACGACAGACAAATCGCCCACCCGACCAAAGCGGGACATCAGGTTGTCCTCAAGTTCAAAAACCACCGAGTCCGCTGCCTGCTGCGGCGTCATGCCTTGCGCCATACGGCGAACGATCTCGTAACTGGTGCAGCCCTTCATCAGGTCTTCGCCGACGCCCGTGGCGGTTGCGGCACCGATTTGACTATCACAGTAGAAACCGGAGCCAATAATCGGTGAGTCCCCCAGACGACCGCGTTTTTTCATAAACAGACCGCTGGTGGAGGTCGCCACGCTCATCGAACCGTGTGCGTCCAGCCCGATGATTCCGACGGTATCGTGGCCGTCATAAGGACTCAGCCCCTTATCCAGCGTTTCGCGACAGCGTTTGCGATAGTGCTGGATGGCGCGATCGGTAAGCATGGTTTTTTCAGCAAACCCCTGGCTTAGCGCCCATTCGCGAGCACCCAGGCCAACAAGCAGGCTGTTATAGCGCTGGCGGCTCAGGGCGTGCGCTACGCGTACCGGATTCGCGATGTCCACGAGATTTCCCACGGCGCCGAACGCCAGCGTGTCGCCATCCATAAATGCGGCATCCAGTTCCACCTCACCATTTTCTGTTGGCAGCCCGCCGTAGCCAACGGACTTGTACAATGGGAAGTCCTCAACAGCGGCAACGGCATCCACCACCGCGCGGGCAGTCGGTTGTCCTGCAGACAGCGCAGAAGCGGCCTCCGTAACGCCTTCAAGCGCCATTCGCCAGGTGGCGATAATTCCCCACATGTTTTACTCCTGTTTAACGGGTGTGCTCTCGTTTTGTGTCAGTGTGGCGATTTCCGCCGCGCGGTATTGTTTATCGACAATGCGCATGAAGGGCAGATAGAGCATTGCGCCAATCAGTAAATTAATGATTTGCATGACGCTGCCGCTGAGATGGCCTGTGACGATAAAACCACTGATAACCGGCGGCAGTGTCCACGGGATGAATACCCCGGTAGTGACGGCGACAGCCCCGATTTTCATTGCGACGTACTGGATGGTGACTAACACCAGAGGCACCAGGTTGAACGGGATAAGCATGATAGGGTTCATGATAACTGGCAGACCGAACAGAATGGGTTCATTAATATTGAAAATCGATGCGCCGGCCCCCAGTCGGGCTACTTCCCGCATATTTTTACTGCGAGCAAAAATCAGCATCGCGATGACCAGCGATAAGGTTGCGCCAGCCCCGCCCATCCAGATCATGTCAAAAAACTGCTCGGTGATAATATGCGGCGGCGTAACGCCCGCCTGAATTGCGGCGATGTTATCCGTTTGGTTCTCCATCCACAATGGACGAATAATGCCATTGATCATCGACCCGGAGTTGATGCCCACCGACCATAAAATGGTGATGCTGAATACGGTCATCAACGCGCCAAAATAAGAGGTGCCATAGTGGCGAACCGGCGTTGCAACCACGTCGTAGATAAACCGGTGAATGGTCTGGTAGTGAGTATTTTCAAACAGGATGCGAATGACCAGCACCAGGATCATCACTAACAGGGCCGGGATCAGCGCGGCGAACGATTCCTGCACGGCAGGCGGAACCCCTTCGGGCATCTTGATGACCAGCTTTTTGCGTTTCAGCCAGCAGAACAATTCCGTCCACAGCAACGAGCCAATCATCGCAACGAACAGCCCTTTAGTGCCGATCCACTCCACAGGTATCACGGTGATACCGCCGTTATCCGCAACTTTGACAAACGGGGTGAGGATCAAAAAGCTGACCAGCGCCAGAATGCCGCAGGAGATACGGTCTTCACCGTAATGTTCCGCCAGACGGTAGGCAACCAGGAAACTGATAAACAGTGACATTGTTGAGAACACCGCGTTGAACGGGATCTCAATAATGCTGCTCCAGCTTTCGCCAAACGCGCCAGACATAAATTGCTGATAGGTCTGGTTCGGAAAAGAGGAGATAACCAACAGAATGGAGCCGACGATAATAAACGGCATAAAGGAAACATAGGCACCGCGGATCGCACCCAGGTGACGCTGCTGCGCCGTTTTGGCCGCAAGCGGCATCAGTTTTGCTTCAAGAAATCCCAGAACATTGTTCATTGTGAACTCCGTACAAGATCGGCTGAGGGTAGTTGTGTTATGCCAATGGATTATCAGTGAAGGATGCTGGTCGAAAGGTGAGTCTGGTCACAATGTGTTCGCTGTATGAATATAAATCTCATATGATTAGTTATCTTTGCGAAAAAGGATTTGGCGATGGAAATAAAACTGCATGCCAATGCCACCACCACACCGCGCATCCGACGTTATCTGCAGCAGTCGGATAAAAGCGACAGGGCGCTGGCCGCTGAGCTGGGGATTTCGGTCACCACGGTCAGGCGCTGGCGTCAACGAGAGCAGACGGTCGATCGGCAAACCACCCCGAAAGTGATACATAAAGCGATGAGACAGGAACAAATTGCGCTGGTTAACGGACTGCGGGATGCCACCGGCGCGCCGTTAGATGAACTTCTGTTGCTGGTCAATGAGGGACTGGGAATTCGCGTCTCCCGCGCAACGCTAAATCGTTATCTTAAACCTGCGATGGTGCAGCGTCAGGGGGCGTGTTTGCAGGGGAAAAAAGCACTGAAGGCCGGGCAATTCCCTCATTTGCTTGAGGTACGCCATCTCCCGCTGTCATTGCATATGGAGGATGGCGGGGAGCATCATCTGCTCTGGGCTCGCGAACCGGTGAGCGGCTGGTGTTATGCGCGTTTGTATGCGGGGATTTCGTCGCATCTGGTCATGAAATGGCTGGATACGCTACTGGCGGCCTGTCCTGTTGATATACAATCTATTGAGACTTTCATTACTGACGCGAATTGCGTTGGGCTGGAACAAAGGCTGATAGCGCGGGGGATAACGCACAAAATAAACCGGAACGTGCAGAATGCTGTCCAGGTCAATCTTCCGCTGGCGGCGATCGTTCCACGGGTAAAGGATGTATCGGCCAGCCGGCTGCTGATAGAGATTAGCGAAAGTTACAATACTGGCAAGGCGCAAAAAAAGCTGGGGGAGATGACGCCGCAGGCTTTTCTTGAAGCGCTACGGCGTAGTGATTAGCCGATAATGTCCAGCACCTGCTCCGGCGGACGGCCGATGCGCGCCTGGCCGTTTGCAACGACAATGGGGCGCTCCATCAGTTTCGGGTTTTCCACCATTGCCTGAATCAGTTCCTCTTCGCTCAGGCTGCTGTCTGCCAGGTTGAGTGATGCGTAGAGATCTTCTTTCCGGCGCATCAGTTCCCGGGCGCTGGACATACCCAGCATCTTCAACAGCTGACGCAGCGTTGCGGCATCTGCGGGCGTTTCCAGGTAAAGCACCACTTCCGGTTCCACCCCGTGCGATTGCAGCAGATTCAGCGTTTCGCGGCTCTTTGAGCAACGCGGGTTATGGTAGATTTTTACGGCCTTTGACATGGTAAGTCCTTATTACATTTTCGTGTACGGCTTAAAGCGTTCCTGCAACTGGCGTAACTGGTCGATGCGCGCATCGTAACGTGCCTGCTGTTGGCTACCCAGTTTCACCTGCGAACTGGCACTGCTCAGTAACGAAATGGCCTGATCGAGACGGCCCGCCAGCGCATACCCTTCCGCACGGGCGGCCAGTTCCTGATCGCGGTTAAACAGCGCCGCTTCCGCCTGCGCCAGCAGATCCCAGCCGTTGGCGTCGTCTTTGTTAGTAAACGTATAGCGGTTGAGGATGGTCGCCGCTTCTTGTGGCTGACCGCCCTGCAGCAGGGCGTTTGCAAGGTTGAGTTGCAGGACCGGGTTGACGCGCAAATCACGCGCCTTTTTCAGTCGGGCAATGGCGTCGTTGGTTTTCTTCTGTCCGAGGTCGATATCGGTTGCCAGATCCAGATACCAGGCGTTATTCGGTTCTGCAGACAGCAGCGGTTGCAGCGCTTTGCGAGCGTCGTCGTATTTACTGGCTTCCATCGCCTGTAACGCACGACCATACTGCGCCGCGCGCTGTTGTCGGACATTCCCTTTTGCCCACTCGTCCAGAATGTCGCTGGTCAGTTGGTTGCGCCCGGAATTATACATTCCCAGCGTTCGCGCTTTCGCCAGGTAGAAATCTTCAGAGGATTGCACGACCACCGGACGCATCTGGTTTGCGCGGTTGCGGGTATCCGAGAGACGGCTTTCTGGCAGGGGGTGGGTCAGCAAAATTTCAGGCGGACGAGAGGAGTAACGCGCCTGGTCGAGCAGTTTTTCCAGGAAGGTTGGCATTGCCTGCGGATCGAACCCGGAACGTTGTAAGACCTGAATGCCGATACGGTCGGCTTCCTGTTCGTTCTGCTGGGTAAAACTGATCATCCCCTGACGACTTCCCGCCAGCGTACCGGTGAGTGCGGCCATCCCGGCCTGTGGGTTAGCCATCGCTAACAGAATGGAGCCTAGTGCGCCAACCCAGGTCAGCGGTGCGTTGCGTTTCTGATCTTCCATGGCGCGCGCCAGGTGGCGCTGGGTGACGTGTGAGATTTCGTGCGCCATGACGGAGGCGAGCTGACTTTCGTTGTCGGAATAGCGAAACAGCGCGGAGTGCAGCACGACGTTACCGCCAAAAAAAGCAAAGGCGTTGATTTCATCGTTATTGATCAAAAAGAAATGGAAGGGCGTCTTAACCGAATCGGCGTGTGAAACCAGACGCATACCTAAGCTATTAATGTACTGAACCAGTAACGGATCGTTAATCAGCGGCGCGCTGCCGCGCAACTGGCGTACATAATAATCTCCCATCTGCATTTCCTGCCCGATGGAGAGCGTGCTGGCCGCCGAGGTTCCCATGTCCGGCAGGTTGTCCGCGGAGTCTGCGAACGCGGGAGCCACCTGACCCAGGGTCAGCGCGGCAATGAGGGTCGCCACCAGGTTTTTCTTGAACTGCCTGAACATAACCTCTGTCCTGTTTTCTTTGAGATAGTCATTTGACCGATGCCGGGCTGTATCGTTCCGTTTAGCCGACACAGGCAGTGTAACGGCGAAATTTGTCGATGAATACCCTGCACAAATGACTTTTCAGTTTCCAGAATCAGCAATAAAAAGCGAAGTCTTTTTTGTGACATTTCGATACAATTCGGGATCGCAATCCCGCTATTGAGGTTCAGGGAAGGTTTTATGCTCGAAATGTTGATGCAATGGTATCGCCGTCGCTTTAGCGACCCCGAGGCGATTGCCTTGCTGGTTATTCTGGTCGCCGGGTTTGGCATTCTTTTCTTTTTTAGCGGATTACTGGCGCCGCTGCTGGTCGCCATTGTGCTGGCTTATCTGCTGGAATGGCCAACGGTGCGTCTCGAAGCCATCGGCTGCTCGCGCCGCTGGGCGACCTCTCTTGTGCTGATTGTATTTGTCGGCATTCTATTGCTCATGGCCTTTGTGGTGATGCCAGTGGCATGGCAACAGGGGATCTTACTGATTCGCGACATGCCCGGCATGTTGAATAAACTATCGGATTTTGCCGCCACCCTGCCGCGTCGTTATCCGGCCTTAATGGATGCGGGCATCATCGATGCCATGGCGGAAAACATGCGCACTCGCATGCTGACGATGGGCGATTCGGTGGTGAAGTATTCGCTGGCCTCTCTGGTCGGCTTGCTGACCCTGGCAGTTTATCTGGTGCTGGTGCCGCTAATGGTGTTCTTCCTCGTCAAAGACAAAGATCAGATGCTGAACGCCGTGCGTCGCGTGCTGCCGCGCAATCGCGGCCTGGCAGGACAGGTCTGGAAGGAGATGAACCAGCAAATTACCAACTATATTCGCGGTAAAGTGCTGGAGATGATGGTGGTGGGCGTGGCCACTTGGCTTGGTTTCCTGCTGTTTGGCCTGAACTACTCGCTGCTGCTGGCTGTGTTGGTCGGGTTTTCTGTGCTCATCCCCTATATCGGCGCTTTTGTGGTGACCATCCCAGTGGTTGGCGTGGCGCTGTTCCAGTTTGGTCTGGGGACCGAATTCTGGAGTTGTTTCGCCGTCTATTTGATTATCCAGGCGCTGGACGGCAACCTGCTGGTGCCGGTGCTGTTTTCTGAAGCGGTGAATCTGCATCCGCTGGTGATTATCCTGTCGGTAGTGATCTTTGGCGGACTGTGGGGATTTTGGGGGGTTTTCTTCGCTATTCCGTTGGCGACTCTCATCAAGGCCGTTGTCCATGCCTGGCCGGATGCGCAGGTTGTTGACGAGTCGTAATGCGCTCCGGGCGAAAGATAAACGGGTGGTGCGAGATAAAAAGGCGTGCGTAAAAAGGACGTTTGAACAGGCAGCAAATTACCCGGCCTACAAACTGTAGGCCGGACAGAACGTTAGCCGTCATCCGGCAGCGCGAAAATCAGGCGTTTTCTTTCAGCCAGTTCAGCACCACATCGTGGTGATTGCTGGTTTTGAAATCATCGAAAACGTGTTCAACCTTGCCGTTCGCGTCAATCAGGAAACTGATGCGATGGATCCCGTCATAGGTTTTCCCCATAAAGGATTTCTCGCCCCAGACGCCAAACTGCTCGCAGACCTGATGATCCTCGTCGGACAGCAGGGTAAAATTAAGCAGCTCTTTTTCGGCAAAACGGGAAAGCTTTTCAGGTTTATCCGTGCTGATACCCAGCACGTCCACACCCGCTTTTTTCAGCTCATCCATGTTATCTCGCAGGCCACAGGCCTGAACGGTACAGCCTGGCGTCATGGCTTTCGGATAGAAATAGACCAGCACACGCTGTCCCTGGAAGTCGGTCAAATTTACTTGTTCCCCGTCTTGATCCGGCAAGCTAAATTTCGGTGCGATGTCACCGGCTTTCAGTGGATTCATTACTTAACTCCATCCTGTTCATCATGTTGTGAATAATTAACAACGTTAATACTGCCTTGTGCATTGAGTTCTGTACATAGTGCTTTGAAGGCCTGCTCAATATTTGCAGCATCATCTGACGCCGGACTGTGGGCGGTAATCTGGATGTATAACTGCGCCACCTTATCATTTTCAGCAGGTTGCGTGCGCGAAACCAGTTCCGCGATGTTCATACGATGGTTATCGAACAGGGCCGTAAATCGTTCAATTAAATGTGGCGAATCCGGCACATCGACCTGTACCCATACCGTTGCCGGCATTGGCGGGCGGGGATGTGCCGTCGTACGTTTCATCACAATCAGTAAATCCAGCTCTGCACCTTTCAACGGCAGGGTCGATTCGATCAGGGTGATGGCATTCCAGGTACCCGACAGCAGCATGATAAACGTAAACTCATCGCCCAACATGGCCAGGCGACTGTCTTCGATATTACAGCCGCAACTGCTGACATGGCGGGTGATCGTGTTCACAATTCCCGGGCGATCGGCACCCAGCGCAGTAATAACCAGGTAATGTTGCGATGAAGGTGTCAAACCTGTTCTTCCTTTGAGAGGTGGGGTAATCATAAGGAAAGCATAAAAAAAACCTGCATACAACAATCAGAAGGGCTCTCGTCGCTTGCTTTTATTGTCGTACCAAACGTAACATTGAGACACTTGTTTGCACAGAGGATGGCCCATGTTCACGGGAAGTATTGTCGCGCTTGTTACACCGATGGATGAAAAAGGTAATGTCTGCCGGTCAAGCCTGAAAAAACTGATTGATTATCATGTCGCCAGCGGCACCTCGGCGATCGTTTCTGTTGGCACCACCGGTGAGTCTGCCACGCTGAGTCATGACGAACATGGCGACGTGGTGATGATGACGCTGGAGCTGGCTGATGGACGTATCCCGGTGATTGCCGGAACGGGCGCAAACGCGACCGCAGAAGCCATTAGTCTGACGCAGCGTTTCAATGACAGCGGGATTGTCGGCTGTCTGACGGTGACGCCTTACTATAACCGTCCGACTCAGGAAGGTCTGTTCCAGCATTTCAAAGCCATCGCTGAACATACTGACCTGCCACAAATTCTGTATAATGTGCCATCCCGTACCGGTTGCGATATGCTGCCGGAAACCGTTGGCCGTCTGGCGGAATTAAAAAATATTGTCGCAATTAAAGAGGCGACAGGGAACTTAAGTCGGGTTCACCAGATCAAAGAGCTGGTTTCAGATGATTTTCTGCTGCTCAGCGGCGATGACGCGACCGCGATGGATTTTATGCAGTTAGGCGGTCATGGCGTGATCTCCGTGACGTCTAACGTTGCGGCGCGTGACATGGCGGAAATGTGCAAACTGGCAGCGGAAGGGCACTTTGCCGAGGCGCGTGCCATTAACCAGCGTCTGATGCCGTTACATAACAAACTGTTTGTCGAACCCAACCCTATCCCAGTGAAATGGGCATGTAAGGCGTTGGGCCTTGTGGCGACCGATACGCTGCGCTTGCCGATGACACCGATTACGGACAATGGTCGTGAAATTGTCAAAGCGGCGCTCAAGCATGCCGGTTTGCTGTAAAGTTTAGGGAGATTTGATGGCTTACTCAGTACAAAAGTCGCGCCTGGCCAGGGTTGCGGGTGTTTCGCTTGTTTTGCTGCTCGCGGCCTGTAGTTCTGACTCGCGCTACAAGCGCCAGGTGAGTGGTGATGAATCCTATCTGGAAGCCGCACCGCTTGCTGAACTTCATGCGCCTGCCGGTATGATTTTGCCGGTGACCACGAGCGACTACAACATTCCGGTCACCAACGGCAGTGGTGCGGTAGGAAAAGCGCTGGATATCCGTCCGCCGGCACAGCCGCTGGCGCTGGTCTCCGGGGCCCGGACCCAGTTTGCGGGCGATACTGCAACGCTGCTGGTGGAAAATGGGCGTGGAAATACGCTGTGGCCGCAGGTGGTCAGCGTGATTCAGTCTAAAAACTACACGATTGAAAAACGTGATGATGCCAGCCAGACGCTGACGACAGGTTGGATTGACTGGAACCGTCTGGACGAAGACGAGCAGTATCGTGGTCGTTATCAAATCTCGGTTAAACCGCAGGGCTATCAGCAGGCGGTGATGGTGAAACTGGTGAACCTTGAGCAGGCTGGTAAACCTGTTGCGGACGCCGCTTCACTGCAGCGTTACAGCACTGAGATGATGAACGTGATTTCTGCGGGGCTCGATAAGACCGCGACAGATGCCGCGAATGCCGCGCAGAACCGTTCTACCGCTACGATGGACGTGCAGAGCGCCGCCGATGACACCGGTTTACCGATGCTGGTGGTGCGTGGTCCGTTCAACGCCGTTTGGCAGCGCCTCCCGGCAGTACTGGAGAAAGTCGGTATGAAAGTGACCGACAGCACGCGTTCGCAGGGGAGCCTGGCAGTAACCTACAAACCGCTGTCCGACAGCGGCTGGCAGGAACTGGGCGCTCGCGATCCTGGGCTCTCTTCCGGTGACTACAAACTGCAGGTCGGTGATTTAGATAACCGCAGCAGCTTGCAGTTTATCGATCCGAAGGGGCATACCCTGACGCAGAGCCAGAACGACGCGCTGGTTGCTATCTTCCAGGCAGCGTTTAGCAAGTAAAAAAACAGGGCTGGAGAAATCCGGCCCTTTTTATTTCCGTGCTACGCAAACGTGTGCGTGGCATAATATTCCCCGTTTTGAATACAAATGATCACACCCAGGAGTAATGAAGATGCAAAAGCAAGCTGAGTTGTATCGTGGTAAAGCGAAGACCGTATACAGCACGGAAAACCCGGACCTGTTGGTGCTCGAATTCCGCAATGATACGTCAGCAGGGGATGGCGCACGCATTGAGCAGTTTGATCGTAAAGGCATGGTAAATAATAAGTTTAATTATTTCATCATGACCAAACTGGCCGAAGCGGGTATCCCGACGCAGATGGAGCGACTGCTTTCCGATACCGAATGTCTGGTGAAAAAGCTGGATATGGTGCCGGTCGAGTGCGTGGTGCGTAACCGTGCGGCAGGCTCTCTGGTTAAACGTCTGGGTATTGAAGAGGGCATCGAACTGAATCCGCCGTTATTCGACCTGTTCCTGAAAAACGATGCAATGCATGACCCGATGGTCAACGATTCCTACTGCGAAACCTTTGGTTGGGTGAGCAAAGAGAATCTGGCACGAATGAAAGAGCTGACCTATAAAGCGAATGACGTGCTGAAAAAACTGTTCGATGATGCGGGGCTGATCCTCGTCGACTTCAAACTGGAGTTCGGTCTGTACAAAGGCGAAGTGGTTCTCGGTGATGAATTCTCTCCGGATGGCAGCCGTCTGTGGGATAAAGAGACCCTCGAAAAAATGGACAAAGACCGTTTCCGCCAGAGCCTGGGTGGCCTGATTGAAGCCTATGAAACCGTTGCACGTCGTCTGGGTGTGAATCTCGACTAACTCGCCTTTCGGGCCGGGGAACATTCTCCGGCCTGCTCTGCGCACTTCAATCGCGCTTTCCTGTGGTAATCTTGCGCTGAACCGCCTACGATCATCATCATAACGAATATATTGTTGAGGTGAGTATGCGCTGGCAAGGGCGTCGTGAAAGTGACAATGTGGAAGACAGGCGCAGCAACTCGGGTGGCGGTCCTTCTCTGGGCGGGCCAGGGTTTCGTCTGCCGAGCGGCAAAGGCGGGATTATTCTGCTCATCGTCGTGCTGGTTGCCGGGTATTACGGTGTCGATTTAACGGGACTGATGACGGGACAACCGGTCTCACCGCAGCAGTCTTCGCGTTCCATTAGCCCGAATGAAGACGAAGCGGCAAAATTTACCTCGGTGATTCTGGCGACAACGGAAGACTCCTGGGGTCAACAGTTTGAAAAAATGGGCCGCACCTACCAACCGCCAAAACTCGTGATGTACCGTGGGGCGACGCGTACCGGTTGCGGTACCGGACAATCCATTATGGGGCCGTTTTACTGCCCGGCGGATGGCACGGTCTATATCGATCTCTCCTTCTACGATGACATGAAAGAAAAACTGGGCGCGGAGGGGGATTTCGCTCAGGGCTATGTGATTGCTCACGAAGTGGGACATCACGTCCAGAAACTGCTGGGCATCGAACCGAAAGTACGTCAGATGCAGCAGAACGCCTCGCAGGCGGAAGTCAACCAACTCTCTGTGCGTATGGAACTGCAGGCGGACTGCTTTGCTGGCGTCTGGGGTAACAGTATGCAGCAGCAGGGCGTTCTGGAGTCTGGCGATCTGGAAGAGGCGCTGAATGCCGCCGAAGCGATTGGTGACGATCGTCTCCAGCAGCAAAGTCAGGGCCGCGTCGTTCCGGACAGTTTCACCCATGGAACGTCAGAGCAGCGCTATAGCTGGTTTAAGCGCGGTTTTGATAGCGGCAACCCGGCGCAATGTAATACCTTTGGCAAAGGTTTTTAACTTCTGAGGCAGGGATGTCTGGTTATACCGCGCTGAATGCGTTAACCGCACAAATGACCCGGGAGGGGATTCGTCGTCTGCTGTTGCTGAGCGGCGAGGCGTCCTGGTGTCATGAACAGGCGCAGCGCCTGCGTGACACATTACCCGGCGACTGGCTATGGGTTTCCCCTGATGTGTCCGCTGAACCCTGCTGCACGCCGCTGGCGCTGCAAACGCTCCTGGGGCGCGAATTCCGCCATGCCATCTTCGATGCGCTGGCAGGGTTTGATGCGGCGGCCTTTGCCGCGTTAAGCGGAACGCTGCGAGCGGGCAGTTGGCTGGTGCTACTCGCGCCGCCACTGGCGCGCTGGCATCACTGTCCTGATACGGATTCGCTGCGCTGGAGCGACTGCGCGCAACCTATTGCGACCCCCCATTTTATCGATCACATCCGTCGACTCATTGCGGCGGATGAGCAGACGCTGTGCTGGCAGCAGTCTCAGCCGTTTTGTGTACCCCATTTTCCTGAACGTCCCCACTGGCAGTCCGCAACCGGTTCGCCGCTGCCTGAACAGGCGGCTATTCTGGCGCAGTTGTTACAGATGCCCGAAGGGATCGCCACGGTCACCGCCGCGCGTGGGCGCGGTAAATCGGCGCTGGCGGGGCAGTTGATTTCGCGCATCAAGGGCAGCGCTATCGTGACCGCGCCGGCAAAAGCGGCAACGGACGTGCTGGCTCAGTTTGCCGGCGGCAACTTCTGCTTTATGGCACCGGATGCGCTGCTGAGTACGGTGGTGCGCGCCGACTGGCTGGTGGTAGACGAAGCCGCGGCGATCCCCGCGCCGCTCCTTCTGCGCCTTGTTTCCCGTTTCCCGCGCACCCTGTTGACCACAACGGTACAGGGCTACGAAGGTACCGGACGCGGCTTTTTGTTGAAGTTCTGCGCCCGCTTTCCAAAACTACAGCGTTATGAACTCCGGCAACCCGTTCGCTGGGCGCAGGGCTGCCCGCTGGAGAAATGGGTCAGCGACGCGCTGGTTTTTGATGATGACCGTTTTGCGGCCACACCGCAGGGCAGCATTACGATTGCCCCTTTCGAACAGGACGCCTGGCAGACGCGGCCGGAAATGCCTCTGGCGGTCTACCGACTGCTTTCCGGGGCGCATTACCGCACCTCTCCGCTGGATCTACGCCGAATGATGGATGCGCCGGGCCAGCATTTTTTCAACGCCGCCTGTGATGGGCAAATCGTCGGGGCGCTTTGGCTGGTTGAGGAAGGCGGCCTTGCTCCCGAACTCAGCCAGGCCGTCTGGGCGGGATTTCGGCGACCTCGGGGGAATCTCGTCGCGCAGTCGCTGGCGGCGCACGGCGGCGATCCGCTGGCAGCTACCTTGACTGGTCGTCGGATCAGCCGCATCGCCGTCCATCCGGGACGTCAGCGCGAGGGTATTGGACAACAGCTGATCGCGCAGGCTCATGCGGCAAACTGTGACTACCTTTCCGTTAGCTTTGGCTATACGCCTGAGCTGTGGCGCTTCTGGCAGCGCTGCGGTTTCATCCTGGTGCGCGTAGGGAATCACAAGGAGGCCAGCAGCGGCTGCTATACCGCAATGGCACTCCTGCCGCTAAACGCGGCGGGAAGACGTCTGGCTGAATATGAGCATCACCGCTTACGTCGCGATGCCGACATTCTTGCGCGGTGGAATGGGGAGGCGATTCCGGTTGAGCCGTTGAAAACGACTACGCTTAATGAAGATGACTGGCTGACGCTGGCGGGGTTTGCCTTCGCACATCGTCCGTTGTTGACCTCGCTTGGCGGTTTGAGCCGCCTGCTGGCGACCAGCACGCTGCCGTTACCGGCGCTGCGGGGCAGCCTGCAAGCGCGGCTTAGCGATGCAGATCTCTGTCTGACGTTGCGCCTTTCAGGGCGTAAAGCACTGCTGAAGCGTCAGCGAGAAGAGGCGACGCAGGCGTTAACCGCGCTGGACCCCGAGCGGACCGATCATGACCGTAATCGCATTCTGCAATGGCAATTTTTTCACTAACTCCTTCAATTTTCTGGCATGGTCATTGCGATTGAGCAGCGTAGAATTAACGGCATCAGTTAAGGAGACCGCCATGAAACATGACCATTTTGTTGTTCAAAGTCCGACCCAACCTGCTCAACAGCTGTTGCTGCTGTTTCATGGCGTGGGCGATAACCCCGTCGCAATGGGTGAGATCGGTTCGTGGTTTGCCCCTCTCTTCCCGGACGCGCTGGTGGTCAGCATCGGTGGCGTTGAGCCGAGCGGTCCGGCATCCGGGCGTCAGTGGTTTTCAGTGCAAGGGGTGACGGAAGAGAATCGCCAGGCGCGGATTGACGCGATCATGCCGGTATTTATCGAAACGGTGCGCTACTGGCAAAAACAGAGTGGCGTAGGGGCAAATGCCACGGCGCTGATTGGTTTCTCTCAGGGGGCGATTATGGTGCTGGAGAGCATCAAAGCCGAGCCGGGCCTTGCCTCGCGGGTGATTGCGTTTAACGGACGCTATGCCAGCCTGCCGGAAACCGCGCCGACCGCCACCACTTTCCATCTGATCCACGGTGGTGAAGATCGGGTGATTGAACTTTCGCATGCGGTGGCCGCTCAGGACGCGCTGTTAAGTGTAGGCGGAGATGTCACGCTGGATATCGTGGAAGACCTCGGTCACGCGATAGACGACCGTAGCATGCAGTTTGCCCTCGATCATTTGCGCTATACCGTGCCGAAGCACTATTTTGATGAAGCGCTCAGCGGCGGTACGCCAAATGATGATGACGTGATTGAGATGATCTAAAAGACAAGGCCGGAAGGGATCCCTTCCGGCCTTTGGTTATTTCTTCGGTTGGTCTTTCTTCGGCCAATCGTCGTCGTCATCCCACTTATCGTTAAAGTCACGATGCGGAGGAAGTTCCGGCTTATTGGCGAGGAATTTTTTGTGGTCGACGCGTTTGAGATCCTTGATCACGTTCAGCAGCACACCTACCAAAAACACCAGCACCAGAATCCACCAATATTTTGCCAACCAGTCCATGCGCGTTACCTCTTGCAGGAACCTCGTCAGGCGACGAGTTGTTCCATAATACGTTGATACATACGGGCAAGTAGCTGCAGGTCGGCGGCGTTCACGCATTCATTGATTTTATGAATCGTGGCATTCACCGGACCCAGCTCCACGACCTGTGCTCCCATGCGAGCGATAAACCGTCCATCAGACGTACCGCCCGTGGTCAGCAACTGCGGTTTAATTTCATTATAGTGCTCGATGGCGTTCACGACGGCATCCACCAGCTTCCCGCGATCGGTCAGGAACGGCTGACCGGAGAGCCACCAGTCCACCGTATAGCGCAACTGATGTTTTTCGAGCAGCGCGTGCACCCGCGCTTTGATCATCTCGTCGGTCAGTTCGGTACTGAAACGGAAGTTGAACTGCACGAACAGTTCCCCGGGAATGACGTTATTGCTACCGGTGCCAGCCTGGACGTTGGCAATCTGCATGCTGGTGGCCGGGAAAAATTCATTGCCCTGATCCCACTCAATGCTTACCAGTTCGTTGAGCATCGGCGCGGCGCGGTGTACCGGGTTATCCGCCAGATGCGGATAGGCGACGTGCCCCTGCACGCCATGAATGGTCAGGTTGCAGGTCAGCGAGCCGCGACGACCGTTCTTCACCACGTCACCAACCACTTCGGTGCTTGAGGGTTCGCCGACCAGACAGTAATCCAGGCGCTCATTACGCGCCATCAGCGCGTCGACAACCTTGACGGTGCCGTTTTTTGCGCTGGCCTCTTCATCTGAGGTGATCAGAAACGCCAGACGTCCTTTGTGGTTTGGGTGCTGAGCGACAAAGCGCTCTGCCGCCACCACCATGGCCGCCAGCGAACCTTTCATATCCGCCGCGCCGCGACCGAACAACATCCCGTCGCGAATAGTTGGCTCAAAAGGCGGGTTGATCCAGCGATCGGCATCGCCCGCTGGCACAACGTCGGTGTGACCGGCAAACGCCAGCGTCTCACCCTGTCCACGCCATGCCCAAAAATTCTGAGTATCGGCAAAATCCATACGCTCAACGGTAAAACCGATCGCGCGCAGGCGTTCAATCATCAACGCCTGACATCCCGCATCATCCGGGCTCAGGGAAGGGCGGCGAATAAGCTGCTGTGTCAGCTCAATAACCGGGCACGACATAGACTACACCTCGTCAAAAAACTGCTGATAACTGGATTCACTAAAACCCAGCAGCATAGGCTTACCGGGCGCGCAGAGCAATGGGCGTTTGATGATCGCCGGCATTTCAGTCATTAATGCGGCGGCAGACGCTGCATCGGTGATGTGACTGCGCGTGGTTTCGTCCAGCTTGCGCCACGTTGTTCCACGGGTGTTGAGAAGCGACTCCCAACCTAATTCATTGATAAATGAAGTGAGAAGGGCGTTGTCCAGACCATCGACACGATAATCGTGAAAACGGTAGTCAATGCCACGCGCTTCCAGCCAGCGGCGGGCCTTTTTAATGGTGTCGCAATTTTTAATACCGTAGAGGGTAATCATTTGCATCCTTATTAACGTAAATTGACTATATAGTCATCAATATCGTTACGTCCGATAATACATTTTGTCATTTAATCGTGATCGGTAAATATAACATTGTTGAAGTAATGTGAATAATAATTCCTGAATCCGGGGAGATTTACGGCTTAATCAAAATTCGGAATTTCCCACTTGCAGCCACCTGTTTTTTAATCAAAATTGAAGGAGTACCAGATAACGTATGATTGTTTCGAATTATTGCTGTATGTCACATAAAATTTATGGGTAGCGCGCCATAGTGATGACATTACCCCACACCCCGGAGGATGTAATCACAGCAATTGGTTAATTTGTCTTCACCAGGAGATAATATTTTTGTAGAATGCCCATAATAAAAAGCAGAGGTTGTTATGATTGAACGCGAACTGGGGAACTGGAAAGATTTTATTGAAGTGATGCTTCGCAAATAAATTTCTGGAAGGATGACCAAATAACAGAACATACCGTGTGAGATTCATCACACAGGAAGGGCGACCCGTTGGCAGGTCGCCTTTTTTTATCGCTTATTCCTGGCGCGGTTTCAGCGGGAAACGGCGACGGACCAGGACGAAGAACAGTGGCACAAAATAGATAGCCAGCACCGTTGCTGAGATCATCCCGCCCATGACGCCCGTCCCGACGGCGTGTTGACCGCCGGAACCTGCCCCGTTGCTGATAGCCATCGGCAGCACGCCGAAGATAAACGCCAGCGAGGTCATCAGGATCGGACGTAAGCGCTGCCGACAGGCGTGCAGCGTCGCATCCAGAAGATCGTGTCCTTTCTCGTTCATCTCATTGGCAAATTCAACGATCAGAATGGCGTTTTTGGCGGAGAGACCAATGACCGTCAGTAGCCCGACCTGGAAATAGACATCATTTTCCAGACCGCGCATCCAGGTGGCGAGCAGCGCACCAATGACCCCCAGCGGCACCACCAGCATAACCGAGAACGGTACCGACCAGCTTTCATACAGCGCGGCCAGGCACAGGAATACCACCAGCAGTGAAATGGCATACAGGGCCGGTGCCTGCGCCCCGGAGAGCCGCTCCTGGTAGGACATGGCAGTCCATTCCAGACCAAATCCGGTTGGCAACTGACGCACCAGCGACTCCATCACATCCATCGCCGTCCCGGTGCTCACACCGGGCGCAGCTTCACCGACAATCTCGATGGCAGAATAGCCGTTGTAGCGCTCCAGGCGCGGAGAACCGGTCTCCCAGCGTGAGGTGGCGAAGGCAGAGAAAGGCACCATGCCGCCGCTGTTATTGCGCACGTACCACAGGTTGATATCATCTGGCAGCATGCGGTATTTCGCAGCAGCCTGAACGTAAACCTTCTTCACGCGGCCGCGATCCATAAAGTCGTTGACGTAGCTCGACCCCCAGGCGGTCTGCAACGTATCGTTGATATCGTCAATGGATACGCCCAGCGCCTGGGCTTTGCGCTGGTCGACATCAATTTGCAACTGTGGGCTGTCGTCCAGACCGTTGTGGCGCACACGGGTCAGGGCGCTATCCTGCGACGCCAGACGAATCAGCTGGTCGCGTGCGGCCATTAAGGCGTCATGACCGGCACCGGCGTGATCCTGCAGTTCCATGTCAAAGCCTGCGGAACTGCCGAGACCGCTGATGGCTGGCGGGCTGCTGGCGAATACGCGCGCCTCTTTGATTTTGTTAAAAGCCTTCGTCGCACGTTCGATAATGGCAAACGAGGTGCCGGTGGTGGAGTCGCGTTCGCCCCAGTCTTTCAGGCGTACGAACATACGCGCCACGTTCTGACCGTTGCCACCCGGCCCGGAACCGACTGTCGCAAACACGGACTGGACGTTATCTTTTTCGTGGGTGGAGTAATATTTCTCGACTTCCTGCACCACTTTTAAGGTTTGCTGCTGCGTAGAGCCACTCGGCAACTGAATCGACGTGGTAAACATGCCGCGGTCTTCCAGCGGCAGGAACGAGGTTGGCAGACGCAGGAACAGAACTACCATCGCGCCAAGCAGCAACACATAGATCAGGATCCAGCGCAGGCTGCGATGCAGAATTTTGGCTACGCCTTTCTCGTAACGCTCGGCGTTACGGTTGAAGGTGCGGTTAAACCAGCCGAAGAAACCGGTTTGCCCGTGATGCTCGCCTTTGTGCAGCGGTTTAAGCAAGGTGGCGCACAGGGCAGGGGTGAGGATCATCGCCACCAGCACGGAAAGCACCATTGCCGCCACAATGGTAATGGAGAACTGACGATAGATTGCCCCGGTGGTTCCGCCAAAGAAGGCCATCGGCACAAAGACGGCTGACAGCACCATCGCGATACCGACCAGCGCGCCCTGAATTTGTCCCATCGATTTTCGCGTTGCCTCGCGTGGCGTGAGACCTTCCTCACTCATAATACGCTCGACGTTTTCCACCACCACGATGGCGTCATCCACCAGCAGTCCGATCGCCAGTACCATCGCAAACATGGTCAGGGTGTTGATGCTGTAACCGAAGGCATAGAGCACCGAGAAGGTGCCCATCAGCACCACCGGTACGGCAATCGTGGGGATCAATGTGGCGCGGAAATTTTGCAGGAACAGGTACATTACGAGGAATACCAGCGCGATGGCTTCCAGCAATGTTTTCACCACGTCTTCAATGGAGGCTTTAACGAAAGAGGTGGTTTCATAGGCCACCTTGTACTCCAGACCGTGCGGGAAGTATTGCGCCAGCTCATCAAGGCGCTTAATCACCTGCGTCGCGGTGGACATTTCGTTGGCTCCCGACGCCAGTTTAACCCCAAGCCCGGACGCCGCATTGCCATTGAAGCGGCTGAGATAGTCATACTTCTCAGCCCCCATTTCGACGGTGGCGACATCGCCCAGGGTCACTTCTGAACCATCCTGATTGACGCGCAGCGTAATGGCGCGAAATTGTTCCGGCGTTTGCAGCAGCGACTGGGCGTTAATGGTGGCGTTCAGCGCCTGGGTATCAATGGAAGGGGTTCCACCCAACTGTCCGACGGCGATCTGCGCGTTTTGCGACTCAATGGCGTCAGTGACATCTTTCGCGGTCATCTGGAAACTGTTGAGCTTTGCCGGATCCAGCCAGATGCGCATGGAATATTGCGAGCCGTAGGCATCGATATCGCCGACGCCGTTCACCCGGCTGAGTGGATCCTGAATATTACTGGCAACGTAGTCCGCAATATCCTGCTTATCCATCGAACCGTCAGTGGAGACAAAGGCAATCGTCAGGATGTTGGTATCCCCGGTCTTACGTACCGTCACGCCCTGGTTCTGTACCGCCTGCGGCAGTTTACGCATCGCTGACTGCAGCTGATTCTGGACCTGCTGTACGGCTTCATCCGGATCGGTGCCGGCAACGAAGCTCAGCGTCACCGACGCTTGTCCGGTACCGCTGCTTTGCGATGACATGTACATTAGATTATCGAGGCCGGTCATGTTCTGTTCAATGACCTGGGTGACGGTGTTTTCCAGCGTTTGCGCGGAGGCGCCGGGATAGTTCGCGGTGATACGCACGTTTGGCGGCGCCAGATCCGGATATTGTTCCACCGGCAACGAGAAAATAGCCAGGGTACCTGTCAGACACAACAGGATAGCCAGCACCCAGGCAAATATGGGGCGATCGATAAAGAAATTCGCCATCAGAAAGAGGACCTCATTATTCTACATATCTTTATAGGTATGACTTGCTTCACTGTAGCGGGAAGGTACGAGCCAAACGTGGAGAAAAAAAGGAGATAATGTAAATTATCATGCCTGATTACAGCGTTTGTCAGCTTCCCGCACGCTCACGTCCGGTTTTGTGCGAATTTATGTCAGATGACTCGCGTCCTCTTCTGATTCCGTCGAGCGAAAGCTAATGCTCACTAACGTCCCGCCGCCGGAAGGCTGCGAGAAACTTAATGTACCGCCAAGACGTTCCGCACGCTCGCGCATAATGTTCAGGCCATAATGCCCCGCTGGTTCGTTAGGCTCGCCGATGCCCACTCCGTTATCACGGATATACACCGTGTGATTACCATCAGGCGCCGTCACACAGCTGACGGCAATCTCACTGGCATTGGCGTGCTTCATCGCGTTGAGCACCGCTTCACGGATAATCTGCAATAAATGGACCTGCATCTGCGCGTCGAGAGCCAGCGTCGGCAGGCGGCAGTCCAGAGAGAGTTTAGCCGCAGTCTGCCCCTGCAGCGCTTCGAGCATCTCATGCAGGGCAGAAGGTAAATCAGCCTGCTGTAACGTCAGGCGGAAGGTGGTCAGCAGTTCTCGCAACTGACGATAGGCATCGTTCAGCGCCCGCGAGAAATCATCCATAATGGCCTGCGCCGGGGCGTTATCTTCCGGAATGGCGCGTTTGAGCAGCGTCAACTGAATGCGCAGATACGAGAGCACCTGCGCCAGCGAATCATGCAGCTCGCGGGCAATGGTGGCGCGTTCCTCCATCAGCAACAGTTGCTGGAAGTGTTTCTGCGCGTGGTTGAAGTACAGACCGCGGCCCAGCATTGTCGATACGCTATTTAACAGCGGGATCGCGCTGGCGACATGCTGACTTTGCCAGTGCAGCTCGCCGTAGACCGTCTCCTGCATGGTTACCGGCAGGATTTGCATGGGCAGGTTGGTCTGTTTTTCGCCCTCGCTGATGCGCCAGTTTTCGCCGACGGTAAGTTCGAGGAATTGCGCCGCTTCGTTATCACGGACAATCTGCAAAATATGACGGAAGCAGTGCACATCAATCTGACTGGTATTCAGCGCCTGAGAGCACTGGTACAGCACTTCCAGACGACGTTTGGCTTCATGGAGATCGTGGGTCTTTTCTTCGACCGTTGCTTCCAGCGAGCGATACAGCTTGTGCAGTTCGCTCGACATCTGATTAAAGGTTTTCGCCAGCAGCCCCAGTTCATTGGGGAGGTGCGTGTCCAGCGGCGGTGAGTCAAACTGACCGTGTTCAATGCGCTGACTGGCCATTACCAACTGATTAAGCGGGCGCACAACCTGATGACGAATACGTCGCAGGGTGAAGAAGACGAGGGTAAAGATCCCGAAACCGCCCGCCAGCGAGATCCCCACCACCAGCATCACTTTACGTTCGGCATAGTGTTGCAATGCCAGCACGAAGAGATCGATCTTATCGACGTAGGCGTTAATGTTGTCCTGATACCACTGCAGGTCGCCATCGATCAGGCGGTTGTTCATTTCCAGCCAGTTGGCATGCAGTTGCGCGTAGCGTCCTTTCACCGCCTGAGGCACATACCAGGCATTCAAATTGTTTAATGCCGGTGAGTTTAATGCCTGCTGAAAGAGTTGACGATGGGCGTTTAACTGCGGGCTTTGGCTTTGCAGATCGTACCCCAGACGATAGCTCTGCATGCGCAAAGACCCCGCCACGTTAATGGCCTCGGCATCCCGCAAGCTGCTTGCCAGCGTCAGTAGCGCAACGCCGGTCGAGAGAATCGAGAGCAGGACAATGTAAAAAAAGGCCCGGGCCAGACTGGCCGAGACAGGGCGTTTGACGATCACACGCGTAATTTCCTTTAAAAGTGCTTACGGTGAAAATCCCTCGCAGATCTGAAACGTAATTTCACCTGGGCTGAAATAAATTGATCTGCCACAGGTTCTGTAGAAATAGTTGCGCTTCCTGGGCAAATGAACATTGCCGACGTGTGGTCAGTCGGTTAATAACAACACTTATATAAAGAATAAGGTTTTTACAACCAAAAAAGAAGGTCGCCATGAACCGTTTTATTATGGCCAACAGCCAACAGTGCCTGGGATGCCATGCCTGTGAAGTGGCTTGTGTCTTGGCCCACAATGAAGAGCAACATGTCCTTAGCCAACGTCACTACCAGCCCCGGGTCACTGTC
This sequence comes from Citrobacter sp. Ct235, assembly GCF_030332305.1. Lineage (NCBI taxonomy): Bacteria > Pseudomonadati > Pseudomonadota > Gammaproteobacteria > Enterobacterales > Enterobacteriaceae > Citrobacter > Citrobacter sp. Ct235. The sequence continues at coordinate 122,965 of NZ_JAOWIC010000048.1, forward strand.
ATCAAGCATCAGCATCAGCGGAGTGCGGTAACCTGCCACCATTGCGAAGATGCTCCTTGCGCCCGCAGTTGTCCGAACGGGGCGATAAGCCACGTCAACGACAGCGTGCAGGTTAATCAGCAAAAGTGTATCGGCTGTAAATCCTGCGTAGTGGCCTGTCCGTTTGGCACGATGCAGATAGTCCTGACGCCCGTCGCCAAAGATCAGGTCAAAGCAACGGCGCATAAATGCGACCTCTGTCAGGGGCGGGAAAATGGACCGGCCTGCGTGGAAAACTGTCCTGCTGACGCGCTGCAACTGGTGACGGAAGGGACGTTAACCCGACTGGCAAAAGCGCGACGTTTACGTACAGCCCGGCAGGAGAATCAGCCCTGGCATGCGGATGCGACGGCGACGGCCTCCCCCGGGATGAGCAAAATTGAGCAAATGCACGCGACGCCTGCGCGCGGTGAGCCGGGTAAACTGGCTATCGACGCGCGAAAAGTCAGCTTTGACGAAATCTATCTGCCCTTTCGTACGGCGCAGGCAGAACAGGAGGCCTCTCGCTGCCTGAAGTGCGGTGAGCACAGCATTTGCGAATGGACCTGCCCGCTGCATAACCACATCCCCCAGTGGATTGAACTGGTGAAAGCCGGGAATATTGATGCGGCGGTAGAGCTGTCTCACCAGACGAACTGCTTGCCGGAAATTACCGGGCGCGTCTGTCCGCAGGATCGACTGTGCGAAGGTGCCTGTACGGTGCGCGACGAGCATGGTGCGGTGACGATCGGTAACATTGAACGCTACATCTCTGACCGTGCGTTGGGTAAAGGCTGGCGCCCGGATCTGAGCCATGTCCAGAAGGTTGATAAGCGCGTGGCGATTATTGGTGCCGGCCCGGCAGGGCTTGCCTGCGCGGACGTGCTGGCGCGTCACGGCGTCAGCGCCACCGTTTTTGACCGCCACCCGGAAATCGGCGGGCTGCTGACCTTTGGCATCCCGGCCTTCAAACTGGATAAATCACTGCTGGCGCGCCGTCGGGAAATCTTCAGCGCAATGGGGATCCATTTTGAGCTGAACTGCGAAGTGGGCAGAGACGTGAAAATGGAGGCGTTGCTGGAAGATTACGACGCCGTGTTTGTCGGCGTAGGAACCTATCGTTCGATGAAGGCTGACCTGCCCAATGAGGATGCACCGGGGGTCTACGACGCGCTGCCGTTCCTGATTGCCAATACCAAACAGGTGATGGGGCTGGACGAACATCCTGAAGAACCGTACATCGACACCGCCGGACTCAACGTGGTGGTGCTGGGCGGCGGTGATACGGCGATGGACTGCGTGCGTACCGCGCTGCGTCATGGCGCAAGTCAGGTAACCTGCGCCTATCGCCGCGACGAAGCCAACATGCCGGGTTCGAAAAAAGAGGTGAAAAACGCGCGCGAAGAAGGGGCTAACTTCGAGTTCAACGTGCAACCGGTCGATCTGGAACTGAGCGCGGACGGGCGCGTTTGCGGCATTCGTTTCCTGCGTACGCAATTAGGTGAGCCGGATTCCCAGGGACGCCGCCGTCCGGTGCCGATCGCAGGCAGCGAGTTTGTGATGCCGGCAGACGCCGTGATCATGGCGTTTGGTTTCCATCCGCACGGGATGCCGTGGCTGGAGACCCACGGTGTTCAGGTGGATAGCTGGGGACGCATCGCGGCAAACGTCGAGAGCGCGTACCGGTATCAGACCAGTAACCCGAAGATCTTTGCCGGTGGCGATGCGGTTCGCGGCGCCGACCTGGTGGTTACGGCAATGGCGGAAGGACGTCATGCCGCGCAGGGCATCATCGACTGGCTGGGCATTAATTCGGTGAAATCTCACTAACCAAAACCGGCTTCACGGCGTAGTATGATTTCTCTTCTTACGCTGTGGAGCCGGTATGTCGCAAAAAATCACCCTCGTTAAAGACAAAGTCCTTTCTGATAATTATTTCATCCTGCGCAATATCACTTACGATCTCACCCGCTCGAACGGCGAGGTCATCCGCCACAAACGCGAAGTGTACGATCGCGGCAATGGGGCAACGATTCTGCTGTATAACGCAGAGAAAAAGACCGTCGTGCTGATTCGTCAATTCCGCGTAGCGACATGGGTGAACGGTAACGAAAGCGGGCAGTTGATTGAAACCTGCGCCGGCTTACTGGACAACGATGAACCAGAAGCCTGCATTCGCAAAGAGGCCATTGAAGAGACGGGCTATGAAGTGGGCGAGGTGCGTAAGCTCTTTGAGCTGTACATGTCCCCCGGCGGCGTGACGGAGCTGATTCACTTCTTTATTGCCGAATACAGCGAAAGTCAGCGCGCCAGTGCAGGTGGCGGCGTTGAAGATGAAGATATTGCCGTGCTGGAATTGCCGTTTACCCGGGCGCTGGAAATGATTAAAACCGGTGAGATACGAGACGGTAAGACCGTGTTATTGCTCAACTATTTGCAATCCTCTCATTTAATGGATTGATAAATAAGGTTTATATTTCTTTACGAATTATTGAATCTATCCGACAAATCCGATTGAGCATGGTGAACAGCACAACGAAGATACGACCTGTGTTGTTCGTTTGACTTCTGGGGTTATTACCGTCCATGCGCTATCGCGTTATTTTCCTTTTCCTGCTCGGTCTGATTCCGGCCCGCTTGCTGTGGGCCGCGCCCGCGCAACAGGCCTTTTCTGACTGGCAGGTAACCTGTAATAACCAGAATTTTTGCGTCGCGCGTAACACCGGGGAACACGGTGGGCTGGTGATGACCCTGAGTCGCAGCGCCGGGGCGCATACCGATGCTGTCCTGCGCCTCGATCTTGGCGGATTGACCGCGCCGTCCAATGAAGCGGACATTGCGCCCCGTCTGTTGCTGGACGGCAAACCGCTGGCGCTGAGCCCGGAACACTGGCGAATAACGTCGTGGCACCTGATGACGGACGACACGACAACCATTGCAGAATTTCTGGCGACGATTCAGGACGGGAAGGCAGTCACCCTGCAAAAGGGCAATCAGATAATTTCGCTGGCCGGGCTGAAAGCCGCGCTGTTGTTCATCGACGCGCAGCAAAAGCGGGTAGGCAGTGAAACGGCGTGGATTGAGAAAGGTAACGATCCACCGCTCAGCGTTCCGCCCGCCCCGGCGCTGAAAGGCGTAGCCGTCGTTAACCCGACGCCAACACCGCTCTCCCTCGACGAACGCAACGACCTTCTTGATTACGGCAACTGGCGAATGAACGGCATCAAGTGTTCACTCGATCCTTCACGCCGCGAGGTGCGGGTGACCGCCCTTACTGATGACAAAGCCTTGCTGATGATTGCCTGTGAAGCCGGGGCGTATAACACTATCGATCTGGCGTGGATCGTGTCGCGTAAAAAACCGTTGGCCTCACACGCCGTGCGGCTGCGTTTACCGTTCAACAGCGGTGCGGAAAGCAATGACATGGAGTTGATGAACGCCATGTTTGATGAGAAGTCGCGCGAACTGGTCACTCTGGCAAAGGGGCGGGGATTAACGGATTGTGGCATCCAGACGCGCTGGCGTTTTGACGGCCAGCGTTTTCGTCTGGTGCGTTATGCCGAAGAGCCGAGCTGTGATGGCTGGCATGGGCCAGATGCCTGGCCCACGCTATGGATCACGCGTTGATTTTCTGTCGGATGGCGACTGCGTCTTATCCGACCTACAGATAGCTTTTCGTAGGCCGGATAAGACGCGTTAGCGTCGTCATCCGGCGTTGCATACATCCGGCGTTGCATACATCAGGCGTTCAAAACCTTGTGTGCTTTCTCGACAATGTTCTCAACCGTAAAGCCGAAGTAAGGGAACAGCTTCTCTGCCGGCGCAGATTCACCGTAACCGGTCATTCCGACAATCGCCCCTTTTAAGCCCACATATTTGTACCAGTAATCGGCGATACCGGCTTCAACCGCGACGCGCGCGCTGACGTTCGACGGCAGAACCGACTCGCGGTATGCCTCGTCCTGGGCATCGAAAATATCCGTTGAGGGCAGGGAAACCACGCGGACATTGCGCCCTTCACCGGTGAGTTTCTCTGCGGCCAGCAGGGTTATCTCCATTTCCGAACCGGTGGCTATCAGGATGATATCCGGCTTACCACCGCCATCTTTGAGCACATAACCGCCGCGGGCGATCGCGTTCACCTGCTCCGGCGTGCGTTCAACCTGTGCCAGGTTCTGTCGTGACAGGATCAGCGCCGTTGGGCCATCATGACGCTCGACGGCCAGCTTCCAGCCCACCGCCGCTTCAACCTGATCGCACGGTCGCCAGGTGCTGAAATTGGGTGTCAGACGCAGGCTGGCCAGTTGTTCCACCGCCTGGTGCGTCGGGCCATCTTCCCCCAGACCGATAGAGTCATGGGTATACACCATAATCTGCCGCGCCTTCATCAGCGCCGCCATGCGCGCCGCATTGCGCGCATATTCGACGAACATCAGGAAGGTGGCGGTATAGGGCACGAATCCACCGTGATGGGCGATGCCGTTGGCGATGGCGGTCATGCCAAATTCACGCACGCCATAGTGAATGTAATTACCCGCCAGATCCTCTTTCAATGAGGTCGAACCTTTCCAGATTGTCAGGTTACTCGGTGCAAGGTCCGCCGAACCGCCTAACAGTTCCGGCAGGAGCGGACCGTAGACGTTGAGGGCATTTTGCGATGCCTTGCGGGTGGCGATTTTGGCAGGATTCGCCTGAAGCTCGTTGATGTATTTCTGCGTGGTCTTTTTCCACGCCTCTGGCAGACCGCCGGTCATGCGGCGCGTGAACTCGGCGGCCAGCTCCGGATGCGCTTTTTGATAAGCGGCGAATTTTTCATTCCAGTGCTGCTGTGCTTTCTCGCCTTTTTCACGGGCGTCCCAGGCGCGATAAATCTCTTTCGGGATCTCAAACGCCGGGTGGTGCCAGCCCAGTTTCTGTCGCGTCAGCGCCACTTCCTCTTCGCCCAGCGCCGCGCCGTGGGATTCCTCTTTGCCCGCTTTGTTCGGCGAGCCAAAGCCAATCACCGTCCGGCAGATTATCAGCGAGGGTTTGTCCTTCACGCTCTGCGCTTCCTGAATCGCTTTCTTTACCGCTTCCGGGTCATGACCGTCGATGTCGTGGACGACGTGCCAGTGGTAGGCCTCAAAGCGTTTGCCCGTGTCATCGGTAAACCAGCCGTCGGTTTCACCATCAATGGAGATACCGTTGCTATCGTAAAAGCCGATCAGCTTGCCCAGTCCCAGCGTTCCCGCCAGTGAGCAGACCTCATGCGAAATGCCTTCCATCAGGCAGCCGTCGCCCATAAACACATACGTGAAATGATCGACAATCTCGTGACCCGGCTGGTTGAACTGCGCCGCCAGCGTGCGTTCGGCAATGGCTAAACCGACGGCGTTCGCCAGCCCCTGACCCAGTGGCCCGGTCGTGGTTTCCACCCCCGGCGTATAGCCGATTTCCGGGTGCCCCGGCGTTCTGGAATGTAACTGGCGGAAGTTTTTCAGCTCTTCAATCGGCAGATCGTAACCTGTCAGGTGCAGCAGGCTGTAGAGCAGCATTGAGGCATGACCGTTAGAGAGAATAAAACGGTCGCGATCGTACCAGCTCGGATCGGTCGGGTTGTGGCGGAGAAAGTCGTTCCACAGGACTTCGGCGATATCCGCCATTCCCATCGGCGCGCCGGGGTGGCCGGAATTGGCTTTCTGAACAGCGTCCATACTGAGCGCACGAATGGCATTAGCAAGGTCTTTACGGGACATAGAACACTCCGTGGCAAGATTTAGAGTTTGGCTGCAAGCAGGTCTTCCAGTTTGCGTTGGTCAACGGCGAACAGACGAATACCGTCAGAGAGTTTCTCCACCGCCATCGCATCCTGGTTATGCTCCCAGCGGAATTCGGCTTCACTCATGGGGGCGGGGCGATGGAAGGTTTGTGAAGACGGCACCAGCTTGCGCTCGACCGGTTCTTCTTTTTCCTGCAGTTCTTTCAGGAGATTGGGGGCGATCGTCAGGCGATCGCAGCCGGCCAGCGCGAGGATCTGTTCAGTGCGGCGGAAACTGGCACCCATGACAATCGTCTCATAGCGATGCTGTTTGAAGTAATCGTAGATGTTGCGCACTGATTTCACGCCCGGATCTTCCTCAACAACGTACGGATCCATGGGGCTGCGCGCCTGATACCAGTCATAAATACGCCCAACAAACGGGGAGATCAAAAAGACGCCCGCTTCGGCGCAGGCGCGGGCCTGGGCAAAGGAAAACAACAGCGTCAGGTTGCAGTTAATTCCCTCTTTCTCCAGTGTTTGCGCGGCGCGAATGCCTTCCCAGGTGGAAGCCAGCTTAATCAGAATGCGGGATTTATCGATTCCCTGCTGCTGGTACAAATCCACCAGATGGCGGGCCTTTTCGATGCTCTTTTGTTGATCGAAGGAGAGGCGGGCATCCACTTCGGTCGACACCCGGCCCGGAATACTTTTAAGAATTTCCGCACCAAAATTCACCGCCAGTTTGTCACAAGCTTCGACAACCTGCTGTTCCTGGGTTTTCCCCTGTTTCTTCCCCCACTGGAGAGCATCGTCAATCAGATGCGCGTAATGCGCCAGTCCGGCAGCCTTCAGCAGCAGGGAGGGATTGGTGGTGGCATCCTGGGGTTGGTAATGACGAATAGACTCAATATCACCGCTATCGGCCACGACAGTGGTGAATTGTTTGATGCCGTCTAACTGGTTCATAGGAAATACTCCTTGAAAAGTAACGTGTTAGGTGAGTGCTTAACATCACACTTCTGAGAGATTCATGAGGTGCACCACAAAAAAGCATAGCAGACAGGCATGGTAATGCTGGCTCAGGGAGGTAACATGGTTGTTATGAGTTGATTACGAAATCTTTATTTAAGTCGTGATAGTTTGGGGACCTTCAAAGTTTGCGTCCCGCAGTGCGGTGATAATGTGCGACGCACCTGGCTGCGCGTGACTTTTTTGAACGATACGTGAAAGGAACAACAAGATGGATGACCAGTTAAAGCAAAGCGCCCTTGATTTCCATGAATTCCCGGTACCTGGTAAAATCCAGGTTTCCCCGACGAAGCCCCTTGCCACGCAGCGCGATCTGGCGCTGGCCTACTCGCCGGGCGTCGCAGCGCCGTGTCTTGAAATCGAAAAAGACCCGCTGGCTGCGTATAAATACACCGCGCGTGGCAACCTTGTTGCCGTTATCTCTAACGGGACGGCGGTGCTGGGCTTAGGCAATATTGGCGCGCTGGCCGGTAAACCGGTCATGGAAGGCAAAGGCGTTCTGTTTAAGAAATTCGCCGGTATTGATGTGTTCGATATCGAAGTCGATGAACTCGACCCGGACAAATTTATTAACGTCGTTGCCGCGCTGGAACCGACGTTCGGCGGGATCAATCTGGAAGACATCAAAGCGCCAGAGTGTTTCTACATCGAGCAGAAACTGCGCGAACGGATGAATATTCCGGTGTTCCATGACGATCAGCATGGCACTGCGATCATCAGTACCGCCGCCATTCTTAACGGCCTGCGGGTAGTAGAAAAAAATATCTCCGACGTGCGGATGGTGGTATCCGGCGCGGGGGCGGCGGCGATCGCCTGCATGAACCTGCTGGTGGCGTTGGGGATGCAGAAGCACAACATCGTGGTCTGTGACTCCAAAGGCGTCATCTACAAAGGTCGCGAGCCGAATATGGCCGAAACCAAAGCGGCCTACGCGGTAGAAGATGACGGCAAACGGACGTTGGATGACGTTATCGACGGTGCGGACATTTTCCTCGGTTGTTCAGGTCCGAAAGTGCTGACCCAGGAGATGGTCAAAAAGATGGCCCGCGCGCCGATGATTCTGGCGCTGGCTAACCCGGAACCGGAAATTCTGCCGCCGCTGGCAAAAGAGGTGCGTCCGGACGCCATCATCTGTACGGGTCGTTCCGACTACCCGAACCAGGTCAACAACGTCCTGTGCTTCCCGTTCATCTTCCGTGGCGCGCTGGACGTCGGCGCGACGGCGATCAACGAAGAAATGAAGCTGGCTGCGGTCCATGCGATTGCCGAACTGGCGCATGCCGAGCAGAGCGAAGTGGTGGCCTCGGCCTATGGTGACCAGGATCTGAGCTTCGGCCCGGAATACATCATTCCAAAACCGTTCGACCCGCGCCTGATCGTCAAAATCGCGCCCGCGGTTGCCAAAGCGGCGATGGATTCCGGCGTGGCGATGCGCCCGATTGCTGACTTTGACGCTTACATCGACAAGCTGACGGAGTTTGTCTACAAAACCAATCTGTTCATGAAACCGATCTTCTCGCAGGCGCGTAAAGCACCGAAACGCGTCGTGCTGCCGGAAGGGGAAGAGGCGCGCGTCCTGCACGCCACGCAGGAGCTGATCACGCTGGGTCTGGCGAAGCCGATCCTGATTGGTCGCCCAAGCGTGATCGAAATGCGCATTCAGAAACTGGGGCTGCAGATCAAAGCGGGCGTCGATTTTGAGATCGTCAATAATGAATCCGATCCGCGCTTTAAAGAGTACTGGAGCGAGTACTACCAGATCATGAAGCGTCGTGGCATTACCCAGGAGCAGGCGCAGCGTGCGGTGATCGCCAACACCACGGTGATTGGCGCGATCATGGTGCAGCGCGGCGAAGCGGATGCGATGATCTGCGGCACCATTGGCGACTACCATGAACACTTCAGCGTGGTGAAAGAGGTGTTTGGCTACCGTGAAGGCGTCCATACCGCTGGGGCGATGAACGCCCTGCTGCTGCCAAGTGGTAACACCTTTATTGCCGATACCTACGTCAATGACGATCCTGAGCCAGAAGAACTGGCAGAAATCGCCGTGATGGCGGCGGAAACCGTGCGTCGGTTTGGTATCGAACCGAAAGTGGCGTTGCTGTCGCACTCTAACTTTGGTTCATCTAACTGCCCGTCTGCCGGCAAAATGCGTGCCGCGCTGGAGATTATCAAAGCACGTGCGCCTGACCTGATGATTGACGGTGAAATGCATGGCGATGCCGCGCTGGTGGAAAGCATCCGTAACGATCGGATGCCGGACAGTCCGCTGAAAGGGTCGGCCAATATTCTGGTGATGCCAAATATGGAAGCCGCACGCATTAGTTATAATTTGCTGCGCGTCTCCAGTTCAGAAGGTGTTACGGTTGGCCCAGTCCTGATGGGCGTGGCAAAACCGGTTCATGTATTAACGCCGATTGCCTCTGTTCGTCGAATCGTGAATATGGTGGCGCTGGCGGTCGTTGAGGCACAAACACAACCGCTGTAATTTCACTTTAATTAATTCCGGCGCGGGTTTCTCCCGCGCCTTTTTATTTTCCCATTCTTAGTGATCCAACTCACCTTTTAAATCTCTTTGCCGAATTTTGTTATTTACCCTGACAAAAAATTGCCACGATAAGCCCTGTCTTAACACAGGCGGTGAGCAATGGATAAAGAACGCATTATTCAGGAATTTGTGCCGGGCAAACAGGTCACGCTGGCGCATCTCATTGCGCATCCTGGTGAAGAACTGGCGAAAAAGATCGGCGTTCCCGAAGCAGGTGCCATCGGCATTATGACCCTGACGCCGGGAGAAACCGCAATGATTGCCGGCGATCTGGCGATGAAGGCTGCCGACGTACACATCGGTTTTCTCGACAGATTCAGCGGCGCATTGGTTATCTACGGCTCGGTTGGCGCAGTAGAAGAGGCCTTATTGCAAACGGTCAGTGGGCTGGGGCGTTTATTAAATTTCACACTCTGCGACCTGACAAAAAGCTAATTCTGAGGTGCTTATGAAACGTATTGCGTTTGTTGGCACTGTCGGTGCGGGAAAAACAACGCTTTTTAATGCGTTACAGGGGAATTATACCCTCGCCAGAAAAACGCAGGCCGTGGAATTTAATGAAAATGGCGGTATCGATACTCCTGGGGAATATTTCAGTCACCCCCGTTGGTATCACGCCTTAATTACCACGCTGCAGGACGTTGATACGTTGATTTATGTCCATGCAGCCAATGACAAAGAAAGTCGCTTACCTGCCGGGCTGTTAGATATCGGCGCCAGTAAACGACAAATCGCCGTGATCAGCAAAACGGATATGCCAGATGCTGACGTGACCGCAACGCGGGAATTACTGCGCGGAATTGGGTTTCAGGAGCCGATTTTCGAACTCAATAGCCATGACCCGCAAAGCGTGCAGCACCTGGTGGATTATCTGACTGAGCTCAGCCAAAAGGAGGAAGGGGCAGGTGAAAAAACTTATCACAGCTAACGATATACGTGCGGCGCACGCACGGGGCGAACAGGAAATGTCGGTGGTGCTGCGCGCCAGCATCATCACCCCGGAGGCCCGTGAAGTCGCGGAGCTACTGGGCATCACGATTGTGGAGTGCGAGGGTGCCGCCCCGACGGCAACGCGTTGCGCGGACGAGGCTAAATCTGAAACGCAGCGCATTCGCGAAACCATCATCGCGCAACTGCCGGAAGGGCAGTTTACCGAGAGTCTGGTCTCGCAGTTGATGGATAAAGTGCTGAAGGAAAAACAGTCGCTGGAGCAGGGCGGGATGCAACCGGGTTTTCATTCGGTGACCGGCAAAGGCGGTATCAAAGTGATCGACGGCAGCAGCGTTAAGTTTGGCCGCTTCGACGGTGCGCAGCCGCACTGCGTCGGCCTGACCGATCTCGTCACCGAGCAGGATGGCAGCAGCATGGCCGCCGGGTTCATGCAGTGGGATAACGCCTTTTTCCCGTGGACGCTGAACTACGACGAAATCGACATGGTGCTCGACGGTGAACTGCATGTGCGCCATGAAGGCGAAACGATGATCGCCAAAGCCGGGGACGTCATGTTTATCCCGAAAGGCTCAAGCATTGAATTTGGCACGCCGACGACCGTGCGCTTTCTGTACGTTGCGTGGCCTGCGAACTGGCAATCGGTATGAAAGATTTCATCACCGAAGCATGGCTCAGAGCGAACCATACGCTCAGCGAAGGGGCGGAAATCCATCTCCCTGCTGACGCTCGCCTGACGCCCTCTGCTCGCGAACTGTTGGAAGGCCGTCATTTGCGCATCAAGTTTCTGGATGAGCAGGGCAGTCTGTTTGTCGACGACGAGCAACAGCAGCCGCAACCGGTGCACGGGTTAACCAGCAGCGATACGCATCCACAGGCCTGCTGTGAACTGTGTCGCCAGCCGGTGGCGAAAAAGCCCGATACGCTGACCCACCTGACAGCGGACAAAATGGTCGCCAAAAGCGACCCTCGTCTGGGCTTTCGCGCCGCGCTGGACAGCACCATCGCGCTGGCGGTGTGGCTGCAAATCGAACTGGCGGAACCGTGGCAGCCGTGGCTGGCGGACATCCGTTCACGGTTGGGCAACATTATGCGCGCCGATGCCATGGATGAACCGCTGGCGGCACAGTCTATCGTTGGGTTGAACGAAGATGATCTGCACCGCCTTTCCCATCAACCGTTGCGCTATCTGGATCACGATCATCTGGTACCCGAAGCCAGTCATGGTCGCGAGTCCGCGTTGCTGAACCTGCTGCGAACCAAAGTCCGCGAGACGGAAACGATCGCCGCCCAGGTCTTCATCACCCGCGGTTTTGATGTCCTGCGTCCGGATATTTTGCAGGCGCTGAACCGGCTCTCCAGCGCGGTCTACGTGATGATGATTCTGTGTGTCACCAAACGTCCACTCACCGTCAGCCAGATTCAACAGCGACTGGGAGGTGAACAATGATCATTGAACGCGCCCGTGAACGGGCTCAGCAATCTCCGGCTCGGGTGGTCTTCCCGGATGCGTTAGACGAACGGGTGCTGAAAGCCGCGCACTACCTGCAACAGCACGGTCTGGCGCACCCCATTCTGGTGGTCAGTCCGTTCGCGCTGCGCCAGTTCGCCCTCACTCATCGTGTCGCGCTGGACGGTATTCAGGTTATCGACCCACACAGCAATCTGGCGATGCGTGAAGCGTTCGCAGAGCGCTGGCTCGCCCGCGCCGGGGAGAAAACGCCGCCGGATGCCGTTGAGAAACTCAATGACCCGCTGATGTTTGCCGCGGCAATGGTCAGTGCGGGCCAGGCGGATGTCTGTATCGCCGGCAACCTCTCTTCCACCGCCAGTGTGCTGCGCGCGGGCTTACGCATTATCGGCCTGCAGCCGGGATGTAAAACGCTGTCGTCTCTCTTCCTGATGCTGCCGCAGTACGTCGGCCCGGCGTTAGGGTTTGCTGATTGCAGCGTGGTGCCGCAGCCGACGGCAGCGCAGCTGGCGGATATCGCGATCGCCAGCGCCGACACCTGGCGCGGCATCACCGGCGAGGAGCCGCGCGTGGCGATGCTGTCGTTCTCCAGTCAGGGCAGCGCGCGCCACCCGTGTGTGGCTAACGTGCAGCAGGCAACGGAGATCGTTCGTGAACGCGCGCCTGAGTTACTGGTGGATGGTGAACTGCAGTTTGATGCCGCTTTTGTACCGGAGGTCGCGGCGCAAAAAGCGCCAGCCAGTCCGCTACGGGGTAACGCCAACGTGATGGTTTTTCCGTCACTGGAGGCAGGCAATATTGGCTACAAAATCGCCCAGCGTTTGGGTGGATATCGTGCCGTCGGGCCGCTGATTCAGGGGCTTGCCGCACCGCTTCATGACCTTTCGCGAGGCTGTAGCGTACAGGAAATTATCGAACTGGCGTTGGTGGCAGCCGTGCCGCGCCAGACTGACGTGAGTCGCGAACGTGACTCACAAACCCTGGTTGTATAAATGGTCCCGTTCTGGACCCCATGAGAGGAAAACATAATGGAAGCTTTAGGAATGATTGAAACCCGGGGCCTGGTTGCACTGATTGAGGCCTCTGACGCGATGGTAAAAGCCGCACGCGTGAAGCTGGTTGGTGTGAAACAGATTGGCGGCGGTCTGGTGACTGCGATGGTCCGTGGCGATGTCGCGGCCTGCAAAGCGGCAACGGATGCCGGTGCCGCCGCTGCACAGCGTATCGGCGAACTGGTCTCCGTTCACGTGATCCCGCGTCCGCATGGCGATCTGGAAGAAGTGTTCCCGATCAGCTTCAAGGGCGACAACAACATCTAAGCAGGACTGGGGCCGGATGGCGCTGCGCTTATCCGGCCTACAGGACAGCAGCAAAACTTAACCCACGGAGGCGGGTATGAAACTGGCAGTCGTCACAGGACAAATCGTTTGTACCGTACGCCATCAGGGACTGGCACACGACAAATTGTTGATGGTGGAGATTATCGATGCCCAGGGAAATCCCGACGGGCAGTGCGCCGTCGCCATTGACAGCATCGGGGCGGGAACCGGGGAGTGGGTGCTGCTGGTTAGCGGTAGTTCTGCTCGCCAGGCGCATCGCAGCGAAGCGTCCCCTGTCGATCTGTGCGTGATTGGTATCGTCGACGAAGTGGTGGCTGGCGGTCAGGTGATATTCCACAAATAGGACTGAACATCATGAATCAACAGGATATTGAACAGGTGGTGAAAGCGGTACTGCTGAAAATGAAAGACAGCAGCCAGCCAGCGACTGCCGTTCATGAAATGGGCGTCTTTGCCTCCCTGGATGATGCGGTGGCGGCAGCAAAAGTCGCTCAGCAGGGGCTGAAGAGCGTGGCGATGCGTCAGCTTGCCATTGCGGCTCTACGTGAAGCAGGCGAAAAGCACGCCAAAGAATTAGCGGAACTTGCCGTCGCAGAAACCGGCATGGGACGCGTTGACGATAAATTTGCCAAAAACGTGGCGCAGGCGCGCGGTACACCGGGCGTGGAGTGTTTATCGCCACAGGTATTGACCGGCGATAACGGCCTGACGCTGATCGAAAATGCGCCGTGGGGCGTTGTCGCGTCGGTGACGCCATCCACAAACCCGGCGGCAACGGTGATAAACAACGCCATTAGCCTGATTGCGGCGGGAAATAGCGTCGTGTTTGCTCCCCACCCCGCGGCGAAAGGGGTTTCACAACGTGCGATTACGCTGCTTAACCAGGCGGTGGTTGCAGCGGGTGGCCCGGAAAATTTACTGGTGACCGTTGCGAATCCGGATATTGAAACCGCGCAGCGGCTGTTTAAGTACCCGGGCATTGGCCTGCTGGTCGTGACCGGCGGTGAAGCGGTGGTCGACGCCGCGCGCAAACACACTAATAAACGTCTGATTGCCGCCGGTGCCGGTAACCCGCCGGTCGTCGTCGATGAAACCGCAGATCTGGCACGGGCTGCGCAATCCATCGTCAAAGGCGCGTCGTTTGATAACAACATCATTTGTGCTGATGAGAAGGTGCTGATTGTTGTCGACAGCGTAGCGGATGAGTTGATGCGCCTGATGGAAGGTCAGCAGGCGGTGAAACTGAGCGCCGCGCAGGCCGAACAGCTCCAGCCGGTACTGCTGAAAAATATCGATGAACGCGGCAAAGGTACCGTCAGCCGTGATTGGGTTGGACGCGACGCGACCAAAATCGCCGCCGCGATTGGTCTGCACGTCCCGGATCAAACCCGACTGCTGTTTGTTGAAACGCCTGCCACGCACCCCTTTGCCGTCACTGAACTGATGATGCCGGTTCTGCCGGTGGTACGGGTGGCAAATGTCGACGAGGCTATCGCGCTGGCGGTGCAACTGGAAGGCGGCTGTCACCATACCGCCGCGATGCATTCGCGCAACATCGACAACATGAACCAGATGGCAAACGCCATTGATACCAGCATCTTCGTCAAGAACGGGCCGTGCATTGCCGGACTGGGGCTGGGCGGAGAAGGCTGGACCACCATGACCATCACCACGCCAACCGGGGAAGGGGTGACCAGTGCGCGCACGTTTGTGCGTCTGCGTCGCTGTGTTTTGGTGGATGCGTTTCGCATCGTTTAAGTGCCTCAGGCCAACGGAGAGAGAGAGATGGCGCACGACGAAGAAAGTTGGCTCACCCCAAGACTGCAAAAAGCAGCCGACCTGTGTAATCAGGCGCCTGCAATGAGCGATTCCCCACTGTGGCTGGGCGTTGACCTGGGCACCTGTGATGTGGTGTCGATGGTTGTCGACGGCGACGGACAGCCGGTTGCGGTGTGTCTTGACTGGGCTGACGTCGTGCGCGACGGCATCGTCTGGGATTTCTTTGGTGCGGTCACCATCGTGCGTCGCCATCTCGATACGCTCGAACAGCAACTCGGCAGTCGGTTTACCCACGCGGCGACCTCGTTCCCGCCGGGTACCGACCCGCGCATCTCCATCAACGTGCTGGAGTCTGCCGGGCTGGAAGTCAGTCATGTGCTGGATGAACCGACCGCCGTTGCCGACCTGCTGCAACTGGATAACGCCGGCGTCGTGGATATCGGTGGCGGCACGACCGGGATCGCCATCGTTAAGCGGGGCAAGGTGGCGTACTCGGCGGATGAAGCGACGGGCGGTCACCATATTTCTCTGACTCTGGCCGGAAATCGTCGTATCCCACTGGAAGACGCCGAGCAGGTCAAGCGCAGCAACGCGCAGGATATCTGGCCGGTGGTGAAACCGGTCTACGAAAAAATGGCGGAGATCGTTGCCCGTCATATCGAAGGACAAGGAATAGCCGATTTATGGCTGGCGGGCGGCTCTTGTATGCAGCCGGGCGTGGAGGCGTTGTTTCGCCAGCGCTTCCCGGCACTCCAGGTGCATCTGCCCCGGCACAGCCTGTTTATGACACCGCTGGCGATCGCAAACAGCGGGAGAGAGAAAGCGGAGGGAATCTATGCAAGCTGAATTGCAGACGGCGCTCTTTCAGGCATTCGATACCCTGAATCTGCAACGCGTGAAAACGTTCAGCGTACCGCCGGTCACGCTGTGCGGGCTCGGGGCGCTCAGTTCCTGCGGACAAGAAGCGCAATCACGAGGCTTAAGCCATCTGTTCGTGATGGTCGACAGTTTCCTGCATCAGGCGGGAATGACCGCGTCGTTAGAGCGCAGTCTGGCGATGAAAGGCGTGGCGATGACGGTCTGGCCGTGTCCGATGGGCGAGCCATGCATCACCGACGTCTGCGCGGCGGTCGCCCAACTGCGTGAGTCAAAATGCGACGGCGTCGTCGCCTTTGGCGGTGGTTCGGTGCTGGATGCGGCAAAAGCGGTCGCGCTGCTGGTAACCAATCCGAATCAGACGCTGGCGGAGATGACGGAATACAGCGCGTTACGTCCTCGTCTGCCGCTGATTGCCGTGCCGACGACGGCCGGAACCGGATCGGAAACCACCAACGTGACGGTGATTATCGACGCGGCGACGGGACGCAAGCAGGTACTGGCGCATGCGACGCTGATGCCGGACGTGGCGATCCTCGACGCCGCGCTGACCGAAGGGGTACCGCCTCATGTGACGGCAATGACCGGGATTGACGCGCTGACGCATGCGGTTGAGGCTTACAGCGCGCTGAATGCGTCACCGTTCACCGACAGCCTGGCGATTGGCGCGATTGCGATGATCGGCAAATCGCTGCCGAAGGCGGTGGGCTACGGTCACGACCTCGCGGCGCGGGAGAGCATGCTGCTCGCCTCCTGCATGGCGGGGATGGCGTTTTCCAGCGCCGGACTGGGACTGTGCCATGCGATGGCGCATCAACCGGGCGCGACATTACACATTCCGCACGGCCAGGCGAACGCCATGCTGTTGCCGACGGTGATGGGCTTTAACCGCATGGTATGTCGGGAACGCTTCAGCCATATCGGGCGGGCGCTGACCAATAAGAAATCAGACGATCGCGATGCGATCAGTGCGGTCAGTGAACTGATTGCTGAAGTGGGCCAGAACAAACGGCTCGCCGACGTCGGCGCAAAACCAGAACACTACAGCGCCTGGGCGCAAGCCGCGCTGGAGGATATTTGTATTCGCAGTAACCCACGCACCGCTACGCAGAGCGACATTATCGATTTGTACGCGGCGGCACAATAAAAGCATACCAGGACGTAGGCCGAATAAGGCGTTCGCGCCGCCATCCGGCAAAACGCGGCATCATTGCCTGATGGCGCTGCGCTTATCAGGCCTACGAAGACCCTGGCAAATGGAGACAAGGGTATGGGAATTAACGAAATCATCATGTACATCATGATGTTCTTTATGCTGATTGCCGCCGTTGACAGGATCCTGTCACAGTTCGGCGGGTCAGCGCGCTTCCTTGGAAAGTTCGGCAAAAGCATCGAGGGATCCGGCGGTCAGTTCGAAGAAGGGTTTATGGCGATGGGCGCTCTGGGGCTGGCGATGGTCGGTATGACCGCGTTGGCACCGGTGTTAGCCAAATTGCTCGGGCCAGTGATTATTCCGCTGTATGAAATGCTGGGCGCAAACCCGTCCATGTTCGCCGGCACGCTGTTGGCGTGCGATATGGGCGGCTTCTTCCTCGCCAAAGAGCTGGCGGGTGGCGATATCGCGGCGTGGCTTTACTCCGGGCTGATTCTGGGGGCAATGATGGGGCCAACCATCGTCTTCTCTATCCCCGTTGCGCTGGGCATTATTGAACCATCTGACCGCCGTTATCTGGCGCTTGGCGTGCTGGCAGGCATTGTCACCATACCTATCGGCTGTATCGCCGGCGGTCTGGTCGCGATGTACTCGGGGGTTGAGATCAACGGGCAGCCCGTCGAGTTCACCTTCGCACTGATCCTGATGAACATGATCCCGGTGATCATCGTCGCCGTGCTGGTGGCGCTGGGGCTGAAGTTCATCCCGGAAAAAATGATCAGCGGCTTCCAGATCTTCGCGAAATTCCTTGTTGCGCTGATCACTATTGGCCTCGCGGCGGCAGTCATCAAGTTCCTGCTGGGTTGGGAACTGATCCCCGGTCTTGACCCGATCTTCATGGCGCCTGGCGACACTCCCGGTGAAGTGATGCGCGCTATTGAAGTCATCGGTTCCATCTCCTGCGTGCTGCTCGGGGCGTATCCGATGGTGCTGTTGCTGACCCGCTGGTTTGAAAAACCACTGATGCGCGTCGGCAGCCTGCTGAAAATCAACAATATGGCGGCAGGTGGCATGGTCGCGACGCTGGCGAACAACATCCCGATGTTCGGCATGATGAAGCAGATGGATACCCGCGGCAAAGTGATCAACTGTGCTTTCGCCGTCTCTGCGGCCTTCGCGCTGGGTGACCACTTAGGCTTCGCGGCCGCCAACATGAACGCCATGATCTTCCCCATGATTGTCGGCAAATTGATTGGCGGTGTGACGGCGATTGGCGTGGCCATGATGCTGGTGCCAAAAGATGAAAACGTTCCGGCAGAAACGGAAGTGGAGGCGCAATCGTGAACACCCGCCAGCTACTGAGCGTCGGTATCGATATCGGCACCACGACCACTCAGGTGATCTTCTCGCGCCTGGAACTGGTTAACCGTGCGGCAGTGTCGCAGGTGCCCCGTTACGAATTTATTAAACGCGACATTAGCTGGCAAAGCCCGGTCTTCTTTACTCCCGTCGATAAGCAGGGCGGGTTACGGGAGGACGAACTTAAGGCGCTGATCCTTGCACAGTATCAGGCGGCGGGGATCGCCCCGGAATCGGTCGATTCAGGCGCGATCATCATCACCGGCGAGAGTGCGAAAACCCGCAACGCTCGCCCGGCGGTGATGACGCTCTCTCAGTCACTCGGCGACTTTGTGGTCGCCAGTGCCGGACCACATCTGGAATCGGTGATTGCCGGTCACGGCGCCGGGGCGCAGACCCTGTCTGAGCAGCGGATGTGCCGGGTACTGAATATTGACATCGGCGGTGGCACCTCGAATTACGCCCTGTTCGATGCCGGAAAGGTGAGCGGTACCGCCTGCCTGAACGTTGGCGGACGTCTGCTGGAAACCGACGGTCAAGGGCGCGTCGTGCATGCCCATCAGCCCGGACAGCAGATTGTCGACGAGGTGTTCGGTGCCGGTACCGACGCCCGTTCGTTGACCGTCTCCCAGTTAGGGCAGATCGCGCAGCGGATGGCGAGTCTGATCGTGGAAGTGATCGACGGTACGTTGTCGCCGCTGGCGCAAGCGCTGATGCAAACCGGGTTACTGCCGACGGGCGCGAAACCAGAGGTTATCACCCTGTCCGGCGGCGTGGGGGAGTGCTATCGCAACCTGCCTGCCGACCCGTTCTGTTTTTCTGATATTGGGCCGCTGTTGGCGACGGCGCTGCATGAGCACCCGCGTTTGCGCGAAATGAACGTGCAGTTCCCGGCGCAAACCGTGCGCGCCACGGTGATTGGCGCGGGGGCGCACACGCTTTCACTCTCCGGCAGCACCATCTGGCTGGAAGGGGTTCAACTGCCGCTGCGCAATCTGCCGGTGGCGATCCCGGTGGATGACGCCGATCTGGTGAGCGCGTGGCAACAGGCGCTGATGCAGCTCGATCTGGATCCACAGACTGACGCATACGTACTGGCGCTTCCCGCCTCGTTGCCGGTGCGTTATGCCGCATTACTCACGGTCATCGACGCGCTGCTCGCGTTTATCGCGCGTTATCCGAATCCGCATCCCCTGCTGGTGGTGGCCGAGCAGGACTTTGGTAAAGCGCTGGGCATGCTGTTGCGCCCACAGTTACAGCAACTCCCGCTGGCGGTCATTGACGAAGTGATTGTCCGGGCGGGCGACTATATCGACATTGGTACGCCTTTATTTGGCGGATCGGTTGTGCCGGTGACGGTGAAATCACTCGCATTTCCTTCCTGAGGGAACGACTTATGAAACTAAAGACTACATTGTTCGGCAATGTTTATCAGTTTAAGGATGTAAAAGAGGTGCTGGCAAAAGCCAACGAACTACGTTCGGGGGATGTGCTGGCTGGCGTCGCGGCGCAAAGTTCGCAGGAGCGCGTGGCGGCGAAACAGGTGTTGTCGGAAATGACGGTGGCGGATATTCGCAACAACCCGGTGATTTCCTATGAAGAGGACTGCGTCACGCGTCTGATTCAGGACGACGTCAACGAAACGGCTTATAACCGCATTAAGCACTGGAGCATCAGCGAGCTGCGTGAGCACGTGCTGAGCGATGAAACCTCGGTTGATGATATTGCCTTTACGCGTAAAGGGTTGACCTCGGAAGTGGTCGCGGCGGTGGCGAAGATCTGTTCTAACGCCGATCTGATCTACGGCGGCAAGAAAATGCCGGTTATCAAAAAGGCCAACACCACGATCGGTATTCCGGGCACCTTTAGCTGTCGTCTACAGCCGAACGATACCCGTGACGATGTGCAGAGTATTGCCGCACAAATCTACGAAGGACTCTCTTTCGGTGCCGGCGATGCGGTGATTGGCGTCAACCCGGTGACCGATGACGTGGAGAACCTAAGCCGCGTACTCGACACGGTTTATGGGGTGATCGACAAGTTCAACATCCCGACCCAGGGCTGCGTGCTGGCACACGTCACTACGCAGATTGAAGCTATTCGTCGCGGCGCGCCGGGCGGACTGATCTTCCAGAGTATCTGCGGCAGCGAAAAAGGCTTAAAAGAGTTCGGCGTGGAACTGGCAATGCTGGACGAAGCGCGTGCGGTGGGGGCGGAGTTTAACCGCATCGCCGGGGAAAACTGCCTGTACTTCGAAACCGGACAGGGTTCGGCGCTCTCCGCCGGGGCGAACTTCGGCGCGGACCAGGTGACGATGGAAGCCCGTAACTACGGTCTGGCGCGCCACTACGATCCGTTCCTGGTAAACACCGTGGTGGGCTTTATTGGGCCAGAGTATCTCTACAATGACCGGCAGATCATTCGTGCCGGCCTGGAAGACCACTTTATGGGCAAGCTGAGCGGCATCTCGATGGGCTGTGACTGCTGCTACACCAACCATGCCGATGCCGATCAGAACCTCAACGAAAACCTGATGATTCTGCTCGCCACTGCGGGCTGTAACTACATCATGGGTATGCCGCTTGGCGACGACATCATGCTCAACTATCAGACCACCGCTTTCCACGATACCGCGACCGTACGCCAGTTGCTGAATCTGCGCCCGTCGCCGGAATTTGAACGCTGGCTGGAAACAATGGGCATTATGGCAAATGGTCGCCTGACCAAACGGGCGGGCGATCCGTCACTGTTCTTCTGATGACGCGGGGATGACAAACAATGGATCAAAAACAGATTGAAGAAATTGTACGCAGCGTGATGGCGTCAATGGGACAGACCGAGCCGCAGACCGCCGCCCCGTCGCCGCAGTCCTGCAGCCAGGCACAGTGCGCGGCACCGTCCAGCGCAGAAAGCTGCGCGCTGGATCTGGGCTCCGCAGAAGCGAAAGCGTGGATTGGCGTGGAGAATCCGCACCGTGCCGAAGTGCTGACTGAACTGCGGCGCAGTACTGCGGCGCGCGTCTGCACCGGCCGTGCCGGTCCGCGTCCGCGCACTCAGGCGCTGCTGCGCTTTCTTGCCGACCACTCGCGCTCGAAAGACACCGTACTGAAAGAGGTGCCGGAAGAGTGGGTGAAAGCCCAGGGACTGCTGGAAGTGCGTTCGGAAATCAGCGATAAAAATCTCTACCTGACGCGCCCGGATATGGGTCGCCGACTGAGCCAGGAAGCCATTGACGCGCTGAAATCGCAGTGCGTCGCGAACCCGGATGTCCAGGTCGTGGTGTCTGACGGTCTGTCTACCGATGCGATCACCGCGAACTATGAAGAGATCCTGCCACCGCTGCTGTCCGGTCTGAAGCAGGCCGGGCTCAAGGTCGGGACACCGTTCTTTGTTCGCTATGGCCGCGTGAAGATTGAAGACCAGATCGGCGAAATCCTCGGCGCGAAGGTGGTGATTCTGCTGGTCGGTGAACGTCCGGGGCTGGGGCAATCAGAAAGTCTCTCCTGCTATGCGGTCTATTCACCGAAAGTGGCGACCACCGTTGAGGCCGACCGTACCTGTATTTCCAACATCCACCAGGGCGGCACGCCGCCGGTAGAAGCGGCCGCCGTGATCGTGGATTTGGCCAAACGCATGCTGGAGCAGAAAGCGTCCGGCATCAACATGACCCGTTAAGGAGGCATCATGCCAGCATTAGATTTGATTCGACCCTCGGTCAGCGCGATGCGCGTGATTGCTTCCGTGAACGACGGGTTTGCGCGCGAACTTAAATTACCGCCGCATATACGTAGCCTCGGTCTCATCACGGCAGATTCTGATGACGTCACGTATATTGCCGCAGACGAAGCGACAAAACAGGCGATGGTAGAAGTGGTGTATGGCCGTTCGCTGTACGCCGGGGCGGCTCACGGGCCATCACCGACGGCTGGTGAAGTATTGATCATGTTGGG
The DNA here is from genome assembly GCF_030332305.1 of Citrobacter sp. Ct235. Lineage (NCBI taxonomy): Bacteria > Pseudomonadati > Pseudomonadota > Gammaproteobacteria > Enterobacterales > Enterobacteriaceae > Citrobacter > Citrobacter sp. Ct235. The sequence continues at coordinate 145,179 of NZ_JAOWIC010000048.1, forward strand.
GGGACCGAACCCGGCGGAAGTGCGCGCCGGTCTGGATGCGATGGTCGCCCATATTGAAGGCGGCGCGGCGTTCCAGTGGGCGAATGATGCAGAAAACACGGCGTTTCTGGCGCACGTGGTCTCGCGCACCGGTTCTTATCTCTCGTCAACGGCAGGCATTGCGCTGGGCGATCCGCTGGCTTATCTGGTGGCACCGCCGCTGGAAGCGACGTATGGCATTGATGCGGCGATGAAATCTGCCGATGTACAGTTGGTGACCTACGTGCCGCCACCGTCGGAAACCAACTACTCGGCGGCATTTTTGACCGGCAGCCAGGCTGCCTGTAAAGCCGCCTGCAATGCCTTTGCCGATGCGGTTCTGGATATCGCCCGTAACCCTGTTCAGCGCGCGTAACGGAGGTCATCGATGATCAATGCACTGGGGTTACTGGAAGTGGAGGGCATGGTTGCCGCCGTTGACGCGGCGGATGCCATGCTGAAAGCCGCCAACGTCAACCTGCTGAGCCATGAAGTGCTTGACCCGGGCAAGGTGACGCTGGTGGTGGAAGGCGATCTGGCGGCGTGCCGCGCGGCGCTGGATGCCGGAAGCGCCGCGGCTCAGCGGACAGGTCGCGTCATCAGCCGCAAAGAAATTGGTCGGCCGGAAGACGACACCCAGTGGCTGATCGGCGGATTTAAGCGGGCGTCGAAACCCCCTGAGCAGAAGAACGCGCCGACGCCTGAAGCGCCTGCACGGTCTGAGTACGCCGACGCGCTGTTGGCACAGCTCGCCACAGTGCGTCAGGGCATGACGGCAGGAGAGGTCGCCGCGCACTTTGGCTGGCCGCTTGAAGAGGCCAGAAACGCGCTGGAACAGCTCTTTACTGACGGGGCGTTGCGTAAACGCAGTAGTCGCTATCGCTTAAAAAATTAACCTGTCGGAGGGCCGGGCGTCTTACCAGGCGTCCGGCATAAAAGATCATGAAAAAGACCCGTTCAGCCAGTTTGCACCATCTTTATCATGAAGCGTTACCCGAAGACGTTAAACTCACGCCAAAGGTTGAAGTGGATAACGTTCACCAGCGGCGGACCACGGATGTTTATGAGCACGCCCTGACGATCACCGCCTGGCAGCAGATTTACGATCAGCTGCATCCGGGGAAATTTCATGGTGAATTCACGGAAATCCTGCTCGATGACATTCAGGTTTTTCGCGAATACACCGGGCTGGCGCTGCGTCAGTCTTGCCTGGTATGGCCGAACTCGTTCTGGTTTGGCATTCCGGCCACGCGAGGGGAGCAGGGATTTATTGGCGCGCAGTGTCTTGGCAGCGCCGAGATTGCGACCCGCCCGGGCGGTACGGAGTTCGAGCTGAGCACGCCGGATGATTACACGATCCTCGGGGTAGTTATCTCAGAAGATGTGATTTCCCGACAGGCACAGTTTTTACATAATCCGGAGAGGGTGCTGCATATGCTGCGCAACCAGTCGGCGCTGGAGGTCAAAGAGCAGCACAAGGCGGCGCTGTGGGGCTTCGTCCAGCAGGCGCTGGCGACCTTTAGCGAGAACCCGGAGAATCTTCATCAACCCGCAGTGCGTAAGGTGCTGGGGGATAATCTGCTGTTGGCGATGGGGATGATGCTGGAGGACGCGCATCCCATCAACTCGGCGGAAAGTATCAGCCATCAGGGTTACCGCAAACTGCTTTCGCGGGCACGGGAGTATGTGCTGGAAAATATGTCGGAGCCGTTGACGGTACTCGACCTCTGCAACCAGCTCCACGTCAGCCGTCGTACGTTGCAGAATGCATTTCACGCCATTTTAGGCATTGGGCCGAATGCGTGGCTGAAGCGGATCCGCCTGAATGCGGTGCGGCGAGAATTAATCAGCCCGTGGTCGCAGAGTACCACGGTCAAGGATGCGGCAATGCAGTGGGGGTTCTGGCATTTAGGGCAGTTCGCCACCGACTACCAGCAACTGTTCGCCGAGAAGCCGTCGCTGACGTTGCACCAGCGAATGCGCCAGTGGATGTAGTGGCGTGCCTGATGGCGCTTCGCTTATCAGGCCTACAAAGCCGGACCCCGTAGTGCCTGATGGCGCTTCGCTTATCCGGCCTACAAAACCGGACCCCGTAGTGCCTGATGGCGCTTCGCTTATCCGGCCTACAAAGCCGGACCCCGTAGTGCCTGATGGTGCTTCGCTTATCCGGCCTACAAAGCCAGGCTCCGTAGGCCGGATAAGGCGAAGCCGCCATCCGGCAATCACACCCACTCGCGTACCTGAATAAAATCGTGCAGGGCAGCCTCCGGGCTGTCGGCGTCCGGCTGCCAGTCATATTCCCAGCGCACCAGCGGCGGCATTGACATCAGAATGGATTCGGTGCGCCCGCCGGTTTGTAGCCCGAACAGGGTGCCGCGATCCCATACCAGATTAAACTCCACGTAACGACCACGACGATAGAGCTGGAAGTTACGCTCACGTTCCCCCCAGCTCATTGTTTTGCGGCGCTCAACGATCGGCAGATACGCCTCGGTATAACCTTGACCAACGGCCTGCATGAAGGCAAAACAGCGGTCAAAATCTGGCGTGTTCAGATCGTCGAAAAAGAGCCCACCGATGCCGCGCTGCTCGTTGCGATGTTTGAGGAAGAAATAGTCGTCGCACCACTTTTTGTAACGCGGATAGACATCGTCGCCAAACGGCTGGCACACATCGCGCGCGGTGCGATGCCAGTGAACGGCGTCTTCTTCAAAGCCGTAGTAGGGCGTTAAGTCGAAGCCGCCACCAAACCACCAGACCGGATCGGCACCCGGCTTTTCGGCAATAAAAAAACGGACGTTGGCATGGCTGGTAGGAATATAAGGGTTGAGCGGATGCACGACCAGCGAGACGCCCATCGCTTCAAAACGGCGTCCCGCCAGTTCCGGGCGATGCGCGGTGGCTGACGCTGGCATAGCGTCACCGTGTACGTGCGAAAAATTGACTCCCGCCTGTTCGAAGATGCCGCCGTTACGCAGGACCCGACTGCGTCCGCCGCCGCCCGCGTCACGCTGCCAGCTATCCTCAATAAACTCTGCGCCGTCAATGGCGGTGAGCTGCTGGCAAATGGCATCCTGCAGGTTCAGCAGGAACTGTTTTACGCGTAGAGCATCGGGTTTCATGATTAACGTTTCTTCGAGTGTGCTTTCTGATTATCAAACCAGTGGAAATAGCTGATCACGCCGTTGGCGATGGCGGTGGCAATCTTCTGGCGAAACGCCGTGGTGCCCAGCAGTCGCTCTTCTTCCGGGTTGGTGATGAACGAGGTTTCCACCAATACCGAGGGGATTGACGGTGATTTTAGCACCACAAACGCCGCCTGTTCCGTATTGCGACTGTGCAATTTATGTACGGGTTTGATCTTCCTGAGAATATGCGAACCTAGCGTCAGGCTGTTTTTGATGGTATCCGTCTGCACCAGGTCAAATAACACCTGTTGCAACAGGTGATCTTTGTCGGTCGCTTTCTTGCCTGCCGCTTCGTCGGCGCGGTTTTCGCGATCGGAAAGGTATTTCGCCATGGCGCTACTGGCCCCGCGATTAGAGAGGGCAAACACCGACGCGCCCGCCGCGCTGGGATTGGTAAAGCCGTCGGCGTGGATTGACATAAACAGATCCGCGCCGTGCTTATGGGCGATTTCAACGCGATCGTACAGGGGGATAAAGGTGTCGCCCGAACGCGTCAGGCGGCAATCGATCCCCTGACTGCGTAAAATGGAACGTACATTTTTCGCAATCGCCAGCACGACGTGCTTTTCTTTGGAGCCGTTGCGGCCAATAGCGCCGGTGTCGATACCGCCGTGTCCGGGGTCCAGCACGACAATGCGCTTGCCGCCCGATTTTTTCGTGGGCTGACTGTGACCATTGCTGGTTTTCAGTGGGGCTTCTTTGGCTGTGGCGTTCGACATCCCTGTTAATGTCAGCGCCGCCAGTCCGGCTTTCAGCACCTGGCGGCGCGATGTGAGAGTTTTTAGCGGTTTAAAAGTGCTCATACGGCCTGAGTTGTAAAAAAAATAATCCTGATGTTATATCGTATCGCGTAATCCGTTACGACGCTTGATGTTGAGAATTGTTTTACTTTTCATTTCAATACGTGACAATTCGCTATTATGCCATTTTTTCCGCCGTTTCGCGTCAGATATTGGCTAAATCAGTTGTTCACGCCATAATCACTATTTTTAAGGCTAAAAGGGTCTCAATACCATGGAGATACGCGTTTTTCGCCAGGAAGATTTCGAAGAGGTGATCACCCTCTGGGAGCGCTGCGATTTGCTGCGGCCGTGGAATGACCCGGAAATGGATATCGAGCGGAAGGTGAATCATGACGTCAGCCTGTTTCTCGTCGCGGAAGTGAACGGGGAAGTCGTGGGGACGGTGATGGGCGGCTACGACGGCCATCGCGGGTCGGCCTATTATCTCGGCGTGCATCCGGAATTTCGCGGTCGCGGCATCGCCAATGCGCTGCTTAACCGACTCGAGAAGAAACTCATTGCGCGCGGTTGCCCGAAGATTCAGATCATGGTGCGTGAAGATAACGATGTCGTGCTGGGGATGTATGAGCGACTCGGCTATGAGCATTCCGACGTGCTGTGTCTGGGAAAACGCTTGATCGAAGATGAAGAATACTGAGTTTCATCCCGCTGATTACGACAGTCACGGTCATTTGCGTCTGCCCTTTTTATTCTGGTTTGTGCTGCTGCTCCAGGCGCGAACCTGGGTGCTGTTTGTGATCGCGGGTTCCTCTCGCGAGCAGGGCACCGCGCTGCTAAATCTGTTTTATCCCGATCACGACAACTTTTGGCTGGGACTGCTGCCCGGCATTCCGGCGGTGCTGGCGTTTTTGCTGAGCGGGCGGCGTTACTCCTTTGTGCGTCTGTGGCATGCGTTGCGACTGCTGCTGATCGCGGCTCAGGTGGCGCTGCTCTGTTGGCAGCCCGTGCTGTGGTTCAATGGCTCCCCTGTCAATGGCGTAGGCCTGGCGCTGGTGGTGGCGGATATCGTGGCGCTTTTGTGGCTATTGACCAACCGACGGCTGCACGCCTGTTTTGCTCTGGAAAAAGAATAACGGAACTTTTTGCTGAAGCCGGACTCCAGGTAACGTTGAATATTAATGAAAGGAAGTGAGATGAAATCGCTGCGTATCTTGTTATGTGCCATGCCGCTGGCGCTGACCGGCTGTTCGACGCTGTCGTCGGTGAACTGGTCTGCCGCTAATCCGTGGAACTGGTTTGGTTCATCGACAGAAGTGACCGAGCAGGGCGTTGGTGCACTCACGGCGTCGACGCCGCTGGATGAGCAGGCTATTGCCGATGCGCTGGACGGCGACTATCGCCTGCGTAGCGGCATGAAGACCGAGAACGGCAATGTGGTGCGCTTTTTTGAAGCCATAAACGGTGACAAGGTGGCGATGGTCATCCACGGCGAGCAGGGTCACATCAGCCGCATTGATGTCCTGGATAGCGAAATTCCTTCCGAGGCCGGTGTTGAGGTTGGCGCACCGTTTAGCGATCTCTACAGCAAAGCGTTTGGCCATTGTCAGCCTGCCGCCGGTGACGATCCCGGTACCGTGGAATGCAAAGCCGAAGGCAGCCAACATATTAGCTATCTCTTTACCGGTGAATGGAAGGGACCGGAAGGATTAATGCCGCCGGACGATACGCTGAAAGCGTGGAAGGTGAGCAAAATTATCTGGCGTCGTTAATTTGCGTCTGAACAAACCCTCGAGCGTAAAAAGAGGGTAAAATAACGCCCATCAATGCCACGATTGCGTGGCATTCTCATTTTTCAGGAGGAATGATGTCTCAGGTTCAGAGTGGCATTTTGCCAGAACATTGCCGTGCGGCGATTTGGATTGAAGCGAATGTGAAAGGCGACGTTGACGCCTTGCGTGGGGCCAGCAAAGCGTTCGCCGATAAACTGGCGACCTTCGAAGCGAAATTCCCTGACGCTCATCTGGGCGCGGTTGTGGCGTTCGGCAACAAAACCTGGCGCGCCCTGAGCGGCGGGGTCGGGGCTGAAGAGCTGAAAGACTTCATCCCTTATGGTAAAGGTCTGGCTCCGGCCACGCAGTACGACGTGTTGATCCACATTCTTTCTCTGCGTCACGATGTCAACTTCTCTGTCGCCCAGGCGGCCATGGAAGCCTTTGGTGACTGCATTGAGGTACAAGAAGAGATCCATGGTTTCCGCTGGGTGGAAGAGCGTGACCTCAGCGGCTTTGTCGACGGCACAGAAAACCCGGCAGGTGAAGAAACGCGCCGCGACGTGGCGGTCATCAAAGACGGTGTGGATGCTGGCGGCAGCTACGTCTTTGTTCAGCGCTGGGAACACAATCTGAAGCAGCTCAACCGTATGAGCATTCACGATCAGGAGATGATGATCGGGCGTACCAAAGAAGCCAACGAAGAGATCGATGGCGACTCCCGTCCGGTGACATCGCACCTGAGCCGTGTGGATCTGAAAGAAGACGGTAAAGGGTTGAAAATTGTTCGCCAGAGCTTGCCGTACGGGACGGCCAGCGGTACTCACGGTCTCTATTTCTGCGCCTACTGCGCGCGTCTGCACAATATCGAACAGCAATTGTTGAGCATGTTTGGCGACACCGACGGCAAGCGTGACGCCATGCTGCGCTTCACTAAACCGGTGACTGGCGGATATTACTTCGCGCCGTCGCTGGACCGTTTGCTGGCGCTGTAATGTTTGCCGGATGGCGGCTTCGCCTTATCCGGCCTACAAATAGAACAAATACAACGTCTGTTCCTGGAACTCCACGTAGGCCTGATAAGCGTAGCGCCATCAGGCGCGCATGTGTTGTTGTGCCGGATGATGGCTTCGCCTTATCCGGCCTACAAATAGAACAAATACAACGTCTGTTCCTGGAACTCCACGTAGGCCTGATAAGCGTAGCGCCGTCAGGCGTGAATGCGTTGTTGTGCCGGTTGATGGCTTCGCCTTATCCGGCCTACAAATACCACGTCTGTTCCTGGCGCACCGCGTAGGCTTGATAAGCGTAGCGCCATCAGGCGCGAATGCGTTGTTGTGCCGGTTGATGGCTTAGCCTTATCCGGCACAACAGTGAAAAATACCAATCCCCGCCTTGGCGGGGATTATTTTTACCTAAGATTTACCTTAATTAGTGAGCTGTTACTCAGCACTTATCTGTTTTTACTGTATTTTCAGTGTTAATGGAGTGTGAGACTCCATTTTCACAAGGAGAGCATTGAAATGGGTAAACTCACGGGCAAAACAGCATTGATTACGGGCGCATCACAGGGCATTGGCGAAGGTATCGCCAAAGTATTTGCACGTCATGGCGCGAACTTAATCTTGCTGGATATCTCCGATGAGATTGAAAAGCTGGCCGATGAACTGGGTGGCCGTGGGCATCGCTGTACCGCAGTGATTGCGGATGTGACCAATCCCGCGTCTGTAGCAGCGGCGCTGAAGAAAGCGAAAGCGGTGGAAGGCCGCATCGACATTCTGGTCAACAATGCGGGCGTTTGCCGTCTGGGAAGCTTCCTCGACATGAGTGACGAAGACCGCGACTTCCACATTGATGTGAACATCAAAGGCGTCTGGAACGTGACCAAAGCCGTTCTGCCGGAGATGATCAAGCGTAAGGACGGGCGCATCGTGATGATGTCATCGGTTACCGGTGATATGGTGGCCGATCCGGGGGAAACCGCCTATGCGTTATCGAAAGCGGCAATCGTGGGACTGACCAAATCGTTGGCGGTTGAGTATGCCCAGGCGGGGATTCGCGTGAATGCGATTTGCCCGGGCTACGTGCGTACTCCGATGGCGGAAAGCATTGCGCAGCAGTCAAATCCCGCCGATCCGGAATCGGTACTGAGCGAAATGGCGAAGGCTATTCCGCTACGCCGACTGGCCTGTCCGCTGGAAGTGGGGGAACTGGCGGCCTTTCTCGCGTCCGATGAATCCAGCTATCTCACGGGCACGCAAAACGTGATTGATGGCGGCAGTACGCTGCCGGAGACCGTCAGCGTCGGGGTCTGACAACCGCATAGCCCCTTCTGACACTCAGGAGGGGTTTTCTCTTATTCCCTTTTCAACTTTCAAATCAGCAAACGGTATATAAAACCGTTACTCCTTTCACACTCGTTATAAATATTATGGCTATTAGAAAGTCATCAAATTTATAAGGGTGCGCAATGGCCGTTAACTTACTGAAAAAAAGATATCTGACGCTGATGGCGTCGCTGTTACTGGTCGGTCAGGCGCAGGCGACGGAGCTATTGAACAGCTCGTATGACGTCTCCCGAGAACTGTTTGCCGCCCTCAACCCGCCGTTTGAACAGCAGTGGGCGAAAGATAACGGTGGCGATAAGCTGACCATTAAGCAGTCGCATGCGGGCTCCTCAAAGCAGGCGCTGGCGATTTTGCAGGGGCTGAAAGCCGACGTCGTGACCTACAACCAGGTGACCGACGTGCAGATCCTGCATGACAAAGGCATGCTGATTCCGGCCGACTGGCAAAGTCGTCTGCCGAACAACAGTTCACCGTTCTACTCCACGATGGGATTCCTGGTGCGTAAAGGCAACCCGAAGAACATCCATGACTGGAACGACCTTGTCCGCACTGACGTGAAACTGATCTTCCCGAATCCGAAAACGTCTGGTAACGCGCGTTACACATATCTGGCCGCATGGGGTGCCGCTGATAAAGCGGACGGTGGCGATAAAGCCAAAACCGAACAGTTCATGACGCAGTTCCTGAAAAACGTCGAAGTGTTTGATACCGGCGGTCGCGGCGCCACCACCACGTTTGCCGAACGCGGACTGGGCGATGTACTGATAAGCTTCGAGTCTGAAGTGAACAACATTCGCAAACAGTATGAAGCGCAGGGTTTTGAAGTCGTTATCCCGAAAACCAATATTCTGGCCGAGTTCCCGGTCGCCTGGGTGGATAAAAACGTCCAGGCTAACGGCACCGAGAAAGCGGCGAAAGCCTACCTGAACTGGCTGTACAGCCCGCAGGCGCAAACCATCATCACGGACTACTACTATCGCGTGAACAACCCGGAGGTGATGGACAAGCTGAAAGATAAATTCCCGCAGACCGAACTGTTCCGCGTGGAAGATAAATTTGGCTCCTGGCCTGAGGTGATGAAAACCCATTTCACCAGCGGTGGTGAACTGGACAAACTGTTGGCGGCGGGGCGTAAGTAATGTTTGCAGTCTCCTCCCGACGCGTGCTGCCCGGCTTTACCTTAAGCCTGGGCACCAGTCTACTGTTTGTGTGCCTGATTTTGCTGCTGCCGCTCAGTGCGCTGGTGATGCAACTGGCGCAGATGAGCTGGGCGCAATACTGGGAGGTGATCACCAATCCGCAGGTGGTCGCCGCCTATAAGGTGACGCTGCTGTCGGCGTTTGTGGCGTCGATTTTTAACGGCGTGTTTGGCCTGCTGATGGCGTGGATCTTAACCCGTTATCGTTTCCCGGGGCGGACGCTGCTGGATGCGCTGATGGATCTACCGTTTGCCCTGCCAACGGCAGTCGCAGGTCTGACGCTGGCCTCGTTGTTTTCCGTTAACGGTTTCTACGGCGAATGGCTGGCGAAGTTTGATATCAAGGTCACGTACACCTGGCTCGGCATCGCGGTGGCGATGGCGTTCACCAGTATTCCGTTCGTGGTGCGTACCGTGCAACCGGTACTGGAAGAGTTGGGCCCGGAATACGAAGAAGCGGCGGAAACGCTGGGGGCCACGCGGTTGCAAAGCTTTCGCAAAGTGATACTGCCGGAACTGTCACCGGCGCTGGTGGCGGGTATCGCGCTGTCGTTTACCCGCAGCCTCGGCGAGTTCGGCGCGGTGATTTTTATCGCCGGCAACATCGCCTGGAAAACGGAAGTCACCTCGCTGATGATTTTTGTCCGTTTGCAGGAGTTTGATTATCCTGCCGCCAGCGCCATTGCTTCGGTGATCCTCGCAGCATCGTTGCTGCTGCTGTTTTCGATTAACACCCTGCAAAGTCGCTTTGGCCGACGTGTGGTAGGTCACTAATGGCGGAAGTTACTCAATTGAAGCGTTATGACGCTCCCCGCATTAACTGGGGAAAATGGTTTCTGATTGGCACCGGCATGCTGGTGTCGGCATTCATCCTGCTGGTGCCGATGATCTACATCTTCGTCCAGGCGTTCAGCAAAGGGTTGATGCCCGTGCTACAGAATCTGGCCGATCCGGATATGCTACATGCCATCTGGCTGACGGTGATGATCGCCCTGATCGCAGTACCAGTGAACCTGGTGTTTGGCATTCTGCTGGCCTGGCTGGTGACCCGTTTTAACTTTCCAGGACGCCAGTTATTGCTGACGCTGCTGGATATTCCCTTCGCCGTCTCGCCGGTGGTAGCGGGGCTGGTATATCTGCTGTTCTACGGCTCCAATGGTCCGCTGGGCGGCTGGCTGGACGAGCATAACCTGCAAATAATGTTCTCCTGGCCGGGGATGGTGCTGGTCACTATCTTCGTCACCTGTCCATTTGTGGTACGTGAGCTGGTGCCGGTGATGCTCAGCCAGGGCAGCCAGGAGGATGAAGCGGCGATTTTACTGGGCGCATCCGGCTGGCAGATGTTCCGTCGCGTGACGTTACCGAACATCCGCTGGGCGCTGCTGTATGGCGTGGTGCTGACCAATGCCCGTGCGATTGGCGAGTTTGGCGCGGTGTCAGTGGTGTCCGGCTCGATTCGCGGCGAAACCCTGTCGCTGCCGTTACAGATTGAATTACTGGAGCAGGACTACAACACCGTCGGCTCTTTTACCGCCGCCGCGCTGCTAACGCTGATGGCGATTGTTACCCTGTTTTTGAAGAGCATGTTGCAATGGCGCCTGGAAAATCAGGAAAAACGCGCGCAACAGGAGGAAAATCATGAGCATTGAGATTGCCAATATTAAGAAGTCTTTTGGTCGCACCCAGGTGCTGAACGATATCTCACTGGATATTCCTTCAGGTCAGATGGTTGCCTTGCTGGGGCCGTCCGGTTCCGGTAAAACCACGCTGCTGCGTATTATTGCCGGGCTGGAGCATCAGTCCAGCGGCCATATTCGCTTTCACGGCACCGACGTCAGCCGTCTGCATGCCCGCGAACGTAAAGTCGGTTTTGTGTTCCAGCACTATGCGCTGTTCCGCCATATGACCGTATTCGACAATATCGCCTTTGGCCTGAACGTCCTGCCGCGTCGTGAACGCCCCAATGCGGCGGCGATCAAAGCGAAAGTGACGAAACTGCTGGAGATGGTGCAACTGGCACACCTGGCGGATCGCTTTCCGGCACAGCTTTCAGGGGGGCAAAAACAGCGTGTCGCTCTGGCCCGTGCCTTGGCCGTTGAACCACAAATTCTGCTGCTGGATGAACCGTTCGGCGCCCTTGATGCGCAGGTGCGTAAAGAGCTGCGTCGCTGGTTGCGTCAACTGCATGAAGAGCTGAAATTCACCAGCGTCTTTGTGACACACGACCAGGAGGAGGCCACCGAAGTGGCAGACCGCGTGGTGGTGATGAGCCAGGGCAATATTGAACAGGCCGATGCGCCGGATCAGGTCTGGCGTGAACCGGCGACCCGCTTTGTGCTGGAATTTATGGGCGAAGTTAATCGTCTGCAGGGCACGATTCGCGGCGGACAGTTCCATGTTGGCGCGCACCGCTGGCCGTTGGGCTATACGCCTGCGTATCAGGGGCCGGTGGATCTGTTCCTGCGTCCGTGGGAAGTCGACATTAGCCGCCGTACCAGTCTGGATTCGCCGTTGCCGGTACAGGTCATCGAAGCCAGCCCGAAAGGGCACTACACCCAGTTAATCGTGCAGCCGCTCGGGTGGTATCACGAACCGCTGACGGTGGTCATGCAGGGGGATGATGCCCCGGTGCGCGGCGAACGTCTGTTTGTCGGCCTGCAAAACGCGCGGTTGTATAACGGTGAGCAGCGTATTGAAGGTATTGTGCAGTTTGAACGTGAACTGTTTGAACAATCAGCTTAATCATTTCGATCTTCTCTTTTAAAGGCTCACCCGGTGGGCCTTTTTTATTTTATAGCCTCTTCCCCCTCACGAATTATTAAGAAAACTGACGATAATGTCACAGCGAGTTACGCATCAGTGCCATTTTTGCGTAATGACTTGGCATCGCTATTACTGTCTAATAAAACGATACCGCAAGGATATCATGTCTGTTAAACGTAAAGATATAAGCTGCGTATCTTGGGGGAGTAATGGTTGATATCAAACAGTGTGAAGATTTTTTTCCCTCAGATGCTCATGCGTTTTGTGTTTTTATGCTAAACAACCAGTCAATGGCTGATTTGCACGGACATGAGTTTGATGAACTGGTGATTGTGCGTGGCGGCAGTGGTTTTCATATTGTTAACGATCATGCTGAGATGATCCGTCGCGGTGATTTCTTTTTTGTGACAGCGAATGATGTCCATTATTATGAGTCAACCAGTGAGCTTTGTCTTATTAATATTTTAATTCATCGGGGGCGTAATTTTAAATATATTAAAAATATCGATGATATGATTGATGCACTCAGTATTAGTACTCATCCTTTTAATGATCATTATCAGCCCCTGGTCGATGAGTTGTTGAATTCGGTAGTGATGCTGGCAGAAAGCATCAGCCAGCGTCGGGATGACGCTTTTGATGCGCTCTACTTTTCTGGTACGGAATCTTCATTCTTGAAAATATTAACCATTCTGTGCCAGTGTGTGATGGAATACAAAGGAATACCTATTGAAAGCAAAGGGAAATTTTATCTTCTGGATCAGGTCAGGCAAAAGTATGCGCAGGAGATCAACTGGAAAAGCGTCTGCGAAGAGAGCGGTATTGCCTTACGTACGCTGTACCGTTTTTTTCATGAAATGACCGGGCAAACCCCCGAGAAATTTCAACAGGTGTACCGTCTGTTAAAAGCACAAGAGTTATTGCGAACCACTGATATTCCTGTGAGTCGGATTGCGACATCGTGCGGGTTTTCTAATCCTACGCGTTTAACCGAGGCTTATCGCCGCTATTTTCGGCGCACGCCTTCGCGGGAACGACAGATGAGTTTATCTGTTCAGTCTGATTCATAATGATTTAACTGATTTTTGCCAGTAATGACTTAAAGGTGTTCAGACTTTAAGTTGGCTGACTTTTGTCTGGGGTACGAGAGTGATATTTAGCATTTTTCATTCAGGAGTCTGTTTATTCGTTAATTAACATAAATGGAGTAACTATAATGCCTGAGATAAAAAAGCAGAATCCCTGGTATATTGGTGTGGTATCAGGGATGGCCTCCTATATTGATTCTGCAGCCATTGTCTCTAATGGTACTGCGCTGGTTATTTATCAAAAGTCGCTGGGAACGACATCCGCTGAAATTGGCACGCTTTCTGGTGTATTGACATTGTGTATAGCACTGGGCGCTTTTTTTGGTGGTCGCCTTGGCGATTATTACGGACGACGTAACATTTTTATTATCACCATGGCAATGGTTCTGGCGGGTTCTTTATTATTAGCCTTTGGTCCGAGCTTCGCGTTATTACTGGTCGGCACTATTTTTGTCGGGCTGGCGACCGGGGCCGATCTGCCCGTCTCTCTGGCCACTATCTCGGAGGCGGCTTCAGATAAGAATCGGGGCAAAATTATCGGTCTGTCGAATTTACTCTGGTTTGCCGGTATTTGCTCGACCATGGCGCTTTCTGCCCTGATCGGTGGTTGGGGGAAGCCTGGCGCGCAAATTCTTTATCTGCATGTTGGCGTTGTCGCCGCGCTTCTGCTGATCTTGCGGTGGTCTTTGCCGGAGTCGCCCATGTGGTTGATCGCGCGTAAAGAGCGACTAAGCGGAAAAGCGACGGTGCGGGCGCAAAAGAATTCTTATGCGGATTTGCTTCGCGGAAAGTACCTGTGGCCCTTTGTGGCACTCTGCCTGTTCTATATGTTCACTAATCTTGCGGCTAATACCGGCGGCCAATTTGGGGCTTACGTGGCGGTGAATGTGGTGGGTATCACAGTTGAAAAGAACGCACTGTGGAATTTACTGCTGATGCCCGTGGGGATGCTATCTGGGCTGCTGTTTATGAAGATGGTGGACACCGAAAAAAGGATGCGGGTGTTTATTATCGGCGCCTGCTTTTTTGCCGGGGGCTTCTTTATGCCGGTATTGCTGCAATTTTCGCCGGTGTCGTGGTTCTGCTGTCTGCTGTTCACCGCGATGGGCAGCGGGATGGCGTTTGAAGGGATTATGAAGGTCTGGTCGCAGGAATCTTTCCCGACCATGCTGCGCGCCACGGCGCAGGGCGCGATTGTCGGCCTTGCGCGGCTGACCTGCGGCGTGCTGGCCTTTGTCACGCCGGTGCTGCTCGATGCAGGCCCGATTGTTCTCTACACCATCCTTTCCGCCGTTGTGGCTTCAGGCATGTTAATTGGATGGTTTTGTTTTCATGGCAAATCACGCAATGAGTTTTTGAGTGAGTCAGAGACGATTCAGGAAGCCACCTCACAAACTATGCCGGTCCCCGTGCGTACCTCTGTCCCCCATTAATGTTATCCGCAAGGAGAATTGAATCATGCTGTCAGTCAGTCAACTTACTTTGAATGGAGAAACGGCGTTAACCGGCGTGGATAGGCTGCCGCTTATCGGCTGGAAGATGCAGAGTACGCAACGCAACGTTTTGCAGCGTTCATGGCACTTGCAGTGCAGTACCCGGGCTGATTTTTCAACGCTGGCTTTTGATAGCGGTGTTGTGAATAGCGAGACGTCGAATAATATCGAATTGAACGAATTCACGCTTCGGCCTTCTACGCGCTATTTTCTGCGGGTGCGTATTACCGCCAACGACGGCGATCGCAGCGAGTGGAGTCCGATGGCACAGTTCGTCACGGGGCTACTGGATTTCCCCTGGAAAGGGGCGTTTATCTCAGCGGAAACGCCGCAGGACAAGGCGAACTCAAAAGCCACACTGCTGCGAAAAGTCTTTTCAGTGACGGCTGGAAAGAAGGTGGCTAGCGCTTATGTGCATGCCACGGCATTAGGCATTTATCAGCTCTTTCTGAATGGGCAGCGAGTGGGAACGGACGAACTCACGCCGGGCTGGACCAGCTATCGGTACCACCTTTTGTACCAGACGTACGATATTACGGGGTTGTTGAACAGCGGGGAGAACGTAGTTGGTGCAGAGCTTGGGGCAGGCTGGTTCAAAGGGGATATGGGGTTCAGTCGCCACCGCAACTACTACGGGGAGCAGACGGCGTTATTGTGCCAACTGATGATTGAGTATGAAGACGGTTCTCAGCAGAGCGTGGTCAGCGACCTGTCATGGTGCGGCAGCGATTCTGCACGCCAGTTTGCCGAAATCTACGATGGTGAACGCTATGATGCCTCTCTGAATCTACAGGGCTGGCAGCGGCCGGACTTCAATGACTCGGCCTGGCGCAACGTTTCGGTGATTCCCTGGGAGAAAAACGCTCTGGTTGCCCAGGGGGCGAGCACCATCAAACAGATCGAACGTCTTCCTGTTGCTGCACTGATTGTGACGCCCCAGGGCGACAATGTGCTGGATTTCGGCCAGAACATGAGCGGTTGGGTGGAATTCCGGGTGAGGGGCAAGCCCGGTGACAACGTGGTGTTGCGTCATTTTGAGACGCTCGACGCCTGCGGCAATGTCTATCTCGACAATTTACGCAGCGCGAAGCAGCGTGTGGAATATACATTGAGCGGTGAGGGGGAAGAAGTCTGGCATCCTCGTTTTAGCTGGCAGGGATTCCGTTATGTGAAGGTTGAGGCGTACCCGGGCGAGCTCAACCCGAACAATTTTACCGCCATTGTCATTCATTCTGCGATGCAGGCAACCGGGCAGTTTGCCTGCTCAAATCCGGATCTGAATCAGCTTCACCACAATATTCTTTGGGGGTTGAAAAGCAATTTCGTCGATGTACCGACCGATTGTCCGCAGCGCGATGAACGTCTGGGCTGGACGGGCGACGCGCAAATCTTCTGTCGTACGGCCAGCTATCTGATGCAAACTCGTACCTTTTTTGCCAAATGGCTGACGGATCTGAAGTATGACCAGACGCCAGAAGGCGGGGTGCCGCATGTGATCCCGGATATTCTGACCGGGCATTGCCGTCAGGATAAATTCCTCGCAGAAGGTGGAACGCACTCAGCGACAGGCTGGGCGGATGCCGCCGTGATCAATCCGTGGACGATGTATCTGATGTATGGCGACAAGCGCATCCTGCAAAATCAGTATGCCAGCATGAAAGGTTGGGTCGATTTTATGCAGGCTCATGCTGACAATGATATTTGGCGCTATAAGCTACAGTTTGGTGACTGGGTGGCGCTGGATGCGCAGGAAGGCAGCTACTTCGGCGCCACGCCGGAAGACCTGCTGTGTACAGCCTGGTATGCCTTGTCGACGTCATTGTTTGCTAAGACGGCAGAGGTGTTGGGTCACGAAGACGATCATCGATATTACAGCGCACTACAGGCCAGAATTGTGAAACGCTTCCATGCGCGTTTCTTCGCGCCAGAAGGCAATCTGACGGCGCAGACGCAAACGGCGCACATTGTCGCGCTTTGTTTCGATCTGACGCCCGTAGCCCTTCGTCAGCGCGTGGCGGACAGGTTAGTCGCGTTGCTCAATGAGCACGACGGGCATCTGGTGACAGGTTTTCTGGGTACACCGTATTTCTGCCATGCGCTGAGTCAGAATGGTCGGGCAAAAGAAGCCTGGGCGCTGTTGCTGAAAGACGACTTCCCGTCCTGGCTGTATCAGGTGAAAGCCGGGGCGACGACGGTATGGGAACATTGGGATGGCATCAAGCCAGACGGTTCCATGTGGAGTGCGGACATGAACTCATTTAATCATTACGCCTACGGCGCAGTGGGCGAATGGTTGTATCGAACTGTCGCAGGGATTGAGGCTGATGAATCAGCGCCTGGTTTTAAGCATGTGATAATTTCGCCTCTGCCCGGTGGCCAACTGAGCTGGGTTCAGGCAACCTATGAATCAATTTACGGTGAGATTGCCGTAAAATGGCAGGCTATCAATGGCAAGGTTGCCATGACTTTCCGCATTCCGGCGAATACCACTGCAACGGTGAAATTGCAGGCGGTAAAAGAGATCGAAAATTCAGACGGACTGGCATTTCGTCGCTCAGACGCGGGCTGGTCTGCAACGGCAGGTTCTGGTGAGTACCGTATCGACTATTTACCCGATGATTCAGTAGACCTGACTTTCACAGACTGATAGCTTTATTGCATCCTGATGTTGCCGGGTGACGCTCCGCTTACCCGGCATTTTTATTGGAATGCAGAAGTGACGACATTAGAAAACACCATTGGCAACACTCCTTTAGTCAAGCTCCAGCGCCTGACGCCGGACAACGGCAGTGAAATCTGGGTCAAACTGGAAGGTAATAACCCGGCAGGATCGGTGAAAGATCGCGCCGCGTTATCGATGATTGTTGAAGCGGAAAAACGCGGCGAGATTAAACCTGGCGACGTGTTAATTGAGGCCACTAGCGGGAACACCGGCATTGCGCTAGCCATGATTGCCGCGTTGAAGGGCTATCGCATGAAGTTGCTGATGCCGGACAACATGAGCCAGGAGCGTCGTGCGGCGATGCGCGCCTACGGTGCTGAGCTGGTTCTGGTCACCAAAGAGCAGGGGATGGAAGGAGCGCGTGATTTAGCGCTGGAAATGGCCCAGCGCGGCGAAGGTAAGCTGCTGGACCAGTTCAACAACCCTGATAACCCGTACGCGCACTACACCACCACAGGGCCGGAAATCTGGCAGCAAACGTCCGGACGCCTCACCCATTTTGTCTCCAGTATGGGGACGACCGGCACCATCACCGGGGTTTCCCGCTTTCTGCGCGAGCAGGCCAGCGCGGTCACCATTGTGGGGCTGCAACCGGAAGAGGGCAGCAGTATTCCGGGGATTCGCCGCTGGCCAGCGGAATACATGCCGGGCATTTTTAACGCTCAGCTTGTCGACCAGGTCGTGGATATTCACCAGCGGGAAGCGGAGAACACCATGCGTGAACTGGCCGTGCGTGAAGGGATCTTCTGTGGCGTCAGTTCAGGCGGTGCAGTCGCTGGCGCGATACGCATTGCGAAAGTGAATCCAGGCGCGGTGGTGGTGGCGATTATTTGCGATCGCGGCGATCGTTATCTCTCTACCGGTGTGTTTGGCGAAGAGCACTTCAGCCAGGGCGCAGGGATTTAATCATCTGCCTGGCCCGGCCCTGGCCGGGCTATGTGGACTAACTCTGGCGTTTTTTCACCAGCAGATCCAGGAACTGCCAGAGCTTTTCATTCATCTCCCGGTAATCCCATTCGCGCATTTCCGCATTCGAGCGAATAAAACGCTTCCCTTTGGCTTCTGCCAGCTCCTGTTCAGAGTGCTGGATCAGCCCTTCCACCGCCTCGGCGGTAAATTCCATGTGGCACTGGAAGCCATAGACGAAATTGCCGTACTGCACTATCTGCCGTGGACACCCAACGCTTGCGGCAAGTACCGTTGCTTGATCGGTAAGCCCTGGCATGTCGTTGTGCCAGTGACCGACGGTGAGCGGAGATCCGAAGTGGGCAAGCAGCGGATGCTGCTTCCCTGCTTCGCTCAGGGTGATGGGATAGTGACCAATCTCTTTCTCCGGGCTCTGGCAGACTCTGGCTCCCAGCGCCTCACCAATCAGCTGTGAGCCCAGGCAGATCCCGACCACAATACGACCCGCCGAGATGGCCTGGTTAATCAGATGCTGTTCGGCCAGAGAATCAAAGTAAGGGCACTCTGCGAGCGTGGTGCGGGGTGATTGTGGGCCGCCAAAAACGACCAGCATATCAAAGCCATCGGCGTTAGCCGGAACGGGTTCGCTGTCGTAGACGCGAGTCCAGGTGATGCTGTAGCCACGCGCTTCGGCCCACGGCAAATAAGCACCGGCCGATTCAAACGATTCGTGAATGATAAAATGGACGTGCACGGTGCTCTCCTGTTATTGGCCCAGCGCCTGATGAATGTGGGCGGCCAGGCGGTTGATGTCGTTGTCGTTGAGTGTGGAAAGGGTAATGCGCAGACCCTGTGCGGGCGTGTTGACGCCGAAGGCTTCGCCTTCACGCACCAGCCAGCCGAATTTCGCCAGCGCGAATGCGGTGTTCTGACTGGCTTCGGCGAGGGGGAGCCACAGGTTCAGGCCATCGCCGGGGAAAAAGTGGCTGATGCCTTGCGCGTGCAGCGCCTCAGCCAGTTTACGCTGTTGATCGGCATAAAACTGGCGGGTTTCCGTGAGGGTTTGCTGCCAGATGGGGTCTGCCAGACAGGCGTAAACCAGATCCTGCAAAATGTGGCTAACCCACTGACTGCCGGCGTTAAGGCGCAGGCGTAGCTTTGCCGAGGTTGCGGGATCGCTGGCGACAATGGCAAGACGCAGGTCCGGGCCCAGCGCTTTCGACATTGAGCGAACGACCGACCAGTGGAGCGTTTCTGCTGCAATCACCGGATGCCATGCGGAGGCTGAAAGCAGGGCAAAGTGGTCGTCAACAATCACCAGCACCTGCGGATATCGCGCAAGAATAGCCTGTAACGCGTCAGCGCGTGCGGCGCTTAAACTGCATCCCGTCGGGTTGTGCGCCCGTGGCGTCACGATCACCGCGCGTGCACCTTTGCTCAGCGCCTGTTCGAGTCCTTCGGGGAGCATCCCTTCGCTATCGACGCTCACCGGACTGGCGCTGAATCCGGCGTATCGCAGCATGTTGATGCTGCTTAAAAAACAAGGGTCCTCAACGACCACGCTATCGCCCGGCAGCAGATGGGCGCTCAGCAGGCGTTCAATGGCATCAATTGCGCCGCTGGTGATATCAATTTCGCCCGCAGTGGGAACGGCATTCTGCATCCACCGTGTCGCCCAGCGCGTTAGCGCCGGTGTCACCGGCGCGTCGCCGTACAGGCGGTGGCCGTGATGGAGAGTCGCAAAGTAGCGACTCAGGTCGGGTAGACGAGTCGGATCAGGATTCCCGCTGGAGAGGTCGTGCAGTGGTGTATGGGGGTCGCCGCCCTCCCACGCGATGGGCGTAGCGGCGCTTTTTATGACGGTACCGTTGCGGCCACGACTTTGCGCCAGTCCGGAAGTGACCAGGCGTTTATAGGCCGCCGCGACGGTATTGCGATTGACGTTGAGCTGCGCGGCCAGTTCCCGCACCGGCGGCAGTGTTTCACCCGCAGACAACACGCCACTGGTGACGTGCTGACGTATACTGTCAAAGATTTCGCTGGCGGTTTTTCCGTCGATCATTATTGACCTATGACAAAATGAATTTTAGCATATGACGATAATAGTGAGGCACCAGCCCGCTGTCCAGTGAGAGGAGAAGTCTATGGGGCAGGAGAGTGATATTCAGTCAGTGCTCTTCGACGATAAGCATCGGGCGTTACAGACCGATATTGTCGCCGTTCAGTCACAGGTGGTGTATGGCAGCGTCGGCAACAGCATCGCTGTTCCTGCCATCAAAGCAAAGGGTTTGCGGGTGACGGCGGTGCCTACCGTCCTGTTCAGTAATACTCCGCACTATGACACGTTCTATGGGGGCGTGATTCCGGCTGACTGGTTCAGTGGCTATTTGCAGGCGCTCAATGAGCGTGATGCGCTGCGCGAGTTAAAGGCGGTGACGACCGGTTACATGGGTAGCGCGGAGCAAATTGCGCGACTGGCGCAGTGGCTGAAAACCGTGCGTGAATCGCATCCTGATATTCCTGTTCTGGTCGATCCGGTGATTGGCGATACCGACAGCGGGATGTATGTGAAAGCCGAGATTCCGGATGCTTATCGCCGCCATCTGCTGCCGCTGGCGCAGGGGCTGACGCCGAATGTTTTTGAGCTGGAGATGCTCAGCGGCATGCCGTGCCGCACGCTGGAGGAGGCTGTCGTCGCGGCGAGATCGCTGCTGACCGACACGCTGAAGTGGATTGTGATCACCAGCGCGCCAGGACAGGACAGCGACACCATTACTGTGGCGGTGGTGACGGCGCAAACGCAGGATGTGATTGAACATCCGCGTGTAGAAACCGATCTGAAAGGGACCGGCGATCTGTTTTGTGCCGAGTTGATTAGCGGCATTGTGCTGGGAAAATCACTGACGCAGGCAACGCGACAGGCTGCGGAACGCGTGCTGGAGGTGATGACCTGGACGCAGCAATGCGGTTGTGACGAACTGATACTGCCTCCGGCAGGGGAGGCGCGATGAAGAGCTATCGGCTGGTGGTGCGCCAGCAGGGACGCATAGTAGGGCATTTTGAAACCAGCGGGCTGAATGCGCTGGAGGATATCTGCGTGGCGCGCGCGATGTTTGGCATTACGGGCGGCTATCAGTGCGAACTGCTGGTTTCTGATTCAGAAAAGCGGATGCTGGAGAGCGGGCCGGAAGGGATGAAAATCCTGATGCGGGAAAAGTGTTATCGTCCGGTGACCTCGCCATTGTGACCGCAGCACCGATGCTGGATGCCGGCGCAAACGCCTTATCCGGCCTACAGGTCTAACGCCGTGGTGAAAAATCGCGTAGGCCTGATAAGCGCAGCACCGATGCCGGATGGCGGCGCAAACGCCTTAACCGGCCTGGCGGCCCAACCCCGTGGTGAGATATCTCGTCGGCCTGATAAGCGCAGCACCGATGCCGGATGGCGGCGCAAACGCCTTATCCGGCCTGGTGGTCCAACTCCGTGGTGAAAAATCGCGTAGGCCTGATAAGCGCAGCACCGATGCCGGATGGCGGCGCAAACGCCTTATCCGGCCTGGTGGTCTAACTCCGTGGTGAAAAATCGCGTAGGCCTGATAAGCGCAGCACCGATGCCGGATGGCGGCGCAAACGCCTTATCCGGCCTACAGGTCTAACGCCGTGGTGAAAAATCGTGTAGGCCTGATAAGCGCAGCACCGATGCCGGATGGCGGCGCAAACGCCTTATCCGGCCTACAGGTCTAACTCCGTGGTGAAAATCTCGTCGGCCTGATAAGCGTAACACCGATGCCGGATGGTGGCGCAAACGCCTTATCCGGCCTGGCGGTCCAACTCCGTGGTGAAAAATCGCGTAGGCCTGATAAGCACAGCACCGATGCCGGATGGCGGCACAAACGCCTTATCCGGCCTACAGGTCTAACGCCGTGGTGAAAAATCGTGTAGGCCTGATAAGCGCAGCGCCATCAGGCAGGCCGGAAGCATCGTTGGTGGATGACGTGTATAAAAAAAATGGCGCCAGAAGGCACCATTTTTTCCTGCGGCAAGAATTATTTCTTGATGCGGATAACCGGGGTTTCACCCACAGTCACGCTACCGGACAGTTTGATCAGTTCTTTGATTTCGTCCATGTTGGAGATAACAACCGGAGTCAGGGTAGACTTGGCTTTTTCTTCCAGCAGCGGCAGATCGAATTCAATAACCGGGTCACCCACTTTCACACGCTGGCCTTCTTCGGCGATGCGCTTAAAGCCTTCGCCTTTCAGCTCAACGGTGTCGATACCGAAGTGAACAAACAGTTCGATACCGCTATCGGATTCGATAGAGAACGCATGGTTGGTCTCAAAGATTTTGCCGATGGTACCGTCAACCGGTGCAACCATCTTGTTACCGGTTGGTTTGATAGCGATGCCATCACCCACGATTTTTTCAGCAAAAACGACATCCGGTACGTCTTCGATGTTGACGATCTCGCCAGAGAGCGGTGCAACAATCTCAATAGTTCCGGTGTCTTTCTTATCATCAGAAACCAGAGACTTCAGTTTATCGAACAAACCCATGATCTTCTCCTAAGCAGTAAATTGGGCCGCATCTCGTGGATTAGCAGATTGTTTTTTCTTCAATGAACTTGTTAACCAGCGTCATTAACTCGTCCGTTGTCGGTTGAGCAAGAGCCTGCTCTGCTAACACCTTCGCATCTTCGAAGTTCGTGTTACGGATAATCTTCTTAATGCGCGGGATAGAAATGGCGCTCATAGAGAATTCGTCCAGACCCATCCCCAGCAACAGAAGTGTAGCACGTTCGTCGCCTGCAAGCTCACCGCACATGCCAGTCCATTTACCTTCAGCATGAGAAGCATCAATAACTTGCTTGATAAGCGTCAGGACAGATGGCGACATTGGCTGGTAGAGATGTGAAATCATATCATTACCACGGTCAACTGCCAGGGTGTACTGCGTTAAATCATTGGTGCCGATACTAAAGAAATCAACTTCTTTGGCTAAATGACGAGCAATCGTTGCCGCAGCCGGTGTTTCCACCATCACGCCAATCTCAATGGTTTCGTCAAATGCTTTACCTTCGTCGCGCAGTTCCTGTTTGTAGATTTCGATCTCTTTGCGCAGTGCGCGAACTTCTTCAACAGAGATGATCATCGGGAACATAATGCGCAGTTTACCGAAAGCAGACGCGCGCAGGATAGCGCGAACCTGATCGCGCAGGATCTCTTTACGATCCATCGCGATACGCACGGCACGCCAGCCCAGGAACGGATTCTCTTCTTTCGGGAAATTCATGTACGGCAGTTCTTTGTCGCCGCCGATGTCCATGGTACGCACGATCACGGCCTGGGAGCCACAGGCTTCAGCCACGGCTTTGTACGCCGCAAACTGTTCTTCTTCAGTCGGCAGCGCGTCGCGGTCCATAAACAGAAATTCGGTACGATACAGACCAACGCCTTCCGCACCATTGCGCTCTGCGCCTTCGACGTCACGCACGGTACCGATGTTGGCGCACACTTCAACCTGATGGCCATCCAGCGTGATTGCCGGCAGGTCTTTCAGTTTAGCCAGTTCCGCTTTTTCAGTGGCAACCTGCTCCTGAACGGCGCGCAGTTTTTCAATTTCTTCGTTGGTCGGGTTGACGTAAACCAGGTTGTTTACGGCATCCAGAATCAGATAGTCGTCGTTTTTCACCTGAGAGGTGACGCTACCGGTACCCACGATAGCCGGCAGTTCCAGAGAACGCGCCATGATAGAGGTGTGGGAGGTCCGGCCACCCGCGTCGGTAATGAAACCCAGCACCTTCTGCAGGTTCAGCTGTGCGGTTTCGGACGGGGTCAGATCGGCGGCAACCAGAATCACTTCGTCCTTGATTGCGCTCAGGTCGATAATTGCCAGCCCCAGGATGTTGCGCAGCAGGCGCTTACCGATATCACGTACGTCAGCCGCACGTTCTTTCAGGTATTCATCATCCAGTTCTTCCAGGGCAGTGGCCTGACCTTCGATAATTTCATGCGCAGCTGCGTCAGCCGTCATGTGTTTATCTTTAATCAGGGCTATGATTTCCTGCTCCAGCTCCTCATCTTCGAGCAGCATGATATGCCCCTCGAAAATGGCTTCTTTTTCTTCACCGAACGTTTCACCAGCTTTCGTTTTGATCGCTTCTAACTGTGCAGATGCCTTGGCACGACCGCTCAGAAAACGTTCAACTTCCTGATCAACCTTGTCGGCAGAAATTTTTTTCCGGTCAATGACGATTTCGTCTTCTTTCAGCAAAAGTGCTTTGCCGAAAGCGATACCCGGGGATGCTAAAATGCCTGAAATCATAACCCTACCTTACTTGTGACTGATTTTTAAAAGAACCCGGAAAAACTTATTCCAGTTCCGCCATCAGCTTGACCAGATGTTCAACCGCTTTCTGCTCGTCTTCACCTTCTGCAGAGATAGTCACGACGGTACCCTGAGTCAGACCCAGAGTTTGCAGTTTAAACAGGCTTTTCGCGCTGGCGCTTTTGCCGTTGGAAGTCACAGTAATCTCAGAAGTGAAGCCTTTCGCTTCTTTAACAAACTGAGCAGCAGGGCGGGTGTGCAGACCGTTCGGAGCGGTAATGGTAACTTCTTGCTGGAACATTGTATTTCCCCAACTTATAGGTTTAGTGTTGTGGAACTAAAGTCTAGCCTGGCGGTTTGACTTTAGCCTGTATTGTTAGCGCCGGCGTAAACGGGCGCGACACACCAGGTGTTTTACGCAATCCGTTGCAGTCAACCTCTGGCCGCTGACGTTTCGCTCGTCATTAAACATTATGCCGCTAAATCAATACTTGAACCAAATCATAAAATCGATTCAGCCAGCAGTTTTCCTGTAACGATTAATTTCGCGCTTCAAAATAATTAATCAGGTTAAATACCAGACCTGGCGGGGTGAAGCAATGGCAGGTGGGGCTAAAGTTTGAAGCAGGCCACAAAAAAGCACCTGAAAAGGTGCTTTTTTACGCGTTTTTAACATGCTGGCATTACTGTTGCAATTCTTTCTCTGTGAAGAGATCGGCAAACAGTGCTGTGCTCAGATAACGCTCACCCGATGACGGTAGGATAACCACAATATTCTTGTTGGTAAAGGTTTCATCTTCCTGAAGTTTAAGTGCGGCAGCGACTGCGGCTCCTGAGGAGATACCGGCAAGAATGCCTTCTTCTTCCATCAGACGGCGGGCGGTGGAGATCGCCTCTTCGTTGGTGATGGCGACCACTTTATCGATCAGTTTCAGATCCAGGTTACCTGGAATAAAACCGGCACCAATACCCTGAATTTTGTGCGGACCTGGCTTCAGCTCTTCGCCAGCCAGCGCCTGAGCAATAACCGGGGAATCCGTCGGCTCAACGGCTACGGTAATCAGGTCGGCTTTGCCTTTGGTACCCTTAATATAGCGGGTGACGCCGGTCAGCGTACCGCCAGTACCCACGCCGGAGATAAAGACGTCAACCTGACCATCGGTATCTTCCCAGATTTCCGGGCCGGTGGTTTTTTCGTGAATTTCCGGGTTAGCCGGGTTGCTGAACTGCTGAAGCAGCAGATATTTCGCCGGATCGCTGGCGACAATTTCTTCTGCTTTCTGAATTGCGCCTTTCATACCTTTAGCGCCTTCGGTCAGCACCAGATTGGCACCCAGCGCTTTCAGCAGCTTGCGACGCTCGATACTCATGGTTTCGGGCATGGTCAGCGTCAGCTTATAGCCACGCGCAGCGGCGACATAGGCCAGTGCGATACCGGTGTTGCCGCTGGTAGGCTCAACCAGTTCGACGCCCGGTTTCAGCACGCCGCGTTTTTCAGCATCCCAAATCATATTGGCACCGATACGGCATTTCACGCTGAAGCTCGGGTTACGTGATTCCACCTTCGCCAGAATGCGTCCGTTACCGATACGGTTCAGTCGAACCAGCGGCGTATGACCGATAGTCAGCGAGTTGTCTTCAAAAATCTTACTCATGGCCTGTCCTTAACTGTATGAAATTGGGATACCTTCCCAGCATACCCTTCAGTCTGAGATGGGGAAGTAAAGATTTCGCATATCTATATGCTGTGGAGAAATAATGGGGATCAGTATGGAATAAGAGGTGGTATAAGCCACCTCTCGTTTACACATTTTTGCATTACTTCCATAACGCGTGCTTAGCACGATAGCAATCTACCCACATCGCCGTGGCGCCACAGACTGCCACCGGCATGATGAAGAGATTGAGTATCGGGATCAGAGTAAAGAGGCTGGTGAGCGCACCAAACTGCATATTGATGACCTTACGACTGCGCAGGGCGGTACGCATCTCTTTAAACGGCACTTTATGGTTATCAAAAGGGTAATCGCAATACTGAATCGCCAGCATCCAGGCACTGAACAGGAACCACAACACGGGGGCGACGGTTTGCCCGATACCGGGAATAAAATAGAGGATCAGCAGCACAATGGCGCGCGGCAAATACCAGGCGAGCTTTTGCCATTCGCGTTTCATAATGCGCGGCACATCTTTCATGATGCCCAGAACCCCGGTATCCGGCGGCGTTGCACCGGTCAGACGCGCTTCCAGTTGCTCCGCCAGTAGCCCGTTAAACGGTGCGGCAATCCAGTTGGCCAGGGTCGAGAAAAAGTAACCAAACACCAGCAGTACAGAAAGGACGGCGATGGGCCACAGCAAATAGCTCAGCCATTGCAACCAGTCGGGGACGTGACGCATTAATGACGGGATCCAGACATCCAGTTGTGTGAATAACCACCAGAATGCACTGCCCATCAGCAGGATGTTTACCAGTAGCGGTAAAATGACATAGCGACGGATCCCCGGCTGCGAAACCAGTTTCCATCCCTGAGCAAAGTAGTAAAAACCGCTACGTGGTGCAGTGACAGATGATGACACCATAGTCAGGACATGCTCCTTTTAGTATAAGTCCTAAGTGAACACGGGTATCTTACCGGGTTATCGCATGCAGAACAGTTCAGAAATGTTCGAAAAAACAGCAAAAAGCACAATTTCGTTCATCTTTATGCTGTGAAAGCTAAGAGTACACTTGCACTTGACGTAATCGGCAAATACTCTTAGTGAGTAAATGTTTGCCGTGGTGGCAAGGTGTTAGAACAACAGAGAATATAATGATGCAGGATTTGCGTCTGATATTAATCATTGTTGGCGCGATCGCCATAATCGCTTTACTGGTACATGGTTTCTGGACCAGCCGTAAAGAACGATCTTCTATGTTCCGCGATCGTCCACTGAAACGCATGAAATCAAAACGCGACGACGACTCGTATGACGATGATGTTGAAGCTGACGAAGGCGTCGGTGAAGTTCGTGTTCACCGCGTGAATCATGCCCCTGGCAATCCGCAGGAGCATGAAGCTCCTCGCCAGTCGCCGCAACACCAGTACCAGCCGCCTTATGCGTCGGCACAACCGCGTCAGCCGGTTCAGCAACCGCCTGAAGCGCCGGTACAGCCGCAGCATGCCCAGCGTCCGCCGCAACAGCCGGTACAGCAACCTGCGCCGCAGCAGTCCGCTCAGCCGCGACCAGTCCAGCAACCTGCGCCACAGCAACCTGTCCATCCGTCGCAGCCGGTTCAACAACAGCCCATCGCGCCGCAGGTTCAGCCTGTTCAGCCGACTGCGTCGCAGCCGTCTCAGCAGGCCTTCCAGCCCGCAGAACCCGTGGTTGAGCCGCAGCCTGAGCCCGTCGTTGAAGAGGCGCCAGCTCCGGAAAAACCGCAGCGTAAAGAAGCGGTGATCATCATGAACGTCGCCGCCCATCATGGCAGCGAGTTGAACGGTGAAGTGCTGCTCAATAGCATTCAGCAGGCCGGTTTCAAATTTGGCGACATGAATATCTTCCATCGTCATCTGAGTCCGGATGGCAGTGGCCCGGCGTTGTTCAGCCTGGCGAATATGGTTAACCCGGGTACGTTTGATCCAGAAATGGTCGACTTCACCACGCCGGGCGTGACCATCTTCATGCAGGTGCCGTCTTATGGTGATGAACTGCAAAACTTCAAATTGATGCTGCAATCCGCACAGCACATTGCCGATGAAGTCGGCGGCGTGGTGCTCGACGATCAGCGTCGGATGATGACGCCGCAAAAATTGCGCGAGTATCAGGACCGTATCCGTGAAGTGAAAGACGCGAACGCCTGATACACTCAAGGCACGACAACTTCCTTTCTGAACCCCCGCCTGTCGGGGGTTTTTTATCATTGATGGTGCGATATGGAATCAATCGAACAACAACTGACTGAACTGCGAACCACGCTTCGCCATCATGAGTATCTTTACCATGTGATGGATGCGCCAGAAATCCCGGATGCAGAATACGACCGCCTGATGCGCGAACTGCGTGAACTGGAAGCGCAGCACCCGGAACTGATCACCCCGGATTCTCCGACCCAGCGCGTGGGCGCTGCGCCGCTGGCGTCTTTTAGCCAGATTCGTCATGAAGTGCCGATGTTGTCGCTGGACAACGTCTTTGATGAAGAGAGTTTCCTGGCATTTAATAAACGCGTCCAGGACCGTCTTAAGAGCAGCGATAAGGTGACCTGGTGCTGCGAACTGAAGCTGGACGGTCTGGCGGTCAGTATCCTCTACGAAAACGGGGTGCTGGTAAGCGCTGCAACCCGTGGCGATGGCACGACCGGTGAAGACATTACCTCAAACGTGCGGACGATCCGCGCCATTCCGTTAAAACTTCGCGGCGATAACATTCCGACGCGTCTGGAAGTGCGTGGCGAGGTGTTTTTGCCGCAGGCGGGTTTTGAAAAGATCAATGACGATGCTCGTCGGACGGGCGGTAAGCTGTTTGCTAACCCGCGTAACGCGGCGGCGGGTTCGCTGCGCCAGCTCGACCCGCGTATCACCGCGAAGCGACCGCTCACTTTCTTCTGCTATGGCGTTGGCGTGCTGGAAGGCGGCGAACTGCCCGATACCCATCTGGGCCGCCTGCTCCAGTTTAAAGCGTGGGGGCTGCCGGTCAGCGATCGCGTGACCCTGTGCGACTCCCCGGAAGCCGTGCTGGCGTTTTACCACAAAGTGGAAGAGGACCGTCCGACGCTGGGCTTCGACATCGACGGTGTTGTGATTAAGGTCAACTCGATGGCGCTTCAGGAGCAACTGGGCTTCGTCGCGCGCGCGCCGCGCTGGGCGGTGGCCTTTAAATTCCCGGCGCAGGAGCAGATGACCTTTGTTCGTGACGTGGAGTTCCAGGTGGGACGTACCGGAGCGATTACGCCCGTTGCGCGCCTTGAACCTGTTCAGGTTGCGGGCGTGCTGGTGAGTAATGCCACGCTGCATAACGCTGATGAAATCGAGCGTCTCGGGCTGCGTATTGGCGATAAAGTGGTGATTCGCCGTGCTGGCGATGTCATCCCGCAGGTGGTCAACGTGGTGCTTTCCGAACGTCCGGACGACACGCGGCCAGTGGAATTTCCGACGCATTGCCCGGTATGCAATTCCGACGTCGAACGCGTGGAAGGTGAAGCGGTCGCTCGCTGTACCGGTGGCCTGATTTGCGCCGCGCAGCGTAAAGAGTCCCTCAAGCATTTCGTCTCTCGACGGGCGATGGACGTGGACGGGATGGGTGACAAAATTATCGACCAACTGGTTGAGAAAGAGTATGTCCACACGCCGGCGGACTTGTTCAGGCTGACAGCCGGTAAACTGACCGGTCTCGACCGGATGGGGCCGAAGTCGGCGCAAAACGTGGTGGATGCGCTGGAAAAATCGAAAGAGACGACCTTTGCGCGCTTCCTGTATGCGCTGGGGATCCGGGAAGTCGGCGAGGCTACTGCGGCAGGGCTGGCGGCCTTTTTTGGTACGCTGGACGCGCTGGAAGCCGCGTCTATTGACGAACTGCAAAAAGTTCCGGACGTGGGCATTGTGGTCGCTACCCATGTGTTTAACTTTTTTGCCGAAGAGAGCAATCGCGAGGTGATCGCACAACTGCTGGCGGAAGGCATTCGCTGGCCCGCGCCGGTGGTTATCAATGCGGATGAAATCGACAGTCCTTTCGCCGGGAAAACGGTCGTTCTGACGGGGAGTCTGAGTCAGATGTCGCGCGATGACGCCAAAGCGCGGCTGGCGGAACTCGGGGCGAAAGTGGCGGGCAGCGTCTCGAAGAAGACCGACCTGGTCATTGCCGGCGAAGCGGCAGGTTCCAAGCTGGCAAAAGCGCAGGAGTTGGGGATTGCGGTCATTGACGAAGCGGAAATGCTCCGCCTGCTGGGTGTCTGAGATGGAGAAAGAGCAGCTCGTTGAGATTGCCAACACGGTGATGCCGTTTGGTAAATACAAAGGGCGTCGGCTGATCGATGTGCCGGAAGAGTATCTGCTGTGGTTTGCCCGCAAGGATGAGTTCCCGGCGGGTAAACTGGGCGAACTGATGCAAATCACGCTGCTGATCAAAACCGAAGGGCTGAGCCAACTGGTTCAGCCCCTGAAACGTCCGCTTTAAGCTTTTGCGGCGCGGCTGTCCTGCTGCGCCTGTAACTGTTCGGCCTGGCGCTTATAGCGACGCGCCAGTACCGCACAGACCATCAACTGGATCTGGTGGAAAATCATCAGCGGCAATACCATCATCCCAATGACGGACGTCGGAAAGAGGATGTTGGCCATGGGTACGCCGTTCGCCAGACTCTTTTTCGACCCGCAGAAGACAATCGTGATTTCGTCGGCCTTGTTGAAGCCGCATTTGCGCGCCACAAAGATGTTTACGGCAATCACGATGGCGAGCAGCACAATGCTGACTACGACGATAAACAGCAGCGATCCCCAGCCCACTTTGTGCCAGATCCCGTTAACCACGGCTTCGCTGAAGGCTGAATAGACCACCAGCAGAATCGACGTCTGATCCGTCTTCGCAATCCATTTTTTATTTCGCGCAACCCATTTGCCGATCCACGGACGGGAAAGGTGTCCGAGCACAAACGGCAACAGCAGTTGCAGCATGATTTTGCCGACCTGCTCCAGACTGCCTTCTGCGCCGTGAATGTTCATCACCACGCCGACCAGCAGCGGGGAGAGGAAAATCCCCAGCAGGCTGGAGGCCGACGCTGAACAGACCGCCGCCGCAACGTTCCCTCCTGCCAGCGACGTAAAGGCAATCGCCGACTGCACCGTGGCGGGCAAAATGCACAGATACAGGAAACCGGTGTACAGCATTGGGTCAACGTTGACGGGCGCCCACCAGGCAAACAGTACGCCGAGTACCGGGAACAGAATGAAGGTGCTGCACATCACCCACAGGTGCAAACGCCAGTGACTGCCGCCAGCGATAATGGCTTCGCGCGAGAGCTTCGCCCCGTGCATAAAGAACAGGAGCGCAATGGCGGCGGTGGTAATGCCTTCAACGACAGGAACAAAATCTCCCTCAGCTGGAAAAAATGAGGCCAGCAGGACGACCGCAACCAGGGTCAGGGTAAACGGATCAAGGATTCGAAAAATATTCATAAATACTCCAGGAATTCGGTGTCCTCATTTTGCGTTTTTCATTTTGAGAAATAAAATTGATTTATTGCATCTATATATGAATTGAGTTGATGAATTATTCTCTGCGTCAATTACGTGTGTTTGTTACCGTTGCTCAGGAGCGAAGTTTCAGCCGGGCCGGTGAGTTTATTGGTCTGAGCCAGTCGGCCGTCAGTCACAGTATCAAAGAACTGGAGCGCCAGACAGGGGTGAAGTTACTGAACCGCACGACGCGTGAAGTCGTGCTGACGGATGCCGGGCAACAACTGGCGGGCCGCCTGGAGCGGCTGCTGGATGAACTTCATATCACGCTACGGGAAGCGGGCAGGGTGGGCACGCAACTCGCCGGTACTGTCCGCGTGGCGGCAAGCCAGACTATCTCCGCCCATCTCATTCCGCAGTGCATTGCGCAAAGCAATCAGCGTTATCCGGCGATCGACTTTGTCCTGCACGATCGACCGCAGCAGTGGGTGCTGGAGAGTATCCGTCAGGGGGAAGTGGATTTTGGTATTGTGATTGATCCCGGTGCGGTGAGCGATTTGCAGTGTGAAGCAATACTGTCCGAACCCTTCCTTCTGCTCTGCCATCAGGCGCATCCGCTGGCGCAACAGGAGTGGGTGAGCTGGCAGGATCTCCAGCAGGAACGCCTGGTGTTGCAGGATTACGCGTCGGGAAGTCGGCCGCTTATTGACGCGGCGCTCGCGCACTTTGCGATAGAAGCCAATATTGTGCAGGAGATTGGTCATCCGGCGACGCTGTTTCCGATGGTGGAAGCGGGGATAGGCATTAGCATTTTGCCTGCGTTGGCCTTACCGCTTCCGCAGGGAAGTCATTTGCAGGTGAAGCGCCTGACGCCGGTGGTGGAACGGCAGTTGATGCTGGCGCGGCGCAAAAATCGCTCGCTGTCGACGGCAGCCCAGGCGCTGTGGGAGGTGGTTCGCACCCAGGCGAATGAATTAACGGATTTACGTGCACAGGATCCGCTCTATCAGATATAGACATCAATCTGATGATCGTCGGAAGGATAATTAACGCCTTCTGCTTTAACCTGTGTTTGATCCTGCTTTTGCTGGGCCTCTTCGACCTGCTGGCGCTGTAACTGTGCCAGTTGCGCCTGCAACACTTTGATCTGCGTCTGTATCAACTCCTGCTGCTTCTGCTTCTCTTCGGCACTGCCGCTGCCGTCCGGCACTTCTTTTAGCTTCTGCGTCAGTTGGGTGATTTTCTCTGCAATCTGCGCGATTTGTGCAGAGAGACTGTTACCGGCGGCGGTTTTTGCCCCACCGCCGCCGCTTTGTACGGAAGGGGTTGAGACGTTAATGGTGGTCATCGTGGTTTCCTTTTACCATTAAAACTACGATATCGGCACAAGTCAGCAGACCTTCAGTACTCCCTGCCATTTCTGGCAGGGACGCTTTTTCTTACCCAACGGTTCTGATTTTCCATATCAATATATATTTACTATCGATCGGCAGGGAAAACTGTATTGGTAATCGATTGCGTGCTCTGGTTATAACCATTACCTCCCTCACTCAATGAGTGATTAGCCGATTATAAGGACATCTCATGACCGACTCCCACTTTTCCCAGAATCCCTGGAACAGCGCTGATATTATTCGCGGCTACAAGCCTGACTTCACGCCGCGCGTCGCCTTTATCCTTGGTTCGGGTTTAGGCGCGCTGGCTGAGCAGATAGAAGACGCGGTGGCGATTTCCTACGAGAAGCTGCCGGGTTTTCCGGTGAGTACCGTTCACGGGCATGCGGGCGAGTTAGTGCTCGGTCATCTGGCCGGGGTTCCCGTCGCCTGTATGAAAGGGCGCGGGCACTTCTACGAAGGACGCGGCATGACCGTGATGACCGACGCCATTCGCACGCTGAAGCTGCTGGGTTGCGAACTGCTGTTCTGCACCAACGCGGCGGGTTCTCTGCGTCCGGAAGTGGGGCCAGGGAGCCTGGTGGCACTGAGCGACCATATTAACACCATGCCGGGGACGCCGATGGTTGGGCCGAACGACGACCGCTTTGGCGAGCGTTTCTTCTCGCTGGCCAATGCTTACGACGCCGACTATCGCGCGGTTTTGCAGAGCGTCGCGGCCGACGAAGGTTTCGCGCTGAGCGAAGGGGTGTTTGTTTCCTATCCGGGGCCTAACTTTGAGACAGCAGCAGAGATCCGCATGATGCAGATTATCGGTGGTGATGTGGTGGGGATGTCGGTGGTACCTGAAGTCATCACCGCCCGCCATTGCGGACTGAAAGTGGTTGCCGTGTCGGCGATCACCAATCTGGCGGAAGGCCTGGGTGATGTGAAACTCTCGCATGCGCAAACCCTGGCGGCGGCTGAACTTTCACGACAGAACTTTATCGACCTGATTTGCGGGTTCCTGCGCAAACTGGCCTGAAACAGAGAATAATAATGACCCCGGCAGCAGGCGGGGTTCGTACTCTACGGCAAGGAAGAGAAAAATGGGTATTGCGTCCCGATTAAAGATCATGTCGTTTATGCAATATTTTATCTGGGGAAGCTGGCTGGTGACCCTGGGCTCATACATGATTAACCCCCTTCATTTTACCGGTGCCAATGTGGGTATGGTGTACAGCTCAAAAGGGCTGGCGGCGATTATTATGCCCGGTATTATGGGGATTATTGCTGACAAGTGGCTGCGTGCGGAGCGCGCTTATATGTTCTGTCATCTGCTCTGCGCAGGCGTGTTGCTCTACGCGACCACGGTGACCGACCCGGACACCATGTTCTGGGTGATGTTGATCAACGCAATGGCCTTCATGCCGACTATTTCTCTCTCCAACAGCGTCTCCTATTCCTGTCTGGCGCAGGCAGGGCAGGATCCGGTAACGGCATTTCCTCCTATCCGCGTTTTCGGCACGATTGGCTTTATCGTTGCAATGTGGACCGTCAGTCTGATGGGGCTGGAACTGAGTAGCGCGCAGTTGTACATTGCCTCCGGCGCATCACTGCTGCTGGCTATCTATGCGCTCACGCTGCCAAAAATACCGGTGGCCGAGAAGAAAGCGAGCGCGTCGCTCGCCAGTAAGCTGGGGCTGGATGCGTTCGTGTTGTTCAAAAATCCGCGGATGGCGATCTTCTTCCTGTTTGCGATGCTGCTGGGCGCCGTGCTGCAAATTACCAACGTTTTCGGTAATCCCTTCCTGCACGACTTTGCCCGCGATCCGCAATTTGCCGACAGCTTTGTGGTGAAGTACCCGTCCATCTTACTGTCCGTCTCGCAGATGGCGGAAGTGGGCTTTATCCTGACCATCCCGTTCTTCCTCAAACGTTTTGGCATCAAAACGGTCATGCTGATGAGCATGCTGGCGTGGACATTGCGCTTTGGTTTCTTTGCCTTTGGCGACCCGTCACCGCTCGGTTTTGTCCTGCTGCTGATGTCGATGATTGTTTACGGTTGTGCCTTCGACTTCTTCAACATTTCTGGCTCCGTCTTCGTTGAGCAGGAAGTGGAATCCCGGATCCGTGCCAGCGCGCAGGGGTTGTTTATGACGATGGTCAACGGCGTCGGGGCGTGGGTTGGTTCCATCCTGAGCGGTATGGCGGTGGACTACTTCTCCGTGGATGGCGTAAAGGACTGGCAAACCATCTGGCTCGTCTTTGCGGCGTATGCCCTGGCGCTGGCGGTGATTTTCGCGCTGTTCTTTAAGTACAAGCATGAGCCTGAAAAATTGACTCAGCACTCGCTGGCCCGTTAATCCTCCTTTGCGGCGGGCGAGTGTTGCCCGCCGTTCCAGTTCTGCGATGCAATGTGGTAACCTGGCGCATCACTCTTCCCCTCAGGAGCGCATTACCCATGGAACGCACGCATCGTATCGATCTCAAGTTACTGCGTTATTTTCTTGCCGTCGCCGAAGAGTTGCATTTTGGACGCGCCGCGGCTCGTCTGAATATGTCGCAGCCTCCACTGAGCATTCATATTAAGGAGCTGGAACAGGAGCTTGGCACGCTTTTGTTTATCCGGCATTCCCGCAGCGTGGCGTTGACCCATGCGGGGAAAATCCTGATGGAAGAGTCGCGGCGTCTGCTTTCCAGCGCTAATCAGGTACTGGCACGAGTCGAACAGATTGGGCGCGGTGAAGCAGGGCGGATCGAACTGGGGGTGATCGGCACCGCGATGTGGGGAAAAATGCGCCCGGTCATGCGGCGATTCCTGAAGGCGAATCCCAACGTTGAGGTGTTGTTTCGCGAAAATATGCCGGCAATGCAGATGGCTATGCTGGAGCGACGTGAACTGGATGCTGGTGTCTGGCGAATGGCGATTGACCTTGCGCCTGGATTTACCAGCCTGCGGCTGCATGAATCCTCTTTTCTGGTTGCGATGCCGGAAGAACATCCGCTGACTGCCCGTGAGGCCGTGCCGTTAGCCGCACTGCGCAATGAATATTTCGTCACCATGCCGTCCATTCACACTGACTGGGCATTTCTGCAACGCGTTTGTCAGAGCGCCGGATTCTCTCCAATGATTATTCGTGAAGTGATGGAGCCGCAAACCGTACTGGCGATGATTAGCATGGGGATCGGCATTACGCTGATTGCAGACAGTTATGCGCAGATGAACTGGCCGGGAGTGGTGTTCCGTCCATTAGAAGAGCGTATTCCGGCAGATTTGTACATTGTGTATGACCAGCAGCAGGCGACACCCGCACTGGACCATATGATTGTCGCCTTAACGGCGTAACGGAGAACCGTAGACCTGATAAGCGTAGCGCAATCAGGTAAGCAGGTTTGAGCTTTGTGAATCCTGATATCGCCGGATGGCGACTGACGTCTTATCCGGCCTACGCGGTTTAACTGAGCAGTGTAGGCCTGATAAGCGAAGCGCCATCAGGCTCGAATCGTGACATTCTGCGCATAGCAAAAAGGCGCCTTTAGGGCGCCTTTCTACATTGG
The DNA here is from genome assembly GCF_030332305.1 of Citrobacter sp. Ct235. NCBI lineage: Bacteria > Pseudomonadati > Pseudomonadota > Gammaproteobacteria > Enterobacterales > Enterobacteriaceae > Citrobacter > Citrobacter sp. Ct235. The sequence goes on from NZ_JAOWIC010000048.1 coordinate 181,820, forward strand.
TGGGTCGTGCAGGATGACTCGCTTCGCTCGCCCTTCGGGCCGTCGCCGCCAGCGGCTCCGTTGTTTCGCTACGCTCA
>NZ_JAOWIC010000048.1:181946-351971 GCF_030332305.1 Citrobacter sp. Ct235
CTGGGATACCGGGAGATCAAGCAGACGATGCAACTGAGCAGGCTGACACTGCGAAGTAAAAAGCCGGAGCTTGTGGAGCAGGAGTTATGGGGAGTCTTACTGGCTTATAATCTGGTGAGATATCAGATGATTAAAATGGCGGGACATCTGAAAGGATACTGGCCGAATCAACTGAGCTTCTCAGAATCATGCGGAATGGTAATGAGGATGCTGATGACGCTGCAGGGTGCTTCACCGGGTCGAATCCCGGAACTGATGCGTGATCTTGAAAGTATGGGGCAACTGGTAAAGTTACCGACAAGAAGAGAAAGAGCCTTCCCGAGAGTGGTAAAGGAGAGGCCCTGGAAATACCCCACAGCCCCGAAAAAGGGCCAGTCAGTTGCTTAACTGACTGGCATTACAACCCGAAGGTTGCCGTTTTGCTATTACAGCGCCGACCAGGCGTCGGACCAGGCCAGACCCGCACCCGGTTCATAGTACTTCGGCGAGTTGTTACACCAGCCGCTGTACGGGAACGGTTTGCACTGGAACAGTTTACCGCGGTTATTCACGATATCTCCTGCCTTGTACTTGGACTTAGTGGTCCAGGCAGGGTAAGTACCGGAGGTACCGCCATCCTGAGACGCCGCTTTCGCTTTCACGTTCAGCAGGTAAGAGGTGGTGGTGCTCAGTTCGCCGTCACTTACGGTCAGACTCACTTCATACTGCTGAGCGGTTGCAGATTCCGGCGCGTTGAACGTCACAACGGCTTTGTCCTTACCCGTGACAGTCTGACCATCCTGGGAACGCCAGGTGTAGATCAGTGTGTTACCGTCTTCGTCAGTCGACCCTTCCGCGCTCAGAGACACTTTCGCGCCCGCTTCGACAGCGCCAATCGGACCGGCAATCTGTGCTACTGGCGCATGATTAACGGTAGCAGGTTCCTCTGGCGTTTCATCCGGAGTCGGCGTCGGCGTTGGTGCCGGCGTCTCATCGTCAGATGGCGTTGGCGTAACGGGCTCTTCATCAGGCGTTGTGGCGGAACCATCGTCGTTGACGATCTTCACATCAAAGAATTTCTGCACGCATTTGCTGTAGTCACCCTCTTTGAATGCACTGAATGGCGTCTGATAGCCCACCAGTTGGCAAGAATAGGTCGCACCGCTTGGCGTATCCGCGCTCCATCCCCAATCCTGCTCCCAGTAAATCTTCAGCGCGCCTGAGCCACCCTCGTCGAACTGTTTCATGTTGGCGCAGCCCAGTACTTCATTTGCCGGAACCTGAACTTTCAGGTATTTCGCGAACTCTTTGTAGTATTTGATACGGTTTTCAGACTGCGCAATTTCGGTCGGACCGCCGCACTCTACGCCACCGTTGATGATCTGGGTGGTCACACCAAAGCCCGAAACCAGACCGTTGGCTTTGTCATGATCGTTGGGTTTCCAGGTGCCGTCGATAACCTGCAGCATGCTGGGTTTTGGCGGCTGCGGATAGGCAAAGAAGAAGATCGCACTCGCAAGGTTCAGCCAGGTATCTGCCACCAGCTCCGGTTTGTCCAGCAGCGTGCGGACCGTCCCGAACATGGCTTCAGAGAACGGGCCGTAATTGTAGTTGTAAGACAGCTGTTTGGCGCCACGGCCAAAATAGCTCACGAAATCGCCGTCTTTGTCTTTACCGCACGGCCAGGTTTGGCCCTGCCAGATACTGGGGTCACATTCGCCGTTGTAACCGCCCTTCTGACCTTCAGTCCAGCCCATTTCACGAACATGAACCAGGGCCTGACGCCATTCGGCTTCCGGACGCCAGCTCTCATGCCCACCGGTTTCCTGCGCAAAGTGGGCAAACATGGTTGCCAGTTCTTTACGACAAATCGCATCACTATCACGCCCGTCGTTATAGGTCTTACACAGCGCAGGGAATTTACCCACGGCTTTCAGGAAGTTGCTGTAAGTGTAAGACTGCGCGCGCATCGGAAACAGGTATTCCCAGTCGCTGGCTTTGACAATACCTTCAACGCGTTTCACGTTATCCGGATTCGCAGCACGGCCTGGTTCGATCAACTCAACCTGCGCGTTATCGAGCGTACGGATAGTCTCCTTTACGGACGCCATCAGCGGAAAGCTGGTTAATTCCTTTTCTTTCTTCGCCAGGTCGCTGGCTTTCAGGGTGTACGGTTCGCTGCTGGTCGCCTGCAACGTGCTAGCCTGAGCCATAAACGGGGCGATACACGCCCCCGCAACGAGAACGCTCAGTAATGTCCTTTTGGTCATCTCAAATAATCCTGTTTGTTAGGAACAATGGTGTAGGCAATCCCGGCTTATGTATTACTCCGTTAATAAATAAACCTGAAATTGCCATTCTTTTCATTTTCTGAAGAACACCGCCCGGTACTCTTCAAAAAACAAAAATCAATATTCTTTCGAAATATAGGGTTTTATCTTCTGGTATTTATTCCAGACCTTACGGGCATAAATCATACGCTGTGAATAATTCTCTTTTTTCAGCCCAGCGTTATAAGCCCCCACCGCTTCCCAGTTATAGCCATACACCTTAATCATGTCCGACAATATCGACGCACCAACCATAATCGAGGTACACGGTTCTGCCATTAAGCGAGACTCATCGATCCCTTGTCGTTGCAACTCACCAAAATGAGAACTGTTAATTTGCATCAAGCCAACATCCCGCGAACCATCGTGGTTCCAGCCCACCGCATGGGGATTCATACCTGACTCCACTTTTGCAATGGCAAATAATAAATACGGGTCGACGTGATAATAATGTGCAGCTTTATCCCAGCAATTGGCGAAAACACTTTGGCTGACAATCAGCAACAACAAGATTAATCGTTTCATTTCATCACCTGCTTCTTTATTTCCTTATTCTCTCCTTGCGCACATCAATTTATTTTGTTGAGTGGCTGACGGTTCCCGATGTCGGGAACCGTCAGCCATTACGGGCGAAGATCGCGCCCGTAATGTCAGGGTCAGAAGATTATTTGCAATCTGCTGACGCCCCTTCTTTCACCCATACGTCGCTGTTACCAGGCTTATCACCACGGGTCCACCATTTCGCACGGTAGACAGAACCCTGGTACGTGGTGGTTTCACCGCTGTTGTAGACCACATCAGAACGCCAGTTCATGCTCACTTTGCTGACCAGTTCCCACGCATCCACACCAAAGCCAGGCTGGTTACCCTGCGTCCAGTATTTCGCTTTCCATACCAGATTGTCGAAGCTGACGGTATTGCCGCTGTTGTAAACTTTGCTGGCGCTCCATGCTGCATATTTGCTGGCATTCGCATCAACCGGTTTGTCGCAGCTGTTGGTCGCAGTGCCTTCGTCAGATGGCGTATTACCTTCATCTGATGGGGTGTTACCTTCGTCAGATGGCGTATTGCCTTCGTCTGATGGGGTGTTACCTTCATCAGATGGCGTATTGCCTTCGTCTGCCGGTTTCGGCGTTACCACAACCTGTACGTTAGACTGCACGCTGGTTTTACCATCGCTCACGATTACGCTCAGGGTGTAGGTCGACTCAGAGCTCACCTCTGGTGCAGTGATGTTCACGTTCGCGGTATTGGTACCGGTCGCTTGCATATCCGCTGGAACACTCCATGTATAGGTCAGAGCATCACCATCGGGATCCGCTGCCTGCGCATGCAGAGAGTGGCCTTCGCCAGCTTGCAGAGTGATGGTTTCCATCTGGTTTACCACCGGCGCCTGGTTTGCTTTCGGCGCTTTGTTCAGAATCTGAACATCAACCGCGTTTTTCAGCCCTTTGGCGTCGGTCACGGTCAGGCGGAACACCATCGTCTGGTCGCTGGTCGCTGCGGCAACGTTAAAGGACGCTTTCGCTTTGGCACTGTTGCTGATGGTCACGGCTGGGCCAGAAACCTGGGTCCATTTGTAAGTCATCGCGTCGCCATCCGGATCGCTGGATGCAGAACCATCAAGCGTGACGGTGACCGGACCCGTCACGTTCTGATCGGCCGCGGAAGCGATTGGCGCATGGTTAGTCACAACAGGATCAACCGGCGTCGATGAGCCACCCAGCAGACTTTCATTCATGGCGTTCAGAATGTCGCCGTTATCAGAATCGATAGACCATGCGAATAAGCCACCCAGTTTGTTCGCCAGGACGTATTTGCCTTTTGCGGTCGTAGAACGAGCGTCTTCGTAGCTGATAAGATCGCCGGTGGTTTTATTGAAGACGTATGGCGCCTCAGCAACCGCATCGTAGCCCGATTCCCAACCTGCTTTACCTTTGAATTCTTTAACAATCTGGCGATAGTCAACAACACCCGGTTCCCAGGTCCCTTTCACTGCGCCTGTTGCGGTGCCGGTGAACGGGTTATTGCCCGTCTGACCATGGACACCGGTCCAGCCACGACCATACATGCCGGCACCGACAACAATCTTGCCAGGCTGTACGCCCTGACCGAGCAGCGCGTTAATGCCGTTAACCGTGGTGTAGTTGGTATCCGGACGATCTGCCGGTGCGTTCAGCGCCGCCTGGTGGCCCAGTTCGGTATTGCTCCACGCGCCGTAGAAGTCATAGCTCATCAGGAAGATGTGATCGAGATACTGCTGCACCGTGGTGTAATCCGCGTCTTCAATCTTATCGCTACCGGAACCAATCGCTGAAGTCAGCTCGTAGGTACGACCGGTTTCGGCTTTCAGTTCATTCAGCATGGTGCGGAGATCGTGCATCAGCGCAGTGTAGGTGGCTTTATCCTGTTGCGGGTTGCCCAGGGTTTCAGTCACACCGCCGCCGCCAGGGAATTCCCAGTCAATATCGACACCGTCAAAGAATTTCCAGGTTTGCAGGAACTCTTTCACTGAGCCAACAAAGCGCGCACGAATAGCCGGGTCAGCCATATGGTAGAACGGATCGGACATGGTCCAGCCGCCAATGGAAGGCAGAACTTTCAGATCCGGATGCGCTTTTTTCATCGCCATCAACTGACCAAAGTTACCTTTGTACGGGTCGTCCCAGTTGGAAACGCCGGATTGCGGCTTCTGCAGCGCGGCCCATGGGTCGTGGATAGCGACGGTAAAGTCCTGGCTGCCGTCACAGGCGCGTTGCAACGCGGCAAAACTGTTGCCATTCTCAACGGTTTTCAGACCATCATTGATGCCATCGCCACCGCAAATCGGAATGAAGCCGTACAGGATATGGTTCAGGTTAGCCGCAGGAATTTTATCGACCTGGAAGTCACGGTCATAAACGCCCCACTCCGGATAATACGCCCCCACCACTTTATCGGTGTGCTGAGCGAAGGTTTTGTTGTTTTCGCGCAGTGCGGCATTCAGCGGCAGCAGATGGCTACCGTCGGTGTCCGCAACGATGATCAGCTTGCTGGCGCTCTTGGTACAGCCGCTGGTGTTACACAGTTCGACCTGCTCCTGATAGCGTCCCCCTTTTTTCACTTTGAAGGTCGCAGAACCCGCATTGCTGCCCGCGCCACTCCAGACGGTGGTGCCATCCAGCAGAACTTTCGCTGATGTTGCCGTGCCGCCACTCCAGACATTCCACTCAACCTTCACATCTACGCCATCTTTATGCAGTTTGATGAGGTTGTTGTACGCCTGCGCCGCCTGGTCTACTTCGACAAGGGCAAATTTGTCATTGCCGCTGCTGATAGAAGGCGTACCTGGCGCAGCCGCGAATGCGGAACTTGTTGCCGCCGCAATAAAGAGCGCCAGATATTTAGGCTTCATAAAATTCATTTTTATTTCCTGATAAATTTATTCGTAAACGTTGTGAACCATGTCTTCCTTTAAAACATGGAATATCTTTTACAGACTTTATTTAAAGCAAAGAGATATCTCTATCTGAACATTATTTATGTGCGTTCCGTTCCTCCATAAAAAGATACAGATCTCAAATCCATATAGCTTCTGTTCTTTCTACAATATACTGAGAGAGAAAATGTTATTCCTTCTTTTCCCCGCTGAAAAAAACTTTTAAAAAAACTTGACCACAATATTTAGAATGTGACTGCGAGCGTCTGGTAAGCAAATACCATCACGCCAGCAAAGGCCAGTGAGGGACCAAAAGGAATAGTTTGGTTATTTTTATTTAAATTAATTAAAACGTAATAACCGACAATGCCACTTATTGCCGCCAGCAGTACGATCGATGGCAACGCCTGCCAGCCACACCAGGCTCCCAGTGCAGCCAGTAATTTAAAATCGCCGTAGCCCAGGCCTTCACGCCCGGTGATCAAGCGAAACGCCCAATAGAGTAACCAGAGCGACAGGTAACCCGCTACCGCGCCAAAAAGCGCATCATGAAGCGGTAACGCGAGGTCGACGCTGTGTACCAGCAATCCACTCCACAGCAGCGGTTGCGTCAGACAATCGGGCAACAGCTGATGCTGCGCGTCAATCATGGCCAACGGTAATAAAAAGGCCGCTAACAGCCAGAGTGAGAGAAGTACCTGAACATCTGACACCCACCAGGCCGTTGCGCCAAAGAAAAGCGCAGTGATAAATTCAACGACCAATAAACGTAGCGGAATAGCGGCCTGACACTGGCTACAGCGGCCGCGAAGTACCAGCCAACTGACCATTGGGATGTTCTCCCACGCCCGAAGTGAATGCTGGCATACCGGACAATGCGACGCAGGAAACAGCAAATTACCGCGCGGTTTTTCGTCCATGATCATTGCCGGCACACGTTCCGCGACCACGCCGAGGAAGCTGCCGATTATCGCCCCCAGAACCGCACTCATTCCGGTCACCGCCAGCGGGAAACTGTCCCGGAGCAGAGCAAACGTATTCATACCCCTTTTTTCCAGGTGAGCTGAATTTTTGCTTTAACGTCACTCAGATGGTCCACCGATGTGAGGCTCATTTTCTCCAGCCGGATACCGGAGGTCATATTCATTTGCCGCAGCCAGTTCTTTAATTGATAAATATTGATCCGCTCCACCACAAACGATAACGTCTGCCCGTCCTGGCGCACATCCATCAGTGATAAATGAATATCGTGTGCGCTCTTTTCCACAATGCTGCGCGGATTATTGGTTTTCACCTGCTGTACCTGAAGATGGTTTTTATCAATTTCTCCGCGCATCCAGTTCAGCGTCTCTCTTTGCCGCGTCAGCGTTGATTTACTGCTTTGAATCATATTATCCAGCGGAATAGCGGCAGTGTAATAAACGGCAGCGCAGCACATCACTGCGGCACACATTATTAACCCTTTTTTTTCCCTGTCGCTGTAATTCTGATAGCGCGATTTCAGCTGCGCGATTCGCTCTTTCATTTATATTTCCCGGTAATCATAGCGGTATAGGGTGCCTCTTTTGACACAGGCTGCAGCGCAAAATCAAAATGCTCTCCCGTCCGATTAACAAACTCCTGCAGCGCCTGCGGATTTTCCGCGCTGACACTCAGCGTCAATGCCCCCCGGTCGCCATCGTACTCCAGCAAAGAGATTTCCATTTCCGGAGCCGACCGTTTGGCGTTTTCCAGTTCATCAAGTTGCAGGAAGAGGCCTTTATTTTGTTTCTTCATGTTCTGACCAAAGTGATACTTAAGGTTGGTCATCTGACGCATGCTCGGGAAGTAATGCTGGTAGACTTGTACAATCTCCTGCTGGACGTGATTCTCTTCCTGTACCAACATCCAGGCCAGCGCCATTCGCGGACCTAACAGCAAACTCAGAGACAGAATGCCGGCCGCCACCATCGCCGCTCTGACCCCTTTGACTGCCCCGCCTGATACAACCCGGGTACTGAATTCACCGTGCAGCAAATTAATCCGGCAGGTCTGCCATTGCGGCTGAATCAACACCAGCGGGTGTTGCCACGGCCGCTGTTCATCTACGTCCACGCCATCGGGGATCTCCCCGTAGCAACACACTTCACCCTCACGGGTTTTCTGCAATAACAACGGGAGCAGCGTCGCGTCAACTTCACAGGCGGCAGCCGGAGAAAAACGCAGCCAGTAGCTCTCATTAAGGGAGACTACCGTGCTTTCCCCCTGGGACATCGGCAACAGCCAGGCATCCGGCAACGCCTGGACCACCGTGAGTCCCGCATCGTGAAAGCAACGCAGCCAATGGCGTAAACGCGCGGCGTCAATCGCTGCCGCATCCACCTCGCGCCCTTTCTTATTGAGCACCGTCCAGTGGAGGTTATCCACGTCACCGATCAGCGTATCCTCAGCCATCCACGAGAATGCTGTCGCGTTTGATGCGATCTTTTTCGGCAGCGTGAAGTGGCGGAAAATCATCTCGCTGGCTGGCAACAACAGACATACACGCGCCGCCAGCGGATGGTCCGACAACTCCCCCAACCTTTCCAGGTTATCAAGCATTGCCACCTGCTGGCTTCCCGATTCGCACCACCATAACGTCCCGTCCTCGCGGCTGTCGGGACGAATAAAAAGCACCTGTTTCATAGCATTCGACTTTTGTTATTCAATCATTCGGTAACGACGCTGCCACGTGATAATCTCGCCAGCTTCCTGATTTACCTGAAGCTGACTGACCACGCGCAGCGTTAGATCATCGGTATTGCCGGTATAGTTGACGCGGAAATAGCGACTATTAATGGATATCTGATCCGCCACTGCTGGCAAATCGTCTTTAATCTGAGGGAAGTTTTGTTCCAGCGCCTTACTGAAAGCCTCCCTGTTTTCCCAGCCGGTTTCAGGCCGCGCCTCAATCATGCGCACGGCATCATCTTCCGTCAGTTTTCCAGGAAACAGCGCCGCCAAAACGGCCGCCTGTTCCGGGCTTAGCGTATTGACGTCCACTTTGCTCGCGGAATCCGGCAACGCGCACAGTAGCTTGCTCACTTTTGCATACGCCATGGTCGGGAACGCAGGCAACAGTTTTAGCTCTGAGATGTTACGCATCATCTGGTTGGCGGGCTGGCGGGCCGGCACCACGCCAGCCCAGGCATCGCTCTCCGCGCCTTCTTTGGCCGTAGTGCTGTCGCCATCGAGGTAGTCCACCAGTTGCCAATAGATCTCCTCTGCCGTCGTCAGACTGATGCCGCTCTGGGCCAGAATCTGCTCAACAATCCGCTCCTTAAGCGGTTTTTCCGGCACCGCAGGGGCATTTTGCCCCTGCGCTTCCTTCTCTTCGGCGAGCAGGTTATTGACGTTGAAGCAGGTTTGCGCATCTTCCACCTGGCTCACTACCGTGTAATCTTCTCCACGGGTTTCCAGCGGTTGATGCCAGTCGCCATCAAGAGCCAGCGCTTTGCTTTCGCCGCTGGCGTCGGACTGTAGCCTGTCCTTCACCACCTTTTCCTGCGCCTGTACCGCCCAGCGCAACTGCTGTTGGCTCACCTGATAGTGGGTTTTCTGCAGGTTACGGCAGAACTGCTGGCTAATTTTGGCCGCCAGCGCCGACATCATGACCAGCAGGATCAACACCACCAGCAGGGCCACGCCTTTTTGTTTGCGCAATGTGCTCATCATTTACCTTCCGGCGCAGGCTGCGGTGTCGTCTGTACCGCGGGCGCGGCGTCTGCCGCCGATGCTGGCATATCTGCGTTGTCTTTCGAGGCTGACGCGTCGGCATTGTCTTTCGGCGCGACCACGGCTGCATCCGGCAGATCGCCCGGCGTCATAAACACCCAGCGCCAGGTCTCCCCCTCTTTCATGGTCAGCGTCAGTTCCACGCCGTCCGGCTGGTGCGCAGAATCACTCCAGCTTTTTTGCCAGCCTTTCCTGTAAAAACGCCATTCCGCTGATTTCACTTCGCTGACGATCGGCACGGCTTCTGGTTTGACGTCCACCGGGCTATCAATGGCTGGCCAGACATCGCGATACAAATGCCCCGCATCCAACCGCCAGCGTACACGCTCCAGTTGCACTGAACCGCTCACGCCATTCAGCGTGGTCAGTTCAATGGCATCGTCATCCTGGCGGAATACGTCTGGCTCATTACGCGGCGCACGCGCCTGAAGCTGAAAGAAATCGCGCTCCATCAGGCTCCAGGCACGCTGAAGCTGATTAAGCTTCGCCGTACTGGACTCCGTCGCAGAACTGGTCCGCATCGCCCCGTCCAGAATTTGCCAGGCCAGGGTGCTGATCACCGCAAAAATGGTCAGCGCAATCATGACCTCCAGCAGAGTAAATCCGCGCTGGCGTTGTCTGTTGTTCACTGGCTTTCTCCTGGCGGAATAATCTGCAACGTAATGACCGGCTGGCTCTCGTCGCCTTCCGCATAGACCCGTATCGCGTTAGCCCAGCCGTTATCCGCCGTCTTTACCCGTTGTTTGCGCCAGTTCCAGTCGCGCCCGCCCATCATCTCCGTCCCATGCTCTTGCGCGTCTGGAAAATCACTTTTGCTCAACTGTGCTTCCACTAACTGGTTTTCTGCCACCCAACTGGCCTGTAGCGTATCGGCAAGACCATGGGTGAAACGCACGCTGAGGGTGACCGAGTTCATCAGCGCCAGCGCGGCGGTGGAGAAGATGACCAATGCCACCATCACCTCCAGCAACGTCATCCCTTTTTGTTTTTTCTTGTCGTTATTCATCGTTCTCTACCGACACGGGGGCCGCCCCTTGCGACACCACGCGAAAATGGTGCTGCTTGTCATCACTTTGCAGCGACAGCGTGAATCGACTGATTTCGCCGTCCGGTAAAAAGACGACCTGGGGTTCGGCATCCACCGTGGCGGCCAGGCGTTGCGGCGCAAGCGAAACGTGCATATCTTCAGGAAAATCGCCTTGCGTGGTAATACGACCTGCGGATAAAGGCGCCCAGTGACGCTCGCCATTTTTATCGTCCAGCGTCACCAGTTGATAATTGTCCGTTGTGACCACCAGTCCCACGATATTTCCGTCCATTACGGCACAGTCAGAACCATAATCAACAAGGGCTTTTAATTGCTGGCCAAATATATCCGCACCGCTGCGTGAAGGAATGGTTGACACCACCATCATGGCGCAACTGGCAAATATCACCAGCGCCAGAATAATTTCCAGCAACGTAAAGCCACGTTGTTTTTTCATTATTTCGATTTTTTATCGAGAGACCAATTAGTAATATCATCGGCGGTATTCGCTTCACCGTCCGGACCGGCGGAAAAGACATCTACAGCGCCATGCTCGCCGGGACTGACTAACAGATAATCACTGGCCCACGGATCCTGCGGCAAGCGACGAATATAGCCATCTGCGCGATAGCCGTTTGGAATTGGCGCGATTTCAGGTTTGCTAACCAGCGCCTGCAGGCCCTGCTCAGTCGTGGGATAACGGTGGTTATCCAGTTTATACATATCCAGTGAGCCTTCGAGCGCTACAATATCGCTGGTTGCCTTTTGCAGGTCCGCTTTTTCTTTATTCCCCATTAAGTTGGGTACCACCATACTGGCAAGAACCCCGAGGATAACAATCACCACCATTAATTCGAGCAGCGTGAAGCCCGCCTGGCGAGCCAGGTGTTTTTGTTTCATAGCCATAATTTAACCTACCATATTATTAAGTTGCAGAAGCGGTTGTAATATCGACAGCACGATAAATAAAACAATTGTCGCCATGGAGACCACCAGTGCCGGCTCAAATACCGACAGCGTTAATGTAATGCGGTGCTGTAATGCGGATTCCTGGTTTTCCGCCGCGCGGTCCATTAAATTGCCTAACTCCCCACTCTCTTCGCCGGAAGCGATCATATATAGCATGGTGGGTGGAAATAATTTCGCCTGGTCCAGCGCCGCATATAATGTCGCCCCCTGACGCACGGTATCCGCCGCCTGTTCCAGCACCTGCCGGGCATAAAGATTTTCGATACCGTCCATGGCGATATACATCCCTTCCAGCAGCGGGACGCTGCTCGCCTGCAAAATACTCAGCGTGCGGATATAGCGGGCGCTGTTGATAGCGCAGACCAGCTTTTTGACAGGTGAAGCATTCACCAGCCAACGGTGCCAGCGAAATCGATTTTTCGCGTTTTTAAGCCACGTCTTAAAGCCGATAATGCCTCCCGCCAGGCTGCCCGCGATATAAATCCCGAAAGCTTGCAGAAAATCACTCACCGCAATTAACGTACGGGTGGTCATTGGCAGTTGCTGCTTCATATGGGTGAACTGTTCGATCACCTGCGGCACCACCGCCACCAGCAGAATACTGATTACCGCGATCGCCACCACGGTCAGGGTGATCGGATAGACCATCGCCTGCGTCAGCTTGCTTTTCATCTTCTGACGCTGCTCGTTGTACTCTGCCAGTTTTTCCAGCACACCGCCCAAATGGCCGGTCTTTTCCCCCGCCATCACCAGCGTGCAGTAAAGCGTGTCGAACGTGCGCGGGAACTGGCTGAAAGCGTCAAATAGCGTATGCCCTTCCACCACCTTCTCGCGGATTTCCACCACCATCGCCGCCAGTTTTTTATCTTCCGTCTGTTTTGATATCGCCTTTAGCGCACTTTCCAGCGGTAGCGCGGCGTTAACCAGCGTCGACAGTTGACGGGTAAACATCGACAGCACGGGTGTCGACAGTTTTGTGCCGGTTTTCGCTTGTCCCACCACCGCCTTCTCGCGGGTTTCCGCAATACTGCTCGGCATCAGCTTTTGTTCGCGCAGCATCTGGCGAACCTGCTTTTGCCCATCGGCCTGCAGCGTGCCGCGCCGGGTTTTCCCTGTAGCATCTGTCGCCGTCCATGCGTAGAAAGCCATTACTGATCCCCTCCGCGCTCGGCGGTGACGCGCATGACCTCTTCCAGCGACGTCACACCGTTAATCACCTTCAGGAGTCCATTTTCGCGCAGGCTGTAAGCCTGCTTAAACAACTGCGTTTCGATGGACATCTCATCTTTATCTTCGTGAATGGCGCGACGCATGGCGGTATCGACGACCAGAAATTCATGGATCCCGGCACGCCCCTGATAACCGCTCTGACGGCAATGTTCGCAGCCCACCGCACGATAAATCGCGGTTGGCGGCGCGTCCATGAAGCTGAACAGCGCTTTTTCATTGTCCCCCAGCGGACTGGTGGTACGGCAGTGAGAGCACAGCCGGCGCACCAGACGCTGGGCTATAACGCCGAGCAATGATGAGCCAATTAAAAACGACTCCAGCCCCATATCGCGCAGGCGGGTAATGGCCCCGGCGGCGCTGTTGGTGTGCAGCGTGGACATCACCAGGTGACCCGTGAGCGATGCCTGCACCGCAATTTGCGCCGTTTCCCCGTCGCGAATCTCGCCAATCATCACCACGTCCGGGTCCTGGCGCAAAATGGCGCGCAGTCCTCTGGCAAAAGTCATGTCCACGCGCGGGTTCACCTGCGTTTGCCCCACCCCTTCGAGCTCGTACTCAATCGGGTCCTCGACGGTCAGAATGTTGCGTTCATGGCCGTTGAGCGCCGAGAGAATGGCGTAGAGAGTGGTGCTTTTCCCGGAGCCTGTCGGCCCGGTCACCAGGATGATGCCGTGTGGACGGTCTATCAGTCCTTTCAATTTATCCAGTTCTTCATCAATCAGGCCAAGCTTATTGATGTCTGGCTTAAGGTTGCTTTTATCGAGCAAACGCATGACCACCCGCTCACCATACTGCGAGGGAATAGTCGACACGCGCACATCGATCGCCTTGCGACCAATGCGCAGAGAGATGCGACCATCCTGCGGCAGACGTTTTTCAGCGATATCGAGCCTGGACATAACCTTGATACGCGACACCAGCAGCGGTGCGAGCTTGCGCGCGGGTTGCAGCACCGGTCGCAGCACGCCATCGACGCGAAAGCGGATACTCAGCGTCCGCTCAAACGTTTCGATATGAATATCCGAGGCGCCTTCTTTTACCGCCTCACCAAGAATGGCGTTGATCAGGCGGATCACCGGCGAGTTTTCGTCGTTATCGAGCAGATCCTCGTTGTCCGGGATCTCCTCGGTTAGCGCCATCAGATCGATGTCCGCATCCATGTCGTCCACCAGTTGCTGGGAGACACCGCTGCTTTGCTGCCAGATCTTCGCCAGCATCTCGTCAAAGGCTTCAGGCGTCAGGGTAACGGGCGCAAAAGAACGTCCCAGAACCCGACGCATCTCCAGCAAGGCAAACGCGGGAGTTTCACTACGGACATATACCTCGTCGTTGTAAAACAGAATGCCGTTATCTTTTGCATAGCTACTGCTGCACAGCGCGTTACTCAGTTCGTCCACTTAGCGTCCCTCCTTACTCTTTAAACGGATTACGGGAGGGGGTGGCGCTGGGTTTTACCGGCGCAGTGCCGATCTGCCCCGGGAACGCAGGCAGTATCGGGTTGTCGGTATTTTCAACAATACCCAGCTTTTTCTCTTCCATGCGCTGTTGCTGCCGCGCGCGGATCTGGTCATATCGCTCTTTCGATGACGCGCTGTAGTTGTCGTCATCTCGCAGCACGGTCGTATGGATAAAGACCATCAGGTTACGTTTCGCGGAATCCTGCGAGGTGTAACGGAACAACTGCCCCACCAGCGGAATATCGCCCAACAGCGGGACTTTGGAGACCGACTGCTTGGTCACGTTTTCCATCAGACCGCCAAGTACCACGGTTTGACCACTGTGTACCATCACTTCGTTATTGATGGTGCGCGTATTGAAGGTTGGACCAAGGCTGGCATCTTCCGTCGCGCTGTTGTCCACGCTGGAAACTTCCTGCTCGATCTTGAGGTGAATCATGTCGCCGTCGTTAATCTGCGGCACGATTTTCAGCTTGGTCCCCACCGTTTTACGTTCAACCGAGTTAAAGACGTTATCACCACTGGTGGTTTGCGATCCGGAAAGTACCGGCACATCCTGTCCGACGTTAAACGACGCCTCTTTGTTATCCAGCGTGACCACACTCGGCGTGGAGAGGATGTCGTTTTTGCCATTGGTTGAGAGCGCCGTCATCAGCCCGCCAAAATCACCGTTGAAAAAGCCGGTCGCCAGACCGGTAAAGCTGCCGATAATTTTCGTTTTATCAACCTGGCTAATCGGCATACCGGTCGAACCAAACTGTACGCCGCCGTGTTTGCTGGTCCACTGCACGCCGAGATCCAGGCCGTTACCGTCCTGTACTTCAGCAATAATCGCTTCCACCAGGACCTGCGGGCGACGAATATCCAGCTTATCGATCACCTTCTCAAGAGAGTTCATCACATTAGGCTGCGCGGTGATCACCAGTGAGTTAGTCGATTCGTCGGCGGTAATATTCATGTCAGACGCGGCCATCGACGTTTTGCCCTTCGCCGCGCCGGGCTTATCTTTCAACTGTTCGCCAATCCCGGTCAGCACCGGTACCACTTTGCTGGCGTTAGCGTATTTGAGGTAGAACACGCGGGTATTCCCTTCGTTATTCTGCTCACGATCCAGTTGACCAATCAGCGAACGGGTGCGCGCTCGCGCCTCTTCCGAACCGCTGATCACCAGGCTATTGGTTTCATCATCGGCCACCACTTTCGTGGTCAGTTGCGGCGCGCTTTGTCCTTTCTGCTCTTCGTTGTTGAGGTTATTCAACATTTCCGACAGTTCCTTCGCGGAGGCAAAACGCAGCGGTACTATCTCGCGGCGCTGAACGCCGTCTTTATCCACGCGCTGTACCAGATCCACCAGTCGGTTCACCACCGAGGCTTTGCCGGTTAACAGCAGCACATTCGACGGTTCGAAATGCACCACGTTACCGATACCAGAAGCATCATTGAGCTGACGGAGCAAGGGTGCAAGTTCGCGCACAGGGACGTTTTCCATTCGCACGACACGGGTAATGATCTCATCCCCTTTGCCGGGATTATTACTGTCGACGACCGGTGCGCCCGCCATACGCGCCACGCTTGAGCGCACCACTTTGACCATGCCGTTATCCATCGGAATCACCGATAAACCGTACAGATCCAGCACGCTTAAAAAGAACTGGTAATACTCATCCTCCGTCAGCACGTTGTAGGTTCTGACCGACACCGATCCCTGCACGGAGGGATCCACCAGGATGGTTTTATTTAAATTGCGCCCCACCGTATCGATAAATTCACGAATATCGGTATTTTTAAAACTGGCGCTAAAGTTTGCTGCAAACAGCGAACTTGAATACAACGACAATGCGGTCAGCGCCACGCACGCCCAGGGAAATTTCTTCATGTCTGTACACTTGTTAATTGTTTAGAACATTAACCCGAATATTTTCAAGGTGAGCGTGACGTCTGACGACGACCTCCGCTTCTTTCATCTTCGACCAGTTAGCGAGAATACTTTTCGCCTGTGCTTCTTTCGTCATATCGACAGAATTAACTTCAATCGCCACATCACCTTTTTCCAGCCCTGAATGGGTATAAAATGGTGAAGCATCCCTTGGATTAATGTTATAGCCTTCCAGTTGTCCCTTTTCGATTAACGGTTTCAACACCAGATAATCATCAAGATGCAATTGGTCGGCTCCTGCATCCTTTGTCGATTTCGTTACCGGGCCGCTGTCAACGTCGCCCTTAAAATAATCAGGTGTCTTTAATGTCAGTACCTGCGACGTTCCTTCATAATTCACCACGACGTTGTCTTTATTGATTGACTCGATATAGACGTCGTCGAACCCGGTCAGTTTCTCTCCCTCGCGATAGCTCTTCTGCCCGCTCTGGGTCTTAATCACGGCAAAGGAAAGCCAGGCATCGTCACTCCTGACAATCCCCTCAATTTCAGCAGATAACGTTTTTTGGGCAGACGTGGATGGGTGTTGTGGGCGCACCGCCGCAGCGAAAAGCGCAAACGCTTTTTCTTCCCCGCGTTGTTTCACGGGTTTTGCATCCGCGTTCGCCAGCTTTTTTGCTACCTTTTGATAATCTTTGATGATCACATACCCTTGCTGTCCGCAAAATATAAGCAATACAAACATCATAAAAGGCGTTCTCCAGCGGGAGAGAAATGAGTAATTCATTATTCATCTGTCCTGTTGCAAAACGAAAATGAGCAGCATCGTGCTGCACCAATATATGCAGCAAATAGTAATTAACGGGTCTGCATCCGACTATCGGCATTACCATTAACTTTAACGAAGAAAAATATTGACCGGTTAAAATCCTAATGTTAAGGATGAACAAGAGGTTATTTTTACTCTCTTTAAAAATTGCTCCGCCGTCTGCTTTCCCTTACTTTTCGTCTCAGTGCTATTCATGTAAAGAGACGGTAAGTCGTTATGTATCAGAGTCATTTTAATTTTAAAAATCCGCCATTCAGGAAAGTCACCCGTGCCTCGGGCGACTTTTTTGTGCCTTATCATCAGGATATTTTCAACCTGCTGAAAGAGAAAACCGGACAGGCGGGAATTACCGGGCTCTTTTGCAACGACACGGCGCTGCTTTTTCAGTACAGCGAGGCGCTGAAAAGCAGCGGTCACGATGTACTGTCTATTAATGCTTTCCCCAAATTGAGTGCCAGTAGCCTGCTGTACAAGCTCAATCCCGGAAGCAAAGAAAGCCAAACCCGTCTTCATGCGGTGGATGCCGTGCTGCGCCAGTGGCAGGAAGCACCAGCTTCCCGTAAGGCGAAAAGTAAAGTGCTGGTGATTTCGCACGTGGAAGCCATGAAAGATAACTGCCGCGACGTGCTGGGCATGTTGTTAGCCCATGCGCAGGAGCTGGCATTTCCGCTATCGATTGTGCTGATGGGCTCGGTGGATCAGGAAACGGTTCTGATGCAAAAGTCCGGTCTTCAGGAGTACGTTCATACGCATCATGTGGTTCGTTCCCTGACCTGCCGTGAAATGCTGGACTATGTACAGTCCCAGTGTGATGAGCAGGACTGCGAAACGTCACCGTTAGCCCCCGCACGCATACGCAAAATGCATAAACTGACAAAAGGTCATCTCAGCAAATTCAATGAACTGGCGCACTTATCGATGCTTGCGGCATGGACCGAACGCGCCGCTTGTGTGGGACCCCGTCATTTACGCCTGGCTGCCGGCGAGATTCTGCCCGCCCAAAACCACGGTAAGCGCCTGGCAACCGTCGGTGTACTGGCGTCTACGATTTTCGCAGCCTGCGGCTGGTCTCTGATGGCACCAATCAGCGCCAGACTTCCGATTCACCTACCGGTTCCAGTGAGCTGGCAGCAGCAGACGCTGAAAACCCAGGTGCCGGTTGCGCCGACTATCGATAATGAAATGGTGAATCAGCCCGACGCGATGCATCAACTGTATGTGATGTGGGGTTACGATGCTTCAGCGGAAGATGCCTTATGCCAGAATGCCGCGAAGGTGAATCTGATGTGCAAACAAGGCACCGCGCCGCTGGAGGAACTGGCAAAGGAAGGTTATCCGTGGGTCAGCGAAATCAAAACCGGCGATCATCTTAACTATGCCGTTGTTGCTCGTGCCGGCAATGAGTCCCTGGATCTGCTGATGAATAACCGCACCTGGCAGGTCAGCCGCAGTTGGTTTACTCAACATGCAACCGGACATTACACGCAGTTGCACCGTCTGACGCCACAGGGCAAAGACGCCATCAGCGCAACCAGTGACAGTAAAGATCTGGCCTGGCTCGACCAACAACTGAGTCTCGCGCTCGCACAGCCCGAAACGCATGCGCAGAGCTGGACGGCGGAAATGATGAAGCGTACCCGTGAATTCCAGCAGAGAATGAATCTGCATGTCGACGGCATCCCTGGCGAAGACACGCTAATGCAGCTGATGCGAGAAACCAACACCACGCCGAGCGTACTGCTCCAGGCGTCTCATGCCACTCACGATACCTCACCCCAGGAGAAACGTTCCTGATGTCGACAATATGTCTTGCGGCTCAACGGAGCTACGCCACCGGGGAGGCGGTCTGGTTTTCATATCGCCTCCCCGGTATGAAAAAAATAGTCGGTCACAGCATATTATGGATGCTGGGACTCTTCACGTTGCTGGCAGCCGGGATTTACACACATATTTACTGGAACCTGCGTCACCCGACGCCGGAGCCGGTTAACGCAAGTGTTGTCATGCCGCAGGCCAGGCTTTCAGATATGCACTATGTGTACGTGAGTAAACCGTTCCCACACCCGCATTCTGAACCTGCGCCCAGACATGAGGATGATATCCCGGCCATGCAGGATATCCCGATAAATAGCGATGAGAGTGACTGGCGGCAGGCGCCGGACGGAAATATATCTCAGCATACCTCTCGCGATACATTGCCAGGCACGCAGGCGCACGAGGATGATGCCGCGAACGAGAGCGTCAGCGAAGGTCGTGATAATACGTCGTTAACTGAGTTGTTTAAGCAGGCATTAAAGGAGCAGCAGCAGGATTATGCGCAAGGGAAAATTCCCGCACCGCCGGTTGACGAAACGCAGGAAACTCCCCAGGCAAAACTCACGCAGAGTGATGTGACGCGGTCTCCTCTTCTGAAAAAAGGAGACCGGCTGGAGTAATCAATATTTTTCCGGCAAGTGCGTCATGTTAAGGAGTCGACCCTTTTCCACAATGATATATTGCCCTTTTTTCAGGTCGGATAGAATTTTAATAATGGTGCTGCGTGCCAGGTTAGTGTATTCCTGGATATAGTCATAAACGTTAATATCACGCTGATAGTTAATTTTTAACTCATGAATTTCATATAAAAATTCACGTACTACCGAATAGGCGCTGCGGGCGACCAGAATATCATCCCGCTTGCTCATGAGAAGAACATACCAGAAGAGCAGTCTGGTAAGGTCTTCCCATAAGTTATGTTCTGTGATCAGTTGAGTGAACTCATCTTTTGGGATAGAGCGCACCACGGTATTAGTACGGACAAGAGCGTACATATGTGAAGTATGACAGAACATGGAGGAGAGACCAAAGATACACGGCCCCGCGACAGTGAACATGCAAAGTTCATCTGATTCACGGCGAAACTCTACTTCGCCGCTGACGATAATATAAATATATTTGGAATCAGCCGTTGATAACTTTTGCCATTTCTTTAAGGTTTTTTCTTCGTAACCTTCCGTTATGGAAATAATAGCTTCTTTTTCTTGATGAGGACGCAGTTTTTTACCAAAAGTACTTAACATTATAATACCCGCTTAAGATAATTAATAAAGACGTGTAATTTCCGCGATCTCGCGTTACCAGCAGTCCTTTTTAAATAAGAAATTACTTTACGGTGAGAACGAATCTCAATTGTTTGTTTATTTTTTATCATTACGTCGCATGTTCGATGTCAATCATTGATGCGAGTAATTTAAAGTGGGTCAACTATAAGTTATGTGAAGGAATACTTCAGTTTTTATCAGTCCAGAAAAAGACTAGTTCGGGCTTGCGCCATGATTGACAGGCAGGCTCACCCCTGCCCGTACTTCTCCAACAGCGCCTCAGCAATCGCCTGCGTTTCGGCATCGGCAACGCCGTTCCATAGCGTCGGGCGGAAATGCATCTGGAACGCCATCACCACGCGCTGCTGCTCACGTGCGGTCATGTCAGGCTTCACCTCATAACCATAACGCGACAACAGGCCCAGCAGTGATGCCATCTCAACAGGGGCGTTCGGTGCCCGTCCGGCAAGATAGAAATTGACCCGCTGCGCATCAGGCCAGGCGCCAATCCCCTGCTCTGCCAGCGCCTGCCAGGGAAACCGCGGGCCGGGGTCGTCTTTTCGCTGCGGGGCGATGTCCGCATGCGCAACCACGTTCTGCGGCTTAATGTCATAACGGGCGATAATGTCTTTCGCCAGCGGTATCAGTGCCTGAATCTGCGCGGGTTCAAACGGGGAAAAATATTTTTCACCCGCCGATTTTTGCCAGCCGCGATTTTCCAGTTCAATGCCAATTGAGGTGTCGTTAATGCGCGTCGCACCGCGCCAGAAGCTGATGCCCGCATGCCACGCCAGATCCTGCTCCGGTACCAGTTGCCAGATACGCGGTATACCCCGATGTAACGGCGGCACCGCCGGGATCAGATAATGCGAGCTGACGTTTTTATCCGTCAACGTCGCCAGCGAGCCATCGAAATCATCCGCCGTATAGTGGATCACTAACACTTTGATGCGAGGATACGCCGCCTGCGCCTGATGACGGGTATCGAGCTGGTAGCCTTCTCTGTCAACGATCCCCTTTTCACCCGTACACCCCGTTAACAGCAGTGCCAGGGCCACCAGCCACAGCCATGTCTTCATCGGCGGGTTTTCACCGCGGTCCCGCTCACGCTGACCATCAGCATGCTGCTGTCTTTGCCGACCGTTTCGTAATCGATATCAATGCCGACCACCGCGTCAGCGCCCAGCGCTTTCGCCTGTTCACCCAGTTCTGCGAAGGCAATCTCACGCGCTTTACGTAACTCTTTTTCATAAGCGCCTGAACGACCGCCGACGATATCGCGAATACCGGCAAAAAAGTCCCGGAAGATGTTCGCGCCCAGAATGGCTTCGCCGGTGACCACACCGCAGTATTCCACGATGCTCTGTCCTTCAAGCGTGGGGGTTGTCGAAAATTGCATGATGTCTCTCCTGGTTACATTCAGCACATTATCAGCGCCATACACTATCATTGAAAGGATATAATTGATTATCGTAGATGACTGTTATCTTAGAAGACTCATGGCAGAAAGCTTATAAGGAAATCACTATGCGCTATTCGAAACTCTCCCTGCTTGTCCCCTGTGCGCTGCTGATCAGCGCCTGCACCACCGTCACGCCAGCCTACAAAGACAATGGGCCGCGTACGGGTGCCTGTGTGGATGGCGGCCCGGACAGTGTGGCTCAACAATTCTATGACTATCGTATCCAGCACCGCAGTAATGATATCACCGCCCTGCGCCCTTACCTGAGCGACAACCTGGCGAAACTGCTGTCGGATGCCAGTCGGGACAGTGCGCATCGTCAACTGATGAGCAGCGATCCGTTCTCCAGTCGCGCAACGCCGCCGGACAGCGCCAGCGTTGCCAGCGCCTCGACCATACCGAATAGTGATGCACGCAACATTCCGCTGCGCGTTGCACTGAAACAGGGCGATAAGAACTGGCAGGATGAAGTGCTGATGATCCGCGAAGGTCAGTGCTGGGTCATTGATGACGTGCGTTATCTGGGCGGCAGCGTGCATGCCCCTGCCGGTACGCTTCGCCAGTCGGTAGAAAACCGTTAATCCCGCCGCTTTACCGCGATAAAAAACGTAACCCCCGTAAATTGTCTGGCATTCTGCATGGAATGCCGACAATTGTTCTTACCGCGCTTTGCCCTCGCTATTTTGTGCTATGTTTAAGGGGAAATGCGCGCTATATTTAACTTTTAAAGCATAAATATTGCATAACTATTCTGTCAAAGGTACTATCTGCGGCTTCAATAGCTATCAGACGGCCAGTATACGAGTATCAATGAGTATTCAATTAAACGGCATTAACTGCTTCTACGGCGCGCATCAGGCGCTGTTCGATATCACGCTGGATTGCCCGCAGGGTGAAACACTGGTGTTACTGGGTCCAAGCGGGGCCGGTAAAAGCTCACTGCTGCGGGTACTCAATCTACTAGAGATGCCGCGTTCAGGTACGCTCAGCATTGCGGGAAACCAGTTCGACTTCCGCAAAACGCCGTCAGATAAAGCGATTCGCGAACTGCGTCAGAACGTCGGAATGGTCTTTCAGCAATACAATCTGTGGCCGCACCTCACCGTGCAACAGAACCTGATTGAAGCGCCCTGCCGCGTGCTGGGCCTGTCAAAAGATCAGGCGTTAGCCCGTGCGGAAAAACTGCTGGATCGCCTGCGTCTGAAACCTTACAGCGATCGTTTTCCGCTGCATCTTTCCGGCGGTCAGCAACAGCGTGTGGCCATTGCCCGTGCGCTGATGATGGAGCCGCAGGTGCTGCTGTTTGATGAGCCCACCGCCGCGCTGGATCCAGAAATCACCGCGCAAATCGTCAGCATCATTCGTGAACTGGCGGAAACCAACATTACACAAGTGATCGTGACGCACGAAGTGGAAGTGGCGCGTAAAACCGCCAGTCGCGTCGTGTATATGGAAAACGGTCATATCGTCGAGCAGGGTAATGCAAGTTGCTTTGCCGACCCGCAGACCGAAGCATTTAAAAACTATCTCTCTCACTAAGATTCGGGACAACACAATGAAAAAAGTTCTGATTGCCGCGCTTATCGCAGGCTTTAGCCTTTCTGCTACAGCAGCCCAGACCATTCGTTTTGCGACCGAAGCGTCCTATCCTCCGTTTGAATCGATGGACGCTAATAACAAGATTGTCGGCTTTGATGTCGATCTGGCCAATGCGCTGTGTAAAGAGATCGACGCGACCTGTACCTTTACCAACCAGGCGTTCGACAGCCTGATTCCCAGCCTGAAATTCCGCCGTTTCGATGCGGTGATGGCCGGGATGGATATCACGCCTGAGCGTGAAAAACAGGTGCTGTTCACCACCCCTTACTATGACAACTCCGCACTGTTCATTGGTCAGCAGGGTAAATTCGCCAGCATTGATCAGTTGAAAGGTAAGAAAGTGGGCGTGCAAAACGGCACCACTCACCAGAAATTCATCATGGATAAACACCCGGAAATCACCACGGTTCCGTATGACAGCTACCAGAATGCGAAACTGGATCTGCAAAACGGCCGCATTGACGGCGTATTTGGTGATACGGCGGTGGTCACAGAGTGGCTGAAAGACAATCCGAAGCTGGCCCCGGTTGGCGACAAAGTGACGGATAAAGATTACTTCGGCACCGGCCTCGGCATCGCCGTCCGCCAGGGCAACGCGGAACTGCAGCAGAAATTCAACACTGCGCTGGAAAAAGTGAAGAAAGATGGGACTTACGAGACCATCTATAACAAATGGTTCCAGAAGTAAGCCTTGATGAACGAATTTTTCCCACTTGCAAGCGCCGCCGGGATGACCGTCGGCCTTGCCGTTTGTGCACTGATCCTCGGCCTGGCGCTGGCGATGCTGTTCGCCGTCTGGGAGTCAGTGAAATGGCGTCCTGTCGCGTGGACGGGTTCCGCGCTGGTCACCATTTTACGCGGCCTGCCGGAAATTCTGGTGGTGCTGTTTATCTATTTCGGCTCCTCTCAACTGCTGCTGATGCTCTCTGATGGCTTTACTGTCAACCTGGGCGTGGTGCAGATCCCGGTACAAATGGAGATCGAAAACTTCGACGTCAGCCCCTTCCTGTGCGGCGTGATTGCCCTCTCTCTGCTCTACGCGGCCTATGCGTCACAAACGCTGCGCGGCGCGCTGAAAGCCGTACCGCTGGGTCAGTGGGAGTCCGGTCAGGCGCTGGGACTGTCGAAGACCGCCATTTTCTTCCGGCTGGTGATGCCGCAGATGTGGCGTCACGCGCTGCCAGGGCTGGGCAACCAGTGGTTGGTATTGCTGAAAGATACTGCGCTGGTAAGCCTTATCAGCGTCAACGACCTGATGCTGCAAACCAAGAGCATTGCCACGCGAACTCAGGAACCGTTTAACTGGTACATTATTGCGGCGGCGATCTACCTGGTGATTACGCTGGTGAGTCAGTACATTCTCAAACGCATTGACCTGCGTGCGACACGTTTTGAGCGGAGACCGGGCTGATGCTTGAGTATTTACCTGAACTGCTTAAAGGGCTGCACACCAGCCTGACGCTGACGGTAGCGTCCATTGTCGTCGCCCTGATTCTGGCGCTGATTTTTACTATCGTTCTGACGCTTAAAACGCCGGTCGTGGTCTGGCTGGTTCGTGGCTATATCACACTGTTTACCGGTACCCCGCTGCTGGTGCAGATTTTCCTGATCTACTATGGACCGGGGCAATTCCCGACGCTGCAAGAGTATCCGGTTCTGTGGCATCTGCTGCTGTGCGCGCTGATTGCGCTGTCGCTCAATAGTGCAGCCTATACCACGCAGCTGTTCTACGGCGCGATCCGCGCAATTCCGGAAGGCCAGTGGCAGTCCTGCGGCGCGCTGGGGATGAGCAAGAAAGACACGCTGGCGATCCTGTTGCCATATGCCTTTAAACGCGCCCTCTCCTCGTATTCCAACGAAGTGGTGCTGGTGTTCAAGAGTACCTCTCTGGCTTATACCATTACCCTGATGGAAGTGATGGGATACGGTCAGCTGCTGTATGGTCGCACCTACGATGTGATGGTGTTCGGCGCAGCGGGCGTCATCTACCTGCTAGTCAACGGCCTGTTGACGTTAATGATGCGTCTTATCGAGCGCAAAGCGCTGGCTTTCGAACGCCGCAACTAAGCATTATATTGCATAAAACACAATTCAAAAGACGGACAAGTTTATAACCTGTCCGTCTTTTTTTATTTTCATAAAAATAGTTAATCATTTTTATTGCATACAAATTCAATTACTGGCATTGTAAATCCATGCCGCAGAAACGGCGCTTCATCATAACGGGAGTCCAACCATGAAAAAGTTAGTTCTGGCCGCATTACTTGCCTCTTTTGCCGTCGGCGCCTCTGCCGCTGAAAAAATCAGCTTCGGCGTCTCTGCGACCTATCCACCGTTCGAATCTATGGATGCGAATAACCAAATCGTCGGTTTCGACCTCGATCTGGCAAAAGCCTTGTGCAAACAGATGCAGGCAGAATGTACTTTCACCAACCATGCGTTTGACAGTCTGATCCCGGCACTCAAATTCAAGAAATATGACGCGGTGATTTCCGGTATGGATATCACGCCGGAGCGGAGCAAGCAGGTGGCGTTTACAGCCCCCTACTATGCCAACTCGGCGCTGGTAATTTCGAAGAAAGGGACTTACAAAACTTTTGCCGATCTGAAAGGCAAACGTATCGGGATGGAAAACGGCACCACCCACCAGAAGTACTTGCAGGATAAGCATCCGGAAGTGAAAACGGTGGCCTATGACAGCTATCAGAATGCGTTTATCGACCTGAAAAATGGCCGTATTGATGGCGTGTTCGGTGATACCGCGGTGGTGAACGAATGGCTGAAAACCAACCCACAACTGGGGCCAGCAACCGAGAAAGTAACCGACCCGCAGTACTTCGGCACTGGTCTCGGCATCGCGGTTCGCCCGGACAACAAAGTGCTGCTGGAGAAACTGAATGCGGCACTGGTGGCCATTAAAGCTGACGGGACTTACCAAAAAATCAACGATCAGTGGTTCCCACAGTAAGTCGAGTCGCTGGTGGTAGAATGCCTGATGACGCTACGCTTATCAGGCCTGGAATATCTGCACCGCTCGTAGGCCGGATGAGGCGCCAGCGCCGCCATCCGGCAAACCGTGACTAGTCCCTCAACAACAATGTCAGCACTTCATAATGCGCGGTATGTGGGAACATATCGAACAGCTGTACCCGTTCAATACGGTAGCCCGGCAACGCGGCAATGTCTTTTGCCATCGTCTGCGCATTACAGCTGGAATAAATAATGCACTGCGGCGCCATCTGTCCCAGATAATCGCAGAGCGGTTTGCCGATACCGCGCCGCGGCGGATTCACCAGCACCAGTTCCGGCACCGCCCCTTGCCCGGTGGCAAATTGCGTCGAATCCAGCGCCTGAAAATGAAGATTGGTTAAGCCCAGTTCCAGCGCAGATTGTCTGGCACAGGCAATGGCTTCCGGCGCGATTTCAATTCCAGTCAACTGCATGTCCGGCGTCGCGCAGTGCAGGCCAAAACCACCAACGCCGCAGAACAGATCCCACATGTGGTTCACCGGCAGTTGTCGCACCCAGTCACGCGCTGTTGCATACAGCTGGCTTGCCACCGCCGGATTGGTCTGGAAGAAACTTTGTGGACGGATCCACAGCGGCACGTCGTTAAACCGCTCCGCCAGCGCCTGCTGTTCGGTCAGGAAGATTTCCGTCTCCCCTTCCATAATCGCCATATGCACCGGCTGGAGATTAACGCTGATGACCTTCAGCTGCGGCAGTTGCGTCTGCAACCACGGCAGTGCAGCGCGTAACTGCGCCAGTTTGCTTTCGGAACGCAGCACAAAGCGCAGCATCATACCGCCATCAAACTGGCTTTCCGTCAGCAGGAGGTACTTCAGTTCCCCACGCTTGCGCGCCACGTTATAAGGGGTTAATCCGGCGCGCGCAATAAACGGTTTCAGCACGGCAAACACTGGCGCAAACGAGGCGGGATAGAGCGGGCACTCGCACAAATCTTCCGGCGTCCCGTCGCGATGCAGCATCCCCAGCAGCGGTTTCTCCACGCTGCCACTGACCACCATTTTCGCTTTATTACGAAACGCCTTTTCCGGGCCGCTGACCGGTGCGCACCATTCTCCGACCGAAAAACCGGCAAGCAGATTTTTCAGATCGGCGGTTTTGGCGGCGTGTTGCTCGTCAACGGGCTGCGTTATCCACTGACAGGAGCGACAGCGACCGGCGTCATAGAGTGCGCACTGCATACAGAAACCTTTATCTAAACAGGGGCGAGGATTATACACATTATTGTAAGCGGAAGAAGCGACGACTGGCCGCGGGCACAAACAGTAATAACAGCACCAGCATATCGGGCAATTTTTGCATCACCAGCGTACGCAGAATCTCCCGCTTTGACTCACCGGCAATGCTGAACAGCTCGGGATAGCCGTAGCCCAGCGAGGCCGCCCACAAATAGCCTGCGGCAATCACCTGAGTGAGGAGATATAGCCACCGCGCCCAGTTACGCCCTTTCACCAGTGAAAATGCGCAGCCTATCTCAACAAACACCAGCACCAGACTGCCCAGAAAAACCAGCGTCAAATTCCAGGTTTGTACGCTGCGATGGATAAACTCAACCAGTCCGCGGACGCCGAGCGTGTTAAAGATCATCAGCAGGTCGAGCCCACGGATCATAATAATGGCGAGCGCCGCCACCTGAACCAGCGCAGGCACGTTCAGGCGGGCATGTGATGAGGATGATTTTTTAAAAAATCCCAACGAGTCGTCTTCCATGAAAACAATGCCGCGACGAGCGCGGCATTGTGTAGCCAGGTTGACCGATTTTAGTGTCTTCAGTCGCGTCTTGCACGTTGGATATCGCGGATCCGCTGTTTTTCCGTACGAGCCATCAGATACCAGGCGATAAAACCGACAATTCCGACTACGCCGAGGATCAGCGTCGCCAGGGCGTTGATTTCCGGATTAACGCCCATCCGCACGCTGGAGAAGACCAGCATGGGTAACGTGGTTGCGCCCGGCCCGGAGACAAAGCTGGCAATGACCAGATCGTCCAGCGACAGCGTGAACGCCAGCAGCCAGCCGGAGACCACCGCCGGCATAATCATCGGCAGCGTTATCACAAAGAACACCTTCAGCGGCGTCGCCCCCAGATCCATCGCCGCTTCCTCAATGGAGCGATCCAGTTCGCGCAGGCGAGATGAAATCACCACCGCCACATACGCCGTACAGAACGTGACGTGCGCCAGCCAGATGGTCAACATTCCACGATCCGACGGCCAGCCAATCGCGTGGCCCAGCGCAACAAAGAGCAGCAGCAGTGAGAGCCCGGTGATCACATCGGGCATGACCAGCGGCGCGGTTATCATAAAGGCAAAGCCGTTCGACCCGCGAAAGCGGCCAAAGCGCACCATCACCACCGCGGCAATGGTGCCGAGTATCGCCGCCATGGTCGCTGCACAGGCGGCGATAGTCAGACTCAGCCCCACCGCGCTCATCATCGCGCTGTCGCGGAACAGTTCACCGTACCAGCGCGTTGACCATCCTGCCCACACCGTGACCAGTTTGGAACTGTTAAACGAATAGATGACCAGCATCAGCATCGGCGCATACAGGAAAGTAAACCCGAGCACCAGAATCACAATACGCCAGGGTGAACGAATTACCGGTAAGTTGTTCATCCGTGGACCCCTCCGCTTTTTTGCTGATGTTTGTGGAACCACATAATCGGTACGATCAACAGCAGCAGCATGACAATCGCGACCGCAGACGCCACCGGCCAGTCGCGGTTGTTAAAGAACTCTTGCCACAGCACGCGCCCAATCATGATGCTGTCCGGCCCGCCGAGCAGTTCCGGGATAACAAACTCCCCAACCGCCGGAATGAACACCAGCATGGAACCGGCAATAATGCCGCCTTTGGTCAACGGGACAATCACGCTAAAGAAGGTTTTCAGCGGGCGCGCGCCCAGATCCAACGACGCTTCCACCAGCGAATAGTCAATCCGCGTCAGTGCGGTATAAATCGGCAGCACCATGAACGGCAGATAGGCGTATACAATGCCGATATACACCGCCAGATTGGTGTGCAGAATGGTCAACGGCTGGTCGATCACCCCCAGCCACAGCAGAAAGTTATTCAGCACGCCATTATTTTTCAGGATCCCCATCCACGCATACACGCGGATCAGAAACGAGGTCCACGATGGCAGGATCACCAGCAGCAACAGAATATTACGCGTTGACGGCTTGCTGTGCGCCACCGCCCACGCCAGCGGATAGCCCAGCAGCAGACAACAAAGCGTCGAAATCCCTGCCACCTGTAGCGACTGCAAATAGGCGTCAAAGTAGAGCGGATCGTCCGTTAGCTGTAGGAAGTTACCGAGATTAAGGGTGACAGACAGTTGGCCGTCGGCCCACGCCATCAGTTCGGTATACGGCGGGATCGCCCGCGCCATTTCCGCGAGACTGATTTTAAAGACGATCAGAAAAGGCAGCAGAAACAGCAGGATAAGCCAGACATAAGGCAGCGCAATGACCAGCTTGCGCCCGTGTTTCATCTGCACGCGCGCCAGCCAGAGCGTAAAGCCGCCCGGCTTTTCCACGCGTGCCGGAGGTTCAAGTGTACTCATCTTCGCTCCTTAAACCGTCAGCACCACACAGCTGTCCGCATCCCAGCACAAACGCACCTCATCGCCCCAGGTCGGCAGACCTTTGCGATAACGGTGGGCATTCTGCAACTGAGCACTGATCATCTGTCCGCTTTTCAGGCGAACGTGATAAATGGAGAGATCGCCAAGATAGGCAATGTGCACCACTTCTCCCACGGCGAAGTTAAATCCGTCGGCGGGCGGCTCGTCGCACAGCATGATTTTTTCCGGGCGCAGCGCCACGTGCACCGGCACGTTGTCCACCACCGACGCATCCGGATCGACCTTCAGTGGATGCACCAGACCTGGGGAATACAGCACCAGACCGTCATCTTGCCGCTCTTTGATAACCCCCTCAAAAACGTTGACCGAGCCGATAAACTCCGCGCTGTAGCGGGTGGTCGGATGCTCATAAATCTCTTCCGGCTCACCGATTTGCACGAACTTGCCACGGTTCATGATGGCAATACGCCCGGCCATGGTCATCGCCTCTTCCTGATCGTGCGTCACCATCACGCAGGTCGCGCCGACGCGCTCAAGAATATCGACCACTTCAAGCTGCATACGGTCACGCAGTTTTTTATCCAGTGCGCCCATCGGCTCGTCGAGTAACAGGAGTTTGGGACGTTTTGCCAGACTTCGCGCCAGCGCCACGCGCTGACGCTGACCGCCGGAAAGCTGATGCGGTTTGCGTTTGGCGAACTCCTGCATATGCACCAGACCCAGCATCTCTTCGACCCGGCTGGCGATTTCCGCTTTCGGCAGTTTGTCCTGCTTCAGACCAAAGGCGATATTCTGTTCCACCGTCATATGAGGAAACAGCGCGTAGGACTGAAACATCATGTTGATGGGCCGCAAATAAGGCGGCACCTGGGACAGGTCGACGCCGTCCAGCATGATTTGTCCGGTAGTGGGTTGTTCAAACCCTGCCAGCATGCGCAGCAGCGTGGATTTTCCACAGCCGGATGCGCCCAGCAGGGCAAAGATTTCGCCTTTATAAATAGTCAGACTCACGTCATCAACCGCGTGCTGACCGTCGAAAGATTTGGTCAGATTGCGGATTTCGAGGAGCGGCGTCAGCGCTTTACGGGTTTTCGCCTGCGGGCGTGGGGTGGCATCATTCACGGGGTGCTCTCCGGCAGAAACAAATCATGGTGCAAACGCACCCAAAAGGTGCGTTTTGCCGGGCAGCGCAGCGCATACCCGGCGCTTCAACGGCGGATTATTTACCGCTCTTCACCTTGGTCCAGGCACGCGTACGGACGCGGTCAATCTTCGGATCCTGAACTTTCAGGGTAAACATTTTCGCGCGCACGTCGGCTGGCGGATAAATGCCTGGATTATCACGCACTTCAGGGCTCACCAGCGCCGTCGCCTCTTTGTTAGCATTGGCGTAGAACACGTGGTCAGAGATATGGGCAATCACGTCCGGGCGCAGCAGATAGTTGAGGAACTGATAGGCCTCGTCTTTATTTTTAGCATCTGCCGGCATCGCGAAGACGTCAAAGAAGGCCATTGCCCCTTCCTTCGGAATTGAGAAGGAGATATTGACGCCATTTTTCGCCTCTTTCGCCCGGTTAGCCGCCTGCCAGACATCCCCTGCCCAGCCAATCGCCACGCAGGTATCGCCGTTAGCCAGGTCGTTGATGTATTGCGAGGAGTGGAAGTAACGGATATTCGGACGCAGCTTAAGCAGCAGATCGGTGGCAGGCCCCGTGTAATCGTCCGCTTTGGTGCTGTTCGGATCTTTACCCAGATAGTTCAGCACGGTAGCAAACACCTCTTCCGGCGCATCGAGGAAAGAGACGCCGCAGCTCTTCAGCTTTTCGAGATTTTCCGGCTTCAGCACCAGATCCCAACTGTTGACGGGCGCATCAGCACCGAGTACCGCTTTCACTTTATCGACGTTATAGCCAATACCAGTGGTCGCCCACATATACGGCATGGCGAATTTATTGTCCGGGTCATGTTTGGCGACCAGTTTCAGCAGTTCCGGATCGAGGTTTTTCCAGCCCGGTAGTTTGCTCTTATCCAGCGGCTGAAAGACACCTGCCGTCAACTGACGCTCAAGGAAGCTCGCGGAAGGCACCACCAGGTCAAAACCGGTGCTGCCTGCCATCAGTTTGCCTTCCAGCACTTCGTTGGAGTCAAAGACGTCATAGACCACTTTGATACCGGTCTCTTTCTCAAAATTAGCCACCGTATCCGGCGCTATATAATCAGACCAGTTATAGATATGGAGTGTTTTTTGTTCCGCAGCGAGCGTGCCGACAGAGACGGCCATCAGAGCACCCGCAACCAGACCCGATAGCCATTTTTTATTTAAGGCGGTCATAATCTCTTTCCTTATCAAAGTTCGTTAACAAACGAACCAAAAAGTTGCACTCAATGCTATGCAAGAAACGTGCATAGTTTGTCATTCGGCAAAAACCAGGAAGAGTGGACGCTCCCCCGACCGTTATTGCTCGCTGTAATTAAGCTTCGCAAGAATAACTTTAGCCAGGGTTTCAGGCTATAGCCCAGATTAAAAAACGCCTTTTATCAATTTTTTATGCAATTTACGTCTATGTGATAAAGCGAAACGGCGGGAAAGGAGGTGAATAATTCTTTAAAGAAAGGTTAAATGCAGAATAAAAGAACGTAAACCGCAGCCGCTCTGGCAGCGACTGCGCTATACGGTCAGACTTCAAGTTGAAATCAGTGAAGAAAATGGTTCTCAGCGCTACTTTTTTGCGTGTCTTCTTCGGCGGTAAACAGCATCTGGTGCGCGCCTGCTTCCAGAATGACCATGGATATCTGCTCTTCGCTCTGGCGTACGAACCATTCAAACTGCGCGTAAGTCACCCCCTGCATAACGGATAAAGACTGGCAAACCACCAGCTTTGGCAGATTATCATCCTGCATATCCAGAAACGCTTTTACGGTGAGGGAACTGGCATTAATGGCAGACAGATCCGCCGCCAGTGGCAGTAACGCAGAAGGCCTCACTTCCGCCATCGCAGAAAACAGCAGCGTATTGTCGACGAGATCTAATTTTGCATCATAGATGCCGTCAAAATTTTGCATGTGAGGTAAATGCAGTGCCTGACAGGTATCACATTCAAAAAAACTCATGCCCAGGTCGTCGAGCCATTGCCGCAACGTATCCAGAGTGGGAACGACCAATTCTGTCATAATAATGTGCTACCTCTTACGATGAAAAAATACCGGCACAGCTTACGCAAAAAGCGTTCGTCATTCCACGATCATCGGCGATATTAAGACTAGCCGCCCGTTTTGAGACAAAATTCAGCCGTCGCGTGGCGTTCGATCCACTGAATCATCCGCCCGGCGATATCGATGCCGGTGGTTTTTTCGATCCCTTCCAGACCCGGAGACGCATTCACTTCCATCACCAGTGGGCCGCGCTCGGCGCGTAAAATATCGACACCGGCGACGTCAAGCGCCATCGTCTGTGCGGCTTTTATCGCAATCTCTCGCTCACGGGGGGTAATGTTGGCAATGCAGGCCACGCCGCCGCGATGAAGATTAGAGCGAAAATCGCCGTCCTTCGCCCGCCGTTCAATGGCGGCAACCACCTCGTCACCCACCACCAGGCAGCGAATATCGCGACCTTTGGCCTCTTGAATATATTCCTGCACCAGAATATGGGCGTTAAGCCCCCGAAAGGCATCCACGACACTCTCAGCGGCCTGACGGGTTTCTGCTAACACCACGCCAATCCCCTGCGTTCCTTCCACCAGCTTCACCACCAGCGGCGCACCGCCGACCATATCAATCAAATCGCTGGTGTCATCGGGCGAGTGCGCAATGCCGGTAATCGGGAGATCGATGCCCTGCCGCGCCAGCAACTGCAACGAGCGCAGTTTATCGCGCGCGCGGGTAATCGCCACGGATTCATTTAGCGGATAGCTACCCAACATCTCAAACTGGCGCAGCGCCGCCGTGCCATAAAAGGTGATAGCCGAGCCGATTCGCGGGATGACGGCATCAAAATGAGGCAACTTGCGTCCTTTATAGTGAATCGAGGACGCAGCCGGATTGATGTTCATATAGCAAGAAAGCGGATCGAGTATTTCGACCAGATGGCCACGCTTCATCGCTGCTTCACGTAGGCGCTTACACGAATAGAGCGTTCCATCCCGGGACAATATGGCAATTTTCACCCTGCACCTCTCTACATAACCCGATCAAAATCCCGTGTATCATACACAGCGGTGGAATTTTTAGCGCGTGGCCCAACCCTGTTTATGCAAATATTCCAGGATAAAAGGACGATTTTCCTTAATCAGTGTGCGGCGGATATGATCGCTCCAGGTGTCACGACGGGTATTGCTGCCGCGGCTGAGATAATATTGCGCGAGCTGTTCGTCATAGTCTGCCAGCGCATCCTTGTCGAGCGGCTGATAGTGGTTCTCGTGCATCACAATCGCCGCAGGCAGGCGCGGTTTCAGATCCGGGTTATCGGCAGGCCAGCCCAGGCACAGTCCAAACAGCGGCAATACGTGTTTTGGCAGCGCCAGTAATTCGGTGACGGACTCGATATTATTGCGCAGCCCTCCGATATAGACACCGCCCAGCCCCAGCGATTCCGCCGCCGTCAGCGCGTTTTGCGCCATCATCGCGGTATCCACCACCCCCAGCAGCAGCTGCTCTGCAAGACCTAATTGCGCTTCAGGGCAAATCTGCAGATGGCGATTGAAATCCGCGCAGAAGACCCAAAACTCAGCAGCCTGCGCGACGTGCTGCTGTCCCCCGGTTAATGGCACCAGCGCGTCACGTAGCGCCGGATCCGTAATACGAATTATTGACGTGCACTGCAAAAAACTGGAGCTGGACGTCGCCTGAGCGGCGGCCAGAATCGCCTCTCGCTGTTCAGACGTAATCGGTTGATCGGTGAAATGACGAATCGAGCGGTGATGACGCAGAAGGTTAATGGTTGGAGTCATTCTCTTTTTCTCTGTCTGAATGGGATGAATTGGATGGGGCCTTCATTAGCTGTGGGGCGAGCCGCTGCGCGACTTGCCAGACAAACGCCAGCGCGGCGGGGATCATCAACAGTACACCCAGAAAAAGCATGACAACGACCGCGAGCGAGGTGTTAAACGGTGCGGGTAGTGTCAGGTAGTGGTTCAGCGACAGCAAAGCCAGCGCCAGAAGCACCATCCCCACTATTTCCAGGATCAATACACTTTTCGGTAACGCGCCAATTGTACGCACAGGAAGCCCTCTTTTGTGAGACATAGTGTAAGGCGTTCAGCGTGAATGTATTTAACAGATATAGACTAAATGTATTGAAGTAAAAGGTGCAACCTACTGTTCAAGGCTGACGATTGGCGTCATCATAGCAGTCATTCGCCGTCAGGCTTTGAGTTCGAGGAGAGAGACTACAATGTTCACCGTTATTTTTGGTCGCCCGGGTTGCCCTTACTGTGTTCGCGCAAAAGAACTGGCAGAGAAACTGAGCAACGAGCACGAAGATTTCAACTATCGCTACATCGACATCCACGCGGAAGGTATCACCAAAGCGGATCTGGAAAAGACCGTTGGCAAACCGGTTGAAACTGTACCGCAGATTTTTGTTGATCAGAAACACATTGGCGGTTGTACCGATTTTGAAGCCTGGGCGAAAGAGAATGTGAATCTGTTTGCTTAACCGCAGTGACAGATGCAAACACGCCCTCTCAGGAGGGCGTTCGTTACTTTAACGCTACCGCGGTCTGAACAGACTGCTGATGAACAGGAAACACAAGGCACCCAGCGCACACCAGAACACCGCGCTGAATAACCATGCCATCTCCTGCCACAGCGAGCGAGTGGGCGTAAAGAAAAACCGCATGAGTAGCAGGCAACAAGGCGCTGCAACCATCGCACCGAGAAGCGGTTTGACTATTTCCCGACGTTGAGAGCAGTAGCTGGCCACCGCACCTGGCAACGTAAAAAACAGTAGCCCCATTTCTGGATGCCCGGTTGCCCGGAATGCCCCCCTCATGTGCATTGCCAGTGAAAGGCAGACGACCACAAAGAGCACAAAGCAGCAGACCGCGCTTGCCCAACCATGTTTATATTTCAATCATTTCTCCTGACACTGTCTCTATCAAGCACACTTTTCGCCAATGGCGTCCAGTCAGATAAAGCCGTTCAGCATTCCGTGCTAAAATACGCCAACACGATTCTTATAGCCGTTGATACGTAATGAGATTAAACTAGCCAAATATATTGTTGTGTTGCTTATATTCGGGGTGTGGATATGTCACAATCCCCTTAATTGATGGCAAAAACAGTAGCCCAAATTACTATTTCTTTCAACAGCTTACTCGTAAACAAGAAGTTAGTCTCCGTGAATATAAACGTCGCCGATTTGTTAAATGGGAATTACATCCTGTTATTATTTGTTGTACTGGCTCTTGGCCTGTGTCTCGGTAAATTGCGCCTGGGTTCTGTCCAACTGGGTAATTCCATTGGCGTTTTAGTCGTCTCTCTCTTATTAGGGCAACAGCATTTCACTATTAACACCGATGCACTAAATCTGGGCTTCATGCTGTTTATTTTTTGTGTCGGCGTCGAAGCGGGTCCTAACTTTTTTTCCATTTTTTTTCGGGATGGGAAAAATTACCTGATGTTGGCTCTGGTAATGGTCGGCAGTGCGCTGCTGATCGCCCTGGGGCTGGGTAAGCTGTTTGGCTGGGACATCGGCCTAACGGCCGGTATGCTGGCTGGCTCAATGACGTCCACCCCGGTTCTGGTCGGTGCTGGCGATACGCTACGCCATTTTGGGATGGAAAGTGCACAGCTTTCCCGGGCGCTGGATAACCTGAGTCTGGGCTATGCGCTAACTTACCTGATTGGTCTGGTCAGTCTGATCGTCGGCGCACGCTATCTGCCTAAATTACAACATCAGGATCTGCAAACCAGCGCCCAGCAGATTGCCCGTGAACGCGGTCTGGACACCGACACGAACCGGAAGGTGTACCTGCCGGTCATTCGCGCTTACCGTGTCGGTCCTGAACTGGTGGCCTGGACCGACGGAAAAAACCTGCGTGAGCTTGGCATTTACCGCGCGACCGGTTGCTATATTGAACGCATCCGGCGCAATGGTATTCTGGCAAACCCGGATGGCGATGCGGTATTGCAAATGGGCGATGAGATTGCGCTCGTCGGTTATCCGGATGCCCATGCCCGTCTCGACCCCAGCTTTCGTAACGGCAAAGAGGTCTTCGACCGCGACCTGCTCGACATGCGGATCGTTACAGAAGAGATCGTGGTGAAAAACCACAATGCAGTGGGACGCCGTCTTGCCCAACTGAAGCTCACCGACCACGGCTGCTTCCTGAACCGCGTGATTCGTTCGCAGATTGAAATGCCAATCGATGACAACGTGGTACTCAATAAAGGCGACGTATTGCAGGTCAGCGGCGACGCGCGTCGCGTGAAAACAATCGCAGACCGTATCGGCTTTATCTCAATTCACAGCCAGGTGACCGATCTGCTGGCCTTCTGCGCATTCTTCATTATTGGTCTGATGATCGGCATGATCACCTTCCAGTTCAGCAACTTCAGTTTCGGCATTGGTAATGCGGCAGGGTTGCTGTTCGCCGGGATCATGCTGGGCTTCCTGCGAGCCAACCATCCCACGTTTGGTTACATCCCGCAGGGCGCGCTGAATATGGTGAAAGAGTTCGGCCTGATGGTCTTTATGGCGGGCGTTGGCCTAAGCGCGGGCAGCGGCATCGGCCATGGTCTGGGGGCGATCGGCGGTCAGATGCTGATTGCCGGGCTGGTCGTCAGTCTGGTGCCGGTGATCATTTGCTTCCTGTTCGGTGCCTATGTTCTGCGCATGAACCGGGCACTCCTTTTTGGAGCCATGATGGGAGCTCGTACCTGCGCACCGGCGATGGAAATCATTAGCGATACCGCGCGCAGCAACATTCCAGCACTCGGTTACGCAGGCACCTACGCGATAGCCAACGTACTGCTGACGCTGGCTGGGACACTCATCATCATCATCTGGCCAGGCTTAGGATAAAACTGAAGTTGCCCCTTAAGCGAAAATTTTTTGCAGATACGTAGAACTTTTCCTCAAGGCGTCAGTCATAACTATTGCCACTGCTTTTCTTTGATGTCCCCAATTTGTGGAGCCCATCAACCCCGCCGTTTTGGTTCAAGGTTGATGGGTTTTTTGTTGCCTGAATTTCGGGGCCTTTAAAATCAACTCATGAGAGCACTACTTCGGTACGAGTAGCGACAAAATGGCGGCTGCGCTACGACATCCAGGGCAGTTCTGGTCCGGAAGGACCGTAGAGATAGCTACCACTGTTCCAAAACTTCCTGCCATGCTTAGGCGCATAAATGTAATTACTGCTTATCCAGAATTTCTCAGACCATAAATATATCCTCCTGAGCCCCAGAAACGGCCTGATGCTTTCGGTCCATAGATGTAGTTGTTGCTTATCCAATTCTTACCAGAACCCATAGACTATCCTTTCTCGCGAATCACTGCGTTGTAAATCGCTGCATTTCTCAACAAAAGCTTTATCAGAAATTTATAATTTATACAAAGGATTGAAGCCATGTATCCATTATGAACTATACGAACAGCTTTAGTCAGGAGATAGTTATTATTTTAGAAAGCAATAATTTAAATACAAATCTCAAATGAATCACAGCGTTCAATACAAAAAGTTTTGAACTGTTGTTTTTTCAGCGTATATTCAACATTAGCGACAAGGAAAGTAAGGATATCTTTATGCAGGCGTCAGATTATTTAAAGATGAAGTTTCAAAGCGATCGCCAGCTAGCTATATACGGGCAGCAGGGTATTACCAGCACATGGAAGGCGCTAAAAGGAATCGGGTCAGATCTTTACTCGGGCGTTGAACGATCAAGTTGGTATTCTTCCTGCTTGCTACCAAAATATCAGGACGTTTGTCAGGAGTTGCTCTCCGAAGAAAAACGAATGTGGATGAATATTTATTCCATCTATCGTTATCAGGATGTGATCGGCCAAATACTCTATCTCTATTTCGAAATGGTTAAAGAAGATACCAGGAATGGCAATAAGAAAAACAGTGTTCGAAGCGCGGATACAAAGATTACAAAACTCGTTGCTGGCGGTGCAGTCAGTAGGGCAGTACGATCCGGTGTAACCCTTACTTTTGCTGAAACACTTTCCTCCTCCAACCCTGTAGCACAGGCTGTTGTTGAACGTTTAGCTGCAAGAGTCCCGAACGTAGTCACGGCCTTTCAACTCTTTGGTACAGAGCAACACTGTACCATGGCGGCTCGCAGGCTAAAGGCATTAGACTCGAAATATTACAGGATACTGTATGCGGCTCAGTTGGAAATGCTTTATTACTTTGCTGAACCAATTCTTTCGGATGTCATCAAAAACGTTCAGATGAAGGTCTATCGTGATTTTGATGCAATCTATGATGCACTAAAGAGTAAATATAATGTTTAAGAGCATTTTGTCACTACTGTTTAATGAGGTGCTTCTTATCGTAAGTATTATTGCCTTTGGATTCTTTTATCTTCATTTTTTTCCAAATTACTGGTTTCTACTAACAATCATATCAACAATTATACTTATTATTATCCTGCCGAAATTCACGGCAAGATTTGATAAATACAACAAATAATTCACAAGGAGTTTTTATGTCAAACCCTGCTTATTTATGGCTGACAGATGAAAATGGTTCGCCTATGATTGGCTCATCACTTGTGATGGGCCGCGAAGGTGCTATTGAACTAAAATCATTCACGCGTAACGTTAACATTCCTGTTGATAGTAATACGGGTAAACTGACAGGCACTCGTGTTCATATGCCGATCATGTTTCAGAAGGAATTTGACCGCGTTACACCAATGCTCTACCGCGCATTAAGCACCGGAAAAACACTGCAATCTGCCACAATTAAAATGTACCAAATTAATGAGGCAGGCCTGGAACAAGAGTATTTCAATATTCTTCTTGAAGGTGTCAAACTAACATCTATCACGCCGGTTTTATATCCGGGAGCAAACACAGGAACGCATCTTGAAACCATCCTACTGCGTTATGGACAGATAACCTGGAAGCACTGCGACGGTAATATTATCTATACCGACTCATGGAACGAACGGGCGACATACTAAAAATTTCCAACCAAGGTTCTTTCATCGCTACTGCCGCATCCCTGATCACAGACAAGATTCAACGTTTTTGACGTAGAAGACCCTTTCTGCTGCCCGCAACGTTCCTGTCACTAACCAGGCCATTGAACGGTTGTATTCATGAACACGAATTTTTCCATCAGTTCATTCATCAACTCAGAAACCCACTGGATAGCCAACCGCTTTTCTACATCGTCACACTCACTGTCCGCTACAAGCTTGATAAAAAATCTCTGCACCAGAGCTTCATCGACTCCAAAAGTAGTCTGCGTCTTCCCTCCTGGCGCCTGACGGGTGAAATCTACTTTAGTGAGAAGTAGACAAAAGGCGTCAGCCCGCTAACGATGAACCTTAAATAAAGCTATCTGAGCGAAGTGTTTAGCGAGCTGACCCGCCCTGGAGAATGGACTGCGCCAAACCCACAGGAGAACATGCGCAAGTTCACTATTGCCGAAAAGGAAATGGCCTGGCTGACGTATGAACACATCACCGAGCTTTTGTACGACTGCAACCGCCAAAGTCCCCTGCTCGCCCTGGTCGTAAAGATATGCTGACTACCGGAGCACGCTGGCGCGAAGCTGTATATCTCACACACTCCCAAGTCACTAAATACCGAATCACGTTTGTCAGGACCAAAGGTAAAAAGAACGCAGCATTCCGATCAGCAAAGAACTATACGAAGAAATCATTGCCCTTGACGGCTTAAGGTTCTTTACTGACTGCTACTTCCAGTTTTTATCTGTGATGGAGAAAACCTCCATCGTGCTTCCACGGGGGCAACTAACGCACGTTCTACGCCATACATTTGCAGCACACTTTATGATGTCCGGCGGAAACATCCTTGCCCTCCAGAAAATCCTGGGTCACCACGATATAAAAATGACCATGCGCTATGCTCATCTGGCTCCTGACCACCTTGAAACGGCCCTGCGCTTTAATCCCTTAGCTACAATGGCAACATAGTTATTTATTAGGGTAGTAAATCGTCACCAGTAAAATCACTACATTGGTGTATTGAGCCATCTTGTAAATTCTTTGATCAATTCTCTCTGAGAGAGTATTACCATCCCATGTTTGGAGGCTCCATCCGCCCCGCCCTACAGTGACTGTGAGTGCAATGTATGAGGAAACTGCCTTAAAAGCATTGACCCATGAAAATTCAAACCGCCAAAAGTACCAAATAACAACCATTGCGACTGAGAAAAAGAAGAAATTATACGTGGCAGCAGAACGCAGTTTTCTCCTTAAGTGACAAGATGACTCGTTGAAGTTGGGGTCAAGGTACTCATTTGGGAAAAATTTTCTGACGAACCATTCAAATCCCTTACGAGGGGAAAACAACATAAGTATGGAGGCAAAAAAGAGTTTCATGGCTCATTCCAGTAGCCCTGTAGTGGGAAGCTCATTATAAACTTCAACTTAAAGCAATGGCTAAGTAACAAATGCCAAGTGGCGACAGCGGTTGGCAATACCCCGTAATCGTCACTTCTCACCACCAAACTAAATTATTGATTATCCTGCAAGTCTTTGTTTTCATTAACCCATTGACATAAATGGCTTTTTTGTTGCCTGAAATTCATACCCCGTCCTTGCACCCCGCCATTCATCACCCATACTTCCTGATTATCGGCCCGTGAAGGTGAATGCCTTATGTTGCTTAAAAACAAAGTCGCTGTGATTTTTGGCGGTAGCGGCGCTATCGGAAGCGCCGTGGCGCGGAATATGGCGCATGAAGGGGCGCAGGTTTATCTGGTCGCTCGCGGTCAGGAAAAACTGGATCGCGTGGCGCATGAAATTCGTGCCGCAGCAGGGACCGTTGATACCGCCCTCATCGATGTTCTCGATGAGCAATCGATGAGGACGCAAGTAGCAGAACTGGCGAGCAGGAGCGGCGGCTTCGATATTGTCGTCAATGCCACCGGTTTTATGCACGACCAGGGTAAGGAGGTCGCGGAATTAACCCTGGACGAGTTTATGCAGGGGATCCGCCCCTTCCTCACCGCTCAGTTCACTATCGCAAAAGCCGTTACGCCGCATATGGGAGGTCAACGCGCGGGGGTGATTCTCAGCGTCGTCGCGCCCGCAGGTGCGATGGCGATCGCAGGCCATTCAGGTCACATTGTGGGCTGTGCAGGAGCAGAAGCGTTTGTTAAAGCTCTGGCTGCCGAACTCGCCCCCAGAAATATCCGCGTCATCGGCATTCGTTCCCATGCGATCGTCGATGCCGTTCAGGCCGGTTCTTATACCGGGGAAATTTTTGCCGCAAAGGCGCAGGAAATGGGATTAACAACAGAAGAATGGCTGGGAGGGGCAGCGCAAAGCACAATGCTCAAACGCCTGCCAACGCTTGCAGACATCGCCGCGCTCATGAGCTTTCTGGCATCGGATAACGCCAGCGCCATGACGGCAACCATTGTGAATATGACCGCCGGCGCCACGACAGGATAACGGAACCTCACCCGGCGATACGTTTAACCATCACCAGGATCTCTTCGCGCATCATCGGTGTCCGGTCGGTCACAAAATGCAGCGTCATCCCTTCAATAAAGGCGTCCAGCGCACGCGCAGTACCCGGTTCGAACCACCGGGAGAGCGTTTGCTGGCTGCGCTGCATCCAGTTTTGCATCACCGTTTTTAACGCAGGTTTGCGATTGGCAAAGGCGTACAGTTGATACATCAGTTCCATATTATCCGGCGTGGTAACCTGAGAACTGTAGATCATGTCGGCGATCGCGTGACATGCCCCCTCTTCGTCCGGAACCTGCGCAAAAAAGTCCTGATACTGCACGGACATCGTCTGCGTAAACTGCGTGAATGCTTCGGTCAGCAACTCTTCGATGCCGGAAAAATAGTAGGTCAGCGATCCCAGTGGCACGCCGGCCATCGCGGCGATTTTTCGGTGCGTCACTGCATGAATGCCATGCACTTTCACTGCTTCCAGCGTCGCGGCAACGATTTTCTCTCGCCGCTGCGGATCGTTAGCACGTCGCACGTTTATTCCTCTCAACAGGTTTATGTACAAATGTACACAATCTTGCTAATGTTGTCTTCTCTCTTTTCTGCCGATCTGGAATTATGACTGCCATCTCTTCACGCAAAGCCCTGCAACGCCGAACCTGGGCGCTTTTTATGTTCTTCTTTTTGCCCGGCCTGCTTATGGCCTCCTGGGCCACACGTACGCCAGCCATTCGTGACACGCTCTCGGTCTCG
The DNA here is from genome assembly GCF_030332305.1 of Citrobacter sp. Ct235. Classification (NCBI taxonomy): domain Bacteria; kingdom Pseudomonadati; phylum Pseudomonadota; class Gammaproteobacteria; order Enterobacterales; family Enterobacteriaceae; genus Citrobacter; species Citrobacter sp. Ct235. The sequence goes on from NZ_JAOWIC010000048.1 coordinate 224,928, forward strand.
ACGGCGGAAATGGGGGCGGTGCTGTTTGGCCTCTCAATAGGTTCGATGAGCGGTATCCTTTGTTCGGCCTGGCTGGTGAAACGATTTGGCACGCGAAAAGTGATTCGCACTACGATGTCCTGCGCGATTGTGGGGATGCTGGTGCTGAGTCTGGCGCTATGGTTGACCTCCCCACTGTTGTTTGCGCTGGGTTTAGGTGTGTTCGGTGCCAGTTTTGGCTCCGCGGAAGTGGCGATCAATATTGAAGGGGCGGCCGTCGAACGTGAGATGAACAAAACCGTACTGCCGATGATGCATGGATTTTACAGCTTCGGCACGCTGGCGGGCGCGGGCGTCGGGATGGCACTGACGGCCTTTGGCGTCGCGGCAACCACCCATATTGTGCTGGCCTCACTGGTGGCGATTGCGCCGGTTTTTATTGCGATCAAAGCCATTCCCGACGGAACAGGCAAAAACGCCAGTGACGGTTCTCATCCCGAAGAGAAAGGCGTCCCCTTCTGGCGTGATATTCAGTTGCTGCTGATTGGCGTTGTGGTGCTGGCGATGGCGTTTGCCGAAGGTTCCGCCAACGACTGGTTACCGCTGCTGATGGTGGACGGCCACGGGTTTAGCCCAACGTCAGGTTCACTGATTTACGCGGGCTTCACGCTCGGGATGACCGTCGGGCGCTTTACCGGCGGCTGGTTTATTGACCGCTACAGTCGCGTGGCGGTGGTGCGCGCCAGCGCCCTGATGGGGGCGCTTGGAATCGGTTTGATTATTTTCGTCGACAGCGCCTGGGTGGCAGGCGTCTCCGTGGTACTGTGGGGCCTGGGGGCATCGCTCGGCTTCCCGTTAACGATTTCAGCGGCCAGCGACACGGGGCCGGATGCACCCACGCGCGTCAGCGTCGTGGCAACCACCGGCTATCTGGCATTTCTCGTTGGCCCTCCGCTGCTGGGCTACCTCGGTGAGCACTACGGCTTACGCAGCGCCATGCTGGTGGTGCTGGCGCTGGTGCTGCTGGCCGCCGTTGTCGCCAGAGCCGTTGCCAAACCACATTCAACTACGCAATCTGCGATGGAGAAGGGATAAATGGGTATTAAGTTAATTGCAGTCGATATGGATGGCACCTTTCTGAGCGATCAAAAGACCTATAATCGCGAACGTTTTCTGGCGCAGTATCAGCAGATGAAGGCACAGGGTATTCGTTTTGCGGTCGCCAGCGGCAACCAGTATTACCAGCTTATCTCTTTCTTTCCCGAGATTGCCCATGAGATCTCCTTTGTCGCCGAAAACGGCGGTTGGGTGGTGAGCGAAGGTCAGGATATCTTCAATGGCGATCTGGCGAAGTCCGACTTTACCGCCATTGTCGATCATCTGTTGACCCGTGCCGACGTAGAGATCATCGCCTGCGGTAAGAACAGCGCGTATACCCTGAAAGCGTACAACGACGAGATGAAAGCCACTGCGGGTATGTACTATCACCGCCTTGAGTTCGTGGATGACTTCGACAATATCAATGATGTGTTTTTCAAATTTGGCCTCAACATCTCTGACGACCGGATCCCGGAAGTTCAGCAAGCGCTGCACGACGCCATTGGCGATATCATGGTGCCTGTTCACACCGGCTATGGCAGCATCGATCTCATTATCCCCGGCGTACACAAAGCGAACGGTCTGCGCCTGCTCCAGCAGCGTTGGGGAATTGATGATAACGACGTGGTGGTGTTTGGCGACGGCGGCAACGATCTTGAAATGCTACGCCAGGCGGGCTTCAGTTTTGCGATGGAAAATGCGGCGGATGTGGTGGCGAAGGCCGCGAAATACCGCGCAGGCTCGAACAACAAAGAAGGTGTCCTGGACATCATTGATTGCGTGCTGAAGAATGAAGCGCCGTTTAATTGACGCCTGCCAGGTCTAAAATAGCGTCATTCACCAGGCCGGATAAGGTGTTTACACCGCCATCCGGCTTTATTGCCTGATAGCGGGCACCATTACCCTTCCCGCGTATTTCCGACCTGTTTATCTTTCAGGAAGATAAACATCAGCAGCAGCCACAGGATACCGTTTGCCAGGTTAAACAGGCTGAACAGGCCGTTCCCTCCGCCCAGCCAGGCGTATTTGCTCAGCTCAATTCCGACGGTAAAGATCAGCATTTGCAGCATCCCCATCGCCGCAGAAACCGTGCCTTTACTCATGTCGCTGGCGAACAGCGTGAGGCGCACCAGTCCGGCGTTTGCCACGCCGATGCCGAAAGCGTAAACGCTCAGTCCTGCCGTCATCCACAGATAGGCGTGAGACGCGACCACCGTTGCCGCTGCGGCGATAACCAGCCCGAGCACAATCGGCCAGCCGCCCATGATGATGAGCGAACGTACCGTACGTCGCGAGGTCAGGCGCGCCAGCACCAGATTCCCGGCAATCAGCGCACCAAAAATCGGTACCTGTAGCAGGCCATACTCGTAGCTACTGAGCTGCTCACCGCTGATGATGATAATCGGCGACTGGGCAATCCAGGCCAGCAGCGGCAGGCTGACAAATCCCAGCGCCAGCGCGCCGGCGACAAAGCGACCATTCTTCAGCACCAGTTTGTAATCGCTGCCCAACGTCTTCAGGGACAGCGGTTCGCCGATTCGTGTGGCCGTCTCCGGCATCGCACGCTGTAGGCCAAAGAAGGCGACTGCCGCCAGTGCCGCGAACAGCACAAACATGCCTTCCCACGGCAGGACATGAACCCAGGCGGCTCCCACCAGGGGTCCCAGCAGCGGCGCTATTAGCGCGACGTTCGCCATCAGCGCCGTGATTTTGATACACACCGCCTCTTCAAAGGACTCCTGAATGGCCGCATAGCCCACTGCGCCAATGAAGCACAGGCTGATACCCTGCAAAAAACGCAGCAGCGTAAACTGTTCAATGCTTTGCGCCAACAGCGTGGCCAGACAGGTCACAATAAACCACACTACGCCCGCTAACATCACCGGACGGCGACCTATTCGATCCGACAACGGCCCTAGCAACCATTGCAGAAACATCCCCCCGGCCAGATAGGCGGTCATGGAGGTCGGAACCCAGTCTATTCCCGCCTGAAATTGTTCCACCACCGCCAGCATGCCGGGTTGGATCATATCGTTGCCAATGTAGGTGGAAAATTCGTAGAGCACCAGACAGAGAGGGAAAAGCAGCGCCTGACGTCCAAGACGGGCACCTTGTTGTAAACGGTTTTGCATGCAATCTCTTCGACAGTAAAAATCGCGCAAAGTGTAATGAAAGTGCCTCACCTGAGATAGTGAATTATGTCCGGTAAAGGCAAAATGCGCACATTTTTACACGCTCATTGAAAATCCGCCCCTGGGTTTAAGGTTAATCTAAGTTACTGCGGCTACTCTGGGGTAAATCGCGAGCGGTGTCTGAAACACCTTCAATTTACAGGTAAATAAGACAATCCCTCTTTACCCCGAGGATGGACACTTTTATTCTCGCCCTGCCTGGATATTCATTAAACGTACTGAGTCTGAATGCTATGCTGGAAAATATTAACTATTCGCTGTTCTACTTAATCAATGCCACGCCGGACTCGGCATCGTGGATGATTTCCCTTGCCATTTTTATCGCCAAAGATCTGATCAACATCGTCCCGCTGTTAGCCGTTGTCCTCTGGCTGTGGGGACCGCGCGAACAGGTTTGCGCACAGCGGCAGATGATCGTCAAAATGGCGATGGCGCTGGTGGTCAGCCTGCTGGTGTCCTGGGTAATGGGACATCTGTTCCCGCACGACCGTCCGTTTGCCGATCACATTGGCTATAATTATCTCCAGCATGCGGCTGATGACTCGTTCCCCAGCGATCATGGCACGGTGATTTTCACCTTCGCGCTGGCGTTTTTACTCTGGCATCGTCTCTGGTCCGGCGTTCTGCTGATGGCGCTGGCCGTGACCATCGCCTGGTCCCGAGTGTATCTCGGCGTACACTGGCCGCTCGACATGCTCGGCGGACTGCTGGCGGGGATGATCGGCTGTCTGAGCGCGCAGATTTTGTGGCAAAAATTCGGCCCGGCCCTCTATCGTGGCCTGCAATATTGTTACCGTATCTGCTTCGCCCTGCCGATTCGTAAAGGCTGGGTGCGTGACTAAACGAAGGAAAAAAGAGTAATATTAGGCACTCTGTAGCGGACAGAGCGCTTAATTATTCATCCAGGGGAATTATGGAAACACGTCGCGAAGAGCGTATTGGTCAATTGCTGCAGGCACTGAAACGCAGCGATAAGCTCCATCTTAAGGAAGCCGCGACCCTGCTGGGCGTCTCTGAAATGACCATTCGTCGCGACCTGAATAACAACAGCGCGCCGGTGGTGCTGTTAGGTGGCTATATTGTGCTGGAACCCCGCAGCGCCAGCCACTATCTGCTCAGCGATCAAAAGTCCCGTCTGGTGGAAGAAAAGCGTCGCGCGGCGCAACTGGCAGCAAATCTGGTGCAGCCACATCAAACGCTGTTTTTTGACTGCGGCACCACCACACCGTGGATCATCGAAGCGATCGATAATGACATCCCGTTTACTGCCGTCTGCTATTCCCTGAATACGTTTCTGGCGTTGCAGGAAAAACCGCTCTGTCGGGCGATCCTCTCTGGCGGCGAATTCCACGCCAGCAATGCGATTTTCAAACCGCTTGATGCCAGGGAAACGTTAAACACGATCTGTCCGGATATTGCCTTCTACTCGGCGGCGGGCATCCACATCAGTAAAGGGGCGACCTGTTTTAATCTGGAAGAGTTGCCGGTGAAACACTGGGCGATGTCGATGGCTCAGTACCACGTGCTGGTGGTCGATCACAGCAAATTTGGTAAGGTCCGTCCGGCGCGGATGGGGGATTTAAAGCACTTTGACGCGGTGATCAGCGACAGTTGCCCTGACGATGAATTTGTCAGCTTCGCCAAAGCACAGCGGATTACGCTGATGTACTAATTGCCGCTTGCCGGACAGGCGTCAGCGCTATCCGGCAATCCACAAACGCTTAAGAGAACCAGCTACCGAACCACTGATGGAATTTCATCAGCACGAAATCCCACATCCGGCCAAAGAACCCGCCCTCTTCTACCGCTTCCATCACGATCAGCGGACGCTGTTCAATCGACTTGCCGTTCAGTTGGAAATCAATGGTCCCAACCACCTGGCCTTTTTTCAGCGGCGCGGTGAGTTGCGGTTCGGTCAGCGTAAAGCTGGCTTTCAGGTTTTTCAACTGACCACGCGGAATGGTCACGGAACCGGCTTCACCTGCCCCCAGGTTCACCTCACTCTTGTCACCAAACCAGACGCGCTGGGTCACAAAGGTGGCATCCGGTTTGATAGGCGTTACGGTCTCAAAGAAGCGGAAGCCCCAGGTCAGCAATTTTTCTGATTCATTAAAACGGATACGGTCGGTTTTGGTGCCCAGCACAACCGAAATAAGCCGCATATCGCCCTGGGTGGCCGACGCGACCAGGTTGTATCCGGCTCCCGCCGTGGTGCCGGTTTTCATGCCGTCAACGTTAAGGCTGGAACTCCAGAGCAGACGGTTACGGTTGGGCTGGCGAATCTTGTTAAAAGTGAACTCTTTCTCTTTATGAATCGCATACTCTTCCGGTACATCATGGATCAGCGCTTTACCCAGCAGCGCCATGTCACGCGCGGTGCTGAACTGGCCCGGCGCATCCAGACCGTGTACCGTCTGGAAAGTGGTGTTTGTCAGCCCGAGCTTTTTCGCATAGCCGTTCATCAAACCGATAAACGACTCCTGGCTGCCCGCAACATAGTCTGCAAGCGCGATACAGGCGTCGTTGCCGGACTGAATAATCACGCCTTTATTGAGATCGGAAACCGCCACCTGATCGCCAGGTTTCAGGAACATGACCGAGGAGCCGCGCAGCGCCGGGTTACCGGTCGCCCAGGCGTCTTTGCCTATCGTCACCATGTCGGTCAGTTTAATTTTCCCTGCTTTTAGCGCCTGTCCCACCACATAGCTGGTCATGATTTTCGTCAGGCTGGCGGGATCCAGTTTCTCATCGGCGTTGCCTTCTGCCAGCACCTTACCGCTGGAGTAATCCATTAAAATCCACGCGCGCGCATCGACGCCTGGCGCGTCAATCGTCTGTTCCGCCGCCATCACCGTTGGCGCGAAGAGAAATAAAAGTGCTGAACCCGCTGCGAAATTACGAAGGGAAGAAACGTATTGCGTCATAAATGCCACCCGAGTATCCATTCAAAAAATATACGTCATACCACCGTATAATAAGTGCGGTGAGTAATAACGCACTAAGAAGCGTAAGTGAACCGTAAGTTGGTAAAGTTTTTAAAGTTTATGCAATATCCCCCCGCTACGCCGCAACGGAGAGGAATTTTTTGTTGGCTGTTGCGTAAATGTTGGGTTTATCTCACCATGTGGAGTGAACGCAGCCCTGAGGCTGTCCATTTTTTGAGGGGTAATTATGATTACGCTGTGGGGCAGGAATAACTCAACCAACGTCAAGAAAGTGTTGTGGACGCTCGAAGAACTGGAATTGCCGTTTAACCATATCCTGGCAGGCGGTCAGTTTGGCCTGAACCACGACGCTGACTATCTGGCGATGAACCCGAACGGTCTGGTGCCTTTGCTGCGTGATGATGAAAGCGACCTGCTGCTGTGGGAATCCAACGCCATCGTGCGTTATCTGGCGGCACAGTATGGACAAAAACGTCTGTGGGTCGAATCTCCGGCGCGTCGGGCGGAAGGCGAAAAATGGATGGACTGGGCGAATCAAACCTTAAGTCCGGCGCACCGCGTGGTGCTTTTTGGTTTAGTGAGAACGCCGCCGGAACAGCGCGATCGTGCCGCTATTGATGCGGGGGCGAAACGCTGCGACGAGCTGTTTGCGATACTTGATGCCGCACTGGCCAACCAGCCCTGGTTTTCAGGCAACGAGTTTGGCACCGGTGATATCGCCGTCGCCCCGTTCGTCTACAACCTGTTCAACGTGGGCCTGACCTGGACGCCGCGTCCACATCTTGAGCGCTGGTATCAGCAGCTCAGCGAGCGCCCGGCGTTTCGTAAAACGGTCATGATTTCCGTCAGCTAAGTCATTCCGGCGCGCGGCCTGTTGCCGCGTGCCCGTTTCCCGCTAAAAACCATCACTCGCCCCTATCATTTTTTTCTTTATATTTCATCACATTATCCTTCCAGAACCCTCTTTCAGAATACGGTACTGAATTCGTGAAGCGCTTTGCAGAAAGTCGCTGCGGCCATTGCCGCAAAGTCGAAACTCATAAACATTAGCAAGCAAACTATCTGCATGGAGACCAACGATGCCACACCAATGGAGTACCGCCCGGGCGCAGTCCTGGTATCAACAACATGGATGGGCGTGCGGGTTTAATTATCTGCCACGAACCGCCGTCAACTGGAACGAGATGTGGCAGGCCGACACTTTCGATTTACCGGTCATCGAGCAGGAACTCGCCTGGGCGGAACGCTACGGCTATAACGCCTTACGGACCAACCTGCCGTTTATCGTCTGGCAGCACGACCGGGAGGGGTTACTGTCACGGATTGACGCGTTTCTGGACGTCGCCGCGCGTCACCAGATGCAGGTGATGCTGACGCTGATGGACGACTGCGGCTTTTCTGGCGATGAACCGTGGTTCGGTCCGCAAAAAGCGCCGACGCCGGGAGTGCATAACAGCCAGGCGGCGGCCAGCCCAGGCAGAGCCATCGTGATGGATCCCGACCAGTGGCCGCAGGTTGAAGCTTACGTTCGCGATATCCTCACGCACTTTTCCCGCGACACGCGCATTGCAATCTGGGATTTATACAATGAACCCGGCAACCGGGGAATTTTCCTCTCCCCGCAAGAGTATGCCGAAGCGGATGTGGCGCTGGAAGAGTATGCTCTGCAACTGGTGCACGCCGTTTTTCGCTGGGCGCGCAGCGTGGATCCGTCACAACCATTAACCGTCGGTGCATGGCATGTGGATCATGAACGCTGGGGAACGCTTAAGCACCCGATCGACGTCGCTGCGCTGGCGCTCTCGGATATCATCAGCTATCACGCCTACGTGCCTGCCGCCAGGCAGTCGGACATTTTGCGCGCCCTTTCGCAGTTTAATCGCCCGGTGCTGTGTACCGAGTGGCTTTCACGCCATACCCACTGCGTGTTCAGCGAACAGCTTCCCCTTTTTAGCGCTTTTGATACAGGTTGTTATCACTGGGGACTGGTGCAGGGAAAAACCCAGACCTGGATCCCCTGGCCTGGTGTGAATCAATCTCATCCGGTTCCGCAATCACTGTGGTTTCACGATGTTCTGAAACCGGATGGCACGCCCTGGTGTGAGGAGGAAATGCAACTGGTGAAACGGCTTACGGATTCCCGGCGGAACGGGGACTGACTTTAAGTAACTCGCCGTCGGACTCGTCGGTTAACACGTACAGATAACCGTCAGGCCCGACGCGTACATCACGGATCCGCTGCCTCCGTTCTCCCAGAATACGTCCGTCTTCAGTCACCTTATTGCCGTCAACGCTCATCACAATCACATCCTGCTCCTTCAGTGCACCAATAAACAGTTTCTTGTGCCATTGGGGGAACGTCTCGCGGTTATAAAATGCCATTCCGCTGACGGCAGGTGATTTCTGCCAGTAGAAAATGGGCTGTTCGGTGCCTGCTACCTTTTCGCCCTGCGCTTCCGGGATCTTAAGCCCGCTGTAGTTGATACCCCAGGTCGCCAGCGGCCAGCCATAGTTTTTCCCTTTTTCAGGGATATTGATCTCATCACCGCCGCGCGGCCCGTGTTCGTTCAGCCACAGCACATCGCTCCACGGGTTCATCGCCATCCCCTGCGGGTTGCGGATGCCGTAAGACCAGATTTCCGCACGCGCCCCCGGCTGATTGACAAACGGATTGTCCTGCGGGATTTTCCCCTGTTCGGTCAGACGCACCACTTTACCCTGCAATTTGTCGAGATCCTGCGCGGTCGACCGCTGGTTGTTTTCTCCCAGTCCAATGAACAGGTGGCCCTTGCCATCAAAAACCAGCCGCCCACCGAAATGGTTGCCGGTTGACAGTTTTGGCATCTGGCGGAAGACGGTCTGGAAGTTTTCCAGTCGCGAAAGATCGTCGCTAAGTCGACCATAGCCCACCGCGGTTCCTGCCTTACCCTGCGTATCGGCCTGCGCAAAACTGAGCCAGACGCGTCGCGACTGGCTAAAGTCCGGCGCCAACGCCACGTCCAGAAGGCCGCCCTGACCGTTCGCCCAGACCTTAGGTACGCCAGGGATCGGATCAGAAAGCCCTTTACCTGCCTGCCAGTGGCGCAACTGTCCGCCCTTCAGGGTGATAAGCATGCCGTTGTCGCCTGGCAGAAAGGCCAGCGCCCACGGATGGTCAAGTTTGGTTTGCAGCACCTCGACATTAACCCGAGGCGTTTCGGCCTGTGTAAACCAGGGAATAATGCACAATGGAATTAAAGGGATAAGCGAGCGACGCATAACGCCTCCTTGTTGACTCTGGTTAAAGCGTAGTCAGCGAGGAACGTCAGGTGGGCATTTTTACAAAAACTTAACGATGAAGGGGGGAGTCGCCTCCCCCCGAAAATCAGGCATTTTCAAGCGTTGAATGAGCCTGCAAACTCTGAATGCTCAGCGTTAAGGCTGTCAGGCAGGTATTGAGTTTTTCTGCATTGACGGCAATAAAAGTCGGACAGTCGTGGTGTCCGCTCATCAGGCACACCGCCGCAGCGGCGAGTGCACCTTCGGCATGGTGCAATGCATCCCACTCTTCTTGATCGAGATGCAGATTCAAGCGCAACGATTTATCGTGCAGCTCGCGGTTCAGTTCGAAAAAGTTCTCACGTAGATGATCATTCTCGCTGACTGACATGTATCCTTTCGCCATCCTTAGCTGCAGATACGCAGCGAGGTCGATCCTGGCGTTGATGAGCTTATTCAGCAGATCGGTTCTCAGTCTGTCAACGAACATACTTCGTTCCTCCTCTTCCAGCCATGGTGCAACTTAATAGTATGGCTATTTTTTGTACAAAATGATGCCTGGGATCAACAATTCACTCAGAATTAACATTATTTACATACTAGTTATAAGCCGATGCCGCTTTCCCCTCACCGATCGGGTGAGATAGCAATACAATTTTTGTGCGGAACTCTGTAGAATCCCTGCCCTGAACATTCCAATAACTGAACAATTTTTAAGCTATGAGCAAAGTAACCCACCAGCCGAAAATCGGCTTCGTTTCCCTCGGCTGTCCGAAAAACCTCGTCGATTCGGAACGTATCCTGACTGAACTGCGTACCGAAGGCTACGATGTTGTCCCGAGCTACGACGACGCCGATATGGTGATCGTCAACACCTGCGGTTTTATCGACAGCGCAGTGCAGGAATCACTGGAAGCCATTGGCGAAGCGCTGAATGAAAACGGTAAGGTGATCGTCACCGGCTGTCTGGGTGCGAAAGAAGATCAGATCCGTGAAGTCCATCCGAAAGTGCTGGAAATCACGGGTCCGCATAGCTATGAACAGGTTCTGGAACACGTCCACCACTACGTGCCGAAACCGAAGCACAATCCGTTCCTGAGCCTGGTGCCAGAGCAAGGCGTGAAGCTGACTCCACGCCATTATGCCTACCTGAAAATTTCTGAAGGTTGCAACCATCGCTGCACCTTCTGCATCATTCCCTCGATGCGTGGCGATCTGGTCAGTCGTCCGATTGGCGATGTGCTGAGCGAAGCAAAACGTCTGGTCGATGCGGGCGTCAAAGAGATCCTTGTAATTTCACAGGATACCTCCGCCTACGGCGTAGACGTGAAGCACCGCACCGGGTTCTATAACGGTGAGCCGGTGAAAACCAGTATGGTCAGCCTGTGCGAACAACTGTCAAAACTGGGCATCTGGACGCGTCTGCACTATGTCTACCCGTATCCGCATGTCGACGACGTCATCCCGCTGATGGCGGAAGGCAAGATCCTGCCATACCTGGATATCCCACTTCAGCACGCCAGCCCGCGCATTCTCAAACTGATGAAGCGCCCTGGCTCGGTCGACCGTCAACTGGCGCGCATTAAACAATGGCGCGAAATCTGTCCGGAATTGACCCTGCGCTCGACGTTTATTGTCGGTTTCCCGGGGGAAACGGAAGACGATTTCCAGATGCTGCTCGACTTCCTGAAAGAAGCGCGTCTTGACCGCGTAGGCTGCTTCAAATACAGCCCGGTAGACGGCGCAGGTGCCAATGAACTGCCGGATCAGGTACCGGAAGAGGTTAAAGAAGCGCGCTGGAACCGCTTTATGCAACTGCAGCAGCAGATCTCCGCTGAACGCCTGCAGGAGAAAGTGGGTCGCGAAATTCTGGTGATCGTCGATGAAGTCGACGAAGAAGGCGCGATTGGCCGCAGTATGGCCGACGCACCGGAAATCGACGGCGCGGTCTATCTGAATGGTGAAACCAAGGTGAAACCGGGCGACGTGATCCGCGTGAAGGTGGAAAACGCCGACGAGTACGATCTGTGGGGCACGCGCGTTTAATGCTAACGTAGGCCGGATAAGGCATTTGTGCCGCCATCCGGCAATGCCTGATGGCGACGCTAACGCGTCTTATCAGGCCTACGATTCACCCCTTAATCTTCGGATCCAGCGCGTCGCGCAGGCCATCGCCGAGCAGATTAAATGCCAGTACCGTCAGAAAGATGGCCACTGCCGGGAACAGCGCCACGTGCGGTGCTATTACCATATCCGCCCGCGCTTCATTTAGCATCGCGCCCCACTCCGGCGTCGGTGGCTGTGCGCCCAGCCCCAGAAATGACAGGCTTGCCGCTGAGATTATCGAGGTGCCAATGCGCATGGTAAAAAAGACCACAATCGACGAGACGGTTCCTGGCAGGATATGGCTGAAAATAATCGTCGTATCGCTGGCACCAATGCTGCGCGCCGATTCGATAAACGTCTGCTGCTTCAGTACCAGCGTATTACCGCGTACCAGACGGGCGAACGCCGGGATGGAGAAAATCGCCACCGCGATAATCACGTTTGCGATGCCGCTACCCAGCACCGCCACCACGGCAATCGCCAGCAGGATCCCTGGAAACGCAAACAGCACGTCGCAGATACGCATGATTACCCGGTCCCACCAGCCTTCATAGTAGCCCGCCAGCAGTCCCAGTACGGTGCCAATGGCCGCGCCAATCAATACCGCAAACACGCCTGCCGCCAGCGAGATTTGCGCGCCAACCAGCACGCGGCTGAAGATGTCTCTGCCCAACGAATCCACGCCGAACCAGTGCATCATCGACGGTCCGTCATTCAGCCTGTCGTAATCGAAATAGTTTTCTGCATCAAAGGGCGTCAGCCAACGAGCGAAGACTGCCACCAGGATCAGCAACAGCACAAACAGACCTGCAATCAGCGCCACATGCTGGCGACGAAAACGTCGCCAGAATTCGTGCCACGGCGTGCGCACCCGTTCGGGTTTCACCATCGGCATGGCATTTAAAATCGCCTGACGGCGCCAGTTAAGTAATCGCATCCTTACTTGTACCTGATAGCCGGGTTAATGGCGGCATACAGCACATCCACCACTAAGTTGATAAGAATAAATTCCAGTGAGAACAGGAGGACTTCCGCCTGAATCACCGGATAATCACGCATCTCCACGGAGTCCACCAGCAGCCGTCCGAGACCAGGCCAGTTGAAGACCTTTTCGACCACGATAGAACCGCCGAGCAAAAAGCCGAACTGTAACCCCATCATGGTGACGACAGGGATCATCGCATTGCGCAGTCCGTGTTTGAGCACCACCCATGTTTCACTGACCCCTTTCGCCCGTGCGGTGCGCATATAGTCTTCATTAAGCACATCGACAAACGAGGCGCGGGTAAAGCGCGCCATCACCGAGGCCACCGCCGCACCGAGAGTGACAGATGGCAGAATATAGTGCTGCCAGCTATCGGCCCCGACGGTCGGCAACCAGCCTAACTCCACGGAGAACACCTGCATCAACAACATCCCCAACGCGAACGCCGGAAAGGAGATCCCGGTCACCGCCAGCGTCATGCTGAGGCGATCCGGCCAGCGATTACGCCATACCGCCGCGACAATCCCCGCCGCCATACCGAACAGAACGGCCCAGATCATACTGGTCAACGTCAGCCACAGCGTGGGCATAAACCGGCTGGCGATCTCCTCCGAGACCGGTCGGCGAGAAACCATCGAGAGTCCAAAATCGCCCTGCAACACATTCGTCATGTAATGCCAGAACTGGACGTGCAGCGGCCGGTCGAGACCGAGCTGCTGACGAACCAGTTCAATCACCTGCGCGTCGGCTTCCGGCCCGGCAATCAGCCGCGCCGGATCACCCGGCAACAGGTGGACAAATAAAAACACCAGCACCGCAACAATGAACAGGGTCGGAATCAACCCCAGAAGGCGCTTGAGAATATAGTTAAGCATCAGGTTTCCGCTGTGGCTTATTTCAAATCTGCATCATCAAAGCTGAACCCCGTATCTGGCATGATCCAGAAACCGGTCAGTTTGTTACTGTGCGCCGAGACCAGTTTTTCCACCACCAGCGGGATCCACGGCGACTCTTTCCAGACGATATCCTGCGCCGCTTTGTACAGCAGCGCTTTCTCTTGCGGATCGGTTGTTTTCAGCGCATCGGCAAGGTCGGTATCAACCTGCGGATTGCTGTAAAACGCGGTGTTAAACAGCGTTGGCGGCCAGTTTTGCGAAGCAAACAGCGGCGACAGCGCCCAGTCCGCTTCACCGGTCGAGGCCGACCAGCCGGTGTAGAACATTCTCACACCGCTCTCTTTCTGCCCTTTCCCTTCAACTTCAGACGCGCGCTGACCGGCATCCATCGCCGTCACCTGCACTTTAACCCCCACCTGCGCCAGCTGCTGCTGGGTAAACTGCAACACTTTCTGGGCGGTACTGTGATTGTGCGATGACCACAGCGTGGTGCTAAAACCGTTCGGGTAACCCGCTTCTTTCAGCAGTTCTCGTGCCTTTGCCGGATCGTAAGGCCAGGCCGTGTAGCTTTGCGCATACGCAATCGACGGCGGCACCACGCCGGTCGCCGGGGTCGCGTATCCCGCAAACGCCACTTTCACCAGCGCCTGGCGGTTGATAGCGTAGTTTAACGCCTCGCGGACTTTCGGATTGTCAAACGGCTTTTGCGTCACGTTCATACTGATGTAACGCTGCATAATCGACGGACTGGCGACCAGTTGCAGATTTTTGTTTTTCTCTAACAGCGCCGCCTGCTCGTAGGGGATCGGGAAGGCAAACTGTGCTTCTCCGGTTTGCAGCATCGCCGCACGGGTGTTGTTATCGGTGACCGGGCGCCAGGTGATGCTATCCAGCTTCGGCAATCCCGACTGCCAGTAACCGGCAAATTTCTTCACCTTCACAAAATCGGTTTGATTCCAGGTATCCAGCACGTAAGGACCGGTGCCTACCGGGTGGAAGCCAATCTCTTTCCCGTATTTCTCCAGCGCGGCCGGTGAGATCATCGCTGTCGCCGGGTGCGCCAGGATATTAATAAACGCGGAGAACGGCTGCTTCAGGGTGATTTTTACCGTTGCGGGATCGACGGCCTCTGTTTTGGCGATGTTCTTATACAGGTTATAACGCTTGAGGCTGTTGGCGGGATCGCTGGCACGGTCGAGGTTAATTTTCACCGCCCCGGCGTTAAAGTCGGTACCGTCCTGGAATTTTACCCCCTGACGCAGTTTGAGGGTATACACCAGACCGTCGTCAGAGACGGTGTAACTTTCCGCCAGCACGTTCTTCAGCTTCATCTCTTTATCCAGACCAAACAGTCCCTGATAAAACGACTTCGCGACCTGCTGCGATAACGTGTCATTCGCATCATACGGATCGAGCGTGGTGAAGTTGGACCCCACCGCCACGACCACATCTTTCGCGGCAAACGCCGGGGACGCAGCCAGCGCGGTCGTCGCGCCTAATGCCAGCAGCCAATGTCGGGCGAGCAATTTTGTCATCTTTTTTCTCCTGAACCCTGCCTGAATGTTATAAGCGCGATAGCGCATTTTCTCGTTGTGGACGCGCGACATAATGTCCGGGCCCGACTAACTGCAATGAAACAGGTGCTGGCGCTTCACCGCGCCGGTAAATGTTGCTCGGCAGCTCATCCGACAGCAGCACCCGCTGCGGTCGGGGATGTCCGGGGTCGGCAACCGGAACCGCCGCCATGAGCTTACGGGTATACGGATGCTGCGGATCCTCAAACAGCGCGGCACGCGGACCAATCTCCACAATCTGCCCCATGTGCATCACCGCAACGCGGTGGCTGATCCGCTCAACAACGGCCATGTCATGCGAGATGAACAGCCAGGCGATCCCCAGTTCCCGCTGCAAATCGAGCAACAGGTTGATGATTTGTCCGCGAATCGACACATCCAGCGCGGAGACCGACTCATCAGCAATAATGACTTTAGGATTGAGCGCCAGCGCGCGGGCAATGCAGATCCGCTGACGCTGCCCGCCGGAAAACTCATGCGGGTAGCGCCACGCATGTTCAGGTTGCAGCCCGACGCGCTCCAGCAACCACGCCACGCGATCGGCCGCCGCCTTACCCTGCAATAAACCGTGGACGCGCAGCGGCTCCATGATGGAATACCCCACGGTTTGCCGTGGGTCGAGCGAGGCGTAAGGATCCTGAAAAATAAACTGAATATCGCGGCGCAAAGGCTGTAATTGACTGTCGGACAGCGTATCGATTCGCTGACCGTTAAAAATAATCTCGCCGGACTGCGATTCCACCAGGCGCAGTAGCGCACGTCCGGTCGTCGATTTGCCGCAGCCCGATTCGCCGACCAGCGACAGCGTCTCACCGGGCCAGAGATCAAAGCTGACATTTTCCACCGCGTGCACTTCGCGGGTCACTCGATTAAGAACGCCGCTGCGTAACGGAAAACGGGTGACCAGGTTGCGAACCTGCAAAATGGGCTCTCCCTCAACCACCGTATTTTGATCGACGGGTCGCTCCTGCTTTTCCGGCGCACTCAGGGAGATAACCGGGAAGCGGCGCGGATAAGGCAGACCTTTCATCGCCCCGAGCTGCGGTACCGCCGCTAATAACGACTGCGTGTACGGATGCTGCGGCGAGCGGAAAATCTGTTCCACACTGCCGGTCTCCACGCCCTCGCCCTGGTACATTACCAGCACGCGGTCGGCGACATCCGCCACCACGCCCATGTCGTGAGTAATGAAAATCACCCCCATCGACATCTCTTGTTGCAGAACTTTGATCAGTTGCAGGATCTGCGCCTGAATCGTGACGTCCAGCGCGGTTGTCGGTTCATCGGCAATCAGCACCGCCGGACGACAGGAGAGCGCCATCGCAATCATCACCCGCTGACGCATACCGCCGGAAAGCTGATGGGGGTAGCGCGAGAGAATTGCTTTCGCCTCTGGAATGCGAACCTGATCGAGCATCCGCTTGGCCTCCGCCATCGCCGCTTCACGCCCCGCCCCCTGATGCAGGCGGATGGACTCGGCAATTTGCTCTCCTACGGTAAACACCGGGTTGAGCGACGTCATTGGCTCCTGGAAGATCATGGCGATATCGGCACCCCGCACCCGCTGAAGCTGCGACGTGCTCTGTTCGCCCAGTTCAATCACCTCACGGTTACGGCGGCGCAGCAGCATCTGCTCACACTGAACCACACCACCAGACTGTTCAATCAGTCGCATCAACGACAGCGCGGTGACCGATTTTCCCGAACCGGACTCACCGACAATCGCCAGCGTCTCGCCGCGCCTGAGACGAAACGACAGGTTCCGCACCGCCTCAGTACGCTGCTGGTCCTGTTGAAAGGCAATATTCAGATTGCTGACAGCCAGCACGTCGCTGACGTCAAGCGCATCACTGTGTGGCAACGGTGTCCCCTTTTTCCCGGTAGATCCCGGTCGTTGGTGTATCCCCGGCATAACCCCAGGCGCGATACATTCCTTCGCAATTAAACGGCAAGGCCACATTTCCCTCATGATCGATGGCGATAAGCCCGCCACTCCCACCCAGCGCCGGTAATTTCTCCATTACCACCCGCTCGCAGGCCTCCGATAAGCTCAGACCACCGTAGTCCATCAACGCGGCAATGTCATAGGCGGCCAGCGCGCGGATGAACACTTCACCCGTACCGGTGCAGGAAACCGCCACGCTGGCATTATTGGCATAACAACCCGCGCCCACGAGCGGACTGTCGCCGACGCGCCCCGGTAGTTTGTTGGTCATGCCTCCTGTCGATGTCGCCGCCGCCAGATTGCCGTGGACATCCAGCGCCACCGCGCCCACGGTGCCCATTTTTTTGCCTTCATCGAGCGGTGCGCCGCTGTGATCCAGCACGGTTTCGCCGCTCGAACGCGCGACCAGCAGTTGTTCATAACGTTCAGGCGTTGAAAAGAGATCCGCAGAGACAAGTTCCATCCCCTGCCTGGCCGCAAATTTTTCTGCCCCCGCGCCAATCATCATGACATGCGGGCTGTGCTCCATCACCAGTCGGGCAGCGAGAATCGGGTTACGCAAATGGCTGACTCCCGCCACTGCCCCGGCTTTCAGGGTATTGCCATCCATGACGCAGGCATCCAGTTCATGGGTCTCGTCACGGGTATACACCGCGCCGATCCCGGCATTAAACAGCGGGCACTCTTCAAGCAGTCGCACGGCTTCGGTGACCACGTCCAGCGCGCTTTCTCCCGCTTCCAGCATCTTTTGCCCGGCGTCGACAATGTCGGAAAGCGCCTGGATATAGCGTAATTCCTGCTCCTGGCTCATCTGCGCGCGGGTAATCGCCCCGGCGCCGCCGTGAATTGCAATAACTGCTTTGCCCATGTTTGTCGTCCGTCTTCTACAAATATCAGAATTTTGTAGACTTATTGATTCGATTTTTGACTATAGAAAGATGCGATTAGCATGTAAAGCGTTCACATCCTTTCTAAGTCCGAGGTGGCATACAGTCCCCTCGTGTTTTCTGACATAATAGGCGGATTCGATTTTGCCCCGCAGGAGTGTTTTCATGGAATTTACCGCCGGACTGATGCCGCTGGAAACGGCGCTTACCGAAATGTTATCGCGTGTTACCCCACTGACTGCCGTTGAGACGCTGCCGCTGGTGCAGTGCTTTGGCCGTATTCTGGCGACCGACGTGGTTTCGCCGCTCGACGTGCCGGGTTTCGATAACTCGGCGATGGACGGCTATGCGGTGCGACTGGCCGATCTCGCCAGCAGACAGCCGCTGTCGGTCGCCGGTAAAGCGTTCGCCGGTCAACCGTTCCAGGGAGAATGGCCTGTGGGGAGCTGCATTCGCATTATGACTGGCGCGCCGGTACCCGCGGGATGTGACGCCGTGGTGATGCAGGAGCAGACGGAACAGACTGATGACGGCGTGCGTTTTACCGCCGACGTCCGCGGCGGGCAAAACATCCGCCATCGTGGCGAAGACATTAAACAAAATGCGGTGGTTTTCCCTGCCGGTACGCGCCTGACCACCGGCGAACTGCCGGTGCTGGCATCGCTCGGTATTGCCGACGTCCAGGTCGTGCGGAAAGTGCGCGTCGCGCTGTTCTCGACCGGTGATGAACTGCAACTGCCGGGACAACCGCTCGGCGAAGGCCAGATTTATGATACCAACCGCCTGACCGTGCATCTGATGCTGCAACAGTTGGGTTGCGACGTGATCAATTTAGGCATCATCCGCGATGACCCACACGCTCTGCGCACGGCGTTTATCGAAGCCGACAGCCAGGCGGATGTGGTGATTAGCTCCGGCGGCGTGTCGGTGGGTGAAGCCGATTACACCAAAACCATCCTTGAAGAGCTGGGCGAAATCGCCTTCTGGAAGCTGGCAATCAAACCCGGCAAACCGTTCGCCTTCGGCAAACTGAGCAACAGTTGGTTCTGCGGATTGCCGGGTAACCCGGTGTCAGCGGCGCTGACGTTCTACCAACTGGTTCAGCCGTTGCTGGCGAAACTGAGCGGCAACGCGGCCAGCGGGTTACCTGCACGCCAGCGTGTGCGTACCACCTCACGGCTGAAGAAAACGCCGGGTCGTCTCGATTTCCAGCGCGGCGTGCTCCAGCGCACCGCCAACGGCGAGCTGGAGGTGAGCACCACGGGTCATCAGGGTTCACACGTCTTCAGTTCCTTCAGTCAGGGGAACTGCTTCATTGTGCTGGAGCGCGATCGCGGTAACGTTGAAGCCGGTGAATGGGTGGAAGTCGAGCCCTTCAATGCGCTGTTCGGAGGCCTCTGATGGCGGAACTCAGCGATCAGGAGATGCTGCGTTACAATCGGCAGATAATCCTGCGCGGCTTTGACTTTGACGGGCAGGAAGCGCTGAAGGAAGCCAACGTGCTGGTTGTCGGTCTCGGTGGGCTGGGCTGCGCGTCCTCGCAGTATCTGGCGAGCGCTGGCGTCGGCCACCTGACGCTGCTCGATTTTGACACCGTGTCGCTGTCGAATCTACAGCGCCAGACGCTACACAGCGATGCGACCCTCGGCCAGCCGAAAGTGGAGTCGGCACATGCGGCGCTGAGCCGTATTAATCCGCACGTGGCTATCACTGCGGTTAATGCGCTGCTGGACGAGACCGCCCTTCGGACACTTATCGCCGAACACGATCTGGTGCTGGACTGCACCGATAACGTCGCAATTCGTAATCAGCTCAATGCCGGTTGTTACGCGGCAAAAGTCCCGCTGATTTCTGGCGCGGCGATCCGCATGGAAGGTCAGGTAACCGTCTTTACCTACAAAGAGGGTGAGCCCTGCTATCGCTGCCTGAGCCGTCTGTTTGGTGAAAATGCATTAACCTGCGTGGAGGCGGGGGTGATGGCGCCGCTGATTGGCGTGATTGGGTCGCTACAGGCGATGGAAGCCATTAAGCTGCTGGCGCATTATGGTCAGCCAGCGTCGGGGAAAATCGTCATGTACGACGCCATGACCTGCCAGTTCCGCGAAATGAAGCTGATGCGAAATCCGGGCTGCGAGGTGTGTGGGGAAGCCTCATCCTGATCGGATTGTAAGCCGGATAAGCGTCGCGCCATCAGGCAATGACGGCGCGAATTGCCGGATGATGGCGTTGCCTTATCCGGCCTACAACGACAACTTACAGCGACGAACGCCCAAAGGCGCTCTGCCAGTCGTGCTCAAACTTCGCCACCGCCGCATCGACAGCCGGAGAGCTAATCAACTGTTGGGCAACGTCCAGCGGTAAGGTGATGGATTCACAGCCCGCCAGCAGACAATCCAGTGCCTGACGCGGCGTCTTGAAACTGGCTGCCAGCACTTTGGCATGCGGCGCGTGCATCTTCAGCAAATTCTGCAAATCGGTAACGGTCTGAATGCCATCGCCACCCTGTGCATCCACGCGGTTGACGTAAGGCGCAACATACTCCGCCCCCGCCAGTGCCGACAGCAGGCCCTGTGCCGCACCGTACACCGCCGTTCCCAGCGTCGGAATACCTTCCTCTTTAAGCAACTTGATCGCAGCCAGACCTTCCGCCGTGACGGGCACTTTCACGACGATATCAGGAATGATCGCACGCAGTTTACGCGCATCACTCACCATCCCTTCTGCCGTTGTCGCCATCACTTGGGCAAATAAACGCCCCTGCCCCCCCATTGCTTCATGCAATTGTGGCAGTAAGACGTCCAGCGGTTTTTTACCCGCCGCAACAATACTGGGGTTTGTGGTCACGCCCGCCAGCGGGAAAATTCGCGCCAATGCTTTCACCGCGTCAACGTCGGACGTATCCAGATAGAGTTCCATAATCATTCCTCAACGACTAGTTTGCATAAAAGAAAGATACCACGGCAAAACCTCTCGGTTAGTTGACGTACGTCAACATAACTTTCATTCGAAAGTTATTTAATCTTTATACGAAACACGAGAGGCCGTTTATGATTTTCAATATTCAGCGCTATTCTACTCACGATGGCCCCGGTATCCGCACCGTGGTGTTCCTTAAAGGATGCTCTCTGGGCTGTCGCTGGTGTCAGAATCCGGAAAGCCGGGCACGCACGCAGGATCTGCTGTTTGACGCACGTCTGTGCCTCGAAGGCTGCGAGCTTTGCGTCCAGGCGGCACCGGGCGTTATCGAACGCGCGCTGAATGGCCTCCTTATCCATCGCGAAAAACTGACTGACGCGCATCTTGCCAGCCTGATCGACTGCTGCCCTACTCAGGCTCTGACCGTCTGCGGCGACGTTAAAAGCGTCGATGAGATTATGACCACCGTCCTGCGCGATAAACCTTTTTATGATCGCAGCGGCGGCGGTATTACGCTTTCCGGCGGCGAACCGTTTATGCAGCCGGAGCTGGCGGCATCACTTTTAAAAGCAAGCCATGAGGCGGGCATTCATACCGCGGTCGAAACCTGTTTGCATGTGCCGTGGAAATACATTGAACCGTCACTGCCCTGGATCGATCTGTTCCTTGCGGATTTGAAACACGTCGCCGACGCGCCGTTTAAGCAATGGACGGATGGCAGCGCGTCACGCGTGCTGGAAAACCTGAGAAAGCTCGCCGCCGCCGGAAAAACAATCATCATCCGCGTTCCGCTGGTTCAGGGGTTTAACGCCGATGAAGAAAGCATTAAAGCGATTACCGATTTTGCCGCCGATGAACTGCACGTTGGCGAGATTCACTTTTTGCCCTACCACACGTTGGGCATCAACAAATACCACTTACTCAGCCAACCCTACAACGCGCCGGACAAGCCGCTGGATGCACCCGATCTGCTCGCCTTTGCGCAGCAGTACGCCTGCACAAAAGGTTTGACCGCGACATTACGAGGATAATCTCATGACCCAACTGAAACTGGATACGCTCAGCGACCGCATCAAAGCGCACAAAACCGCGCTGGTGCACATCGTCAAACCGCCGGTCTGTACCGAACGCGCGCAGCATTACACCGAAATGTACCAGCAGCATCTGGACAAACCGATTCCGGTACGCCGCGCGCTGGCGCTGGCGCATCATCTGGCAGAGCGAACCATTTGGATCAAACACGACGAGCTGATCGTCGGCAACCAGGCGAGCGAAGTGCGCGCCGCGCCGATCTTCCCGGAATACACCGTCTCGTGGATTGAAAAAGAGATAGACGCCCTCGCGGACAGACCGGGTGCGGGTTTTGCGGTCAGTGAAGAGAACAAACGCGTATTGCATAGCGTTTGTCCGTGGTGGCGCGGCCAAACCGTTCAGGATCGCTGCTATGGCATGTTTACCGATGAGCAAAAAGGGTTGCTGGAAACCGGTATTATCAAAGCCGAAGGCAACATGACCTCCGGTGACGCGCACCTGGCGGTCAACTTCCCGCTGCTACTGGAAAAAGGCATTGACGGTCTGCGGGCAAAAGTCGCGGAGCGCCGTTCACGCATTAACCTGACCGTTCTCGACGATCTGCATGGCGAGCAATTCCTGAAAGCCATTGATATTGTGCTGATTGCCGTCAGCGACCACATCGCCCGCTTCGCCGAACTGGCGCGTAAAATGGCGAGCGAAGAGACACGCGTCAGCCGTCGTAACGAGCTGCTGGCGATGGCGGAAAACTGCGATCTTATCGCTCACCAGCCGCCGCAGACTTTCTGGCAAGCGCTGCAGCTGTGCTACTTCATCCAGTTGATTCTGCAAATTGAATCTAACGGTCACTCGGTGTCGTTCGGGCGCATGGACCAGTATCTTTATCCGTACTACCGCCGCGATGTGGAACTGAACCAGTCGCTGGACCGCGAACACGCCATTGAGCTGCTGCACAGCTGCTGGCTGAAACTGCTGGAAGTGAACAAAATCCGCTCCGGCTCGCACTCTAAAGCCTCCGCAGGCAGCCCGCTGTATCAGAACGTCACCATTGGCGGACAAAACCTGGTCAACGGTCAGCCGATGGATGCGGTCAATCCGCTCTCCTACGCGATCCTCGAATCCTGTGGGCGTCTACGCTCCACCCAGCCTAACCTCAGCGTGCGTTATCACGCCGGGATGAGCAATGATTTCCTCGACGCCTGCGTACAGGTGATCCGCTGCGGCTTTGGTATGCCTGCCTTTAACAACGATGAAATCGTGATCCCGGAATTCATTAAGCTCGGTATTGAGCCGCAGGACGCCTACGATTACGCGGCGATTGGCTGCATCGAAACCGCCGTGGGCGGCAAGTGGGGCTACCGCTGCACCGGCATGAGCTTTATCAACTTTGCCCGCGTGATGCTGGCTGCGCTGGAAGGTGGTCGGGACGCCACCAGCGGGAAAGTTTTCCTGCCACAGGAAAAAGCGCTCTCCGCCGGTAACTTCAACAATTTCGACGAGGTGATGGCGGCGTGGGATACCCAGATCCGCTACTACACGCGCAAATCGATTGAGATCGAGTATGTGGTCGATACCATGCTGGAAGAGAACGTGCACGATATCCTCTGCTCGGCGCTGGTGGATGACTGCATCGAGCGGGCAAAGAGCATTAAGCAAGGTGGGGCGAAGTATGACTGGGTATCCGGCCTGCAGGTCGGTATCGCGAACCTCGGCAACAGCCTGGCCGCGGTGAAAAAACTGGTCTTTGAACAGGGAGCAATTGGTCAGCAACAGCTGGCGGCTGCACTGGCAGATGATTTTGACGGCCTGACCCACGAGCAGTTGCGCCAGCGTTTAATCAACGGCGCGCCGAAGTATGGCAACGATGATGACTCCGTCGATACCCTGTTGGCCCGTGCTTATCAGACCTATATCGATGAACTGAAGCAATACCATAACCCGCGTTATGGACGTGGCCCGGTCGGCGGCAATTACTACGCGGGTACGTCGTCTATCTCGGCAAACGTGCCGTTCGGCGCAGCGACCATGGCGACGCCTGATGGTCGTAAAGCCCATACCCCGCTGGCTGAAGGGGCAAGCCCGGCATCCGGTACCGACCATCTTGGTCCCACGGCGGTGATTGGCTCCGTCGGCAAGCTGCCTACCGGTTCGATTCTGGGCGGCGTGCTGTTGAACCAGAAGCTGAACCCGGCGACGCTTGAGAACGAGTCCGACAAGCAGAAACTGATGATCCTGTTGCGAACCTTCTTTGAAGAGCACAAAGGCTGGCACATTCAGTACAACATCGTCTCGCGCGAGACCCTGCTGGACGCGAAAAAGCATCCGGACCAGTATCGTGATCTGGTAGTCCGCGTAGCCGGTTATTCCGCCTTCTTCACCGCGCTTTCACCGGACGCGCAAGACGATATCATCGCCCGTACCGAACATATGCTTTAACACTCACGCCCGGTGGCGCTAACGCTTACCGGGCCTACAAGCCTCTCTCCGTAGGCCGGATAAGGCGCAGCCGCCATCCGGCGCTTTTGCTTTCATTCGAAATTAAATTTGTGCTTTAGGTCACATTGTTATTAAAATGTTTCTGGTCGCAGTTTTGAGCCAGGAGCTTTATATGACCGTTAAAGTTATCGTCAGTGATATGGACGGAACTTTTCTCAATGACGCCAAAAAGTACGATCACGCACGTTTTATGGCGCAGTACCACGAGCTAAAGAAACGCAACATCGAGTTTGTCGTCGCCAGCGGCAATCAGTACTTTCAGCTCATCTCTTTCTTCCCCGAACTCAAAGACGAGATCTCTTTCGTTGCCGAAAACGGCGCGCTGGTGTTTGAGCATGGCCAACAGCTTTTTCACGGCGAACTAACCCGTCATGAATCACGGAGCGTGATCGGCGAGTTGCTCAAGGATAAACAGCTCAACTTTGTCGCCTGCGGTCTGCAAAGCGCTTACGTCAGTGAACACGCCCCGGCGTCCTTTGTTGCGCTCATGGCAAAGCACTATCACCGCCTGAAGCCGGTGAAGGACTATCACGACATCGACGACGTGCTGTTTAAGTTCTCTCTGAATCTGCCGGATCAGCAGATCCCATTGGTTATCGACAAGCTACATACGGCGCTGGACGGCATTATGAAACCTGTGACCAGCGGTTTCGGCTTTATCGATCTGATCATTCCGGGGCTCCACAAAGCCAATGGCATCAGCCGGTTGTTGAAACGCTGGAACCTTTCACCGAAGGAGGTGGTCGCCATTGGCGACAGCGGCAACGATGCAGAAATGTTGAAAATGGCGCACTACTCTTTCGCCATGGCGAATGCCACCGACAGTATCAAAGCGCTCTCCCGCTATCAGACGGATGACAATAACCATCAGGGTGCGCTGAACGTGATCCAGGCCGTGCTGGATAACACGGCCCCCTTCAACGTGTAATGCCTGAATGCGGCGACTGGAGAATATTTTAATCCGGATGCCGCATTCAGATTATTATTATCAATATTAGGATTTTTGATAATAATAATGGAAAGTTTTTTTGTTATTCCTTTATATAGATATCTTCAGGCTGGTAAAATTCTTAATTCTTTTGGATTAGCATCGCAACAGTTTTCTTTTATAACACTCAACCTCTGGCAACTACTTTACAGCAACAGATAGCTTCATATTTTTTACGGATAACCAATATCACCGTAAGCTAAAAAAAATTCATTATTAACTTATTGATAAACATACAAAACAACCACAACGCAATTAAAGTGATGTCTATTTTATTTTCATGCACACACAAATCATTTAGACTATTAATTGACAAACAGGAACCATTGTTTGCCCCACTCATTAAATGTTAAATTTTTTATTATAATTTAATCATTATGGACAAGTTAACATGGATTACACTCTGAAATTACACCAGGCAAGGAATTTCACGTTTCTTTCGGGAAATTTTAATAAGACTTTTCTCGCTAGCGCGATTTTATTGGCAGCCCACTCTGCTTACGCAGATGACTGTAATAACCTGGCGCCTCAGGCTGGAGTGAGTTGCGTACAAAACGGTAACCAACTGAATATTGATATTCATGCAGATATCGACAACCCTACCCCTTACCCTGCCTACTCATTCAACGCTCAGAACGGGATGCAGTCTGATAAGGTCGTCATCTCTCTGGACGCGGGTAAGACGCTCACGGCCGATCAGAATGGGATACAGGCCCAAGGCAATCCCCTTGCTCTTGATGAAATAGAAGTCAGCACATCGGGAAACATCTATACCGGTAAGGTAACCGACAGCGATGCGGCGGATCCGCTTGCACCGATTACGGGCCCTTCTGGTGGCATAATTTTTGATAAAACCAATATCCGGGATACGCAGCACGCTGGGATTTATCTGGCCGGCGCATCCGGCGGGCTGTTAGCTATTGGTTCAGTTCTTCAGCAGTCCGGAAGCCAGATCGTTAACAACAGCGCGAGTAAAGATACCGCAGCTATCTATTCGCAGGCGCTGGAATCGCGGATTACCAGCTCAGGCGTGATTCGTTCCCAGGTCGGTGATGCCATTCGCATAGAAAGCACCCCGCCTGAATATACCTGGTCCAGCGGCGGTTACATCATTGTCGATCCGCAGGGCGTGTTTGATGTTCACCTGAAGGCCGACAGCGTTGTCGAGGGGGGGAGCGAAGGCGCGGGTATCAAAACCACGGGGGGAACGCAGTCCACTGTGCAAATCGATCAAGGTGCCACGCTTGGCGCGCTATCCGATGTGGCAATCGACGTGGCAGGTTTTGACGGTTTTTATTTGCGCGATCCCGCCATGCCCAATTTGCCGCTAGACAGTACCCATTATAGCGGAGCAGAAACCCGCATCATTAACGCAGGGGCCATGACGGGCGTCGTACGCCTCTCCAGCGGTCAGGATACGGTGATTAACGACGCTACGGGTGTCTGGAACGTGCGGCAGTGGTCTGATTCGGATCGCGACGGTATCCGGGATACCGTCGCGCCTGTAGCGACCAGTGATTTTGGCGGAGGCACAACGGAACTTGTCAACCGTGGCGTAATTTCCCTCACCGCGCGCCCGGACGGGACAGCCAATCATGCGTTATTTGATAACCTGGCGACGTTTCGAAATCAGGGTAGCCTGCTGTTAACCAATAATGTCGCTGGCGATCGCTTTACCCTTAACGGGGATTATGTCGGAGACGGCGGCGTTATTGCGCTTGATACGGTTCTGGGTGACGACAGCTCACTGACCGACCAGCTCATTATTAACGGCTCAACGTCAGGCCAAAGCGTGCTGTCCATCAATAATCTCGGTGGCACCGGGGCACAAACCCGTGAAGGCATTAAAGTCATTGAGGTCAATGGCGATTCATCAGGGGTGTTCACGCAGAGCGGGCGTATTGTCGGGGGAGCATATGAATACTATTTACACAAAAATAGTCTCAGCGTTCAGGACGGCGACTGGTACTTGCGCTCCGAACTGCCTTCGGTCACGCCGGATCCCCAGGATCCTGAACCCGTGCAACGTCCGGAAATCGGCAGCTATATGGTTAACCACATGGCCGCCAATACCCTCTTCCAGACACGTCTTCACGATCGCCTCGGTGAAGCGCAGTATACCGATGCGTTAACCGGGGAACAGACAACCAGCCTGTGGCTTCGTCAGGTCGGTGGGCATAACCGCTCTCAGGACAGTTCTGGTCAGTTTAAAAACCAGGGAAATCGCTATGTCGCGCAAATTGGCGGTGACATTGCGCAGTGGAGTTCCGATCAACGGGATCGCTGGCATCTGGGTATCATGGCGGGCTACGCCCGGCAAAGTAACAATACCGAATCCAGATACTCACACTATCAATCCAAAGGTTCGGTCAAAGGCTATAGCGCGGGTTTATACGGAACCTGGTATGCCAACGATGAGAAAAAAACCGGTAGCTATGTCGACAGTTGGGTGCTCTACAACTGGTTTGATAACGAAGTGAAAGGCGATCAGCTGGCGACCGAGAAGTATAAATCGCGTGGCATTACCGCCTCTGTAGAAGCCGGTTATACTTTTGAATTAGGCAGCAGAGAAACGGATGCAGTGGGATATTACATCCAGCCTAAAGCCCAGCTTATCTGGATGGGCGTCAGATCCAGCGATCATACTGAACGCCAAAGCAGCGGCGGTTCACGTGTCTCATTCGAGGGCGATGGTAATCTTCAAAGTCGATTGGGTGTCCGTGCCTATCTGCAAGGACACAGCACGGTAGACAAGGGCAAAAATCGCGAGTTCCAACCCTTCATCGAAGCAAACTGGATCCATAACACCCGTGATTTTGGGGCCAGTATCAATGGCCAGGGCAATGAAATTGCCGGCACCCGCAATATTGGTGAAGCCAAAATCGGGGTTGAAGGACAACTATCCCGACAACTGGATATGTGGGGTAACGTGACGCAGCAAATAGGGAACAGTGGTTACAGTGATACTCAGGCAATGATAGGGATCAAATACCGTTTCTAGCCAGTAGCAGGGCTCCTGGCAGACGGATGATATTGTCCGTCTGCCTCCCTGACGATTTATACCAAACGCATTTGATAACAGGAATGGTCATGCAACCACGCGTTTTAATTGTCACTACCGAAGCCCCTGATGTGCTGTTCAGTGGCCTGGGCTTTTTCAATCAGCATTTCTGGCAGGAATTAACGCGCCGTCGCTACCCCTTCAGGGTGTTATACCTGAACAATCAGAAAACCCGGGCGTCAACACTGGCTGATTATGAGATTGCCGTTGAACCTTCATTGCCTTTTGACTCCTCCCTGGAATCACTGAGCCTGAATGTGGCATGGAGTACCGCGCAAAAAATTCAGCCCATACTCAATGAGTTCAAGCCCGATATTATCTCAGTGCACGAAAACTCACCTCTGTTACCGTTTTACTTTGAGTTACACAGAGTGCAATTCACGCTCCATTCCAGCTATATCGGCATGCAGCACTATCTGACCCGAACCCAGAAAGGTATGCAGCATTACTGGGAACAGCGAATCGCGGTACGTCAGAGTGGCGCGGTAGTGCTTCACAGCGACTGGGCGCACCGTTCAATTATTCAGCATGTCTCCGCCGATATTGTTCCCCCCGATATCTTCCCTATCGGTGTCGATTTCGCCGATTACCCGGAAAAAAAAATCCGCCATCCGCAAGGTAAAGTGGTCATCAGCTTCTTTGGGCGATTCACCGATATTGTGAAAAACTTCCAGATTTTTCGTGAGTCGATCAATACGCTGTCAGAAGCCTATCGCAACCGGGTTGAGGCCCGGGTTTATGGGCCAGAGAAGATCCCTGACTACATGGAAAAAGAAGGCTTTAAAGGTCTGACATTTGTTCAGGGCGAGGAAAAAAAACGGGCTTTTGCGGAAACTGACATTGTGGTCTTCCCCAGCATTCAGGAGAGTTTCGGTATTGTCGGACTGGAAGCCTTGCTCTCAAACTGCGCACTGATCGCGACGCCAGGACTGGGTATGGATGCATACATGCCTTCTGATTACGCCTGCGAACCTACCGTTGCCGCGCTACAGCAGCGCATTGTCCACTATCTCTCACATGCTGAACAACTCTGGCGCGATCAGGATAACCAGGTGTTTCGCCAGAGCGTAAATCATCCGGAATTAACGCTCAGTAACATGACGGAATCCTATATTGAAGTCTGGAAAAAGTTGCACCAAAAGTTAGTCAGCTCAGCGACTGCCGCGAAGTAAGCTGTTCCCCTGCCCTTTATGGCGCCGTCGGGCGCCACAATCCAATCATCAGGCCTCTGGTATGCGTTGCCCTGGACAAATGGCGCGACGATCTCACCAGCAAACATTTAAACTTGCATTAACTTTTTTATAACTTATATTATCAACTGTAAGTTAAATAAGTTTCGAATGAAAGTTATGCGAGGTGGTTATGGCTTTTACCTTCACAAGCGACACATTACCGGTCGATCACAAAGCGGCTATCCGTCAGATGAAGCAGGAACTGCGGGCGCAGCTTGGCGACGTTGAGCAGGTCTTCGGCCAGATTAGCGATGCCATTGCCACCCGCGTGGCGGAAATCAACGCGCTCAAAGCACAGGGCGCGCCGGTCTGGCCTGAGCTGTCCTATGCCGATATCAACGCTGACACGATCGCAGCGCAGCAGCGTGAACAGATCAAACGTCGGGGCTGTGCGGTTATCAAAGGTCACTTCCCGCGCGAGCGGGCGCTGGCCTGGGATCGGTCGATGCTGGACTATCTGGACCGCAACCGCTTTGACGAGGTGTATAAAGGGCCTGGCGATAACTTTTTTGGCACCCTCAGCGCCTCCCGTCCGGAGATCTATCCGATCTACTGGTCGCAGGCGCAAATGCAGGCGCGGCAGAGTGAGGAGATGGCGAACGTGCAATCGTTCCTCAACCGTCTGTGGACCTTTGAAAGCGAGGGCAAGCAGTGGTTTAACCCGGATGTGAGCGTGATCTACCCGGACAGGATCCGCCGCCGTCCGCCGGGCACCACCTCAAAAGGGCTGGGTGCGCACACCGATTCCGGCGCGCTGGAGCGCTGGTTGCTGCCGGCGTATCAGCGCGTTTTCGCCAGTGTCTTTAACGGCAATCTGGCGAAATACGATCCGTGGCATGCCGCTCATCGCACCGAGGTGGAAGAGTATACCGTGGATAACACCACCAAATGTTCGGTGTTCCGCACCTTCCAGGGCTGGACCGCGCTGTCGGATATGCTGCCCGGTCAGGGCTTGCTGCATGTCGTGCCCATTCCGGAAGCCATGGCGTATGTGCTGTTACGTCCGCTGATGGATGATGTCCCGGAAGACGAACTGTGTGGCGTGTCGCCGGGCCGGGTGCTGCCAATATCCGAACAGTGGCATCCCCTGTTGATTGAGGCGCTCACCAGCATTCCGCCACTGGAAGCCGGCGATTCCGTCTGGTGGCATTGCGATGTGATTCACTCCGTGGCGCCGGTCGACAATCAACAGGGATGGGGAAATGTGATGTACATTCCCGCCGCGCCCCTGTGCGAGAAGAATCTGGCCTATGCGCACAAAGTAAAAGCGGCGCTGGAAAAAGGGGCTTCGCCAGGCGATTTCCCGCGTGAGGATTACGAAACAGACTGGGAAGGACGCTTTACGCTGGCGGATTTGAATATCCACGGCAAGCGCGCGCTGGGGATGGCGTAACGCCAAATCGTGACAGGTGTGTTGACCACACCTGTCACATGAAAGGCAATGGGGAAATTAGCCGTCAATGCCTTTACTGCGCAGATAATCTTCGTAGTTACCGCTGAAGTCCACCACGCGATCGGGGGTTATCTCCAGTACGCGGGTTGCCAGTGAACTCACGAATTCACGGTCGTGAGAAACGAAGATCAGGGTTCCCTGATACATCTCCAGGGCCATGTTCAGCGATTCGATGGATTCCATATCAAGGTGGTTGGTCGGTTCGTCCATCACCAGAATGTTTGGCTTCTGCATCATCAGCTTACCAAACAGCATACGACCCTTTTCACCACCCGAAAGTACCTTCGCCGGCTTTTTGATGTCGTCCTGGCTGAACAGCAGACGACCGAGGATGCTGCGCACCGCCTGTTCGTCATCGCCTTCTTGCTTCCACTGGCTCATCCAGTCGAAGACCGTCAGATCGTTTTCAAACTCATATTCGTGATCCTGCGCGTAGTAGCCAATGCGCGCGTTTTCAGACCACTTCACCGTACCGCTATCGGCGTCCAGATCGCCCACCAGCGTTTTCAGCAGCGTCGATTTACCCACGCCGTTGGTTCCCAGTACCGCCAGCTTTTCACCGACTTCCAGCAGCAGGTTGACCCCTTTGAACAACGGGCCGTTATCAAAGCCTTTGCTGAGCGCTTCCACTTCCAGCGCGTTACGGAACAGTTTCTTGTCCT
Organism: Citrobacter sp. Ct235; assembly: GCF_030332305.1. NCBI lineage: Bacteria > Pseudomonadati > Pseudomonadota > Gammaproteobacteria > Enterobacterales > Enterobacteriaceae > Citrobacter > Citrobacter sp. Ct235. Next base: position 256,633 of record NZ_JAOWIC010000048.1, read on the forward strand.
GCTCGAAGCGGATGAACGGGTTCTGACGGCTGGACGCCTTCACTTCGTCGAGTTTGATTTTATCAATCTGACGGGCGCGAGACGTCGCCTGACGAGATTTAGAGGCGTTAGCGCTAAAACGGCTGACAAAGGATTGCAGGTCGGCAATCTGCGCTTTTTTCTTGGCGTTATCCGCCAGCAGACGTTCGCGCGCCTGCGTCGCGGCGGTCATGTATTCGTCGTAGTTGCCCGGATAAATACGCAGTTCGCCGTAGTCAAGATCCGCCATGTGCGTACACACCATGTTCAGGAAGTGACGGTCGTGCGAAATGATGATCATGGTGCTGTCACGTTCGTTCAGCACCTGCTCCAGCCAACGGATGGTATCGATGTCCAGGTTGTTGGTCGGTTCGTCAAGCAGCAGAATATCCGGATTGGAAAACAGTGCCTGCGCCAGCAGTACACGAAGCTTCCAGCCAGGGGCAACTTCGCTCATCGGGCCGTAGTGTTGCTCTACCGGAATCCCCACGCCGAGCAGCAGTTCACCGGCGCGCGCTTCAGCAGAGTAACCGTCCATCTCGCCGTATTTCACTTCCAGATCGGCCACTTTGTAGCCATCTTCTTCGCTCATCTCCGGTAACGCATAGATGCGATCGCGCTCTTGCTTCACTTCCCACAGCTCACCGTGGCCCATGATGACCGTGTCGAGCACCGTGAACTCTTCAAAAGCGAACTGATCCTGGCGCAGCTTACCGATACGCTCGTTGGGATCGAGAGAAACGTTACCCAGCGTCGGTTCGAGGTCGCCGCCGAGAATTTTCATGAAGGTGGATTTACCGCTACCGTTAGCGCCAATCAGGCCGTAACGGTTGCCGCCGCCAAATTTGACGGAAATGTTTTCGAACAGCGGCTTACTGCCGAACTGCATGGTGACGTTGCTGGAAACTAACACGGACGTATCCTAAAGAATATGTGACAAACCTCATATTATGCCACAAGTCTTAAATAAGATCGCGCCCTGTAGCAAACGACTACACTGGGGGAACAGGAAAAAAATGTGATTTCGTACACATCTGAATTCCCTGTTAACAGGAATGCACATATAATGCGCTCCCAACACTACAGAATTCTCAACCCAACAGCCTGCCAGGCAATGAATCTCGCATAACATGAATATGAAATTAACAACGTTTTTCGCGGCAGCACTCGCGGTAGTCGGCTTTTGCAGTACCGCATCCGCTGTCACCTATCCTCTGCCAACGGATGGTAGTCGCGTCATTGGTCAGAATCAGGTCATCACCATCCCGGAAGGTAACTCGCAGCCGCTGGAGTATTTTGCTGCTGAATACCAGATGGGGCTTTCCAACATGCTGGAAGCCAACCCGGGCGTGGATACTTTCCTGCCGAAAGGCGGCACCGTGCTGAACATTCCGCAGCAGTTGATTCTGCCGGACACCGTGCATGAAGGCATTGTGATCAACAGCGCGGAAATGCGTTTGTACTACTACCCGAAAGGCACCAATACCGTGATCGTCCTGCCAATCGGTATCGGCCAGTTAGGTAAAGACACGCCAATCAACTGGACCACCAAAGTAGAACGTAAGAAAGCCGGCCCGACCTGGACGCCAACGGCGAAAATGCACGCTGAATATCGTGCCGCAGGCGAACCGCTGCCCGCTGTCGTGCCTGCCGGTCCGGATAACCCGATGGGTCTGTACGCCCTGTACATTGGCCGTCTGTACGCCATTCACGGTACTAACGCGAACTTCGGTATCGGCCTGCGCGTGAGCCACGGCTGTGTGCGTCTGCGTAACGAAGACATCAAATTCCTGTTCCAGAATGTGCCTGTTGGAACGCGCGTACAGTTTATCGATGAGCCGGTAAAAGCAACGACGGAGCCAGATGGCAGTCGTTACATCGAGGTTCACAACCCGCTGTCGACCACCGAAGCGCAGTTTGAAGGCGGCGAAATCGTACCGATCACGCTGTCGAAGAGCATTCAGAACATCACTAACCAGCCTGATGTTGACCAGAGCGTGGTGGAACAGGCGGTTCAGAACCGTTCAGGGATGCCCGTTCGTCTGAACTGATTGTTTTGGATTCATCAAGTTAATGAAAAAGGGCTCATCCACTGAGCCCTTTTTTAATGGTAGCGCCAGGCGGTAAGAAAGGTTTGAACCGCCGAGTGCGCAAGTTGCTCCAGCACACGGCTATCCATCGGTTGTTGATCAATCAATGCGGCTGGTAATGGGTATCCCATTACCGCACCGAGAAAGGCGGTCGCCTGAAGTGTCGGGTTATCAAGCTGTATTCTCCCCTGCTCCTGATATCGCTTCAGTATCTCTGCCAGCGCCTGTAATACGCGCCCTGTTGGACGCTGCTTAAGCGTGGCGTAAAGCTCTGGTTTCTGTACCAGAACCTGAATTAACAAACGCTGGAAATGGATATGCTCAGGGGCATAGAAGTGTTCTTGTACCACTTTCGCGAAGCCGAGTAGTAATGCTGGCAGACAGTCCGCATTATCCGTCATCATCTGCTGGAGCGGCGGCTGCATCCTGTCATTAAGAAAGGAAAACGCTTCAACCAGCAGAGCGTCTTTCCCCCCTGGGAAATGGCTATACAGTGTAGGCCTGGAGATCCCGGCAGTGGCGACGATGGTGTCTAACGACACATCAAGTCCCTGCTCAAGAAAAAGATCGCAAGCAGCCTGTAAAATGCGAGGGCGCGCTTTCATCGGACGCCCACGTTGATTTGCCATTAAAACTGTCCTTAATGATTTATCGATGAAATCTTACGTCTTCAGATACCGTAACCCTTGTCGAATAAGGATGAAAAACAGCGGCACAAAAAGCAGCGTTAATACCGTACCTGAAAGCATTCCCCCAATGACGGCGGTACCGATCTCTATTCGGCTGGCTGCGCCCGCCCCGGTAGAGAGTACCAGAGGGATAACGCCTGCCACAAATGCCAGTGAGGTCATGATAATGGGACGCAAACGTAACCTTGCGCCCTCATACGCCGCTTGTGTGATATCAAGACCGTCGGCGATACGCGACTGAGCAAACTCGACAATCAAAATCGCGTTTTTTGCCGACAATCCCATGGTGGTCAATACGCCAACCTGGAAATAAATATCGTTATTGAATCCGACGAGCATTGAGGCAGTCACCGCCCCCAGAATTCCCAGTGGGATTATCAACATGACAGCCAGTGGAATTGACCAGCTTTCATACAAAGCGGCAAGACAGAGAAAAATAAAGATGAGCGACGCCATGTACATCCAGAGAGTCTGCGCGGACGACGCTTTTTCTTGATACGACAAACCACTCCATTGCAAACCCAGACCGGGCATTTCCTCTACCTTCTCTGCCATCACGTCCATCGCATGACCGGAGCTGGTGCCTGCTGCGGCATTCCCCTGAAATTGAACCGCGGGCAAACCGTTAAAACGTTGCAGCATCTGTGGACCCGTTGTCCATCTGAATGACGCGAAACTCGCGATAGAGGCCATATTGCCACTCGCGCCTTTCACAAACCAGGCGGCAAGATTCTCAGGGTTTGCCCGCCACTCGGCATCCCCCTGCATATACACCCTTTTAACACGTCCACGATCGATAAAATCATTGATATAAACGCCCCCCAGGGCAGCGGAAAGCGTTTCATTGATATCAGCGTGAACAACGCCTTGCGCACCGGCTTTCAGTGGGTCAATTGCAACCTGTAGCTGTGCCTTTTCTTCCAGGCTGTTAATTCTGACCGCAGTGAGATGTTCATTGGCACTGGCCTTGTGTAAAAGCGCCTGCTGCGCCTGCAACAGCGCCTCATATCCGCTGGCCGATTGATCCTGAAGCCACATTTCAAATCCGCTGGACTGTCCAAGCCCGCGGACCGTCGGTGGAGACATCGCGTTAATTGATGCCAGAGGTACCGTTTTGAAGTATTGGTTCGCACGGGAAATGATCGCTCTGGCACTATTCTGTTCCCCGCTTCGCCTGTCCCAGTGCTTTAATTCCGCAAAAGCCATTCCGACATTTTGGCCGCTACCCGCATTATTGCGCCCCGTGACCATGAAGATAACACTGAGATTATCTTTCTCTTGCGTCAGAAAATAATCGGTAATGGAATCACCCACGCGTTGGGTCATAGACAGTGGCGATCCGGTAGGGAGCGCAAACTGAATCATCACCGCCCCCTGATCCTCATCAGGAAGAAAACCCGTCGGCAATCGTTGATATTCCCACACCATAAACAGCACCAGTAACGTCGCCATAATGCATGAACGTAAGGGGCGCGAAACTATCCGTCGCAGCGTGGCTAAATAACGCCGCTGGCTCTTTTCCACCCCCTGGTTAAAGCAGATAAAAAAGGCCCCTTTCTTCGGCTGCTCTTTTTTCAGCAAATGAGCACAAAGGGTCGGCGTCAATGTTAATGCCACCAGCGCGGAAAGTGCCATTGCCGCCGCAATGGTTATGGTGAACTGACGGTAAATTATCCCCACTGAACCGCCAAAAAAAGCCATTGGAACAAAAACGGCAGCTAACACCAGTGCGATACCAATCAGCGCACTGGTGATTTCCCTCATTGAATGCAATGTCGCTTCCTTAGGCGTCATATCTTTTTCGGCCATCACTCGCTCAACATTTTCGACAACCACGATAGCGTCATCGACTAACAGACCAATCGCCAGCACCATGGCAAAAAGAGTCAGAGTATTAATGTTGTAGCCCAGGACACTTAAAATGCCGAACGTACCGAGCAGGACGACCGGTACAGTGATCGCAGGAATAAATGTGGCGCGCCAGTTTTGCAAAAACAGATACATCACCACAATCACAAGGATGATCGCTTCAATTAACGTCCATACCACGCCTTCAATGGAAACGGTCACGAACGGCGTACTGTCACGCGGGTAAGCGCTGATCACCCCTTGCGGAAACTGTACACTGAGACGCTCCACTTCAGCGCGAACATTTTCAGCTGTCGCCAGGGCATTCGCCCCTGAAGCCAACTGAATGGAAATCCCGGCGGCCGGATAGCCGTTGAGAGTCGTCTGGTTCTGATAATTTTCTGCCCCCAACTCTATGCGGGCAACATCACGTAAATAGATGACAGAACCATCACCATTAATACGAACGACAATGTTTTCAAATTGTTTGACCGTTTCAAGTCGCGACTGCGCCATCACGGTCGCATTGAGATATTGCCCCTCTACTGCAGGCAGTGAGCCTATCTCGCCCCCGGTGACCTGGGCGTTCTGAGCTTCAATAGCAGCCCGGATATCAGATGGCATCAACCCATAACTGGTAAGCTTGTAAGGATCCAACCAGATGCGCATCGCATATTGCGCGCCAAAAACGGTGGTTTCGCCAACGCCATCAACCCGACTGAGAGGATCCTGCAATGTGCTAATGAGAAAATCGTTAATATCCAGACTGCTTAGCTGCCGGGTTTCATCATAAAGCGCGACCACCATCAGGCTATCCCCCTGCGATTTGGTCACGGTAATTCCTTGCTGCTGCACTTCCGGCGGCAGGCGTGTTATCGCCTGGTTGACCGCGTTTTGTACCTGGACCTGTGCCATATCGGGGTTTACCCCCTGATTAAAGCTGAGGCTGATTCGGGCCTGGCCAGCAGAACTGCTGCTTGATGAGAAATAGAGCAGCCCGTCAATCCCTTTGATCTGTTGTTCCAGAACCTGGGTGATGCTGTCCTCAACGGTCTGTGCAGATGCCCCTGGGTAGTTCGCTGTGATATTCACGCCCGGAGGAGCAATATCGGGATACTGCTCAACGGGTAACAGAAACAGCGCAAGCGTTCCTGCGGCCATGATTGAGATAGCCATCACTGCGGAAAAAACAGGTCGGATAACAAAAAAACGTGCCAGCATGAGCCACTTCCCCCATCAGGGTCCGCTGAACAGAGGCCGCACAAGCCAACAATCTTGTGTCCATTATCTGCTCAGCTTGTTTAATCACCATTTATTTACTTTACAGTAAAGTAAATAAATAGATCAAACAAATCCATTCAATCAGGAGATGGATTTGCTTTTGTCAGAATGGAGTGGGAATCGCGACTAAAACTTAAGCAGAACAAATCCTACAGCCGCAGCCCATATCAACATGGGTACCGAATAGAGATGGAAGCGCCACCAGATGCGTCGATCATTCGCCATCCGCAGGGCAATCAGATTCGCCAGCGAACCCGGCAACAGGCCGAATCCACCCACGTTAACCGCCCAGGCCAACAGCACGCCAGGAGGGACATAGTTCAGCAGTAAGATAGTGCTGGGAACATTACTGATCGCTTGCGACAGGCCAATTGCCGTCAGCCACAGTCCGGGTTCAGACAACGTACCAACATGACTTAGCACCCCCTGCAACGCCGGCAGTTGGGTTAGCAAATGGACATCAATAAACATGGCCATAAACACCAGCAGCAGCGTCCAGTCAACACTCAACAGCACGCGGCGTGCCAGCAACAGGAAACCGAGGGCCACAATCGCCAGCCCAACCAATTCCTGCTTAAGCTCCAGCGCCGTCAGAAAAACGATGTACAGTCCCAGACAGCCCCACACCAGCCGGGGTAGCCACTCTGGCTGACTTGTCCCGGTATGGTATTGCAGCGGTTTATTGGGGAAGCAAAACCAGCAGAGCACCAGCAGCGTCAACATCATCGCAACGGCCAGCGGTGCCATCTGACCGATAAACGCAACAAAGGATAGACCAGAACGCCCCCACATCAGGATATTTTGCGGATTCCCGATGGGTGTAAGTAAAGAACCCGCATTCACCGCCAGCGCTTCAAAAATAATGAGACGGTTGACCGGTATTGCGCACAACTTTTTCAGGGTAATGGTCAGAGGGATGACGATAAATAATGCGACATCGTTCGTCAGGAACGTCGAAAGCAGCGCCGCCGCCAGCACCATGAACATCGACAGTCGGCGCTCCGTCGCAAGACGCCGGGTCATTTTACGGCCCAGGACATCAAAGTAACCGCTCAGCTCGACGCCTTTGGTCAACATCATCAGACCACTGAGGGTAATAATGGTGTGCCAGTCAATTGCGCCGGGCCAGGTCTGTGGCGTGAACGGAACCCACACACTCAATCCAACACCCACCACTATCAGTAAATGGAAAAAACGGTCGCGTTTCAGCGCCCGTAAAAAAGGCAGGCTCATTCAATAGAGTTTCCGTACTGTTGCGTAAAATGACGGAAGGCTTCCAGCGTTTCCTGGCTTACGTGGTGCTCCATCCCTTCCGCATCACGTCGGGCTATCTCCGGGCTTACGCCCAGTACCAGCAGGAAGTTTTCCACAATCTGATGGCGTTCACGACTTTCCTGCGCCAGCTTCTCCCCTTCCGGGGTTAAAAAAACGCCGCGCCAGGGGATCATTTCTATCAGTCCCACCGAGGCCAGACGCTTAAGCATCTTGGCTACCGTCGGTTGGGACACCCCGAGACGGGCCGCCATATCCACCTGACGCGCTTCGCCGACTTCAATAATCAGGTCAGAAATCAACTCAACATAGTCGTCGATCAGTTCGCGGCGATGAGCCTCTCGCACCTGACGAAACCCTTCAACGTGTTCCTCAACGTTCACTAACTGCGTCACTTTTTTTGTTGTTGGCATACCTGCGCGACGACTCATTCTGCTTCCTCATTCCTGTGACGCATTAACAGCATCTAATTGGAGAGCGCTCATTGTAAACCAGAGTTGCCCGGGCACAAAAAATTAACGTTTTAGCAATAGCTATATAATATAGCCTGTGCTATATCTGTATGTAATGCAGTCATCCCTCATGGACAGAGGGACCAGAAAGTCAGGAGGTCAATATGAACGAATTCAAGAGGTGTATGCGCGTGTTTAGTCACTCTCCCTTTAAAGTCCGGTTAATGCTGCTCTCGATGCTGTGCGATATGATCAACAGCAAACCAGAGCAGGATAAACCCTCAGAAAAATAATGCGGCGTCGCGGTACGCCGCTTCATCGGGTTGTCATATTCAGCCGTTACACTCCTGTTCATGTCAAAATAGCCCCTCTTTTTGTCGGATTTGCTAACCCCTTCGCAAAACAATTTCTTTCTGCCAGTTGACCTTCACATTCACACGCTCTATCTTCTTGCAGCCCTGCCTAACTTGCGGCTCGCAGATGCGGACCTCTTCCCCTCTTCACGCACTCTCAGCAGGTAATGACCCTTGGCGCCAGGGTAAGCACATGGCGTTTTTGCGATAGTGGTATATGAATTTAACCCTTAAAGACTCGCTTCTTGCCCGCAGCCGGGCCCTTAGCCCGTGGACTGGCTTTTATGTTTTGCAGTCCCTGCTGATAAACCTGGCGCTGGGCTATCCGCTTAGTCTGCTGTATACCGTTGCCTTTACCTGCATATTACAGTTGCTCTGGCGGAGTGCGCCGAAAGCGCAAAAGGTTCTGATCGGCGTTTGCTCGCTTGTCGCAGCCTTCTACTTTCCTTTCGGTCAGGCTTATGGGTCGCCAAATTTTAATACGCTGCTGGCGCTGCACTCGACCAACATGGAAGAGTCCACCGAGATCCTGACAATTTTCCCCTGGTACAATTACCTGATGGGCGTGTTTATCTTTGCCCTTGGCGTGATTGCCGTGCGTCGCAAACCCAGCGAAGAGAAAAAGCGCTGGAATAAATATGACACCCTGTGCCTGCTGTTCAGCGTCGTCGCTTTTTTTGTCACCCCCGTGCAGAACCTGGCCTGGGGCGGCGTGTTTAAATTGAAGGATACCGGCTATCCGGTGTTCCGTTTCGCCAAAGACGTCATCGTCAATAACAAGGAAGTGATTGACGAGCAGGAACGCATGGCGAAGTTCGCCAGCATGAAAGACACCTGGACCGTCACCGCCGTGAAGCCGAAGTATCACACCTACGTGGTGGTGATCGGTGAAAGCGCGCGCCGTGATGCGCTGGGGGCGTTTGGCGGCCACTGGGATAACACCCCGTTTGCCAGCAGCGTCAACGGCTATCTGTTCGCCGATTACGTCGCAGCCAGCGGGTCAACGCAAAAATCGCTCGGACTGACCCTTAACCGGGTTGTCGACGATAAACCGCAGTATCAGGATAACTTTGTCACGCTGGCAAACCGCGCCGGTTTCCAGACCTGGTGGTTCTCGAATCAGGGACAAATCGGCGAATATGACACCGCCATCGCCAGTATCGCGAAGCGGGCTGATGAAGTGCATTTTCTGAAAAGCGGCGACTTCGAAGCTGACAAAAACACCCAGGACGACGCGCTGTTAAAAATGACCGCGCAGGTGCTGGAAACCGAACGTACCCAGCCGCAGCTGATTGTACTGCATCTGATGGGTTCTCATCCGCAGGCTTGTGACCGCACCAAAGGGAAGTACGACACGTTCGTACAGTCGAAAGAGACCTCCTGCTATCTCTACACCATGACCCAGACCGACGACCTGCTGCGAAAACTGTACGATCAGCTTCGCAACAGCGGCGGCAGTTTCTCGTTGGTGTACTTCTCCGATCACGGTCTCGCCTTTAAAGAGCGCGGGAAGGAAGTGCAGTATCTGGCGCATGACGACCAGTTCCAGCAAAACTTCCAGGTCCCGTTTATGGTGCTCTCCAGCGATGATAAAGCGCACAAGGTCGTCAAAGCACGGCGCTCCGCCAACGATTTCCTCGGTTTCTTCTCACAGTGGACAGGGATCAGCGCAAAAGAGATTAAGACGAAGTATCGTTTTATCTCCGAACAGAAGGCCGGACCGGTGTATATCACCAACTTCAAGTTGCAGAAGGTGGATTACACTCACCTGGGAACCGACATTTTTAGCACCACATCGCGCTAAACCGTCGTGAAAAACAGCCAAAAAAAATCCGCCCCTTGAGGCGGATTTTTTATATCACCGAAGTGATTAGAAGCGGTAACCAACGCCTGCGATCCAGGTGCCAACGTCAACGCTACGAATACGGCTCTGCTCGTAAGAGAAGTCCAGCGCAACGTTTTCGATCGGGTTGAACTGCAGACCTGCGCCATAAGAGAAACCATAGTCGCTGGTATCATCTTTATGGGTCGGGTAGTTGGTGTCCTGGAATTTACCGTAACCGACACCCACAACACCGTAGATGCTTGCCCAGTCGTTCAGACGGTAAGCCGGACCAGCAGTGATGCCGTAGTACTGAGTTTTGTTGTAATCGCCTGCACCGTTAGTACGATCTTTTTCGGTGTAAGTGAAGGAACCGATTACGCCCAGCGGGTTGTTGTCCTGCTCATAGCGATACTTCAGGTTGAAACCGTTCATTTTGTTCGCCGCGCCCTGAGCATCGCTCTGAGCATAACCACCGGTAACGGTAGAAGTCGCAGCGACAGCAGAACCTGCGGAGATAGCCAGAACAGCGGCCAGTGCTGAAAGACATGCAATTTTTTTCATAACCACCTCAAATGTGCTTCAAATAAGTCCTAAGTGTTAAATATATCAAAAATTGATGAGAAACTCTTTGCGATTAGTGATGTCTAACGGGCCATTTCGTGTAACAGAACATTTCAACGAGCCGCTATCTCTTTCAATTAACATCACTTTTCTGGATTTTCGTCCCATTATTACGCGCATAATAAAGAACATTCATCCAGATTATTCCTAATTCGCCAGCGTATTAATCCATCAACCTGCCGCTATTTTACGGTTTTCCGGGAATTTTTTTTCAACGAAGACTCAACCGCAGGAGGTTATTTCCATTACACTGCCTCTTTTACTTTTCTATACACAAGTCAGGCAAGTTGCTGGATGCCGTGTATCTACAGTTATTGTCGGGAGAAAGGATGCCAGGGTCGTCACGTAAAACGCCAGTTTGGTTGCCCATTTTAGTACTGCTTATCGCCATGTCCTCGATCCAGAGCGGCGCATCGCTGGCAAAATCACTGTTCCCGCTGGTTGGCGCGCCCGGCGTGACCGCCCTTCGTCTGGCCCTGGGCACATTGATCCTTATTGTCTTCTTCAAACCCTGGCGTCTACGTTTCGCCAAAGAGCAGCGCCTGCCGCTGCTTTTTTACGGCCTGTCGCTCGGGGGAATGAACTACCTCTTCTATTTGTCGATTCAGACGGTTCCGCTGGGGATCGCGGTCGCTCTGGAATTTACCGGGCCGCTGGCGGTCGCCCTGTTCTCGTCTCGACGCCCCGTTGATTTTATCTGGGTGGTGCTGGCCGTTCTCGGGCTCTGGTTCCTGCTGCCGCTGGGTCAGGACGTTTCGCATGTCGATTTGTTCGGTGCCGCCATGGCGCTGGGTGCGGGTGCCTGTTGGGCTATTTATATTCTTAGCGGTCAACGCGCCGGTGCTGAGCACGGCCCAGCCACCGTCGCGGTAGGCTCGCTGATTGCCGCTCTGGTTTTCGTTCCACTTGGGGTGGCGCAGGCCGGAGAAGCGCTCTGGCACTGGTCGGTGATTCCGCTGGGTCTGGCGGTTGCGGTGCTGTCGACAGCTCTCCCCTACTCGCTGGAAATGATTGCCTTAACCCGTCTGCCTACGCGCACCTTTGGTACGTTGATGAGTATGGAACCGGCGCTGGCCGCGGTGGCGGGCATCCTGTTTCTGGGCGAAACGCTGACGCCAGTTCAACTGCTGGCGCTCGGCGCGATTATTGCCGCCTCAATGGGCTCGACGCTGACCATTCGGCGGGAGAGCAAAATAAAAGAAGTTGATGTAAATTAATTTTACATTTCTGCATGGTTTGCATAACCATGCAGAATATCTTCCCGCTGTTTTCCTGATATTTTCCTGATATTTCTCCACGGCTCATCGGCTTCGCCTCACCTATTTATTCTCATTCCGATGTCACAGTGAGAATATTGATATCTCAATCTTTTACGTACGCAACTACATGAATAGTAATGCAATTAAATGCAGATGTTGTTAAATGCTATTAAAGCGATAGGCAGAGCCAGAAAAGCAGGAACGATAACCGGTGCTATACTGAATCCCGTAAATTACTGGGACATAACATCAAGAGGATATGAAATTATGAGTACCGCTAAATTGGTAAAAACAAAAGCGTCCAATCTGCTTTATACCCGTAACGATGTCTCCGACAGCGATAAGAAAGCAACAGTTGAGTTGCTGAATCGTCAGGTGATCCAGTTTATCGACCTGTCGCTGATCACTAAGCAGGCCCACTGGAACATGCGCGGTGCGAATTTTATTGCCGTTCATGAGATGCTGGATGGCTTCCGTACGGCACTGACCGATCATCTCGACACCATGGCAGAGCGTGCCGTGCAGCTGGGTGGTGTTGCCCTGGGAACCACGCAGGTTATCAATAGTAAAACGCCGCTGAAAAGCTATCCGCTGGACATCCATACCGTCCAGGATCACCTGAAAGAACTGGCAGACCGTTATGCTGTAGTGGCAAATGATGTCCGTAAAGCCATCAGTGAAGCGAAAGACGAAGATACCGCAGATATCTTTACCGCCGCTTCCCGCGATCTCGATAAATTCCTGTGGTTCATCGAATCCAACATCGAATAATCGCATCATAAGTATTCCCTCTATAACCCTCGCCACGGCGGGGGTTTTGCACTTTTATGGTGCATAACATCGCCTCTTCCCCGCTGTAAAGTAAAATATTTGTAATAATCACCTCACACAATCGTTAACGAAAGATTGTTTTATCAACGATCTTTGCGCTAAATAGGCAAACCATTCGCACACCCTTTGGGATGCACTAAATCAGTGCCCCAACATGGTGCAAAAAGCGAGTTTTGCTCCGCTAACTGTGCAAAAGAGTGCGATACCCTCTTGTGAAAACAAGGGGTTGCAAAATTGGCACGATTCTTTCATTACACTTATCGTTCTCGCAGGGGATCGCCCCGTGGATAAAAAAGGAAATGCTATGAAGTCTGTATTAAAAGTTTCACTGGCAGCACTTACCCTGGCTTTTGCGGTGTCCTCTCATGCCGCGGATAAGAAACTGGTTGTCGCGACCGACACCGCGTTCGTCCCGTTCGAATTCAAACAGGGCGACAAATACGTTGGCTTTGATGTGGACCTGTGGGCCGCCGTAGCAAAAGAACTGAAGCTGGATTATGAACTGAAACCGATGGATTTCAGCGGCATTATCCCGGCACTGCAAACGAAGAACGTTGACCTGGCGCTGGCGGGCATCACCATTACTGACGAGCGCAAAAAAGCGATCGATTTCTCTGATGGTTACTACAAAAGCGGCCTGTTAGTGATGGTGAAAACCAACAACAACGACGTGAAAAGCGTAAAAGATTTGGACGGTAAAGTCGTCGCAGTGAAGAGCGGCACCGGCTCCGTTGATTACGCAAAAGCCAACATCAAAACGAAAGATCTGCGTCAGTTCCCGAACATCGATAACGCGTACATGGAACTGGGCACCAACCGCGCAGATGCGGTTCTGCACGATACGCCAAACATCCTCTACTTCATCAAAACCGCAGGTAACGGCCAGTTCAAAGCGGTTGGCGAATCACTGGAAGCACAGCAGTACGGTATCGCATTCCCGAAAGGCAGCGACGAACTGCGCGAGAAAGTGAACGGCGCGCTGAAAACGCTGCGTGACAACGGTACCTATAACGAAATTTACAAAAAATGGTTCGGTTCTGAACCTAAATAATAAGACGTTTTGCCTTCAGATGTTGCCCGGGGGCGCTAAGCGTACCGGGCATTTGATTTTTTTCACCACGGTAACAGGAACAACATATGCAGTTTGACTGGAGTGCCATCTGGCCCGCCATTCCGATCCTGCTTCAGGGTGCCAAAATGACCCTGTGGATCTCCATCCTTGGTCTGGCTGGCGGGATCATCATCGGCTTGCTGGCGGGTTTAGCCCGTACCTATGGTGGTTGGATAGCCAATCACGTCTCTCTTGTCTTCATTGAGATCATCCGCGGCACGCCGATCGTCGTCCAGGTGATGTACATCTATTTTGCCCTACCGATGGCCTTCCCGGACTTGCGTATCGACACCTTCAGCGCCGCTGTTATCACTATCATGATTAACTCCGGCGCCTATATCGCCGAAATCACCCGTGGTTCAGTCCTGTCGATCCATAAAGGGTTTAGCGAAGCCGGTCTGGCATTGGGGCTTTCCCGTCGCGAAACCATTCTCCACGTGATCATGCCGCTTGCGCTGCGCCGTATGCTGCCGTCGCTCGGTAACCAGTTAATCATCAGTATCAAAGATACGTCGCTGTTTATCGTGATCGGCGCGGCCGAACTGACCCGTAGCGGTCAGGAGATTATTGCCGGTAACTTCCGCGCCCTGGAGATCTGGACCGCGGTGGGGGTTATCTATCTCATTATCACGCAGGTCCTGAACATCGTGCTTCGTAGTCTGGAAAGAAGGATGAAAATCCTGTGATTGAATTTAAAAACGTCTCAAAGCATTTTGGTCCAACCCAGGTGCTGCATAACATCGATCTGAACATTAAGCAGGGCGAAGTGGTGGTGATTATCGGACCATCAGGCTCCGGTAAATCCACGCTGTTGCGCTGTATTAATAAACTCGAAGAAATCACCTCCGGCGATCTGTTCGTCGATGGGCTGAAGGTTAACGATCCGAAGGTGGACGAGCGCCTGATTCGTCAGGAAGCCGGAATGGTGTTCCAGCAGTTCTATCTTTTCCCTCACCTGACCGCGCTGGAAAACGTCATGTTCGGTCCACAACGCGTGCGGGGGACGAAGAAAGACGCGGCCGAGAAGCAGGCGAGAGAGTTGCTGGCGAAAGTGGGTCTGGCCGAGCGCGCCCACCACTACCCTTCTGAACTTTCCGGCGGTCAACAGCAGCGTGTGGCCATCGCCCGCGCCCTGGCGGTAAAACCGAAGATGATGCTGTTTGATGAGCCTACCTCTGCGCTCGATCCAGAACTGCGTCACGAAGTATTGAAAGTAATGCAGGATCTGGCGGAAGAAGGGATGACGATGGTCATCGTCACGCACGAAATCGGCTTCGCCGAAAAAGTCGCCTCACGTCTGATCTTCATCGACAAAGGCCGTATTGCCGAAGACGGCCATCCGCAAACCCTGATTGAAAACCCGCCCAGCCAGCGCTTGCAGGAGTTTTTGCAACACGTTTCCTGACGGTCCACCTCCCTTCCGCCTGGAAGGGAGGTTTTTCTACGACTCTTCCCATTTCGAATCGCCGCTCCTCCAGCAACTATACTTATCTTTTTGTTCTGTTTTCTCACTGGAGGAGTCATGCGGTGGATCCTGTTCATCCTCTTTTGCCTGCTGGGCACACCCGCCCAGGCGGTGACCATCCCCGGCGTCACGACCGGTACAGACGCTGACGCACAAACCACTCCTGCGCCAGAACCTGACGTCGAGCAAAAGAAAGCCGCTTACGGGGCGCTGGCCGACGTACTGGAAAATGACACCTCGCGCAAGGAGCTGATTGACCAGTTGCGCAGCGTTGCGGCCACGCCACCGCCGGACCCGGTGCCAAAAATCACGCCGCCGGTGGTGGTTGAAGAAAAAACCGTACTGGAGAACGTCACCGAGCTCAGCCGTCATTACGGCGAAGCGCTGTCTGACCGCTTCGCCCAACTCTATCGCAACATCACCGATGCGCCTCACAAACCGTTTAACAGCCAGACCTTTAATAATGCCCTTAGCCACTTTCTGATGCTGGCCGCGGCGGTGTTCGGCTTCTACTGGTTGATTCGTCTGTGTGCGCTACCGTTGTATCGCAAAATGGGTAACTGGGCGCGAAAAAAGAACCGTGAGCGCAGCAACTGGCTCCAGCTACCGGCAATGATCGTTGGCGCCTTTATTATCGATCTGCTGCTACTGGCGTTGACCCTGTTTGTCGGTCAGTTGTTGAGTGACAGACTGAACGCAGGCAGCCGCACCATCGCGTTTCAGCAAGGGCTGTTTCTGAACGCCTTTGCGCTGATCGAATTTTTCAAAGCCATTCTGCGGCTGATTTTTTGTCCAAACGTGGCGCAACTGCGACCCTTTAATATTCAGGATGCCAGCGCCCGTTACTGGAACCGGCGATTAAGTTCACTCAGCAGCCTGATTGGCTATGGACTGATCGTTGCGGTTCCCATTATTTCTAATCAGGTGAACGTGCAGGTTGGCGCAATGGCCAACGTGGTCATCATGCTGTGTATCACGCTGTGGGCGCTGTATCTGATCTTCCGCAACAAGAAAGAGATTACCCAACACCTGTTGAATCTGGCAGAACGATCGCTGGCCTTCTTCAGTCTGTTTATCCGCGCCTTTGCGCTGGTCTGGCACTGGCTGGCGAGCGCCTATTTCATCGTCTTGTTTTTCTTCTCGCTGTTCGACCCTGGCAACAGCCTGAAGTTTATGATGGGGGCGACGGTGCGCAGTCTGATGATCATCGGCATTGCGGCCTTCGTTTCCGGGATGTTCACCCGCTGGATCGCCAAAACGATTACCCTCTCCCCGCATACGCAGCGCAATTATCCTGAACTGCAAAAACGGCTTAACGGCTGGCTCTCTACCGCGTTGAACGTGGCGCGGATCCTGACGGTATGCGTTGCCATCATGCTGCTGTTAAACGCATGGGGGCTGTTTGATTTCTGGAACTGGCTGCACAACGGCGCCGGAGAGAAGACGGTCGATATTCTGATCCGTATTGCGCTGATCCTGTTTTTCTCCGCGGTGGGCTGGACGCTGCTTGCCAGCCTGATCGAAAACCGGCTGGCCTCCGATATTCATGGTCGCCCTCTGCCCAGCGCACGTACCCGCACGCTGTTAACGCTGTTTCGCAACGCGCTGGCGGTGATCATCAGCACGATCACCATCATGATTGTGCTCTCGGAAATTGGCGTTAACATCGCCCCACTGTTGGCCGGGGCCGGGGCGCTGGGGCTGGCGATTTCATTTGGTTCGCAAACGCTGGTGAAAGATATTATTACCGGGGTCTTTATTCAGTTCGAGAATGGCATGAACACCGGGGATCTGGTGACCATCGGACCGTTGACCGGGACAGTAGAACGGATGTCGATTCGTTCCGTTGGCGTGCGCCAGGACACCGGGGCGTACCATATTATCCCGTGGTCATCGATCACCACCTTCGCCAACTTTGTCCGCGGCATTGGGTCGGTGGTCGCCAACTACGATGTGGATCGCCATGAAGATGCCGATAAAGCCAATCAGGCGCTGAAAGAGGCGGTCGCTGCGGTGATGGAAACCGAAGAGGTTCGAGGGCTGATTATCGGTGAGCCGTCGTTTGCCGGGATTGTCGGATTAACCAACACAGCATTTACGCTGAGAGTATCGTTCACCACGCTGCCGCTGAAACAGTGGACGGTCCGCTTCGCGCTGGACAGCCAGGTGAAAAAACATTTCGACCTCGCTGGCGTTCGCCCGCCGGTGCAAACTTATCAGGTACTGCCCGCCACGCCAACGACACCGACAGCGCCGACCGCACCGGCGCCGCTGCCGCCCGGCGAGCCAACCCTCTAGCGTTTACGCGTGCTAAAACGGCGGCGCTGGTCGTCATCCATAAAGGTCCAGGCGATAAAGCGACTCTGCTTTTGTCCCTGGGCCATCTCTTTTTTCACCACCCTGACCGCCCCCACGTCTGTCAGCGCACGATAAAGTGGCGGCAGGTTTTCACCGCGAGACACCAGCGTAGTAAACCACATGACCTGACGGCCAAAGGCCTGGCTTTCAGCAATCATCGTTTTGATGAATGCCACTTCGCCACCTTCACACCACAATTCCTGCTGCTGACCGCCGAAGTTCAACGCATCGTCTTTGCTCTGTCCGAGGTTGCGGCGTTTGCGCTCGCTCCCTGCCCGGGCAGACGCGGCAGAGTCATGAAACGGCGGGTTGCACAGCGTTGCATCATATTGCTCATTCTTATGAATGATGCCGTTAAAGATAGCCGCAGGGGTTTTCTGCCGACGCAGGCGAATCGAACGCGTCAGTCCCGGATTGGCACTGATAATCGCCTGCGCGCTAGCTAATGCCTGCTCATGCGTCTCGCTGCCCGTAAAGCGCCAGCCATACTCATGCACGCCAATCAGCGGATAAATACAGTTCGCGCCGACACCGACATCCAGGATAGTGGCCTGGGTTGGCACACTTCCCGACGTCTCAGCAAGAAGATCGGCCAGATGGTGGATGTAATCTGCACGCCCTGGCACGGGCGGACACAGGAACCCTTCAGGAATATCCCAGTTTGCCACCCCATAGAAATGCGCCAGCAGCGCCTTATTCAACGCTTTTACCGCCAGTGGATTGGCAAAATCAACGCTTTGCTCGCCTGCGGGAGTCAGGACGAGATACTGCGCCAGCTCAGGCGTGCCTTTGCAGAGCGAGGCAAGATCGTAGCGGCTGTGATGACGGTTACGCGGGTGTAGGCCCGGTTTCTGGGGGGACATAGCATTCTCCTTTTAACAGCGGCGTAAGATACCCGCATAACGCAACGCGGTAAACCAGGTTGATGAGAAACAACCGCTTCGCTGCGGCGTATCAGAACGAAAAATGGGGCGAAGCGGCATAAATCACCCGAAAATCAGTGATATGCATGTCATTGATTTGTCAACATACGTCAATATTTATCGTTCAAATTTTAAGCAGAACATCATCAATTTTTTACGCCATTTCCGCCGCACTGACGACCTAAACTTATCAGGCACTACACGTTGTTTCACTGAGGAGAGCATCATGAAAAAATGCCTCGCATTACTCGTCGCTACCACGCTTGCCGGTGTGGCATTCGCGACATCAGCAGTACAGCCTCTCAATAGCCCCGATACTGGTCAGCTACGCGCGTCAGGTACCGTCTCTGCGACTGGCGCAACCAACCTGAGTGACCTGGAGGATAAACTGGCGGAAAAAGCGCAAGAACAAGGCGCGAAAGGCTTTGTGGTTAATTCCGCAGGCGGTAACAACCAAATGTACGGTACAGCTACCATTTACAAGTAATCTTCCCCACGACCTGCCCGATAGCGACTTCGCTTATCGGGCAATACCTCCCTTGACTGAGCAATTTTTGACCCCATCTCGGTTATAATAATCCCTGTCATAAAGCGTGAGGAGAATATCGCTATGGCCTCCGGTTGGGCAAATGATGACGCCGTGAACGAACAGATCAACAGTACAATTGAAGATGCTGTCGCCCGTGCAAGAGGTGAAATTCCGCGCGGTGATAGCCTGTATGAATGTGAAGAATGTGGCGACCCCATACCCGAAGCGCGTCGACAGGCGGTGCCCGGTGTAAGACTGTGCCTCAACTGCCAACAGGAGAAAGATTCAAAAAATGCATCTTACACAGGATATAATCGCAGAGGTTCAAAAGACAGCCAGCTACGCTGACCTATTTTTACAGAGATATAAAGAACATGCCGTTTCGCTTACGCTCACGTTAAATCGCATTCTGCGTAGCAAAACGTGCCGTTCACCGCTCAACTGTAAAGCGAACGTCGAAGAACCGTAAATTCATCTCGCGAATTAATTAATAATCAATAAGTTATTTGTCATTCAAATTATTTGATGAATGTTGTCAATTCTCTTCGATTTTATCTCTCAAGCAAAAGCGTGATACTTATCACATCGACGAAACATCGTCTTCCTTAAAGAATAACCTGCGAGAGATTAACAATGAAAACTATCAAATACGCTATTGCCGCTGTTGCCCTGTCTACCCTGTCTTTTGGCGTTTTCGCTGCCGAACCTGTCACGGCTGCTCAGGCGCAAAACATGAATAAAATCGGTGTGGTTTCTGCAGAAGGCGCAACCACGCTGGACGGCCTGGAAGCAAAACTGGCTGAGAAAGCCGCTGCAGCTGGCGCGAGCGGTTACAGCATCACCTCTGCCAACAACAACAACAAAATGAGCGGTACTGCTGTTATCTACAAATAAGTTTTACCCCGTCTGCTGCCAACAGACACCCTGCTCCAACCCTCATTGAACCTGAATTACCCTTATTTGCCCGTCCGCCACTGGACGGGCTTTTTTTTATCTGTCGTGCTAAAAACTGTCGTTCACCCGCGCCAGTCCTTCCTCGAGTGTTGACACTGCTGCCGTTGCCACCAGGCAACAGGCCATCTGGATTTTCAACGATGCCGGTACCGGCTCGCTTCCCGCCAGACAGCGTTCGATCCAGCGCGCAGTCGTCTCGGGATCCTTTGCCGCAGGCAGCGGTACGGGTTCGTCGGGCATTTCGCTTTGTCGGTTCTGTAACACCCGCGAGCCGGTGCTATCAATCAGGCTGATCTGCGGACAGCGCTGCGGGTTGGCGTAGACCTCACCTTCAGTTCCGTGCATCAACAGCCCACGCCCGCCAATATCACTAAAGAATTTCGCTACGCGCGGCACATATTCCGGATGTGACACGCTGGCAAGACGCAGCGCGGCGTCCTCAGCAAACGGTGTCGCCAGCTTCGCCAGCGTATGTGCGCTGTTACGCACGCCCAGTCGCCAACGCATTGCCAGCTGTTTTTCCAGCGGCGGGCAGAGCGTACTCACCGGAATAAAGACCGGCTGATGTCCATCCAGCTTCGCCTGCGCTTGTCCGGCATGCCGCGTCGGTGCAATCCCCATCAGCTCAAAAATGGTTTCCGTTAGCACGCGGGTCGGATCTTCACTCACCCCATGCACCACCACCGGGAAACCCAGTTTGTGTAATAAAATGGCCAACAGCGGCGTCAGATTCGCCTGTTTACGCGCGCCGTTATAGCTGGGAATGACAATCGGCATCGGTTTCGCAACCGGAGGGGTTAGCTTAATAGAATGGTTTTGCATCGCCTCATAAAAGCCCAGCATTTCGGCTTCCCCTTCCCCTTTAATACGCAGCGCAATCAGCACGCCGCCCATCTCCAGTTCAGGCACGTCCCCGTTGAGCATGTGGGTATACAGACCGCGGGCGGTGTCCAGGTCCAGATCCCGGGCGTGGTTTTTGCCCCGGCCGATCTCTTTAATAATTTTGCGGTAATCCATAACGTCTCCCATTGCGACTTTTTCACAATATAGCGCCTAAGGAGACCCTGCCGTTAGTTTTTTATCTACTGCATCACGCGTCTGTTTTTGTTGAAAATATTAAAATTCAAGCATTATTTAAAATACTTGTAATGTCTATAGAGAAACATCCCGCCTGAGTATTCTGGTCTAATCACTACCGGAAAATAGTTTAGTGTCAATCTGAAGACTTCCAGGCAAAGTTTTCACAGGAGAATACCAGGATTTAACATGAAAAAAATTGCGTTAGGTTTATTTATTGCTGCAACCGTAGGATGCTCCGCATCCGTATTTGCAGCCACTGACGGTGAAGGACAAATTAACTTCACAGGGGAAATCATTGATTCCGCCTGTCAGGTGGTTAATGAGATCAGTAATCCACTGAACGTGCAGTTAGGCAAGATCTCTAAAACGGTCTTTACCGGTGCGGGCTCTACCAGCACATTGACGAAATTTGATATCCAGCTGAAAGATTGCCCTGAGACAGTGACCTCAGCGGCGATTAATTTCGGTGGCACACCGGATGCGGATAACCATTCCACGCTGGCGTTAACGCCGGATGCCGATACGGCAACGGGTGTGGCGATCCAACTGGTTGACGCTTCAGCGCAACCCGTTAGTCTCTATACCCCTACCCGCCAGTACCCGTTAGCGTCCGGTACAGCGGTCAACAATCTCGAATTCGGTGCGCGTTATATTCAAACCCAGACGGCTGTCACCGCGGGCCTGGCTAACTCAGTTTCTACGTTTACCGTTATTTATAACTGATACAATCAATCAGGAGATAGTCGCCTTCACACGAAGGTGACTATCTCCTCCTTTTTTAAGAAAGAATTATGCGACACAGTTATTTATTAGGCGCACTGTTACTCACCGCAGTAACAACCCATGCGGGTGTTATTATTAATGGCACCCGTCTGGTCTATCAGGGAGAGAAAAAAGAGTCTTCAATTGGTATTTCCAATCCGGATGATATTAACTACCTGGTGCAGTCCTGGGTGGATACTGGCATAAAAAAAAGTGACAAAGCGCCATTTCTGATTACCCCGCCACTGTTCCGCCTGAACGCGAAAGAAGATAACGTGCTGCGCGTAGTCCGTACCGGTGGAAATATCCCGGAAGATCGCGAATCGCTGTACTGGCTGAATATTAAAGCCATTCCTTCCTCAAGTCATCAGGAAGGGGTAAATACATTACAAATCGCCATCAATACGCGCCTGAAATTGATGTATCGCCCGGCTTCCATCAAAGGCAAACCAGAAGAGGTTGCCGATAAACTTGAATGGCACATCGAAGGCAACGATCTGGTGGTGAATAACCCCACGCCCTTTTATATGAATTTCCAGAGCGTCACCCTGAATGGGAAAAAAGTGACTAAGGCCACCTGGGCCAGGCCGAAAACGGCAAGCCACTTTGCCCTACCGCCCAATACACGTGGTTCAACCGTGTCATGGTCAATCATTACCGATTTTGGCAGCATCAGCAAAACCAGGTCTGCACCCGTTCATTAATAAATTCATTATTTGGTGCCTGAATAATCATGTACAGCACAAAAAAACCGCTTTCACGTCGATTGCATGCGATGCTGCCCACCATTTGTGGAATAGCACTGACCTGCTTTACGTTACAGGCCCGTGCTGATGATTATTTTAACCCTGCCCTACTGGATATTGATAATCCCGAGCAGGGAAAGACTGATCTTGCCATTTATGAAAATGGCCCGGGCCAGGCACCAGGAAAATATCAGGTTAGCGTGTTCGTCAATAATAATAAAATTGATACCCGCGACGTTATTTTTACATTAAAAAAAGATACGCAGGGGAATAATTCCCTGCAGCCTTGTTTCAGCCTTGATGATTTAAAAAACCTTGGCGTCAAAATCAAAGACTTTCCCCAACTGGCAGGAAAGGGAGAGTGTGCCGACATTCGCGCCATACCGTCTGCTTCCGCGACCTTTCGCATCAAAAACCAACAGCTTCTGTTAAGTATTCCTCAGTCAGCGGTGGGTCAGGTGCCGCGTGGCTATATCGATCAGAAAGAATATGACGAGGGGATCACTGCCGGTATTTTGAACTACAGCGCGAATGCCAGCCAGAACCACGCCCGCCAGCGGGGGGAAGCGGACAGCAGCAACCAGTACATCAACCTGCGTCCGGGTTTTAACGCCGGCGCCTGGCGTATACGTAATTACACCACATGGAATCACAGTTCGGATGGCGGTAATGACAACGGGAAATTCACCCCTGTTTATACCTATGCGCAGCGCGACGTCATCGGTTTGAAGAGTGAGTTGACCGTGGGCCAGAGTAATACTCAGGCCGATGTGTTTGACAGTATTTCTTATACCGGCGCACAGATAGCTTCCGAAAGTGACATGCTACCAGACAGCGAGCGTGGCTATGCCCCCGTGGTACGCGGCACAGCGCACAGTAACGCCATGGTGGTCGTTCGTCAGAACGGCTATGTTATCTACCAGAACACTGTCGCTCCCGGCGCGTTCGAGATTAACGATCTCTATCCGACCGGCAGCAGTGGCGATCTGAACGTCACCGTGAAAGAGACCGACGGCAGTGAAAGCCATTTCGTGGTGCCGTTTGCCTCAGTGCCAGTATTGCAACGTGAGAAACACCTGAAATACAGCGCTACCGTCGGACGTTACCGCTCATACGATAAAGACGTCGAGAAAAATCCGTTCGCGCAAGGAAGTGCTATCTATGGCATGTCACACGGTGTGACCCTTTATGGCGGTACGCAGCAGAGCTCGCATTATCACTCCGCTGCCCTTGGCATCGGGAAAAACGTGGGTGACTTAGGGGCGTTCTCGGTGGATGTCACACGCGCCAAAGCATTGCTCAAACAGCGTAAAACCAGCAAAGGCCAGTCCTTACGTCTGCGTTACAGCAAAAATTTTGCCGTAACCGGCACTAACGTTTCGCTGGCGGGTTATCGCTACAACAGCAAAGGCTTTTACACCTTACAGGACACGATGGACTCCTGGACCCGCGCGAACAACTGGTCCGCGCCGCAGCAGCGCCGTTCGCGGGCGGAAGCAACTGTAGACCAGCCGCTGGGTGAGAACTGGGGGTCAATGACGTTAAGTCTGGTGAAAGAGAGCTACTGGTCTCAGAGTCAGGATATGACCTCGCTGAGCGCCAGCTACAACAATAGCTGGCACGGGATAAGTTACAGCCTTAGCTACAGTTTTAATAAGAACAGTTACGACACGAATGAAGATGGTGAATCGGTCAGCAATGAACGCCTGATTAGCCTGAACATATCGGTACCTCTTGACCACTGGATGCACAACACCTGGGCAAACTACAGTCTGAACAACAGTAAAGATGGCACCACTCACAACCTCGGCCTGAACGGTACGACACTGGAGGGTGACAACCTGAGCTGGAGCGTTCAACAAAGTCAGGACAGTGCCAATAACAATACGGCCACCAGCATGAATGCGGATTACAAAGGCACTTATGGCGAAATGCATGGCGGAGTAAGCCAGGACAGCCACCAGCAGACGGTAAGCGCCGGGGTTCAGGGGGGCATCGTTGCCCACGCCGACGGGGTCACGCTTGGTCAGACGCTGGGCGAAACCGTGGTGTTGGTCAAAGCACCGGGTACGCATGGCACACATGTCGCTAACCAGACGGGTGTGGAAACCGATTCTCGCGGCTATACCCTCGTTCCCTTTGTTACGCCGTGGCGCCACAACCCAATATCGCTGGATACGGAAACACTGCCTGAGGATGCCGACGTCACACACGCCTCGCAGACGGTCACGCCGACACGCGGTGCGGTGGTTCGAGCCAGCTTCGATACCCGCGTCGGCAACCGCGTCTTAATGACGATAGCCAGGAACGATAAACCGCTGCCCTTTGGCGCAACGGTGACAACAGAAGATAAGAGCGGCGAATTTATCGTCGGCAACGATGGTCAGGTGTATCTCACTGGTCTGTCACAGCAGGGACAACTGCTCGTCTCCTGGGGCAAGGAGTCAAGCGAACATTGCGTCGCCGATTACGCCCTGACGAAAGAAAAGGACAATACCCACATTATAAACGCTGCCGCGCAGTGTCACTGATGAACACCGGACTGAACATTATGCAGATAGCAAAACAATTATTTTTACTTTTGGTACTGGCTACGGCTGTGCTCTTTATGCCGCACGCGAAGGCCAACTGTATGTCGCCGAATATACCCGCGCTGTTGTCGTTAACGTCTGTCTCCGTGTCTACCAGCCTGCCCGTAGGCGCAACGATTTCGGGAACAGAACGTTCAGTTCACATATCGGGGGACTGCTATGTGGACGAAGACGCGGGTCAGCCTATCATTGTCTGCTACAACGGCTTCGGTAAAGAGGTTCCCGGCATCCCTGGCGTCTATGCGTCGGGGGTTACCGGAGTGGGGGTGTCGCTCAGAAACGATAAGGGGCAACGCGTAGTAGGGGCGGCAGATCAGTACTGCTCTGATAATGACCCCATAGGCCAGGTGTCTTCTACGAAGAACAGCGACGGTTCATACCCGTTTAGCTTTGATGTCTCACTGGAGCTGGTGAAAACCAGCGAAACAGTGGCCGCCGGCTCACTCACAAGCAGCAATACGCAATTCAACCTTGGCGTTGGGCATGTTGAAGGCTTAGACAGCCCGAACACCATTTCATATTCTGGTGATGTCCAGGTCAAAGCGGTGACCTGCGCCGTATCGCCCGCATCCCTGACCGTCACGCTCGGAGATGTTCCGCTGAGCCGCTTTACCGGTCCAGGCACTTTAGTATCCCAGTCGGTTTTCAATATTGGCATGCTCTGCGATCAGGACGTACAGCCGGAAATGATGATCGCCAGCGCCAACGGCTATGAAACGAATTATCCCGGTGTCATTAAGCTCACTCCGGAAAGCGGCGTCGCCACGGGTGTGGGCGTGAAAATGCTCTTCAACGGTCAGGTACCTGTTTTTGAACAATATATGAACACGTTCATCACACATGCGAATATTCAGTCGCAATACCCCTTCAGCGTCTCTTACGAACAAACCAGCGCGGACATTTCGCCGGGGACGGCTAACACCGTCGCAACCATCACGGTGGCCTATAAATGAAAATGTTTTTGGCCGTTTTGCTGCTGGGACTGACTTGCCAGTCCCAGGCGGAAGAAGTCCAGATCAATATTCGCGGAAATATTTACGCGAACGCCTGCCAGGTAGACAGCGCCAGCCAGGATTTAACGGTGAGTCTGGGTAAGGCAAACTCAAGTGATTTTAAAGAGGTGGGCGATACCGGCAAATGGAAAACGTTTGATCTGACGCTGTCGAAATGTCCGACGACCGCTGTACTAGCCACCGCCACCTTTCACGGCCAGCCGGACAGCACCCATCCGACGAAATTCGCCAATGCCGGTACGGCAAAAGGGTTAGCGCTGGAGCTCGCCGATCCCCAGGATCAGATAGCGCTGGCACCGCACTCAAGCTTCAGCGTGTTAATCAACCCAAACGATCATACGGCGGATTTCCCGCTGGCCGCCCGCTACTACGCAACGTCAATGCCGGTCAGCGGCGGGACATTCGCAAGCGTGGTTCAGGTGACCTTTATTTACCAGTAGGACCGCGCCCCTTAGCACGGAGGCTTTTTTTACGCCCGGCGGCGAGTTTTGTCGGTTTTTTTTTCACTTCCGGTACTTCCGGTTGTTCAATTGGGAATACCGGCAGCGCGTTCAGCAGCCGCTGACCATAGTTTTTGGTAAGTAGCCGTTTGTCATAAATCACCACTTCTCCCCAGCACCCGTGGCTACGGATCAGGCGTCCCACCTGCTGAATGAGATTAAACGAGGCGGCGGGCAGGCTTTGCACCTCAAACGGATAGCGATTGAGGCTTTTGAGCCATTCGCCTTCGGTGATCACCACCGGGCTGTCAATGGGCGGGAACGCTATTTTATGAATATGCACCTGGCTGAGCAAATCCCCTTTCAGATCCAGCCCCTCGGCGAAAGATTGCAGCCCAATCAACACGCTACGCTCGCCGTTCTCCACCCGCTTACGGTGCAACTCCACCAACCGATAGCGCGGCTGGTCACCCTGGACCAGCAACAGCAGACGCAAATCGGTGACGTGTTCCAGAAATCGCTGCATTGCCCGTCCGCTGGCAAACAATACCAGCATGCCGGTGTGCTTTTTGCTTTCCAGCTGTTCGCGAAAATAGGCAGCCATTTCCGCGATATGCTGCTCTTCGGTATCAATTAGCGGCTCATAGCGCATCTGCGGAATAATGATTTTGCCCTGTTCGACGTGGTTAAACGGCGAATCAAGCGCGACAAAACGGTCTCCGGCTTTCTCCTTCAGACCGCTCATCTCCTGCAGGCGTGAAAAACTGTTAAGCGAACGCAGCGTGGCGGAGGTGACGATAATATGCGGCACGCTGCGCCAGAGTAGCCGCTCCAGCTGATCGCTCACGCGGATCCCCACACAGTGAAACCAGACGTGAGGCTGCCCGTCGCGCACATCGCGCGTCGTCCATTTCGACACCGGCGCACCGGACGACTGGGCCAGTGAGGCCAGCCGCCACAGTTTGCTTTGTGCCTCAAACATCCCCAGCGCACGGTTCATCTGCAAAATAGCCCGGTGCAGGCGCACAACATCGTGGCTGCCGGTTTTCTCGCTGAGATCGTTTAAAAATAGCTCCGCCAGACCGCGCAGCGTTTCGGTGAGCTTCGCCAGACGCTGGCAAATCTCCATCACTTCATCCGGCAGTGTTCCCATCGCAAAGCGATGTTCCGCCTCCTGCCCGGCGGGCATGTACAGATTGAGAATGCTATTAAGCGAGGCGATAAGCTCATACAACTCTTCGCAATGGGCGTTCAGACGCTCCGGATTCGCCAGCGGCGGCGTGGTTTTGGGACGAAACTGCTCCATGCAGGTCGCCACCAGTTTGCTGAACAGATCCAGCTGCAGGCGATACCAGGGTGCGGTGATTTCGGCACTCATTTCCAGCGCATCGCGGGCGACGTCCGGCAGATGATGGCCTTCATCCAGCACCAGCAGCAGGTTTTTCGGGTCCGGCAGCACCGCTTCACTTTCCATCGCTGCCATCACCAGCGCATGGTTTGCCACCACCACTTCCGCTTCCTGAATCTCACGACGCGCCACAAAGAACGGGCACTCACGATAGTAATGACAGTTGCGGTTCAGGCAGCTGGCTTTGTCGGTGCTCAATCGCCGCCAGAGGTCGTCATCAATGGCGATATCCGTATGATCGCGCAGGCCGTCCCACTTGTAGCTGTCGAGGGCGTCTTTCAACTTTGCGCAGCGCTTCTGTTCTTCCTGGTTGTTCGGCGTGAGTTCATCATCAAGAAACGCGAGCAGATCCTGCTGCGTGGGTTCAGTACTGGCCAGCGCCGTCAGATTTCGCGGGCACACATAGCGACCGCGACCAAACGCGGCGGTAAAGCGAAGATCGGGAATGATTTTGCGCAGTAATGGCAGATCTTTACTGTAGATCTGATCCTGCAACGCCACGTTGGCGGTACTGACCACCAGCGTTTTTTGCTCTTCCCGGGCAATGGCAATACCGGGAATGAGATAAGACAGGGTTTTCCCCACCCCGGTGGGTGCTTCAATCGCCAGATGACGCCCTTCTTCTCCGGTCAGCGTTTTCGCGACATCGGCAATCATCTGCCGCTGCGGCGCACGGGGGATAAAGTCGGGGATCTGTTCCTGAAGCGCCTTATACCAGGCGGCGATTTGCGCTTTGAGCGCAGCGGTTAATGCCATGAGAAAACCTGAAATACTGTATAAACAGCCACTATTGTGGCACATTTCAGGCCTGGAACGTACCTTTTTTGCCGGTTCTGGAAAGCGCTTCGCAACTCGGGGGCGAAGTGCCGGATGGCGGCTTGCGCCTTATCCGGCCTACGTTTAAGCATACTCCGGGCCGGATAAGCGCGTAGGCCTGATAAGCGCAGCGCCATCAGGCAGCTGCGCTATGACTTAATAGTATCCCAGCAGCTTCCACCACAGCATCCCAACCGCGAAGATGATGATCACATTAAACGTCACCACACACAGGTTGATTCGGTAAAACCGCGGTCGCTCGAAATAGCCTTGCGCAAAGTAGATAGGGCCGGGTCCACCACCGTACTCCGTGTTCCCCCACATCAGGTTACTGAAGATACCGAAGCAGATTGCCACCATCATCGGCGGCGCGCCGGCCGCAATCGCCGTTGCGGCAAACGGCGCGTACAGCGCGGCAACGTGCCCCGTGGCGGTGGCAAACAGATAGTGGACATAGATGTACAGTACCCCGAGCACGATAAAGGCTTCCATCGCGCCGAATCCCTGAATCCCGCTGCCCAACTTCACCGTCATCCATTTGATGAATCCCAGATCCGCCAGACCCGTCGCCAGGCTGATGATCACGCTAAACCAGATTACCGTATCCCACGCGGCATGGTCATTAAGGAGACTTTTCCAGCTTACCGCGCCGGTCGCAAACAAATAGGCCGCCAGCCCCAGCCCGACCGACGTCGCGGAGATCCCGGTTATCAGGCTGGTTCCCCAGCCCACCAGCGCCAGCACAAAGCCTACCGCCACTTTTTTCTCATTACTGCTCATTCCGCCCAGTTCGCTGAGCGACTGTTTGCCCATCGCTTTGGCTTCCGGAGTGTGCTTCAGTTCCGGATCCAGCAGCTTGTAGACCAGCAGCGGCATCAGGCAAAAGCAGACCATCGCCGGTACTACGGCGGAAATAAACCATCCGCCCCAGGTGATATCCAGACCCAGCGTGGATTTTGCCAGGCTTGCTACCAGCGGGTTCGCCGCCATCCCCGTCAAAAATATCGCCCCGGTGATCGGCGTGAACTGAAAGCAGACCATCGTTAAGAAATCACCAATCCGCTTACCGGTCGCGCCGGGTGCCGAGCCGAGTACGTCGTTGATTGAACGGGCGATGGGGAAAATAATCCCACCAGAACGCGCCGTCACGGAAGGCATCGCCGGGGCCATAATCAGGTCGGAAACGCCGAGCGAATAAGCAATTCCCAGACTGCTTCCACCAAACAGCGACAGCATTTTATAAGCAATGCGTTTCCCCAGTCCGGAGGTCACAAATCCCAGTGAGAGCACGTAGGCGCAGAAAATCAGCCACACGGTGCCAGAGGCAAAGCCCGACAGCGCCTTTGCCTCGGTCAAGGTTTTACTAAAGATAACCACGCAAAGCGCAATCAGCATGACCGCCCCCGAAGGGAGCGGTTGGGTCAGGATAGCCGCAATGGTCGCGGCAAAAATCGCAAACATATGCCAGGCCGCCGGCGTTAGCCCGTCAGGGACGGGAATAAACCAAATGACGGCGCCAATCACCAGCGGGATCAGAAATGAGATAACTTTCTTTCCCGCGACAGAATTCGTAGACATAGCAATATCCTTATTCCGTTAACACGAGAACGTTCATTTCCGTGACTGATACTTGGCCAGCACCTGATCGACCATTTCAGGCGCCATTCCCAGGTAATTTGCCGGATCGGTCAGTTGGTGGATCAGTTGCGGATCCAGTCGCTGTGCAACTGTCGGCATAGCGTTCAGCACGTCTGCCAGGTGACCGCCCTTCTCATTGACGATACGACAGGCGTCATAGACGACATCGTGGGCATCCTGGCGACCGATGTACGGAGCCAGTCCCATCATCACGGCTTCTGCCACAATCAGTCCATTGGTCATTCCCAGATTGCGCAGCATCGCCGCTTCATCGACCTCCAGTCCCGCCAGCATAAAGTTGGCCTGATGCAGCGCGCCTGCGCTCAGCACGAAACTTTCCGGGATCGCAATCCACTCCGCATGCCACGGCCCGGTCGCGCGTTCCAGATCCTGAACCATCGCATCCAGCATCAGTCCGGCCTGTTGACGAACGCCTTTTGCACAGGCCAGCATCAGTTCGCTGGAGATAGGGTTGCGTTTTTGCGGCATGGTGCTGCTCGCACCGCGTCCTTTCACGAACGGTTCATACAGTTCGCCAAACTCGTTCGACGCCATCAGCATCACGTCATACGCAATCTTCCCTAACGAACCGGTCATGACCGCCAGCAGGTTCACCGCTTCGGCAAAGCCGTCGCGCGCCACGTGCCAGGTGGAAGTGGGAACGTTGAGGCCCAACTCTTCCATCAGCGCTTTTTGTACCGCCAATCCTTTATCGCCCAGCGATGCCAGCGTGCCGGCAGCCCCGGCAAATTCACCGACCAGCACGCGGGGACGCGCCTGTTGCAGACGTTCGGCATGGCGTTCAAACATGTCCAGCCAGATGGCGGCTTTATAGCCAAAAGTCACCGGCAGCGCCTGCTGTAAGTGGGTGCGTCCGGCCATCGGCGTATCACGATAGCGCAGCGCCAGGTCAGCCAGCGTTGCACGCAACCGGTCCATGTCCGCCTCGATCAGTTCAAAGGCATCACGGATTTGCAGGACCACCGCCGTGTCCATAATGTCCTGCGTCGTCGCTCCCCAGTGCACGTAGCCGCCAGACTCGCCGGCCTGCTTTGAAATCTGGTGAACGAGCGGCAGGATCGGGTAACCGACGATTTCCGTCTCATGGCGCAGCAAATCGAAATCCAGCGTATCGGCATTGCACTTCTCGGCGATCTCTTTGGCTGCCGCTTCCGGGATCACCCCACAGCGCGCCTGCGCTTTGGCGAGCGCGACCTCCACTTCGACATATTTGCGAATGAGTTCGTAGTCATCAAACACCGCACGCATTGCCGGTGTACCAAAAGAATCTCTAAATAAAACAGAATCCATTACATTCGAAGCCATAAATCCCCCGGTTTAATCCGATAGTGATAAGATGTGTGTCTGCCCCGGTTTACACCTCAGCCGGGACAGCTTAAATGTCCGAACATAAAACAATGTCCGTACATTTTAAATGTACGGACATTTATAATAATCATGATGAATGTATGGAATAGCCCGTACACATTTTTGTGACTGTGATCATTAATTATTTGATGAAACTGCGATGAAAGAATCTCTGTACAAGCGGATAGCCCGTGAACTGGCCCATCAAATCTCGACGGGAACTTACCCACCGGGTTCACTGTTTCCGACGGAAATGGAACTGTGCGAAACCTGGCAGGTGAGCCGTCACACCATGCGCGAAGCGTTGCGGGAATTAACGGAACAGGGGCTGATTTCGCGGCGTAAAGGCGCAGGTACGCGCGTATGTGAACCGCAGGCGAGCGGGGTTAACCATCCGCTGTCGCATCTGGAAGATCTGCTGCTGTTGGCGAAGAACAACCTGCGGGTGATTAAGAAGATCGATGAGATTGTGGCGGATATTGAGCTTTCTCAGCTGATAGATTGTCCGCCAGGCTCACGCTGGCTACATATCGCCAGTATTCGCGAAGATGCGCAAAACCCGGACGCCCCCATTTGCTGGACGGACAGTTACGCCAGCACCGATTACTCCAGGCTGCGCACGTTTATCCGTGACGATCCGCACTCGCTGATTAGCGATCTGATCGAAACGCACTACGGGATTAAGAGCCACGAAGTCCATCAGACGATCACCGCCGTTGGTGTACCAAAGAAAATCGCAAAGATACTGAATGTCGAGCCCGATTCTCCGGGGATGCGCATCGTGCGACGCTATCGGGATCGAGACGGAAAGGTGTTCGAGACCACGATTTCAATTCACCCGGCGGGAAGGTATACCTGCTCTATCGTGTTGAAATCGCAGAATTCGGGGGAATGAGGGGGAATTTTGCATACCCTTTTAAAGTGAATATGCCACCACCTGTAACAGGTTCCGTTCACCTCATGTTCGCAGCTTGTCTGGCACCCTTGCTCCTGTGAACGTGTTAAGGAGGCTCGTCGCCGCCTCCTTAACAATCCAGGCTCCCGGCAGGAAAATTGTCGCTTCGCGATACCCTCCGCTTATTCCTTCAGGCTATCGGGTCGGGTGCGACTCAGCATCCCTGCTTCGCGCACCCTGAACCCGCATCCCTGCGGGTTCCCCCGGCCTTACGGAAACACGTCGGCAATTTTCAGCCGGACCACTCCACACCTGACCCTCTCAGCGGTTTGCTTTTTTGGCAGCAAAATAAATTTATCCGGGAGGGAGGATGTTGAAGCGATGCCGTTGGTCCGGCCTGAAAATCGATGAGGCGTGACGGCTGACCGGGTCCGCCCGCAGGGAAGCGGGCGGAGGGGACGGCCTGCGGGGATGCAGGCTCGACCCCGACCCGACAGGCAGACGGCATAAGACGAATGCACCACGAAGTGGCGATTTTCCTTGCCGGGAGCCAGGGTTGCAAGGGAGGCGGCGGAGAGCCTCCCTTGCACGTTCACGTGTGCTGTAGTTTCAGAGAATCACTGAATACAAAGTGAACGTAAAATTTCTCAGAGTATCAGGTTCCCCTGACCCCTTACTGGACTGGCGTAATTCTGCGTGGACGACGCGGCGGACGGGGCTTTTCGCCAGCCGGTTTCGCATCGCCTGTGCGGCGTGAAGGTTTAGCGCCGACTTTTGGCGCGCCACCGTCCTGACGACGCGGCTGTTGAGCGCGACCCGCGCCCTGCCCTTGCCCCTGACCACGGCCTCGACCGCCGCCGCCACCGCCACGCTGTTGGCGACCATTCTCGATCGGCTCTGCTTTAATCGATGGATCCGGCTCATAGCCTGGCATGGCAATACGTGGGATCTCTTTTTTCAGCAGTTTTTCGATATCACGCAGCAGTTTGTGTTCATCAACACAGACCAGCGACAGCGCCTCACCGGTAGCCGCCGCACGCCCGGTACGACCGATACGGTGCACATAATCTTCCGGAACATTCGGCAGCTCGTAGTTCACCACGTGCGGCAGTTCTTCGATATCCAGACCACGCGCGGCAATATCCGTTGCCACCAGCACGCGAATTTCACCTGATTTAAAATCAGCCAGCGCACGGGTACGCGCCCCCTGGCTCTTGTTGCCGTGGATCGCCGCACTGCGAATGCCATCTTTGTTCAGTTGTTCCGCCAGATGATTGGCGCCGTGTTTGGTACGGGTAAACACCAGCACCTGCTGCCAGTTCCCCTGGCCGATCATCTGCGATAACAGCTCACGTTTGCGTTTCTTATCCACAAAATGCACGTGCTGCGTGACCTGTTCTGAAGCCGTGTTGCGGCGTGCCACTTCAATTTCCAGTGGGTTATGCAGCAGCTTTTCGGCCAGCGCCTTGATCTCATCAGAGAATGTCGCAGAGAACAGCAGGTTCTGACGCTTCGCCGGCAGTTTCGCTAACACACGGCGAATATCGTGAATAAAGCCCATATCCAGCATACGGTCCGCTTCATCCAGCACCAGAATCTCAATCTGGTCCAGTTTCACCGCGTTCTGGTGTTCCAGGTCCAGCAAGCGGCCCGGCGTTGCAACCAGCACATCGACGCCGCCGCGCAGTTTCATCATCTGCGGGTTAATGCTCACGCCGCCAAAAACGACCAGCGAACGGATGTTCAGATACTTGCTGTAATCACGGACGTTTTCACCAATCTGCGCCGCCAGTTCACGCGTCGGCGTCAGGATCAGCGCCCGTACCGGACGGCGCGCTTTGTTGTGCGGCTGTTTAGTAATAAGGTGCTGTAACAGTGGCAGCGTAAAGCCCGCCGTTTTACCGGTACCGGTCTGCGCACTCGCCATCAGGTCGCGACCTTCCAACACGGCAGGGATTGCCTGCTGCTGAATAGGGGTAGGTTCACGGTAACCCTGCTCGGCAATGGCGCGCAGAATATCAGGGTTCAAACCCAGGGAATCAAAAGACATAACTACTCCGAACCGCCCCGACCGTTCCCGGTGTCGTTTTCAGGGAGATACATACAATTTGGGAATGACAAAAACCACAATGTCATGAAGGGGCGGAGTGTAGCAGTTTTTGTGACGCACCGCATAAATTATCCCTCTTACTGGCATCGACAAAATAAACCACCAGACTGGACAAGGATGATTTTCAGTCATAATCTTAATCAATCGATTGATTAAGATTTAGGTCGCGTGATGAATACTCCCACTATGACCACCAAAGGTGAACAGGCCAAAAGCCAGCTGATTGCCGCCGCACTGGCCCAGTTTGGCGAGTATGGCCTGCATGCCACCACTCGCGACATTGCCGCGCTGGCCGGGCAAAACATTGCCGCCATTACCTACTATTTTGGCTCAAAAGAGGATTTATACCTCGCCTGCGCCCAGTGGATTGCCGATTTCATTGGCAGTCAGTTTCGCCCGCACGCGGAAGACGCCGAACGTTTATTCGCCCAGGCCCATCCCGACCGTGCCGCCATGCGCGAGCTGATTCTGCGCGCCTGCAAAAACATGATCATGCTGTTAACCCAGGATGACACCGTGAATCTGAGCAAATTTATCTCGCGCGAACAGCTCTCCCCTACCGCGGCGTATCAGCGGGTGCACGAGCAGGTTATCGAGCCATTGCACAGTCATCTGACCCGTCTTATCGCCGCGTATACTGGTTGCGACGCCCACGACACGCGCATGATTCTGCATACCCACGCGCTGCTCGGCGAAGTGTTGGCATTCCGTCTCGGTAAAGAAACCATTCTGTTACGTACCGGCTGGTCGCAGTTTGATGAAGAAAAAACGGCGCTGATTACGCAGACCGTGACCTGTCATATCGATCTTATTCTGCAAGGTTTATCGCAAAGGAGTCTGGACTGATGAAAAAGCCTGTCGTTATTGGCCTGGTGATCGCGGCGCTGCTCGCGGTGATTGCCGGTGGCACATGGTGGTATCAAAGCCGGCAGGACAACGGACTGACGCTCTACGGCAACGTGGACATCCGTACCGTTAACCTCAGCTTTCGCGTCGGTGGTCGACTCGCATCACTGACGGTGGATGAAGGCGATGCCATTAAAACAGGACAGGTGCTGGGCGAGCTGGATCATGCTCCCTATGAGAACGCCCTGATGCAGGCAAAAGCCGGTGTTTCCGTCGCGCAGGCCCAGTACGATTTGATGCTGGCGGGCTATCGTCAGGAAGAGATTGCCCAGGCAGCGGCAGCGGTGAAACAGGCGCAGGCCGCCTATGATTACGCGCAGAATTTCTACAACCGTCAGCAGGGATTGTGGAAAAGCCGCACCATTTCCGCTAACGATCTGGAAAACGCCCGCTCTTCCCGCGACCAGGCGTTGGCAACGTTGAAATCCGCACAGGACAAACTGAGTCAGTACCGCTCCGGTAATCGTGAACAGGATATCGCCCAGGCGAAAGCCAGCCTTGAACAGGCGCAGGCACAGCTGGCGCAGGCGGAACTCGACCTCCATGACACCACGCTTGTCGCCCCGGCGAACGGCACGCTGTTAACCCGCGCGGTTGAGCCCGGCAGCATGCTCAGCGCAGGGGGTACCGTGCTGACGCTCTCCCTCACCCGACCGGTTTGGGTGCGCGCCTACGTCGACGAACGTCATCTTTCTCAGGCACAGCCGGGACGCGAAATCCTGCTGTACACCGATGGACGTCCCGAAAAGCCGTATCACGGTAAAATCGGCTTTGTCTCCCCGACCGCAGAATTCACCCCGAAAACGGTAGAGACGCCGGACCTGCGTACCGATCTGGTTTACCGCCTGCGTATTGTGGTCACCGATGCCGACGACGCCCTGCGCCAGGGCATGCCGGTGACGGTGACGTTCGGCAACGAGGCTGGACATGAATGACGCCGTCATCACGCTGAGCGGGCTGACTAAACGTTTTTCCGGACTGGAAAAGCCGGCAGTCGCCCCGCTCGACTGTACGATTCACGCCGGATACGTGACCGGTCTGGTGGGACCGGACGGTGCAGGGAAAACCACGCTGATGAGAATGCTGGCGGGTTTGTTGAGGCCGGACGGCGGCAGCGCAACGGTGATTGGCTTTGATCCGATTAAAAACGACAGCGCGCTGCACGCGGTGCTGGGTTACATGCCACAAAAATTTGGCCTGTATGAAGATCTCACCGTGATGGAGAACCTCAACCTGTACGCCGATTTACGCAGCGTTACAGGCGATGTGCGGGAAAAAACCTTTGCCCGCCTGCTGGAATTCACCTCGCTCGGTCCGTTTACCGGTCGTCTGGCGGGAAAACTCTCCGGCGGGATGAAACAGAAACTGGGGCTGGCCTGTACGCTGGTCGGTGAACCCAAAGTACTGTTACTGGATGAACCCGGCGTCGGCGTTGACCCCATCTCACGGCGCGAACTCTGGCAGATGGTGCACGAACTGGCGGGCGACGGGATGCTGATCCTGTGGAGCACGTCGTATCTGGATGAAGCCGAACAGTGTCGGGACGTACTGCTGATGAACGAAGGCGAACTGCTGTATCAGGGCGAACCGACTCAACTGACACAAACCATGGCCGGGCGCAGTTTTCTGATGCACAGCCCACAGGAAAACAACCGTAAATTGCTCCAGCGGGCGCTTAAACTGCCGCAGGTCAGCGACGGCATGATCCAGGGGAAATCGGTTCGTCTGATCCTGAAAAAAGAGGCCACAGCAGACGATATTCGCCGCAGCAACGGCATGCCGGCGATCGATATCAGCGAAACCGCGCCACGCTTCGAAGACGCGTTTATCGATCTGCTGGGCGGGGCTGCCACCTCTGAATCGCCGCTGGGCGCCATTTTGCACACCGTCGAAGGGACACCGGGCGAAACGGTGATTGAAGCGAAAGCCCTGACCAAGAAATTTGGCGATTTCGCCGCCACCGATCACGTTGATTTTGCCGTCCAGCGCGGGGAAATTTTTGGCCTGCTGGGCCCCAACGGCGCGGGGAAATCCACGACCTTTAAAATGATGTGCGGCCTGCTGGTGCCCACTTCCGGCAAAGCGCTGGTGCTGGACATGGATCTGAAAGTCAGCTCCGGTAAGGCGCGTCAGCATCTGGGCTATATGGCACAAAAATTTTCGCTGTACGGCAACCTGACGGTGGAGCAAAACCTGCGCTTTTTCTCCGGCGTTTATGGCCTGCGAGGACGCGCGCAGAACGAAAAAATTGCCCGCATGAGCGAGGCGTTTGGCCTGAAAAGTATCGCCTCGCATGCCACCGATGAACTCCCACTGGGCTTTAAGCAGCGTCTGGCGCTGGCCTGTTCGCTGATGCACGAACCCGACATTCTGTTTCTCGACGAACCCACTTCTGGCGTCGATCCCCTCACCCGCCGCGAGTTCTGGCTGCATATCAACAGCATGGTGGAAAAAGGCGTGACGGTGATGGTGACGACGCACTTTATGGACGAAGCGGAATATTGCGACCGTATCGGCCTGGTCTATCGCGGGAAGCTAATTGCCAGCGGCACGCCGGACGACCTGAAGGCGCAGGCGGCCGATGATGACACGCCGGACCCGACCATGGAACAGGCATTCATCCGGCTGATTAATGACTGGGATAAGG
The DNA here is from genome assembly GCF_030332305.1 of Citrobacter sp. Ct235. NCBI lineage: Bacteria > Pseudomonadati > Pseudomonadota > Gammaproteobacteria > Enterobacterales > Enterobacteriaceae > Citrobacter > Citrobacter sp. Ct235. Next base: position 294,932 of record NZ_JAOWIC010000048.1, read on the forward strand.
AGCACGGCAATGCGTAACCGCCTTCTCTCCTGGCGCCGCGTGCGGGCGCTGTGCGTCAAAGAGACGCGACAGATCGTCCGCGATCCCAGTAGCTGGCTGATTGCTGTGGTCATCCCACTGCTGCTGCTGTTTATTTTTGGCTACGGCATTAACCTCGATTCCAGCAAGCTGCGGGTAGGGATCCTGCTTGAACAGCAAAGCGAAGAGGCGCTGGACTTTGCCCACGCAATGACCGGTTCGCCGTACATTGACGCCACTATCAGCGATAACCGCCAGGCGCTGATTGAAAAAATGCAGGCCGGGCGCATTCGCGGGCTGGTGGTCATTCCGGTCGATTTCGCCCAGCAGATGGCGCGCGCCAACGACACCGCGCCGATTCAGGTGATTACCGACGGCAGTGAACCCAATACCGCCAACTTCGTGCAGGGCTATGTGGAAGGCATCTGGCAAATCTGGCAGATGCAGCGGGCGGAAGATCGCGGGGAAACGTTTGAACCGCTGATTGAGGTGCAGACCCGCTACTGGTTCAACCCGGCGGCCATCAGTCAGCATTTTATTATCCCCGGTGCGGTGACGATCATCATGACGGTGATCGGCGCGATCCTCACCTCGCTGGTCGTCGCGCGCGAATGGGAACGCGGTACGATGGAAGCATTGCTCTCCACCGAAGTGACGCGCGCCGAGCTGCTGCTGTGTAAACTCATCCCCTACTATTTCCTCGGCATGCTGGCAATGCTGCTGTGTATGCTGGTATCGGTGTTTATTCTCGGCGTCCCGTATCGCGGATCGTTACTGCTGCTGTTTTTCATCACCAGCCTGTTTTTGCTCAGCACGCTGGGGATGGGGCTGTTGATTTCCACCATCACCCGCAACCAGTTTAATGCCGCCCAGGTGGCGCTTAACGCCGCTTTTTTACCGTCGATTATGCTGTCAGGCTTTATTTTCCAGATAGACAGTATGCCCGCGGTGATCCGCGCGGTGACCTACATTATTCCGGCGCGTTACTTCGTCAGCACGCTGCAAAGCCTGTTTCTCGCTGGTAATATTCCGGTGGTGCTGATTGTCAACGTGCTGTTTTTAATCGCTTCGGCGGTGATGTTTATTGGTCTGACGTGGATAAAAACCAAACGTCGGCTGGATTGATGATTTGCCGGATGGCGCTTTCGCATATCCGGCAAACTGCCTGAGGACGCTGCGCTTATCAGGCCTACGGAGTGCTTCATCGGGTATAAGTCACCGTAGGCCGGGATAAGGCCTTGTGCCGTCATCCGGCAAACTGCCTGATGGGGCTGCGCTTATCAGGCCTACGGAGTGCTTCATCAGGTATAGGTCACCGTAGGCCGGATAAGGCCTTGTGCCGTCATCCGGCAAACTGCCTGATGGCGCTGCGTTTATCAGGCCTACGAAATGCTTCATCGGGTATAGGTCACCGTAGGCCGGATAAGGCCTTGTGCCGTCATCCGACAAACTGTCTGATGGCGCTGCGCTTATCAGGCCTACGGAGTGCTTCATCGGGTATAGGTCACCGTAGGCCAGATAAGGCCTTGTGCCGTCATCCGACAAACTGCCTGATGGGGCTGCGCTTATCAGGCCTACGGAGTGCTTCATCGGGTATAGGTCACCGTAGGCCGGATAAGGTCTTGTGCCGTCATCCGGCAAACTGCCTGATGACGCTGCGCTTATCAGGCCTACGGAGTGCTTCATCGGGTATAGGTCACCGTAGGCCGGATAAGGTCTTGTGCCGTCATCCGGCAAACTGCCTGATGGCGCTGCGCTTATCAGGCCTACGGAGTGCTTCATCGGGTATAAGTCACCGTAGGCCGGATAAGGCCTTGTGCCGTCATCCGGCAAACTGCCTGATGACGCTGCGCTTATCAGGCCTACGAGATGTTTCATCGGGTATTAAGGGCAACATTATGTTTCATCGTTTATGGACGTTAATTCGCAAAGAGCTGCAGTCGCTGTTACGCGAGCCGCAGACCCGCGCGATCCTGATTCTGCCGGTACTGATTCAGGTGTTTCTGTTTCCCTTTGCGGCGACCCTGGAAGTGACTAACGCGACCATCGCCATCTATAACGAAGACAATGGGAAGCATTCGGTTGAGCTGACCCAGCGCTTTGCTCGCGCCAAAGCCTTTACCCATATTCTGTTGCTGAAAAGCCCGCAGGAAATCCAGCCCACGATCGATACGCAAAAGGCGCTGTTGCTGGTGCGCTTTCCGGCGGATTTCTCGCGCAATCTGGATACCTTTCAGTCTGCGCCCATGCAGTTAATTCTCGACGGACGTAACTCGAACAGCGCGCAGATCGCCGCCAACTATCTCCAGCAAATCGTGAAGAACTATCAGCAGGAACTGATGGAGGGCAAACCGAAGCCTAACAACAGCGAGCTGGTGGTGCGCAACTGGTACAACCCTAACCTCGACTATAAGTGGTTCGTGGTGCCATCACTGATCGCGATGATCACCACCATTGGCGTGATGATTGTCACCTCGCTGTCCGTGGCGCGCGAACGTGAACAGGGTACGCTGGATCAGCTGCTGGTCTCCCCGCTCACCACCTGGCAAATCTTTATTGGTAAAGCGGTTCCCGCGCTGATTGTCGCCACCGGACAGGCCTCTATCGTGCTGGCAATCGGTATCTGGGCGTATCAGATCCCGTTTGCCGGGTCGCTGGCGCTGTTTTACTTCACGATGGTGATTTACGGACTGTCGCTGGTGGGCTTCGGGCTGCTGATATCCTCGCTCTGCTCCACACAGCAGCAGGCATTTATCGGCGTGTTCGTCTTTATGATGCCGGCGATTTTACTGTCGGGGTACGTCTCCCCGGTCGAAAATATGCCGGTCTGGTTGCAGAACCTGACATGGATAAACCCTATCCGTCACTTCACGGATATCACCAAGCAGATCTATTTGAAAGATGCGAGTTTGCAGATTGTCTGGGGAAGCTTGTGGCCGCTACTGGTGATAGCGACCACGACGGGATCAGCGGCGTATGCGATGTTTAGACGCAAAATTATGTAGCTTTTTGTCTTTCGCCAGCAGCGAAACCACAGCGGGTCCGGCCAGGATTGCCAGTCCCGCCAGCGCCAGCAGGATGTTGTTTTGTAAAACCCGGGACAGCAGCCACAGCACGATCAGCGCTGCACCGAAATACCAGGTGGTGGTGAGTTCTTCCAGCACGTCAGCGACTTCGCGCCAACGCTGCTCATGATGACGCTGTAACGCCAGCATCAGTAATACGGTCACGCCATACACTACGCATAATCCCAGGCCGACGTGCACCAGCGTGCCGCTCATCCAGCCCATGACCAACAACGCCACGACCAGTAAATGCAACATAATCTGCCAGCAACTTAACCCCGTTGCGACACGAACACGTTGTTGCCACCTCATGGCTTTTCTCCTGAAGGATTTTTCTCTAATTACTCAGAGTACCGCACTTTACGGAAAATTCCGTAACGCCGCACCTTTTTGTGACGACGACTACACTATTTCAATCAGAAGAGTGACGCCAACAGGAGAAAAATGACTCAATCGACGCAAAATTTTTCATTTAACGTGCTCACTATTAATACGCATAAAGGCTTTACCGCCTTTAACAAGCGCTTCATTTTACCGGAACTGCGCGATGCCGTTCGTACGGTTGGCGCCGACATCGTCTGTCTGCAGGAGGTGATGGGCGCGCACGAGGTGCATCCGCTGCACGTCGAAAACTGGCCGGATACCACCCACTACGAATTTCTCGCCGACACCATGTGGAGTGACTACGCCTACGGGCGCAACGCCGTCTATCCGCAAGGGCATCATGGCAACGCGGTGCTGTCACGCTATCCTATTGAACATTATGAAAATCGCGATATCTCAGTCGGCAGCAGTGAAAAGCGCGGCGTACTCTATTGTCGCATTGTCCCCCCGCAGCTTGGGAAACCGATTCATGTGATGTGTGTTCACCTCGGCCTGCGCGAAGCCCACCGGCAGGCGCAGCTCACTCTGCTGGCAGACTGGGTCAACGCCCTGCCCGACGGCGAACCGGTGGTGGTAGCCGGTGATTTCAACGACTGGCGGCAGAAGGCAAACCCTCCCTTAAAAGCCGCCGGGCTGGATGAAATCTTTACCCGCGCCCGCGGTCGCCCGGCGCGGACTTTTCCCGCCAGTCTGCCGCTGCTGCGCCTCGATCGTATTTACGTGAAAAATGCCCATGCCAGTTCGCCGACAATGCTGCCGCTGCGCAACTGGCGGCATCTCTCAGACCATGCCCCTCTTAGCGCGGAGATCCATCTATGAAATGTGGCTGGCGTGAAGGTAATCAGATCCAGTTACTGGAAAACGGCGACCAGTATTACCCCGCCGTGTTTGCGGCGATTGCCGATGCGCGGCAGAAAATTATTCTGGAAACCTTCATCTGGTTTGAAGATGAAGTGGGAAAACAGCTTCATGCAGCGCTGTTAGCCGCGGCGAAACGCGGTGTGAAGGCGGAAGTACTGCTGGACGGCTACGGCTCGCCGGACCTGAGCGACGCGTTCGTCGGCGAACTGACCTCGGCAGGCGTGGTGTTTCGCTACTATGACCCCCGCCCTCGGGTGTTCGGCATGCGTACCAACGTCTTTCGCCGCATGCATCGCAAGATTGTGGTGATTGACGACCGGGTGGCATTTGTCGGCGGGATTAATTATTCCGACGAGCATATGTCCGATTACGGGCCCGAGGCCAAGCAGGATTACGCGGTACGAGTGGAAGGCCCCGTCGTCGCCGATATTCTACAGTTTGAGGTGGAAAACCTCCCCGGACAGAGCGCGGTACGCCGCTGGTGGCGTCGCCATCATCGTGCTGAAGAGAACCGCCAGCCCGGCGAGGCGCAGGCGCTGTTCGTCTGGCGCGACAACGACGAGCACCGCGACGATATCGAGCGCCACTACCTGAAAATGCTCACCCAGGCCCGGCGGGAGGTGATTATTGCGAACGCCTACTTCTTTCCCGGTTACCGGTTGTTGCATGCCATGCGTAAGGCTGCCCGACGAGGCGTGCGTGTGAAACTGGTTGTGCAAGGCGAACCGGATATGCCGATTGTAAAAGTTGGCGCCCGCCTGCTGTACAACTATCTGGTGAAAGGCGATGTCCAGGTTTACGAGTACCGACGCAAACCGCTGCATGGCAAGGTGGCATTGATGGATGACCACTGGGCGACGGTCGGCTCCAGTAATCTTGACCCGCTCAGCCTGTCGCTCAATCTGGAAGCCAACCTGATCGTACACGACAGAGCGTTTAACCAGACGCTGCGCGATAACCTCAACGCTATCATTGCCGAAGACTGTAAGCAGGTGGACGAGTCGATGCTGCCGAAACGCACCTGGTGGAACCTGACCAAAAGCGTACTGGCGTTCCACTTCTTACGCCACTTCCCGGCGCTGGTCGGCTGGCTTCCGGCGCATACCCCCCGTCTGGCGCAGGTTGATCCGCCAGCACAGCCCGAGATGGAAACGCAGGATCGGGTGGAGATACAGAACACAGGAGCGAAACCCTGATGGCAAAATCACACCCGCGCTGGCGAGTGGCGAAAAAGATCCTCACCTGGCTGTTTTTCATCGCCGTGATTGTGCTGCTGGTTGTCTACGCCAGGAAAGTCAACTGGGAGGATGTATGGACGGTTATTCGCGATTATAACCGGGTGGTATTACTGAGCGCCGTTGGACTGGTGATCCTCAGCTATCTGCTCTATGGCTGCTATGACCTGCTGGGACGCGCCTATTGCGGTCACAGACTGGCAAAGCGGCAGGTGATGCTGGTGTCGTTTATCTGCTACGCCTTCAACCTGACGCTCAGTACCTGGGTCGGTGGCATCGGTATGCGCTACCGGCTCTATTCCCGCCTCGGCCTGCCGGGTAGCACCATCACCCGTATTTTCTCCCTGAGTATCACAACCAACTGGCTGGGTTACATTCTGCTTGGCGGGATCATCTTCACCTTTGGCGTGGTGCAACTGCCCGCACACTGGTATATCGACGAAAGCACTCTGCGCATTCTGGGCGTGGCGCTGCTGCTAATTATCACCATTTATCTGTGGTTCTGCGCCTTCGCCAGACATCGCCATATGACCATTAAGGGACAAAAGCTGGTGCTGCCGTCATGGAAATTTGCACTGGCTCAGATGGCTATCTCCAGCACCAACTGGATGGTAATGGGAGCGATCATCTGGTTGTTGCTGGGTCAGGAGGTGAACTACTTTTTCGTGCTCGGCGTGCTGCTGGTCAGCAGTATCGCGGGGGTGATTGTCCACATTCCAGCGGGGATTGGCGTACTGGAAGCGGTCTTTATCGCGCTGCTGGCGGGAGAACAGACGTCGCAGGGCATCATCATTGCCGCGCTGCTTGCGTACCGCGTGCTGTATTACTTTGCCCCGCTTTTGCTGGCGCTAATGAGTTATCTGCTGCTGGAGAGTCGGGCGAAGAAACTACGGGCGAAAAACGAAAAGGCGATGGCGAAGTGATAAATCGTTGCCCGATGGCGCTACGCTTATCAGACCTACAGGATCATTTTTTGTAGGCGATAAGGCGTAGCCGCCATCCGGCACAGCAAACTCAGCGACGGTTGCCTAAGATACGCAGCAGCATCAGGAACAGGTTAATAAAGTCCAGATACAGCGTTAGCGCGCCGAGAATAGAATATTTACGCAGGTTAGAACTGTCGCGCACATCGATCTGCTCACCGATATTTTTTAGCTTCTGGGTGTCGTAGGCGGTCAGACCGACAAACACCACCACCCCGATATAGGTCACTGCCCACATTAGCGCTTCACTCTTCAGCCAGAAGTTCACCAGTGAGGCCAGGGTGATGCCAATCAGCGCCATAAACAGCATGTTGCCCCAGCCGCTCAGATCGCGCTTCGTGGTGTATCCCCACAGGCTCATCACGCCAAACATCCCGCCGGTGACCACAAAGGTGCTGGCAATGGAGGACGCGGTATAAATAATAAAAATGCTGGAAAGCGTCAGACCGGTCAGGACGGAATAGAGCATAAACAGTGTGGTCATGACGCCCGCACCGAGTCTGTTGACCAGACCCGATAACACAAATACGACTGCTAATTGTGCAATGACAAGGCCAAAGAAAAAGATTCTGTTGGTATAAAGCAACTCCATGAACGCACTGGAATTCGCCGCATACCACGCAATAAACGCGGTTAGCAGCAGCCCGACCGTCATCCAGCCGTAGACCTGCGCCATATAGGTTTGCAGGCCGGAACGGGCCTGCACGATTGATTCGGATCGTGGAAATCGGTCCATGATAATCTCCTGATTGAAAGTGACTACACGGGATAAGCGTATCACAATTTCCGGCTACCAGCGTTGCGCCGCCTGACGATCGCTGTCGCGGGCTTCCACCCAGCGCTCTCCTTCCGGCGTGGCTTCACGCTTCCAGAACGGCGCGCGTGTCTTCAGATAGTCCATGATGAACTGCCCGGCCTCAAACGAACTGCTGCGGTGCGAACTGGTGACGCCGACAAAGACGATTTCATCGCCCGGCCACAGTTCGCCAGTCCGGTGAATCACCGTGACGCGTCCCAGCGGCCAGCGCGCCCGTGCCTCATCAACAATCTCCGCCAGCGCTTTTTCCGTCATCCCCGGATAGTGCTCCAGCGTCAGCGCCTTCACGCTGTCACCAAGATTATGATTGCGCACTTTACCGGTAAAGGTCACCACCGCGCCGTCTTCGTCGCGTTCTGCCAGCCAGGGATACTCTTCCCCCAAGCTGAACGGCGCAGGCCCGACAATAATTTTCGTTTCAGCCATCTCAACCTCCCGTAACCGGGGGAAAGAAGGCCACTTCATCACCCGCCGTCAGCGGATGATCAAAGCTCACCAGCGTCTGGTTTACCGCCGCCAGCAGCTTGCCGTCTTCCAGGGCCAGCGCCCAGCGGTTGCTGTTCGCCGCCAGATGCTGACGCAGCGCTTCTACCGTCGGGAAATCAGCCGCCACGTCCAGCGCATCGGTACCCACCAGTTCGCGAACCTGGGCGAAGAACAAAACCTTAATCATGCGAATCCGCCTTAAAATCGCCAGACTTGCCGCCGCTTTTCGCCAGCAGGCGTACCGGGCCAATCACCATATCTTTCTGTACCGCTTTGCACATGTCGTAAATGGTCAACGCAGCGACTGACGCCGCGGTGAGTGCTTCCATCTCCACCCCGGTTTTTCCCGTGAGGCGGCACAGCGACTCAATACGAACACGGTTGTGTTCTGGCTGCGCCTGCAGTTGTACTTCCACTTTGCTCAGCAGCAGCGGATGGCATAGAGGGATCAGCTCCCAGGTGCGTTTAGCCGCCTGAATCCCGGCAATGCGCGCGGTGGCGAACACGTCGCCCTTATGGTGGCTACCGTCGATAATCATCGCCAGCGTTTCGCTGCGCATGGTGACAAAAGCTTCGGCGCGCGCTTCGCGGACGGTCTCTGCTTTCGCGGACACATCCACCATATGCGCTTCACCGGCGGCGTTAATGTGAGTCAGTTGCGACATACTTATTTCTTCAGATGTGGGTGAAAATTACAGGGATGCGTACGGGCATCCAGCTGCGGCGCAATAATATTGTCCCACGCGGTGCGACACGCTTTGGTGGAACCCGGCATGGCGAAAATCAGCGTTTTGTTGGCCACGCCCGCCACCGCGCGAGACTGCAACGTCGCGGTGCCAATCTCTTCAAACGACAGCATACGGAACACTTCGCCAAAGCCTTCCACTTCTCTGTCAAACAGCGGCAGCAGCGCTTCCGGGGCCTGGTCGCCTTCGGTCAGGCCTGTGCCGCCGGTGACCAGCACCACCTGCACCTCATCACTGGCAATCCACGCCGAAACCTGTGCGCGAATGGCGTAGCGGTTCTCTTTGACAATCGCTTTATCGATGACCTGATGTCCCGCTTCCTGCGCGGCATCACGCAGGAAATGGCCGGAGGTATCGTCCTCTTCGCCACGACGATTCGATACCGTCAAAATAGCAATGCGGGTCGGGATAAATTCAGCGCTTACCTGACTCATGGCAAACTCCTTGTTCAAAGCGGGGTTAACCGCCTATGTATGAGAGGTTCTGGGTAATACCCGTATTGTTCTGGTGCAGGAAATGAGTCTGCTTTTTCTCACGCAACGCCAGCGAGATACGCTCTTCCAGCGCGTCTTGCTGAGCATCATCTTCCAGCAGATCGCGCAGGCTGACGCCGCCCTCACCGAACAGGCAGAGATGAAGTTTACCCACGGAGGAGACGCGCAGACGGTTGCAGGTGGCGCAGAAGTCTTTTTCATACGGCATGATGAGGCCGATCTCACCCTCATAATCGGGGTGGCAGAAGACCTGCGCCGGGCCATCGCTGCGCTGGCGTAGCTGGTGGATCCAGCCGCGACGCAGCAGTTCATCACGCAGCACCTGACCGGAGATATGGTGTTTGCGGAACAGGTCGCTGCCCTCGCCCGTTTCCATCAGTTCAATGAAGCGCAGTTGAATGGGACGCGTCTGGATCCAGTCGAGAAAAGTATCGAGCTGATGGTGGTTCACATCGCGCATCAGCACGGTGTTCACTTTGACCTTTTTAAAGCCGGCATCAAACGCAGCGTCAATACCCGCCATCACCTGCTGGAATTTATCCTGCCCGGTAATCGCGTGGAATTGACGCGCATCGAGGCTATCGACGCTAACGTTAATGCCGGTCAAGCCGGCATCGCGCCAGTGGGCGGCATCACGCGCCAGACGGTAGCCGTTCGTGGTCACCGCCAGTTGACGAATCGCGTCGTTTTCACGCACGGCGGCAATGATGTCGGTAAAGTCGCGACGCAGGGAGGGTTCGCCACCGGTCAGGCGCACTTTTTCAGTGCCCAGATTGGCAAAGGCGCGTGTCACCCGACGAATTTCATCGACGGAGAGAAAACCTTTATTGGTGACGCCGCCGGGCTTGTAGCCATCCGGCAGACAGTATGTGCAACGAAAGTTACACACGTCGGTAATCGACAGACGCAAGTAGTAAAACTTGCGCGCGAAAGCATCGGTCAGTTGTGTGGCCATGTACACCTTTCCAAATATGGGAGGCGAAGTCATTTCTTCCTGCGCCCTGGTGACAATGCGTTTGCATTGTCACGGCCAAAGCACCGTATCATTTGACCCAGGTGCAGAGGCTAGAGTGTTTACTGTGGTTATGCCGATACTAGCGTGTAAACGGACATTATGCCATTCACACTTAACGCTATATAATCATGTATATAGCGTCATGATCGTGCCATTTCGCTACAGAATAAGCGAAAATAGCACTTTTGCATTGATGTACATCATTTCGCTGTCAGGCGCGCATCACCTTAAAGGGGTAGTGCGTCAGAATTTATTTTCTTAACTCGCCGCTGGCGAATTGCTGAAAAGCCCCTGTTTGCGCTACTGTAGCGCGGTAAATCTGACTTCAGGAATTTTTATGCGCAATCGTACGCTGGCTGACCTGGATCGTGTCGTCGCGCTCGGCGGAGGGCATGGATTAGGACGCGTTCTCTCTTCCCTCTCTCCCCTGGGTTCACGCCTCACCGGTATCGTGACCACCACCGATAACGGCGGCTCGACGGGCCGTATTCGCCGTTCAGAGGGGGGGATAGCCTGGGGCGATATGCGCAACTGTCTCAATCAGCTGATCACCGAACCCAGCGTTGCCTCCGCCATGTTTGAATACCGTTTTGGCGGGAATGGCGAACTTTCCGGCCATAACCTCGGAAATCTGATGTTAAAGGCGCTCGATCACCTGAGCGTGCGGCCTCTGGAAGCCATCAATTTAATTCGTAATCTGCTGAAAGTAGATGCGCATTTAATCCCCATGTCGGAGTTGCCTGTTGACCTGATGGCGATCGACGATCAGGGGCATGAAGTGTACGGCGAAGTGAATATTGATCAGCTCACTTCACCGTTGCAGGAGCTTATGCTGTCGCCGAAGGTGCCCACCACCCGGGAAGCGGTGCAGGCGATTAACGACGCCGACCTGATTATTATTGGTCCGGGCAGCTTTTACACCAGCCTGATGCCAATCCTGCTGCTGGATGAGCTCGCGCAGGCGCTGCGTCGCACGCAGGCGCCCATGGTCTATATCGGCAATCTGGGCCGGGAACTGAGCATCCCCGCCGCAAGCCTGACGCTTCTCGATAAGCTAACCATTATGGAGCAGTATGTCGGCAAGAGAGTCGTTGATGCGGTGATCGTGGGGCCGAAGGTGGATATCTCTGCGGTCAGTGACCGGGTGGTGATTCAGGAAGTGCTGGAGGCCAGCGACATTCCCTATCGCCATGACCGCCAGTTATTACACAACGCGCTGGAGAAAGCAGTGCAAGCTTTGGGATGAATATTTTATTGCCGGATGGCGCTTCGCTTATCCGGCCTACAAAGCCTGGCCTGGACTACGAGGCGGCGATAAACAGTTCACGCAGCTGATGCAACTGATCGCGAATCTGCGCGGCCTCTTCGAACTCCAGATTCTGCGCATGCTGCATCATCTGCCCTTCCAGCTCGTGAATCTTCTGCTGCAGCGCTTTTGGCGTCATGTCCAGTTCGACCACATCCGACTTCGCCGCGGAACGCGACTTGCCTCTGCCCTTCGCCTTGGTTTTCGCGATGTTCTGCCCCAGCGCCAGAATATCGACCACTTTTTTATTCAGGCCCTGCGGGATAATGCCGTGCTCTTCGTTGTACTGCTGCTGTTTCTCGCGACGGCGTTCAGTTTCGCTAATCGCCTTCGCCATTGAGGCCGTGATTTTGTCGCCGTAGAGAATCGCCTTCCCGTTGATGTTACGCGCCGCACGACCGATAGTCTGAATCAGCGAACGTTCGGAACGCAGGAACCCTTCCTTGTCGGCGTCGAGAATCGCCACCAGCGACACCTCAGGCATATCGAGACCTTCGCGCAACAGGTTGATCCCCACCAGCACGTCAAACTCGCCCAGACGCAGGTCACGAATGATTTCCATACGCTCCACGGTATCGATGTCCGAGTGCAGATAGCGCACCCGCTCGCCGTGCTCTTCCAGATATTCGGTAAGATCTTCCGCCATCCGTTTGGTCAGCGTGGTCACCAGCACACGCTCGTTGATCTGCGCGCGCTTGCGGATCTCAGAAAGCAGATCGTCCACCTGCGTTGCCACCGGACGCACTTCAATCACCGGATCCAGCAACCCTGTCGGACGCACCACCTGATCAACCACATCGCCGCCGGATTTCTCCAGTTCGTAATTGCCCGGCGTCGCAGAAACGTAGATGGTCTGCGGTGCCAGCGCTTCAAACTCTTCGAACTTTAACGGCCGGTTATCCAGCGCCGACGGCAGACGGAAACCGTACTCCACCAGCGTCTCTTTACGCGCGCGGTCGCCACGATACATCCCACCAATCTGCGGGATAGTCACGTGGGATTCATCCACCACCAGCAAACCGTCGGCGGGCAGATAGTCAAACAACGTCGGCGGCGGCTCACCCGGCCCGCGTCCTGAGAGAAAGCGCGAGTAGTTTTCAATCCCCGAGCAGTAGCCCAGCTCGTTCATCATCTCCAGATCAAACTGGGTACGTTGGCTCAGACGCTGCTCTTCCAGCAGTTTGTCATTAGCGAGCAGGACTTTGCGTCGTTCAGCCAGTTCGACTTTGATCTCTTCCATCGCCTGCACAATGCGCTCACGCGGGGTCACGTAGTGCGTTTTCGGGTAGATGGTGTAGCGCGAAATGGTGGACTCCACCTGCCCGGTCAGCGGGTCAAACAGCGACAAACGCTCCACCTCTTCGTCAAACAGCTCAACGCGCAGCGCAATGTCGTCGGATTCCGCCGGGAAGATGTCGATCACTTCACCGCGCACGCGGAAGGTCCCGCGCTGGAAAGCCTGATCGTTGCGGGTATATTGCAGTTCGGCCAGTCGCCGCAGAATGGCGCGCTGATCGATGATCATGCCTACCGTCATGTGCAGCATCATCTTCAGGTATAAATCCGGATCGCCCAGACCATAGATGGCAGAAACGGATGCCACGACGATCACGTCACGGCGCTCCAGCAATGCTTTGGTGGCGGACAGACGCATCTGCTCAATGTGTTCGTTCACCGACGCATCCTTTTCGATAAAGGTGTCAGAGCTGGGAACGTACGCTTCCGGCTGATAGTAGTCGTAGTAGGAGACGAAATACTCGACGGCGTTATCCGGGAAAAACTCTTTCATTTCACCATACAGCTGCGCCGCCAGCGTTTTGTTGGGTGCCAGCACCATCGTCGGGCGCTGTAGATCCGCAATCACATTGGCGATGGTGAAGGTTTTCCCTGACCCCGTTACGCCAAGCAGCGTCTGATGCGCCAGGCCGTCCTCCAGTCCCTCTTCCAGACGTCGTATCGCCTCGGGCTGATCGCCGGAAGGTTTAAATGCGGAATTCAGTTTGAACGGTTTACTCATGAGCAGCTACCTGAAGGAATGGGCGGGCAGGTGTGTAATTTTACTCGCAGAGGATAATATTGCCAGTAAAATACACTGGATGAAAAAACAGTAACGCCTCATAATATTTGTGTTACGCGTGATAAAATCGGTTCACAGGCGGCTAAAATTTCACCGCTGACAAGATATTACACTATGAAGCGGGTTTATCCCCAGACCATTGACTTCGTTAACATTGTCAAGATGTGTTATGAAAGTTTTATTGCATTCAATGACCGGGATATGACAGCCATTGATTTTATCTAACGCGCTGTAAATTATAGGATATTTCGTAAAGACGCCTTTCGCGCCAATTCGGCTGGAAGCCGCGTATTCTCTCGCTTGCCTTGTGTTTTCTAACTCTAATACACAAGGTTATCCACAGGAATGGTGGATAACTGCCTGCAGGCCGTATGGCCTGCCGCCTGGCAAATTCCCGGTCCGGCCCACCAGGACGCACATAAAAAAAAATTATCGCTAAATTTTGATTTTTATCAGCTAACGAAGCGCCCCTGGCAGGCGAGATCTTGCTCGCAATTTCGCCTTTTACTCGTCCGCGAGCAAAGCGAGATCCAGATATTGTCCTGTGACCGCGTTTTCGGCTCCAGCGTCAAGCCACGGGATTTCGCCTAACAGCGGCACAGGGATGACCCGCTGAAGCGTCGCCATATACTCATGGTGGCGTTTCCCCGGCGGCGTGACGTCATTCGCCACCCACCCGGCAAGCCGGAGCCCTGCCTGCTGTACTGCCTGCGCTGTCAGCATGGCATGGTTAATACATCCCAGCTTTACGCCGACGACCAGGATAACCGGCAACCGCTCGCGCTGCACCCAGTCGGCGAAGGTAAAATCCTCCGCAAGCGGGGTAAACCAGCCGCCTGCACCTTCGACCAGCAGCCACTCCGCCTGCGCGTCCAGCGCGCGCAGTCCGTCTGACATCACGTCAGCATGAATCGGCCTCCCTTCATCGGCGCTGATGATATGCGGTGAGGTGGGTTCCGCGAAGGTGTAAGGATTCACCGCCGCATAGTCCAGCGCCAGACTGCTGTTGCGCTGAAGCGCCAGGGCGTCGCTGTTGCGCAGTCCTTCTGGCGTCATTTCACTGCCTGAGGCGACGGGTTTATAGCCAGCCGTCCGGTAGCCCAGACTGCGCGCCGCCTGTAGCAGCGCACAGCTGGCGACGGTTTTACCGACTTCCGTGTCGGTGCCGGTGACAAAATAACGTTTAGTCACGTGTAATCACTCCTGTAAAAAGATGGTAGGTCAGAGGATATTTCCCCTGCCGCTGGGGCCAGGCCAGTTGAAGCTGCTGCAACTGCGAGCGGGTTAAGACGCGCGATGCGCGCCCCTCGTGCAAATGGGTCGCGCCGATACCTTTCAGCGAGCGCATGGCGCTCAGAGCGTCATCAAATTCCAGCGTCAGGGAGATCGATTGATGATGCCCCTGCCAGCCGCGCATCGCGTCACACAGCGCCTCACGGGATAAAAACCGGTTGCCATGCGCCCGGTCATCCACCGCGCGCCAGGCCTGATGAAGCTCCGGCAGCGAGTCCTGGGCCAGCGTGGTGAAGGCCACACGCCCGCCGGGACGCACGACCCGGTAAAGCTCGCTTAGCGCATGATGCAGACTGTCACACCACTGCACGGCCAGATTGCTCCAGGCCAGGTCGAACGACGCGGTGGCTAGCGGCAGCGACTCGATGTCTCCGGCGAGATAGTGATGCGCCACATTCTGACGACGTGCCTCGTCCAGCATCCGGGCAGAGAGATCCAGCGCGGTAACCTGGCTGCCCTGCTCGCGCCAGTAGCGACTCAGACGACCCGGCCCGCAGCCGGCATCCAGCACCTGCGAAAACGGGCGTTGCGGCAGTTGCGCCAGCAAGGCGTCTGCGCTCAGACGCTGCAATGTGGCGTGCTGCTCATAGTGCGCTGCCGCACGGCCAAACGCCGCCGCGACAGCCTGCTTATTCACTTGCCCCATGCAGCACCTCCAGCAAACGATCGATATCCTCGGGCTCATGCGCCTGGGTTAACGTCAGGCGCAGACGGGCCGTCCCGGCGGGCACGGTCGGTGGACGGATAGCCGTGACCCAGCATCCCTGACGGCGCAGGGTGTCCGCCAGCCGTAACGCGCGTGCATTTTCGCCGACAATCAGCGGCTGGATGGCACTGTGCGACTGCGCCAGGGTGAAATCGGCGTGATTGACTGATGAACGAAAGCGCTGGATAAGCGCAGCCAGTTTCTCCCTGCGCGCGTCACCTTCCTGACTGCGAATCACCGAAAGCGACGCCTGTAGCGCCATCGCCTGCGCGGGCGGCATGCTGGTGCTGTATATCAGATGACGGGCGAACTGCAGCAGATAATCGGCAACGCTTTCGGAGCACAGGATCGCCGCTCCGCTGACGCCAAACCCTTTGCCAAACGTCACCACCAACAGCGCCGGTTTTACCCGCTGCTGCCAGCAGCTCCCACGCCCCTCTTCTCCACTCACGCCAATGCCGTGGGCGTCATCCACCAGCAGCCAGCCCTTGCGGGTCTGTGCGGCGTGCTGAATTTCCGCAAGCGGCGCGCTGTCGCCATCCATGCTGAACACGCCCTCGGTCACCACCAGCTGTCGCCCCGAACAGGGGACATCAAGCAGGCGCGTGAGATGCGACGCGTCGTTATGGGTAAAGCGGCGAAGCTGCGCCGGACTTAGACTGGCCGCTTCCAGTAGCGAAGCATGGCTGAGGCGGTCAGCGACAATCCGGTCATCCTTTTCCATCAGCGCGGTAATCACCGCCTGGTTTGCGGCGAAACCGGAGATAAACAGCAGCGCGCGCGGATAGCCCAGCCAGTCGGCCAGTTCTTCTTCCAGTTGCTGATGGGCGATGGAATAACCGCTGACGTGACCCGAGCCGCCGCTGCCGACGCCAAACCGTTCCGCCCCCTGCTGCCAGGCGCGAACAATGCGGGGATGGTGGCTTAAGCCCAGATAATCATTGCTGGAGAAATTGAGATAGCGCTGGTCGTTCGCCTCCAGCCAGCGACCGGCCCCCTGCACGACCGCGTAACGGCGGCGCAGGGTGTCAGCCGAACGACGCACCGTCAGCGCATCGTCGATTTTCCGTTGCCAGATCATACGGCAGCCGCGTTGTAGTAATCGTCGGTATCCGGCGTCAGCAGCGCCTGCTCCAGACGCGCACGCTGCTCGTTATCCCCCGCAAGCACCGACGTCTGCTGTGGATTCAGTCCCAGCTTATGGAAGAGCTGGAGATCTTTGTCCTCTTCCGGGTTTGGCGTGGTGAGCAGTTTGCAGCCGTAGAAAATGGAGTTGGCCCCGGCCATAAAGCACATGGCCTGCGTTTGCTCATTCATCTGCTCGCGACCGGCGGACAGACGAACGTAAGAGGTCGGCATCATGATGCGCGCCACGGCAATGGTGCGAATAAAATCAAACGCGTCAACGTCATCGTTATCCGCCAGCGGCGTGCCTTTCACCTTCACCAACATGTTGATCGGCACGCTTTCCGGCGGAGTCGGCAGATTTGCCAGTTGCAGGAGCAGCCCGGCACGGTCTGTCACCGTCTCGCCCAGACCGACGATGCCGCCAGAACAGACTTTGATCCCGGCCTCGCGCACGTTGTCCAGCGTATCGAGACGCTCCTGGTAGGAACGGGTGGTGATGATGTTGCCGTAGAATTCCGGCGACGTATCGAGGTTGTGGTTGTAATAGTCCAGCCCCGCCTCCGCCAGTCGCTGTGCCTGCGATTCATCGAGCGTGCCGAGCGTCATGCAGGCTTCCAGCCCCAGCGCTTTCACCCCCTGAACCATTTGCTGCAAATACGGCATGTCACGCTCGTGCGGGTTCTTCCACGCCGCCCCCATGCAGAAACGGGTGGAACCCGCGTTTTTCGCTTTGCGCGCCGACTCCAGCACCTGCTCGACTTCCATCAGCCGCTCAGATTCAAGGCCCGTTTTATAGCGCGAACTTTGCGGGCAATATTTGCAGTCTTCCGGGCAGGCACCGGTCTTGATCGACAACAGCGTGCTGACCTGTACCTGACGAGGGTCAAAATGCTGACGGTGAATTTGCTGTGCCTCGAACAGCAGATCCAGCAGCGGTTTTTCAAATAATTCGGTGACTTGCGACAGCGTCCAGCGAGAATGAGTGGTCATAATTTTATACTTTTTGTGGTGATAAAGGTGTAGACTTGTAAACCTAAAACTTTTTAATTTGGTTTACAAGTCGATTATGACAACGGACGATATCACTTTTGATCAGCGCCACATTTGGCACCCCTACACCTCTATGACGTCCCCGCTGCCGGTCTATCCCGTTGAACGGGCTGAAGGCTGCGAACTGATTTTATCCAGCGGTGAGCGCCTGATTGATGGCATGTCGTCATGGTGGGCCGCGATTCACGGCTACAATCACCCACAGCTCAATGCGGCGATGAAAACGCAGATTGACGCCATGTCACACGTGATGTTCGGTGGGATCACGCATGCCCCCGCCGTCAACCTGTGCCGTAAACTGGTCGCCATGACGCCCGCGACGCTTGAGTGCGTATTTCTCGCCGATTCCGGTTCCGTCGCGGTGGAAGTCGCGATGAAAATGGCGCTGCAATACTGGCAGGCGTTGGGTGAATCACGTCAGCGCTTCCTGACGTTCCGTAACGGCTATCACGGCGATACCTTCGGCGCGATGTCGGTCTGCGATCCGGACAACTCTATGCACAGCCTGTGGAAGGGCTATCTGCCGGAAAACCTGTTTGCCCCTGCGCCGCAAAGCCGGATGGATGGCGAGTGGGATGAGCGTGATATGGTGGCCTTCGCGCGCCTGATGGCGGCGCATCGTCATGATATCGCGGCAGTTATTCTTGAGCCGATCGTCCAGGGAGCGGGCGGTATGCGCATGTACCATCCGGAGTGGCTGCGCCGTATCCGCAAAATGTGTGACCGGGAAGGCATTCTGCTGATTGCCGATGAAATCGCGACCGGATTTGGCCGCACGGGCAAACTGTTTGCCTGCGAACACGCCGGGATCGCGCCTGATATTCTGTGTCTGGGCAAAGCGCTGACCGGCGGGACGATGACTCTCTCCGCCACCCTGACCACCCGCCAGGTGGCGGAAACCATCAGCGACGGCGAAGCGGGCTGTTTCATGCACGGCCCCACGTTTATGGGCAATCCGCTGGCCTGCGCGGTGGCAACCGCCAGTCTGTCTCTGCTGGAGTCCGGCGACTGGCAGGCACAGGTATCGGCCATTGAAACCCAACTCCGTCAGGAACTCGCCCCGGCGCAGACGTCGCCGTGGGTGGCGGATGTGCGCGTGCTGGGGGCGATCGGCGTGGTGGAAACGACGCATCCGGTCAACATGGCGGCTCTGCAAAAATTCTTTGTGCAACAGGGCGTGTGGATCCGTCCGTTTGGCAAGCTCATCTACCTGATGCCGCCGTATCTCATTGAGCCAGCGCAACTGCGCCGTCTGACACAGGCAGTGAACGACGCTGTGCGCGAAGAAACGTTTTTTAACGCATAATTAACGTAAGCGTGCAGCAAGAACCGTATTGACGGGGATGTGTTATTCAGTCGGCAGTGCTACGCGCCAGGGGAGCAGTTCGCCGACCCGGTTTATCGGCCAGTCGGCTATGACGTCAAGGACATAGCGGAGGTAGCTTTCTGGCTCCACTCCGTTCAGTTTGCACGTCCCGATCAGGCTGTACAGCAGCGCTCCCCGCTCTCCTCCATGATCCGAACCGAAGAACAGGTAGTTTTTGCGGCCCAGACTGACCATCCGCAGCGCATTTTCAGCGATGTTATTGTCCGCCTCAGCCCAGCCATCATCTGCATAGTACGTCAGCGCCGGCCACTGGTTCAGGGCGTATGCGAACGCTTTCGCCAGTTCTGAGTGTCGCGACAGGGTTTTCATCTTTTCACGCAGCCAGCTTTCCAGGGATTTCAGCAGCGGTTTCGTTTTCAACTGACGTTCGGCAAGGCGCTGCTCCGCCGTCATTCCCCTTATCTCTGCCTCGATGGCGTACAGTTCGCCGATCCGTTTCAGCGCTTCCTCCGTCAGGGCTGACGGGGTGCGAACGTGCACATCGTGGATTTTACGGCGGGCGTGAGCCCAACAGGCGGCTTCCGTTATCCGACCATCCCGGTACAGCTCGTTGAACCCAGCGTATGCATCCGCCTGCAGTACACCACTGAACCCCGCAAGATGGGTCTGCGGATGGATGCCTTTTCTGTCCGGGCTGTAAGCGAACCACACCGCCGGCGCCAGCGTTGACCCGGCGTTACGGTCGTCACGAACGTAGGTCCATAACCGCCCGGTCTTCGTTTTCTTATTGCCTGGCAACAGCACCGGGACAGGCGTGTCATCAGCATGGAGCTTACCGTCAGTCAGCACATAGTCCTGAAGCGCTTCTTCCAGCGGTGACAGTAGCCGGCAGCATGCATCCACCCAGCCCGACAGCAGTGAACGACTCAGCTCCACGCCCTGGCGGCCGTATATTTCAGACTGGCGGTACAGCGGGGTGTGCTCTGCATACTTTGAGATCAGCACGCGGGCCAGCAGCCCCGGTCCTGCGATACCCCGCTCGATGGGCCGTGAAGGCGCGGGGGCCTGCACGATGGCATCGCACTGAGTACAGGCATGCTTTTCACGTACAGTCCGGATAACCCGGAAGGCGTTGCGCATCAGCTCCAGCTGTTCGGCGGCATCCTCACCCAGATAGCTCAGCGAGCCTCCACATTCCGGGCAGCATGACGCTGCCGGCAGTAGTCGTTTTTCATCGCGGGGGAGTGATTCGGGGAACGGTTTGCGGGTGCGGGTTTGACGCAGCGGGCGCTGCACGGCCGGGTCGTCAACCCGACCGGTAAGGGTATCACTTTCTTTCTGAAGTGCCTTCAGGTCAGCTTCCATCTGTGCGATACGACGGGAGACTTTTTCGGAGCGGCTGCCGAAGTTCATCCGGCGCAGCTTATCCAGCTGTGCCTGCAGATGGTCTATTTCGCGTTCACGCTCGTTCAGCTTTTCCAGCAGGGCACGGTTCAGCGCCTCCTGTTCGGCAAGGAGACGTTTCAGTGCATTGATATCGTCAGGAAGTGAGCTGCTCATACCGGGTATATTACCAGGCTCATTCAGCGTCGACCAGGATAAAGAGGCTTACAACATAGTCAGGGACGTAAGCAGTCTTTTAGGCTGCCGCCAGTCGATACCTTCAAGGAGCATCGCCAGCTGTGCCGGTGTGAGGAACACTTTGCCATCCCGGGCTGACGGCCAGGCGAAGCGGCCGCGCTCCAGCCGTTTGGTCAGCAGACACAGTCCATCGCCGGTAGACCAGAGGAGCTTTATCTGACTGCCATTACGCCCACGGAAGATAAAAACGTGACCTGACATCGGATCGTCTTTCAGCGTCGTCTGCACCTTTGCCGCCAGGCCGTTGAAGCCGTTTCTCATATCGGTGATGCCAGCGACCAGCCAGATCTTTGTCCCTGATGGTAATGGGATCAACGTTTGAGCTCCCGTATCAGCAGGTTCAGGATATTTTCGCTGATGGCACCATTCAGACGGAGTGATCCGTGCCGGAACGTTACTTCACAGCTGATATTGAGTGATTCAGGTGCCGCAGCAGCTACAGGTTGTGACCGGGGGGAGGTTGTAGGGACAACATCTTCGGCATCAAGTGTTATCGGGAGCAGCTCAGGCACGTTGTTTTCTGTTGTTGAAGGAGGACGTAGTTTTCCTTCGCGCCAGTACTGGCGCCACTTGAACAGCAAATTATCGTTGATCCCATGCTCACGAGCGAGTTGCGCTACGGAGATCTCTGGTCGATGCGAGAGTTCAACCATTTTGATTTTGAACTCAACGGGATAATTAGGGCTTTTTTTACGCACTGCGGTTAATGATTTCATGGATAGCGTCCACCATATTTGGTGTCCACTATCCTCTCAGGAATATCAGGATCTGCCAGACGGTGCTGAGACGACGCTTACTAATTAACGGTAAGCTGTGGAGTTTCTGGCGACACTTTTTGGCAAGAATGAAGGAGAGTGCATGAAATTAATCAGCAACGATCTGCGCGACGGGGAAAAGCTTCCCCAGCGCCATGTCTTCAACGGTATGGGCTATAACGGCGATAACCTTTCTCCGCATCTGGCCTGGGACGAGGTGCCTGCCGGAACGAAGAGTTTCGTGGTGACCTGTTTTGACCCGGATGCGCCAACCGGTTCCGGCTGGTGGCACTGGGTAGTGGCCAATATTCCAGCCGACACCCGGGTGCTGCCGCAGGGCTTTGGCTCCGGCCTGGTCGCGCTGCCAGACGGCGTTATCCAGACGCGTACCGACTTCGGTAAAGCGGGCTACGGCGGCGCCGCGCCGCCAAAAGGGGAAACCCACCGCTATATCTTTACCGTTCACGCGCTGGATGTGGACAAGATTGACGTCGATGAAGGTGCCAGCGGCGCGATGGTAGGATTTAACGTCCATTTCCACTCGCTCGCCAGCGCGTCGATTACCGCGATGTTCAGTTGATCGTATTGTGCCGGATGACGACGCTCACGCGTCTTATCCGGCCTACGGGAGGAATTCGTAGGCCGGATAAGCGTCAGCGCCATCCGGCGCTGTTCAAAGAAACTCCGGCACAAGCTGCAACAAAGTCCCCTGCGCAAGCAATGCTGTCGCACGCTCAATATCCGGGGCGAAAAAACGGTCCTGGGTATAATGCGCGACCTGCTCACGTAATGCGGTTCGCGCCTGCTCCAGTAGCGGACTTGACGTTAACCCTTCGCGTAAATCGATCCCCTGACAGGCTGCCAGCCACTCGACGGCCAGTACGCCGCGAGTATTCGCCGCCATTTCCCACAACCTGCGTCCCGCCGCCGGTGCCATCGATACATGATCTTCCTGATTCGCCGACGTTGGCAGACTGTCCACGCTGTGCGGATGCGCCAGCGCTTTGTTCTCACTGGCGAGCGCTGCCGCCGTCACCTGGGCAATCATAAAGCCGGAGTTCACCCCACCGTTTTTGACGAGGAAAGGCGGCAGTTGCGACATGTGTTTATCCATCATCAGCGCAATACGGCGTTCGGAAAGCGCGCCTATCTCGGCAATGGCCAGCGCCAGATTATCCGCCGCCATCGCCACCGGTTCGGCATGGAAGTTACCGCCGGAGATGACGTCCCCCTGCTCAGCAAAAACCAGCGGGTTATCGGAGACCGCATTGGCTTCCGCCAGCAGCACGTCCATCACCTGGCGCATCTGCGTCAGGCACGCGCCCATCACCTGCGGCTGACAGCGCAGAGAATACGGATCCTGCACCTTTTCACAATTGTGGTGTGACGCCGACAGCGCGCTGGTCTCCGTCAGTACGTGGCGATACAGCGCCGCCGCGTCAATCTGCCCACGCTGCCCGCGCGCGGCGTGAATGCGCGCATCAAACGGGCGGCGTGACCCCAGCACCGCTTCGGTGGTTAACGATCCGCACACGATGGCGGACGCGAACAGCTCCTGCGCTTCAAACAGCCCGCGCAGCGCAAACGCCGTCGACGCCTGCGTGCCGTTAAGCAGCGCCAGCCCTTCTTTCGCCGCCAGCGTAATCGGCTCCAGCCCGGCTTTTTTCAGTGCTTCCGTCGCGGGTAGCCATTCGCCCTGCCAGCGCGCCTTCCCTTCACCTAACAGCGTGAGCGACATATGGGCCAGCGGCGCCAAATCACCTGATGCGCCCACCGACCCTTTCGCCGGAATGTGCGGCCAGACTTCGGCGTTAACCAGCGCAATCAGCGCGTCTATCACGCTAAGACGAATGCCGGAGAAACCACGCGCCAGGCTGTTTATCTTCAGCACCATGATCAGGCGCACCAGCGCGTCATCTAACGCGTCGCCCACGCCTGCCGCATGCGACAGCACCAGCGAACGCTGCAGGTTTTGCAGATCGTCATCGGCAATGCGCGTTTGCGCCAGCAGGCCAAAACCCGTGTTAATGCCGTAGGCCGTACGCCCTTCAGCGACAATCGTGTTGACGCAGGCCACGCTGGCGTTAATGCCGTCGATGGCGCTGGCGTCGAGGCTCAGTTTAACCGGCCGCTGCCAGACTTCGCGCAGCTGTGAAAAGCTCAGATGGCCCGGCGTTAAGGTCATGGTGTTCATATCAGCGTTTCCCCTGCGTTGCCGCAACCATCGGTAGATTCAGACCTTGTTCCACAGCGCACTCCACGGCGATGTCGTAGCCCGCATCCGCATGACGCATCACGCCGGTCGCCGGATCGTTATGCAGTACCCGGGCAATTCGCTCGGCCGCTTCATCGCTGCCGTCGCAGACAATGACCATCCCGGCGTGCTGCGAGAAGCCCATTCCTACGCCGCCGCCGTGGTGCAGCGATACCCAGGTGGCTCCGCTCGCCGTGTTGAGCAGCGCATTGAGCAGCGGCCAGTCGGACACCGCGTCAGAGCCGTCGCGCATCGCCTCGGTTTCGCGGTTCGGGCTGGCGACAGAGCCGGAATCCAGATGGTCGCGACCGATCACAATCGGTGCTGAGACTTCACCACTGCGCACCATTTCGTTGAACGCCAGGCCGAGTTTTTGCCGCCATTCAAGACCCACCCAGCAGATACGCGCTGGCAGCCCCTGGAAATTAATCCGCTCCCGCGCCATGTCCAGCCAGCGATGGAGGTGCTCGTCATCCGCCACAATCTCTTTCACTTTGGCATCGGTTTTATAAATATCCTGTGGATCGCCGGAAAGCGCCACCCAGCGGAACGGTCCGATTCCGCGACAGAACAGCGGGCGAATATAGGCCGGTACGAAGCCAGGAAAGGCAAAGGCGTTTTCCACGCCCATCTCTTTTGCCATCTGACGGATATTGTTGCCGTAATCGAACGTAGGTACGCCCATGTCGTTGAACGCCAGCATAGCCTCGACGTGTTTCGCCATCGAACGCTTCGCTGCCTCTACGGTTCCCTGCGGATCGGAGAGCGCTTTCTGCTGATAGGTCTCCCAGTCCCAGCCGGAAGGCAGATAGCCATGCAAGGGATCGTGGGCGCTGGTCTGGTCGGTGACCATGTCCGGGCGTACGCCGCGTTTCACCAGCTCGGGCACGACGTCCGCCGCATTGGCGCACAGGGCAATCGAAACGGCTTTGCCTTCGCGGGTATATTTTTCGATACGCGCCAGCGCGTCATCGAGAGACGTCGCCTGTTCATCGACATAGCGGGTGCGCAGGCGGAAATCGATGCGGCTCTGTTGACATTCAATGTTCAGAGAACAGGCGCCAGCCAGCGTTGCCGCCAACGGCTGCGCGCCCCCCATGCCGCCGAGTCCGGCGGTTAACACCCAGCGCCCGCGCAGATTGCCGTCGTAATGCTGGCGTCCCGCTTCGACAAACGTTTCATAGGTGCCCTGCACAATCCCCTGACTGCCGATATAGATCCAGCTTCCGGCCGTCATCTGGCCGTACATCGCCAGCCCTTTCGCATCCAGTTCGTTGAAATGCTCCCAGGTCGCCCAGTGCGGAACGAGGTTGGAGTTGGCGATGAGCACGCGCGGGGCGTTCTGATGGGTTCTGAATACGCCAACCGGTTTGCCGGACTGAACCAGCAGCGTTTCATCCGCTTCCAGTTGAGTCAGGGCATTGACAATCGCGTCATAGCACTCCCAGTTACGGGCCGCGCGCCCTATACCACCGTACACCACCAGCTCATGCGGGTTTTCGGCGACGTCGGGATCCAGGTTATTCATCAACATGCGCAGCGGCGCTTCGGTCAGCCAGGATTTGGCCGTCAGCGTTGTCCCTCGCGGGGCGCGGATATCTTGCTGGCGATACTTGCTATGAGACATAACAACGACTCCTCACGGACGTGCCGGATACTGTTTATCCGGCATAATGGAATGATAGGGTGTGAGGTAAATATATACTTGTCTATACAAGACATAACAAGGCAGCAATTAACAAAAAAGATACATTTTTGTTATATTGCGTCAGCAATCACGCTTTTCAGTTCGCGTGATTCAGGAGGAGAAATGGCCCTGTAACCGGTAGCGAGACCCCGGGAAGAGCAGTCGCGCATGGGAAACGATCTGCGTGGCGGACCAGGTGGTACGACGAATCAGCAGACAAGGATCGGTCTCGCCAATATCCAGTAAGGCACACTCTTGCGCCGTAGCGCGCACTGCTTCAACAATGTGCTCCCCTTCCGTCAGCGGGGCAATCAACGACAGATAGGCATGTGGCGTGGTCTGACTGTAATCCTGCGCCAGATATGCCGGGACAATGTCGGCATTCACACAGCGATCTTCTATCTGTACCGGCTGGTCGTTTTCAAAATGTACCATCACAGAGTGGAAAATCGTCGTCCCTTCACTGACCTTCAGCACCGCCGCCTGTCGCGCATTGGCCGGTTTTTTTTCCAGAATCAGCACCTCGCAGTGATGCCGATGCCCCCGGGAGGCGATTTCGTCGGCAATACTGCGAATTTCAAACAGTGCAGACTGGCCTTTCGGCTCCGCGACAAAGGTTCCCACCCCCTGCAGGCGCACCAGCATCCCTTCGTCGGTCAGTTCGCGCAGCGCCCGGTTGATGGTCATCCGACTGAAGCCGTACTGCGCCACCAGCTCCGCCTCCGACGGAATGCGATCGTGCGGCTGCCAGACGCCGCTGGCGATCTTTTCGCTAATCTCGCGTTTAACCGTCTCATAAAACGGCGCGGGAGCAGAACGAGGGCGAGAGAGTGTCATGGGAATGTTTTACCTTATCAATCGATTACTGCCACCAATGGGCGATTTGCCAGCCAAGCCGCGCAGCCACGCGTGCCGACCTGCCATCATTATCAAAGCGAGGATTAAATTCAACCATATCCACCGCCTGCAGCTTACCGCTGCGACAAACAGGCTCAATCACCGTCAGCAGGGTCGCCAAGGGCACGCCCAGCGCCGCCGGAGCCGACACCGCGGGCATCTCGGCAACAGGCAGTACGTCGAGATCGACCGTCAGATAGAGTTTATCTACCTCGCTGATAAACGCCGCCAGCCGGGCGTGGGCTTCGCTGCACTGCAAATCTTCAACCACCAGCACGTTGCGCTTTTGCGCCTCGTCCCACAGCGCCTGAGTATTTGCCGCCCGACTGACGCCGATGCAGGCGTAGCGGAACTCGCGCTGCTGCTGGTCGCAAAGCTGTGCCAGTTGACGAAACGGCGTACCGGAAGTCGCCCGCCCGGCGTTGCGCAGATCCAGATGTGCGTCGAGGTTAACGATCCCTACCCGCTCGCCGGGGAACGCGTCGAAAATACCCGCCCCGTGGCCGAATGCCGTCTCATGTCCGCCGCCAAGAACGAAGGTGCGCATCCCGGCCTGATGACATCGAGAGACCGCATCACGCAGCGCCTGTTGCGCCCCTTCCAGATCCGCCGTCGGGGCCAGTAGATTCCCCATATCCACCAGTCGCTCATGCCCCGCGTGGCTCGCCAGGTTCGCCAGCGCACAACGCAGCGCGTCCGGCGCGCCGGCGGCACCGGGACGCCCTTGATTACGCTTAACCCCCTCATCGCAGGCAAAGCCGAGCAGCGCTATTTTGTCGCGATAATGCTCTGGCGAAAACGTCAGGCTGCGCGCTGTGGTCTGAAACAGACGCAGCGCGTTTGCGGCTTCACCGCTGTCATCTCGCCCCTGCCACAGATCAGGGGCAGCAGTTTCCCATTGCGTCATGTCATTTCTCCTCGAAATATGCGTTGATACAGCGGGTTGCGTCCTGGTTCATAGAGGATCTCCACCGGGTTTTGCGCATCCCAGACGTTAAAATCGGCAACGTAGCCCGCTTTTAGTTGTCCGTGCGTCGTCTGGCGTCCCAGCGCCTGAGCGGCATGACGGGTAACGCCCGCCCACGCCTCTTCCGGTGTCAGTCCAAACTGAACGCAGGCCATGTTCATCGCCAGGTGCAGGCTGATGAAGGGACTGGTGCCGGGATTGAAATCGGTCGCTACGGCCATTGGGATCTGGTAGCGACGCAGCAATTCAACGGGCGGGCGCTGTGTCTCTTTCAGAAAATAAAACGCCCCCGGAAGCAGTACGCCAACGGTACCGCTGTGACGCATCGCCGCCACGCCTGCTTCATCAAGATATTCAATGTGATCCGCAGAAAGCCCATGATAGCGACTGACCAGCTGCGTCCCGCCAAGCAGAGACAATTGCTCAACATGCCCTTTGACCGGGATGCCTGCCGCCTGCGCCGCGTGCAGTACCCGCTCGCTCTGGGCCAGGGTAAACCCTACGCTCTCGCAAAACAGATCGACCGCTTCAAACAGCCCCTTTTCCCATAACTGCGGCAGTATCGTTTCGCAGACGTGGGTGATATAACCGTCAGGATTGTCCCGATATTCAACCGGTACGGCATGCGCCGCCAGCAGCGTGGGGCTGATTTCGATGAGATTCTCTTCGGCCAGGCGGGCCGCAACGCGCAGCATCTTTTCTTCTGCTGCCACATTCAGACCGTAGCCGGATTTCACTTCCAGCAGGGTCACGCCCTCTCGTATCAGACGCGCGATCCGCGCCTGTGCAGAGGCAAAGAGCGTCTCCTCTGTTGCGGCACGCGTTGCCGACACGGTAGCGTTAATACCACCGCCCTGCGCGCTGATCTGCTGGTAAGAGACACCGTTCAGCCGTTGTTCCCACTCGCTGGCGCGGTTGCCGCCAAACACCAGATGCGTGTGGCAGTCAATCAGTCCGGGCGTCACCAGACGCCCCTGCAGGTCATGCGTATTGGCGTGCGCTGTCGGGAGTGATGTCTCCGGCACAATCGCCAGCACGCGCCCCTCACGGATAATCAACGCATGACGGTCCAGCATGCCATACGGCGTCGGCTGCTCCGGGTCGAGCGTCGCCAGACGAAGGTTTCGCCAGAGCGTATCATCAGGTAACAGGTGTTGCATGCCCTCTCCCACTTGTCTTAGGTTGTATAGACATTTATTTGAGATCGCGCGCGGGAAGTCAATCATCCAGGGCAAAAATGTTACTTAATTGTGACGTTCGCGGTATCAGGATCCGCGAGGAGTGGTTTAAAAAACAACTTTTTAGCTTTTCGCCTTCCCGTTTTGCTCAACTTAGTATAAAAAAGCAGGCTTCAATGGATACTTTTATAGCCCGGAGCAACTCGTGAACACATCATCAGTTTCCCGTCTGGCGCTGGCACTGGCTTTTGGCGTGACGCTGACCGCCTGTAGCTCTACCCCGCCGGATCAAATTCCTTCCGATCAAACCGCGCCTGGAACCTCCTCGCGCCCCATTTTGTCGGCGAATGAAGCGCAGAATTTTGTCGCTAAAAACTATTTTTCTTCCCTGACGCCGAACACCGCGCCGTGGACGCCGTCCTCGATTTCTCTGCCCGCGCAGCCTGACTTTGTCGTCGGCCCGGCCGGTACGCAGGGCGTGACCCATGCCACCATTCAGGCGGCAGTGGATGCAGCGATCACCACGCGCACCAACAAACGTCAGTACATTGCCATTATGCCGGGTGAGTATCAGGGAACGGTCTATATCCCTGCGGCACCGGGCAGCCTGACGCTATACGGAACGGGTGAAAAACCGTTAGACGTGAAGATTGGCGCGGCGATTGACGGTGAAATGAGCACCGCTGACTGGCGTCATACGGTGAACCCGGGTGGGAAATATATGCCTGGTAAACCGGCCTGGTACATGTTTGACAACTGCCAGAGCAAACGCGGCGCGAACATTGGCGTGATGTGTTCAGCCGTACTGTGGTCACAGAACAATGGCCTGCAGTTGCAGAATCTGACCGTTGAAAACAATCTCGGCGACAGCGTGGATGCGGGTAACCACCCGGCCGTTGCGTTACGCACCGACGGTGACAAAGTTCAGATCGACAAGGTAAACATTCTGGGTCGCCAGAACACCTTCTTTGTGACCAACAGCGGCGTGCAGAACCGTCTGGAAAATGATCGTCAGCCGCGCACCCTGGTCACCAACAGCTACATCGAAGGTGATGTGGATATGGTTTCCGGTCGCGGCGCAGTGGTGTTCGATAACACCGATTTCCGCGTGGTGAACTCCCGTACTCAACAAGAAGCGTACGTCTTCGCACCGGCAACGCTGTCGAACATTTACTACGGTTTCCTCGCCACCAACAGCCGCTTCACTGCCGCCGGTGACGGCGTGGCGCAACTGGGCCGCTCACTGGATGTTGACAGCAACACCAACGGTCAGGTCGTGATCCGCGATAGCGTGATCAACGAAGGCTTTAACATGGCGCAGCCGTGGGCTGACGCGGTGGTCTCGAAGCGTCCTTTCGCGGGCAATACCGGCGCGAAAGATGATAAAGGCGAAACCCAGCGTAACCTGAACGACACCAACTTTAACCGCATGTGGGAATACAATAACCGCGGTGTGGGCAGCAAAGTGGTGGCGGCACCGAAGCAGTAAGCATAAAAAACCGGCATCCTGCGATGCCGGTTGTTCTTTTACCGGTGGGTTAAAAGCGCCCCCGATTAATACGCGTTAACCACTACCCACATTGGGCCCTGGCCTACCGCATAACGTCCCTTTTCCGTCAACAACCCCTGCTCACCGGCAATCTCGTACACCGCAATATGGTGCGACTTCTGTCCGGCGGCAATCAGGTATTTCCCACTATGGTCAACGTTGAAACCGCGCGGCTGCGTTTCGGTTGGCTGGAAGCCCTCTTTGGTCAACACGCTGCCATCTTCTGAAACGCTGAATACGGTAATCAGGCTGGCGGTGCGGTCACAGGCATACAGATGACGACCATCGGGCGTAATGTGAATGTCCGCCGCCCAGCGGGTGTCAGAGAAATCAGCCGGCATCATATCCAGCGTTTGCACGCATTCGATGTCGCCGTGCGGATCTTTCAGCTCCCAGACGTCCACAGAACTGTTGAGCTCGTTGACGCAGTACGCATATTGCTGATTCGGATGGAACGCCATATGACGCGGACCGGCCCCTTCAACGGTGGTCACTTCTGCCGGCTCTTGCGCCACCAGCTTACCGTCATCGCTTAGGGTAAACAGGCAGATGCGATCCTGCTTCAGCGCAGGCACCCACAGGGTGCGGTTGTCCGGAGAGATATTGGCAGAGTGACAGCCATCCATCCCTTCCACCACATCCACAAGCCCGACCGGCAGGCCGTCTTCCAGACGCGTCACGCTGACGTTGCCCGCATTATAGGAGCCGACAAAGACGAAACGCCCATGATGATCGGTTGAAATGTGTGTTGGGCTGCCCGGCAGTGCGGATTCTGCAGCAAACGTCAGCGCACCATCATCCGGCGCAATCCGGTAAGCCAGCACGCGGAATTCAGGACGCACGCCCACGTAGAGATAGCGTTTATCCGGGCTGACCACCATCGGCTGAACCTGCCCGGGCACATCAACCACCTGTACCAGCTTCAACGCGCCATCATGACTCAGGCTCCAGACGTGGATCTGTTGGCTTTCAGGGCTGGCGGTATAAACGGTTTGCTTCATGAATGCTCCTCTGCTTTAGGCAACTGGCTGCAATGATGGAATACAGCTTAACGTAGTCGCTTTTAACGGTGAATGCTGAATCTATATCCGTCATACTTCAAGTTGCAGCCAACGCACCTGCAACTCGAATTATTCAGGGTATACGTACTAAATTTTGCCTGCTCCCCGTCCCGGTGTACCATTCAGGCAGACAAAATTTTCAATGTTAATCGGGATGACGATATGACCGCTCGCGTGATTGCCCTGGATTTAGATGGAACCCTGCTGACCCCGCAAAAGACCCTGCTCCCCTCGTCTGTCGAAGCGCTGTCACGCGCCAGAGCGGCGGGTTACCAACTTATCATCGTCACCGGGCGTCATCACGTCGCGATTCATCCTTTTTATCAGGCACTGGCGCTGGATACACCTGCAATTTGCTGTAATGGCACTTATTTGTATGATTATCACGCAAAAAATGTTCTTGAGGCCGACCCATTGCCGGTTGACCAGGCGCTGCAGCTTATTACATTGCTGGAATCGCATCAGGTTCATGGTCTGATGTATGTCGATGACGCCATGCTGTATGAGCATCCGACCGGCCATGTCATTCGCACATCAAACTGGGCGCAGACGCTGCCACCGGAACAGCGTCCGGTCTTCACTCAGGTGCCTTCACTGGCACAGGCGGCGCGCGATGTCAACGCGGTCTGGAAATTCGCCCTGACAGACGACGATATCCCTAAACTGCAGCAATTTGGCAAACATGTCGAACAGCAACTGGGCCTTGAATGCGAATGGTCGTGGCACGATCAGGTCGATATCGCCCGTCAGGGTAACAGTAAGGGCAAACGCCTGACCCAGTGGGTCGAATCTCAGGGCGGCTCGATGGAAAACGTGATTGCCTTCGGGGATAACTACAACGACATCAGCATGCTGGAAGCGGCCGGTACCGGCGTGGCGATGGGCAATGCTGACGACGAGATCAAAGCACGTGCTAACGTCGTCATCGGCGACAACACCACCGACAGCATTGCGAAGTTCATCTATAGCCAACTGCTGTAATCAGGCGGTTATGGATACGCTCTTGATTTGCGCGTACAGCCACAGGCCTGGTTTGATCCCAAGCTCATCCCTGGCCCACGGGCTTATGCGCGCCCACAGCGTTTTGCCCCCGACCTCAAGCTGAACTTCCACCTGCCCGTTATCGTCGTAGCAGTGGGTCACCTTCGCGCGCAAAATATTGCGGATACTGGTCTGCTGCGGCGGTTGTAGCACCAGTGAAACATCCGACGCCTGAATACGAATGCGCAACGAGGCTTGCAGCGGTTCATTGAGCTTATTGACCCACAAATGCTGGTCGCCCAGCGCCAGTGCCGTCATGGCGTAATGCGGATGATGCTCCAGCACGCTCACCTTCAGGATGCTGCTCTGCTGTTCTTTCGGCAGCCACGGATGCATCACGCTGCTGCTCCAGACCTCTTCCAGCGCGCCAAACGCCTTCACCCGACCGTCTTCCAGTACCATCACGTTATCGGCCAGATGGAGAATTTCGTCGAGCGAGTGGCTGACGTAGAGCATGGGAATGTTGATCTCCCGCGCCAGGCGTTGCAGATAGGGCAACAGTTCGCGCTTACGCGGAATATCCAGCGAGGCGAGTGGTTCATCCAGCAGCAGCAGTTCCGGCGCGGTCAGCAGCGCCCGACCAATCGCCACACGCTGTTTTTCACCACCGGAGAGGCCGCCCGGCAGTCTGTCGAGCAGGGGCTCAATACCTAACAGCGCCACCAGCTTATCAAACTGACCGGCCATGCTTTTCGCCATGCCGTAACGCAGATTGCCGCGTACTTTATAATGCGGAAACAGGCGCGCATCCTGAAAAACGTAGCCTACCCGACGTTTTTCCGGCGTCAGACAAATACGTTTTTCCGTGTCGTTCAGCACCCGTCCGTTGAGCACAATGCGCCCTTTTTGCGGTCGCGTCAGGCCACTGATGGCATTGATGAGCGAGGTTTTTCCAGAACCGGAGACGCCAAAAATCGCGGTGATTCCGCTGGCGGGCAGCGTTTGGTTGAGCGTGACGCAGTGGGTGCCCAGCGTCTGAGAGAAGTTGAGTTCCAGCATGATTATCGCCCCGCCCGTTCGCGGCTGAGCCGCGCCAGCCATTCAGAAATCAACAGTGAAATCAGCGCCAGTACGATGGAGATAAGGCACAGTCGCGCCGCGGCGCTTTCACCGCCAGGCGTCTGGATCAGGGTATACATCGCCGAAGGAATGGTGCGCGTTTCTCCGGGAATGTTGGAGACAAAGGTAATCGTAGCGCCAAACTCGCCGAGCGAGCGGGCAAATGCCAGCACCGTGCCGACAATAATGCCAGGCAGCGTTAGCGGGAGAGTAATGGTGAAGAAGACGCGCCAGCGTCCAGCGCCCAACGTCCGGGCGGCTTGCTCCAGCTTGATGTCCACCCCTTCCAGCGCCAGCCGGATGGCGCGCACCATCAGTGGGAAAGACATCACTGCCGCCGCCAGTACCGCGCCGCGCCAGCTAAAGGCAAAGGTAATACCAAACCAGTCGTACAGCCACTGACCGATAAATCCGCGCCGTCCCATCGAGACCAGCAGCAGATAACCGACCACCACCGGCGGTAACACCAGCGGCAGATGCAGCACGCTATCCAGTAAGGCTTTGCCTGGGAAGGTGCAGCGCACCAGCAGCCAGGCAAAGAATATCCCAAACGGCAAACTAAACAGCACGGCCAGGGAAGACACTTTCAGGCTCAGGAAAACGGCCTGCCATTCGGGATCGGTCAATATCATTACTTGGTCGTAAATCCGTAGCGTTTAAAGATTTCAGCAGCCTGCGGTCCTTTCAGGTAATCATAGAACGCGCTGACCGTGGCGTTTTTATGTCCATCGACAATCGCGATGGGGTATTCCACTTTTTTGTGCGAGTCTTCCGGGAAGGTGGCCACGACTTTAACCCCTTTGCTGGCAACCGCGTCAGAACCGTAAACGATGCCCAGTGGCGCTTCGTTACGCTCGACCAGCGCCAGCGCGCCGCGCACATCTTCTGCTGGTGCCAGTTTCGGTGACAATGTTTCCCAGGCACCCAGTTTCTGTAGCGCTTCTTTCGCGTAGATCCCCGCCGGAACGTGTTCCGGATCGCCCACCGCCAGCCGTCCACCGTTCAGCAGCGTCGTCCAGTTGGTTTTACTGTCGATAGTAAAATCTTTCTGCTCACTGGCTTTTGGCGCCACCACCACAAGGCTGTTGCCCAGCAGCGTCTGACGCGATGCCGTATCAATCGACTTCTTATCTACCGCGTAGTCCATCCATTTCTGATCGGCAGAAATGAACAGATCCGCTGGCGCACCAGCTTCTATCTGGCGAGCCAGCGTCGAAGATGAAGCAAAAGAGGAGACCACGTCGACATTCTTCTCTTTTTTGTATTCTGCCGCGATATCCTGCATCGCGTTAGTCAATGACGCCGCTGCAAATACCGTGATTTTCCCTTCATCCGCCAGCGCATGTCCGGCAACAGTCAGTGATAATGTTGCCCCAGCAAACAGGCGTAACCATGTACGAGCCATCTGTAACTCCTTTCGAGTGTCGTTATGTAGACGCAAATATAACGACAAAGCAACGTTTTTCCCAGAAGTTATTGATACCTATAAGAGGTTACGCAAAGAAAATATCGGCAGGAATGAGGAGAACTTGAGAAACAATCCCCATTGGATTTCGGGTTGCATTAGGGCGGCAAATCTTTGAGCGATCGGGCGCGGCCAACAAAAATGCGGCCTGAAAGACGAAGGAGACAAAAACGCCCGACTGAGCGGGCGTTTGAAATCAGTGATTCTGTCTGGACTGGTCTTTCTGACCGATACCGGAGAAAATGTTGAACACTTCACCGAGACCGTAAATCAGACCCAGGATGATGGCCATCACCACAGGTACCATGATTACGGCGAATACCAGACTTTTCAATAACTCTAACATGGTCAACTCCTGATATAGTCCTTGTAGTATTCTAACCGCATCACTGAGAAAAGCACTCCCCTTTTGTGCGGTCGGCTTTGCGTCTCTGTGGTTTTCCGTCACAATAACCTTTTTACCAGGATCTTGTTATGCAAGCCGAAATCCTTCTTACCCTGAAACTTCAGCAAAAACTGTTTGCCGATCCCCGACGCATCTCTTTGCTCAAGCATATTGCACTTTCCGGTTCCATTAGTCAGGGCGCGAAAGATGCAGGCATCAGCTATAAGAGCGCCTGGGACGCCATCAATGAAATGAACCTCCTCAGCGAGCAGACGCTGGTCGACCGTGCGACAGGCGGCAAAGGCGGCGGTGGCGCAGTGTTGACCCGCTACGGGCAGCGCCTGATCCAGCTTTACGATCTGCTGGGGCAGATTCAGCAAAAAGCCTTCGATGTCTTAAGCGACGATGACGCGCTGCCGCTCAATAGCCTGTTAGCGGCGATCTCGCGTTTTTCCCTGCAAACCAGCGCGCGTAACCAGTGGTTTGGCACCATTACCGCCCGCGATCGCGATCAGGTGCAGCAGCATGTCGATGTGCTGTTAGCCGATGGTGAAACGCGGCTGAAAGTGGCGATTACCGCCCAGAGCGGCGAGCGACTGGGGCTTGATGAAGGCAAAGAAGTCCTCGTGCTGCTGAAAGCGCCGTGGGTGGGGATCACCCTGGACGACGCCATCGCCCAGGCGGCAGATAACCAACTCCAGGGCATTATCAATCATATTGAACGCGGCGCAGAACAGTGTGAAGTATTAATGACGCTGCCGGACGGTCAGATACTGTGCGCCACCGTACCCGTGGATGATGCCGCATCGCTGTCCGAAGGCGCTAACGTTACAGCGTATTTCAATGCCGACAGAGTGATTCTCGCGACATTGTGCTGAGTATCACCGCAACGGTATAACGGCGGGAAGTTACCCGCCGTTATTTTTTCTTTGAAATTCATTACAAAATGAATAATCCCACCCGGCAAAAAACGACGCATCGTTGGCTATTTTTTGCTGGCGACAGGGGGCATTAAAAAGCTCATCGTACCCGCAATACCCTCTTTTTATTGCGGATTACGGAGCAAAAAATGTCAGACTTACCGGAGTGGCAGACACTCGCCAACAAGGAGCTCAGCCGACGGGGAAAAACCGTCGAATCGCTGGTCAAACAGACAGCGGAAGGCATTGCCATCAAGCCGCTGTATACCGAAGCCGATCTCGATAAACTGGAAGTCACCGGCACCCTTCCCGGTCTGCCGCCTTACGTACGCGGACCGCGCGCAACCATGTATACCGCGCAACCGTGGACCATCCGTCAGTACGCCGGTTTCTCTACCGCCAAAGAGTCTAACGCTTTCTATCGTCGCAACCTCGCCGCCGGACAGAAGGGCCTTTCTGTGGCTTTCGATCTCGCCACCCACCGTGGTTATGATTCCGATAACCCACGCGTCGCGGGCGATGTCGGCAAAGCGGGCGTGGCGATAGATACCGTCGAAGACATGAAGGTACTTTTCGACCAGATCCCTCTGGATAAGATGTCGGTGTCGATGACCATGAACGGCGCGGTACTGCCAGTGATGGCGTTTTACATCGTCGCGGCGCAAGAGCAAGGCGTGACGCCGCAGCAGCTAACCGGAACCATTCAGAACGATATTCTGAAAGAGTACCTCTGCCGCAATACTTACATCTACCCGCCAACGTCCTCAATGCGAATTATCGCCGACATCATCGCCTGGTGTTCGGACAACATGCCTCGCTTTAATACCATCAGCATCAGCGGCTACCATATGGCCGAAGCGGGTGCCAACTGCGTGCAGCAGGTCGCCTTTACGCTGGCCGATGGCATTGAATACATCAAAGCCGCCCTTTCCGCCGGACTGAAAATTGACGACTTCGCGCCCCGCCTTTCGTTCTTCTTTGGCATAGGCATGGATCTGTTCATGAACATCGCCATGCTGCGCGCGGCGCGTTATCTGTGGAGCGAAGCAGTTAGGGGTTTCGGCGCAACCGACCCGAAATCCTTAGCGCTTCGCACCCACTGCCAGACCTCTGGCTGGAGCCTGACCGAACAGGATCCGTATAACAACGTGATCCGAACCACTATCGAAGCGCTCGGCGCCACGCTTGGCGGCACCCAGTCGCTCCATACCAACGCCTTTGACGAAGCACTCGGTCTGCCCACCGACTTTTCCGCCCGCATTGCACGTAACACGCAGATAATCCTTCAGGAAGAGTCAGAAATCTGCCGCACCGTGGATCCGCTTGCCGGATCATACTATGTGGAATCATTGACCGATCAGGTCGTGAAACAGACGCGGGAGATTATCAGGCAGATCGACGAGGCCGGTGGAATGGCAAAAGCTATCGAAGCCGGGCTGCCGAAACGGATGATCGAAGAGTCCTCTGCCCGCGAACAGTCGCTGATCGACCAGGGCAAGCGCGTGATTGTCGGCGTCAACAAATACAAGCTGGAAAAAGAAGACGAAACGACGGTACTGGAGATAGACAACATTAAGGTGCGCAACGAGCAGATCGCCTCGCTGGCGCAGGTCCGCGCGACCCGCGATGATGCCGCCGTTAACGCCGCGCTGGCGGCGTTAACCCACGCCGCACAGCATAATGAAAATCTGTTGGCCGCCGCCATTCATGCGGCGCGCGCACGCGCCACGCTGGGTGAGATCTCCGACGCGCTGGAATCCGCATTTGACCGTTATCTGGTGCCAAGCCAGTGCGTCACCGGGGTGATTGCGCAGAGCTACCATCAATCCGAGAAATCGGCCTGCGAGTTTGACGCCATCGTTGCGCAGACCGGGCAGTTCCTCGAAGACAATGGTCGCCGTCCCCGCATTTTGATCGCCAAAATGGGCCAGGATGGTCACGATCGCGGTGCGAAAGTGATCGCCAGCGCCTATTCCGATCTCGGATTCGATGTCGATCTCAGCCCGATGTTCTCCACCCCGGAAGAGATCGCCCGTCTGGCGGTAGAAAACGATGTACACGTCGTCGGCGCCTCATCGCTGGCGGCCGGTCACAAAACGCTCATCCCTGAACTGGTCGCCGCGTTGAAAAAATGGGGGCGTGACGATATCTGCGTGGTCGCCGGCGGCGTGATTCCTCCCCAGGATTATGCCTACCTGCAGGAGCGCGGCGTAGCGGCAATTTACGGCCCCGGCACGCCGATGCTGGACAGCGTACGCGATGTGCTGAGGCGGATAAGCCAACATCATGATTAACGAATCCACGCTGGCTGACACCGTGAGGCTATTACGACAGGGAGAACGGGCCACGCTCGCCCAGGCCATGACGCTGGTGGAGAGTCAACATCCTCGCCATCAGGCGCTGAGCGCGCAACTGCTGGATGCCATTATGCCTTTCACCGGCAACGCGCTGCGCCTGGGCATCACGGGCACGCCTGGCGCCGGGAAAAGCACGTTTCTGGAGGCTTTCGGTACGCGTCTTACCCGCGACGGACTGCGCGTGGCGGTGATTGCCGTCGATCCCAGCAGTCCTGTCAGCGGTGGCAGCATTCTTGGCGACAAAACGCGAATGACCGAACTGGCGCGATCGGATGCGGCCTTTATCCGCCCGGCGCCCTCGCGTGGTCATCTGGGCGGTGCCTGCCTGCATGCCCGGGAACTGGTGCTGCTGTGCGAAGCGGCGGGGTTCGACGTTGTGATCGTTGAAACCGTCGGCGTTGGACAGTCGGAAACGGAAATCGCTCACATGGTGGACTGCTTTGTGTCGTTACAAATAGCCGGTGGCGGCGACGACCTGCAGGGCATCAAAAAAGGGATCATGGAAATGGCGGATTTGATTGTCATCAACAAGGATGACGGCGAAAACCACAACCACGTCGCCATAACCCGCCATATGTACGAAAGCGCACTGCATATTTTGCGCCATAAATATGCCGAATGGCAGCCGCAGGTGCTGAGCTGTAGCGCGCTGGAAAAGCGCGGTATTGACGAGGTCTGGCAGGCCATCTGCGATTTCAGAACCCAGTTAACCGCCAGCGGACGACTGCAGCAGGTGCGCCAGTTGCAGGAAATTAACTGGTTGCAAAAACAGACAGAAGCCGAGGCGCTGCGGCTCCTGTTCTCCCGTGACGACTTCGACCACTATTACAACCTGACGCAGCAGGCCGTCAAAAATAACCGTCTCTCGTCACGCGCCGGTCTTCAGCAAATCCGCGAATACCTTCTGAATCATTACTTTGAATAAAGAGAAAAATATGTCTTATCAATACGTTAATGTTGTCATTATCCGAAAAGTGGCAGTCATTGAGTTCAACTATGCCCGCAAGCTGAACGCCCTGAGCAAAGTGTTTATTGACGATCTCATGCTGGCGCTCAGCGATCTCAATCGCCCGGATATTCGCTGTATTATCCTGCGCGCACCAGCCGGTGCGAAGGTATTTTCCGCCGGTC
Organism: Citrobacter sp. Ct235; assembly: GCF_030332305.1. Taxonomy (NCBI): domain Bacteria; kingdom Pseudomonadati; phylum Pseudomonadota; class Gammaproteobacteria; order Enterobacterales; family Enterobacteriaceae; genus Citrobacter; species Citrobacter sp. Ct235. The sequence goes on from NZ_JAOWIC010000048.1 coordinate 334,270, forward strand.
ACGATATTCATGAGCTCCCCGCTGGCAGGCGCGATCCGCTCTCTTATGACGATCCGCTACGCCAGATCACCCGCATGATTCAGAAGTACCCAAAACCGGTTATCTCCATGGTCGAGGGCAGCGTCTGGGGAGGCGCATTTGAGATGATCATGAGTTCCGATCTGATCATCGCAGCCAGTACCTCCACGTTCTCTATGACTCCGGTTAATCTTGGCGTGCCGTACAATCTGGTCGGTATCCACAACCTGACTCGCGATGCGGGTTTCCATATCGTCAAAGAGCTGATCTTCACCGCCTCCCCTATTACCGCACAGCGTGCGCAGGCGGTCGGTATCCTCAACCACGTTGTCGCCGTCGAAGAGCTGGAGGATTTCACGTTGCAGATGGCGCACCATATCTCGGAAAAAGCGCCGCTTGCCATCGCGGTGATAAAAGAAGAGCTACGCGTGCTTGGCGAAGCGCACACCATGAATTCCGACGAGTTCGAACGTATTCAGGGAATGCGCCGTGCCGTTTATGACAGCGAAGATTATCAGGAAGGGATGAACGCGTTTTTGAATAAACGTAAACCCAACTTTGTCGGCCACTGATACCGGGAAGGGACACAATATGAAAGACCCCTGGTCACGGATGAGCGCCGACGACGCGGCGCAGATTATTGAACATAATGCGATGGTTGCCTTCAGCGGCTTTACCCCCGCGGGTTCTCCCAAAGCACTCCCTGCGGCTATCGCCCGCCGCGCCAGCGAGTTTCATCAGGCGCAAAAACCGTTTCAGATTAGGCTGCTGACGGGGGCGTCTATTAGTGCTGCCGCCGATGATGTACTGTCCGAGGCTGACGCCATCTCATGGCGCGCGCCGTATCAGACGTCAGGCAGCCTACGGCAAAAAATCAATCAGGGTCAGGTACGCTTTGTTGACTTACATCTGAGCGAAGTGGCACAGATGGTTAACTATGGCTTCTTTGGTGATATTGACGTTGCGGTAATTGAAGCCTCGGCCATTGCGCCTGACGGACGGGTCTGGCTTACCAGCGGGATCGGCAATGCCCCCACCTGGCTGCTGCGGGCAAAAAAAGTCATCATTGAGCTGAATCACTACCACAACCCACGCGTCGCTGAACTGGCTGATATCGTCATTCCCGGCGCGCCGCCGCGTCGCAACAGCGTGCCCATTTATCATGCGATGGATCGCGTTGGCACCCGGTATGTGCAAATCGATCCTGACAAGATTGTGGCGGTGGTTGACACTGAACTGCCCGACAGCGGAAACGTACTGGATAACACCAACCCTGTCAGCCAGCAAATCGCCGATAACGTCGTGACGTTTCTGCTGGAAGAGATGGCGCGCGGGCGCATTCCACCCGAGTTTCTGCCGCTGCAAAGTGGGGTTGGCAATATCAATAATGCCGTAATGGCGCGGCTTGGGGAGAATCCGGACATTCCGCCCTTTATGATGTACTCAGAGGTGTTGCAGGAGTCGGTCGTCCATCTGCTGGAAACGGGAAAAATCACCGGATCCAGCGCCTCCAGCCTGACGGTATCCGCCGATTCCTTGCTGAAGATTTACGACAATATGGACTTCTTCGCCAGCCGTATTGTGCTCCGCCCGCAGGAGATTTCCAATAATCCAGAGATTATCCGCCGTCTTGGGGTGATAGCCCTGAACGTGGGGCTGGAATTTGATATCTACGGTCACGCCAACTCGACACACGTGGCCGGTGTGAATCTGATGAACGGCATTGGCGGCAGCGGTGATTTTGAGCGCAACGCCTATCTGTCTATCTTTATGGCGCCATCCATCGCCAAAGGCGGCAAGATTTCCACCATCGTCCCGATGTGCAGCCACGTTGACCACAGCGAACACAGCGTGAAGGTGATCGTCACCGAACAGGGGATCGCCGATCTTCGCGGACTCTCACCGTTGCAACGGGCGCACACGATCATCAACAACTGTGCCCATCCACTCTACCAGGACTATCTGCACCGCTATCTCGATAGTGCGCCTGGCGGGCATATTCACCACGATCTCAGCCACGTGTTCGATCTGCACCGCAATCTGATTGAACACGGTTCGATGCTCGGCTAATTCACCTCTGTGCCACGATCTTCCGCAATTTGCTGAAGCATCGTGGCGGTATAGCGGTGGTTTTTCAACGAGTACAGGTATTCCTGCATATACATCGGACGGCCAGGCGCATCGAAATACTTCAGTGTCGCCGGGTTCACCAGACGCCACGCAAAGTATGGGATCACGGTCAGAAACTGCCCGCGCTCCACCGCGCTGATCTTCGCCATAAAGCTGTAAGGGCGGTAGATAATCGTCGGGTTAATGCCGCATGGCCGCATATGTGCTTCCAGTATCGCCTCAAAATTGGCCCGATTCTGAAAACGCATTTGCAGCCAGGGCAGTTCACGTAGCAGATCCTGCGGCTGTTTATCCTCGTAGCGACGGGAAACGAGGAACCCCAGACGCAGCGGCTTCAACTCACTGATGGTCAGATTATCCAGTTCCTGCACGCGGGCCGAAACATACTGCGGCGAAATGATAAAATCGAGTTGACGGCCAAACAGGTTATCAATGACTTCGTTTTCGCTGAACTCGACAGACTTAACGGTCACGCCGTCGTACTTGTCGCCCAGGCTAATCAACTGGTCGAAAATAATCGTCGGATAGGTGTTGTCTACGCCAATCACAATATTGCGCGAACCGCGCACAGAGTGATGAATTTCATTATCGATCGCCGACAAGGACTGATAAATCGGAAACAGTTTCTGATACAACTCCTGCCCGGCCTTGTTCAGACTTATGCTGTTATCCTTGCGGGTAAACAGCGTGTAGCCAATCTGATCTTCCAGCGCCGAAATACTTTTGCCAAACGGCGATGCCGTCATGTGTATTTTTTCAGCCGCTCTGGCGATATTATTGGTTTGCGCCAACAGGATGAAATTACGCATTTTTTTCGAGATAAAAATATCCACAAAACACTCCATCATTAATCGCCATGACATCTCTACTGGCTGCGAAAAATACTGGATAACGCGTCGCCCTTTTTTGCAGTGGTTCACAAAATAGCGATAGTTCTGTCGCCGTAACCGCCACATGGCACAGATACCTACATCGATTTTAAAGCGCCGTTTTTTTTACCCGCAGTCGCGCTAATCACATTGACATTCCTTCCCGGAACACGTATCCCTGTCATTCATTGCTGCAAAAAATGGGATACAAAATGTCATCGTTGCATATTTCGCAAGGCACGTTTCGTCTTAGCGATACAAAAACGCTTCGCCTGGATTCCGTGACATTAAACGCGGGTGAGAGTTGGGCGTTTGTCGGCTCGAACGGAAGCGGGAAATCGGCGCTGGCGCGCGCGCTGGCCGGCGAGTTACCGCAGCTCAAAGGCGAACGCCAGTGCGCATTCTTGCGAATGACCCGTCTTTCATTTGAGCAACTGCAGAAGCTGGTCAGCGATGAATGGCAACGCAATAACACCGATATGCTCAGCCCCGGCGAAGAGGATACCGGACGCACCACGGCAGAGATCGTTCAGGACGAGGTGAAAGACCCGGACCGCTGTGCGACGCTGGCGCGGCAGTTTGGTATCACTCATCTGCTCGATCGCCGCTTTAAATACCTCTCTACCGGCGAAACGCGCAAAACATTACTCTGTCAGGCGCTGATGTCTGAGCCTGATTTGTTAATTCTCGATGAGCCATTTGACGGCCTGGATGTCGCCTCCCGCCAGCAGTTAGCAGCACTGCTTGAAACGCTGTACCAGTCCGGCATCACGCTGGTGCTGGTGCTGAACCGCTTTGATGAAATCCCGGCGTTCGTTCAGTATGCCGGCGTGCTGGTTGACTGCACCTTAACGGAAATCGGATCGAAAACGGACTTGCTCCAGCAGGCGCTGATCGCCCAACTTGCCCATAGCGAGCGACTGGAAGGGGTGGCGCTGCCTGAAGCAGACGAACCTGCTGCCCACCCCGCCCTGTCTGCCGAGACGCCGCGGATCATCCTCAAGAATGGCGTCGTGTCGTACAACGATCGTCCTATTCTCGATCGCCTGAGCTGGCAGGTGGATCCCGGTGAGCACTGGCAGATTGTCGGCCCCAACGGCGCCGGAAAATCCACGTTGCTCAGCCTGATAACCGGTGACCACCCGCAGGGATACAGTAACGATTTGACGCTGTTTGGCCGTCGTCGTGGCAGCGGTGAAACCATCTGGGATATCAAAAAACACATTGGCTATGTCAGTAGTAGCCTGCATCTCGACTACCGGGTGAGCACCACGGTGCGCAATGTGATTTTGTCGGGATATTTCGACTCTATTGGGATCTATCAGGCCGTGTCAGACCGTCAGCAGAAACTCGCGCAACAGTGGCTGGATATTCTGGGACTCAATAAACGTACCGCCGACGCGCCGTTTCATAGCCTCTCCTGGGGACAACAGCGTCTGGCACTGATCGCCCGGGCGCTGGTTAAGCACCCGACCCTGCTGATTCTGGACGAACCTTTACAGGGGCTGGACCCGCTGAACCGCCAGCTCATCCGTCGTTTTGTCGACGTGTTGATTAGCGAGGGCGACACGCAGCTACTGTTTGTTTCCCATCACGCTGAAGATGCACCGGCCTGCATTACCCACCGTCTGGAATTTGTGCCAGAGGGCGAGACCTATACCTATCTGCAAACGCCGTTGCGTTAGTTTTCATCCGTGGGTGCGAAAGCGCCCTTTTTTTTCGGATAAAAGGCGCAATCATTCTTAAAGCTTATGATTTATAATTAAATAATTGATGGCTCAGCGAGAGAATTCGCGAGTGTAAACGATTCCACTATTTTATTCCATGTCACACTTTTCGCATCTTTGTTATGCTATGGTAATTCCATACCATAAGCTTAACGGAGCGAATTATGAGAGTTCTGGTCACCGGTGGTAGCGGTTACATAGGAAGTCATACTTGTGTGCAGTTACTGAAAAACGGTCATGACGTCATCATCCTTGATAACCTCTGTAACAGTAAGCGCAGCGTACTGCCTGTTATTGAACGTCTGAGCGGCAAACATCCGACGTTTATCGAAGGCGATATCCGCAACGAAGCGCTGATAACCGAAATCCTGCACGATCACGCGATTGACACCGTCATCCATTTTGCCGGGCTGAAGGCCGTCGGCGAATCTGTCGCAAAGCCGTTGGAATACTATGACAACAACGTCAACGGAACGCTGCGACTGATTAGCGCCATGCGCGCCGCCGGTGTCAAAAACGTCATTTTCAGCTCGTCGGCAACCGTCTACGGCGACCAGCCGAAAATCCCTTACGTCGAAAGCTTCCCGACCGGTACGCCGCAAAGCCCTTATGGCAAAAGCAAATTGATGGTCGAGCAGATCCTCACCGATCTGCAAAAAGCGCAGCCGGAATGGAGCATCGCGCTGCTGCGCTATTTCAACCCGGTTGGCGCACATCCATCAGGTGACATGGGCGAAGACCCGCAGGGCATCCCGAATAACCTGATGCCGTACATCGCGCAGGTGGCGGTGGGCCGTCGCGACTCCCTGGCCATTTTTGGCAACGACTACCCGACCGAAGACGGCACTGGCGTACGCGATTACATCCACGTGATGGATCTCGCTGACGGTCACGTTGCCGCGATGGAAAAACTGGCGGACAAACAGGGCGTCCATATATACAACCTCGGCGCGGGGGTCGGCAGCAGCGTGCTTGACGTGGTCAACGCCTTCAGCAAAGCCTGCGGTAAACCGGTTAACTATCACTTTGCTCCGCGCCGTGATGGCGATCTGCCTGCCTACTGGGCGGATGCCAGCAAAGCCGACCGCGAACTGGACTGGCGCGTGACGCGCACGCTTGATGAGATGGCACAGGACACCTGGCACTGGCAGTCGCGTCATCCGCAGGGATACGAGGATTAAGAAACCATCATGAGTCAATTCAACCCCGTCGATCATCCGCATCGCCGCTTTAATCTCCTCACCGGACAGTGGATTCTGGTCTCGCCGCATCGTGCTAAACGCCCCTGGCAGGGGGCGCAAGAAACCCCCTCAAACGACGCGCTACCGGCACACGATCCGGACTGCTTCCTGTGTGCAGGCAATACCCGCGTCACTGGCGATAAGAACCCGGATTACCGTGGGACGTTCGTCTTCACCAACGACTTCGCGGCGCTGATGACCGACACGCCCGACGCGCCGGACAGTCACGATCCGCTGATGCGCTGCCAGAGCGCACGCGGCACCAGTCGCGTTATTTGCTTTTCGCCGGATCACAGCAAAACCCTGCCAGAGCTTAGCGTTCCCGCCCTGACAGAAATTGTGAAAACCTGGCAAGAGCAAACCGCAGATCTCGGGAAACACTATCCCTGGGTGCAGGTTTTTGAAAACAAAGGCGCGGCGATGGGGTGCTCGAACCCCCACCCCCACGGACAGATTTGGGCCAACAGTTTCCTGCCAAACGAAGCCGAACGCGAAGATCGTCTGCAAAAAGCCTGGTTAGCTGAGCAGGGGTCACCGATGCTGGTCGACTACGTACAGCGCGAACTGGCTGACGGCAGTCGTACGGTAGTGGAAACCGAACACTGGCTGGCGGTGGTGCCTTACTGGGCGGCCTGGCCGTTCGAAACGCTATTGCTGCCGAAAGCGCATGTACTACGCATCACCGATTTGACCGACGAACAGCGTGCAGACCTGGCGCTGGCGTTGAAAAAACTGACCAGTCGTTATGACAATCTCTTCCAGTGCTCTTTCCCGTATTCGATGGGCTGGCACGGCGCGCCGTTTAACGGTGAAGAGAATGGCCACTGGCAGTTGCACGCGCACTTTTATCCGCCGTTACTGCGCTCCGCGACCGTCCGTAAATTTATGGTCGGTTACGAAATGCTGGCAGAGACCCAGCGCGATCTCACAGCGGAACAAGCGGCAGAACGTCTGCGCGCGGTCAGCGACATCCATTTTCGCGAATCCGGAGTATAAAAATGAGTCTGAAAGAGAAAACACAATCTCTGTTTGCAGAAATTTTCGGCTACCCTGCGACCCACACTATTCAGGCACCAGGCCGCGTCAACCTTATCGGTGAGCATACCGATTATAATGACGGCTTTGTGCTACCCTGCGCCATTGACTATCAAACCGTCATCAGTTGCGCTGCCCGCAACGACCGCCTGATCCGCGTTATTGCTGCCGATTACGATAATCAGACTGACGAGTTCTCCCTTGATGCCCCCATCGTGACTCACGACAGCCAGCAATGGTCAAACTATGTGCGCGGCGTGGTGAAACACCTGTTAAAACGTGACAGCAGCTTTGGCGGCGCGGACCTGGTCATCAGCGGTAATGTTCCGCAGGGCGCGGGCCTGAGCTCTTCCGCCTCGCTGGAAGTGGCGGTCGGTACTGTGTTCCAGCAGCTCTATCATCTGCCGCTGGACGGCGCACAGATTGCGCTTAACGGTCAGGAAGCGGAAAACCAGTTTGTCGGTTGTAACTGCGGAATTATGGATCAGCTCATTTCTGCGCTGGGTAAGAAAGATCATGCCCTGCTGATCGACTGCCGGACGCTGGGCACCAAAGCGGTCTCGATGCCAGAAGGCGTGGCGATTGTGATCATCAATAGCAACTTTAAGCGCACGCTGGTCGGCAGCGAGTACAACACACGTCGTCAACAGTGCGAAACGGGCGCACGTTTCTTCCAGCAACCGGCATTGCGTGATGTCAGCCTCGAGGCTTTTAACGCCGTGGCGAATGAACTGGACCCACTGGTTGCCAAACGCGTCCGTCACGTGTTAACTGAGAATGCGCGGACGGTAGAAGCTGCCAGCGCGCTGGAAAAAGGCGATCTGCACCGCATGGGGCAACTGATGGCGGAATCGCACGCATCAATGCGTGATGATTTCGAAATCACCGTGCCGCAGATTGATACGCTGGTTGACATCGTCAAAGCCACGATTGGCGACAAAGGCGGCGTGCGCATGACCGGCGGCGGGTTTGGCGGCTGCATCGTCGCACTGATGCCGGAAGCGCTGGTCCCAGCGGTCCAGCAGGCCGTCGCCGAACAGTACGAAGCCAAAACCGGTATCAAAGAAACTTTCTATGTGTGCAAACCATCACAAGGAGCAGGACAGTGCTGAATGAAACACCTGCACTGGCACCCGATGGTCAGCCGTACCGCCTGTTAACCCTGCGCAATAGCGCAGGGATGGTGGTCACGCTGATGGACTGGGGTGCTACATTACTCTCGGCCCGCATTCCCCTTTCCGACGGCTGTGTGCGTGAAGCGCTGCTGGGCTGTGCCAGTCCGGAACATTATCAGGAGCAAGCGGCGTTTCTGGGTGCCTCAATTGGTCGTTACGCCAACCGTATCGCCGACAGCCGCTACGTCCTCAACGGGGAAACGGTGACCCTGCAACCAAGCCAGGGCGTCAACCAGTTGCACGGTGGGCCGGACGGATTTGATAAACGCCGCTGGCAAATCGTTAACCATAACGAGCGTCAGGTTCTGTTTGCCATAAGCTCAGACGATGGCGATCAGGGGTTTCCGGGCAACCTTTGCGCCACGGTGCAGTATCGTCTGACCGATGACAACCGCATTTCCATTACCTATCGCGCGACGGTGGACAAGCCGTGCCCGGTGAATCTGACCAGCCACGTCTACTTCAACCTCGACGGCGATCAGACCGACGTGCGCAACCACAAGTTGCAGCTTCTGGCGGATGAGTATCTGCCGGTTGATGAAGGCGGGATCCCACGCGATGGTCTGAAACCGGTCGCCGGAACCTCATTTGATTTCCGCACCGCGAAGGTTATCGCCAGTGAGTTTCTTGCCGATGACGACCAGCGCAAAGTGAAGGGTTACGATCACGCCTTCCTGTTGCAGGCACAAGGCGACAGTAAAAAGCCGGTTGCCCTGCTCTCTTCTGAGGACGGGAAGTTGCAGATGGAAGTCTACACTTCGGCCCCGGCGCTGCAGTTTTACTCCGGTAACTTTCTCGGCGGCACCTCTTCACGCGGACCGAACGCCTACGGCGATTATCAGGGTCTGGCGCTGGAGAGTGAATTCCTGCCGGACAGCCCGAACCATCCGGAATGGCCGCAGCCAGACTGCGTTCTGCGCCCCGGCGAAGAGTACACCAGCCTGACGGAATATCGCTTTATTCCTTCCTGAGGGTGCAGCGACCCTGTGTTAAGTGCCCGATAGCGCATGCGTGTCGGGCTTAAGACATCTCACCTTGCTCAAATCCCCACCACTCAAAGACAAAATCGCAACTCAGAGTTCACAAGAACCTTACACTGCTGCACTATTTTCGCTATGGTTATGCGTAAGCATTGCCGCTGACCTGTCATGGCAATATAATGAGAATTATTATCATTCGATAAAGCTTGAGGAGTGAGAGTATGGCTGTAACTAAGCTGGTTCTGGTACGCCACGGCGAAAGCCAGTGGAACAATGAAAACCGCTTCACCGGTTGGTACGACGTTGACCTGTCCGAAAAAGGCGTGGGCGAAGCGAAAGCGGCAGGCAAACTGCTGAAAGCTGAAGGCTATAGCTTCGATTTTGCTTATACCTCCGTGCTGAAACGTGCCATCCACACGCTGTGGAACGTACTGGATGAACTGGATCAGGCCTGGTTGCCGGTGGAGAAATCCTGGAAGCTGAACGAACGTCACTACGGGGCGTTGCAGGGTCTGAATAAAGCGGAAACCGCTGAAAAGTACGGTGACGAGCAGGTTAAACAGTGGCGTCGTGGTTTCGCGGTGACCCCGCCGGAACTGACCAAAGATGACGAGCGCTATCCGGGCCACGATCCGCGTTATGCCAAACTGACCGAAAAAGAGTTGCCGCTGACCGAAAGCCTGGCACTCACTATCGATCGCGTTATCCCTTACTGGAACGACACCATTCTGCCACGCATGAAGAGCGGCGAGCGCGTAATCATCGCGGCGCACGGTAACTCCCTGCGCGCGCTGGTAAAATACCTCGATAACCTGAGCGAAGAAGAAATCCTCGAATTGAACATCCCAACCGGCGTACCGCTGGTGTATGAATTCGACGAAAACTTCAAACCGCTCAAGCGCTACTATCTGGGTAATGCTGACGAGATCGCCGCGAAAGCCGCTGCCGTCGCCAACCAGGGTAAAGCGAAGTAATCTGAATGGCCCGGTGGCGAATGCTGACCGGGCCATTTTTCTTAAACTCCAGTCACCCCATCCAGCACCACCTGCGCCCTGCCCTGCGAGCAACGCTCCACGCGAGCCTGTACGTTATACACTTCCGCCAGACTTTCCGTGGTGATGACCTTTTCCGGCTCGCCGCTGGCGACCCGCTTTCCGGCTTTCAGCATCAGCACATGTTCACAATGGCGTAGCGCAATATTGATGTCATGTACCACTACCACCGTGACCATATTGCGTAGCCGGGTTTCACGGCGAACGAGATTCATCACATGAAATTGGTAGTTTAGATCTAACGCGCTCAGGGGCTCATCGAGCAACAACAACTCGGGACGGCGGATCAGCGATTGCGCCAGCCCCACAAGTTGCCGTTGTCCCCCGGAAAGCTGATCAAGAAAATGCAACGCCAGATGGGCAATCCCCAGTTGTTCGAGAATCGCCAGCACCTGTTCATCATCGCGTTTACCCAGCGCCCGCTGCGCGACATGGATCGACTCCAGAACATGCAAATGTACCCCTTGCGGCAGTGACTGGGGCAAAAACACGACGTTGGCGGCCCGCTCAGCCAGCGACAGCGCCGACAGGTTTTTTCCCCCAAGCATCATCTCACCCTGCGCTTTACTCAATCCGGCCAGCGCGCGTAACAAGGTGGACTTCCCGCAGCCGTTCGGCCCCAGCAGCGCGGTAATTTTACCGCGCGGCAGTTCGTCGACATGAAGATCGTCAATCACCGGTCGTTTTGGGTAGCCCGCAGTGACGCCCCGCAGGATCAAGCCACTCATGACATGCTCCCCCGGTGGCGCAAAATAATGCTCAGAAAGAACGGGACGCCCACCAGCGAGGTGACAATGCCCACCGGAATGATGATACCGGGAAGGATGTTCTTCGAGGCGACAGAGGCCAGAGAGAGCACCAGCCCGCCCGTCAGGATGCTGCCAGGCAGATAGAAGCGGTGATCTTCACCAAACAGCAGACGTGAGATGTGCGGTGCCACCAGGCCAATGAAGCCAATCGGGCCGACGAAGGCCACTGAGAGTGCGGACAGCAGGCTGATGCGCAACAGCGACGACAGGCGTAAGCGGCGTACGTCGATGCCAAAACTCATCGCCCGATCCTCCCCCAGTCGCAGCGCGGTCAGTTGCCAGGCGCTGCGCATTGACCACGCGCCAACGCAGATAAACGCCAACGCCAGTACGGCCAGTTTTTCCCACGACGCCCGCGCCAGACTGCCCATTGTCCAGAACACCAGCCCCTGTAACGTATCCTCATCGGCCACAAACTGCATCATCGACACCAGCGCATTAAAGGTAAACACCAGTGCAATACCAAACAGCACCACGCCAGAGGTCGCCACGCGGGTCCAGCGGGTTATGCCGTCGAGCAACAGTGCAGAGAGCAACGCAAAAATGAAGGCATTTGCTGGAATGAACCACGCGTCAGGAATACCAGGAATGCCGATCCCCAGCACAATCGCCAGCGCCGCGCCAAATGCCGCTGCCGAAGAGACGCCCAACGTGAACGGACTCGCCAGCGGATTATTGAGGATGGTCTGCATCTCAGCCCCGGCCAGCCCCAGCGCCATGCCCACCAATAGCGCCATGAGGGCGTAAGGCAGGCGGATTTCCCAGACGATAACCCGAGTGCCGCCGCTGGCGCTCATTGGATGAATCAGCGTTTGCCAGAGCTCGCCGATTGGCAAACCTGACGGGCCAAGCGTGAAATCCAGCAACAGCGAGCCGCCAATCGCCAGTACGCTCATCAGTACCAACAGCACACGCGTGCGGATGATCCTGCGATATTGTGTATTAATGGCATCATCAATGGGTGTCTGAGAAAGAAGAGACATAGCGGGTAACGGGAGTTGGCGAATGAAGGCCGAATTATAGCGCACTTGCCACACGCTATATAAGAAATTATATCTCGATAGATTGTTAGACGACGAAGAGACAAAAAAGCCGACTCCAGCAGTCGGCTTTTCAGGTTTAGGACGTTTTATCCGCGACGCGCTTTTACCGCATCCGCGAGTTGGCGCAGGATAGTGTCGGTATCTTCCCAGTTAATACAGGCATCGGTAATGCTTTTACCGTACACCAGCGGTTCACCACTGTCCGGATTCTGATTACCTTCAACCAAATGGCTTTCAATCATCACGCCCATAATGGCTGTCTCACCGTTGGCGATTTGCTGACACACATCGGCCCCGACTTCCATCTGCTTTTTAAACTGCTTACAGGAGTTGGCATGGCTGAAATCAATCATGATTTGCGCAGGCAGACCCGCTTTCGCCAGACCTTCTTTCACCGCCGCTACGTGTGCAGCGCTGTAGTTCGGCTCTTTGCCGCCGCGCAGAATGATATGGCAGTCGCCGTTACCGCTGGTGTTCACAATGGCGGAGTGACCCCATTTGGTGACCGAGAGGAAGCAGTGTGGCGCACCGGCAGCGTTGATGGCATCAATCGCCACTTTGATGGTGCCATCGGTACCGTTCTTGAAGCCAACCGGACAGGAGAGACCCGACGCCAGCTCACGGTGAACCTGAGATTCTGTGGTACGCGCGCCAATCGCGCCCCAGCTCATCATGTCCGCCAGATATTGCGGGGTAATCATATCGAGGAATTCACCAGCCGTCGGCAGGCCGCTGTCATTGATATCCAGCAGCAGCTTACGCGCAATACGCAGACCGTCATTAATCTGGAAGCTGTTATCCATGTGCGGATCGTTAATCAGCCCTTTCCAGCCAACGGTCGTACGCGGTTTCTCAAAGTAGACACGCATGACGATTTCCAGCTCGCCTTTCAGCGCTTCGCGCAGCGCCAGCAGGCGACCCGCGTACTCTTTCGCCGCGACGGGATCATGAATTGAGCACGGCCCAATCACCACCAGCAGGCGATCGTCATTCCCTTTCAAAATTTTGTGAATGGCTTTACGCGCATGGGCAACCGTGTTGGCGGCATTTTCTGTAGCGGGGAATTTTTCCAGCAGTGCGACAGGGGGTAATAACTCGTTGATCTCTTTAATACGTAAATCGTCGTTCTGATAATTCATGATTATTCCAGCGTTGCCATACTTATATAAATGAATGCAATCCCTCCAATCTATATCCTCAGTCTAAAAGTGTAAACGGGCTTTTACACTTCGGACGGATTAATCCTGGAATTTAGCTGAAAAACGCCAGAAAGTAGCGGAAAACGAGATCTAACCTACAATTCTTAACTGCAACCACTCTGTTTGTGAATTTTTTCAAGATTCTCTACTGAGCTATTGCGCTCATCTGGGATCTTCAACCATTGCCTGACCCTTTGACTGGCATATGCACTGTTGGAAGACGTTATCCGACATCTCAACCAAAACAGGAGCATCTTATGAAAATGACAAAATTGGCTTCACTTTTTTTGACCGCCACGCTCAGCCTCGCCAGCAGCGCTGCACTGGCCGCCGAATCCAACACCCAGAGCAATAATGGCCAGGCGAACGCCGCCGCCGACGCCGGCCAGGTTGCCCCGGATGCAAAAGAAAACGTCGCCCCGAATAATGTCGATAACGACAATATCAACTCTGGCGGCACGATGCTGCATCCAAATGGCTCATCCATGAATCAGGAGGGAATGACCCAGGATGAAGTACACAAAAACACAATGTGTAAGGACGGGCGCTGCCCGGACATGAACAAAAAAGTGGAAACCGGTGATGGTATGAACAACGATGTTGATAGCAAAACCGATGGTACCACCCAGTAAAACTGAAAACCGGACTAATAATGGGAGAGCCCTGGCTCTCCTCTGATTGCAGACAAAGAAGGAAAAAGCGTGGTTTTTCCTTCTTTGTGGTTATCAGCCGAAAATCAATAAATTGATTTTCCCGTTTTTTAATTAGGCGATCTCTGCTTGTCCGGTATCAGCATGAGGTTGGTCAACACTTTCGGGAGAGCCCTGGCTCTCCTTTTTATTTTATTCGTCCAGAAACGGTATGATGTCATACAGTTAAGATAAGAATAACCAAGGGATGACATTATGGCGCACTCACACTCTCATTCTGCCCCGCACCTGCCCGAGGATGGCAACGCCCGCCGACTGCTGCTCGCATTTTGCATCACTGCGGGCTTTATGTTGCTGGAGGTGGTGGGAGGAATTTTATCCGGATCGCTGGCGCTACTCGCCGATGCCGGACATATGCTGACCGATGCCGCCGCGCTGTTGTTTGCACTACTGGCCGTCCAGTTTGCCCGCCGACCACCAACTATCCGCCACACCTTCGGCTGGCTGAGGCTGACAACGCTGGCCGCCTTCGTCAACGCGATTGCGCTGGTAGTCATTACGATTTTAATCGTCTGGGAGGCGATTGAGCGCTTCTACACGCCGCGCCCGGTGGCAGGCGGCATGATGATGATCATCGCCGTCGCTGGCTTGCTGGCAAACGTCTTTGCCTTCTGGATCCTGCATCGTGGCAGCGAAGAAAAAAACCTCAACGTGCGCGCCGCGGCACTGCATGTGATGGGCGATTTACTGGGGTCGGTCGGGGCTATCATCGCGGCGGTAATTATTATCTGGACCGGCTGGACGCCCGCTGACCCGATTCTGTCAATACTGGTCTCGCTGCTGGTTCTGCGGAGCGCGTGGCGCTTATTGAAAGATAGCGTGAATGAGTTACTGGAAGGTGCCCCGGTTTCGCTGGATATCGCTGCCCTGCAACGCCACCTCAGCCGGGAGCTTCCCGAAGTGCGTAATGTCCATCACGTGCACGTGTGGATGGTGGGTGAAAAACCGGTCATGACCCTGCATGTACAGGTGATTCCGCCGCACGATCATGACGGGCTACTGGAACGCATCCAGCACTTTCTGATTCATCATTACCAGATTGAACACGCCACCATTCAGATGGAATATCAGCCCTGTCACGGACCGGACTGCGATCTGAACCAGAAGACATCCGGTCATTCACATCATCACCACTAATGGGACAGCGCGTGCGAGCCTCGTTCGCGTGCGCTGTTAATCCACATCCTGCTACCGTTGAGCGCAATGAAGGTCAGGATCAAGTACTCCAGCGACATCGCATAAACCCCCTGCAGGGCAAAGATCACGACGCTAATCACATTGATAACCACCCACAGCAGCCAGTTCTCGACGTATTTGCGAGTCATCAGGATCATCGCCACAATCGATAGCACCATCATACAGGAATCCCAGAACGGGAAGGCATCTGGCTGCAATTCCGGGACGGCGACCTGCAAGCCAAGCATCTGCATGAGCGTCACCGCAATGCGGGTCAAAAAGGCAAAAACCGGGTCGATATAAACCGTCATCAAACCGATCGCCACCACGCAAACCGCCAGCCAGCCCAGCGCCTTAGGCAGGGGCAGCCAGCGAATTTTGAGTTCCGCCTCGTTCTGCGTGGTCTGCCGCGACCAGGCGTACCAGCCGTAAATGTTGGCAGCGAAGAAGAAAAGTTGCAGCAGCAGGCTGGCGTAGAGTTGGATCTGAAAAAAGATGATCGCAAACAGCGTGACGTTAATCAGGCCGAAAGCGTAGTTGCTGATCTTCTCCATGCTGGCAAGGCCAATACACAGCAAACCGGCGATGGTGCCCACCGCTTCGATCCATGACAGATCGTACCCCCCTGCGCCGATTGGAATATGTACCAGAATGTTCTGCGTGCTAAAAAAGTCCATCTTTTCCCCCAGAGCGTTTGATTATCTACGCACGTAGTGTAGCCGCAAATTTCAGCATGCGGTTTAACGGCACGAGTGCGCCTTCTCGCAGCGCCTCATCAACGTGTATCTCATGGGTCTTCCCACCCTGCTCCAGGCCTTCAGCGATCGCTCTGAGGCCGTTCATCGCCATCCACGGACAGTGCGCACAGCTGCGGCAGGTGGCCCCTTCACCGGCTGTGGGGGCTTCCAGCAACTCTTTGCCCGGTACCGCCTGCTGCATTTTGTAGAAAATACCCCGATCGGTGGCGACAATAAGTTGCTGATGCGGCAGGGTTTTAGCTGCATTAATGAGCTGACTGGTCGAACCGACGGCATCGGCCATGTCCACTATCGACTGTGGTGATTCCGGATGAACCAGGATCGCGGCATCCGGGTATAGCCCTTTCATGCGGCTCAGCGCCTGCGTTTTGAACTCATCATGGACGATGCATGCTCCCTGCCAGCAGAGGACATCCGCCCCCGTCTGCTTCTGGACATATTTCCCGAGATGGCGATCCGGTGCCCAGATGATTTTTTCACCCAAACTATCCAGATGCTCAATCAGTTCAACCGCAATGCTGGACGTCACCACCCAGTCGGCGCGGGCCTTAACCGCCGCGGAGGTATTCGCGTAGACCACGACAGTGCGATCCGGATGGGCATCGCAGAACGCGCTGAACGCGTCAATCGGACAGCCGAGATCTAACGAGCATTCCGCCTCAAGGGTTGGCATTAAAATGGTTTTTTCCGGGCTGAGGATTTTGGCCGTCTCGCCCATAAAGCGAACCCCTGCGACAAGCAGCGTGGAGGCAGAATGGTTTGCACCAAAGCGGGCCATCTCCAGTGAATCAGAGATACAACCGCCGGTCTCTTCAGCCAGTTGCTGGATTTCAGGGTCGGTGTAATAGTGCGCAACCATCACTGCGTCACGCTCCTTCAGCAGGCGCTTGATCTTTTCGCGGTAGAACGCCTTTTCATCGGCGCTCAGCGGTACCGGCTTCGGGGGAAACGGATAGATTGCGGCTTCAGGGTCAAACATCACGCTCATCATGCTTTCTCGTTTTACTGGCTTAACGAAACAACCGACTTAAGGCGCGATGCATGCCATGTTCGGTCATATTTGTTTTATATGCTAAACAAGATAGCGGATTGAGCGGCAAAAGTCACAACAATTGCGCTTGCTAACGCCGGATAGCGACTGACGTCTTATCCGACCTACAAGGGCGTAGCCATTGACCAGATCAATCATTGTAGGCCTGATAAGCGAAGCGCCATCAGGCATGACACAGGTTCGAATCGTTGGATTCTGCGCATAGCAAAAAGGCGCCACCAGCGCCCTCTTTTACACTGGTGGGTCGTGCAGGATGACTCGCTTCGCTCGCCCTTCGGGCCGTCGCCGCCAGCGGCTCCGTTGTTTCGCTACGCTCAACACCGAACCTGCTGCAGGTTCGAATCATTAAATTCTGCGCATAGCAAAAAGGCGCCTTTAGGGCGCCTTTTTACACTGGTGGGTCGTGCAGGATTCGAACCTGCGACCAATTGATTAAAAGTCAACTGCTCTACCAACTGAGCTAACGACCCATATGGGGTTTACTGCTTTATTCTTTTCAGGAACCCACTTTGATATTGGTGGGGCGTGCAGGATTCGAACCTGCGACCAATTGATTAAAAGTCAACTGCTCTACCAACTGAGCTAACGCCCCATTCGGGTGTTACCTGAAAGATTTTTTACTCGGCACCAATTCGATATTTAATATTAAATTGGTGGGTCGTGCAGGATTCGAACCTGCGACCAATTGATTAAAAGTCAACTGCTCTACCAACTGAGCTAACGACCCGA
>NZ_JAOWIC010000049.1:0-113542 GCF_030332305.1 Citrobacter sp. Ct235
GAATGACAAGGAATGTTGTACGCCTGTAATTGAAGAATTTTTGTAATTGATGGTGAGGCGATATTAACCACTATCCATGTTATCTATATAAATGAAATCAACTATTTATAAATTAGATTCTCTCTGCTGGCCGGTTTTTTATGGACGAAAGAAAATGCCCTACAAACACACGCTCTCTGAGGTGCTGGTGATGCTGTTTATCAATCCGCCGGAGGCTATCCGCATCATTTCCGTAATGGCCGGCGGAGCGCTGGCGCGGGCGTGCCGCGCGTCATCAAACTCACAGCTGAAACGCCTGGGCGAGATGGTATTTTGCATTCTGGCGTAATACTGCGTTCACCCGTTTATTCCCGTCATGCCGACGCTGTTCGGCGTGCAGGTGCCGTGGGGGACAATTGCGATCGTCATATCGCTCGCCGGCAGTCACGTTATTTACGTTTTAGTTACGTATTTCTGGAAGAAAGAACCGGTATTGATTTAAAGGAAATAAAAAACATGACACGTAAATTCTGTCAGCGCAGCCAAAACAATTTAACTGGCGTAAATGGCGATCTGGTTACTCTGGTCCGTACCGCGTTGTCCGGCTTTATGGGGTATCTGAAAGGGAAAAGCAGTCTGATGATGTATGAGCAGTTTGGGGATATGAAGTTTAAATACAGTAACAGGGAGTTCTGGTGTCGTGGATACTACGTAGATACGGTGGGTAAGAACACGGCGAAGATACAGGAATACATAAAGCAGCAGCTTGCAGAGGATAAAATGGGGGAGCAGTTTCGATCCCATATCCGGGCAGCCCGTTTACGGGTCGTAAGTAACGAAGTCTGATGCAAATGTCAGATCGTCTGCGCCTGTCAGGGCGTGGCAGGTAACAGAGTCTTACAGGCGCATCTGAAAAACCTCCGGCTATGCCGGAGGATATTTACTATGCCTGTTTTTCCTGTGCTGTCGCGTCGGTCAACGGCGTGATTTTTACCTTTCGGCATGCTTGCGGTGGGGGAGTGCAACGTGGCTGCCAGTACCGTGCCGCGTGGGTTAATATCGAGGAAAACACCGTATTTCCCTTTGGCACACATCAACGGTTCCGGGTTCTTTTCTCTGGTGTTGCACAGGCGTCGTCGGAACATTGACCTGTGACGGAATCTTCCCGCATCGCAGCAATTTTTGCGATTTTGATTTATGGATATCGCAAGCTTAAGTTTCAGCGGCCTACGCGAGCCTGATGCTCAGGCGAATAACGCTCGCCAATGATTTTTATCGTTTCCAGCACGTGCGTGACCTGGGACAACTCATCCTGAGAAAGAATAACGTCAACGGCGCCCAGGTTTTCCTCGAGGCGATGCAGTTTGGTGGTGCCCGGAATAGGAACAATCCACGATTTTTGTGCCAACAGCCATGCCAGCGCGATTTGTGCAGACGTCACCCCTTTGTCGGCTGCCAGTTCACCCAACAACGAAACCAGCTTTTCGTTGGCGGCAATTGCCTGAGCGGTGAAACGCGGCACCTGGCTTCGGTAATCATCCTTACCAAACGTTGTTCCTGACGTAATTGCTCCGGTCAGAAAGCCTTTACCTAACGGGCTGAATGGCACAAAACCAATACCCAACTCCTCCAGAAGCGGCAGGATCTCCTGTTCAGGTTCACGCCACCACATGGAGTATTCGCTTTGCAGGGCGCTGACAGGTTGAACCGCATGCGCACGACGAATCGTCTGCGCGCCCGCTTCGGAAAGACCGAAATGTTTGACCTTTCCTTCGGCAATGAGGTCTCTCACCGTTCCTGCGACATCTTCAATTGGCACGTCCGGATCGACACGGTGTTGATAAAGCAGGTCAATGACATCGGTTTTAAGGCGGCGTAACGATCCTTCAACGGCCATGCGGATATGCTCGGGGCGGCTGTTTAAAATCTGCTGTTTGTTGTCATCGCCAAAGGTAAAGCCAAATTTTGTGGCGATGACCACGCGGTCGCGAAAGGGTTTTAGCGCTTCACCGACAACCTCTTCATTCAAAAACGGACCATACACTTCGGCGGTGTCGAAGAACGTGACGCCACGTTCAACCGCTGTCCGTATGAGTTCAATCGCCTGGCGGGTATCTGTCGCCGGGCCATAGCCGTGGCTTAAGCCCATACAACCGAGTCCAAGGGCTGATACTTCAAGCCCGGATTTACCCAGATAACGTTTTTGCATTGTGTGAATACCTCTATTATTGCGGCTTAAACGTCGAGTTTACGGCCAGTGAGCCACTCCACTCTCGCCGGATCGCGATGAGAGAAGAATGCGCTGGTGGCAGTATCAAGTGCGGTAATCTGCAGCATGTCTTCAGCACTGAGTTCAAAATCGAGAATGTTGATGTTCTCTTCCATGCGTTCTTTTCGCACTGATTTTGCAAGCGAAATAATGCCTCGCTGGAAAATCCACCGCAGGACAACCTGACCTACACTTTTTCCGTACTTCTGGCCTATCGACTCTAATTCGGGATGCTGGAACAACCCATTTTTTCCTTCAGCAAACGGTGCCCATGCTTCCGGTTGGATGCCACGGCTTTGCATCCACGCCACAGCGTGCAGTTGCTGGTTGAAGGGGTTAACTTCAATCTGGTTTACCGCTGGGGCAACGCGGTTGAAGGCGATAAGATCGGCCAGTCTGTCCGGATGGAAGTTGCTTACGCCAATGGCGCGAATTTTGCCTGCCTGCTGCAGTTCTTCCATTGCACGCCAGGCGCCGTGGACGTCACCGTAAGGCTGGTGAATCAGGTACAGGTCAACATAGTCCAACTGAAGTCGGTTCAGTGAACGTTCAAACTGTGCTTTGGCACCTTCGTAATTCGTATCCTGTAGCCAAAGTTTGGTGGTGATAAAGAGTTCGTTGCGCGCGATACCACTTTGCTTCAGGGCGTTCCCGACCTGGGTTTCATTCTGGTAGGACGCCGCGGTATCAATCAGGCGATATCCCGTTTCAATGGCATCAATAACGGCTCTCTCGCATTCAGCGGCATCCGTCATCTGGAACACACCAAAACCCAGCAGGGGCATTTCAATACCGTTGTTCAGTTTTACAGTTTGCATGACATAGTCCTTCCGCTTTTGTTCAGAAAAAGCATAATGCAAACTGATTTATTCGATTAGATGGGGTAATTAGCTAGGGTTTATTAGCTATGTTCATCAATTTTGTCGGTATCTGATGTCGCCATACTGATAACCAGTGACCTGAAGCGACTCTGGATAAGCAGTTCAGGTAAAAGTTAGCGGGCAGCCCGGCTATTCGAAATGATGATCTTACCGTTCTCTCAACCGGGAAGCGGAAGGTTGCTAACATCAGGTTGATGTGAAATGTGGAAAAGCAAAATGGTCTGAGATAGTGACGGCGATATTCATTAGAATGTCTCTACGCCTGCCAGATAACATGAGGTTTTCATGATCGTAGCCACGACACCGCGACTCATTATTCGCACATTCAAACACAAAGACGCATCTGCACTTTTTGATTACCTGTCTTCACCCCGCACACCGTGTTTCCACGACGAGAAACTCGCTTCACTGGAAGACGCAAGAAAAGAAGTTGATAGAAGATCCCGTGATACCAGCCAGCTAGCGGTATGCCTCAAAGAGACTGATGAATTGATTGGCCATCTTTTCGCTGATAATCGTGAAGAGCCAGATGTGAATACCTGGTCAGTTGGATGGCACTTCAACCAGCGTTACGAAGGTCAGGGTTATGCTACGGAATCCGTTACTGCTTTGTTTGAATATTTGTTTTTTCAAAAGGAAGCTCGACGTCTCTATGCTTACGTTGAAGATTATAACATAGCCTCTCAAAAGCTTTGTACACGCCTCCATATGCGCATGGAGGGCTGTTTTAAAGAATTTGTTACGTTCATACAAGATGATGGCGAAGAAAGATACGATGATACCTTTATCTACGCGCTTCTCAAAAAAGAGTGGAAGTAGGTGATTTACACACCCATATTTGTCCGCATATTCGTAATAGCGAACTTAAGCCCACCTGGGCGTCTGCTCAGTGCCAGGAATGGACTCAATGTAATGCTATCCATTAAATCCTTATTCGATGCGTTCCACATTTGGATGACGCTCGGTTGCGGCTTCGTGGAAAATGTCACCCAGCCAGCCGGCAATCTCGCTTTCTGTCATATCGTCTGGAATAGCGATGTCATAGAGTCGAGAAAACTTTCTCTCCGTCAGGTCGGCACGAAATACCAGCCACCGCTCATTCTTACGTTGAACGCCAATATGCCGCCCAAAAACGTTATATATCAGCATATGTAATCTCCGATCATGCTAATGAGTCCCTGAATCTATGATATATACGTCAGGGCAGGCGAGCGAGTAAATCGTACATATATGAAGAGCCAGCGTCCGCTCTTCACTCACAGCGGACCTTCAACGTAGAGTGCGTGCCAGCTTTTTGCTAAAAGGGACATTATGATTAATTATTTTCTGCCTCTGGCTGATCTTAATCAGCTCATAATATGAGCTGATTAAGATGCATGATTACACCGTTGGGATGGTACCACCATCAATGACATATTCGGTGCCGGTGATGGCGGCTGCATGAGATGACGCAAGGAAGGAAATGAGTTTCGCAACCTCGATGGGCTTTGACGGACGACCAAGAGGAATACCACCGAGAGCATTCATGATTATCTGCTTACCGCCTTCGTAATCCGTTCCTGCCTGCTTCGCCAGTCGCTGCGCCATCGCGACTGAAGCTTCGGTTTCGATCCAACCGGGCGCAACACGCACGACACGAATCCCCTTCGGGGATACCTCTTTCGACAGGCTTTTGCTGTACGCCGACAGCGCAGCTTTAGCCGCCGCATAACCGGTGGTTGATTCTGGTAACGGCAGTTCACGCTGGATAGATGTCACGTGAATAATAACCCCGCTACCCTGCGCCAGCATCCCAGGCAACAGCGCACGATCTAAGCGCACCGCGGGTAACAGATTTAGGTTGAGTTCCTGCTGCCACTCTGTTTCGCCCAGCGCGGCAAAGCCTCCGGCAGGCGAGGTTGAACCGCCAGCAACATGGATGATGGCGTCGACACCCCCCAGATGCTTGTGAACGGCTTCCACTACTACGGCACATCCGTTGACGGTGGTCAGGTCCGCCGCTACGAAGGCGTCTGCGAAACATTCTGTGGGCACATGACGCGCAGTGGTTAACACCCTGGCACCCAGTTGCTTAAATAATTCAACGACCGCTTTGCCGACGCCTTTGGTACCTGCAGTAACCAGTATGCGTTTGTCCTGAAAATCAAGATCTAACGACATCAGATAATCTCCAGCGTGTTGATCTTGTCGCCGACCAGGCTGAAGACATGTTCAAGTGTGACCGGGCTGCCGGGAAAATTACCGACGACGTTTGAAGTGACCGTCACCCGGTGACCTTCAGTGATAAACTTAACCGGCTCAACGCTGTAGTCAAACGCGGCCTGTGCGGCACGTTGCCATGCCTTGATCGCTGCGTGTCCCTTGTGAGTTTTACCTTCGTCTGTCACGACAGCATCGACAGTAAAACAGTGCTTAACGTTGGCAATATCTGCACCGTTACTGATCGAGAAATAGTCTGAAATAGCATGCGGTAGGGCTAATGACATGGCTCTTTACTCCTGTTATTTACAGTACGGGCATTTTCAACATAGACTGTGAAATTAACAAGTACGCACTAAAAAGTGAGCCACTGAATTATGAGTAAGTTATATACTCCAGAATCTGCCGCAAGCGGTGTGGAGCACGTGCTGCGACTGTTGGAAGGTCGTTGGAAATTAATTATTCTTTTTCATCTGTTCGATGGAAAGGTACAACGCTATTCTGATTTTGAAAAACTGATCCCCGGTATTTCACAGAAGATGCTGGCGCAGCAACTGCGACAACTGGAAGCTGACGGCATCGTATCACGCACGGTGTACCCGCAAGTGCCACCGAAGGTGGAATATCGCCTGACCGAGTGGGGGCAGGCGCTGTGCCCGGCCCTTGATGCAATGTTGAAATGGGCGGAAAAACGCGAGGTTTAGCTGTCGTCGGGGCCTTTTTGCAGTGAGTGAAAATCACTGATGTCTGCTTTCGCTCAACGTTAATAATCGGTGTCTGTCTGGATTATCACTTTTGTCTCTCTTGTCTTATGTATTTTTGCTGCGGTTCAATTATTGAGAATAAAAACAAACGAACCAGAAGAAAATACGGGAATAGATCAGCCACAATGTTAACTTTTGATAAAATTAAAGTAACATTCTGTGAGGTGCGGATGTTTTTATTTCTCATAGACGAGAATTTACATATCATGATATAATATGGCGGAAAAGAATGCAGGTTATTAATCTGCCAGTAATGTAAATAAATTTTTGAGGAGACCATTCCAGTGGGACGTAAATGGGCCAATATTGTTGCTAAAAAAACGGCTAAAGACGGTGCAACGTCTAAAGTATATGCAAAATTCGGTGTCGAAATCTATGCTGCTGCTAAACAAGGCGAACCAGACCCAGAATTAAACTCATCTTTAAAATTCGTTATTGAACGTGCGAAGCAAGCACAAGTCCCAAAACACGTTATTGATAAAGCCATTGATAAAGCCAAAGGTGGCGGCGATGAAACGTTCGTACAAGGACGTTACGAAGGCTTTGGACCCAATGGTTCAATGATTATCGCTGAAACGTTGACGTCAAATGTTAACCGTACGATTGCTAATGTTCGCTCAATTTTCAATAAAAAAGGCGGGAATATCGGAGCGGCAGGTGCTGTCAGCTATATGTTTGACAATACTGGAGTGATTGTATTTAAAGGAACAGACCCTGACCATATTTTTGAAATTTTGCTTGATGCAGAAGTTAATGTTCGTGATGTAACCGAAGACGAAGGAAACATCGTTGTTTATACAGAATCCTCAGACCTTCACAAAGGCATTGCAGCGCTAAAAGCAGCCGGAATTACCGAATTCTCAACAACAGAATTAGAGATGATTGCTCAATCAGAAGTTGAACTTTCGCCAGAAGATTTAGAAATCTTTGAAGGACTTGTTGATGCCCTTGAAGATGACGATGATGTTCAAAAAGTATATCATAACGTTGCAAATCTCTAATTAGAAATCAAAAAATCTGTCATTATGGCAGATTTTTTAACTTATAAAGTTGTTATAAAAATATATCTAACCCGATGTGTTGATTATAAAAAATAGATAAAATTACTGTCTCCTAAAACAAAACACAATCATTGAAATTGCTGGTCTTAACACTCTGGTGATTGACGGAAAAAGAATATATTACAGAAGGGACTGCGCGAAAAACGTAATGCGTTGACGATATAAAATCAACGTTAATACCCCCAGCCCGAAGGCGGTTGGGGGTTAATAATAATGCCAGACTGACCTGCCCGCGAATTGCGTAGCGGATTTTAAACCGTTATTTTTTGGGAGTGATTTTCGTCACTGAGCCTGTTTGCGTTTTATCCCCGATAGTCCCATACATAGACACCAGATAAACGGCACCATCAGGCCCGGCGGTCAGGTGGTTTGGCGTATCATCCATCGGGATATTAGCGACCAGTTTGCCATCCTTGTTCAGAACAGCAACGGTTCCGCCTGCGCGCGTGGCGGCGAAAACCTGTGACGTCACGGGATCCCAGACGACAGATACGCCCCCGGCCCCAATGTAAGTATCCGCGAGAACCTTACCGTCCGCATCAAGAACCACGACATTGTTCGTCTCCTGGGAAGCGACGTAAAGACGGCCGGTCTCTGGATCGCGAGCGATGTCGGTAGCACCTTGCGCCTGAGGTATTTTCACCGTCGTACTCTTGCCCGTTTTGAGATCAATCCAGCCCACCCAGGGCGTATCGCGACTGACGCCGTAGAGTTTCCCACCGGCACTGTCGAGGGCAAGATCTGTACTGTAAAACTGGTCGCGGCCGCGGTTCGTCACGAACTCCATCTGACCGATATGTTCCAGCGTTTTGGTATCATAAACCTCGATAAAGCCGGTCAGTGCTGCGCTGACATAAGCCCGATTGTGGGCTTCATCAATAATCACATCGCGTGGATGTACGACCGACCCCTCCGGGAAGACTTTCACGACGGAAAGCGTTTTTGCGTCATAGACGGTCACCGTCTCGGCGAGCGTGTTCGTTGTCCAGATATGATTATGGACATTATCAACACCGATGCCGAAGACTCCAATCTGCTCACCCTTTTTGTCTTTAGGCAGCGTAGCCTCCGCTTCGACAGTCAGCGTTCCGGCGTTCAGTCTCATCAGGCGGCTACCATCATGTGGGCCGCGTGCAGAGGTCACGAACAGCTTCCCGTCGGTTGAAACTGCCGACTGGTAAGCTCGCTCACCGACGGAAATTTTTTGCAGCCTGAAAGCCTCAGTGTTTATCGGGGGAACAATTTGGGACAATTTCAACATGACCTGCGAAACGCTCGCGGGATTTTGCGTGATAACAGTGAGTGGATGAAGACCTGTAGCAGCATCGATCGGAACGGTTAGCGGAATAGTGAGGTTTCCCTTCTCGTCGGCGGTCAGTGGTTTCGGTGTCAGGACTTCCGCACCATTCAGCAGGGTGACGGTCGTGCCCGCCTGCAGGCTCTTAATCGCTATGACAGTTTTATCTCCGGGCTTAACAGGAACGTCCCGTGACCCTGCACGGATACTGCCAGGGAAGGTAGTGGTGGCGGCTGCCCACTGGCTATCGGCGTATGCCGTTGTGGCGGTTGCCATCGCAATAGTGGAGGCCAACAACACCGAACGGACTGAAATTCTTCTCATCTTATCTCCATAAATTGAATTGATGCTGCATCTCAGCGCAGCCACAGGTTATTTCCCATGCGATGAGTCTTATCTTCCGCCATGAGAAGTATGTCTTGTTATAAGCGCATTCAACATACCATATCAATGCAAATAATTATCATTACTATTACTAGTGATGCCTTAAATGTGGGGCGTTTATGTATCGCGGATGAGCGAGCTGGCGATTTTCCGGTAAGAGGGCGGCAGTGAGCCGAAGCGGACGTAAAAACGACTTGTGCCAATCATCAGGCAATAAATCGTAGCCTATTCCTCTCTCTACATATTCAGAAGGCTCATTCGAAACATCCAGTTGATGTCGATAATTAATGGTTGAAAAGGTGCCAGAAATGACGGAAGAATATGCCAACATTGCTGAGGTTTAGATGGATTGAGGGGCAAGAAGTGGGATCGTCTGGAACAGTAAAGAAAATCGTTATGCTGGCCATTGCGGCTAGCCTGACCGCGGGTTGCGCGCCGTTACATCCTTCCGGCTGCCATAAGACCACGGCAACGGGGAGTTGCAGTTCAGGACGCTGGGATGATCAGGATGAATGGGGTGCGAAAGCGCGGGCAATCAGGGCGGCAATAAATGCCAAACTTGATGAGCCGCAAAACTGGAAGGGGAAAAAATGCAGGTTGCATATTGAATTTGCTCAGGATGGCACGGCTTTGAACATATCAACCAGCAACGGCAATAAAGCCTATTGCGAAGCGATAAAATCAGCAGCCCATAAAGCCAAATTTCCAGCCTTCAACAATCCAGAAGTCTATAGGGATTTTCAAAAATCCGGCTTCGATATGCGCGGTTAGCACCATAGTAGCCCTTACAGTGTCAGCTACTCGCTCACTGTTGTCCTTTAAACCTTATCGACGGCAGCTCAGTGCCAGGAGCGGAGGTTGTTAACACTTGAATGTACTCATCCGCGGGGGCCGGTCTGCGCAATATGGTAACCTAAGGCGCTGTCGTGACATCAGCTTGTAAAGTAGTATGTGTTCTTCTGCTATGCACACTTTGGATACTCAATGACATTGCAAGCGACCTGGCTTGAACAGCCTAAGCCCGGTGATGAAAGGGAAGGTGTTTCGATCATTGACGTCAATCCCTTTGGCGCTAATGGAGAAAAGGATCGACGACTGTTAATCTGTAAGGGCGGTGAGCCCATTGTGATTTTACAGTTATATATACGTGCCGATGAGGATGGCTGGCTGATTTCCAGCGCCTTTTGTGATTTCCTTCTGAATGAATCCCAGGTGGCAATCATTTGTGGCGACCACTTTCATGTTGTTGAGATGACCACACACTCGTTCAGAAGCCATCCACTAGGTGATTACGTTGGCCATATTTATTCAGTTCCTGACATCCATTCTGACAGGCTACATAATCGGGTTCTGGTTACCACTTACTGCCACGTTTTTCTGATGGATATTGCTGCGGGCATTCTCTGGAAATCCAGGGAGTGCGCCATTGATGGCGTGATCATTACATCGATAGAGAATGATACGGTACTGGGCTTGGGAGAGTGGGACCCGCCAGGAGGTTGGGAATCTTTTAAGCTCGATCTTAAAACGGGCATCCCGATTTGAAGAAGGGATTACCCTCACAGTAATTGCCAGAAGCGAACGTTGGCATGTTATGACTATTTCAGGATTACCCATGAAATGGCTTTGTGGTTCAGACTAAAGTGTTCGGAATGCTATCGCGCTATATCCTGACCAAATCGTTTTTGATATCACTAATGCAAAATATTTTGCGTTGTTGAAAAGAAGGATTTCGTATATGTCTAAGATTAAGTTTGAATTGATTCGTGGAAGCGACTTGCTACGAGATGGCATGTATCTGGAATTATCTGTCAGCGAGACATCTCCTCTACGGCAGGTTGCAGAGGTTTTCTATTCTGATGTTACACACGAATTCTTTTTGACCTGCTACGAAGAGAATATCCCTCTGGAAGCAGTGGAGAAATTGATTTTGGAGGCGAGGATATCTCTTCCACCAATGAAGCAAGAACAATAAAAATCTACATAGCACGGACCACATATCAAGCTCCGCTTCTTGCTCAGAGTGCACATTCCCCCCTTGACCGACGGCTTCGAGCCAAGAGCGGATGGCGTTAAGATTATGGGAGTTAGATGAAGATAGGCACAGGGAACGATATTTATTTGAACAATGCATTAAGTTCATTAGAAAAATCAATAAAGGTAGCACCCACAAGGAAATTTCCTCTTTTAGCTCGATGTTCTTTAAATGAGCCAACTGCTCGAAGTGAATATCGTTCAACGTTGCTGCTCATAACGATCTGAGCAATCACTCCTCCACTCATTCCAGCCAGCGATGGTATAGCTGTTGTACAGCTGATCGGTTCAAAATTGATATTTTTCTTTTTCCCATCAGGGATAAAATGGAAGAAGATATCCTCTGTTATCCGATCATAGTGAAAATTGTGAAAGGTTAGGGCGAAAGGAGTCAGCCCTTTCTCTGGTCGCAGTTTATGTAGTTTGTTGTGCTTTGCAGGATAACCAATAATGACAAAAGATGAGGTTTTAATATCTCCGGTATTATAGATGGAAGAGAATAATTTGCTATTGGGAATACCCATTGCAATCTTTTTCGGCAAAGGTATCACTGCATAGTCTTGTTCATTATTAAAAAGGATTTCCAGATTTTCGAACAGAAATTTAACACCATCAATTGAGATAAAAGGTAAATCGCTTTTATGCATCTCGGTGATAACATGAGAAGCTGTCATAATGCATGGCACTTTGCCATCAAGCAAGTAGAGAAAACCGCTTCCGACCAGTACAGCCTCCTGAGTGCTGAATTCTTTTTTGACGAAAAATGACACTAGCGCACTCCGCCAGTTCAGAACCAGGGTCGATGTTAGATTTTTCTCTATCCAATTTGGAACAAAGACTTCAATAGGCAGATAGGGATAAATCATGGAAGCGTCAGTTAACATGCTATTCCTTGCATATTGTCAGATGAAATACATCCCCTATCAAAACATCTATTGAAGGCGTAATCAATTCAATAGATAACAGCCATTCGGCTTGCGGCTAGTTATCAGGCAGTACTAATGTCCGTTCTTCGCTCAAAGCTGCCCTTGGCTTTCCTACGGCAACTTCGTGCCAGAAGCAGAAGTTGCTAATACAACAGCGAGCTGCCTCATGAATACCTGAATAGCCTGTCACTCAGAAGAGTACCGGCTGATGATAGAAAAAACGGAAATCTCAAAAAGTGCGTGGAACTAATGTGGATATGATTACAGTGTGTTAAGGTGAATTAGTGATAACTTTACTGGGGTGATGTAATAAATGGACCAGATCGAACGTCGGTTTCAGCGCTGGAAAGTCATTATGGTTCCGGGGGAGAAATCCTATGAAAGCTGGGATGAAATGGTGACTGGTGAAAACTTTCCAGAAGAGGCTAGACAAAAATATAAAACGCATCGTACTAAGGCAATCGATCGGACGTTGAAGCAACCCGGTTACGTTCATACCATGTCCGAGAATGGAATCACTGTCCGGTACCGAATGGAACGCTGGCGTTGAACTCACAGCTCAAAGCAGACCTGAGGACCAGTCAGCCTAACCTCTGCGAGCCAACAGCAGACGTTACGCGTTAGTTGACGGATCATACTCCCACTGCGATTCGTCACTGTAAATCGTACCATCATCATCCATTACTTGGGCATTAAGGTGTCTTGCAATCCGCAACATCTTTCTGTACAGATATGTATCGGGCCATGTGGTATAAATATTACCTGCGCTCCAGTCAAGCCATGGTTCTTCGTACAAAGAGTGACCTGACCACAAGGCGTTGTAATCGCCGTTTATAATATATCTGCTTAATTCATTATCGTTATTAATGTAGTTAAGCCATTCATCAGCGGTTATCTGCGCATCCTCATTATCTGCCCAAAATTCAGCTCTCGTTATGTGCAATTCAACACCCATAGCATCTCCTTAACGCTGGTATAGACTTCACAAACTAGCATAGTGGTTTATTAAAAACGAGGTGAGTAACACTGCAGAATCTATAGACTTGAACGATATGTCCGCTCCTCGGTCACTACGGCCCTTCAGCTCAGTTAGTTTAGCAGCTCAGTGCCAGCAGCGGAGATTGTTAATGGCTTGATGTATAAACCAATGGAGAGCCGATGATCTATACCCCTGTTAATAGATTCTGGCAATGTGGCTATTACCGGCTCTACAGCAGAAGCACTAACTATAGGTATTTTATCGCTCCCATTGAACCAACCATTCCGGTGAGATAATTATTACGGTTTAATATGATTTAAGGTAAATGTCACTCAGCTAAATACCCACCATCAATGGGATAAACGCCCCCGGTACAGAACGCTGATCTGTCTGACAGCAAAAACAAGATGAAGTCTGCTATTTCTTGCATTTTTGCCATCCTTTTCATCGGGTGGCTATTTGCGAAACTTTGTACGATGTTTTCAGGGAATTCATTCATCCGTGGGGTTTGGACATAACCCGGAGCGACTGCATTGATTCGAATACCCTGGCAGGCAAACTCTAGCGCTGCGGTTTGGGTTAAACCGATTATACCGTGCTTAGCTGCGGTGTAAGGCGCCAATCCAGGAATACCAACCAGGCCATTTACTGCAGATAAATTAACGATAGAACCACCAAACTTTATCATCTGAGGTATTTCATATTTTAGGCAGTAAAAAATACCGCTCAATGAGGTGG
Organism: Citrobacter sp. Ct235; assembly: GCF_030332305.1. Lineage (NCBI taxonomy): Bacteria > Pseudomonadati > Pseudomonadota > Gammaproteobacteria > Enterobacterales > Enterobacteriaceae > Citrobacter > Citrobacter sp. Ct235. Next base: position 13,512 of record NZ_JAOWIC010000049.1, read on the forward strand.
CAATGACCTTATTCCAGTTTTCAACTGTCTGCTCTGTGATATTTTTACCATGTTCACCTGTCAGGCCTGCATTGTTTACAGCATAATCAAGCCTGCCGAAATGTTTGATAACGTCATCTATCATTTGCCGTACCTGTTCAGGCTGTGACACATCACATCCGATCCCCATCGCTTGTTGTCCCTGTGAAGATAACCGCTTCGCTTTTTGTTTAGCCTGCGCTGACGAGCGGGATACAATGACGACCTTAGCGCCATGTTTGTGTAATTGGTCTGCAACGGCCTCACCTATACCTGTAGTACTTCCTGTTATAACCGCTACTTTATTCTGAAAATTCATAATTCCCCCTGCGAAGTAGAATGGAGTCTTACATCTGGGGTAGTATACAAATTAGCAGTGACAGTTTTTGTCAGTACTCTTTTCCCTCGCGGAGCCCCTCTTTTTCTCTCCATTTTTTCAATAAAGCCGTCCTGTTTTCTCTATACATGGAATCCAGTTGCACAATCTCTTCGATTTTGTCAGTTCTGAAATGACGAAAATCATTTCTCATCTCACACCATGCAACCAAAATCCAGCATGACTCCATATATACTAATGCGATGGGCCATATGACTCGAGAAGAGTAAACCTCTTTCTTGTCACAATATTTTATTTTGACTCTCTTTCGATTTTTAATCGCATTACGAATGTCTTCAAAAAATATCTCATTGTTTTCTGAAGGACCGGTCAGATAGGATTGGCTCTCAATAAGATTTTTTAATTCACCGGGAATGACGGCGTGTATTTTGGCAAGCGCATTTCTTGCGGTATTTTTGAAATCATAATCCGTATTATGAGACACCCAATTTAGCCCAAGTATAATAGCGTTGATTTCTTCATGAGAAAGATTTAAGGGGGGCAAATGAAAGTCAGACTTAACGATGTATCCAATTCCTGCGCCGCCTTCAATGCACACTCCCTGTTGCTGTAGCGTTTTTATATCTCTGTAAAGGGAGCGTACATTTATTTCTAATCTTTCTGCAAGAGTGGATGCCGTGATCGGATATCTTTGCGCCCTTAATATCTGTAGTAATTCGAGAAGCCTTTCTGTTCTGGTCATGTTGATAAATCCATCTTGATACTAAGACGATATCTTAAAGCACCTGTTGAATAGGCATCTTAGTACAAAGCAAGTGTACCTGCCTAAGTTGATCTGCCCCCATTGATTAATATCGCGCATAACCGCCCAAAGCCATACTTACTCAGAGACTTGTTCCGGGGTTTTGGCCCCGTGTCTTTACTGCGTATAATGCCGCCTCTACACACGCTAAAATCGACTGTGCCACGAACTATGAATCTCAATCGCTTTTGTTATTTGCTCCTGATCTTCTCTGCTATCGGCAGCATCTTTACCTCACATCCCGTTGCTATCTGGTTCCTGCTCACCAACATACTGACGCTGGTGATTTACGGCGTGGATAAAATGGCGGCGCGTAAGGCCAGGCGCAGAGTACCGGAATCCACTCTGTTGGTGTTTGGTTTTGTGGGAGGGTGGCCGGGCGCGATGGTGGGTCAACAACTCTTCCGGCATAAAACACAAAAGCAGCCATTCAAAACCTATTTCATCGTCAGCGTGATATTGAGTGTCTCAGTGATGGTGGCGGTGTATCAGCTTTATCCCTTTTCTTCTTCCTGAGCGTTTGCTTTTTGCTCCCTGCGCATTGTGGCCTGATAACCCTTCTACCAGACCACTGCCAGGCTACTCAGCTATAGATTACCCACACCACCATCAACCAGTAGCTCAGTACCAACGACGAATGAAGATTCATCAGAAGCAAGGAAAACGGCGGCCTTAGCCAATTCATAGGGGGTGCCTAAACGTCCGATGGGTACCAGAGCGCGAATTTCTTCCCGGAGCTTATCTTCGTCCACGCCGCCCCCAACGTTATTCAATGCCGGTGTTTCAGTCGGTCCGGGACTTAAGCCATTTACACGAATCCCACGCGGATGAAGCTCTGCAGAAAGTGTTCGTGCCAGAGAGAGTATTGCGGCTTTACTTGCAGCGTAAGCGCTACTTTGTGGAAAACCAATACGCGCGCTGACTGAGCCACAAACAATGACGGAGGACGGGTTGGAAAGCATAGGAAGCAGGGCTTTGATCAGGAAGAATGGGCCCTTAAGATTGGTATTCATCAGCGCATCGTAAGCCTGCTCATCCCAGGATTCCAGTGGCTTATGTGTCACATCACCTGCGTTTATATATAAAATATCAAGTCTCGGCCATCGCGCCTGTAACGCCGTTGCTAAGTGATTTTGTTGAGAGATATCACCTGCCTCAATGCGAAAAATAGCCACATCACTTAACTCTTTTTTGGCCTCCAGTAGTTTTTTTTCACTACGACCGGTGATGGCAACCTTTGCTCCTTCTGCCAGAAACTGACGTGCCGTCTCTAAACCAATACCGCTAGTACCACCGGTAATCAGTGCGTACTTGCCCTCAAGTCTGCCCATTTTCCTACCCCCACGTATTATTCGTGGAGTAATTATTTATCCTTTAGTATCCTTTGGAAAGTAGGCACCATTTGGATACTAAGGAACCTTATGGGATGCAATGAAGTGAGACCGGGAGCCCAATGACACAGAATATTTCGACGTTAGCTGAGAGTAATACAGGATGCCCGATGGTCAGTTTTGTGAATCTGATAGCCGGTAAGTGGGCGATCCCAATCCTTTATCGTTTGATTGTATTAGGCGAACCTGTTCGTTTCAGTGAGCTACAACGAGCAGTCAGACCTATCACTCAGAAAGAACTGACTCGTCAGTTGCGACAGTTTGAGGCTCGCGGGTTGGTTAACAGAAAAGTGTTCGCTGAAGTTCCACCGAGAGTGGAGTATGAAATAACCGAGCTGGGTAAATCGTTGCGTCCGACACTTGATTCTCTTGCTGAGTGGATGACTGCCAACGCGAACGCAATGAATAAAAACGGACAAAGGACGTCAGCGGCTCGCTCTTGAGGGATAGCCATACTCAACGCTCCCACACGGCAGGAGAGTTGAGTATGAACATGTCACCGTGGAACAAAAAACGTATCATCGGCCAAAATAATGTCGGCCTGTCCACAATGACACGATGCGTAATAAGCTATTTCACTTCTGCCAGCGCGCTTTTATCAACGTAGGGCTTCATCAGCGTATCGGCTTCCTGTTGGGCCGTTTTAACTGCCTCTTCCGGCGTCACTTTTGGATCGTTGACAACGGCCGCCAACTGGTTTTCCATCGCTTTACGTACGGCGACCGTTTCATAGGTGGAGTACCAGGGATGGGCATATTTCAGCTGCTCAAGGGCGATGGCCGCACGGGGATCCTGCTGCATGTACGCTTTCATTTCTGGTGTGTCATACGCGGCTTTACGCGGCGAGAAGTAGCCGGTAAAGCGACTCCATTCTCCGTTCACCTGCGGGCTGACCAGCCAGCTCAGAAACTGATATGCCGCTTTTTTCTGCGCGTCTGAAATGCCTTTGAAACTCACCAGGCTGGCACCGCCAATCGGCACCGCACGCTGCTCTTTTGCCGGCAGCATGGCGACGCCAAGCTCAAAGTCTTTGGTATTTTCACGCATAAAGCCCAGTGCGCCGGTGCTCAGCATTGCCATTCCAACTTTCCCCGAAAAGAAGGCGGCGCTGATCTGTTTTGAGTTCAGGACACCAGAAGGCATCACCTTGTCCTGATAGATCAAATCCTGCCAGAAACGCAGGGCGCCAATGGTGGAGGGGGCGTTGTAATACACTTCGCCGGGATAGTCTTCATTGAAATATTTACCGCCATTGGCGCGAACCAGCGCCGAGAAAATCCAGCCGCCGTAATCGTCATTGGTCGATGGCAACATTACCCCCCACTGACCCTTGCTTTCGTCGGTTAATTTTTTCGCATCCGCCTGCAGTTCAGCCCAGGTTTGCGGCGGTTGTTTGATACCCGCCTGGTCAAATAACGCTTTGTTGTAATACAGAATTGGCGTGGAGTTATGGAACGGGATCGCGTAAGTCACGCCCATCACCTGAGCGTTCTTATGCATGGCGGGCCAGAACTCGTTAAGCAAAAATGGCCCCGCTTTTTGATTACCGAACCTGAACAGCTCGTCCATCGGCAGGATTTCATCTTTTAACGCCAGGTCGGTGGTGAAGTTGGCGGACATGATGACCAGCGCGGGCGGTTGTCCCGCCTTTTGCGCGGATTCGGCTTTGATCTTGGTGGTGTCATAGTTGCCGGTAAAAATGCCCCGTACTTCGACATCCTGTTGTGATTCATTGAATACGTTGATGACCCGGGTCATCTCCATGGTCAGTTTGCCATCGACGGGGGCGGGAAACATAAAATCGATTTTTTCTTTCGCCAACGCAGACCCGCTAAAGGCCAGCGCGCCGCTTAGGGCGAGCGCCTGCAATTTCGTATTCAGGGGCTTAAACATGGTCAATCTCCTGGAGTAAATTGTGCTGTTTCTCAGCATGAAAAAGATGAAGATCCGACGGTGAAAAACCGAGGGTAAGCGTGTCGCCTTTTTCGGGCACGGTGCCGCGATGGCGGCGGCTGTAGCGCAGTGTGCCGACAGGCGTGCTGACGTGGAGCAGATAATCTGCCCCCATCAGTTCTCGTTGCATTACCGTGGCGGGCAGGACGTACAGCCCGTCAGTCGGTCTGTCAGTGATGTGTTCAGGGCGTATCCCCAGCCAGACCTGCGTTTCGTCACTCGACAGCGGTGGCAGCGGATGTCTGATATCACCGAGTTGTACCTGACCGTTCTGGCAAGGCAGAAGGAGGAGGTTCATTGCGGGAGAGCCGATGAAACCGGCGACGAACAGGTTTGCCGGGCTGGCGTAGAGATGTTCAGGGCGACCGACCTGCTGCACGTAACCATTGTTCATCACGACGATACGATCGGCCATCGACATGGCTTCGGTCTGATCGTGCGTAACGTAGATGGTGCTGGTCCTGAGCTGTTGATGCAGCGCCATAATGCTATCGCGAACCTCGCTACGCAGGCGCGCGTCAAGGTTGGAGAGCGGTTCGTCCATGAGAAAAAGTCGCGGATTGCGCACAATGGCACGCGCCATCGCCACACGCTGCCGCTGACCGCCGGAGAGTTTGGCCGGTTTGCGATCGAGTAGCGGCTCCAGTTGCAGCATCCGGGAGACCTGTTCCAGCCGCGGTTGCCAACTGGCTTTATCCTCTTTGCGAATTTTCATCCCGAAGGTAATGTTGTCACGCACCGACAGATGCGGAAACAGCGCATAGTTCTGGAAAATCATCGCAAAGTTGCGTTCGCGTGGTGAGAGAAAGGTGATGTTCTCTTCCTGCAGCCAGATGTCGCCTCCGCTGACGCTTTCCAGTCCGGAAAGCAGACGCAGCAGGGTGCTTTTGCCGCAGCCGGAGGGGCCTACCAGCACCACGAATTCCCCTTCGGCAATATCCAGAGACAGCGAGTTCAGCGCCGGTTTGCCGTCAAACGTTTTACTGACATTATTCAGTCTTAACATGGCGATGAGTACTCATCCGTTGGGCAACTGGTATTCTCGTCATACAGCCATGGCCCGGCGTAGTGCGCCAGCGAGTGCTGGTAGCTCACCCAGTGCTCTCCCACCTGACGATGCATCAGGCAGGACGGCGGTGACATGTCGTAATAGGGACGTGTATCTTCATGGCAGTAGGGCACCTGATGAACCGTCGCGGGAAGCGTGGTGATGGTCGCCTGACGATACTGCGTCATCGTCAGATTATGGTTATGACCGCAGAAGATGCGGATAAGCGAAGGGAAGCGTTCCACCAGTGCCAGCAGACGATGACCATTTTCACAGGCGATCGGATCCATCTGAGCATTTCCCAACGGCAGCGGCGGGTGGTGCATAAAGACGGCAGTCGGCTTATCACCGGCGCTGAATAGCTGGGCTTCCAGCCATTCTAGCGTCTCTTCGGTTAACCAGCCTTTCGAATGACCCGCAAGGCTGGAGTCAATAAACAGCAGGCGAGTCGCAAAATCATCGACGGCATAACGCATATTTTGCGGGTCGGTGCCCAGTTGTGGACACAGTGGGTGCAGATATTCAAGAAAATGCGCCTTATCATCATGGTTCCCCGGGATCAGCAGCAGCGGGTAGTGGAGCGCGCCGAGGATCTGGCGGGCAATGCGATACTCCTCCGGGCGGCCACAGTTAACGATATCTCCGCTGACGATAACGGCATGTGGACGTTCACGCAGCGCATTCAACTGGGAAACCACGTCTGCATTTCCGGCGTTAACGTCGATAAAACCGTAGAGCTTCTGGTCGCGACTGCGGAAATGGGTGTCGCTAATATGGGCTAACAGCATGAAATCACTCCTTATTTAATACCTGAAAAACCGAAGCTTCTCAGAAACTGTTTCTGAAAGGCGATAAAGGCCACCATAAGCGGCAGACAGACCATTAGCGTTCCTGCGCCAATGGTTCCCCACTGTCCGCCCGATTCCGCGCCCATCGCAAAGGAGACGAGGCCGACGGTCAGCACCTGCTTGTCAGGGTCGTTAAGCATCATGAGAGGCCATAAATACTCGTTCCAGTGATAGGTAATGCTGACGGTGGCGAACGCCAGCACTGACGGCCATGACATCGGCAGCAGGACGCGGTAAAGCACCTGCCACCACCGGCAACCTTCCATCAACGCCGCTTCCTCCAGCTCTTTTGGAATGGCAAGGAACGCCTGGCGCATCAGGAACACGCCGAATGCCGATGTGAAATAGGGCATCATCACGCCGGTCAGCGTGTTAAGAAGACCGAAGGTTTTCAACGTCATCATGTTCGGCACCATCATTACGACGGGCATGATCATCAACTGAACAAGAAACAGCAGAAAAAGCGTTTGCTTGCCGCGAAATTCGTGGCAGGCAAAAACGTATCCGGCGGTGGTGATGGTCAGTAGCTGTACGGCGAAGGTGCCAAACGCGAAGATCAGCGTGTTAGCGTACAGGCTGAACCAGTTTGCGCTGGCCCAGGCATCGCGAAAGTTATCAAGCGTTAACGGGAAGCGCGGCAGTACGGAGGCCATTCCTTCCCCAAAGGTCGTGGCGCTAAACGCCGAGGACAGCATCCACAGGAAAGGGCTCACCCACAGCAGCGCCAGGCAGGTCATCAGCGCACCCAGCGTGACTTTCCTGGACTGACGCAGGCGTAGCCACAGCGGTCGCGTGGCGCGTTGCGTTCTGGGAATGGCAGGGGAGATCTCAACGCTCATGATGCGCTCCTCGCTCCAGTAGCTTCAGGTTAAAAAAGGAGAAGACAAACAGTCCTGCCAGCGTCAGAAACGTGGCGGCGGAGGCTTTGCCCAGATCGTGGGTATCCCAGGCGAGATTCTGGATGTAATAAAGCAGTACGCTGGTGGCGTTATCCGGCCCGCCGCGGGTCATGACGGCGACATGGTCTATCTGCGTAATGGCATAAATCAGCGCCGTTGTGATCACGAAGCTCAGCGTCGGTCGTAGCAGAGGTAGCGTCACCTTAAAAAATATCTGTGTCGGGGTGGCGCCTTCCATCATCGCGGCTTCGCGTGCCGACTGCGGAATGCTCTGTAACCCCGCCAGAAAGAACAACATGTAATAGCCGGCGAATTTCCATACACCAATCAGCGCCAGGGCATACAGCGCGCTGTTGCTGCGACCCAGCCAGTTGTTATTCATAGGGCCGAACAGCTTCGCCAGGTAGTAGTCGAACATTCCCATTCCCGGCATAAAGATGAACAGCCAAATCGCCGCCGCGCTGACCATGGGAATAATCATCGGGAAGAAAAAAGCGGTGCGTAGCCAGCGATTGACGCGGTGGTTTTCCCATAACGCAACGGCCAGCAGTAAAGCCAGTGCCACACCGGGGATAACCGTCAGGGCGATGTAAATCAGGTTGTTCACCAGCGACTGCCAGAAGACGCTGTCTTCAAACAGACGGATGAAATTCCCTGCGCCGACGTAGGGGGCCTCGTCGCTTGCCATGCGTGTATCAAACAGGCTGTCATACACTGAACGAATCAGCGGGAACCAGGTAAACAGCAGTAAAAAAAGCAGTGAAGGCGACAGGATAAGCCAGGGAAGCCAGTTCTTTTTCATCATCATCTGCGGGCTCGTCGACATGTTTCTGAAGCCAGACAGTGTGAAAGGGGATTACTGCAAAAGAATGGCCGAAAGATGATGGTTTTGTGACCTGCGGGCCGTATCCTGTTTATAAAAATTCACGCTAAATTTCACTTTAAGATTTTACGCAAGACGGATTAATAAATATGTCATACCGCGTTGTTACTTAATAACCCTCTAATTAACATGGTTATTAAGGATAATTCGTTAATGCTTATTTCCAGGCGGTTATTCTGCGTCCAGTTTTACCAGTACCTTGCTGGTGCCTGAGAGGGGGCCGGAACGGTCCCTTGTTTCGCCTTTCTCAAGGTTAAGCTTGAGTTTTTTAGGTTATTTTCTCGCTAGTCAATTGAACAGCGCAGAACACGATCTGTATATGTTGCCATTATGTCGACCTTCAGTTTTTGACCGGCAAAAGGATAGCAAAAACTGATTTATTCGATAGATGGGGACATTAGCCAGAGTTTATTGGCTATTCTCATCGATTTCGCTGGATGATCTGTGACAGAAGTATATATATATAAATATTACTCTATTCTAATATATTAAGAGCAGTATAGGCATTTGGACGACTGCCACATAAGGACTCATACATCTTTTCGAAAGATGAGCCCTGTATTCATAGATACTATTTTTATTAAATTGTGACATATAAGTGGAGAGGTAATTGATTTCGCTAAATCGTATTTTAACCATGGATATGGCAAAAAATGTCTATTTTTTCCTCCCTGGCGCAGGGGTCGTTGTCTTCATATTCTACTGTATGCGCATAAAGTTCTTTCCAACAGGGTTGACCATATCCGATGTGATTTTTTTTCTGATGGTTATCACTTCATTTTCATTACTCCTTAGTTTTGTTTTGTTATTGTGGTATTCCATGTCGGTGCTTGTCTCTTACGTTCTTATAAAGTGTATAGTGCTTTTTTTTAAAATGAGACGTAAACCATTACCTTACTCATTCAAAGGGACATATAGAATGGCAAGGTTGATGAAAATATATGACCCTCTGTTGGTATATGTCGTAGTGTCACTTATTGGAGGGGTCGTTATTTTCTTGTCTGTTAAATCAGGGAGGAATGATGTACATTCAATATTCCTGTCAGTATTCGTTATGGCTATTTTTATTACATTAATACCAAATGTTTACTTTGATAAAAGAATTAAAAAGGAAAGTAAAAGAAAGCACACAATATGCATTATTGCTTCAGCTTTGTGTTTGTTTTTTGCTCTGTCCGGTATGGCGCCGATTCTAAGTGATGCAGGGATGGAGGCCATTGGAGTAAGAAAACAGGATGTAACCTTCTTTCTGCAAGGAAATGATCTGGAGATGGCAAGGCATTTAATGGGGGATCCCAAGCAGGACTTCTTCAAAGGCGATGCACTTTTTACTGGAGTGGGCACAACCTCCTTGCTGGTCATCAACCACAAAAAGATGATAGTGAACAATGAAAATCTAACTCTCTCATTCTAATTATTTATCAAATAGTATGGAGCGTGACTCTTTATCTATCATATTGAGAAGCACAAAAAACCGCTTTTTGCTGAAGCGGTTTTTTGTGCTGGCAAGTCACTCACGCTGCGCGATTCGGTACGCCTATGGTAGTTTTGATAATCCTGCATCCTGTTGAAGAGACTCAAGCATGCTGAATGGGCTGAACCACATCACCCTCGCCGTCAGTGATGTTTCAAGAAGTTTTGCTTTTTATGTCAACACACTTGGGTTTACGCCTAAGGCCAAATGGGCCCATGGTGCTTACCTGAGTCTGGGCAATTTGTGGCTGTGTCTTTCGGCGGATACCGTTGCCAGTAAGGATGATTACACCCACTACGCATTCAGTATTCAACGCGACGAGTTTGATGTGTTTGTGGATAATCTCAGAGCGTTGGGCGTTACCGAATGGAAAATCAATAAGAGTGAAGGGCGGTCTTTCTACTTTTTGGATCCCGATGGGCACAAGTTGGAAATCCATGACGGCGATTTAACCAGCCGCCTTAACGCGTGTATGAAATATCCTTATGAAGGAATGGTGTTTTTCTCATCCCCGTAAAATGAGTGAAAAAGAGGAGCCAGTGAACCGACAACGCGATCCACTGGCGAAGGCACAATTATATAATCATGCTGGCGAGCAGAATAAATATCAGCCCACAGATGGATAACAGCGTCGACATCAGCGTCCAGGACAACAGTGTCTCTTTGGTGGTCAGGCCGAAGAAGTCTTTAATCATCCAGAAACTGGCGTCGTTAACGTGGGAGCAGATACAGGATCCTGCCCCGGTCGCTAGCGTAATCAATGCCAGGTTAGTATTAGGATGTACTGCCAGCAGTGGGATGACCAGACCGGCGGTAGAGATCGCCGCCACGGTGGCGGAACCCAGACAAATACGCAGGAACGCGGCTACGCCCCAGGCCATCAGGATGGGATTAATATCCATGCCTGAGACCAGGGTGGAAATGTACTGACCCACGCCAGAATCGATGAGCACCTGCTTGAATGCGCCGCCACCGCCGATAATCAGCAGCAGTCCGGCAATACCCGCAATGGCTTTCCCGCAGGAATCCATCAGTTCAGGGATCGTCTTTCCGCGGCCCAGACCCATGGTATAAATCGCGAACAGCAGTGAAATCAGCATCGCAATCGTCGAGTTACCCAGGAACAGCAGTATGTTGTAGAACAAGCCTGAATCCGCGGCGCTTTTGGCATGGGTCATCTGGATGATGGTGACGACCGCCATCAGGATAACCGGCAGCATCGCGGTGAGAAAACTGATCCCAAAGCCAGGCATTTCGCTTTCGCTGAACCGACGGGTCGCGCCAAGGGAGGCAATATTGCCCTCTTTTTTAAATGCGTCCGGAATAATGCGCTGGCAGAATTTATTCAGTACCGGGCCGCAAAGAATAAAGGTCGGGATGCCGACAATGATACCGTATATCAGTACCAGTCCTACATCGGCGCCATATTCACGGGCGATAACGGTCGGGCCGGGGTGCGGCGGTAAAAAACCGTGTGCAACCAGTAAACCGGAAAGCATGGGCACGCACATAAACATCGGCGATATTTTCGCTTCACGGGCAATAGCGAATAAAATAGGGACCAGAAGAATTAAACCGACTTCGAAAAAAAGTGCAATGCCGACAATAAAGGCTGAGCAAACTACCGCCCAGTCAAGTTTATTTTTGCCGAAATAATTCAGCATGGTCAGCGCTATTCGCTGTGCACCCCCCGCGTCGGCCAGCAAACGACCCAGCATGACGCCGAAGCCAAATATTAAACCGATATGGCCCAGCGTGCCGCCAAGTCCGGATTCGACCGAGGTGACAACTTTATTCAAATCCATACCACTGGCGATGGCGACAGCAATCGAGACAATAATTAGTGAAACAAACGTATTGAGCTTAATTTTTATGGTTAAAAGCAGGAGTAAAGCAATCCCTGCCACAACGATAATTAGTGGCATAACGTCCTCTCATCATAGGGTAACGACCCGTCATTATCCGGCTGCGCACAGGATGAATAATGCGTAACCGGATAATTCAGGTGTCTGGATGTTTTTATTTTTGCTTTCAGTTCTTATTCATATAATCGCGCAAGGCCGCGCCGATTTTATTTACATCATAAATACAACCCGTCCATGTCCCGCCGCTTACCGCCTGGAGCATCGCCCAGAGTCGGGTGTCATCGGGCAGCTCAGGATCAGGAAGTAAATCCTGATGACTGGGTCGGGCGTTTAATATTGCGGTGGCCTCCTCCCGTGAGGGTAATGTTTCATCGTTACGGGTTCCGAGGAAATTGACTTCGCCCTGAAGCTCGCGACAATCAATTTTAATTTCAATAATATCCCCGGTGCGTAATTTACCGATTGGCCCTCCGGCCAGTGCTTCTGGCCCTGCGTGGCCGATGCACGCACCCGTGGAAACGCCCGAGAAACGCGCATCGGTGATCAGTGAAACATGCTTGCCGTAGGACAGATGTTTCAGGGCGCTGGTGACCTGGTAGGTTTCCTCCATCCCGGTGCCGGAAGGGCCAACGCCGATGATGACCAGAATATCGCCCGCTTTAATCTTGTCGTGCTTGATATCGTAAATCGCGCTTTTCTCGGACAGATAAACCTTCGCCACGCCTTTATGGTAATAGATGCCCCGATCGTCAATCACCGAGGGGTCGATGGCGGTGGATTTGATAACCGACCCTTCCGGGGCAATATTGCCCACCGGGAAAGTGATCGTTGAGGTCAGGCCGCGCTCCCGTGCCCGCTGTGGCGACATGATCACCTCGTCGGCGTCGATCTGCTCCTGTTCGCGCAGAAGCTGTTTGAACCGTTGCCGCCGTTCGGAGTGTTCCCACCAGTCCAGGTTCTCTTTCAGCGTGCTGCCGGTGACGGTCATCACGTCTTCATGCAGCAATCCCAGACTGCGAAGATGCAGCATCACTTCCGGCACACCTCCCGCCATGAAGGCATTCACCGTCGGGTGATAAACCGGACCATTGGGGAGTACGCTCACCAGTCGGGGCACCCGCTTGTTGATGCGGATCCAGTCGTCAACGGTTGGAATATGGCAGCCGGCCTGATGGGCAATCGCCGGAATATGCAGCAGCAGGTTTGTTGAGCCACCGAACGCCGCATGGACCGTCATCGCATTCTCAATCGCTTTATCGGTGAGTATTTCCCGGGTGGTGATGCCTTGTTTACATAAGTTCAACGCCGCCTTCGCGGAGGCTCTGGCTATCTCCTGCCACACCGGTTCGCCGGAAGGGGCCAGTGCTGAGTGCGGGATGGCCAGTCCTAATCCTTCGGCTACGACCTGCGATGTCCCGGCGGTGCCCAGAAATTGACAGCCGCCGCCGGAGGAGGCGCAGGCTTTACAACCCGCACGGCGGGCATCCTGTAGCGATAACTCGCCATTGGCGAAGCGGGCGCCGATGGTCTGCACCTTGCCGTTATCCTCCCCATCCCTTGCGGGTAGCGTCGCGCCACCGGGCACCAGCACCGTCGCTTTGTCATGCTGCGCGGCAAGCGCCATCATGGTGGCCGGAAGTCCCTTGTCGCAGCTCGCCACTCCAATGACGGCTTTTGCATCGGGCAGAGAGCGGATAAGACGACGCATCACCATGGCGGCGTCATTACGGTACGGTAGCGAGTCAAACATACCCGTCGTACCCTGAGTACGTCCGTCGCACGGATCGGAAACATACACGGCATAGGGCAGGGCACGGTTCGCTTTGATTACCTCCGCGGCCGCTTTCATCTGGATATCCAGCTCGTAGTGACCCTGGTGCAGCGCCAGCGCGATGGGCTTACCGTCTGCCCCGCGTAACCCTCCCAGCGTGCTGAGCAGTAGAATACCGTCCCGATCCAGTTCGTCTGGGGACCAGCCCATTCCGGCATTCATGGTCATCCCGAACAGATCCCCGCTCGGGCGGTTGATGAGCATTTCCGCCGTAAGCGGCAGTTCTCCGTCAGGGCCATCGGCGTGGGTTCTGACGGTGTAGATATCGCGACTTTCGTCAGCAAAAATATGGCGAACAGACATGATCTTCTCCTCAGTCCGATAAAATGCCCTGCGCGGCCAGCAGTGCGTGGACTTTTTCTTTGGCTTCTTCTGAGACGTCAAGAATCGGCGGCAGGCAATATGTCTCCACCGGCAACCCCACGCACTGCATGCTGTATTTGATCAGTGAGACAAACGGCGTTTCAAGGCCGTAAATCGCGGGCAGTTGAAGGAGCTTTTTATTCAGGGTGGCGGCAGTTGCCAGATCGCCCTCGCGCCAGGCGCGGTAGATACCGACAGAGAGTTCCGGAGCAAAATTAGCGCTGGCGGATATCGCGCCATCGCCGCCCAGCAGCAGGGTATTCAGTAAATGGTCGTCGAAGCCGCAGAATACCGAAAATGACGGACGTACAGACTTAACGGTGTTGATCATCGTGCGCAGATGGCCGACGCTGTCGATGGTGTCTTTGATGCCGACGATATTCTCATTTTGCAGTGCCAGACGTTTCACGGTCTCCGGGGTTAAGTCCTGACCGGTTAGATCCGGAAAGTTGTACAGGATCACCGGCAGTGTGACGCTGCGGGCGATCTGCTGGTAGTAGTCGTCAAGATTCCGCGCCGCAACTTTCCAGTAGTAGGGGTTGATAGCGACGACGCCGTCAGCGCCGCAGGCTTGTGCATGTCGCGCCAGTTTGACCGCTTCGTCAGTGGAAGGCGAACCGACGCCAATCAATACCGGGACCCGTCCGCCGACAACGGCGACGGCTTCTTCGGTGAACGCCATTCGCTGGGCGGTATTCATCTGGCTAAATTCCCCACCCGTACCAAGGTAAAACAGCCCGTCGACACCCTTATTAATCAGGAAGTCAGCAACCTGACGCATTGCCGTTTTATCAATGGTTCCGTCACGATGAAACGTGCTGGATACCGGTGGAATAATACCGCTGAATTTTGTCATTACCTCAGTTTCCTTTTCGTAAATATTCATTTTCGTTTCTGTATCCCAGCCCATATGATATTTGCCCGGCGCATTTTCGCAGCAGTTCCAGATAACCGTCGATCTTATTTCCTGAATAAACCACCGGATCGCCCGAAAGCGAGATCGCATAGTTAACCCGGTTATACATATTGAATACCGGCATACTTAAACATACCGCACCATAGGTTGATTCTTCATTGTCTATGGCCCATCCCCGAAGTCGCGTTTTTTGCAACTCTTCCAGAAATAACTTTTTATCGGTAAACGTATTGCGCGTGTGTGGCGTCAACGTGAGCGCATCTAAAAAATAATCCAGCTCTTCCCGCGTTTTCCAGGCTAATAACGCCTTACCCAGCGCAGTGATATGCAATTCAAGTTTTTTACCAATCCAGCTTTTGCTTGTTGGCACCGAGTTCGGGCTCTCAACCTTGTCGAGATAGAGAGCTGAATAGCTCTCCATTGCCCCCAGATGGCAGACCAGGCCGCTTTTCAGCGACAGCTCCTGCATTGGCCGCTTTGTCACCTCAAAGATATTTTGGCGGTGCAGCGCCTGGCAACCCAGTTCGTAGTTTTTTATTCCCAGCGAATAATGGCCGTTTTTGTTTTTAATTAAGAAGCCGCACTCCACCATCACATTCAATAAATTAAGCAGGCTGCTTTTGGGATACTGAAATTCTTTTAATAATTCCATATAACTCGCCACGCCTACCCATGCGATGTGGGTTAATATTTTTTCGGCACGAACTAATGAATTACACCCTTTGCGAACCATCATGGAACCCTCTTGCTGGTAGAATAAATAGTATCGGCATTGCTGAAGTGAAAATATACCTTGTTCAACATGCTGAACCGTAATGGGGTGATTAAATGTGATCTTGTACTCAGTTTGAATAGCAGAATTCTCGTGCTGACATTCGGTCAAATGTGAATGCATTGGAAATGATAAGACGCCATACCGTCGTGGTATGGTAGAGTGTGAGGTGCTCAAAGAACGATTCGAGGTTCGCACGATGCAACAAATTGATTTTTACATGATTGATGCCTTTAGTACGGAGACTTTTGGGGGCAATGCCGCAGCAGTATGTCCGCTAGCCGAATGGTTGCCTGATGAAACATTATTGAAAATGGCTAAACAGCATAACCAGTCAGAGACGGCTTATTTTGTCCCCAATGAAAACGGCTTTATGCTGCGCTGGTTTACCACTCAGGGAGAAATAAATCTGTGTGGACATGCCACACTTGCGGCAGCTCACGTCATCTTTGAACATCTGGATTATCCGGGTGAGATTCTCCATTTTGATACCCGGTTTGTGGGGCCGTTAACCGTTGAGCGCAGCGGTGAATGGTTGACGCTGGATTTCCCTGCCTGGGAAACCCAGCCCGTCACGCCGCCGTCCTTACTGCTGGATGCGTTGGGTATCACGGAATATAAAGAAGTGCGCGTGGCGCGCGACTACATGGTTGTCCTGGATACTCCACAGCAGATCAATGCGCTACGTCCGGACATCAATGCCATGCTTCCCCTGGGGAAAATGGTTTGCGTCACCGCGCCAGGGGAAGGGAAATACGATTTTGTCAGCCGTTTCTTCTGCCCGGGAGAAGCCGTAGCGGAAGACCCCGTCACTGGTTCAGCGCACAGTATGCTCATTCCTTACTGGGCCGAAAGACTAAACAAAGCAGAGATGCTGGCGCATCAGGGCGCTGAACGCGGCGGGGAGTTACGCTGCCAGAGCGTGGGAGAGCGTGTTTATATCGGCGGACAGGCAACAACGTATCTGCTGGGTAAAGTGCTGCTACGCTAAGCTCATCCAGGATGCGCTACTGGCTCGCCCGCCCTAAAGCGGGTGAGCCAGTAACCGGAGCAGGCCATCAGATTGAATTTCTGCCGGAAAATAACCGTAAGCTGCCAGCAGCCGTAGTAAATCCGACCGGGAAATACAGACTGACGCGGTGTTGACCAGAGGATGAAATCCCAGTGACTGCCTGGCAGAGACGGATGAGTCGATGATTATTTGAATATCTCTTTTGCCGCTATGCGCGACAGCAAAAGGCGTCACGCAGCCAGGTTCAACGCCTAACGTTTCCATCAACTCGGCTGGCGACGCGAAAGACAGACGAGATTCTTCAAGCTGCAACGCTAATCCGCGAAGATCTGCCTTGTGATTACCATCAAGAATGTACAGGTAGAAGTGCTTACCCGAGCTATTTTTCAGTAACAGGTTTTTGAGCAACTGGGCCGGAAACGTCACTGTGAAACGCCTGTGATCGGCAACCGTTTTCACCTCCGGGTGTGAGACATACTGATAAGGTATACCCAGCTCGTTGAGCAATGTCAGAACCGCATTTTCATCCATCTTATTTAATCCAACCAAAGTCAGCGCCGTACTACATGGCGTATGGATGCGCAGTAATGGAAGAAAATTCCTGTGTCATCATCCTGTTGACTCGCAAAGAGATACGCTGAGACTAGCAAAACGGCGATCGTCGGGTATATGAGTTCAATCAATCTTCATAGTGGTATTGACCTGTTCTATTGATCTGACACGCTTAACGCTGCGCCATCGTTCTGTATGTTAAGTAGACTGCTGCTACCTGACGGCGATACTTGCCTGGGGACATAAAACGGATAATCCCCGTGGCATCACAATGAGGAGGGAGTATGTTTTCATACGTCATGCTGGGCACTAACGATCTGCCACGCGCGATCGCTTTCTATGATCCATTAATGGAATTGCTTGGACACCCGAAGGCAGGTCGGGGTGAAGAGGGCGCATCATGGGGAACGTTCAGTGAAAACTGCACCACCGGACTGTGCGTAGGTAAACCCTTTGATGGTCACGTTGCCAGCGTCGGTAATGGTACGATGGTCGCGCTGAATGCCCGCTCGTTTGAACATATTCAGCAGCTTCACGCGCTTGCTCTCAGCCTGGGGGGAACGGATGAAGGCGCGCCGGGCCACAGACCGTATTATGGACAAGGTTTTCATAGCGCCTATGTCAGAGACCCTGACGGCAATAAGCTGGCGTTTGTCTATTACGCTAACGCGTTTTGAACGACAGCGGGGGCGATTCCGGGGTGAACACATTTTATTCATGGAAAGTGTTGACTTTACACTATTGAACTAGTTAACTAGTACAAAATGATGAATTATACAGGTATCAGGTAATGGCATTCTCAATGATGACTCAGCACAACTGGTGGCGCACTTCCCGTTAACGGGCAGTATCGTCACGTCTGCAGTCTGCACACCGATACCCGGCCCGCCATGAGCGGGCTTTTTTTTGCCCAAATTTTGTCACACGCGGAAAGTCTCACCGCATGAACGAAGCCAGCAGATGCTGCGCAGTTACTGAATTCACTTTACGTGCAGAGTCCAGACCAGGGAAAAGGCCCGGTTTTTCAGGCAATGCGCAGACATTAAGGAGCCATAATGAGCACAATACTCAACCCCCGCTTCGGCGAATTCGGCGGTATGTATGTTCCACAAATCCTCATGCCCGCCCTGCTTCAGCTTGAAGAAGCCTTTGTTAACGCGCAGAACGATCCGGCCTTTCAGACCGAGTTTACCGATCTGTTGAAAAACTATGCCGGACGTCCCACCGCGCTGACCCGGTGCCGCAATCTCACCAGAGGAACCCGCACGACGTTGTATCTCAAACGGGAAGATCTGCTCCACGGCGGGGCGCACAAAACCAACCAGGTGTTGGGGCAGGCGTTGCTGGCAAAGCGCATGGGGAAAACCGAGATCATTGCTGAAACCGGGGCCGGGCAGCACGGCGTAGCGTCCGCCCTCGCCAGCGCGCTGCTAGGACTGAAATGTCGCATTTATATGGGGGCGAAGGATATAGCGCGCCAGTCGCCGAACGTCTTTCGTATGCGCCTGATGGGGGCGGAGGTGATCCCGGTGCACAGCGGTTCTGCAACCCTGAAAGATGCATCTAACGAGGCGCTCCGCGACTGGTCCGGTAGCTATGAAACAGCGCATTTCATGTTGGGCACGGCGGCGGGGCCCCACCCATTCCCAACCATCGTTCGTGAGTTCCAGCGCATGATAGGGGAAGAAACCCGGGTACAGATTCTGGAAAAAGAAGGTCGTCTGCCGGATGCGGTGATCGCTTGTGTGGGGGGCGGTTCGAATGCAATCGGTATGTTTGCTGACTTTATTGATGAGCCGCGCGTCGGGCTTATCGGTGTGGAACCGGCCGGTCATGGCATTGAAACGGGTGAGCATGGGGCACCATTAAAGCACGGTCGCGTGGGCATCTATTTCGGCATGAAATCGCCAATGATGCAGACCGATGAGGGGCAAATCATTGAGTCCTGTTCCATTTCTGCGGGGCTGGATTTCCCCTCCGTCGGACCACAACATGCGTACCTGAACAGCATTGGGCGTGCGGACTATGTCTCCGTTACCGATGATGAAGCGCTGGAGGCCTTTAAGATCCTGAGTCGGGAAGAGGGCATTATTCCGGCCCTTGAATCCTCTCACGCGCTGGCTCACGCCCTGAGAATGATGCGCGAAAATCCTGACAAAGAGCAACTGCTGGTGGTTAACCTCTCAGGTCGGGGAGACAAGGATATTTTTACCGTACACGATATTCTGCACGCACGAGGAGAAATTTGATGGAACGCTATAACACGCTTTTTACTGAGCTAAACGCCCGTGGAGAAGGTGCTTTTGTTCCCTTCGTGATGATCGGCGATCCGGGCCCGAAGCAGTCGCTACGAATTATCGATGCCCTGATTGCGGCAGGGGCAGACGCGCTGGAGTTGGGGATCCCATTTTCGGATCCATTGGCTGATGGTCCGACGATTCAGAATGCCGCGTTGCGGGCCTTTGCAGCAGACGTCACACCGGCCCTGTGTTTTGAGATGTTGGCCACTGTTCGCCAGCGGCACCCGACCATTCCGATGGGGCTGTTGGTGTATGCCAATCTGGTCTTCAACCGGGGTATCGACACGTTTTATGCTGAATGTGCACGTATTGGGGTTGATTCGGTGCTGGTGGCGGATGTGCCGTTCGAAGAGTCGGAGCCGTTCCGTCAGGCCGCGATGCGTCATAACGTGGCACCCATTTTTATCTGTCCCCCGAACGCCGACGATAAACTTCTCCAGGAGATTGCCCTCCATGGAAGGGGCTATACCTACCTGCTTTCCCGGGCAGGGGTTACGGGTACCGAACGGCAGGCGGCAAAGCCGCTGCAACATCTGGTTGCAACGCTGGATAAGTATCAGGCCCCGCCAACCCTCCTGGGGTTTGGCATTTCCACGCCCGATCAGGTGACGGACGCGATTAAAGCCGGTGCGACCGGGGCCATTTCAGGCTCTGCCATCGTCAAAATCATCGAGAAGTATGTCGATAACGAGGGGGCGATGCTGGCTGAGCTGGGGGCATTTGTGATGAGCATGAAAGCGGCAACGCGTCAGCGGTAAGACCGTTTACGCGGCCTGCCTGTATCGGTAGGCCGCGTGTTATGCGAGCGACGATATTGACTATAGGGTGATAGTGATACTTCCAGACCGATTCCCCCTGTCGTGATATCACAGGCCTTAACGCTATTTCGTTACTGGAATGTCATCACCATTGAGTCAAAATCGATGGTCCATTTATAGTGTTTTAAAAACTGATGACTGATAAAGCCGTCCAGAATCATGCCGGATTCAGTGAAATAGAGTTCTGCCGGTAACACACCGTAAAGCCCTGTCGAATTGTTCTGATTTAACCTGCCGACCGAGATACTGTCGACGGGCAGGCGGGTTATTGCAAAACCGCCACCGCCAAGTCCTCCTTTGCCGTCATCCGGCATCATGTGCTCCCCGTCCTGCAATTTCATCCCGATGTAATTTAGTGCTTCTTTCTGCAACAAAATTGCGGCCTCTGGATCGTCAAGACCTGAATCGAGGAAAAAGGTCATGTCCTCCTTACCGTTCACCGCGCCTTTGACTATCATGAAATGCGTCCCCTCGAGGATAAAGGGAATGTTTGTGCCACCGCCTTCGGCGACTTTGCGTTGACTCTCTTTATTTCTGGGCATCAGCACCAGTTGTCGCTGCGAATAGTCCAGCGTGGTGAGGAACTGGTGAAACACGCCGGTGGATAAAATACCGTCGACATCAATTTTTTCACCCGTGGTCTCATCCGTAAAAACCCATGAGTCCGGAAACTCTGCAACATCAACAGGGACGTCATGCAATGTCACCTCTCCCAGACCCAATGTTTGCAGTCGGGAATAATGGGTTTCTGCGGTCTTTCCTCCGGCATAGGTCCCTGTGAAACTACCCTGCGATTTGAGATTCAGTTTCTTCGCCATTGCCGTATTAAGCACAAATAAATCAGCGCCGGTATCGATAAAAACATTAACCGGTTCTCCGTTCACCCTGACGGAGACCACCGGTAGATGATTCATGGAGATAAACGGCAACAGGGCCTGGTCAGCTTTCCACTCGGGTTTGTAGGGTTGGTCTGTGCCAAATGCGTTCATTAAACTCAGAAGGGCGCTGTCATGCTGACTGAGGGAATTCAGTTGCGCATTGTCGAACAATGTTTTCGCTTTCGTATATTGGCCCGTCTGATAATAAACGTAAAGCAGTCGAATTTGACTTCTCAGATCCCTGGATACTTTCCGAAAAAGTGTTTCCGCTTGTACATAATCACCCTGCAAATAACGAATCAGCCCCTGCGTATAGGTCGCCTCATCCATGTATAGTGGATCGTCGAATAAAGGTTTCAGATATTCTTCTGCTTTATCGAGGTTTCCTGTTATCAATTCATCCTGCGCAATATCCCAGCGCAAGGCATTGTTCGCGGGTTGCCCGGCAAGACGACCGGTCTTGTAAACGATAAGATCCCGATAATCCCCGCGATTCAGTCGCTCTTCAGCAATATTCCCCGGCGTACTCGTGGCCTGAGACATATTATCGCTTTCCCCCATAGCAAAGGGGATGAAAGAAACAGAACAGAGGGCAAGGGAAGTGGCTATTATCCGTATAAACATAATTGATGCTCCTTTCAGATAGAATTAATCATGTACTCGTGCAGGTCGTAAACCTGTGTTGTCATCAGAAACCAAAATCGGGGTAGGGCTACAGGGGGCTTGTCCAATAATAAACGCCGCCGCAAGCAGCGGTGTTTATTCAGGCTGGAAGAAATATAATATCAGGATTGAATCGGGCGATTAATCGTCGTTATCCTCCTTAACGGGGATATAACTGAACAGATCGCCGGGCTGACAATCAAGATATTTACATAATGCATCAAGGGTTGAAAATCGAAAGCCTTTAATTTTCCCTTGTTTTATTAGCGAAAGATTCTGCTCCGTAATTCCAATCGCATCCGCAAGCTCCTTTGATTTGACTTTTCTTGCGGCCAGTAACACATCCAGTTTAACAATGATTGCCATAGCTGTTACCGCCTCAGAGGAAAAGTTTATTTTCTTCGTACAGAGCACTCGCCTTTTCCAGTATTTTAGCCACTGCCATCACACACAGCGCAATAAAAAACCAGACGACATGATGGAGCTCAAACCCGATGAGTATTTCACGCTCTCCTGCGGGGTTAAGCATCGTCAACCAGTAACTGGTAACAGGATCCGCAAGCAGGGTCATTACAGTCCAGACCCCCAGAGAAGCGCCGACTCTGCTCATATGTTGTGCCGAACGGGCGGAAAAATAGTTCCGCCTGGCATAGGCCTTAAATAGCGATCGTAGTTGATACAGGCAGTAACAAAGTGGCGCCATGACCAACAGGTTGATGACTCCGGCCCCCGCTGCCTGCCACCATGGCAACGTCTGCAGGCTGACATTGAGAGCAGAGAGTCGCTGGTCAGTGAGAGACAGCGTTATCCCGTAGAACTCATTCGAAAATGACAATATGGGAAAAAACAGAACAATCGAATTTACCAAAACGATGGTAATCAATAGCATCATGGTGAAAGTGACCATTCTTTGGCTGAGTTGTGCCAGTGCATCAGTGGACATAGAACCTCGGTGTGTCAGCTTAGCGTGATAGTGCAAACAATACACAAAATTAAAGTAAAACAATAATTTTTTATCGTTTTATTTTAATTAAAATCAAGAAAATTGAGAGTTATCGTTACAGAACAATGGGTTATCTTTCTGCCTGCCAGCGAGACCGTGGATGGACAGAAGAGGAAGCCATGACCGTGGGCGGGCTCGCGTTTTCGACATCGATCACATTTCCCCGACCTGCACATATCCCTGCTGAAATTACGTGTTACCATTCATGCCGTAAATACCTTTCAACTCAACCCGAGGCTTTGATGCTGGAGAATGTAATCATCTGATAATCAGTTTCCCCGACCTTTCCAGGCCGGACTGATTATCAATGCGCTGAAATCGAATGCGGACACCGCTGTGTGTTTGCACGTTTTGCACATGATGATTAAACAGGTTTTCCAGTATGAATTTATCCCGTCAGGAACAACGTACCTTACACGTTCTCGCCAAAGGTGGACGTATTGCGCACGTTCGCGATACGTCAGGCCGCGTCACCGCCGTTGAATGTTACAGCCGCGAAGGGCTGCTGCTCGCCGACTGTACGCTCGCCGTCTTCAAAAAACTCAAAACCAAAAAGCTGATCAAATCCGTCAATGGTCAACCCTACCGCATTAATACCACCGGGCTGAACAACGTTCGCGCCCAGCCAGATAACCGCTAAGGAGAGTTCTATGACAACACGCAACTTCACCTTTCATATCACCGATGAGAGTGATGCAAGTGACATTCGGGAAGTCGAAACCCGTGCATTTGGCTACAGTAAAGAGGCCGATCTGGTGGCTGCTTTGCTGCAAGACGAAAGTGCACGTCCGACGTTATCGTTGCTGGCCAGACATGAAGGTAAAGCCGTCGGGCATATCTTGTTCACCCGGGCGACATTCAAAGGGGAAATGGAATCTCCCCTGATGCATATCCTCGCGCCTCTGGCGGTCATACCGGAATACCAGGGGAGAGGAGTGGGTGGATTATTAATACGTACCGGTTTAGAACACTTACGGTTGATGGGGTGTCAGCGCGTATTTGTTCTCGGTCATGCCACGTACTATCCGCGACATGGATTCAAACCTTGCGCAGGAGACAACGGCTATCCTGCGCCTTATCCCATCCCGGAAGAGCACAAGGCCTGCTGGATGCTGCAATCCCTCTCTGCTCAGCCACATGCTCGTACTGGCCAAATTCAGTGTGCGCAGGCCTTAATGCAACCGGAGCACTGGCATGAATAATGACCTGATTGAACGTTCTGTCATTCGTAACCCAATGAAAGGAATTAATTAATGGATATCCCACGTATTTTTACGATTAGCGAAAGTGAACACCGTATTCATAACCCGTTCACGCCGGAAAAGTACGCCACACTGGGCCGCGTGTTACGCATGAAGTCGGGGGCGCGTATTCTCGATCTCGGCAGTGGCTCAGGTGAGATGCTTTGTACCTGGGCGCGCGATCTCGGTATTAACGGTACCGGTATCGACATGAGTCCGCTCTTCACCGCGCAGGCAAAACAGCGTGCTGAAGAGCTCGGCGTCAGTGAACGCGTCCATTTTATTCATAACGACGCGGCGGGTTACGTCACGGACGAAAAATGCGACATGGCGGCCTGTGTTGGCGCGACCTGGATTGCCGGTGGTGTCGCCGGATGTATCGAACTGCTGGCAAAAAGCCTCAAGCCTGGCGGAATGATACTGATCGGTGAACCATACTGGCGTCAGGTTCCCGCGACGGAAGAGATTGCCCAGGCTTGTGGCGTCTCGTCCATGACTGATTTTCTCACCCTTCCTGCGCTCGTCGGCTCTTTCGACGAACTCGGCTATGACGTGGTGGAAATGGTACTGGCAGATCAGGAGGGCTGGGATCGGTACGAAGCGGCGAAATGGCTGACAATGCGTCGTTGGTTAGAGGCTAACGCTGAGGATGATTTTGCCGACGAGGTTCGTACGGAGTTGACGATAGCGCCTAAACGCCATGTCACGTACGCCCGGGAATACTTCGGTTGGGGCGTATTTGCGTTAATGGCGCGATGATGTGAGTGATACGGCATAGCCTTTCGGCTATGCCGTTATTTACCCCAGATGAGAACTATTGCTTTTGACGAAGTGATAGTGGCTTTATAAAAATGAAAAGGCGTTCTGTTCAAATTTGCCATTAAATAAAACGACCTTGAGTTAATGCATTCCATTCATTCTTTCTTCTTATTTAGAGATTATTCCTTGATCTAAGAACAATCCTAATTTGTATTTTCCTATGACACCTAAGAATGACGATGTAATTTGTTTGTTTTTCTGATTATAGGATAAATAATCCTATTTAATTGATGGTGTTGCATGCCCGGGATATGAATTTATTGTTGTGTTTTGTTTGATTTTTGTTGCTCTTCGTGTGTTTTTGTTGAAATGTAATCTATTGATAATTAAGTTTAATCTTTCAGGATTGTTAATGATGTGATCTGATCTGGCGGTAAAAAAAGAAATGGTGATAGCTGTTTCCTATCATGATGTATTAGATTGAACAGTTATATCTTTTGGCAGTTTTATTTAAGATAAGTGTATATTTGCAAACGGCGGTACAAGGAGGGATAACGTGGTTGTTGATGATAAACTTTCTCCACTTATCGCTCTTGCGCTGAGTGAATTAAAGAATAGGGCAGCGAGACCGTCAGACAGGAAACCATTCTGCTTTCTTCCTGCTATGTGGGTACAAACACGATGCTGTTGTGCATTGCTTTCTGAATATACAGTAGTGAGTATTTCCGAAAAGCAAGATAATTTATACCTGAAACAGCATATCAATTATTGTGATTCTATCCAGCGGATTATTGAAAAACTCAGAGATGCACAGGATAACAGTGACGAACAGAAGTGTGAGTTTTGTCAGTTTATGACAAAGATGAACCGGGCAGACAAACACACGCTCAATGCGATTGTTTGTCTGGAAACGTATGCTGACGCGTCGCAATATCTGGGGTTGAGTCAAAAGTCAATATATTCAAGATTGTACAGTATTCTTGAACGTATTGGGGTCAACGATCGGCGGCTATTTTTACGCTGGTACAAATATATGTTGATTCATTCAACAATATTTCGGCCTCGTGGTCTGAATATTGTCTTCTCTGCTGCTGAAGACGAGCAGACTCTGAAATGAATGCGATCATCGCGTAAACCGAGAAGTCACAGGAAAGGGAATCCTTACGGATTCCCTTTTCGCGGCGTGTGATGGCGATATTCTCTTCCAGTGGAGGGCGTCGGTCATCACCGGAACAGAGCCGGTACGTATTGCTCGTGTAATCTGTTTAAGGTCTGTCCATGATGCGCTCAGAGCTGTTTTTCGTACAGGCGATAGCGCTTATAGGCAATCCCGCCGATGCGTTCCAGGATCGTGCGCATTCCGCTATTAGATTCCAGAATCCAGGACATCTCTATTGCGTCGATATGGTGTCTGGCAAACGGTTCACGTAACGCCTCAATTAACAGCAGAGCCATGACCGGACCAATACGACTGAACTGATACTCCTGACGTACGCCCATCAGAGGCACCCGCGCGGTACGGACACCGCTTACTTTCAGCCGCCAGAGCAGTTTGGCCCAGCCGAACGGCAACAGCCGACCATTGAGATCGGCGATAGCCTCATTAATATTTGGCAGACCAACGATAAAGGCACAGGGGATAGAATCTATCTCAGCGATGTAAATCATATCGTCCGGTACAAGGAACTTGAGCTGCTCGCCCATGGCGGCGAATTCGTGTTCCGTGAAGGGGACAAATCCCCAGTTGTGCTGCCATCCGGAGTTAAAAATTTCCCGCAGAATCTGCATCTCTTCACTGAATTGCTTGCGATTAATGCTGCGGATGGTCACCTTTTCACGCACCTGATCCATCAGTCGGACCAGCGATGGCGAGAAGAATAAATCTGTCCGCTGCATCCAGTAAGCCAGTAGATCGATTCCTTTGGTGTACCCCAGTTGTTCGACCCGGGAGCCATAATAGGGCTTACCGTGCGGCATCAGTGCGCAGGGGGGCGTCCCGAAGCCATCAACCAGCAGGCCGCTTTCCTGGTTAATGTTCAGGCTAAAAGGGCCCGTTATCTTTCGCGCCCCGACGGATTTCAGCCATGTTTCGGCGGCAGCAAACAGCGCGCTAAAGACCTCAGGATCGTCGATGGCGTCGATCATGCCAAAATGACCGGTGTCATCGCCGTACAGTCTGCGATGTAAGGTATCAATCTGCGCGGTTATTCGCCCGACCACCCGTCCCTCTTTTTTTGCGATCCATGCCTGCCAGTTGATATGTTCTGACCCCGGATTTTTTGCAGACAGATGCTCTGCGCGTTCAAAATTCAAGGGGGCGATCCAGCAGTCGTCAGCGCCATAGAGTGAAGAAGGGAAAGAGATAAAGGTGTTGAGGTCATGTTTATTCATGACTTTTTGTATCTGAATCATAAATTGCCCTAAATAAAAAGTGCAGAAATAAACATAATTACATTCATTACCATACGGTAACGTCAGCATCCGAAAACGGAATAAATTATGAAATGTCTATTTTTCTCTTTTACCACTTTATGCGGTTGTCGATAAAACGGGAAGATAAAACGTTAGATAGTGGCGTTCAAGGAAATAAATGATAATTTTTAATGTTGGTGAAGAGATGAAATATATGTGCGAAGGATATTATTCCTGTCATCATTAAAATATTTGCAATCATTTATAATTGTTATGGTTATTTATCCAAAAAAAGAAGTGCTGTTTAATGACCATTTAATTTATATTACCCAGTGCCGATTATTTGTTTCGTATATCCAGCGATTTTAAATCCAAACATTTTCATGGTGTATATGTCCAATAGAATATCTACTCATTCTCTTCCTATGCGTTATGCTGACTTTTCAACCCTGGCGGAAGCTTTGGACTACGCCGCTTTGGGAAATGCAGGAATGAATTTTTATGATCGACGCAATCAGCCTGAAGCCGTACTGGAGTATCGTCAGCTAAAATGGCGGGCACAAGCCGGGGCACGGCGGTTGCTTTCGCTGAATCTCAATAAGGGCGATCGCGTCGCGCTGATTGCGGAAACCAGCGTGGGTTTTGTCGAAGCCTTTTTTGCCTGTCAGTATGCGGGTTTAGTGGCGGTACCGCTGGCCATTCCAATGGGCGTCGGGCAACGCGATTCTTATTCTGCGAAATTGCAGGGTCTGTTAGCCAGCTGTCAGCCTGCGGTCATTATCAGCAGCGACCAATGGTTGTCACTGATAGATGTTGTCAACGATCATGGGGCGGCAATCCATATCCTCAGCAATGCGCAATTTAATGCGTTGCCGGAAAAGGATATCGAACTGCCACAGCCATTGCCGGATGACATTGCCTACCTCCAGTACACCTCTGGCAGTACGCGTTTTCCTCGCGGTGTCATTATTACCCACCGTGAAGTGATGTCGAATCTGCGTGTGATTAGCCATGATGGGATCAAATTACGCGACAGCGACCGCTGCGTTTCCTGGCTGCCCTTTTATCATGATATGGGGCTGGTGGGGTTTCTGCTGACGCCTGTGGCGACTCAACTCTCCGTGGACTATCTGCGCACCCAGGATTTCGCTATGCGCCCGTTACAGTGGTTGAAATTGATCAGTCAGAACCGCTGCACCGTCTCCGTGGCCCCCCCCTTCGGTTACGATTTATGCTTGCGTCGCATCAATGACAACGAACTTGCCGGGTTAGATCTCTCCTGCTGGCGTGTGGCTGGGGTGGGGGCCGAACCCATTTCTGCCGGGCAACTCAATCAGTTTGGCGAATGTTTCCAGCGCGCGGGGTTTGACAGTAAAGCCTTCATGCCGTGCTACGGACTGGCTGAAAATGCGCTGGCGGTGAGTTTTTCCGATGAAGCGTCGGGTTCTCAGGTGAACGACGTCGATCGCGACATACTCGAGTACCAGGGCAAAGCGGTTGCGCCAACGAAAAATACCCGGGCGATTTCCACCTTTGTGAACTGTGGCAAAGCACTACCGGGTCACCGCATTGAAATTCGTAACGAAATCGGGATCCCGCTTCCTGAACGAGAAGTGGGCCATATCTGTATATCCGGTCCGAGCTTGATGGACGGTTATTTTCAGGATCCGGTTTCGCAAAAGGAAATCCAGTCAACCGGATGGATGGATACCGGGGATCTGGGCTATTTGCTGGATGGCTATCTGTACGTGACGGGACGTATAAAAGATCTGATCATCATTCGTGGTCGGAATATCTGGCCACAGGATATTGAGTATATTGCGGAACAGGAACCGGAAATTCATTCTGGCGATGCAATCGCGTTTGTGACGTCCCAGGAACGGATTATTTTACAGATCCAGTGCCGGGTCAGTTGTGAAGAACGTCGCGCGCAGATAGTCCACAGTCTGACCGCCCGGGTACAAAGCGAGTTTGGCGTTTCTGTTAGCATTGAGCTCTTGCCACCGCACAGCATTCCACGAACATCCTCCGGGAAACCGGCCCGTGCGGAAGCAAAAAAACGCTATCTGAATCTTTTCGCCGACCCCATGAATTCACCAATCCCCGCGTCGGGTTATGCGCAATGAGTACCATCGTTGCGGTGACCGGCGGGACCGGTTTTATCGGGAAACATATTATTGAGGCGCTGCTTTCCCAGGGTTTTATCGTCCGGGCGTTAACCCGAACCGCCCGTCACGACGCGCGCGAAAATCTTGTCTGGATCCGGGGGGCGCTGGAAGAACGCGAGACGCTGGCGCAACTGGTCGCAGGGGCCGATCACGTAGTCCACTGTGCGGGGCAGGTGCGAGGACACAAAGAAGCAGTCTTCACCCGCTGTAATGTCGAAGGGAGTCAGCGACTGATGCAGGCTGCGAAAGAGAGCGGCAGTTGTCAGCGCTTTCTGTTTATCTCCTCGCTGGCGGCTCGTCACCCTGAACTCTCCTGGTATGCTAATTCCAAGCATGTTGCTGAACAACGGCTAACGGCGATGGCCGCCGGGATTACGCTGGGGATATTTCGCCCTACGGCGGTGTACGGGCCCGGTGACAAAGAGTTAAACCCGTTGTTTCGTACGATGCTGCGAGGCTATCTTCCGCGATTTGGCGCTGTCGATACCCGATTGTCATTTTTGCATGTGAGCGATTTGGCTCAGGCCGTCAGTCAATGGCTCATGGCCGAACGGACGCCGGTTTATCCTTATGAATTATGCGATGGGGTTGCCGGCGGCTATAACTGGCAACGTCTTCAGGAAATTGCGGCTGCGGTAAGTAAGCGGCCGGTTCGGACCGTGAGCATTCCGCTGCCATTGCTGATATTGATTGCCGGGACGAGTACGTTAATCAGTCGGTTTGCCGGAAAAGAACCGATGTTGACCCGCAGTAAAGTTTGCGAATTAACCCACCCGGACTGGTCAGCAAATAATAAATGTCTGTGCGAGAACATAAATTGGGTTCCCCGGGTTAGCCTGGAATATGCGTTACGCCAGGGGCTATTTTGATTATTTAGATTACAGGTATGTTATTTTCTATGTTAAATCATGAAGAAGTAATGGATTACACCCTTTACTGTTTGCAGGGTATGGTCGAAAGCGGTGTGGATATCCAACCGGACAGCGATCTGGTTAATGATCTTGGGCTGGAATCAATTAAGGTCATGGATTTATTAATGTTGCTGGAAGATAAATTCGATATTTCTATCCCCATTAATATCCTGCTGGATGTCAGAACGCCTGCGCAATTAATGGAAGCGTTAATCCCTTATCTGGAGAGTATCAATGAGTCTTTATGATAAATTCGCACGCCTTGCCAGCGAGCGGGAACAATTTCGAATGACGGGGATTAACCCATTTGGCACCTGTATAGATGAAGTGTATTCCGCAACCGAAGGGCGGATTGGCAACCAAAAGATTATTCTGGCGGGTACCAATAACTACCTGGGACTAACCTTTAATGCCCAGGCGATTGCTGAGGGGCAGGCGGCATTAGCGAACCAGGGGACGGGTACGACCGGTTCGCGGATGGCGAACGGCAGTTATGGACCGCATTTAGCGTTAGAACAGGAGATTGCTGCGTTTTTTGGCCGGTCGTCGGCCATCGTCTTCTCCACGGGCTATACCGCTAATTTAGGGATAATCAGCACGCTTGCCAATCATAATGCGGTGGTACTGCTGGATGCGGACAGCCACGCCAGTATTTATGATGCCTGTGCGTTAGGCGGCGCAGAAATTATCCGTTTTCGCCACAATGATGCGAAAGATCTGGAACGACGTATGGTACGCCTCGGTGAGCGCGCCAAAGACGCTATCATCATCGTCGAAGGCATTTACAGTATGCTGGGCGACATCGCGCCACTGGTCGACATTGTCGACATCAAAAAACGGCTGGGTGGTTTTTTGATTGTCGATGAAGCGCACTCCTTTGGCGTGATGGGGGCGACGGGGCGAGGACTGGCGGAAGCGACGGGGGTGGAGCAGGATGTCGACATTATTGTGGGAACCTTCAGTAAGAGCCTGGCTTCCATTGGTGGTTTTGCCGTAGGCGATCGGGGTATGGACGTTCTGCGTTACGCCAGTCGCCCTTATATTTTCACCGCATCGCCTTCGCCGTCGAGCATTGCAACCGTTCGTTCTGCGTTAAAAACGATCGCCGCGCAACC
Source organism: Citrobacter sp. Ct235 (assembly GCF_030332305.1). Lineage (NCBI taxonomy): Bacteria > Pseudomonadati > Pseudomonadota > Gammaproteobacteria > Enterobacterales > Enterobacteriaceae > Citrobacter > Citrobacter sp. Ct235. Next base: position 44,744 of record NZ_JAOWIC010000049.1, read on the forward strand.
GGAGTTGCGCCAAAAGCTGTGGGATAACGCAGTGCGATTGTATGAAGGGCTTGAGAAACTGGGTTATGAGCTGAGTTCACACATCAGCCCCGTGGTCCCGGTTATTATCGGTACGAAAGAAGAGGGGCTGCGTACCTGGCGCGAACTGATTGCCGCAGGCGTTTATGTGAATCTCATTTTGCCACCGGCAGCACCCGCCGGGATCGCGATGCTACGCTGCAGCGTTAATGCGGCACATACCTACGAGCAGATTGACACGATTATTCAGGCATTTGCACAGCTGAAAAAATAATACTCTCTCCCCGCAGCGGATATTCTTCCTGAGAATACCTGCTGTGGTTTCTGAATCTTCGGTCCATCGCGCAACTTGATAAATGTTGTGATATCAGGGCTGGCGATCGAATCGAAAAACAAGGATTAACGCCATCGCCAGAAGCAATGCCGGCGGAGCCAGCGTTGTCATCTGCACATTAAGGGAATACAGCAACCCCAGGTTGACGATGATCTGATCGCAGACGTAAGTCAGCAGTCCAACGACCACGCCGACGGCTAAGCGACTCCCCAGTCCGGGGGCGCGGGGGGCGCTAAAAGTGAAAGGGATTGCCAGTAAAATCATCGCCAGAATCAAAAGCGGATGCCCTACTTTTTGCCACAACGCCAGCGTAAACTCGAGGCTGGGTTGGCCCGTGCTCTTCAGGTAGGAAATATAATGACCGAGTTGCTTAACTGAAAAGCTACTGCTGGGCAGGGTGAGTTCCTGCAGGCTCATACCGGCAAAGAGAGATGGCCACGCTACGCTCTCTTTCGTCTCTGTTGTCTCCTTACCGTTGGCCCACTCTTTTTGATTTACATCCTCAAGCTGCCAGGTCCCGTTGTCTGAAATGGTCGCCGTTTTCGCATAAATGTACCGTTGTAGAGAATGGTCCGCCCGATAGTAAAACAGCTCAATGCCTACTGGCTGACGCTGTTCGTTCAGCGACTTCACCGTTACAAACTCATTGCCGCGCCGGGCCCACAGAATGTTTCCCGCCATATCGTGACGGGTATAGCGCGTCTTTATCTGCAATGCCCGCTGTTGCATTGGCGAGGCAACCCATTCATCAATGACACCAAGGGCAACGGTTAGCATCAGTCCTGCGCATAGCGTCACTATGGCTATTCTGAAAATTGAATATCCCGTGGTGCGTATTGCGGTTAACTCCCCGCTTTTCGACAACTGTCCCAGCCCGACGATACCGCCGATCAGCGCGATAAACGGGCCAAGATCGATGAAAGTTCTGGGCAATGTCATCAACACAACCATCACGGCCTGCGTCCAGCGATATCCGCCAGGATTCACATCATCGAGTTCGTTGATCAGATTGAAGGTGGTAAACAGGGGAAGCAATAACCCTGCGGCAGCCGCAAATCCCAAAAAGAGATTACGTATTAAATAGCGGCTGAAGATGTTCATCGACGAATTTTCCACAGCAGAGTGCCGTCGCGGATCAGCAGCAGAAACAGGCCAGCCAGCATGAGCAGGGGAACCAACCACAGGCCCGGAGTCACGGGCAACGCGCCGTTGGCAACCAGCGTACGGCAAATGTTGCCGCCATAAAAAATGATGACGAATAAGAGCGTGAGTGGGAGCAGCGTGGAAAACCGTCCCTGGCGTGGCCTGACGCGGCTTAATGGAACAGCCAGTAGCGCCATTAGCAATGCGCTGACTCCACGACTTTCCCGCCATTGCAGTTCCGCAGCATCAGCAGGTGCAGAGGAGCGGGAGAGCGTAGCGACGGATTTCGCCTTGCGTTTGACCTCGTCACTCTGGTCGAACGGTTTCAGGTTCAGTTTGAGATTGCGAAAAACCTGCTCGTTATCATCCCGCCCCTGATGCGCCAGAACATAGGCGGTACCGGTGTGCAACATCACCGTGGGGGTCGACGGCGATGGGTCGACAACGTCAACACTGCTGGCCCTGAAGATACTGGTCCTGTTGTCAGAGGAGGTATAAATCAACGTATCGCTGAGATGAGCCGCGTCGGGATCAATCTGCCGGGCGAGGATCATCCGCCCATTGTTGTTGATATTAAACTTTCTTGCCTGCAGGTGCCGGACATCCAGCTCAGACTGCGACTGTTGTTCTAGCTGATAAATTTGCGCGTAAGCCCAGGGTCTGCCGTACAGTGACAGCAGCATCACCAGAATGCTTAATGGAATGGCGAGGAATATGACGGCGCGATAAAGGCACGAAGGCGTAGCGCCGGAGGCGGATATCGCTGTGATTTCCGAATCGGTATACATCTGACCGAGGGTGACGCCGACGGAAACATACAGGCCGACGGGGAGCAGCATCTCCAGCGCAATCAGTACCTTGTAGAAGACAACGTTCAACACGACGTCCAGGGCTAATGTGCCGTTTGCTGCGTCGGTCAGGTAGCGCTGCGCGCAATAGCTGGCGAAAATAAAGATCAGAAAACCCACGAGGGTTGCTACCAGTCGTTGAATACTGGTCATGATATAGCGTTCAATTAATTTCATCGCGGGCCCGGCTATTCATCAACCATCTTATGTACCATCGCGATAACCTGATGCACCTCTTTTGGCGTCAGATCGCCATCTTTTGCCCACAGGACGCGGCCCTCTTTGTCCAGCACCAGAATGGTTGAACTCATCTCATTGAGTTGCCAGGTTCTGCGGCCCAGTCCGCTGCTGTCGATGATAAATTGTGCCCATGGGTAGCGGCGTTTGTTTTTTTCTATTTTTCCGAGGACGAAGAAACCGGAGCCAAAGATCACATCGTCGGTATTCACGATGGTGGTGGGTTGAAAGCGGTCCTGGGGAAAATTGGCGACCTTTACGGCCTTAATCAGCATTGAGTTTTTCTTTTTTGCGGATTTTCGCCCGGCGATGTACTGAACAATGCGCACCTTTCCCGCCAGTTCGCTGCTGTTCCAGTTTCGGTAGGTAAACGCATCATGATTATCCAACTGCAATTCGCCACGATCTGTAATGACGATCGGCTTGACCGGTTGGCCTTCGACAAAGTTATGCGCGGACGCCAGCCATGGCGAGAGCAAGAGTGAAGCAATCAGTAATCGACGTAGCAGCATCGCAGATCCTTTATTTCGCTGAGTCGGGAAGGGCAATCATGTACAGCTCGACCTACAGAGGATAATGGGTGAGCAATTGTTCTATACGTTCGCGAATAGCGCTATCCAGTGCGCTCGGCACATCGTACGGTTTTCTCATTTCCATTGCATCGGTCACCATCTCATCATGTCGGTCTCCCATCAGACCATTAATCGCGGCCAGAAAGCGGGAGACTGCGCGGGCATCGTGATTGTCCGGATCGAGGGAACGTAACGTGTCGTAATACGAAACCTGCTGACTAATGATTTTCCGCATGGCATGAAATTCACTTCCTGTCAGTTGCGGTCTGGTAATTAATTCTCGCAGCGTGCGCATTTGCGCCTGACAATAGACCATAAATCCGCTTGTCGTTTCTGACTGACTGTGACGCAGGGAATACTGGACGACTCGCCAGACGGGGAAACTCAGGTAAATACGCAACAGCCTTCCATAAGTGGCAGTAATCGTTTTATTCCCATTACGAAATCCGTCCTGGAAATGGCCGAGAAAAACGGTGGTTTTGCTGAATAAACGGCCTGCCTGGTGGTTTTTGCGATAGAGTCGCTGAGCAAAACGTAAATGTTTATAACGCGCGCGAATGTGTTTGTATTGCATCCGTTCATTTTCTGACAGCTCGCAGCCTCGTAATTGCTTCAGTACCAACCGTAGTAAGTCCTTGCGGGTAAAACCGTCCTCCCAAAACTGCAGGCACAGATCATAACAGCGGCGGATGTTGACGTCGGTGCAGTCAATCTGCACACGATCCGGCAGTACGGCATGGCGATCGACGATGTCATCTTCTTCCACCGCGACAAACAGGCGCTGGAGAACGTCAGGCGAGAATTTTTCGTGCGTCATGAGTGAGTCTCTTTGGCTGCGGTAAAGGGCAACCTACGGCGATGGTGATAAGCGTGTAGCGTCGGGATCAGGGAAAGCAGTACATCCAGGCATTGCCCGGCGAAGTAGGCAAACGCCGCGCCGACCACGCCAAAGAGATGCGACAGCCCCGGCAAAAGGACAATGTAGGCGATGGAAGCGATGGTCTGCGCGGTCAGAAAAGCCCGTTGTTTGCCGGACATCAGCAGCAGTGATTCCTGGGGAAACCCCAGCATCGACACAATAATCGCGCCAAGCATGATCTGGATGAGGTCGTACGCCTGCAGGTATTTGACGCCAAAAACCAGCGAAATGAGCGGCTTACCGACAATCACCACAACAAGCGCCACGGCGATGCCGATACCACCGGCTAATAGCGCCGATTTCATTCCCAGTTGCCACGGCTTTTTGCTGCGCGGATCTAAACGCATCACTTCGGGATAAAAGCTCTTGGCAAGCAGTTGCGCCGGCGTGCCAGTGGCATCGAAAAAGGTCATCGCAATTTTGAACAGTCCGGCGGCGGCGGGGCCAAGAACGACACCTACCAACACCGTGCTGCATGAATTTCGCGCAGACCAGATAGTGTGGGCAATATTGGTTGACCAGACAAAACTCCATGCGCCCTGGAGCCGGCGCGCCGATTCGAACAGCCGTGGGCGTAGCGCACCGTGAATATTCCGGCTACGCAGTTCGCGCGCGGCAAACCACCAGTACATCGTGCCGCCAATCAGGCTGGAGGCGTACCAGGCGATCGCGAAACCGGCAAACCCAAAGTCACCGAAATAGGCGATAACGCTGCCAAGTGCGCGCAGGAAGGGTTTGGTCGCCTGCTGGACGGCAATCAAGTCAAAGCGGTTGACCGCCCGTAAAATCCCTGTTGGGGTCGATGAGGCCATGGAAGGGATTAGCGTGCAGTACAGCATTGCCAGCCAGAAGCTGTCGGCGTCGAGGCCTAACGAGTGCGAAAGAAACGGCAGTAACCCCATTCCGCAGAGGATAGCCACCGCGCCGCTGGCGATATCCAGACTAAAAGAAAAAGAGATCACATCGCGAAACTGATGCAGGTTATTGCTTTCCAGCGCGGGTGTACCGTACTGAACGACCAGTTGCCATGTCTGGAATTTGGCAAAATCGCTAATGGCTTTGGTATACGACTGAATGATGACCAGCACGCCAAACATCGCTGGCGTCATTCCTTTACCGGCGCAGGAGAGCGCCAGTAAACCCAGCAGGGCGCTCACCACGTTGCTGGAGCCTAAATAGGCGCTATTACGAATGATGGTGCGAAATGCGCCATCAGCAAACCACTTTTTCATGGGAGAAAACCCGTCAGGCCAGGTTAATCATCACTCAGCGGGAGCAAACCCGCCCAGTATAAAATCTCAGTCTGGCGAATGGCACCGCGCCTGAGTTCAGACATTCTTTCGCTCTGTGCGCCCCGACTCCGTTGAGGGCTGATGCGTCACGACATCACGCTTCTGCGCCGGGAATTCCGTGCCGCAACGGATGCGGCAGCCAGCGCCTTTTCCAACACTTCGCGGTAGGGCGCTCGGGAATCCAGATCGAGAATTCTTGAGCCGTTGTAGGTGAGCTTCACCATGACGTCGATTTTGTCGCGCAGCTCGTTGTAGTCATGGTCAGGCTTACGGGAAAATGCGGTATCAATATCGATACCAAGACGAATAATGAGTTCAGGACGGCATAACGCCATTTCCTGATACAGACGGGATTCGCGCTTTGCCATGCGAGTTTTCACCCAGCCCGTCGCGCGTTCGATGCCAATACCCGGTCCGTCATAATGGAATCCGGAAATTTCGGCCTGAGGGTAGCGATCGCTGATCACCAGAACGCCGCTTTGCGCCAGCCGCTGCGCTTTGCGTAAGTTAGCCATTCGGCGCACAGAGAATCCGTACATAATTAACGTCGCCCAGAGTGCGGGGGCTCGGGTACTCATGCTTTGCGTTTTTGATGATTTCTCCGCCAGTCGCCGCTCAAGCCATGTGCCGATCAGCGGCAGACGCTTGATTTTGTTGCCATCCTCTCCGGAGACAAGCCCTAAATAGCGGCGCTCGGTCACCCACTTTTGTTGCAGGTTTTTAACCAGATCGGCCGTCAGCGTGGATTTGCCGGTACCATCGCAGCCGACCACGGCAATAAGTCCTTGAATGTATTCCGGCAACGGCGCATTCAGGGGGCTTGAGTTCTCTGTTTCCATGTCGTTCCGTCTTAAAAAGGACTCGCAAATCCGATCCGGTGATCGCGAAGAGAGGCTTGAATTGAACGTAATGATGCAATAAGGATTTTATCCGCCGGTTCCCGACCATTCAGTTCGAGGATTGTCGCCCCATTGAACGTCAGATGCGGCGTGACCATGATCTTCTCGTGGAGAATGGACAGTGGATGGTCAGGCTTGCGCGAGAATGCGGTTTCTTCATCAATATCCAGCCTGATCAGCAGCAGGGGGCGCCAGGAGGCCATCCACTGGTACAACTGGAGTTCGCGCGCTTTCAGAAGGCGCACCCACCAGTTGCCGTCCGTTGTTTTGGCCAACTGCGGCCCGTCAAAGCGAAACCCGGGGACTTCCGTCTGGGGGTAACGATCGACGATAAATAATGTGCCTTGCCGACTCTGGATCAACATGTTGCGGAATTTATACGCTCTCCAGCAGGAGAGCAGGAAGATCACCAGCGCCGTCATGTTTCCTGGCGGTGACGAGGGGCGCTGGTGCACACGTGCCGCTTTTGTTCGCAGGTAACGACCCACCGACGCCCCGATGACGGGCAAATGTTCGATCCATTCACCAATACGACCAGAAGACTGCCCGAGATAAAGCTGTTTTGTCGGCAATTGTGATGCCAGAAGAGGGGCCAGACTGGCAGCCAGGGTTGATTTACCTGAACCATCGCAGCCGACTATGGCAATCACCCGAACGAAAGGGGGATTAATAGTGGGAATAGTATATTGACTCACGAAAGATCCAGTTTAAATAAAGGGGTGTATATTCGCTGTGGTGTCCCAAGAATATCTGTTCAACAAAGTTGTGACAATGTCTAATTGTCGTTTTAGTATTAATAGTTATATCCAAAAGGGTGTCGCGTTAATAAAATATTCATGATAAGGATTTTATGTTGAGGGTATATTTATGATGTCAATGAAACCTCCGCTAATAGCCATTATTGGCAGCGATGGCTCGGGGAAAACAACGGTCTGTGAACATCTTCTGATCTGTTTGCAGAAATATGGTCCCGCAGAAAAAGTGCATTTAGGTAAACAGGCCGGAAATGTGGGGCGCGCCGTGGTTAAATTACCGTTAATGGGGAGATTATTAGGTAAAACTATTGAGCGTAATAAAGTGAAAACTGCGAGGAAATTACCAGGTCCTGTACCCGCATTAGTGATTATGTCCTTCGTGGTGCGTCGGTTATTGCGCTTTCGTCATATGCTGGCGTGTCGACGCCGTGGGCTAATTGTATTAGCCGATCGCTATCCTCAAATACAAATTCCCGGAGCTTATGATGGCACCGTGTTTCCTGCCAATGCTGACGGAAGTCGCTTCGTTTCCTGGCTGGCTGAACAAGAACGCTCGGCGTTCCGCTGGATGGCCAGTCATAAGCCGGATTTAGTGATAAAACTGAATGTTGACCTCGATGTTGCCTGTGCGCGTAAACCCGATCACCGCAGAGAAGCCCTGGCCAGAAAAATAGCAATAACGCCACAGCTGACTTTTGGCGGCGCACAATTGGTCGACATCGATGCGAATCAATCGCTGGATGATGTACTGGCGGATGCGGAAAAGGCGATAGCAGAGTTTATGACAGCCAGCGGCTATCATTACCGTAACAATAATACGGATGCCGTTAGCCTCACCCTTCAGTAAATTCGTTCTGTTTCTGTATGCCCAGTCTGGCTGACTGGGCATTTTTACGCATATATCGCTTCACCTGAACCGTCAGTTGGCTCAGAGAAATTGCAGGGAAGCCCAGTACAGACATCCCGACAGCAGAATTGCCGCAGGCAACGTAAATACCCAGGCCATCGCGATGCTGGTGACGGTTTTTCGCTGCAATCCTCCACCGTCGACAATCATCGTTCCCGCTACGGCAGAAGAGAGTACGTGCGTCGTAGAAACCGGCATCCCGATATAGCTGGCAAGACCGATTGAGATTGCCGCCGTGATCTGCGCGGACATCCCCTGGGCATAGGTCATTCCTTTCTTACCAATTTTTTCGCCAATCGTGGTTGCCACGCGACGCCAGCCAACCATGGTTCCCATGCCCAGCGCCAGCGCGACTGACATGATTATCCAAATCGGCGCATACTCAATCGTGCTCAGCATATCGGTTTTCAGTTTCTTCAGCAGATGCACATCGCTACGGCTGATATCCGGCAGTTTCGCCACTTTATCCGTTGTATCGGAGATGCACAGCATGATGCGTCGTAGCTGACTGCGTTGCGGTACGCTTAATGTGTCGTAACTCTCCAGGTTGGCAGGCAACAGTGCTTTGACGCGATGAATGGCCTCCATCGTGTTTGCGGGGTGGCAATGAAATTCCGTCGCCGGTGCGATATTTGCCGCCGGTGTGACAGGCGGTTGAGTCTTGTCGGCGACCTGTTTTAACGCGTCGGGATGTTGCAGGAAGTAAACCTCAAGATTACTGACCGCGTCGCGGGTGCGGGTGATTTCGTATCCGGTCGCGCTCATGTTCACCACGAATCCGGCTGGTGCAATCCCCACCAGGACCAGCATGACCAGACCGATCCCTTTCTGACCATCGTTCGCCCCGTGAGAGAAGGCTACGCCGGCCGCGGAGGAAATGAGTGAAATACGCGTCCAGAATGGTGGCTTCTTTTTCCCGCCCTTTTTTTTCCGTTCTTCAGGGAGACGATGGATGCGATCGCGTTTCTTGGTACCGCTCCAGTAGCGGCGCAGCAGGAAGATAAGGGCGCCTGCAATCACCATTCCGACGACGGGAGAAACGATCAACGAAGCAAAGATATTGACCACTGCCGGGATGTTCAGCGCATCGACTACCGAGGTTCCCGTCATCAACGCGTTGGTTAACCCGATACCAATAATTGCGCCGATCAGGGTATGGGAACTGGAGGCGGGTAAACCGAAATACCAGGTCCCCAGGTTCCAGATAATCGCCGCCAGTAACATAGAGAAAATCATTGCGAGGCCATGCGACGAGCCCATATTGAGCAGTAAATCCGTGGGTAGCATATGCACAATGGCATATGCGACGCTGAGTCCTCCCAGTAGAACGCCAAAAAAGTTGAACGCTGCAGCCATTATCACCGCCAGTTGGGGTTGCATGGCTCGGGTATAGATGACGGTCGCAACTGCATTGGCGGTGTCATGAAATCCGTTAATCGCTTCGTAAAACAGGACAAAGACCAGCGCAAGTAAAAGCATCAAGCTGGTATATAAATCCAGACCAGCAAATAAATGTAGCATAGAGAATATCCCGCCATTTTGAGGAGACGAACGGGCGCATTATCATTGACTTTATTATTTCGGCAAAGTGAAATATCGTTTTTTTGGATGTGATATCAAGATTGCTTTATGTAACCAGAGAGAATTGAATCGTAGTCGTACAATTCATCTTCAAAACAAAAACAGCAGTGATAAATTTATTGGAAATATTTATTTTGTGAATATATATCTGGGGTTTTATTTATTAATGCGACGGAGTTGCTCATTGCGCAGAAAGAACGGCTATTATTCTGGCGACAGGGATAGTCAGTTGGTTCGCCTGAGCGTTTCTTTCAGGCGAACAGACGGTGACGTTATTCATTCATATAGAGAGACTTACCGCGATACCCAATTCGGTGTGAAAGCTCCAGGGCAGCGGCTGAGATCATTTTACCCAGTACCTCAATTTTTTGCCGATCGTCTTTCACTTTGGAAAATAAACTGGCCACGCTAATCGCTGCGCTAACATGCCCGTGGAGGTTGTACACCGGCGCGGCGAGACAAAAGACTTCGCTGTTATGTTCCCTGTCATCGACCGCATAACCCTGCTGTCTTGCCTGGGCGAGTATGGACATAAACTGTGCTTCATCCGTGATGGTATAGGGGGTGACGGGACGCAGGCCACCGGTTCGTTTTACTATCGCGCGCACTTCATCATCGGGCAGGGTGGCGAGAATGGCTTTACCCAGACCGGTGCAGTAAAGCGGATTACTGGAACCAATACGTGCCGAGGTTCTGACGGAATTGGGGCTTTCAACCTTGTCCAGATACACCAGTTCATCTTTGTTCAGAATCGCGAGGAAGGCCGTTTCGCCTGCGTTTTCAACCAGATTTTCCAGCGTGGCGTGGGCGACATCGCGAAAAGGCGTTCTGTCGAGATAGTGAGCGCCGGTCTGGAACAGCTTCATGCCCAGCCTGAACGTTTTCTGCTTTTCGCTGGTCTGCTCCAGATATCCTTTTTCAAGAAGGGTATACAAGATATCAAAAGTGGTACTTTTCGGGATGGCCAGAAATTTGCTGATCTCTGAAATGGTGAGATCTTCTTTGCTCTGCGCAACCAGCTCCATGATTTCCAGTGCCCGTGCGACAGAGCGGTTAATCTTCTCAGACACGTTCTTCCCTCACTGTAGTTTTAATGAGCCGCAGTATAGCCAGGCGGACTTCATGAACACAATGAAGGAAAAACGTGCAGGGCGATGTGCCGGTGTCATTTATCGGTGTTTGTTATCACGAAACGCCCGGATAAATGCCTCCGCCTGGCGGGTGATTTTTCCCCATTCGCCGTCTTTTACCCACTGTTTGTTTGTCAGCGCGCTCCCGACGCCGACAGCAAACGCGCCTGCTTGCGCAAAGCTTGCCGTATTTTCAAGCGTGATGCCGCCAACCGGGATCAGCGCGAGATTATCGAGCGGCCCCTGGATCTCTTTGAGATAATCGATGCCCAGGCTGTTTGCCGGAAAAAGCTTCAACAGATCCACGCCCAGGCGACAGGCCTGGAGGATTTCGGATGGCGTCATCACCGCCGGAATCATCAGTCGTTGCTTCTCATGAACCATAGAGACGACGTCGGGATTGAAATCTGGCGACAACACGAAATCAGCACCAGCATCGATAACCAGTTGTGCCATGACGGGATTGATAACGGTTCCCGCACCCACCTTCATCTTGTCTCCCATTTTCGTTTTTAGCGCGGTGATACTTTCCAGATAACGTGTCGAATTGCACGTCACCTCTATCACCTCAACGCCACCTGCATATAACGCTTCAGCCAAAGGCAAAACAGATTCAGGCTCGATACCGCGCACGATGGCAATAAGTCCGGTCTGTTCTATAGCGTGAATAACGCGATGTTTAATCATTGATAACCTCTGTTAAAAGTCAGGGAGATTTCCCCCTGACGGTATTATTCTTCTACTTTTACCGGCTCTTTTACGATGAACCAGTAACAAAGTGCAGCACAGGCCGCGATGATCCCGCCGCTGACGAAAGCCAGGGTATAAGAACCGGTGATATCGGCGATCAAGCCGGTGGCAAGGGGGGAGAGCGATCCGGCAAAATAGCCGCCGAAGTTCTGGATACTGCCGACTGACGCCACCATCGACGACGGGGCAACGTCGCCAGGCAAAGCCCAACCGGTCGCTGAGAGCGCGGAAAGCAGCGCCATGGCAATCACCAGCAGCGTTAATGTTGCAAACAGACCATCCACCATCGGTACGGCAATGACCGCAATACCCGCGAGTAACGCTGAGATACTGATCGTGGCGCGTTTTGCTTTGAGGGAGTCGGTAAAGATATTTTTATCGATTAACCATTTGGAGATATATCCCCCCATAATGGCACCGACAATACCGCCGAAATAAGGAATACTGGCATAGATCCCTAACTCTTTAAGCTGAATATTCTGGGTTTTCATCAAATAGAGCGGCAGGAATGTAGTGAAAATATTCATCATCCATACATAGCAAAACCAGCCTAATATCATTCCCCAGATGCAACGGTATTTGAATAATCCACCCCAGCTAATTTTCTCTGACTCACTGGTCAGTTTTTCCGCGGTACCACCGCCGCCTTCCTTGATATAATCCAGTTCCTCTTTGGTGATACTCGGATGTTTTTCTGGCTGGTGGTAAGCAAAAATAAAGAACACCACGAAGACCAGACCAATCGCACCGGCAATATAAAATAAAGAACGCCAGCCCAACGGCACGATGATGGCCACCAGAATCGGTGGAGCAATGGCCGGCCCCCATTTTGAGGCGGCATCCCAGAACCCCGTCGCCAGCGCACGCTCTTTTTTAGGGAACCATGAGGCCGTAATTTTGGCTGCACCAGGCCAGCAGGGGGCTTCAGTAATCCCTAAAATTCCGCGGGCGAAAATCAGGGTCATCATACTGCTGCACGCCCCTGTCAGCATGGTGGCGCCGCTCCACAACGCGACGGCCCAGCCATAGACTTTTTTAGGACCAAAGCGGTCAACCAGAAAACCAGCAGGGAGTTGGCACAATGCGTAAATCAGCGCGAATACCGACCCCAGAAGTCCAATATCGGTATTGGACAGATTCAATTCTTTCATCATATCGGGCGCTGCAATGGATAAACTCGCACGATCCAGATAGTTAATAATCCCGCCGATTAATAAGAGGAAAACAACAAACCATCTTTTACCGCCTCGTTTTTTTACTACGGCACTTTCTTTTACGGTCGTGTTCATAAATTAAACCTTTATTTTTGTAGGGTACAAAGGAGTTAAATAATATTTTTTCGTTTCGCCAAAGCCAGTAATCCTTCTGCGGACAAGGATTTATTTTCCGGTGTGACGGTTATTTTTCCGTTAAACCACGGGTCATGATCAATTAAGGTGGCGAACGCGAGTTTGAGAACTTCTTTACCGCATACCACGATGTGCGTATCCGGCGGACAGTCAAATGCCCGACTATTTTTAACTGCCTGAAGGTCATCCTGTAATACGGCGCCAAGCAGTACGTTCGCTTTCTGGTTCAGTGATAAGGAAGCAAACATGTCCAGCACGCGAACCGAGAAACAGGTGCGGGAAAGTCCGGTTTGCAGGCACTGGCTGGCCCCTTGCAATAACGAGGGGCTGTCGATGCTGGTCGCGAATTGATGCTGTAAAGAGCTGGCGAGGATAGTATGTCGGGTAATGACTTCCAGAAGCTCGCCACCCAGGGTGGTTACGCAGCCTTCAATGCGGTTTTGCGCATCAATTTTGACAAATTTAGAATGCGATCCCGGTAAAATGATCAGCGCAGGCCCACGGATATCAAGGCTACTGAGTACGCCAATTGCTTCCGTTTCTTCGCCGCGCATCATGTCCATCTGCTCGACGTTATCCAGTGAGACGGCATCTTTGTGATTACGTATGCCAGGAACGAACCAAATGGGTTCATCGGTAATCTCTGGTAGATGCGCGGGCGTCATGCCTTCTGCCAGTTCTTTTAATCCGGCAGGGGCGACGAGATGGGGGATCTCAAATAAGCCCACGTTGGAGGTAATCATTCCGGCTGAGAGGTAAATAACCTTTGCGTCGCAAGGGATGCCAGCTTTCTGTTTCACGTCCTGTACGGCGTCGCTGACACCTTGCATCAATGTGGCCGTACTGCCGGTAATGGCAGTGTCCCGCACGCCAGCGGCACGCGCCGCTTCTGCGAGTAATGTTCCGTCCTGCCAGGCGCAGACGCGGGTATTCGTTGTTCCGGTATCAATGGTAATAATTGTCATGTTGTTTTCACCTTATTGCGGGTTATTTTGTATCGCGCGGGCGATGGCGCTCGCTCCGGTTATTGCCAGCATGTCGATACTTTCCGCATCGGAAATAATGTGGAAGCGCGCATTACGTTCTGCATAATGTGAAAAGATATAGTGGTATAAGGTGCAGCGTGACGCATTCCCAATGAGATAGACGTCACCGTTAAGATTAAATCCCTGGTGCTGGGCATCTGACAGCAGTTTTAGATCGTCGCAGGCCATCGCGCTTTCAAGAAATAATTTTCTCTGCGCCGCCGTGGTCGGTAAGGAAAATTGTAAGAAGCGCGTCATTAATACGGTACGCAGGAAACCGCTTTGCGAAATGGAACGGTACGCCGCATCAATAATCGTTTCATCTAAAACAGCGTCTTCAGCATTCTCTACGCTGGAGGCAACGAATGTCTGTTTCAGAATGGCGGCATAAATTTGACCGCTGAGTGAGGTAATGCTGCCGGCAATTTCTCCTTTTTCGTTGATGGAGATGAGTTTGGTGGTTGAGCCCAGTTCAATCAGCGTGCAGGGCAATGTGGGTTGCCAGGCTAACAATACGCCTGCGGCCTGGGTTTCTTCCCCGCGCATGAGGTCGATACCCCTCAGATCCTCCCACTGTGCCGTGGTTTTATTTTTTATCCCTGGAATCAGTATTACCGGGATATTCAGCGGCAGAAGGGTATGACCAGCGAAACGCACGGCATGTTTAGCCAGTTGCTCAATACCTGCCGGCGCTTCCCGGTGCGGTATTTCATGAAGTCCCAGATTAGAGGTAATCATTCCTGAGGCAATAATAAATTCAATCTCCTCAGTCGACAGTGAGTGCCTGCTGAGCAATGCTTTTATTCCGGAGGCCATCTCCGTTTTCAGAAATTCATTACTTCCCTTATCAATGGTGGAATTTACACCGGCCTGGATAACAGACCTGTCGATGACACGGAGATCGCCTGAATCCATAAGATACAATCGTGTTGCCGACGAGCCAGAGTCAATAATAATAAACATGACTATTCCTTTGTCGTTTAAAGGCTGCGGGTTAAAAGATCGCGAAGCATCGTCGCATCAGGCACGCGTGGATTATTGTTTAAAACCACATTCATCGTGGTTAGCACGTTATTAATGATCCAGTCGAAATGCGCTTCCTTCACGCCAAGATCGGTCAGCGTCGGGAGCATATTGATGCCTTTCAGGAAATCGGTGACTGCGACGACACTGCTTTGTGCCGCCTGCTCGCTGGTCATTCCCTGCGTGTTAACGCCCATTGCCTGCGCGATGGCGGCAAACTTCTCTGGAGATGCGGACCAGGTGTATTCAAGAAAGGCCGGATAGACCGCGGCAATCCCTTCTGCATGCACCACATCCAGCAATCCGCCCATCGGATGTTGCAGTGCATGCGGTAATGTCGTTCCCGCACAGTCGATCGCCATTCCCGCGAGTGTGCTGGCCAGCGTTACCTTTTCCCAGGCGTCCAGACAGCTCACGTCTTCGTAAACCCGCGGCAGGTTTTTTGCCAGCAGACGAATGGCCTGCAGGGAAAGCATCTCACTGAATGGATTTGCGTTGCGCGAGATATAGGATTCCAGGGCATGGAAGAGAACGTCTGCACCCGGTCCGGCGATAACGCGTTTAGGCAGGGTGAGCATCAGCTCAGGATCGATAATGGCGGCGACAGGGTAAATGAGTGGGTTGACCAGCCCCTTTTTGTCATGCGTTTGCGGATTGGTGAACACGGCAGTACGGTTCGCTTCACTGCCGGTACCGGCAGTGGTGGGGATTAATATCACCGGCAACGCGCGCTGCGCCTGTTTTTTGCCAAACACATAATCCCAGATACTGCCTTCATTACAGGCGCAGAAGGCGATGCCTTTGGCCATGTCCATTGCACTGCCGCCACCGATTCCGATAACCAGATCGCAGCGTTCGTCTCTGGCCAGTGCCGCGCCTTCCTCAACCCGTGTCGAAAGCGGATTCTGCATAAAGCGATCGTAAATGGCAAAGGCAATACCGGCGTCAGAAAGCGCCTGTTGCGCACGTTCGAGTTGACCCGTGTGTTTGGTGCTGTCAGACACGACCAGCAACACATTACGCCCGTGCTTCGACGCTATCTCGCCTAACTGATTGAATTTACCCGCGCCGAAATAAAACTTAACCGGATTGCTGTAATCGAATGCGCTCATCATTTCTCCATGTTGTTCGTATATACGGACTGTGTTCGTGTATATGATTATGATTGATCTGTTTCTGCGCTAAATGCAATTCCTTTTGGTGAAACAATGAGCACTGTCACACTTTGAATGTGAAGTATCGGCAGACGGTTTTCTTCCTGTCGGCTTTGTAAAATCCGCAATCAGTCCTATAGTCCACTGAGTTTCTTTGTTTACAGGATCCTCAAATGCGTTTTAACGGACTGAATAAAGGTTTTTTCCTTTTTCTTCTCGCTATGGTGACATGGGCTTTCTTCGATGTGCTGTCGCCGTACTTTTCCGCCATCTTATGGGCCGCAATTCTGACGGTTATCTTCTACCCGGTTAAAAATAAGCTGCGTTCGGCATTGGGGGAGCGTAACGGGGTCGCGTCTCTGTTGACGCTGGGTATCATCTGCCTGATTGTTTTCATCCCGTTAATGCTGATCCTCTCCTCGCTCGCCGTTGAACTGAACGTGGTCTACAACAAGCTGCAGCACAACGACGCTCAGTTCCCGGAGGTAGTGGCAAGTTTGTTTGCACATATGCCGGAGTGGGCGCGTTCGTTTCTTGCCGATCACGGTCTCGATAACGCTGCCAAAATCCAGCAGAAACTGTCTGATGTGGCGTTAAAGGGCGGGCAATATCTGGCCGGTAGCGCCTTCCTGATTGGCAAAGGCACCTTCGGTTTCGCGATCAGTTTCGGCATCATGCTCTACTTGCTCTTTTTCCTGCTCAAGGATGGGCCGTATCTGGTTCGGCAAATTCTCGACTCGCTGCCGTTGTCGAATTTCGTTAAGCAGCACCTGTTTGCAAAGTTTGCCGCGGTCTCACGGGCGACGGTGAAAGGCACCGTTGTGGTGGCGATCGTGCAGGGGACGCTGGGCGGGATTGCGTTTTACATTGTCGGTATTGATGGCAGCATTCTGTGGGGAGCATTGATGGCGTTCCTGTCGCTGATCCCCGCCGTGGGTTCCGCGATTATCTGGGTGCCAGCGGCTATCTATCTCTTTTCGACGCAGCAACTGTGGCAGGGCTTTTTCATCGTCGGCTTCTTCGTGGTGGTGGTGGGATTGGTGGATAATATTCTGCGCCCCATTCTGGTCGGCAAAGATACCAAAATGCCTGACTACCTGATTCTGATCACCACGGTGGGCGGAATGGAGATTTACGGCATCAATGGGTTTGTTATTGGTCCGCTCGTTGCCGCGCTGTTTATCGCCTGCTGGAACATTCTCTCTGGTCGCGATCACGAGGGGAATGCCGAAGAGCTCGATAAAGATTTTATTGAGGATGGCATCCACGAGGACAAGAAACCGGAGTGATCGTCAACCACCGGATGGCGGCAGATGCCCCATCCGGCTCCTGTTAATGTCCAATCATCCTTGCTTCAGGAATCAGACGGAAGTAAAGCTGCTCCGGCACCGGACTGTCCCAAACGCCCATCAGCATCGCGAATGCAATGAGGGCAAACATAATGCCGAGTACCAGCAGCGTCATCGCCATACCTGACAGCGTTCCCCGGCGCGTTTCTGTCTTTCCCGTTGGCGTGTGCAGGGAAAATGTCAGCGTTGAGGCGACCGGGCAGGATTCCACGCAGGTCATACAGCCGGTGCATTCAACCGTTCGCACCTGAATCAGCTTATCCACCGGGATGCGCGACGGGCAGTTTTTGGCACATTTCCCGCAGTCGATGCAGCTTTGCGCATTGCGGCGGATTTTGAATGGTGAGAGCAGGGAAAGTAGCCCGAGCAGGGCGCCATAGGGACACAGATAACGACACCACGCGTTGCGAATGAACAGGCTTATCACCACCAGTAAAGCGACGCTCAGCAGCGTGATCGTGCCGATGTTACGAAAGAAATCGAGCATCTTCACATCGATAATAATGCCGTAGGCCGACATCATAAAATACGAAATGCCCTGTGCCGGCATCGACAACGAAATGTAGAGAAAAAAGGCCAGCAGCAGATATTTCAGGCCGCGCAGGGGGATATCCAGCCAGCGAGGCAGGGAAAAGTTGCGACCAAATAATGTCTTACCCGCATCGGCGATAAGTTCAGACAGCGTACCCACCGGGCACAGCCACGAGCAGAACGATTTCTTGAGCAGCAGGCCGATCAGCATAAACGCGACCAGCAGGAGCATGGCGGCGGCGTGAACAGGGGGCAAAATGCCGGTCTCCAGCGTGTAGCGCAGGTTCATCAGACCCGCAATGGGTAGCCAGCCCTCAATGCCGCCAGGTCGGGGAACGTACACACTGGACCCACCGGTTTCGTAATAACGTACCCAGTAGTAAAACGTCACGCCAATGTAAATATTGATCGCCAGCAGCAGCCACTGTGTGGCTTTGCGCCAGGTGGAGGCATTACGCCAGTCGTTCCACGGCAATTTGCCACCCGTTGTTCCTGGGCGGCGTTGCCAGCGCTTTCTGCTTTTTTCGCTCATTGCCTTCTGACTTCCATAAAGTGGCATTTTGAATACCACTATCCTACGGTTATCCCTTTGAGCCAGCGTTGATTTATATCATCGCCTGATAAATGGGCAGCTTTCGCTGCCCTCAGACCGCTGACAAAGAAGGAAAAAACGTGGTTTTTCTTTCTTTGTGATGATCAGCCGAAAATCAATGAATTGATTTTCCTTGTTTTTAATTAGGTGATCTCTGCTTGTCCGGTATCGGGATGAGGTTTGTCATCACTCCCAGGGCAGCTTTCGCTGCCCTGAATTTATGGATGAGTGATAAACCGCGCGAGTCGTTGTCGCAGCAGGCGATTTTCCTGGCGTAAACGGGTGTTCTCTTCCAGTAGCGTTAACGCCACGGCGATCCCCGGCCAGTCGAGCGCCAGTTCTTCACGTAGTCGCAGGGCGCGCTGCACCACGGCGGCCGCATGATCGTCGAACTGCCAGTTGTCCGCCGTTTCGGCATAAGGTTCGATGACGCCCAGACCCACTATCTCATTCAGGTCTTCCTCCGTCACGCCGGTATGCAGGCAAAACTCGGTAACCGTAAAGGTGATGGTGACGTTAGCCATTATGCTCTCCCCCAATCTTTGCGCGGATCAAATCCTGACTGTGCTTCTGCCAGTTGTTGCCACAGCGCCGTTGCGCGTTCATCCGGTTTCGGCGGCATCACAATCTTAAGCACGACATACAAATCACCGGTCTGTTTTTTGCTGACCAGACCCTTACCTTTGATGCGTAACCGTTGTCCAGCCTGGCTGCCGGGGGGAATGGTGACCAGAATGCTCTCTTTCAGTGTGGGGACGGCAATTTTCGCGCCCAGCGCGGCTTCCCACGGGGCGAGCGGCACCACAATTTCCAGATCCTGATTAACGATATCAAACAGGGGATGCGGCGCGATGTGGATAACCAGCCACAAATCACCGTTCGGTCCACCGTTTTCCCCCGGCGTACCCTGGCCTTTCAGACGAATGCGTTGGCCATTGCCGACGCCTGCCGGGATCTTCACGTTCAGGGTTTTCGGGATTTCACGTTCAATCATGCCAAACGCATTGTAGACCGGCAGGTTATAGCTGATGGTTCGGCTGTGTTCCGCGAGCGTTTCTTCAAGAAAAACCGCAACTTCAATTTCAATATCATGTCCCCGGCTGGCACGGTGCTGGCGCGACTGGCGCGCGTGCTGACCAAAAATAGAAGAGAAAATATCGTCGAAGTCTTCGGCGTTGTAGCTCTGGCCCTCGCCCTGCTGGAACTGGCGATTGAACTGTGGGTCATTGCGGTGTTGCCAGAGCCGATCGTATTCGGCGCGTCGCTGTTCATCGCTCAGCACTTCCCAGGCTTCGGCAACCTCTTTAAAGCGGGCTTCGGCATCGGATTCTTTGCTGACATCGGGATGATATTTGCGGGCCAGTCGGCGGTAAGCGGTCTTGATAGTCTTGAGATCGTCCGTCGGCTTCACGCCCATGATGGCGTAATAATCCTTTAATTCCATAGCGTTCTCTCGGGTTAATCAATACAGGCTAAAGGAAGCCCTGAAAAGGTGTCACCAGTAAGTGTAGGGTAATCCTGTCGCGGGCGAATGCCAACCCGCGAGACAACATAACTTTACAGCCCGGAGGTTGCGTAAAACACGCCAGCCGCTAAGATAACTCGCGTCAATGAGTGAGGGTGTAATGGCGAAACGTCAACGGATGGGATGGTGGTTCCTCTGCCTGGCATGTGTCGTGGTGATAGTTTGTATCGCGCAGCGCATGGCGGGCCTGCACGCGTTGCAGATGGAGACAACCAGCATCACGGCGACGACATCGCCGACGTCCGGGGCAGAGGAAACGTCACCCGCGACCCCATGCGAGCTCAGTGCGAAATCACTGCTGACTGCGCCACCGGTTGTTTTTGAGGGGGCGATTCTCGCGCTCTGTTTACTCCTCGCCTTGTTAACCCCGTTCAGGACGGTTCGCTTACCGTTCTTCCCACAGCGCGTTATTTCCCCTCCCGGACTCCGGGTGCATCTCCGATTCTGCGTTTTCCGCGAATGACAGAGCGGCTGTTTCGTACCGTTAGCTAATCATTCATGGAGAAAAATTATGATTTATGCCTTCAGGCAGGCACTGATCTGCCTGTTATTACTCTGGCTGCCCGCGTCATGGGCAGCAGAAAGCGGCTGGCTGCGTTCCCCGGAGAACGACCACGCCAGCGTACGACTGCGCGCCGATACGTCAGCGCAGGGGGAAACCCGTCTGTTGATCGACGTTAAACTGGAAAACGGCTGGAAGACATACTGGCGCTCGCCGGGGGAAGGCGGCGTTGCGCCTGCCATCACCTGGAAAGGAGAGATGCCGACGGTGGACTGGTTCTGGCCGACACCGGCCCGTTTTGACGTCGCCGGTATCACCACCCAGGGCTATCACCAGCAGGTCACGTTTGTGCTGGCCGTCCGGGGACCTGCGCCCAGCCGCATCGCTGGCGTGCTGACGCTCTCCACCTGTAGCAACGTGTGTCTGCTGACCGACTATCCGTTTTCACTCACGGCGTCTTCGCAGGATGCCGGGTTTGCGCATGACTATGCGCAGGCGATGGGGCGCGTACCCCTGACGCAAGGTCTGACACAAACGCTGAGCGCCAGTGCGCGTAGCGGTGAGCTGATCGTCGAGGCGCAGCGCAGCGGTGGTTGGATCTCGCCAGCGCTATTCCTTGATAGCGTAGAGGATGCGGATTTCGCCAAACCGCTTATCCGGGTCGACGGAGACAGACTTCGCGCGACGGTGCCGGTTCACGATAGCTGGGGGGAAGGGGCGCCGAATCTGCGTGGCAAATCGCTCACGCTGGTGCTGGCAGATAACGGCGTGGCGCAAGAGAGCCAACTTACCGTTGGCGATGAGCCGATGGCCGAGCACGCCGGGCTACCGCTCTGGCAGGTGATCCTCATGGCGCTGGCGGGCGGATTGATCCTCAATCTGATGCCCTGCGTGTTGCCGGTGCTGGGGATGAAACTGGGTTCCATTCTGCTCGTCGAAGAGAAAAACCGTCAGCAAATACGACGCCAGTTTCTCGCCTCGGTGGGCGGTATTCTGCTCTCCTTCATGGCGCTGGCGCTGCTGATGACCGTGCTACGACTGAGCAATCAGGCGCTGGGATGGGGGATCCAGTTCCAGAATCCGTGGTTTATCGGTGCGATGGCGCTGGTGATGTTGGTTTTCAGCGCCAGTCTGTTCGGTCTGTTTGAATTCCGTCTGCCGTCATCAATGACCACCCGACTGGCGACTTACGGCGGCAACGGTCTGGCTGGACATTTCTGGCAGGGCGCGTTCGCCACGCTGCTGGCAACACCGTGCAGCGCGCCGTTTCTCGGCACGGCGGTGGCGGTGGCGCTGACGGCGTCGCTGCCCGTGCTGTGGGGGCTTTTCTTCGCCCTCGGCGTCGGGATGAGCCTGCCATGGCTGCTGGTCGCGCTGCGTCCTGGTCTGGCGCTTCGTCTGCCGAAGCCGGGACGCTGGATGAACGGGCTGCGACGCTTGCTCGGCCTGATGATGCTCGGTTCTGCCCTCTGGCTGGCAACGCTGCTTTTGCCTCATCTGGGTTTTACCTCCCAGAGTGCGGCGAAAGAGAGCGTCCACTGGCAACCGCTCAGTGAACAGGCGATTACCGATGCGCTTGCGCAGAATAAGCGCGTATTCATTGACGTGACCGCCGACTGGTGCATTACCTGCAAGGTTAATAAATACAACGTACTGAACACCGACGCGGTGCAGGCGGCGCTACAGCAGCCGGATGTTGTGGCCCTGCGCGGCGACTGGACGTTGCCATCCGATGACATCACCGCGTTTCTGACATCCCGCGGTCAGGTTGCCGTACCGTATAACCAAATTTATGGCCCCGGCTTACCGAAAGGTCAGGCGCTGCCGACATTATTAACGCGTGACGGTCTGTTAAACATGCTGGCCGGGGCGAAAGGAGAAACACCATGAAATCCCTGATAATCCTGTTATTTTCCCTGTTCAGCGCGTTCAGCTTCGCCAAAGAAAGTGCGCCGTTTACCCCAGCGCAGGAAAAACAGATCGAAGCTCTCATTCAGGAGGCGTTGTTTAACGATCCCGCCAGTCCGCGCATTGGCGCAAAACAGGCAAAACTGACGCTGGTTAACTTCACGGATTACAACTGTCCATACTGCAAACAGCTTGATCCGCTGCTGGAGAAAATTGTGGCGAAATACCCTGACGTGGCGGTAGTCATCAAACCGCTGCCGTTCAAAGGGGAAAGCTCGGTATTGTCTGCGCGCACGGCGCTTACCACCTGGCGTGAATATCCGCAGCAGTTCCTCGCGCTGCATGAAAAACTGATGCAAAAGAAGGGGTATCACACGGACGTTAGCATTAAGCAGGCGCAGGAAAAATCGGCTGCCAACCCGGTCACGCTGGATGAAAAAAGCAATGAAACGCTGAGTACCAATCTGCAACTGGCACGATTGATTGGCATCCAGGGCACGCCGGCGACAATCGTTGGTGATGAACTGATCCCTGGCGCCGTCTCCTGGGAGGTGCTTGAAGAGGTCGTCAAAGAAAAACTGGCGGTGGCGAATGGTCAGTAAGCTGCGGCGCTGGCTGCGTGAAGGTCTGATTTTTCTGACGCTGCTGGCTGGCGGGATGCTGCTGATGGATGCCTGGCGCGCGCCGCAGGCGCCGACTTCTTTCAACAGTACACCGCTCAACACGCTGGATGGAGAACGGGTGACGCTGGCGGCATTGAGCGAGGAAGAACCGTTGCTCATCTATTTCTGGGCCACCTGGTGTGGCGTCTGCCGCTATACCACACCGGACGTTGCCCGCTTGCAGGCTCAAGGGAAGAACGTGCTGACCATCGCGCTGCGCTCGGGAGATGAACAGACACTCACGCACTGGCTGGCGCGTAAAGGGCTTTCCTTTCCCGTGATTAACGACGCCAACGGGGCACTTTCCCGCCGTTGGGATATCAGCGTTACCCCCACGCTGGTCGTGGTGTCGAAAGGGCAGGTCGTTTCAACCACCAGTGGCTGGACCAGCTACTGGGGGATGGTCCTGCGGCTATGGTGGGCGAAAGTCAGTTGAATAAAGCGCCGGGGAAACCCGGCGCTTTTACGCCATAAAGTAGCCGTAATAATACGCTATTCAAATATTTAAGACGAAAGTTAAGTCGGGTTGATTATATATTCTCTCGGTTTTTATTATTGCAAATTGCCAGGAGTGATGGCATATCATGTAACGATATTACGATGTTAATGCTTACATGGATTATAAAGAAATGCGCAAGGGTAAAATTATTGTTGCATCAATGATGGTGCTTTGTGTTCTTATTTTTCTGATTGCGGTCGCCTGGTTTATGTTGTTTCAGGGGGAAATGACGGAACCGACGGCAGAAGAAAAAAATGCCGCTGTTTTACAGGCTGCGGGCTTACTTAAAGCGGATTCTCAGGATAAAAAATCGAGAGAGAACCTGTATCAGCGTTCGATTATCGAGCGCTCGGTGAATCTGGATTCTGGCGAGTGGGTGACGGATAAAACGGCCGCACAAGGATGTAAAAAACTCGCTCCGGACCATGATCCCGCACAGATTCGCCAGCGCTGTACGCTGGCAGAAGTTTACCTGGTAAAAGATAAGTATAATAAGATTCAGCAGGTTATCATTCCTGTTTCAGGCAAAGGCGCGAAATCGATGATGCACGCGTTTCTCTCTCTGGGACTGGACGGCCGTACGGTGAACAATCTGTATTATTACCAGCAGCGAGAGACGCCATTTCTGGGGGCCAGAGTGAAAGATGAAAACTGGCGTCAACAATGGCCGGGGAAAAAAGTGGCAGATGACAATGGAACGCCGGTGCTGAAAATAGTTCAGGAGAAATCAGGGAAGAATGATGAATATACCGTTGATGGTATTTCCGGTGCGACGCTGACGTCAAAGGGCGTTGAAAAGAGTATTAACTACTGGATCAGTGAACAGGGCTATGGCCCATTTTTACAGCGGTTAAAACAGGACCCAGAGATGTTGAATCGCTGAGTGATTTTCGCCTGCGGATAATTTCATTTAAGCGAGTGGGCGCAGCATCATTAATTCCTTGCGGATTTACGCAACGTAGTCATTCAATTCCAGACGGCGAGTGGGTATATTACCCGCCGTCAGATTTCGCCTTCCATCACATATCGATGAAATAAATTTACATAAGTTGTCACCCGTTGACATTTTTATGATCCAGGTCATGTACAACACCAGCAAAAATCGATAATGATAATAATTATCATTTGTGTTCTTTGGTGCGTAACGTGCGTAAGTTTTGCCTCTCACTGCTGGTGACTCTCTTCAGTCTGTTCATAAGCGTTAGCGTATGGGCCACGACAAACTATGCTCCGTTTATTGAGGATATTGAGCAACGCCTTGATAAAACAGCAGAACTCTATTCTCAGCAACAAACCGATGAGGCGCGTCGCACGGTGCAAATGGCCTACTTCGAAGTGTTCGAAAACCTGGAAGGCCCCATTCGCATCAACATTTCTGCCAGCAAAAGCTACGAGATGGAGAGCGCGTTCGGTGAAATCCGGCGGATGATTGGCGAGAAAAAACCGATCGCAGACGTGCAGTCGAGAATTGACTGGCTGAAGGCATCGCTACGTGAAGTCGAACCGGTGCTGGACGGCGGACACCGACTGGTCGCGGAAGAACAGCACAGTGCGCTCACCCGAACGGATATCGCCGTCCACTGGCAGGAGAGCTTCCGGACGATCGACGATCTGCTGGCCCAGGCGGTGAACGACTATCAGTCCGGGAACTACGTCACCGCCAGTCAACACGTTCAGCAGGCGCACTATCAGGGATTCAAAAACTCTGAGATGGAAATGTCGGTCAGGCAGAATCGCTCGGCCAAAGATGCCGCCGCTATCAACCAACAGTTCTCCGCGCTGATTGCCCTTGCCGCCCAACCGGATCGCCTCAACGACGTCTCTTATCAGGTCACTACGCTGTTACAGGATATCGAGGATATTCTGCCCGGCCTGCCGACAACCCGCGACGATCAGCAGATTGCGCCTCCGCAAACTGCGGATAACGCGCCGGCGGTGGAGGAGGGGAGTTCGCGCGCAAACTGGGGTGAAGTGGCGGATGGCATTAATCAGAGTATTCAGGAGGCTATCGCGCGGTATCAGCGCGGCGAGGCGCAGAATGCCATTCTGGATGTGCAGGACAGCTATTTCGACCGCTTCGAAGCCAGCGGCATGGAAAACAAAATCGGCTCCCGTGATTCGGCGTTTAAAACCACGCTGGAGGCCTATTTTACCCGTCTGGTCAGTCTGATGAAGGCCGGTCAGCCGGTGGAAAGACTCCAGTCAGAAGCCAGCGCGCTCGGGCAGGATCTGCAAAAAGCGGTAACGATGCTTGGTGAAGGGGAAGAGACGCAGTGGAGCCTGCTGCTCTATAGCCTGATGATCATCGTCCGTGAAGGGCTGGAAGCCCTGCTGATCGTCGCGGCAATTGTCGCCTACATGGTGAAAAACAATCATCAGGATAAGCTGCCGCTGATTCGCCAGTCGGTGATCGTCGCACTGGTTGCCAGCGTGATAACCGCCGTGATTTTCCAGTTGCTGTTTACCAACTCGGGCGCCAGTCGGGAGTTGCTGGAAGGCATCACAATGCTGATTGCGGTCGTGATGCTCTTCTTCATGAGCTACTGGCTGCTGTCCAAAGTGGAAGCCCGACACTGGAAGGCCTGGCTTGAAGGCAAACTGTCGCACTCGCTGTCGAAAGGGTCGCTGGTGGGACTGTGGCTGACCAGTTTCCTCGCGGTCTATCGTGAAGGCGCCGAAACGGTTCTGTTTTACTACGCCCTGATAGGCGATGCCAACGATGTCGCCGGACACATGGCGATCGGCGCGGGCTTTGTCATTGGCTGTGTCGTATTACTGGCGGCGTGGCTGGTCATGCGTTATTCGGTGGTGCGTCTGCCGCTGAAACCCTTCTTTATGTTTACCGGCAGTTTCATGTACCTGATGGCCTTCGTATTTGCGGGCAAGGGGGTTCTGGAACTGGTGGAAGGCAAACTGTTCCAGCCAACGTTGATTAACGGCTTCCCGGAAATCAGCTGGCTGGGGATTTATCCCTATGTGGAAACGCTGTTACCGCAGGCGGTATTACTGCTCGCTGCGCTGGTTGCGCTGTGGGTGATGCGGCGTAAAAGCGCCGTTCCCGGGGAAACAATAAAAAACACTCTGTAGTTGTGATTTTAGACGAGAGGATATGTCTGATGACCATGAAGAAAACCCTGATTGCCAGCGCAGTGATGGCCGGAATTTTCACCGCACCGGCAGCGTTCGCCTTTAAAGAGTACCCGGCGGGCGAGCCTGTCGTGATGAATGAAATGGAGCTGGCCGCCGTTTACCTGCAGCCGATCGACATGGAGCCGCGCGGCATGGGCTTACCGGCAGCGAAAGCCGATATTCACCTTGAGGCGGATATTCACGCGGTCGAAGGCAGTAAAAACGGCTTTGGCGCAGGTGAGTGGATCCCGTATCTGACCATCAGCTACACCCTGGTCAACAGCGATACCGGTGAAAAACAGGAAGGGACGTTTATGCCGATGGTCGCCAGCGATGGCCCTCACTACGGCGCGAACGTCAAAATGATGGGTGTGGGCAACTACAAAGTGACATACCACATTGAGCCGCCGTCAAAAGCGGGTATGCACCGTCACACCGACAGT
Organism: Citrobacter sp. Ct235; assembly: GCF_030332305.1. Taxonomy (NCBI): domain Bacteria; kingdom Pseudomonadati; phylum Pseudomonadota; class Gammaproteobacteria; order Enterobacterales; family Enterobacteriaceae; genus Citrobacter; species Citrobacter sp. Ct235. Next base: position 71,820 of record NZ_JAOWIC010000049.1, read on the forward strand.
GACACCGGTGTCGGTCGCTGGTGGAAACCGTTTGATGTGAGCTACGAATTTAAATACGTCGGTCTGAACTAAGAAAACCGATGCGCCGGGATGAATGCTCGTCCCGGCTGAGTCAATCCGCTGTTCTGAGTCGATGTCATGAGTTACTTTTTCGTCACCACGCTACAGGTCTTTTTCTGCATCGCGCTACTCTCCGGTGTCCTCTGGAGTCGAAACGATCCTCCCTCATTGCGCCCGTTGGGTTGGACGCTGGTAGTCGGTCTGGCGACCGGCGTGCTGGCGGGACTGACGCTCCGTGGATCACAACCGGTACAGTTGTTACTGGTGGGAGCGGAAGTGATGGTCACGCTGCTGTTTGTACTCAGCTTCTGGTGGGTGGGCAACCGCGTGCGCTATCTCTGGCAGGGCATCCTGGTTTTTGGCGCGGCGCGTCACTGGGCGCTCGACCCGAATCTCGGTGGATTAACCAGCACGCATGTCCTGAATACTGAACTGCTGCTGAATCTGACGGCAGTGGTCCTTGCTTTCGCCATCCTCTGTCTGGCTGGCGTGCTTTGCGCCATGCTGCTGCGCCGTATCCGCGTGTTGTTCTGGCCGTTCACCTTTATTCTGTTGGTGATGCTGTGGCTGCCGTTAAGCGGCAGTCTGCTGTTGCTGCTGATGAAACTGCAGGTGCTGCCGCTGGCAAAATCGCTGCTGAGCTTTGTGGCGAAAGTCACCAATAACGCCCCGGCGTATAACTGGATGGCGGCGGGATTACTGTTGCTTCTGGCGCTGTGCTGGCTGCCGTCGCTGCTGAGCGCCCACCGGCTGACGCGGGCTACAGATGAACCGATAGCACATCGCCTGGCGCTGGCGCAGCGGCGTAATGCGCTACGGCTTTGGCTGGTCACCCTCGGCTGTGCCGTGGTGGTGATTGCCGGACAACTGTGGTGGGACAACGTCGCTTCTCAACCGCCGCAACTTTCGCAAGCGATCCCGGTAACGCTCGACAGCGACGGCAGTGTCCATCTGCCGGTTGAACAACTCCGCGACGGTAAGCTGCATCGCTTTGTCTGGGTGGCTGACGATGGCAAAGCCGTACGCTTTTTCATCATCAACCGTTACCCCGACAAACTGCGCTTTGGCGTGGTGTTCGACGCCTGTTTGCTGTGCGGCGACCAGGGGTATGTGATGGAAGGCAATCAGGTGATCTGCGTTGCCTGCGGGGTACACATCTTTATCCCTTCCATTGGTAAACCCGGCGGTTGCAACCCGGTGCCGATTGAAAACTGGCACAACGATGAAAAAGAGCTGGTGATCCCCGGTAAAGAACTGGCCGCTGGCGTGAACTACTTCTCGACGGTGATGACCATTCAGGTAACCGATCCGGTCGACGGCTCAACGCTAACCAATACGGCGGCAGACTTCAAATACAGCTACGGCGGTAAGACCTGGTTCTTCTCATCCGAAGCGAACTATGACCGCTTTCGCAAGACGCCTGAACAGTTTGTCCCTGCTGAACTGAGGGAGGAGTAACGATGCTGTGGCGAATGTTACGACAATCCTGGGGACGCAACTTACGGCGTAAAGGGCTGGCGATTGTCACCGTGTTTCTGGCGGCCAGCCTGATTTCGGCGCTGCTGGCGGTGTCTATCGACATCGGCGACAAAATGTCCCGTGAACTCAAATCCTACGGCGCGAATATCCTGATTGAGCCTGCCGGGCAGGCGGCATTACCCGCACTGTTCAGCGAAAGCAGCAATCCGCTCTCGGGACAGGATTTCCTTGATGAAGCCGAATTGCCGAATATCAAAGATATTTTCTGGCGCAATAACATTGTCGGTTTTGCGCCGATGCTGGGCGGTGAGGTCACCGCTAACGGTGACGCGGTGCGCATTCTGGGAACCTTCTTTAGTCAACCGGTCGATATTCCTGATGAAGAGGGATACGAAACCGGACAGAAGACGGTCAGTCCGTTCTGGCAGGTGACCGGCGACTGGCCGCAGGAAGGAGAGAACAGTACGCCACAAACGCTGGTGGGACACGCACTGGCGCGACAAACAGGATGGAAAGTGGGCGATACGCTGGTAGTAAACAATGCGGATACGACAATCCATGTCACTGTCAGCGGCATCCTCTCCAGCGGCGGCGAGGAAGACAGCCAACTGGTGATGCCGCTCGCGACCGCGCAGACGCTGCTGGGGTTGCCCGGCAAAGTACAGGCCATTCGCGTTTCGGCGCTGACCGTACCGGAAAATGAGCTTTCGCGCCGCGCGCGGGAAAATCTGGATGCACTGAATGCAGAAGAGTACGACCTCTGGTACTGCACCGCTTATGTGTCTTCGATTGCCCACCAACTGGAAGAGGCGATCTCCGGGGCTGAGGTGCGTCCGGTCTGGCAGGTCGCCGCGTCTGAAGGGGTGGTGATTGATAAAATTCAGTTACTGATGGTGGTGGTGACGATTGCTGCGCTGGCGGCGTCGGCAATGGGGATCGCCTCGCTGATGACCAGCACCATTATGGAGCGCGCCAAAGAGATCGGTCTGATGAAGGCGCTCGGCGCACGCCAGTGGCAGATAATGCTGCTGTTTTACCTCGAAGCCGCCTCCAGTGGACTGGCCGGCGGGGCGCTGGGATGCGTTGCCGGATGGGGGCTGGCGAAAGCGATTGGCGTGATGTTGTTCGACGCGCCGCTCGATTTCGCCTGGATTGTGGTGCCGTGCGTACTCGTGGTTGCGGTGCTGATTGCCCTGATCGGCACCTGGTTCCCGGCGCGACGCATCGCGCGACTGTATCCCGTGGAGGTGCTGTATGGCCGCTAAACGGACAATGCTTTGGTTGCTGGTGTGGCGAGCACTGCGTCTGCGCTTTCAGCGGGTTAGCGTGGTTTTTGCCGCGCTGATGGTGGGAGCGACCATCGTGACGGCGCTGAGCGCGGTATGGTTCGACATCAATACCAAAATGAGTGAAGAACTGCGCACCTTCGGCGCCAATTTCTACATCGGACCGGGGCACGGTGCGAGTATGCCACAGCAGGCGCTACAGACGATTCTGGATGACGCGCCGCAGGGGCTGGTTCATGGTGCCAGTCCGTGGCTGTACGGCATGGCGCGTACCGAACTGGAAAAAGTGGTGATCGTTGGCGTCTGGTTTGAATCGCTGCAAAAACTGGTGCCGTACTGGCAGGTGCAGGGGAGCTGGATTGGCGTCAGCTTTGACGATCGCAACGCGATGATTGGCGTTAAGCTGGCGGAGCGTCTCAACGTTCAGCCCGGCGATAGCGTCACGCTGGTCGATCATAACCAGCGAAAAAATCTGCAGATTAAAGGCATTGTCGAAGCGGGTGACGCCACGGACAACATGCTGATCGTCAGTCTCGACGTGGCGCAGGCCTGGCTACATCAGCCGGGAAAAATCAGCCATGGCCTGTTGAGCGTGAGTAACGATGTCGGCCAGGTCGATCGTTACGCCAGTCGCCTGCAAAGCCAGTATCCGGATCTGGAGATTCGTCCGGTACGTAAGGTATCCGCGTCCGAAGGGCAGGTGCTGGATAAAATTAAAGGGCTGATGGGACTGGTATCGCTGGTCATTCTGGCGCTCTCTTCCCTGTGCGTGAATACCACCCTGATGGCGATAGTGGGCGAACGCGCCCGCGAGTTCGCCCTGCAAAAAGCGCTGGGTGCCAGCAATGGCGACATCGTGCGGCAAATCTTGCTGGAAACCTGCATTATCGCCCTCGCGGCCGTGGTATGCGGCTGGCTGCTGGGTTATTTGCTGGCGCAACTACTGGGACTGACGGTATTCAACGCGGCAATCTCGCTGCGTCTGCCGGTGCTGCCCATCACCCTCGTATTGTCTTTACTGGTCGCCATTCTGGCGGCGATTGTTCCGGTGCGGCGCGCGGTCAGCGTCGAACCCGCTAAAGTGCTGAAAGGAGAATAGCGCCATGTCCGTGACGCAGATTCCACAGGTGGCGATCGAAACGCGTCACCTCTATAAACGGTTCGGCGACGTTACCGCCCTGGATGATATTAACCTGCGGATTACGCAAGGGGAGTTCGTCGCCATTATGGGGGCCTCCGGTTCCGGGAAAACGACGCTGATGAACATTCTCACCTGTCTGGACACCGCAACGGAAGGTCAGGTGTTTCTTGACGGAACTGACGCGGCGGCGCTTGACGAAGAGGGACGTCGCCGTTTTCGCGCTGAGAAGATTGGCCTGGTATTCCAGCAATTCCATCTCATTCCCTTTTTAACCGCGCTGGAAAATATCATGTTGGCGCAGCATTACCATAGCGTGGTGGACGAGGCGGCGGCCAGAAACGTGCTGGAACAGGTCGGGCTTGGGCACCGCGTGACCCATTTGCCGAGCCAGCTTTCCGGCGGGGAGCAGCAGCGTGTCTGTATTGCCAGGGCGCTGGTGAATGAGCCGCCGGTCATTTTTGCCGATGAACCGACGGGCAACCTGGATGAAGAGAATGAACAGCGGGTGTTAGATCTACTTACCGATTTACATCGCCAGGGGCGCACGATCGTGATGGTGACGCATAACCCGGCGCTCGGGCAGTTTGCCGATCGCATTTTACGTCTGCAACACGGTAAGTATCAGGGAGAGGAGGCGATGCAACATGCGCTGGCTTAACGTTTTCATTCTCTCACTGGCGGTACTGCTCAGCGGCTGCAAAGAGGAAAAACTGGCGGTGGGCGAAACGGCCCCGGCGCTGGCGGCCTTCGATTTACAGGGCAAGGAATCCGGACTGGATCGCTGGCAGGGAAAGTCTATCTACCTGAACTTCTGGTCTGCGGGCTGCGGCGGCTGTCTGGCGGAGATGGATTCGCTGGAAACGCTAAGCCAAAAATGGGGCGATAGCGTGGTGGTGGTGGCGGTAAATACCGATCCGGGAACGGTCAGCCTGGATGCGCTACTGGCGAAGCATCAGGTGTCGTATCCGGTCCTTCGCGACCAGATGAAGATAACCCAGGAAAGGTATCAGGTCATCGGCACGCCGACCTCGGTTCTGATTGACTCACAGGGCCGGGTGCTGGAATGGCATCAGGGAATGCGTAAACCGGCTGAATTAGCCGCCACGTTCGCCCGTCTCGCGGCGCGATAAGTTTTCGGTGGAGGGATACCGCTGATGGCATTTATCTGGAACGACGAGAGCCTGACGCTCCTGCGTGAAAACGCAGGCGTCCTCTCGACGCAACACATTGCGCAGATGTTGTGCACCAATGTGACCGTGGTGCGCAATATGGCTTACCGGCTGAAACTCAGCCTGCGCGTATCAACGTATAACCAGAAGAGAATTCAACAGGTACAGGCGCTGTATGAGTCCGATGAACCGCTGACCATGAAGGAGATTGCCGCGCAGACCGGGCTTACGTTCAGCACGGTACAGTATATCGTCTATGTCAAACTGAAACATAAGCCCTACGCCACCCGCGAGTTTATCGCGTTTGAAACGCAGGATGCGGTGCATTACCGCGTGCAAAAAGAGTTTGTCGATACCGAACGCACATTGCTGCAGCAGTCGGTGGACAAGACCCGTTTTCAGGAATTGTATCTCAAAGACGGGACGACCTACTGCGCGCGTAACATCCGCCATGAGGTCATTATTTCTGAATAGCCTGAAGCCATATTTCGCTGGCTGACGAAGCAAGCGCTATCGCGAACATTCAGGATGGGTCATCTTCTCCTGACAGGAACAGGAAGCATGACCCTTCTTTTTGCATTCGACCCCGAGCAGATAGTGATGATTGCCTTGACCTTTGTCCTTGCCGGGATGGTGAAAGGCGTCACCGGCATGGGGTTGCCCACCGTGGCGATGGGGATCCTCGGTTCGCTGATCTCACCGGTTGCGGCGGCGGCCATGCTGCTGTTGCCTTCACTGGTCAGTAATCTGTTTCAGTTTGGCGGTGGCGGGAATACCCGAACGTTGCTGAAGCGGTTATGGCCGATGCTGCTTACGGTAGTGATTGCCACGCTGTTGGCCAGCGTCTGGATCACGGGCGGCGAGACCTCCCGCACTCAGTTTGCACTGGGGTTGGCGCTGATGGTGTATGCGCTCTGGACTCTGGCGGGAAAACGGATCGCGGTTTCACCCCAGCGTGAAAAGCCAGTCTCGCTGATTGTCGGCTTTGCCACGGGGTTGTTGACCGGCGGAACGGGCGTTTTTGTGATGCCGGCGGTGCCGTGGATCCAGTCGCTGGGTTTCGGGAAGGATGAACTGGTCCAGGCGCTCGGTATCTCTTTTACCTTTTCCACGCTGGCGTTAGCGCTGGGACTGTGGTGGCACGGCGCGCTACCCGTGCAGTCGATGAGCTTATCGGTATTCGCCATCGTTCCGGCGCTGATCGGCCAGTGGGCCGGCACCCGTATCCGACGAGCGATCTCGCCCGTTGTCTTTAAACGCTGCTTTTTATTCTGTCTGATGGGACTGAGCGTGGAAATGATGTTCCGTGCATCATCATCCGCGCTGTGACTTAATAACACATTCGTGCCATCGTTAAATCATCCCCTAGGCAGAGAGGTTTGTATGACGTCAGTAGTCGTGAATGAAGAAGAAGGCGAACTGGAGTCGCGAATGGCGCTGACGGCGGCGGTGATGGCGGACAAATCGCGATCCCGAATGCTGTGTGCGCTGATGGACGGTCGGGCATGGACGGCGACGGAACTGAGTGCGGTGGCGGATATTTCAGCCTCCACCGCCAGTGCGCATCTGGCCCGTCTGTGCGAGCAGCGGTTTGTGGTTTCGCTCTCCCAGGGGCGGCATCGCTATTTTCGCCTGGCAAGTGCTGACATTGCTGAACTGCTGGAGCGCCTGATGGGAGTGGCCTGGGCATCAACCGCTTCGCGAAAAATCAGCACCCCGCCGGGTTTACGACAGGCCCGGACCTGTTATGACCATCTGGCGGGGGAAGTGGCGGTGAGGCTGTTTGATACGCTGGTTTCCCGTCAGTGGCTGACGGCGGATGGCGAAACGCTGACGCCTCTGGGGGAAGAAAAACTGGCGGAACTGGGCGTCGTGGTACAGGCCAGCGCGTCACGACGCAAATTTAGCTGCGGCTGTCTGGACTGGAGTGAGCGACGTTATCATCTGGGCGGCATGCTCGGCGCAGCGCTGCTGACCTGGTTTGCCGGGCAACGGTGGATCAACACGACACCGGGAAGCCGCCATGTCACCTTCACGCCTTCCGGGACCCGCAAGCTGCAAATGATATTTGGCATCCAGATGATGCGCTGAATCCCGGTTTTGCGGTCTCGTTCCCGGAAAAGTGTAATATATCTGTCACAATTATGGATGACGAATAACAACGCGAGGTCGTAGGGATGAACAAATCGTTAATTGCCGCCGCTGTGGCAGGGGTTGTGATGTTGTCTTCTGCAGCACAGGCGCAAGCCGCGCCGGAAGGCTATCAGCTACAGCAAGTATTGATGATGAGTCGACACAACTTACGCGCACCGCTGGCGAATAATGGCAGCGTGCTGGAGCAGTCCACACCGAATAAGTGGCCTGAATGGGATGTGCCGGGCGGACAGCTCACCACCAAAGGTGGCGTGCTGGAAGTGTATATGGGTCATTACATGCGTGAATGGCTGGCAGAGCAGGGGATGGTGAAATCCGGCGAGTGCCCGGCACCGGAGACGGTCTATACCTATGCTAACAGTCTGCAACGTACGGTGGCGACCGCCCAGTTCTTTATCACCGGCGCGTTCCCCGGTTGTGATGTTCCGGTACATCACCAGGAAAAAATGGGCACCATGGACCCAACCTTCAACCCGGTGATCACCGATGACTCGGCGGCTTTCCGTGAGAAAGCCGTGCAGGCGATGGAAAAAGAACGTAGCCAGATGCAACTTGATGACAGCTACAAGTTGCTGGAGCAGATGATCAACTACAAAGATTCACCTTCGTGCAAGGAGAAACAGCAGTGTTCTCTGACGGAGGCCAAAGACACCTTCAGCGCGAACGATGAGCAGGAACCGGGGGTCTCCGGACCGCTGAAAGTGGGGAATTCGCTGGTGGACGCCTTCACGCTGCAATACTACGAAGGATTCCCGATGGATCAGGTGGCCTGGGGTGAAATTAAATCCGATCAGCAATGGAAGGTGTTGTCGAAACTGAAAAACGGCTACCAGGACAGCCTGTTTACCTCTGCGGAAGTCGCGCGCAATGTCGCGAAACCGCTGGTGAAATACATCGACAAAACGCTGGTAACCGAACAGGCGAAAGCGCCGAAAATCACCGTGCTGGTGGGGCATGATTCAAACATCGCCTCGCTGCTCTCCGCACTGGAGTTCAAACCCTATCAGCTACACGATCAGAACGAACGTACGCCGATCGGTGGCAAGATTGTGTTCCAGCGCTGGCATGACACGAAAGCCAACCGCGATCTGATGAAAATCGAGTATGTGTATCAGAGTTCAGATCAGTTGCGTAATGCGGATGTGCTGACGCTGAAAGCACCGGCGCAACGCGTCACGCTGGAGCTGAAAGGATGCCCGATTGATGCGAATGGTTTCTGTCCGATTGACAAGTTTGACGCGCTGCTGAATGAGGCCGCGAAGTAAGTGAGATTCCCCCGCGCGAGCGGGGGAACTGACGGATTAAACGTTTTTGCGTTCGATGGTTTGTTCGCCCCAGAAGAGCGCGTCTTTATCTGTCTTATCAAAGGCTTTAATGAGTACTTCATCACTGCCTTCTTCCCAAATTTTTTCTGCCAGCTTCTCGTCATATCCGGCAACTTCAAATATGGCTTCGGCTATTTCTGGCGATGTATTGCGCAGACTTGCCCACTCACCGACGTGATGAGCTTTCGCTTCTTGAGTTGGCATTCTTATCCTCCCGTTGAAGATTAGCCGTTGAGCTTCACTGCCAGACCGGCAACGTATTCGCCCTGATAACGCGCAATAGAGAGTTCTTCCTGACTTGGCTGGCGTGAACCGTCACCACCGGCAATGGTCGTTGCGCCATAAGGCGTACCACCGCGAACCTGCGAAACATCAAACAGCTCTTGTGCGGCGTAGCCGATAGGGACAATCACCATCCCATGATGGGCAAGTGTAGTCCATGTGGACGTAATAGTTTGTTCCTGGCCGCCGCCTGTCCCGGTAGAACTGAAAACGCTGGCGAGTTTGCCATACAGCGCGCCAGACGCCCACAGTCCACCTGTCTGATCCAGGAAGGTACGCATCTGACCTGACATATTGCCAAAGCGTGTCGGCGTACCAAAAATAATGGCGTCATAATCAGCCAGTTCCTGCGGGGTTGCGACGGGGGCATTTTGTGTTTTACCGCCTGCTTTAGCGAAGATTTCCGCCTGCATCGTTTCTGGTACGCGTTTGATGGTGACCTCCGCGCCATTCACTTTGCTTGCTCCTTCTGCCACCGCATGTGCCATCGTTTCGATGTGTCCGTACATGGAATAATAAAGCACCAGAACTTTTGCCATTTGCACTACTCCTCGGTTTATCGAAAGCAGCTCATTGCTGCACTTATTTAAAGATAAGTCGTGTCGACGAGAGTGCAAGCTTTAGAAACATTTCTTTGATTTATAATAAATTTAATCATGATATTTAGCGGCCTCATGCCGACGGAGCGTTCATGAATTATCATGATACATTTTTTCCGCGCGGGCTTTCTTTTGCCATAAGAAACAATTATGCGGTTTGTTGACCACAATAAAGCCATACGCGGGCAAAGATATTACAGAATATTACAAATCTCCTCCTGAACGACCGGTGTTCACTATGCTTAGTTCCACGCGGCGAACGTTATGGCGTCAGTCATACGCCGCGAGGGGAAACTCCCCGACACCTGGGCACGACGATGTCTAATCAATGACGGAGGTCAGAAATGGCAAACCATCGCGGCGGCTCCGGCAATTTTGCCGAAGACCGTGAAAGAGCATCAGAAGCAGGTCGTAAAGGTGGTCAGCATAGTGGGGGGAATTTCAAGAATGACCCGCAGCGTGCATCAGAAGCCGGTAAGAAAGGGGGCAAAAGTAGCCACGGCAACCGCAATTCGTAAAGGCCTGGCCTGCTACCCCGGAAAATCATCACGAAAGCGTGCTATCTCTGCGTGATGATGCCACCGCCGCCGGATCCTCCGGCGGTTTTTTTTGCCTGTCAGGTTGAACTGAAATGAAACGCCCCGCAGACTATGCGCCACTGCCAGATTTACGGAACAAGGAGAGGGGCATGGTTCAACATGCGGGGAAAAAAACAGGTAAGCGCTCGCAGGCGGTCAGTGCGAAACGCGAGGCGATTCTGACGGCCGCATTAAATGCGTTCTCACAATATGGTTTTCACGGCACACGCATTGAGCAAATTGCCGAACAGGCCGGCGTCTCCAAAACCAATCTCCTTTATTACTACCCGTCAAAAGAGGCGTTGTATGTGGCAGTGCTACGACAGATTCTGGATATCTGGCTGGCACCCTTAAAGGCCTTTCGTGAAGATTTTGCGCCGCTGGCCGCCATTGAAGAGTACATCCGGCTGAAGCTGGAAGTGTCTCGCGACTACCCGCAGGCCTCACGCCTTTTCTGCATGGAGATGCTGGCCGGTGCACCGCTGTTGATGAATGAATTGACCGGCGATCTGAAAACGCTGATTGATGAGAAGTCCGCGCTGATTGCGGGGTGGGTGAAGAGTGGCAAACTGGCGCCGATCGACCCGCAGCATCTGATCTTCATGATTTGGGCCTCAACACAGCATTACGCCGATTTCGCACCTCAGGTGGAGGCGGTGACGGGCGCAACGCTGCGTGACGAAACCTTTTTTAATCAGACGGTTGAGAACGTTCAGCGCATGATTATTGAGGGAATTCGCGTCCGTTAATTGGCTGGCGGCAGCGGACAGCTCATATCGCCTTCTTCGCACTGTAGCAGTGAGGCGAGAAACGCTTCCCGTTCGGCGGTCTTATCCGCCAGACACTGATTGGCGATCATCGCCTGAGCGCTACCGCCCTCGGTGCCGGAGCTGATGAGCGCGCAGTCGGCATCGCGCATGGCTATCCACGCGGTCTGCGCCTTTTTCAGCAGCGCCTGCTGGGGCGGGGCCGCGCGTTTCAGCGCATTCTGATACGTTTCATTCAATTCTTTGTCTGCCGTCTGGTACTGGGTAACGGCACAGGCATTCATTTCCGCTTGCGTGCTGGCATTTGCGCAATCATCGGCCAGCACCTGACCGCTGAGCAGCAGCGCAGCGCAGGTGAGTAGTATTCGTTTCATCATTCCCTCTGGATCCATAAAAAAAGGCCCCGTTTCCGGAGCCTTAATTAACCACAGCCTTAGCCAATTGTCATCAGGCTTGCGTTCCCCCCGGCGGCGGCCGTGTTCACGCTCAACGAGCGTTCGACGTACAGTCGCTCCAGCAGAATATTGCTTTCGCCACGGGCGAAACCTTGCACCGAGACAATCGCGCCTTCACGGGCTGCAATCGCTTCACACAGGGCGCGAAGCTGATCGGAATCACCGTGGAAGATCACCGCATCGAACGCCTGCGTCGTCAGGCTGTCGGTTTTCGCAAACTCAACACGGGCGGAAACCGCTGCCGGCAGACGTTTCGCCAGGTCCCGGTGGAAGGCATCGTCAGGCCACAAAATCAGACTACCGACCGAGGTGACGGCGGCAAGTTGTACCAGCGCATCCTGTTCATCATCCGCGATACACAACACGCGCTCACGCGGTAACAGTGTCCAGGTGTTACGCTCACCGGTGGGACCCGGTAGCAGACGCTGCGTACCTGCCTGCGCCAGTTCGCCAAACTGCTGACAGCGTTGGCGCAACGCAGGGCGATCGGCTGCCCACTCGCTGAGCGCTTCCAGCGGCTGGGTCAGCACAGCTTTGAGTTGGGCGTCCACCGGGTAGTCCGCATCCTGACGCGCCAGGGTTATAGACAGCGCATTCTCCGGACGGTTTGCCAGCAGACGGTAGAGATAGAGCGGCCCACCGGCTTTCGGACCGGTACCCGACAGCCCTTCGCCGCCGAACGGTTGTACGCCGACGACCGCCCCCACCATATTACGGTTGACGTACAGGTTACCCACGTGCGCCGAGCCGGTGACCTGGGCGATGGTTTCATCAATACGAGTGTGAACGCCCAGCGTCAGGCCGTAGCCAGAGGCGTTGATCTGCGCAATCAGCGCGTCCAGGTTGTTGCGGTTATAACGCACGACGTGCAGAACCGGACCAAAGACCTCTTTTTGCAACTCGTCAACGCTTTCCAGCTCAATCAGGGTTGGCGCAACGAATGTACCACTCTGCCACTCACGGATATCTTCGCTGTTTTCACGTGCGGCCTGGAACACGGGACGACCTTTCGCCCGCATAGCCTGAATGTGATGTTCAATGTTGGATTTGGCTTCACTGTCGATAACCGGACCGATATCGGTCGTCAGACGCCCTGGGTTGCCCATCCGACATTCGGCCATCGCGCCACGCAGCATTTTCAGCGTGTGGTCGGCGATATCATCCTGCAAACAGAGCACGCGCAGTGCGGAACAACGCTGCCCGGCGCTATCAAACGCCGAGGACAGTACGTCGATCACGACCTGTTCGGTGAGGGCGGACGAGTCAACGATCATCGCGTTCATGCCGCCCGTTTCGGCGATCAGCGGAATCGGACGACCCTGAGCATCCAGACGCGTTGCGATGTTACGTTGCAGCAGCGTCGCCACCTCGGTCGAACCCGTAAACATCACGCCGCGCACACGACTGTCGGAAGTCAGCTTCGCGCCTACCGTTTCACCCCGTCCAGGCAACAGTTGTATCACGCCCGGCGGTACGCCAGCTTCCAGCAAGATGGCAATCCCCTGGGCCGCGATAAGCGGCGTCTGTTCTGCCGGTTTTGCCAGGACGCTGTTGCCTGCGGCCAGCGCCGCGGCAATCTGTCCGCAGAAGATAGCCAGCGGGAAGTTCCACGGGCTGATACAGACAACCGGACCGAGCGGGCGGTGAGTTTCATTATCAAAATCGTCACGGACCTGGCCGGCGTAATAGTGCAGGAAATCTACCGCTTCTCGCACTTCGGCAATGGCGTTGGCGAAGCTTTTACCGGCTTCGCGTACCAGAATGCCGATCAGCTGTTGCATCTGGCCTTCCATCAACACGGCTGCGCGATGGAGGATGGCGGCACGTTCTTGTGGCGGTGTCGCAAACCAGATGGGCGCGTTGTTCACCGCACTTTGCAACGCCTGTTCCACTTCCTCTTCACTGGCTTCACGCACATAGCCAACGATGTCTTTCGGCTCTGCCGGGTTGACCACCGGACTCATTTCCCCCTCGGCAACCGGTGTGTCGAGCATCGGTAGCGCCCGCCATTTTTGCAGCGCGCTGTTGAGCAGGGCAGAGGAGAGCGAGGCCAGACGATGTTCGTTGGAAAGATCCAGACCGGCCGAGTTATCGCGACCTTTGCCGTACAAATCGCGCGGCAGGGGGATTTTCGGATGCGGCAGACCGGTTTGACCTTCCTGCTGCGCCAGCTTCTCGACGGCGTCGACCGGATCGGCCACCAGTTCGTCCAGCGGCAGCGTGGTATCCGCAATGCGGTTAACAAAGGAGGTATTGGCGCCGTTTTCCAGCAGACGGCGTACCAGGTACGCCAGCAGCGTTTCATGGGTGCCAACCGGCGCATAAATACGGCACGGACGGTTCAGTTTGCCATCCGCGACTTTACCGGTGACCTGTTCGTACAGCGGCTCACCCATCCCGTGCAGACACTGGAACTCATACTGGCCCGGATAGTAGTTCTGTCCGGCCAGTTGATAAATGGCGGCCAGCGTATGGGCGTTATGGGTCGCAAATTGCGGGTAGATGAGATTCGGCACGGCGAGCAGTTTCTTCGCGCAGGCAAGATAGGAGACGTCGGTGTAGACCTTGCGAGTGTAAACCGGATAGCCCTCCAGACCGTCCATCTGGGCGCGTTTGATCTCGCTATCCCAGTAAGCACCTTTGACCAGACGAATCATCAGGCGACGACGGCTACGGGTTGCCAGGTCTGTCAGGTAATCGATGACGAACGGACAGCGTTTCTGGTAGGCCTGAATCACGAAGCCAATACCGTTCCAGCCGGCCAGTTCAGGTTCGAAACACAGTTTTTCCAGCAGATCGAGGGAGATCTCCAGACGGTCAGCCTCTTCGGCATCGATATTGATGCCAATATCATACTGGCGCGCCATCAGCGTTAGCGACTTCAGGCGTGGATATAATTCTTCCATCACCCGATCGTACTGGGCGCGGCTGTAACGCGGGTGCAGGGCAGAGAGCTTGATAGAGATCCCAGGCCCCTCATAGATCCCGCGCCCGTTCGACGCTTTACCAATTGCATGAATCGCCTGTTGATAGGAGACCATATAGGCCTGTGCGTCGGCAGCGGTCAGCGCGGCTTCACCCAGCATATCGTAGGAGTAACGGAAACCTTTTTCTTCCAGCTTGCGGGCATTTGCCAGCGCCTCAGCAATGGTTTCCCCGGTGACGAATTGTTCCCCCATCAGGCGCATCGCCATATCGACGCCTTTGCGGATCAGCGGTTCACCGCTTTTACCGATAATGCGGTTCAGGGAGCGCGAAAGGCTGGCTTCGTTATGGGTGGAAACCAGACGACCGGTAAACAGCAGACCCCAGGTGGCCGCGTTGACGAACAGCGACGGGCTGCGGCCAATGTGTGACTGCCAGTTGCCGTTGCTAATTTTGTCGCGGATTAAGGCGTCGCGCGTGGCTTTATCCGGAATACGCAGCAGCGCTTCCGCCAGGCACATCAGCGCCACCCCTTCCTGCGAGGAGAGGGAGAACTCCTGCAACAGCCCCTGCACCATACCGGCACGACCACTGGCCGATTTCTGATTACGCAGTTTATCCGCCAGTTGGTAAGCCAGTTTGTGGGCCTGTTCGGCCACCGGCTGCGGCAGACGCGCCTGCTCCATCAGCATCGAAACGGCGTCAGTTTCAGAGCGGCGGTACGCGGCGGTGATGGCGGAACGAGAGACCGACTGAGGGAGGATCTGTTCGGCAAATTCCAGGAAAGGCTGATGGATCTCTTCCTGCGGTGCCGTCGACTCATCGCCTTCGTTGGCGGCTCCGGCTAACAGCGCAGGAAGTTCTGGTAGCGTGTCATCGTTTTCCAGTTTTTCCAGGTAATTAAAGATTGCCTGCTTAATCAACCAGTGCGGGGTGCGATCAATTCGCGTTGCCGCTGACTTAATACGCTCGCGCGTTGCGTCATCCAGTTTAACCCCCATCGTGGTGGTTCCCATGCCATCTGCTCCTGTTGTTCGATAATGCACTGCTTATAGTTATCGAGAAATATCCACCATGTTGCAACTTTGTGCAACCACGTTAAATGTGACCTGTACGACAAGCTTAAAAATGAATGAAATGTTAATAAAAGAAAGATGTATGACGTTGGGAAAAGTAATAACGCTATCTTTTTCTCTGCGACACTTAACACTTTTAAAAGGTGCAACCGGAAAAAGTGTGAGAGAGTGCAACCTGGCGAAAATTAGAGTTCATTGGCAGCAAAATTTGATGTAAATGATGTGTTAAATCGATTGTGAATAACTCACGCTTCCGGCAGGATACGGTCGCCTGGGAAATACAACATGCTTTGCCACGTTCCGGCAGGGCAATAAAACAGAAGAGTCTGGAGAGTTTATGGCAATGAGTACACCGATGCTGGTGACGTTCTGTGTCTACATTTTTGGCATGATATTGATTGGTTTTATCGCCTGGCGTTCAACCAAGAACTTTGATGATTATATTCTGGGGGGCCGCAGCCTTGGGCCTTTCGTGACGGCGTTATCCGCAGGCGCATCGGATATGAGCGGCTGGCTGTTGATGGGCTTACCGGGCGCGATTTTCATTTCGGGGATTTCAGAAAGCTGGATTGCCATCGGCCTGACTCTAGGGGCGTGGATCAACTGGAAGTTGGTGGCCGGACGTCTTCGCGTGCATACCGAATATAATAATAACGCCCTGACGTTGCCGGATTATTTCACCGGGCGCTTTGAGGATAAGAGCCGGGTTCTGCGCATTATCTCCGCGCTGGTGATTTTGCTGTTCTTCACTATTTACTGTGCGTCCGGCATTGTGGCTGGGGCGCGTCTGTTTGAAAGCACCTTTGGCATGAGCTATGAAACCGCACTGTGGGCGGGCGCGGCAGCCACCATCATCTATACCTTTATTGGCGGATTCCTCGCGGTAAGCTGGACGGATACCGTGCAGGCCAGCCTGATGATTTTTGCGCTGATCCTGACGCCGGTGATCGTCATCATTAGCGTTGGGGGCTTTGGCGATTCGCTGGAAGTCATCAAGCAAAAGAGTATTGAAAACGTCGATATGCTCAAAGGGCTGAACGTTGTCGCCATCATCTCCCTGATGGGCTGGGGTCTTGGCTACTTTGGTCAGCCGCACATTCTGGCGCGTTTTATGGCGGCGGATTCCCACCACAGCATCGTGCATGCGCGCCGTATCAGCATGACCTGGATGATCCTCTGTCTTGCGGGCGCGGTTGCGGTCGGTTTCTTCGGTATTGCATATTTCAATAATAACCCAGCGCTGGCAGGTTCCGTGAATCAGAACGCGGAGCGCGTGTTCATTGAACTGGCGCAAATCCTGTTTAACCCATGGATTGCCGGTATCCTGCTGTCTGCAATTCTTGCGGCGGTGATGTCAACGCTGAGCTGCCAGCTGCTGGTGTGCTCCAGCGCCATCACTGAGGATCTGTACAAAGCGTTCCTGCGTAAAAATGCCAGCCAGCAGGAACTGGTCTGGGTAGGTCGCATTATGGTGCTGGTGGTCGCGCTGGTGGCCATCGCTCTGGCGGCGAACCCGGAGAACCGGGTGCTGGGTCTGGTGAGCTACGCCTGGGCCGGTTTTGGCGCCGCGTTTGGTCCGGTGGTGCTGTTCTCCGTGATGTGGCCGCGCATGACCCGTAACGGTGCGCTGGCCGGGATGATTATCGGCGCACTGACGGTGATCGTCTGGAAACATTTTGACTGGCTGGATCTGTACGAAATCATTCCGGGCTTTATCTTCGGTAGCCTCGGTATCGTCGTCTTCAGTCTGTTGGGTAAAGCGCCATCCCCGGCGATGCTCAAACGCTTTGCTGAGGCAGATGCGCACTACCACTCCGCACCGCCGTCGCGTTTGCAGGAAAGCTAACGCTTCAGTCCACTGAATATCAGGCCCGCTTCGTGCGGGCTTTTTTGTCGCTGTCAGCGATGACTTCCTGCAATAACCATTATTCTGCTAAGCATTTACATTCTGACATCATTATCATTACATTCCGCTTGAGTTTTCTTCTTTCGTAATGATAATCACTATCACTGTAATTTACCTTTCTTTGCATCAGTTGACTAAGAATAACGTTTAAGGGTGTCAGGCATGTTTGTTCCGTTTCTAATTATGTTGCGTGAAGGGCTGGAAGCCGCGCTGATTGTCAGCCTGATTGCCAGTTATCTGAAGCGCACCCAACGGGGTCGTTGGATTGGCGTGATGTGGATTGGCGTATTTCTGGCGGCGGCGCTTTGCCTCGGGTTAGGGATCTTTATCAACGAGACCACCGGTGAGTTTCCGCAGAAGGAGCAGGAACTGTTTGAAGGTCTCGTTGCGGTGATTGCCGTGGTGATCCTCACCTGGATGGTGTTCTGGATGCGTAAGGTTTCGCGCAACGTCAAAGTTCAACTGGAACAGGCGGTCGACAGCGCCTTACAGCGCGGCAACCACCACGGTTGGGCGCTGATCATGATGGTCTTTTTCGCCGTGGCGCGCGAAGGGCTGGAATCCGTTTTTTTCCTGCTGGCCGCCTTCCAACAGGACGTCGGGATCTGGCCGCCGGTTGGCGCAATGCTGGGACTGGCGACCGCTGTTGTTCTCGGTTTCTTACTCTACTGGGGCGGTATTCGCCTGAATCTGGGCGCCTTCTTCAAGTGGACCAGCCTGTTCATTTTGTTGGTGGCAGCAGGTCTTGCTGCGGGCGCGATTCGCGCCTTCCATGAGGCCGGATTGTGGAACCACTTCCAGGACGTGGCTTTTGATATGAGCGCCATCCTTTCGACGCATTCTCTGTTTGGCACCCTGATGGAAGGCATTTTTGGCTACCAGGAAGCCCCGAGCGTCAGTGAGGTCGCGGTCTGGTTTATCTACTTGATACCGGCGCTGGTGGTATTTGCATTGCCGCCGCGCACAGGCACAACCGCGTCCCGCACAGCACCTTGACGCTTTGCGACGCAGACATTTACTTAGTTACAACATACTTATTTAAAGGGATGGTCATGACGAATCACTTTCGCCGTAGTGCGCTGCAGCTTGGCATGGCTGCGCTGTTTGCTTCTGCTTTTACTGCCCATGCTGCGGATATTCCGCAGGTTAACGTTACGGTAACCGATAAACAATGTGAGCCGATGAGCATTACGGTTAATGCCGGCAAAACACAGTTCCTCATTCGAAACCACAGTCAGAAAGCGCTGGAATGGGAGATCCTGAAGGGCGTGATGGTGGTTGAAGAGCGCGAAAACATTGCGCCGGGATTCAGCCAGAAGATGACGGCCAATCTGCAACCGGGCGAATATGACATGACCTGCGGCCTGCTGACCAATCCGAAAGGGAAGCTGATTGTCAAAGGCAGCGCGACGGCAGATGCCGCACAGAGTGATGCGTTGCTGAGTCTGGGCGGTGCCATCACCGACTATAAAGCCTATGTGACCGAAGAGACCGCGCAGCTGGTTGCGGGAACCAAAGCCTTCACTGATGCCATTAAAGCGGGCGATCTGGAGAAAGCGAAGTCGCTGTATGCACCAACCCGTCAGCACTACGAGCGTATTGAGCCAATTGCTGAGCTGTTCTCCGATCTTGACGGCAGTATCGATGCCCGTGAAGACGACTACGAACAAAAAGCCGCCGATCCGAAATTTACCGGCTTCCACCGTCTGGAAAAAGCGCTGTTTGGTGATAACTCGACCAAAGGGATGGAGAAATACGCCGATCGGTTGAATACCGATGTGCTGGAACTGCAAAAACGCATCAGTGAACTGGCCTTCCCGCCGTCCAAAGTGGTTGGCGGCGCGGCAGGGCTGATTGAAGAAGTCGCGGCCAGTAAAATCAGCGGCGAAGAAGACCGTTACAGCCACACTGACCTGTGGGATTTTCAGGCTAACGTTGACGGTGCGCAGAAGATAGTAAACCTGCTGCGTCCGCAACTGCAGAAATCCAACGCGGAGTTGCTGGCGAAAGTGGATGCGAACTTTAAAAAAGTGGACACCATCCTTGCCAAATATCGCACTAAAGATGGTTTTGAGACTTACGATAAACTGACCGATGCGGACCGTAACGCGCTGAAAGGCCCGATTACGACGCTGGCGGAAGATCTCGCGCAATTACGCGGTGTACTGGGTCTGGATTAAGCACCATGCAGCATGATGATAAAAACGGCGTGAGCGAACCGTCACGCCGACGTTTGTTGAAAGGAATGGGCGCGCTTGGTGGCGCGCTGGCATTAGTCGGTGGTTGCCCGGTTGCGCACGCGCAAAAACCGCAAAGCGCGCCGGGTACCTTGTCACCGGATGCTCGTAGCGAAACACAACCTTTTTATGGTCCCCATCAGGCGGGTATTTTGACGCCACAACAGGCCTCAATGATGCTGGTAGCGTTTGACGTACTGGCGACCGACAAAGGTGATCTTGAACGACTGTTTCGCCTGCTGACGAAACGCATCGCCTTCCTGACCACCGGCGGACCGGCGCCGGAAACGGCGAATCCGCGTTTGCCGCCGATGGACTCCGGGATCCTCGGTGCCTTCATCGCGCCGGATAACCTGACCATGACGCTGTCGGTGGGGTATTCGCTGTTTGATGATCGCTTTGGGCTGCAGGCACAGATGCCAAAGACGTTGCAAAAAATGACCCGCTTCCCGAATGACTCGCTGGATGCGGCGCTTTGTCATGGGGATGTGCTGCTGCAGATTTGCGCCAACACTCAGGACACGGTGATCCATGCCTTGCGTGATGTCATCAAGCACACGCCGGATTTACTGAGCGTTCGCTGGAAGCGGGAAGGGTTTATTTCCGACCATGCAGCACGCAGTAAAGGTAAAGAGACCCCGGTCAATTTACTGGGCTTTAAAGACGGCACGGCGAACCCGGACAGCAGCGATGCAAAACTGATGCAGGACGTGGTGTGGGTAACGGCGGAGCAGGGGGAACCAGAGTGGACAATCGGCGGGTCTTATCAGGCTGTACGTCTGATTCAGTTTCGCGTCGAATTCTGGGACCGCACGCCGCTCAAAGAGCAGCAAACCATTTTTGGTCGCGATAAGCACTCCGGCGCGCCGCTGGGTATGCAGCACGAGCATGACGTGCCGGATTACGCCAGCGACCCGGAGGGCAATGTTATTGCGCTGGACAGCCACATTCGTCTGGCGAACCCGCGTACGGCGCAGACGCAGTCAAGCCTGATGATGCGCCGCGGCTATAGCTATTCCCTCGGCGTGACGCCCTCCGGACAGCTGGATATGGGATTGTTGTTTGTCTGCTATCAACATGATCTGGAAAAAGGGTTTCTGACCGTGCAGAAGCGGTTGAATGGTGAAGCGCTGGAAGAGTACGTTAAGCCGATTGGCGGAGGTTATTTCTTCGCACTACCGGGTGTTAAGCAGGCCGATCGCTATCTGGGCCAGTCTTTGCTTGAAGCCTGACAGTGAAACCCCGTCTGCGGGCGGGGTATGCTGTGTCTCACGCTTATGAAAATATTCTTTTTTTATATGATCCGTTTTTTGAAATAATTTTGTAATATCCCCGTAAGAGACTGTTGCCAGCAGAAAATGAGAATTTAGTTAACGTCAGGTAAAATTATTGTTGCGTTCTTGCTAAGTTCTGATGTAATTATACGTAATAGCGGTAGTTCCCGGCTGTGATGCTTATTCACTATGGAGATCGCGAATGGTAAAGTCCTCTCGTGGACACGTTTCTGACAGTTATTGCCGTCCCTTACGCGGAAGTCTCTCCTCCGGTAGCAACCTCGTCACCGCTAAATTTCACTCACTTTCCTCTCTTACTCGTGTTACTGACGCCATATTCGGTGCGCGTAGCCGTGTGTGGCGTCTTTTCCAAAGGCAAGCTATGGCTTACAAGGAAGCCAACCCTCAGATGTTCGTGCGCATAATCGCGCTGCCAGCGGCGCGTGTGATGAATACCAACAACTCAAGGTGCTATCCATGGGAAGACAAAAAGCAGTGATCAAAGCTCGTCGTGAAGCAAAACGTGTGCTGAGACGGGACTCACGTAGTCATAAACAGCGTGAAGAAGAATCGGTCACCTCGCTTGTGCAGATGAGTGGCGTAGAAGCGATAGGCATGGCGCGCGACAGTCGCGACACCACGCCTGTCATGGCGCGCAATGAGGCTCAATCGCACTACCTGAATGCTATCGAGAGTAAACAACTGATTTTCGCTACGGGCGAAGCCGGGTGTGGCAAAACCTGGATCAGTGCGGCAAAAGCAGCAGAGGCCCTGATACATAAAGATGTAGACAGGATCATTGTCACCCGTCCAGTTCTGCAGGCTGATGAAGATCTCGGCTTCTTACCTGGGGATGTATCGGAGAAGTTTGCCCCGTATTTCCGGCCGGTTTACGACGTCCTGGTAAAACGACTGGGGGCATCCTTTATGCAGTATTGCCTGCGACCTGAAATCGGTAAGGTGGAAATCGCGCCGTTCGCCTATATGCGCGGACGTACATTTGAAAATGCAGTGGTCATTCTCGACGAGGCTCAGAACGTCACTGCTGCGCAAATGAAGATGTTCTTAACGCGCCTCGGGGAGAACGTGACGGTTATCGTAAATGGGGACATTACCCAGTGCGATTTACCCTCTCACGTTCAGTCAGGACTCAGTGACGCGCTGGGCCGCTTTAAAGAAGATGAGATGATAGGGATTGTCCGCTTCAGTAAAGATGATTGCGTTCGCTCGGCGCTCTGCCAACGAACGCTGAATGCGTACAGCTAAGCACCATTGTGTTCAGAGCCCGGGAGACCGGGCTTTGTTTTTATTGTTACGCAAAGAACGAACACTATGTTTTTTAATAATACCCCACAATGAAAAGAAAAATATTTAAGCCGAAGTGTAATTTATATTTCACCTTTACTAATTTCGATGGGTAATATTAATTTGCAAGCTAATTGCCATTCATTCTTTTCTATACTTTACTTATTCTTCGGAAATTCCGATCTTATTAAAAAATAATAAAGAATGTTTTTAGGTTGAAAAAATTATTATCACCAGTATCATGATTTTCGCGTATTTCAGCTATAAATCACGCGGAGATAGCAAAAATTGTTATTTAAGATGGAACTTTATGTTTAAGGATATGTGAAGAGATAGTTTTGATGAAAATAAAGTCATTGACATTTCTTTCTGCGATTGCGTGTTATATACCTGTTGCATTAGCTGCTACCACAAAAGGATATGAAATCAAAGAAATAACCGTGGTGGGTAAAGGAGAATCTATTGAAAATACGACTATTATAGGCCCCGAAAGACTCTATCTTGAAGACGGTGCTACGAGCGAGAATATTACGGTCGAATCTGGCGGGCTCTTCCTTCTCATGGGTGGCAAGGACTATTCCAGTACTATCGAGGCTGGCGGCTCTCAATATGTCGAATATGGTTTAGCAACAGAAACGACAGTTCGTGGAACACAAGATGTTTTCGCCGAAACAGAGGGCGTGAATATTGACGGCGGGACTCAGGAAGTTAGATTCTCTGGACTGGCGCATAATACTCATATAAACAATGGCGGTACACAAAATGTCGAAGGCCGTGCAATCCTGACGGAAATTGCGGACGGCATACAGAATGTAAAAAGAGGTGGAGTTGCTGAAAGCACGGTTGTTAAGGGCAAAGGTTATCAATACGTGGCAGGGACTGCAGTAAACTCTGAACTTTACGATTCGAGCGAGCTGCATGTCGTTGCGGGTGGCCGGGCCTTATATACCAGACTCTATAATTCGAGTAAGGGCTTCATAAATGAAGGCGGAACCGCAGAGAAAACCACGCTTAACAATGAAAGTTCACTTTATTTAAAGGGTGGAACCGTCGAGAGTGCAGATATTTTTGGCGGCTCTTTCTATGCCGAAACAGGTAAGGTCAAAGGTGATTTCAACATTCATGGTGGTCAGATGGTTCTTTATAAAGAGGCCATGACTGAAACCGCGAATGTTAAGGTTGGCGGTCAGGGCACACTCCGACTGAATGCGGGTGCCGAAGATGTTGCATATTCACTGAAAGCCCTGCAACTGGACGGCGGTAAAGTTTATTTGCATGACATGCCAGTTAGCAAAAGCAGTGGCTGGAACACCCTGACTCTGGATACGCTGGAAGGAAAAGGTGACTTTTACATGCAAACCAATGTGTCTGCGTGGAAAAGTGATCTTCTTGATGTGACTGGAAATGCCTCTGGCGCTTTCAATGTTTTTGTCGAAGATACGGGTTCTAGCCCGGATAAAGATCAAAGTCTGTTGCTGGTAAAAACAGCAAGCGGTGATGCAACATTTGCGCTGGGTAATAAAGATGGCATAGTCGATTTGGGTACATACCAATACACGCTGAAAGAAAAAGAAGAGGGCCAGTGGTCGCTTATTGCGGATCTGACCCAAAAGCCAGAACCTGAACAACCGGGACAATCTAAACCTGAACCGAATCCAGATACTCCATCTGATTCTGTACCGGTGGTGAAGCCACAGCCTGAGATCGTTAAAAAACGCATCACACCCTCAACGGCTGCCGTACTGAATATGGCCGCAGTGGAGTCGCTCGTATTCGATGCAGAACTGGATAGTGTGCGTGAACGTATGGATGGTCGCGATTCATTCAGTCGGGATGGAGCCGTCTGGAGCACGGTTTACAATACGCGTGATGACGTATCCACTTCGGCGGGGGCGGGTTTCGATCACACGCTGAGCGGGGTGACGATTGGTGCGGATCGTCATTTCCAGCGCGAGAACGGTGGAATAACGACAGGCGGATTTTTCAGTTACTCACATTCGAACGTAGGCTTCGACCGTGGCGGTAAAGGCAATGTGGACAGCTACGCGCTGGGCGCTTATGCAAGCTGGCAGCATAACAATGGTCTTTATGTCGACGGCATTGTGAAAGTGAACCGTTTTGAAAATGATGTCAAAGGCCGAATGACCGGTGGCGGCGCGGCAAATGGCAGCTACAGTGCATACGGTGCGGGTGCGCATCTTGAAAGCGGAATGCGTTTGTCCGCAGGCGACCTGGGCGTAACGCCTTATGCGGCCTTTACTGGGTTTACCACCGACAGCAACAAGTACACCCTTTCAAACGGGATGCGTGCCGAAGTGGACAACACGCGTATCGCTCGAGCAGAAGCTGGCCTGAAGACCGATTATCATGTGACGCTGAATAATGGCGTTGAGATTCAGCCATGGGTGAAAGCGGCGGTGAGACAGGAATACGCTGATGACAATAAGGTTAATGTGAATGATGACGGACATTTCGTTAACGATCTGTCCGGAACCCGAGGGGTATACCAGGCGGGTATTCGCGCGAAATTCACTGAGGATTTGAGCGGACACATTAGCGCCAGTTACGGCAACGGGGCGAATGTGGAGTCTCCGTGGCGTGCGGCTGCAGGGATAAGCTGGTCGTTCTAATTAATGCTGCGTGCAGAGCCCGGGAGACCGGGCTTTGTTTTTTAAGCATTATAAAAGAGACTGCAATTCAGTGACCATCATCGAGGGTTCGAATGGAATCAATTCAACATTAGCGACACCGGAGCGTTGAAAGGGATCTTGTGCCAAATAGTGTTTGAGTTGCTCCTCGTTATCGCATTTCGCGAGTATTACGCCTCCTGGTCGCGGGATCTTGCGTCCGGAAGCCAGAAAAAGATTAGCGGCGTAACCTTTTTTTAACCATTCAACATGGGCGGAAAGTTGCGTATCAATTTCATGCAATGGTTTGACATAGGTTAAGACGACGACGTAAAGCACGCTCATTGTGTTGTCCACAAATATAAAAGGGATATCACATTAACATGATTAACGGCCGATTAAATCAAGCGCAGGTAGGGGGGCATTCTGGGGGGGCTTGATTCGCCCTGACGGGCAGCCTGCTCACTCCAGACTCAAAGCTGACGGGAGTTATGCCGTTGGTGGGGTGGATGGATTATACCTGCGGATTGCAGGACGCTCACGCGCATGGGTCCTGAGTGTGGCGATGGGAACCCGTATCAACAGGGCTGGTAAGACGGTTCCCCGGCGTCTGAACATGGGGCTTGGTCCCTGTCAGGAAGTTTCATTAGCTGAAGCTCGTGATAAGGCTCGTGAGGTTCGTAAGCAGATTCGTAATGGCATTGATCCCCTGCAGGAAAAGCATGACAGAAAAGAGCATCAGGAAAAGGCCGCACGTAAACAAAAAACGTTCCGTGAATGCGCGGAAGCGGTACAGGAAATTAAGGGTAGTGAACTTAAGAATAAGAAGCATATTGCGCAGCGGGGCTCTTCGCTGGAGACATATGCTTACCCTGGATTAACCCCCGCATACAATGTAAAGAATATGGAGTGAAACACTGGCTTATGTTGTAAACTTTCCAATCCATGGGCTATTTGCGTCCTGGGACCAAAGTTGTAAAAGCATCTCTCTGAACTTTTCTGCAGCTGGACTCAGCGACGTCTCTCTGCGTTGCACGAGCCCTAACGTTCGACGAATAACGGGTTCAACCAGTGGGCGGCTGACAAGGATATGATGCTCATCTGTTGGCATTGCCAGACTGGGAACCACCGCAACGCCAAGTCCGGCTTCCACCATGCCAAGCGATGTCGACAGATGCCTGACTTCATAAAACCAGTTGGGCTTCCACTCTACGCCTTCAAACGCCTGGTCGATCAACGACCGATTACCGCTTGAACGTCTTACGCCAATGAGTCTTAAATTCACCAGATCTTCCCAAAGAACCAACGATTTTTGCGCTAACTCATGGTCACGCCGGCAGGCCAGAACGAAAGGTTCGTTCACGAGAGGGGTAAAATCGATATTAGGATGTGTGATGTTTATCATATTTATGCCGAAATCAGCATCGCCGTTTAATACTGCTTCAAGGCAGTCGCTTGCACTGTGCTCCAGGATTCGAATACGTATATTAGGATAATGGTGGTTAAAATCTCTTATGACGGAAGGAAGAAAATAAAAGGCGGCTGTAGGCAGGCAAGATAAAGTGATGACACCGCTCTGGTGTGTAGCCATTTCCTTAATGCTCAGGATCGAGCTTTCATAGAAATCGATTAAATTCTTTGCCTTAGGTAAAAACTCTCTTCCAACCGCTGTGAGTTTTACATTTCGGGTTGACCGTTCGAATAAGGTCGTTCCCAGGCTCTCTTCAAGTTTTTTAATTCTGCGTGTTAATGCGGGTTGTGAGATGTGTAGAAAATGTGATGCCCTTGTAAAGCATCCGATTTCTGCAATCTTAACAAATGCTTGTATACCTTGTAGCTCATGTTGCATGAGATTTCACTCCTGGCACACCGTGTAATGCTCACACTAACCTAACGTCTATTAATACGCAAAGCGTATTAATCATTCGTTTTTTGACATTAGAGTTATTTATCTGGTTATGAAATCCTGATGTTGTTCTAACTACCAGGCGAAATTGAGAAAACAAAATGTTAAAGATTCCTTGCGTACTGATGCGTGGTGGTACTTCCAAAGGTCCGGTTATTCTGGCCAGCGATTTACCAACAAAAATTGAGGAGCGTGATGCGGTGCTGCTTGGCCTGATGGGCGCAGGCCATGAACTCGAAATTGATGGTATTGGTGGGGGAAGCCCACAGACCAGCAAGGTGGCGATCGTGAGTCCATCAGACAGCCCTGATGCAGATGTCGACTATTTGTTTGTACAAGTTATGGTCAATGAGCGCCGTGTCGATACCACGCCAAACTGCGGAAACATGTTGTGTGCTGTAGGCCCTTTTGCGATTGAAAAAGGTCTTGTGAAAGCAAAAAACCCCGTAACGACAGTGCGTATTCGTAATCTCAACACCGGTACGCTGGTTGATGCCGAAGTGCAGACACCTGATTTTTATGTTAATTATGAAGGCGATACGCACATTGACGGCGTCCCGGGCACCGCAGCACCTGTGGGTCTAACATTCCTGAACTCGGCGGGGTGCAAGACAGGTAAATTGCTGCCTACCGGTAACGCGGTAGACCTCTTTGATGGTGTCGAAGTGACCTGCATTGATATGGCGATGCCGATGGTACTGATGGATGCCACGCAGATGGGAAAAACGGGTGGTGAAACTCCGGCAGAGCTTGAAGCGGATCGGGCATTTATGACGCGACTGGAACACATTCGCCGCCAGGCCGGTGCCGCAATGGGACTTGGCGATGTCACCGATAAAGTGATCCCCAAACCGGTTCTGCTGAGTAAACCGGGCGCGGGTGGTACGATCAGAGTACGTTACTTTATGCCGCACAACTGCCATAAATCACTGGCAATTACCGGATCGATTGGTATTTCAACGGCCACCCTTATTGAAGGCTCCGTGGCGTATAAGATTATCTCAGAACAACCCAAAACACCTTATACCAACATCGTTAATATTGAACATCCAAGCGGGAAAATTTCTGTCTCATTGCTAAAAGAGGGAAATGAGATCGAGAAAACTCGCGCGGCAGTGATTCGAACTTCCAGAAAGCTTTTTGAAGGTACTGTTTGTGTTCCGGAACATGTTCTAACAGAAGTTGTTTAAAAGTATTTCATTATTGCAACCAACAATACCCTTAGCTCCCTGGAGCTACTGTACTCTGTACCTAAAAAAATAATATTGAGGATATTATGTCTATAACTAATGCGGTAAAGAATCTGAACGGTCCGGACCCATCTAAGACCAGTACCTATATTCGTGTCATCCTTGCGCTGGCATTATCTGGATTGGCTGAATTAGCCTCGCTTTTCTTTATTCAGCCACTATTGCCGATTCTGGCTGTTGAATATGATGTACCGGTCAGTCAGGTTAGCATTATTCTCTCTGCTGAAACGGCGCTTCTGGCTATTGGACTTTTATTTACCGGCACGTTATCCGACCATTATGGCCGAAAAAAATTAATTATTGTCTCTCTGCTGTTAGGTGGTTTCCTGACCCTGCTGTGTCCGCTGGTAGAATCCTGGGCAATGCTGGTTGCTTTACGTGCAGTTATCGGGCTTGCTCTCAGCGGTATTGCCGCTGCGGCAACGGCTTATATCAGTGAAGAAGTCGCACCTGTTGTGGCAGGCGTTGTCACCGGCTATTTTGTCTTCGGTAACTCGATGGGCGGTATGTCCGGACGTATTATTGCCAGTCAGTTAATTGAACATATTTCAATAAATACCATTTTCTACGGTTTTGCTGTCAGCCTGATTGTTGTGGCGATTCTGGTAAACTTCCTGCTGCCTGCATCTAAAAAATTTACACCTACGCAAAACCTGAACGTGCTGCGTGTAGTAAAAGGTGGCGCGGCACATTTTAAAAATAAAAAACTGGCTCTGGCCTTTGTTATCAGCTTCATCATCTTTGGGGTATTTACGTCCCTTTATAATTACCTGGCCTTCTTCCTGAAGGGCGAACCGTTCCATATTTCCCCGGCTAATGCTGGACTGCTGTCATTTAGCTTCGCACTGAGTTTCTTTACCGCACCTCAGGCGGGGCGTCTGTCTGCCAAATACGGCAGCATGAACGTCCTGCGGGTGCTGTTCATCCTGATGGCGCTGGGAATGCTGCTGACACTGACGTCGAACGTTGTCACCTTTATTATTGGTTCGGTCATCTTCACCGGTTGCTTCTTTGGGTGTCACTCCATCGGCCTGAGCTGGGTCAGCAAAAACGCCGCCCAGGCACGTGGTCAGGCCGTTGCACTGTATCTGTTCTTCTACTACATGGGGGGGTCGGTTATCGGTTTTGTGAACGGTTTCATATTCCACTCCATGGGTTGGCAGGGGATGACGGCGTTCATCATCGCTTTACTTGGTGTGGGTGCCATTGTCGCAACCTATTTAGCCTCCAGCGAAAGAAAAGCGCTGGTTACCGCTGAATCTGTAAATAATTAACTCGTCGTTCACGCCGCGCCTAAGCGGCGTGAACAAAAAAGAATATGAAAGAGATAAAACAGGTTTCACTATGAAATTAGCAAGCTACTGCCATCGTGATCGTAAAAGCTACGGCATTTTTACCGATAACGGTATTATTGATCTTGGCAATAAAATTGGTCATCAATATCCAACACTGAAAGATCTCCTTCAGTGGAATGCCATTGACGTCGCCAGGCAGTATATTGACAACCACGCTGATATCATGGCTGAGGATATTACTTTCCTGCCAGTGATTGAGGCACCGGGGAAAATATTCTGCGTGGGCATGAATTATGCTGATAAGCGTAAAGAGTTCGCTGAAACTAACAGCGCACCAACCCTATTTGTGCGCTTTCCTGACTCGCAAACCGGCCATGAAACACCCGTTGTTAAACCCGCCTTATCAAACGAATTTGATTATGAAGGAGAGCTGGCCGTTATTATTGGCAAGCCGGGGAGCAATATCGATGCGAGCAACGCCCTGACTCATGTTGCCGGTTATAGTTGCTATATGGATGGTTCAGTGCGCGACTGGCAGCATGCCTGGTTTACGGCAGGTAAAAACTGGCGTCAGACGGGGGCATTCGGTCCTTATATGACAACCGTTGATGAAATTCCTGATCCGCATACTCTTTCTATCCAGACATATCTGAATGGCATGTTAGTTCAGAATGATTCTACGGCCAGTATGATCCATAAAGTCGCTGACCTGATTAGCTATATCAGTACCTTCACCACCCTCAGCGCGGGTGATGTCATTATTACAGGCTCACCTGGCGGCGTCGGGAAAAAACGAACACCTCCTCTTTTTATGCGCGAAGGCGATCGGGTCGAAGTGGTAATTGAAAATATCGGGCGCTTAACGAATACGATTGTGGAATCTCAGCCTCAGCGAGACTTGCTGGCTTCGTAATAACCGGTGGCTCGGACAACCTTGTCGAAAAAATAAAAGATATTTTCAGGAGAAATAAGATGCTTACCGACCAACCGCTAGAATTCGAAACAGTTGAAACTAGCAATGGCGCTTTAAGAGAGGAGATTGTTCTCTTTTTAAAGCGTAATGGATTGGGCATGGATGAAGATATCGAGCAGTTTGTGGTTGCACGTTGTGACCGACATCTGGTTGCCTGTGCTGGTCTTGCGGGTAATACGCTGAAATGCATTGCTGTCGAGAGGGCGTGGCGTGGGACATCCCTGGGGCTGAAAATTATCCATGAAGCGGAATTGCAGTCTATTCAGAACGGAGAACATCAACTTTTTCTCCTGACCCATCCGAAGAATGTTAAGTCATTTCAGGGAGGCGGATTTTATCCCTTGGTTACCCTCGATAACCGCGCG
Organism: Citrobacter sp. Ct235; assembly: GCF_030332305.1. Lineage (NCBI taxonomy): Bacteria > Pseudomonadati > Pseudomonadota > Gammaproteobacteria > Enterobacterales > Enterobacteriaceae > Citrobacter > Citrobacter sp. Ct235. The sequence goes on from NZ_JAOWIC010000049.1 coordinate 102,254, forward strand.
GCCCTTATGGAGAATACGCCAGTGGGGATCCATCGTTACTGCCGACAATTACGCAATCATCATCTGGTGATGGCCGCAAATGTGGGGGGGATTGTCATGAATGCCAATCCATTCACATTAGGTCACCAGTATCTGATTGAGCAGGCAGCAAAAGCATGTGACTGGCTGCACGTTTTTGTCGTCGAAGAGGACTTGTCCACGTTTTCCTTTCGGGAACGCTTCGCCATGGTTCAGGATGGTTCGTGTCATTTACCTAATATTACGGTTCATCCTGGGTCAAAATATATTATTTCTCGCGGGACCTTTCCAGGTTATTTTCTCAAAGAAAAGCAAATCGTTAATGAAGTGTATGCCGCCATTGATTTGATGATGTTCCGGCGCTACATCGCGCCAGCCTTAAATATTAACCAGCGTTTTGTTGGCACAGAACCATTTTGCAAAGTGACAGCACAATATAACTGCGCAATGCACCACTGGCTAGAAGATGAAATGACAATGCCAGCAGCCAGCATAAAAGTTAACGAGATTAAGAGAATGACCGATGATAATAATTTTCCGATATCTGCCTCCGCAGTCAGAAAATTATTAGACAAAGGAGACGTTCAGGCTGTTAAAAGCAGAGTGCCAACAACTACGATGCCTTATTTGTTTAAATGGCTATCACAAAATCAATCTACACAGCCAGATCCAGAACTGGCAGGTGCTTAATAAATAATTGTTCAGGAAGTTAATATGAAAATAGTCAATACGGCAATGACCGGGACGCTGGAGTCAAGTGACCTGGTTGTCAAAGTTAGTCCCTGTGAGGAAGGGTTGGATGTCACCATTAACAGTGAAGTATACAAACAATTTGGCGAACAGATTACTGCGGTTGTGAAGGAAACGCTTTCCATATTTAACATTACGCAGGGCCAAATTATCGTTGAGGACAAAGGTGCGCTGGACTGTGTTATCCGGGCAAGAATGCAGGCTGCCATCCTCCGGGGAACGGACAGTAAAGAAATTGTTTGGGAAAAATTATGATGAAAAAATTACGTCGCAGTATGCTTTTTTTGCCTGGTTCTAGTGCCGCAATGCTTTCGACAGCCTATATTTATAAACCAGATTCAATCATGTTTGATCTTGAGGATGCGGTATCGTTAAAAGAGAAAGATAGCGCCCGACTGCTGGTTTTTCATGCCCTACAGCATCCCATGTATAAAAATATTGAAACAGTCGTCAGGATTAATCCGCTAAATACCCCCTTTGGTTTAAAAGATCTTGAGGCAGCAGTACGGGCGGGTGTTGATGTTATCCGTTTGCCTAAAACGGATACGCCGGAAGATATTTATCAGCTTGAGCGTGAAATTGTCCGTATTGAAGAAAGTTGCGGTCGACCGGTCGGATCGACGCAATTAATGGCGGCAATTGAATCTGCAGTAGGCGTTATTAATGCCGTCGCTATCGCCAAATCGTCTAAACGCTTAATGGGAATTGCGCTGGCGGCGTTTGATTATGTCATGGATATGCAAACTGAACGTGGAGACGGCACTGAGCTGTTTTATGCGCGATGCGCAGTATTACATGCCGCTCGCGGAGCGGGTATTGATGCTTTTGATGTGGTTTATGCTGACATTAACGATGAAGTTGGTTTTTTAAAAGAAGTCGATTTAATTAAGCGTATGGGCTTCAACGGCAAGTCACTGATAAACCCTCGGCAAATCGATGTTTTACATAATGCATACGCCCCAACTCAGGAAGAAGTTGATTATGCAGAACGTGTAATCGCAGCAGCCGAAGAAGGTGAACGTAATGGACTTGGGGTGATTTCACTGAACGGCAAAATGATTGATGCGCCGATCATTAACCATGCCCGTGTGGTTATTGATAGAAAAAATGCCTCCGGCGTTCGTCAGTAATCTCCATTCACCCTATAGCAACAGGATTAAACGATGAGTCATTTAGCTGAAGCACTTCATAACATATCTGGTAGCAAGCATAATTATGAGCTATTTACCGGCGCCAATACGCATACCCCCTATCTCGTTGATCCCCATCAAAAATATCAACGCAAACTTTTCGACACAGTAGATGACGTTTTAGCCCGCTGCGATTTGCATGATGGTATGACCGTTTCATTTCATCACGCCTTCCGCGAGGGTGATAAAGTGATAAATTACGTTATGGCCAAACTGGCGGAAAAAGGCTTAAAAGGATTGACGCTGGCATCAAGTTCTCTGATGACCTGCAACGTGCCACTGATTGAACATATTAAAAGTGGTGTTATTACCAAAATTTATACGTCAGGCATGCGCGGTGAATTAGCCGATGCGATTTCACATGGACTGATGGAAGAACCAGTACAGATCCACTCGCATGGCGGCAGGGTCAATTTGATTGAGAAAGGTGAAATTACTATTGATGTCGCCTTTTTGGCCGTCTCCTGCTGCGATGAGTATGGCAATGCCAGCGGCAGCGGCGGCAAATCCCGGTGTGGTTCGCTGGGCTACGCAATGGTCGATGCAAAATATGCCAAAAAGGTGGTGTTGCTGACGGAAAGTATTGAACCGTTTCCCTATATGCCCGCCAGCATTATTCAGGATCAGGTTGATTACATTGTCAAAATCGACAGTGTGGGCGATCCGGCAAAAATCAGCGTAGGTGCCGCTCGCGTGACCAGCAATCCGCGTGAATTGATGATTGCGCGCTCTGCCGCCGATGTGATTGAGCATTCAGGTTATTTCCGTGATGGTTTTTCACTGCAAACGGGTTCTGGCGCCGCGTCGACGGCCTGCACGCGATTTCTGGAATCACGCATGCGCAAACAGAATATTGTTGCGAGATTTGCCTTAGGTGGCATTACCGGCAGCATTGTGGATCTGCATGAAAAAGGGCTCATCACCAAACTGTTGGACACGCAAAGTTTTGATGGTGCCGCAGGTGCTTCGCTGGCGAAAAACCCGAACCATGTTGAAATCTCAACCAGCGTTTATGCCAATCCTGCTGCTAAAGCAGCCTGCTGCGATCGCGTTGATATTGTCATTTTAAGCGCGCTGGAAATTGACACGGATTTCAATGTCAATGTACTGACCGGTTCCGATGGCGTCATGCGCGGCGCTTCCGGCGGGCATTGCGATGTTGCGGCAGCCGCGAATTTAACTATCGTGGTCGCGCCACTGATTCGCAGCCGTATTCCTACCGTCGTCAGGCACGTCACGACCCGCGTTACCCCGGGTGAAAGCATAGACGTATTGGTCACTGACCATGGTATTGCTGTGAATCCTGCCCGACCGGAAGTCAAAGAGAAGCTGATTGCCGCCGGTTTACCGGTTGTTGATATCGAGGCCCTCTACCAGAGCGCTCTGGTGATTTCTGGCGAACCCAAACCTATCGAGTTTACGTCCCGTATTGTCGGTGTTGTGCGCTATCGCGATGGTAGCGTCATTGATGTGGTAAGGCAGGTGAAAGAATGATCCGCGAAACAACAAAAGCATCATGTGCGGTCCTCACGCTTGAGGATGTCCTTAAAGCCAGAGAAGCGCGCGCAAGTCTGCAACAAGAGTGGCTGCTCGGGTTCGGGCAGTCGGTGATTTCAACAACGCTCGTCTGGCCAGGAGAGGTGAAAGATACCCCCCTGGCCCGCCAGGTGATGGCAGAGGCGAAAGAAGCCCTTAATCCGTTGCTGCAAAAGCATCGATGGGGAGTCTCCAGACACGAAATCCGTTTCCAGCCTACCGGGCCAGAGGCGTTCTGGTCCATATCAGCGCCAGCCTGGATGATAAAACATGTCACGGCGCATCTGGAAGATAACCATCCCCTCGGGCGTTTGTGGGACATTGATGTATTTTGCCCTAAATCCGGCTTAATCAAGCGCAGCGCAATACATCAGCCTATGCGCAGGTGCTTCATTTGCGATGAACCTGCCCATGTCTGCTCGCGTATGCGTCGCCATTCTCTGAATGAACTTGCGCAAGTTATTGAGGATTTAACCTATGACTACTTTAGCAGTCAACGTTAAGCAGGCTGAGCCGTCGCAGAGCATCGCCTGGCTGTCCGCTGAAGCGATGTACCGGGAGGTGAAATTAACACCTAAGCCGGGGCTGGTTGATAGCGACAATAATGGCGCACATCGTGATATGACTATCACACACTTCATGGCCAGCATTCACGCCGTCACTCCCTGGTTTCCCCGTTTTTTTGAGCAAGGGAAAGCCACAGCGAATTTGCCAGCCTCTCAAACTCTCCTGGCGATAAGGCCAACAGGGCTTGCCTGCGAACAAGCGATGTTCAAGGCTACAGGTGGCATAAATACGCATAAAGGCGGGATTTTTTCACTTGGCCTACTGTGCGCCGCTGCGGGACGTCTTTTTAAACAAAACAAAACGCTCAGTCAGAGCAATCTGTGCCGGGAAACCAGTGCGATGTGTGCGGGCCTGGTTGACAATGAACTTAGCAAAACTGGGCAGGCAAAAACCAAAGGTGAACATATTTTTCAATCGTTTGGGATGGCTGGGGCTCGTGGCGAGGTCGAGAGTGGATTTGTCACCGTCAGGCAGTACGGACTGCCGCAGTGGGAAAAATCGTTGCGGGAGGGGTTATCTGAACAGGATGCGTTACTGAAGATGCTACTGGCCTTGATGGCAACCAATCCTGATACCAATGTGGTTTTTCGGGGAGGGCTGGAAGGCCTGAAATATGTGCAGCGCTATGCAAAAAGAGTGCTCAACATAAAAAACTTGTCAGGCGAAAAGCTCAGAAAAGCGTTGATGGATATGGATAACGCACTGATTAAAAAGAATATTAGCCCTGGCGGTAGTGCGGACCTCCTTGCCGTTGGTTGGGTACTTTCGCATTATCCGGCCTGATGGGGGCACTGAATGTGGAGGGGACAACGTTATGACTACGCAACGTCTGGAACAACTGAGTGAGATGTTCACAATCATTCTGGTGCCAGGGCTGAGAGACAGTGATCAGTATCACTGGCAAAGTTGCTGGGGTCGTCGTTTTCCTTTCTGGAAGCGGATCAGCCAGCGAAACTGGCTGGAGCCTGATATCGACGCCTGGATCTGTGCAATCCGTCGCGAGTTAGTCACCTGTCATCTACCTGCGATTCTGGTTGGACACAGTTTTGGCGCGCTTGCCTCATGTCGCCTGGTTCAGACGTACAAAATGAATATCGCAGGTATTGTCATGGTTGCGCCAGCGGAGCCTTCGCTCTTCGAACTGGACGAGGCGGTACTCCCTGAGAAATTGCATACATCGAGCATCATGTTCGCAAGTCGAAACGATCCGTTAATGTCTTTTAAACGTGCGCAGTTTTGGGCCGAATGCTGGGGCGCACACGTCATTGATATCGGTGATGCTGGGCATATCAATACAGAATCCGGATTCGGGGAGTGGGAATATGGCCTCGAACAACTGGCGGAATTTGGGGAAGGCCTAAAGATCGAGAATAAAAACCAGGTTTAACAAAAATTAATTTATCTATTACATGATCACAATTCAGATAAGTCATATCTGATCCGGAGAGCATATGTTAAAAGCTTATAACAAGCATGTACATGAACGTGCGTTAAAAAATATTCCGCCTAAACCCTTAACCGCAGAGCAAACGGAAGCATTAATTACATCTCTGGTTAGCGGGAGAAGTGAGGATAAAAACACGCTTATTGAACTGCTGACGCATCGCGTACCGCCGGGAGTCGATCCTGCTGCGAAACTGAAAGCGGATTACCTTTATCAGCAAATAGAAGAAGAAAACCCAGCGAATATTATTGCACCTCAGCAGGCCATTGAGCTGCTGGGGACTATGCAGGGTGGATACAATATTCAGCCGCTTATTGATTTACTGGATAATCCGAAATGGGCCAGAAGTGCGGCGGAACAATTAAGCACTACACTTCTTATCTTTGAAAAATTTAACAATGTTGAAGATAAAGCGAAGCAAGGCAATATTTGGGCGCAAAACGTAATTCAGTCATGGGCAAATGCCGAATGGTTTCTACGCCGCCCAGAGCTACCTGAAAAAATAACGCTTAAAGTATTTAAAGTTACAGGGGAAACCAATACGGATGATTTGTCGCCAGCACCTGAGGCATGGTCACGTCCTGATATTCCTCTGCATGCGCTGTCCATGTTGAGTAATCCGCGAGATGGCGTGAACCCGGATGAACCCGGATGTCGCGGGCCAATTCAGCAACTTGAGCAACTGAAGAAGGAGGGCTACCCGCTGGTCTACGTCGGGGATGTTGTTGGCACCGGCTCTTCCCGAAAATCGGCAACTAACTCCATTTTATGGCATCTTGGTAACGACATTTCATGGGTACCGAATAAGCGAAACGGTGGATTCGTTTTTGGTGGAAATATTGCCCCTATATTTTTCAATACGCTTGAGGATTCTGGTGCGCTTCCGATAGAAATGGATGTTTCCGGACTATCAATGGGAATGCTGATTGATCTCTGGCCGTACCAGGGTGAAATTCGCGAAAATGACAGTCAACGGTATATCACCTCATTTTCATTGAAAACAGAAGTGCTGCTTGATGAAGTACGTGCCGGGGGGCGTATTCCGTTGATCATTGGCAGAAGCCTGACAGCAAGGGCGCGTGAATCGCTGGGACTTCCTCCTTCCGACGCTTTCCGGCAGACAAAGGCACCGGCACCTTCATCGGCCGGCTTTACACTGGCGCAGAAAATAGTAGGAAAAGCGTGCGGTGTTGAAGGGATCCGCCCGGGACAGTACTGTGAACCGAAAGTATCAACGGTGGGGTCTCAGGATACCACTGGAGGAATGACGCGCGATGAGCTTACCGATCTGGCCTGCCTGAGTTTTTCGGCAGATTTGGTTATGCAGTCTTTTTGCCATACCTCGGCCTACCCCAAACCGGTCGATGTGAAGCTGCATGAAACGCTGCCTGATTTTATTACCCGCCGGAACGGCATTGCACTAAAGCCGGGTGATGGCATCATCCACTCCTGGCTAAACCGTATGCTTGTCCCGGATACGGTAGGAACCGGGGCAGATTCTCATACGCGTTTCCCTTTGGGAATCTCTTTCCCGGGGGGCTCCGGTCTGGTCGCGTTTGCCGCGGCAACCGGAATTATGCCGCTTGATATGCCAGAGTCTGTGCTGGTCCGTTTTACAGGTGAGATGCAAAAAGGGATTACCTTGCGCGATCTGGTTCACGCCATTCCGTTCTTTGCCATCAAGCAAGGTCTATTGACGGTTGAGAAAAAAAACAAGATCAATATTTTCTCCGGTCGCATCCTTGAAATCGAGGGGCTCGGTATGCTGAAAGCGGAGCAGGCTTTCGAGCTGGCCGATGCATCCGCAGAACGTTCTGCTGCTGCATGCGTACTTCGCCTTGAAGAAGAAAATGTAGCGGAATATTTGCGCTCCAATGCTGCCCTGCTGCGTTGGATGATTCGTCAGGGTTACGAAAATGCAGTAACGCTTGAGCGACGCATTGCTGAAATTGAAGCCTGGCTGGCTAATCCGTCGCTTCTGGTTGCCGATAAAAACGCTGAGTACGCCGCAGTGATTGACATCGATCTGACTGAAATTACCGAACCCATCGTTTGTGCACCGAATGATCCGGATGATGCCCGTCTGCTATCCGAAGTAGCGCGTTCACCAATAGAGGAAGTGTTTATTGGATCCTGCATGACGAATATTGGCCATTTCCGCGCCGCGGGTAAAATTATTTCAGATTCCAGTGAAATTCCCGTAAGGCTCTGGCTGGCACCGCCAACAAAAATGGATGCGCAACAGCTTTCCAGCGAGGGATATTTCAATAAGTTTATTAAATCCGGTGCCAGAATTGAACCCGCCGGGTGCTCGCTGTGCATGGGGAATCAGGCGCGTGTTCGGCAAGGTAGTCATGTCGTATCCACGTCAACCCGAAATTTTCCCCATCGCCTGGGGACCGACGCTAAGGTCTTTCTGGCTTCTGCAGAACTGAGCGCTGTGGCTGCGATTGTTGGGAAAATGCCGACGGTTGAACAATATTTCTGGCATATGGATAGAATCAATGACACCCGTGATGACACTTATCGCTATTTGAACTTTGATCGATTACCAGAATATCAATCAACGGTTAATGAGACGGATGTTATTAAAAAGTTCGCCGTTAAGAATATTTAACTATTTTTTTAATTAAACAATAGTTACAGAACCTAATACAGCAGAGGCGTCTTTATCTCTGAAGCTTCTGCTGCCAACGGAATGGCTTGTCGCCGGGGTGACTCATGTTGAAATCAAAAAAGCAAAAAATAGCTCTTCTTGTTTTAATAATATTATTATTCATCATTATTCCTCCACCAGAAGGATTGACAAAGGAAGCATGGATATTGGCTGGTATTTATCTCGCATCCATTGTCGGGCTGGTGAGTAAACCTTATCCTGAACCCGTCATCATGCTTACAGCAGTGGCGTTGTCATGTATCGCGCTGGCAAACTTCAATGACTCCCCCGTAAAACCGATGGATGTCCTGAGCGGTTATTCGTCGGGAACAACATGGCTTGTTTTTAGCGCATTTACCTTAAGCGCTGCGTTTGTGACTACCGGGTTAGGGAAACGTCTGGCGTACTGGTTTATATTAAAGTTCGGAGGTACGACCCTGCGACTTGGCTATGTCACAGCGCTGTTGGACTTAATTCTGTCCCCGGCCACCCCCTCGAATACAGCGCGCGCAGGGGGAGTGGTATTTCCTATTATCAACAGCATTGCCCTGGTGTTGGGTTCAACGCCAAACGAAAGTCCGTGTAAAGCTGGGCGTTACCTTATGGTGAATGTGTACATGGTGACGAAAACTACAAGTTATATGTTCTTAACCGGGTTTGCAGGAAACGCTTTAGCACTTCAGTTAATTTCGGACATTTTTCATATCCAGATAAGTTGGGTTGGCTGGGCGCTGGCGGGCGTGCCTGTAGGGCTTTTGATGCTAGCGGTTATCCCCTGGATAGGTTACAAAATCACACGTCCTGAATTAAAGAAGTTAGACAATGTTCAAATCGCCACTGCTGGTCTGAATGAACTCGGACCGATTAGCGGAAAAGAGAAAGGTCTTGTTGTTGTGTTCATTTCCGCTTTACTGGGATGGATTTTCTCACGCTATCTGGGACTTAACGAATCCTCTGTTGCAGTGATCGCGATGGTCGGAGCCCTTGTTTTTAACATTATTTGCTGGAACGATGTTCTGCAAAATAAGGGCGGCTGGAATACCTTGATCTGGTATGGCGGTATTATTGGACTCAGCGCCACCTTGAGTAAAGAAGGCTTTTTCAAATGGCTGGCGGCCTTTATGTCTGATCACCTCGATTTCTTAGACGGGGGGAACAGTACTATTATGATGATTGTCTTCTTAAGCATAGTAGTTCGTTATCTGTTCGCTTCAGGAGGCGCTTATGTGGCAGCTATGGTTCCTGTATTTGCAACGGTAGGGCTTGTGACCGGAACGGCCCCTGTACTCCTGGCTTTAGCCATTCTGTTTTCTAACTCTTATGGTGGATGTATCACACACTATGGTGGTGCTGCCGGGCCCATTATTTTTGCTGCGGGTTACAACGATATTAAGTCATGGTGGATTGTCGGTACTATCGTTGCTTTACTGACATTTATTGTTCACATGGTGGTGGGTATTCCATGGTGGGACTTCTTAATTCAAAATAACATACTTTGATAACGCGTTTTTTGAAAAAATTATATGTAGCTCGATATAATATAACAGGATGGAACCGTTTTATATTATATCGAGTGTTTTTTTAATAAATACAATAATACGTATTCTTGAAAGAAAAAATATAGATAGATTAAAAGTTTATTCAATGATGATGTCTATGGCGGATTGGTTGAACGGCCACCGCAGAGCGCTTTATTGCCAGAGCGAAGCGTTTTTATCAGCAGTTTTTCTAAAACAGTGGCGGCGGGCTAACGACTGGGATATATCACGGCCTCAGTCCCCATACTGAACAAGATAGATCCGGATGCTCAGCTAACGCATTGGGCGGTATCTTCGCTAAGTCTGATGATAACGAATCAGTGGGTTGAGGATGGAACGGCTGAAAAAAGGCTAAACTGGCAGCGTAAAGAAGTGGCGCAACGGTGGGGCCTGGCGCGTAAGTTCGTGGGGCAATATATGCTGGATATTGATTGCGCAAGCCCACATGTGTGGCTTACGGCTCCTTTCGAGAAACCCGAATTGGTCGAGCTCTGTTCTCAAGCGGGGGATTTGCGTTGCGCCGGCAGACGTTTTTCGCGGCGAGAACGGCTACGTTGAATGCCATTCGTATCAGTTTAACGGTGGCTAAAAATCAGGTTGAGTTAAAGGTTGCTTTGGAAACCATGGCCAGGTTATTAGCTGCCCATCAAACGTCGCCATCGCTTAGGGTTAGAGTTTGGCCGATCCCTGCGGTGGTCACTATACCGTCCCCTTACTCAATGATTACAGTCTATTTACTCCGCGATTTCTGGCCGCATGGTGAATTATTGAGTCTTTTACCTTTCTTCTTAGTGTCGTATAGCGGCAGATGTCATCAAATGAATAACTGGATTGTTACTACAAATTAATAAGACTGTTATTGCAGTAACGGTATCATCTTCGGGAGGTTGGGGTATTGATTTTATCCTCAATCCAGGCATCCACTTCTCTTTCAATAAAGGATACCGCACGTTTTCCCGTTTTGACTGGGCGCGGAAATTCTCCCTGTGCTATCAGTCGGTAGATCCAAGCGCGGCGGAATCCCGTCCGATGTTCAACTTCAGCAACGCGGATAAACTTATCTGACATAAAAGGCCCCCATTACAGTTACTCATAGATGTTGAATGAAGGCGGTATAGTAAGAAACGGGAAAATCATTATTCTCAGATGAAAAAACGGGCGGTAAGCACATGGAACGTGCGAGAAGGGAAAGAATATGAAAAAGGTAAAGTCAGTCTTGTCCAGCGGAAAAGGTACATCGCTTCCGAGATAAATATGGAGCTGGGTACGTGAAGGCAGGGAACGATAGTACAGATGGCGCACTTTTTTGGTGCTGATCCAGACCATGTTTAAACGGATTTGTGCTGGATGGCGAAACTGCCTGCTGGCGGTTTTAAATAGTTAAGTCGAGATAAAGTCCGAAAAAGCATGGAATTTAGATGCAAAAAAATCCCGTTTACACGAGCTTCTTTATGCTGCATTTTATGCAGGACAAAACCAATTTTACGTTGTAATTGATTGATTTTGTATCAAATATGGCGGTGAGGGGGGGATTGACTCGCTTCGCTCGCCCTGACGGGCAGTCCGCTCACGGTGTTCGCGGTCTGTCCA
>NZ_JAOWIC010000049.1:113592-250525 GCF_030332305.1 Citrobacter sp. Ct235
CGATGGCCAGCAGGGTCAGGCCGCACCAGTGTGGATGTGGAGTGCTATGATGCCAGAGTTGTGCTGTTTGCGTGAACACGCGCCGGACGGCCTCGCTGCCCAGACGCTGCCGGGCCTGGATCACCGCGCTGGGTGCGACAAAGGGACGACTGCCCGGCAGCATGATGTCCAGCCGGTTCACGATCTGATGAAGGGGTTCCTTTCGTTCAAGGGCCATGCCGACAATACACCAGACCATCATTTCCAGCGGAAGACGACGCTTGCGCAGGGTGACGGTGCCGGCTTCGGCCAGACAGCGGGAGAGCAGTTCCGGGTCCAGATAGTCGCCCAGAGAAGTCAGTGGATTACGCAGAGAATCGTAACGGGATACCAGATCAACAGCCTGTCCAAGGTGCATAAAAAAATCCGGAAACGGGTGAGCATTTCCGGATTCTTACACAACCACTGGATCGTTCAACCGATCCTTAACTGATCGGCATTACAACCTTCGGGTTGCCGTTTTTACGTATTTATTGGCTCGCTGCCTTAGCGATGCAGTTTTCCGTGGTCGCGTAGCCACGCGGCGGTTTGCACAATGCCTTCATCCAGCGTCACCCTCGGCTTATACCCCAGTTCCTCTTCGGCGCGACTGATATCCAGCGTAAAGTCGAAATTCAGCTTCGACACCCCATAGTGGGTTAACGCTGGCTCTTTGGCTGACTTATTACCAAAGTGCTCCAGGCTGCGAGCGATCATATCCAGCATCGGGTAGGGCACTGAGCGGATCCGGCAGTGGATGTTCAGTTCATCAATCAGTTTTTGCACGATACTGCGCAGGGTTCTGGGCTCACCGTTGGTGATGTTGTACACCCGACCCGAAGGCAGGGTGTCGCACAGTGTCTGACTCGCCAGCCACATAGCGTGGACAGCGTTCTCATAATAGGTCATATCAACCATCGCGCTGCCGCCATGCGGCAACAGCACGCTGCCGTAGTGGTGCATCATGTGCGCCAGACGGGGGATAAACACTTTGTCATGCGGACCAAACAGGCTTTGCGGGCGTAGCACCGTAAACCGCGTCTGCGGATTGGCCTGGGCCAGCAGGCTGATGACCTCTTCTCCGGCGGCTTTGCTGCGGGCAAACTCGTTAGCAAAACGATGCGGGCGAAAATCTTCTTTGATATCGCGATGATGGTGATAATCGAAGTAAAGCGACGGGGAGGAGATATGGATAAAGTTACGCACACCCCATGCGACGGCCCATTCGCCAAGACGGCGGGTCGCACGAACGTTTGCCAGATCAAAGGCTTCCTGGGTTCCCCAGGGAGAGGTGAAACTTGAGCAGTGCCACAGCGTATCAATGCCCGCAAGCATGACTTTCGCCTGCGAAGAGACCAGCTCGGTCAGATCCGCATGCACAAACTCCGCGCCCATTTTCTCGAGCAGTTTACCCATCGCTTCGTTGCGACCGGTCGCTCTGACGCTGATGCCTTTGTTGCGCAAAAACTCAACCGCGTTTCGTCCTAAGCCGCTGGTTGCGCCGGTAACCAGTACCTTCATATCAGTCCACTGTGTTTAATAAAACGTCGTGCGCATTCTTCCGTGAATTACGTCGGTATGCAATGGGAAACGTGAAACAATACAGTAAGTTTTTACGATTTATCTGTGATTTGTTCTGCAAGTCTGGCAATTTTTTTTGCCATCCCCCGGAAAATAAACAGGTGCGCCGGGATCATCAGCAGCCAATAGAATAGCCCCGGCATACCATGCGGATGCCACCAGGCACGGACGTCAATCTCGCGATGGTCACCTTTATCTTCAAGGGTAAAACTTAACCGTCCCAGCCCCGGTGCCTTCATGCCAAACAGCAGCGTGAGCTGTTTTTCCGGCTCGACGATAATCACTTTCCAACTGTCTACGGCATCGCCCGGTTGAAGCAGTTCGTGTTCCGGACGACCTTTTGCCAGCCGATGACCGACTAACCGATCCAGCGCCGCGCGGATCTTCCACAAGGCATTGCCGAAGAAATAGCCCTCTTTGCCGCCCAGACGGTTCACGACTCGCCACAATGCCGACAAGCTGGCGTGCGTCTTCACGGTAAATCCGGCCTGTTTGGCGAAAAAACCATATTCAGGTCGCCAGCGGGCAAACGCCTGTGCGTCATAGCCCCAGTCGCTGGAATTCACCAGTTCCTCTTCTTCCTTTAGCGTGCTGCGTACGGCGTCGTCAAAGGCGATAAGCTTCTGGGGTATCAATGCCCGTAGTTCGCTGTCATCGGCCAGCAGGTCGTGTCTGAGGCCCTGTATCAACGCTTTCGCGGTGGTCGGCGGCACCGAGGTGATGACGTTCAGGAACCAGACTGAAATCCAACTGGTCGGAAAGGGGATGGGGATAAGCCAGCGATGTTTGCCGCTCACCGCCATGAAATGTTCGAACTGCTCCTGGTAGCTGAGCACCTGCGGCCCGGCGGCTTCGAGGATCCGATGCGTCGGGGAAGGGTGCTCCAGCAGCGCCACCAGATAGTACAGCAGATTTTCCAGCGCAATGGGCGTGGTGCGCGAACGAACCCAGCGCGGCGGGGTCAGTATCGGCAGGTTGTAGACCATGTCGCGCATGACTTCAAAAGCGGCGGAACCGGCACCGACGATAATCCCGGCGCGCAGTTCCGTCATCGGCACGCCAGATTCACGCAGGGTATCGGCGGTTATCTGCCGGGCCCGCAGATGGTCGGACTGCTCGTGCTCCGGTGCCTGCAGGGAGCTAAGAAAAATCAACTGCCCGACCGGCGTTTCACGCAGGGCGTCACGTACGTTAAGCGCGACCTGACGTTCATGGGCGATAAAATCGCCGCCTTCTCCCATACCATGCACCAGATAGTAAACGGTATCGACATTTGTCAGCAGAGAAGAAAGATGCGTCGGCCAGTTCAGGTCGACCTTATGACAGCTGACGTTGGGTAACTGTTGTTTTTCCAGTCGCTCAATGCGACGTGCCGCCGCCAGCACCTGGTGTCCTTGCTGGCTGAGCGCCTGCACCAGATGCTGACCAATGTAACCACTGGCGCCAAGAACCACTATGCGTTGCGGCACATCTCTCTCCTTAACGATTCAGGAACGTGCGCCAGTGGGCGACAACATCGGCAAGCTGTTCCCGTGAGACGTCCAGGTGGGTCACAAGACGGACAATCGGCGACGCGTTGATCAGCACGCCATGTGCCTTCATGTGCTCGCCCAGGGCCGCCGCGTTGGCTTCACCCACGCGAACAAACAGCATGTTGGTGTCGTGACGCATCACGTCCGCCCCGGCTTCCCGCAGTTGTTCTGCCAGCCAGGCCGCGTTGTCATGATCGTCCTGCAGACGGGCAACGTTATTTTTCAGGGCATACAGTCCGGCCGCCGCCAGGATACCGGCCTGACGCATGCCGCCGCCGGTCATTTTGCGCCAGCGCGTGGCGCGCTTGATATAATCGCGGCTGCCGACCAGTAACGATCCCACCGGCGTTCCCAGCCCTTTTGACAGGCAGATGGTAAAGGAGTCGCAATACCGCGCGACGTCTTTGAGTTCACACCCGTAGGCCACGACGGCGTTAAAAATACGCGCGCCGTCAACGTGCAGCGCCAGACCGCGCTCACGGGTAAACTCCCACGCCTCGCGCAGATACTCACGCGGCAGCACTTTGCCGTTGTGTGTATTTTCCAGGCTCAGCAGGCGGGTACGGGCAAAATGGATGTCATCGGCCTTAATTTTAGCGGCGACTTTATCCAGCGGCAGCGTACCATCGCCCGCAGCGTCAATGGGCTGCGGTTGAATGCTGCCGAGCACCGCTGCGCCACCGGCTTCATACAGATAGTTATGCGCCCCCTGACCGGCGATATACTCCTCGCCGCGCTCGCAGTGGCTGAGTAGCGCCACGAGGTTGGCCTGAGTGCCGGTGGGTAAAAATAACGCCGCTTCTTTACCAGAAAGGTCAGCGGCGTATTGCTGGAGCGCGTTAACGGTAGGGTCATCTCCGTACACGTCGTCTCCGACCGGGGCGGCCATCATTTCTTCGAGCATGGCGCTACCCGGACGGGTGACGGTATCACTGCGTAGATCTATCATTGCACATCCCTATTGTTTGAAAGGCGATGTGCATTGTTTTACCTGAGCCAGTTGGTTTTTGCCAGTTCGATAACCTCATCGCCGCGACCGCTGATGATGGCACGCAGCATGTACAGGCTGAAACCTTTGGCCTGCTCCAGTTTGATCTGCGGCGGAATGGCCAGCTCTTCTTTTGCGACAACCACATCCACCAGCACCGGACCGTCAATCGACAGGGCGCGCTGCAGCGCTTCATCAACGTCGGCGGCGTTTTCCACCCGAATGCCGGTGATGCCGCATGCTTCGGCAATGCGGGCGAAGTTGGTGTCGTGCAACGCCGTACCGTCGGTGAGATAACCGCCCGCTTTCATCTCCATCGCCACAAAGCCCAGCACGCTGTTGTTAAAGACCACGATTTTAAGCGGAAGCTTCATCTGGACCACCGACAGGAAATCCCCCATCAGCATACTGAATCCGCCATCGCCGCATAGGGCGATCACCTGACGTCCTGGGGCGGTGGCCTGTGCACCCAGCGCCTGCGGCATAGCGTTAGCCATTGAGCCGTGGTTAAACGAGCCCAGCAGTCGGCGCTTGCCGTTCATTTTCAGGTAGCGGGCGGCCCACACCGTCGGCGTACCGACATCGCAGGTAAAGATGGCGTCATCGGCGGCGAAATGGCTGATTTGCTGCGCGAGGTACTGTGGATGAATCGCCTTTTCGCTGGGTTTGGCGAGGTCATCAAGGCCCTTACGCGCATCGCAATAATCGCTCAACGCCTTATCCAGGAACTTACGCTCGGTTTTCTCCTCCACCAGCGGCAGAAGCGCCGTCAGAGTGGCTTTGATATCGCCGACCAGCGCCATGTCGACCTTGCTGTGCGCACCGATGCTGGCAGGGTTGATATCAATCTGAATGATTTTGGCATCGGTTGGATAGAACGCGCGGTAGGGGAACTGCGTACCGAGCAGCACCAGCGTGTCGGCGTTCATCATGGTATGGAAGCCGGAAGAGAAGCCGATAAGCCCGGTCATTCCCACATCATACGGGTTGTCGTATTCGACATGCTCTTTGCCGCGCAGGGCGTGAACGATGGGGGCTTTAATTTTGGCGGCGAACTCGACCAGTTCTTTATGCGCCCCCGCACAGCCGCTGCCGCACATCAGGGCGATATTGCTGGAATAACGCAGCAGTTGGGCCAGCTTTCTTAACTCTTCTTCCGCTGGCGTGACGATCGGTAACGGCGCGTGATACCAGTGGGTGCTGGCGCTTTCTGGCGCGGGTTTTAACGCCACATCGCCCGGTAAGACCACTACCGAGACGCCGCGATTGAGCACCGCTTTGCGCATGGCAATCGCCAGTACCTGAGGGATCTGCTCCGGGCTGGAAACCAGCTCGCAATAGTGGCTGCATTCGCGGAACAGTTCCTGCGGGTGTGTTTCCTGAAAATACCCGCTGCCAATTTCACTGGAAGGGATGTGGGCGGCGATGGCCAGCACCGGGACGTGGTTGCGATGACAGTCAAACAGGCCGTTGATCAGGTGCAGGTTACCGGGGCCACAGGAACCTGCACAAACCGCCAGTTCGCCGGTTAGCTGTGCCTCCGCACCCGCCGCGAAGGCGGCCACCTCTTCATGACGGGTCGACATCCACTCAATCGTTCCCATGCGATTAAGACTGTCGCTCAGGCCGTTCAGCGAATCGCCCGTCACGCCCCAGATACGTTTCACACCCGCCTGTTCCAGTGTTTTAGCAATAAAAGCGGCAACCGTTTGTTTCATGGTTTTCCATCTCCTTAATTGTGATACCGGTTACAAGTTTAGATGAAGATACTGATTACGCTGCGTGGCACCCCCTTATTTTCAGCAGCTTCCTTTCAGGGGGGATAACGCGTAGCGTGAAAAAAAATCAGGGCGAACCAGGAGTAAACTCAGATGCTTACAACATTGTTAAATGCAGTGAATCGGATGCTGACGCACGAGGATTTTGGCAAGTTTTTATTACGCCTGGCGGTTGGGGGATTAATGCTGTTTCACGGGCTGCATAAGCTGTTTGCCGGCATTGATGGCATCAGCGGAATGCTGATTGCCAAAGGGCTACCGGGCTTTATTGCGTACGGTGTGCTGGTGGGCGAAGTGATTGCGCCTTGCCTGATTATTCTCGGGATCCTGACGCGTCCGGCGGCGCTGGTACTGGCGTTCACCATGATTGTGGCGTGGCTGATGGTCGGGATCAATGAAACCTGGGCGCTGGATAAAACCGGGGCCTGGGCGATTGAAAGCCTGGTCTATTTCTTTATCGGCGCGCTGGCGGTGGCGTTTTTAGGGGCGGGACGGTTTTCGGTTGCTGGCAATTCGGCGTGGCGGTGAGAAATTGCCGGATGGCGGCGTAAATGCCTTATCCGGCCTACCATTGCTCTCGTAGGCCGGATAAGCGCAGCGTCATGCGGCAATCTGCTGTCAGGCGAGAACCAGGTCACTCTGCGGATGGCAGGAGCAGGCCAGCACGTAGCCGTCGGCAATTTCCGCCTCTGTTAGCGTCATGGTGCTGCTCACCGTGTAATTTCCATCCACGACTTTTGTTTTACAGCATCCGCATACACCGGCGCGGCAGGCGGCAACCACCGGCACCTGGTTGCTTTCCAGCGCGTCCAGCAGCGTCGTACCGACCGGCGCGTAAAATTCTTTCGCCGGTTGTAGTTTTGTAAATTTCAGACCGCTGGTTGCTGCATCTGCCACCGGGGTGAAGAACTTCTCTTTAAAGAAGCGCGTCACGCCCAGCGCGTTCACTTCCTGCTCGACCCAATCCATATACGGTGCCGGACCACAGGTCATCACGGTACGAGACGTCAGGTCAGGAACACGTTGCAGCAGTTCCGTGGTCAGGCGACCGGCCACGAAACCGTCGGTGGCGTTATTTTCCGCCACCAGCGTGACCGGATACTGACGCCACTCTTCGGCGAAAATGACATCCTGTGGCGAACGCACGTTGAAGATGACCTGGACATCCGCATGCGGACGGTACTTTGCCAACCAGCGACGCATCGACATGATCGGCGTGACGCCACAACCGGCCGCCAGCATCAGGAACTTATCATCGGCTTTATCTTCGCAGGTGAAATCGCCCATCGCATCGGACAGCCAGATGTAGTCGCCGCGCTTCACGTCGCGGGTTAACCACTGTGAGCCCGCACCATCATCAATCCGACGAACGGTCAGCGTAATGTACTCGCTGACGCCCGGCGTTGAAGAGAGGGTGTAAGCGCGCAGCGTGTCCGCTGAATGACGCACGCTCACCAGTGCATACTGCCCGGCGCGATACGGATAATAGTCGTGGCACAACAACGAAATTGTCCATACATCCGGCGTTTCCTGATGGATGTGGTGAACCTGCATCCGCCATGGGCACTGATTCGTTGGCATTGTCATGTCTTAACTCCTTACGCGCTCAGCAATTGCTTCATGTCTTCTTCAACGGTGGTCACAGAACGCAGACCAAATTTCTCGTTGAGTACCGCCAGCAGATCTGGCGTGAAGAAGCCTGGCGCGGTCGGACCGGTCACGATGTTTTTCACGCCCAGGGAGAGCAGGGTCAGCAGAATGACAATCGCTTTTTGTTCGAACCAGGAGAGCACCAGAGACAGCGGCAGGTCATTCACGCCGCAGCCCAGTTTTTCTGCCAGCGTCACGGCCAGAATGATGGCGGAGTAAGCGTCGTTACATTGACCGGCATCGACCAGACGTGGCAGACCTTCAATATCGCCGAACTCCAGCTTGTTGAAACGGTATTTACCGCAGGCCAGGGTCAGGATCAGGCAGTCGTCCGGTACACTGGTGGCGAAATCGGTGAAGTAGTTGCGTTCGCCGCGCGCGCCGTCGCAACCGCCAACCAGGAAGATGTGACGCAGTTTTTCACGGCTCACCAGATCGATCAGGGTGTCCGCCGCGCCCAGCAGCGTCTGACGACCGAAACCGACGGTGATCAGATGCGGAATTTCGCTGTACGGGAAGCCCGCCATTTGCTGCGCTTGTGCGATAACCGGACCGAAGTCGTCACCTTCCAGGTGGCTTACACCCGGCCAACCGACGATGCTACGGGTCCAGATACGGTCGTCGTAACTGCCCACGGTCGGGTCGATGATGCAGTTTGAGGTCATCACGATAGGCCCCGGGAAGCGGGCAAATTCGACCTGCTGGTTCTGCCAGCCGCTGCCGTAGTTACCAATCAGATGTTTGAATTTGCGCAGTTCCGGATAGCCATGCGCCGGCAGCATTTCACCGTGGGTATAGACGTTAACGCCGGTACCTTCGGTTTGTTCCAGCAGGTTGTACAGATCTTTCAGGTCGTGGCCGGAGATCAGGATGCATTTGCCTTCAGTGGCTTTGACATTGACTTGTGTTGGCGTCGGGTGACCGTATTTGGTGGTTTCACCCGCATCCAGAATGCTCATCACTTTGAAGTTCATCTGGCCGATTTCCATGGAGCACTCCAGCAGAGCGTTCATATCGGAAGGCCAGGTGCCCAGCCACGCCATAATTTTATGGTACTGCGCGTAGATGTCGTTGTCGTATTGACCGAGAACGTGTGCGTGTTCCATATAGGCCGCCGCACCTTTCAGGCCGTACAGACACAGCAGACGCAGGCCGAGGATATTCTCGCCAATGGCGGCTTTGTCTTTATTCGGGGTAAATTCGGCAGCCTGACGTTGCAGGTCGCCCAGATCGTCGCTCACCAGTTGCAGGTCAGCCATGGGGTTGTCGCAGTGCGCATCGGCGTCAACGCTCAGGCACTGGGCTTTCAGCGCTTCACGCATCGCGATAGCGTCGCGGGCATAGCCGACGATACGCGGGGAATCGAAGTTAACGTTGGTCAGCGTGGAGAAGAAAGCACGCGGCGCAAAGTTATCGACGTCATGATCAATGATGCCATATTCACGCGCTTTAGCCGCCCATGCAGACAGGCCTTGTAGGGAGGCAATCAGCAGATCTTGCAGGTCAGAGGTTTCAGCCGTTTTACCGCACATACCCTGCGCGTAAGAGCAGCCGTTTCCTGCCGGAGTACGGATGGTTTGTTCACATTGCACACAAAACATGGTCACACCTTTTAAAGTTATATTTAATATACATGTTTAAGGTTATGCCTGTGCGTAAAGGGAGAAAAGGTATTTCTGATACAATTTACAGGGAGATTGATTTAGCTCAATTTTGGCGGCAGAACCCTACCGCCAGAGAGGGAGTTAAGCGGAGAAAAAGGCCATCAAAATGGGCACCAGCAAACTGAGGATAAAGCCGTGGACAATCGCCGCCGGAACCATCTCCAGCCCACCGGTACGCTGTAACACCGGCAGGGTAAAGTCCATTGATGTGGCGCCACACAGTCCCAGCGCGGTAGAGCGACTGTGGCGCACCAGTCCCGGGATCAACATAATCGCGAGCAGTTCGCGCGCCAAATCGTTAAAGAACGCGGCGCTGCCGATCACTGGACCGTAGGATTCGGTCAGCAAAATACCCGACAGGGAGTACCAGCCAAAACCCGACGCCATTGCCAGCGCGGTTTTCATTGGCAGGTCGAGAATCAGCGCGTTGATCAGGCCGCCAATCATGGAGCTGGCGACGACCACGACCGCCACAATCATGCCACGCCGGTTCAGGACGATCTGCTTTAACGTCATACCGCTATTGCGTAACTGGATCCCGACCAACAGCAGTAACAGGATCAGCGTATATTCGCTCGCCTCTGTGGCGTGTTGCAAAATGGGCAGACCGCTCAAGCCCAGCAGAAAGCCGATCACGACCACGCCGCACAACTTCAGCGACTCAAGCGCCATCGCGATACGGGAGGGCAGTTTCTCCTGCTGGTGATGGTGACGCCAGGGTAACGTGCGTTCCAGCCACAGTAATGCGGCAATATTACACAGTAAAATAACGGTAATACTGACGGCGGAATAGTGAAATATCGCCAGCAGGTTGCTCGCCAGGTTATCTAAAAAGGCCAGGCTGATCCCCATAAAAAAGAGAATCAGATAAACCATCCAGCTTAAGAGCCGATTGATCAGTTTTAATGCCGCGGTGTGCCGAAGCACAATGAGATAACCTGCTATCAGCGGGAGCAGAATGATGAGTAGTCCTGAAAACATGAACAGCCGGGTCCTTTGAATTAGCGAGACAGCGCCATGACACTACCCAATAACGCGGGTTCAGTAAAGATGCAAAATAAAAGCCGGACAGGGACGATGCCTTATCCGGCTGAAGAGTGTTTGGTCCAGCGGGCATATGCCGTCGGACCTTCTGACATTAATCGCGTTTTTCGAGCAGCGTACGGTAAATAAGGCCACCGAGAATACCGCCAATAATCGGCATCACCCAGAACAGCCACAGTTGTTCTAATGCCCAACCGCCCTGGAAGATGGCGACCGCGGTGCTACGCGCCGGGTTAACAGACGTATTGGTCACCGGAATACTGATCAGGTGGATCAAGGTCAATGCCAGACCGATAGCGATTGGCGCAAAGCCCGCCGGTGCATGTTTGTCAGTGGCACCGTGAATCACCAGCAGGAAACCGGCAGTCAGCACGATTTCGATAACGATCGCGGACAGCATGGAGTAACCGCCCGGTGAATGCTCGCCATAACCGTTGGAGGCGAAACCGCTGGCCGTCGCATCAAAGCCGGCTTTACCGCTGGCAATCAGATACAGTACCGCTGCGGCAATAATACCGCCCACCACCTGGGCAATAATGTAGCCAATGACGTCTTTTGCCGGGAAACGACCGCCGGCCCATAAGCCTAATGTCACTGCCGGGTTAAAATGCCCGCCGGAAATATGACCAACGGCAAAAGCCATGGTTAATACGGTCAGGCCGAATGCCAGTGCGACACCCGCAAAACCAATACCTAATTCCGGAAACGCTGCTGCCAGTACGGCGCTGCCGCAGCCACCAAAAACAAGCCAGAATGTACCAAAACATTCGGCTGCTAATTTTCTAAACATATCCACCTCAATGTAAAAATAACCGCAAAAGCGTTGCGGTAATTGATATTTACTGTTCGCCTGAATGACGACAAAATAAATAGCTCGCTATTTTAAAAACGATCGTCATCCGTTCTCTAGTCAAATAAAGCCTCTTAGTTTGATTTAGGGCAATGCGGCGTCATTCCTTCCATAGATTTATCTTAGGGGAAAGTGTAGCGCATAGTCATATGAAGGAGAATTAACGCAAACGGATTTATTTATGTCCTGCCAAACATGCCTGCTCTCTATTACGAATGAAAGAGAAAAGAATAAATCGTTCACCCTTCGTACAGTTAGCCAGCGTAATAATGTCCATATCACGTCCCGCGCCGGCTTTTGCAGTTATACTGCGAGGAGCTTAAAGGAAAAGTGAAGGTTTTCTGGAGGAAACATGATTCTCGAACGCGTTGAGATAGTGGGATTTCGCGGTATCAATCGACTGTCGTTGATGCTCGAGCAGAACAACGTCCTGATTGGTGAGAACGCCTGGGGTAAATCAAGTTTACTGGATGCGTTAACGCTGCTGCTGTCACCCGAATCAGAGTTGTATCATTTTGACCGTGACGATTTCTGGTTTCCTCCTGGCGATATAAAAGGCCGTGAACATCACCTGCATATCGTGCTGACGTTTCGTGAATCGCAACCCGGTCGCTACCGGGTTCGACGCTATCGGCCGCTGGAGGCGTGCTGGGCGCCGTGCCACGATGGCTTTCAGCGCATCTTTTATCGCCTTGAAGGCGAATGCGGAGAAGACGGCAGCGTGATGACGCTGCGCAGTTTTCTCGACGGCGACGGGCACCCACTGGCGGTGGACGATATCAACGAACAGGCGCGACATCTGGTGCGCCTGATGCCGGTGCTGCGCTTACGCGATGCACGGTTTATGCGCCGCATCCGTAACGGTACGGTGCCGGAGGTTGACGATGTGGAAGTCACCGCCCGGCAACTGGATTTTCTCGCCCGGGAACTGGCGATGCGCCCGCAGAATCTCACCGACGGACAGATTCGCCAGGGCCTTTCGGCGATGGTGCAACTGCTGGAGCACTATTTTACCGAGCAGGGTACTTCACAGTCCCGCCACCGCTTAATGCGTCGACGCTCCGCCAACGAGCAGCGAAGCTGGCGCTATCTCGATATCATCAACCGGATGATTGACAAACCTGGCGGGCGTACTCACCGGGTGATTCTGCTGGGACTGTTCTCCACGCTGTTGCAGGCGAAGGGCACGGTCAGATTGCATAAAGATGCCAGGCCGTTGCTGTTGGTGGAAGATCCGGAAACGCGCCTGCATCCTATTATGCTGTCAGTGGCGTGGCAGTTGCTGAATCTGCTGCCGCTTCAGCGTATCACGACCACTAACTCGGGCGAATTACTCTCGTTGACCCCCGTGGAGCATGTCTGTCGTCTGGTGCGTGAATCCTCGCGCGTGGCGGCTTGGCGTCTGGGGCCGGGTGGTCTGAGCGCCGAGGATGGCCGACGCATTGCCTTTCACATTCGCTTTAACCGCGCCTCTTCGCTGTTTGCCCGCTGCTGGCTGCTGGTGGAAGGCGAAACAGAAACCTGGGTGATTAACGAACTGGCCCGCCAGTGTGGCCATCATTTTGACGCCGAAGGGATTAAGGTGATCGAATTTGCGCAGTCCGGTCTCAAGCCGCTGGTGAAATTCGCCCGGCGGATGGGCATTGAGTGGCATGTGCTGGTGGATGGTGATGAAGCCGGGAAAAAATATGCCGCCACGGTGCGAAGCCTGCTGAATAACGATCGGGAGGAAGAGCGAGAGCACCTGACCACGCTACCCGCGCTGGATATGGAACACTTTATGTACCGGCAAGGGTTTTCCGATGTCTTTCACCGGGTGGCGCAAATCCCGGAAAACGTGCCGATGAATATGCGTAAAATCATTTCGAAGGCGATCCATCGCTCATCGAAGCCCGACTTAGCCATCGAAGTGGCGATGGAAGCCGGGCGGCGGGGTGTGGATGCGGTGCCGACGCTGCTGAGACATATGTTCTCACGGGTGCTGTGGCTGGCGCGCGGTCGAGCGGATTAATTCTGTAACCGCTGCGGAACCTGCGTGACGACGCTGTCGAGCAGCGCATAGCGACGGCGGTATTCAGCCCGTTTTTTGCTGGCAATATCCGCCTCGCTTTTTCGTGCAATGGTCAGCGGCAGAGAGAAGTATTCCCCCTCGGTCTTTTCACCGCCCAGTGACGCCCAGAAGGCGTCGTAGTCGGCATGCATTTGCGTTTTTTTATCCATATAGCGCCAACTGCGATAAACATGTACCGCGTTGCTGACCGCCAGAATCTGCTCCGCCCCGGCGATGTGCGCGAACTGACACAGCGCTTCCATCACCATTCTTTTGGGGAACAGGCCGTAACAGGCTTTGGTGGCCTGCTGGATCACCTCATGCGGGACATCATTGGCCGCGCCCTGCAAGCCCCCGATAAACAGGGTGCGTTTTCCGTTTAACGTGCAGAATGTGAACGTAATTTCTGCCAGAATACGCATCCGATCATCGCGGATCACAACGGTACTTTCCCCTTCTTTATCCAGCGAGACCAGACTGACTAAATCAAGCTGGAATGGCGTACCATCTTTAGCCTCAATTTTTGCCAGGTTGAGACCGCCCTGACTTAAATAACAGGCCAGTTGTTCGCGGCTGAACAACTGACGCAGCAGATCGTAATGGCTACAGAGCGCAGTCAGCGCGGTATCGCGCTTAATATTTACGGCCATATACGGGCGATGCAGACGGATAGGTAACCGGGGTTGCCGTGTCAGTAACGTATTCAGCTCAGGCCACTGGGTCAGATTTTCCAGCAGTTGACGGGTGGCTCTTGGCATCAGCAGCGAGCGAATTAAAAACTTACGGCGAAAGCTGGCTTTCCGCCAGAATTTACCCGGCAGTAATTGACCACGCGTCAGGCGCATAAATAATTGTAAAGGAGACGCAACGTCTGAAGTGTAAAAGGTATTATCAGTAATCTGTGACATGATCATAATCCGCAATGCGATGATTGCGAAAATTGAAACACGCTGAATCTTAACCAATCGTCAATGCCCTGAGCGCTGTCCTTTCCGCTTGCGGTTTGTTTAGATACTGTTGAATTTCAGCTGAAAACTTACCATCAGGATCACTATGGGTATTAAGGGAAATAAAATTAAAAAGCGCTATCTGCTGCTTATATTCATTCTCATCCTGGGGGCATTTGCCCTTTGGCGGACGCTGAATGCGCCAGTGCCAAATTATCAGACGCTGATTGTGCGTCCGGGAGATCTGCAGCAAAGCGTGCTGGCAACTGGCAAACTCGACGCGCTGCGTAAAGTGGATGTGGGGGCGCAGGTGAGCGGTCAGCTCAAAACGCTGTCGGTGGCGATTGGCGACAAGGTGAAGAAAGACCAGTTGCTTGGCGTTATCGACCCTGAACAGGCACAAAACCAGATCAAAGAGGTGGAAGCGACGCTAATGGAACTGCGCGCCCAACGCCAGCAGGCCGAAGCTGAGTGGAAACTGGCGCGGGTGACGCTCTCTCGCCAGCAGCAACTGGCAAAAACCCAGGCCGTATCGCAACAGGATCTGGACACCGCCGCGACGGAGATGGCGGTGAAGCAGGCGCAAATCGGCACCATCGATGCGCAGATCAAGCGTAATCAGGCGTCTCTGGATACCGCGAAAACCAATCTCGACTACACACGCATCGTCGCGCCGATGGCTGGAGAAGTCACGCAGATTACCACCCTGCAAGGTCAGACGGTGATCGCCGCGCAGCAAGCGCCGAACATTCTGACGCTGGCGGATATGAGCACGATGCTGGTGAAAGCGCAGGTTTCTGAAGCCGATGTGATTCACCTTAAACCGGGGCAAAAGGCCTGGTTTACCGTGCTGGGCGATCCGCAAACCCGTTACGAAGGGACGCTGAAAGATGTGTTGCCGACGCCGGAAAAGGTTAATGATGCCATTTTCTATTACGCCCGTTTTGAAGTGCCCAATCCAAAAGGCATTCTGCGACTGGAGATGACCGCACAGGTCCACATTCAACTAACCGATGTAAAAAACGTTCTGACGATCCCGCTTTCCGCGTTGGGCGATCCGGTCGGGGACAATCGCTACAAGGTGACTCTGCTGCGTAACGGCGAAACCCGTGAGCGTGAGGTGTCAATTGGCGCGCGCAATGACACCGACGTGGAGATTGTGAAAGGGCTGGAAGCCGGGGATGAAGTGGTGACGGGCGAGGGTAAACCGGGAGCCGTACAATGACGGCATTGCTTGAGCTGAGCAATATTCGTCGCAGTTACCCCTCCGGAGAAGAACAGGTGGAGGTGCTGAAAGGCATCACGCTACAGATCAATGCCGGCGAAATGGTGGCGATCGTGGGGGCGTCTGGCTCCGGCAAATCCACGCTGATGAATATTCTGGGATGCCTCGATAAACCCACCAGCGGCACCTATCGGGTGGCAGGACGCGATGTATCAACGTTGGATCGTGACGCGCTGGCGCAGCTGCGCCGGGAGCATTTCGGCTTTATTTTCCAGCGCTATCATTTGCTGTCTCACCTGACGGCGGCGCAAAACGTCGAAGTCCCCGCCGTTTACGCCGGAACGGAGCGGAAACAGCGTCTGGTGCGCGCGCAGGAACTGCTCCAGCGGCTTGGCCTGGGCGATCGCGTCGATTACCAACCCTCGCAGCTTTCCGGCGGTCAGCAGCAGCGCGTCAGTATTGCCCGCGCGCTGATGAACGGCGGACAGGTGATCCTCGCCGATGAGCCCACGGGCGCGCTCGACAGCCGTTCCGGTGAAGAAGTGATGGCTATCCTGCATCAGCTGCGCGATCGCGGGCACACGGTGATTATCGTCACCCACGATCCCCTGGTCGCGGCCCAGGCGGAACGGGTGATTGAAATTCATGATGGCGAAATTGTGCGTAATCCGCCCGCGAAGCGTGCCGTTCAGGGACAGGGGATTCAGGAACCGACGGTGAAAACGGCGTCCGGCTGGAGTCAGTTTATCAGCGGATTCCGTGAAGCGCTTACGATGGCGTGGTTGGCGATGGCGGCCAACAAAATGCGCACGCTGCTCACGATGCTCGGGATTATTATCGGTATCGCGTCGGTGGTGTCGATTGTGGTCGTCGGTGATGCGGCGAAGCAACTGGTGCTGGCGGACATCCGCGCCATCGGGACCAACACCATTGATATCTACCCTGGCAAAGATTTTGGTGACGACGACCCGCAGTACCAGCAGGCGCTGAAATACGACGATCTCGCCGCTATCCAGAAACAGCCATGGGTAACCTCCGCCACGCCCGCCGTGTCGCAGAATCTGCGCTTGCGCTATGGCAACACCGATGTTGCCGCCAGTGCAAACGGGGTGAGCGGCGACTATTTTAACGTCTACGGCATGACCTTCAGTGAAGGAACCACCTTTAACCGCGAACAGCTTAATGGCCGCGCGCAGGTCGTGGTGCTCGACAGCAACACCCGACGTCAGTTATTCCCGCATAAGGCGAACGTGGTGGGCGAAGTGATCCTCGTGGGCAACATGCCTGCGACGGTGATTGGCGTAGCAGAAGAGAAGCAGTCGATGTTTGGCAGCAGCAAAATTCTACGCGTCTGGTTGCCCTACAGCACGATGTCCGGGCGCATTATGGGGCAGTCGTGGCTGAACTCGATCACCGTGCGGGTGAAAGAGGGCTTCGACAGCGCGCAGGCCGAACAGCAACTCACCCGACTGTTGACGCTGCGTCATGGCAAAAAGGATTTCTTCACCTGGAATATGGACGGTGTCTTGAAAACCGCCGAAAAGACCACACGTACTCTTCAGTTGTTCCTGACGCTGGTGGCGGTGATTTCACTGGTGGTCGGCGGGATCGGCGTGATGAACATTATGCTGGTGTCGGTCACGGAGCGTACGCGGGAGATAGGTATCCGGATGGCAGTTGGCGCACGCGCCAGCGATGTGTTGCAGCAATTTTTGATTGAAGCGGTGCTGGTCTGCCTGGTCGGCGGCGCGCTGGGTATCAGCCTGTCGATGCTGATCGCCTTCACGCTGCAGCTGTTCCTGCCCGGTTGGGAGATTGGCTTCTCGCCGGTAGCGCTGCTGACGGCATTTTTGTGCTCTACCTTTACCGGTATTCTGTTCGGCTGGTTACCGGCGCGCAACGCGGCGCGACTGGATCCGGTCGATGCGTTGGCGCGAGAGTAACGTTGCGGGAAATAAAAATGCCAGCCGATCGGGCTGGCATTTTATCTGCGGGATGTACACAATGAGACAGAAGAGCTATGCAACAGCTTCTGCTTCGATAGGCACGATGACACTGGCGTGATTGCCTTTTGGCCCCTGGTGAACATCAAACTGGACAGACTGTCCGGCTTTTAGCGTTCTGTAACCATCCATCTGAATGGTGGAATAGTGAGCGAAAATATCTTCGCCGCCGCCTTCAGGGCAGATGAAACCAAACCCTTTGGCATTATTGAACCACTTAACAGTACCCGTTTCCATGCTTCGACATCCTTCGTAAATCTTATATAAGTAAGATGGAATGAACCGGTGGTGGAGTGGGGGTTGTTCAAAACCTCGCCAACTCTCGAAACTACAATTTAGAGAAATCAGGCGGGGCGTCAAGCATCTGACGGGGGGCAGTGGGTAAAAATGAATCAAAAATTTGAAGCAGTTAACGCTATTGGCGGGAATGTGACAGATGTCGCGGATGCCAGTGATAGATGATAGTTATCTATTAATTGAGGTAGATTGAGTGTGCACATCCGCTCTTGTCAGCGGCAGACTGTTCTGCCGGTAACCGTAACTGAAGATGACGACTGACAATGGGTAAGACGAACGACTGGCTGGATTTTGACCAGCTGGCGGCAGATAAAGTGCGTGACGCGCTTAAACCGCCATCTATGTATAAAGTGATATTAGTCAATGATGATTATACTCCGATGGAGTTTGTTATTGACGTGTTACAAAAATTCTTTTCTTATGATGTAGAACGTGCAACGCAACTGATGCTTGCGGTTCACTATCACGGTAAAGCCATTTGCGGTGTATTCACCGCAGAGGTCGCGGAGACCAAAGTGGCGATGGTGAACACGTATGCGAGGGAGAACGAGCATCCGTTGCTGTGTACGCTGGAAAAAGCCTGAATGCAGGCATAAAAATTGGGGGAGGTGCCTATGCTCAATCAAGAACTGGAACTCAGTTTAAACATGGCTTTCGCCAGAGCGCGCGAGCACCGTCATGAGTTTATGACCGTCGAGCACTTGTTACTGGCGCTGCTCAGTAACCCATCGGCCCGCGAAGCGCTGGAAGCGTGTTCCGTGGACCTCGTGGCGCTCCGTCAGGAACTCGAAGCCTTCATAGAACAAACCACACCCGTACTGCCTGCCAGCGAAGAAGAACGCGACACGCAGCCGACGCTGAGCTTTCAGCGCGTTCTGCAACGTGCGGTTTTCCACGTTCAGTCCTCCGGGCGTAGTGAAGTGACTGGCGCGAACGTGCTGGTTGCCATCTTTAGCGAACAGGAGTCTCAGGCGGCCTACCTGTTGCGTAAGCATGAGGTCAGCCGTCTTGACGTAGTCAACTTTATTTCTCACGGTACGCGCAAAGATGAGCCGAGTCAGTCATCCGATCCCGGCAGTCAGCCCAATACCGAAGAGCAAGCTGGCGGGGAGGAACGTATGGAGAACTTCACGACAAACCTTAACCAGCTTGCCCGTGTTGGCGGTATTGACCCGCTGATCGGCCGCGACAAAGAACTGGAGCGTGCCATTCAGGTGCTGTGCCGTCGGCGTAAAAATAACCCGCTGTTGGTCGGGGAATCCGGCGTCGGGAAAACGGCGATTGCCGAAGGACTGGCCTGGCGTATCGTGCAGGGCGACGTGCCGGAAGTGATGGCCGATTGCACGATTTATTCACTGGATATCGGTTCGCTGCTGGCGGGCACCAAATACCGCGGTGACTTTGAAAAACGCTTTAAAGCACTGCTGAAACAGCTGGAGCAGGATACCAACAGTATTTTGTTTATCGACGAGATCCACACCATTATTGGTGCGGGTGCAGCATCGGGCGGCCAGGTGGATGCCGCAAACCTGATTAAACCGCTGCTTTCCGGCGGTAAGATCCGCGTGATTGGCTCCACGACCTATCAGGAGTTCAGCAATATTTTCGAGAAAGACCGTGCGTTAGCCCGTCGCTTCCAGAAAATTGATATTACTGAACCGTCGGTGGAAGAGACCGTACAGATTATCAACGGCCTGAAGCCGAAGTACGAAGCGCACCACGACGTGCGTTATACCGCGAAAGCGGTGCGTGCGGCGGTTGAGCTGGCGGTGAAATATATCAACGATCGTCATCTGCCGGATAAAGCGATTGACGTCATTGACGAAGCCGGTGCGCGTGCGCGTCTGATGCCGGTCAGCAAACGCAAGAAAACCGTTAACGTGGCGGATATCGAGTCTGTGGTCGCGCGTATTGCGCGTATTCCGGAAAAGAGCGTGTCACAAAGCGATCGCGATACGCTGAAAAACCTTGGCGACCGTTTGAAAATGCTGGTCTTTGGGCAGGATAAAGCCATTGAGGCGCTGACCGAAGCCATCAAGATGAGCCGCGCGGGTCTGGGACACGAGCATAAGCCGGTGGGTTCCTTCCTGTTTGCCGGGCCGACCGGTGTCGGGAAAACAGAGGTCACGGTACAGCTTTCCAAAGCGCTGGGAATCGAACTGCTGCGTTTTGACATGTCCGAGTATATGGAACGTCATACCGTCAGCCGCCTGATTGGTGCGCCTCCGGGATACGTGGGTTTTGATC
The DNA here is from genome assembly GCF_030332305.1 of Citrobacter sp. Ct235. Lineage (NCBI taxonomy): Bacteria > Pseudomonadati > Pseudomonadota > Gammaproteobacteria > Enterobacterales > Enterobacteriaceae > Citrobacter > Citrobacter sp. Ct235. The sequence continues at coordinate 133,467 of NZ_JAOWIC010000049.1, forward strand.
AGGGTGGTCTGTTGACGGATGCGGTCATCAAGCATCCTCATGCGGTACTGCTGCTGGATGAAATTGAAAAAGCGCACCCGGATGTCTTTAACCTGCTGCTGCAGGTGATGGACAACGGCACGCTGACGGATAATAACGGGCGTAAAGCCGATTTCCGTAACGTGGTGCTGGTCATGACCACCAACGCCGGTGTACGCGAAACGGAACGTAAATCGATTGGCCTGATTCATCAGGACAACAGCACTGATGCGATGAGTGAAATCAAGAAAGTGTTTACGCCGGAGTTCCGTAACCGTCTCGACAATATTATCTGGTTCGAACACCTGTCTACTGAGGTGATCCATCAGGTTGTCGATAAGTTCATTGTCGAGCTGCAGGTCCAGTTGGATCAGAAAGGTGTCTCCCTGGAAGTCAGTCAGGAAGCGCGCAACTGGTTGGCTGAGAAGGGCTACGATCGGGCAATGGGCGCACGTCCAATGGCGCGTGTGATTCAGGATAACCTGAAAAAACCGCTGGCAAACGAACTGCTGTTTGGCTCGCTGGTGGACGGCGGACAGGTGACCGTGGCACTGGATAAAGAGAAAAATGAACTGACCTATGGCTTCCAGAGTGCGCAGAAGCACAAGCCGGAAGCCGCGCATTAATCTCAACGCTCTCTTAGCTGACTGACGAACCGGGCCATGTGCCCGGTTCTCTATTATCTGGACAGACAAACATCTGCCTCATAGTTCGGTTTTCATCCCCATGGCTCCCTTCTCGTTTTACCTTCAGATTATTCTTCGCCAGCAGAGGAAACGGTAAGATGAATATTAATAATTAGTTAATAATAAATACCAATATTTATTTCATAAAATTATATTCCATGCTTAGCTAATATTATGATCCTGAAATCATTATCACGCTATTCACGGAAAATTCTCACCTTCAATTGTTTCACAATAGAACGCAATAGAATAGTAGCCAGACTAATAAATCAGTATTTACATTTTGAAATAGATAATATATGTTGTTCTTGCAGTTTTCTTCAAATTTTATTTATTAAGGATAGCCAAATGAAAGTAATTCTGGGTTTTGATAGTCTTCTGACACCTAAAATCATGGTGTTTTTATACTGGATTTTTATGGTCTTAGTGGTCATTGGTGGCGTAATTTCTATATTTAATGGTCAAATCATTGCAGGATTACTTGGCACGATTTTTAGTCTGGTTGGCTGTCGCGTCATGTTTGAACTTATTATGATTGCGTTTAAAAACAATGAGTATCTGCGCCTGATTGCACAGAATGCCAATAAATCAGAATAATAGCGTTTTCCTGGTATTAATCCTGGCCTGTTACAATGTGATGTTTATTTTCACACTGAGATAACATCCTGACACTTTGCTTATTCATGCAGAGTGTCAGGATGTTTCAGCTAAGTTAATGAATCAACGGATGGCCTGTAGAGCCATAAAAGGTCGCAGACGATAAACGTTGAGGCAGAGCAGGCACATATCAAATACAGTGGACTTTATTTTTTTGTCGGATCGTAAAAAACAAAAGCAATTTTGTTCTTGTCAGGATCGCGGACATAAGCACTATAAAAATCATCACCATAGTGTGGACGGTAGCCAGGAGGACCATCATCCTCGCCACCGTTTTCTAACGCTAAGGCATAGAGCTTGTTAATTATATCAACGGAGGAGGCATTAAGCGCCACCATCACGCCATTGCCAAATGTTGCCGGACGTTGATTAAAGGGAAGGCCAACACATAGCCCTGTAGAATTATTATTTTTAAACGTGCCCCAGGCGGCGCCTTTCTCACTTCGACCATCCAGGGGATATCCCAGCACCTCCATTAGTGGCGCATAAAATTTATAAGAAACTTCCGGGTTATTGGTACCCAACATGACATAAGAAAACATGGCAACTCCTGTTGTGAAAAAAATCCTCATTCGTCACTATGCCTGTTCGGATGATCTGAACGGAAGTGTTTATACCAGTCTTTATTTTTCAATCACAAATCCAGAATGAATGTGAGTGGCATAGACAGATGAAAGCTATATCCCGAATGCCCGACGAATGAATAAGTTACTGCCTAATCTGAGCGCAGCAGCCTCCCTGAAACTGATTAATCCCAGGAATTATCATCGTAAAATAAAGCCCGAAATTATCATGGGATACCACTGCTCGGGATAATGGGGAAGAGTATGGCTCAGAGACAAATACCCACACTCGTGCGGGGTACCGTCTTTATTGATGATAATACTTTTGCCCTGGCAATAATGTATCAACGTACCACCGTCGCAAATACCCATTACCAGCAAACCGAAGCGCTGGGTTCATAAGCGCTTTATGTCCGTCCGTATGGCTGCAGGCCATACCTGAGATATGGCGTCTGTGAGTGCGACAATAAGGTTTTCAACGTCATCCTGTGCGGTTTCGTGCAAAGCTTCGGCGACAATCAGCACGTTGGACGTACGTTGGCGAACGGCCGACCAACCGCTTTGTCGATGAGTCCAGCGTCGGGCATGGGCTCGCCCGGAATCATCGGCAAAGATAACTTCACCGGGTTCAGGGTGTTCAGTTTCCCCGGAAAACGTCTCATAGAGTTCATCCCCACAGGCTGAACGCACTGTTAACGCACCGCTGATCCGGTCGATGTCAAACGCAGCAACCGGTATGGCAAAGGCGAGGGAAGCCGCATTACACAGGTCAATCAGCGGATGTAGCGTCGGCAACTCTCCGTTCTTGCGATACCGTCTTAGCAGAGATTCCGATGCGCAGCGATATTGCGTAGGCTTAAGGCCTAACTCGGAAAAAGCACGACGCCAGGCTTTAATCTCCGCAAACTCGCCTTCGCGAGTTGCCGCCAGTCGCTTATCTGCGACTGCAAGTAACTGAGCCACTTGTGCGCCCGAATTAGCATCTGCGTGAATACCATTAACACCGATCGTCGCAGAACGAAGTTGCCTGAATCTCGTATGAATTTCAGAGGCATAACATAGCGGCATTGACATTCTCTCCTTAGCACTATTTCTGACAGAATATCGGTCGCTGTTCTGATGTGTATTGAATAAAATTGCAGATGATTTCATTACCCGGGTGGAAATCTCTGATCTCATCCCCCCGTAGTGCGTGCAATATGCGAAAAAAAAGCCCGTACTTGCGTACGAGCTCTTTCTTAAATATGGCGGTGAGGGGGGGATTGACTCGCTTCGCTCGCCCTGACGGGCAGCCCGCTCACGATGTTCGCGGTCTGTCCAACGGGCTGCGCCCGTTGTCGACCCCCGGTCGGGGATTCTCATCCCCCCACAGTGTGTGCGATATGCGAAAAAAAAGCCCGTACTTGCGTACGCGCTCTTTCTTAAATTGGCGGTGAGGGGGGGGATTGACTCGCTTCGCTCGCCCTGACGGGCAGCCCGCTCACGATGTTTGCGGTCTGTCCAACGGGCTTTGCCCGTTGTCGAACCCCGGTCGGGGATTCTCATCCCCCCCGATGGAGAACATAAAAGAAAAGAGCCGATACATAAGTACCGGCTCTCATCTGAAATATGGCGGTGAGGGGGGGATTCGAACCCCCGATACGTTGCCGTATACACACTTTCCAGGCGTGCTCCTTCAGCCACTCGGACACCTCACCATATTGTATTGTTGCCTGACCGCTTGGGGAGCAACGGGGCGCTACTATAGGGAGTTGCGCTAAAACGGTCAAGCAGTATTTACGCTTTGCTTATCGTTTGGTTACGCATTGTACAGCTTCCCCGAACGATGCCGTCGGGGAAGCTTTTCTGCGTTATGAATCCCGCATTTTGCTATTCTTACAACCTCCTCCCGGTCAGATTTGACCAAAGCGGCCAGCGTTAAAATCGCGAACGGCTTCTGCAATTTCTTGTTTGGTATTCATGACAAACGGACCGTAACCGACTACCGGTTCATTCAGCGGTTCCCCCGACAGCAACAACACGCTGGCATCACCGCTGGCTTCCAGATGCACTGAGTCTCCTTGCTGACTTAATACGACCAGTTGCCCCTCATTTGCCGTTGTCGAGCCATTTACCCTGATTGAACCTTTCAGGATCACCAGTGCGGTACTCCACCCCTCTGGCTGCAAAAGCGTCAACGGGCGCGCCTGCTGCAGCCGCATATCCCAGACGTTCAGCGGCGAGAACGTGTGAGCCGGTCCTGTCGTCTGCTGATACTGACCGGCAATGATTCGTACTGTTCCTGCCTCGTTCGGCAGCTCAACGGTTGGGATGTGTTCCTGAGTGATGCTCTGGTATCCCGGTGACGTCATTTTGTCTTTCGCTGGCAGGTTTACCCACAGTTGTACCATCTCCAGTTCTCCTCCCTTGCGGGTGAAGGCTTCAGAATGAAATTCTTCATGCAAAATGCCTGCGCCTGCCGTCATCCACTGCACGTCGCCAGGGCCAATAATGCCGCCGCGACCCGTTGAGTCGCGATGCTCAACTTCACCGCTGTACACTATTGTCACCGTTTCAAAACCGCGGTGGGGATGTTCACCCACACCACGCTTTTCCGTTCCCGGCGTGAACGTATGGGGACCCGCATAGTCGAGCAGCAGAAACGGGCTCAGCTGCTGCGCGTGGGACTGGTACGAAAACAGTGAACGAACCGGAAATCCATCGCCAACCCAGTGCGGGCGAGGTGCGGTATAGACGCCTGTAACCTGTTTCATCATTATCTCCTCAATGGTATTCCTGGCCTGTGAATAAGCTTATATTCATGACAGCGAGGTGAGTAGTCGCTAAAATGAATCTCATCGTTCTGAAAATGGAACAATAAATGGCAAAGCCAGATCTCAATGATTTTGCGTGGTTTGTCCATGTCGTGGAGCAGGGCGGGTTTGCCGCGGCAGGCCGCGCGTTAGACGAACCTAAATCAAAGCTCAGTCGGCGCATCGCGCAACTGGAGGAGCAACTGGGTGTGCGACTCATCCAGCGGACGACGCGGCAGTTTAACGTTACGGAAGTGGGGCAAACGTTCTACGAGCACTGCAAAGCGATGCTGGTAGAAGCACAGGCGGCGCAGGATGCGATTGCCGCATTGCAGGTCGAACCTCGTGGCGTGGTGAAGCTGACGTGTCCGGTTACGCTGCTCCACGTTCACGTGGGGCCGATGCTGGCGAAATTTCTGGCGCGCTATCCCGATGTCACGCTGCAACTCGAAGCGACGAATCGTCGTGTTGATGTGGTGGGTGAAGGCGTTGATATTGCTATCAGAGTACGACCGCGCCCGATTGAGGACAGCGATCTGGTTATGCGGGTTCTTGCTGACCGCGCACACCGGTTATTTGCCAGTCCGGCATTGATCGCACGCATGGGTGCCCCTGCATCACCGGCGGAATTAAGCCGTTGGCCCGGACTGAGTCTGGCATCCGGAAAACATATTCATCGCTGGGAGTTGTACGGTCCAAAAGGGGCCAGAGCGGAAGTACACTTTACCCCGCGATTTATCACGACTGATATGTTGGTATTGCGTGAGGCGGCTATCGCCGGCGTCGGTGCCGTACAGCTTCCCATCTTAATGGTCAAAGAACAGCTGGCGGCGGGTGAACTGGTTTCGTTACTGGAAGGATGGGAACCCCGAAGAGAGGTGATTCATGCGGTTTTTCCTTCACGCAGGGGATTGCTGCCGTCGGTGAGAGCGCTGGTGGATTTCCTGACGGACGAGTACGCGCGGATGACGGAGGAGTAGATGATTTCTACACAACAAAAAAGGCCGGATAGACCGACCTTTTATTATTGGTACGCCATTCGGGCGTGAAAACAATCAGCGACTACGGAAGACAATGCGGCCTTTGCTCAGGTCGTACGGGGTCAGCTCAACAGTCACTTTGTCGCCCGTCAGGATGCGGATGTAGTTTTTACGCATTTTACCGGAGATGTGTGCAGTAACCACGTGACCGTTTTCTAACTCTACGCGGAACATGGTATTAGGTAACGTTTCGAGAACGGTACCCTGCATTTCAATATTGTCTTCTTTGGCCATCTAATCCTCTGGGGTATCACTACCGTAATTTGAACCGGCAAGATAATGCCGAAGTTCTTTTAATAAGTAAAGATTTGCACGTTTAAAACGCAGCAAACAAAATTTGGCGCATTACTCCGGTTTGCTTAAAAAGCACACGGCAAAGCCGCACGTGAAGCGCAACGTATAAGGGAGCGATGAGATAAACGATGGCGTTACCTGACGCGAACGGATCCTTAACGGCAGCGGGGTAATGGGCTAAACCAACTCTGCGACGCAATTATAACACCCTGACAAAAAATGTGCCGAAAACATTCACTTCAGGGGCAAAAATAACGTACGAGGGACCCAAAAATCGCGAGGTAAACGTTGTTGGCGTAACGCATCGAGGTGTTCCAGATACACCCGACGCGAAATTTCGACCGCCCCTAGCGATTCGGTATGGCTATTGAGCACCTGGCAATCCATTAATTTGCCGCCGTGACGGACAAATTCGGCACAAAAAACCAGTAGTGCGGTTTTTGACGCATTCTCTTGCCGACTGAACATTGACTCACCGCAAAACAGGGCTCCCTGGGAAACGCCATACATACCACCGACCAGCGCATTGTCGCGCCAGACCTCAATGGAATGCGCGTGTCCCAGTTCGTGCAGTCGGTGATAGGCTTCCACCACGCCCTGAGTTATCCATGTCCCTTCATCGCGATCGTTGGCGCATCCGTCGATGACCTGACCAAACGCATAATTCAGGGTGACACGATACGGAGAGCGCTTATGAAAGCGCTTCATGCTGCGGCTAATATGAAAAGTGTCAGGCCACAGAATGGCCCGAGGGTCCGGCGACCACCAGAGAATAGGGTCGCCAGGGGAAAACCACGGGAAAATGCCGCGCTGATAGGCCATCAGCAGCCGCGCAGGGCTCAGATCGCCCCCAAGCGCCAGCAGGCCGTTTGGCTCGCGTAAAGCGCCCTCCGGCGAAGGGAAGGCGATAGAGTGTCGGGAAAGCTGAACCAGGCGCATGACAGCAGAACTCCAGTACGCGAGTCGGATCGTTCAATAATAGCTTACAGACCTTGCTTAAACTGGTAATAACGACCCTGCTGCGCTAACAGATCTGCGTGATTACCTTGCTCAATAATTTGGCCGTTGTCCATTACTATTATTTGATCAAAACGCGCGAGCCCGCGCAGGCGATGCGTCACCATCAGTAACGTTTTACCACGCATTACATCCGCCAGTAATTCAAGCATTTGGCTTTCGGTGGTCGCATCCAGTCCTTCCGTTGGTTCATCAAGCAGCATCAGCGGCGCATCGTGCAGCAGGGCACGGGCGATCGCCAGACGGCGTAGTTCCCCACCGGATAACTGACGACCGCCTTCTCCCAGCCAGCTATTGAGGCCGGTATCGTCGAGGAGTTTCTCCAGTCCGACGCGGCGCAGCGTGTCTGTCAACTGTTCGTCACTGGCGTCGGGTGCGGCAAGCCGCAGGTTGTCGCGCAGGGTGGCGCTGAACAAGTGCACACGCTGCGGTACGACGCTGATGGTCTTGCGCAGCGTCGCTTCATTCAATGCCGCAATCGGACGGTCGTTGAGCAGGATCTCGCCCTGCTGCGGATCCCACGCGCGCGTGAGCAGTTGCAGCAATGTCGATTTACCGCACCCAGTACGACCAAGAATGGCAATGTGCTCGCCAGGATTCACCTGAAGAGAGAGCGAATCCAGCGCTTTTTGCGCCTGCCCAGGATAGCTGAATACAACGTCACGCAGCGTCAGAGTAACCTTAGCCGGGACGTCCGACACATCGGTCGGGAAAATGACTTCCGGCTTCTGTTCGGTTAACTCGGTGATCCGCATGGCGGAGGCGATGACCTGTCCCAGATGCTGAAATGCACCGGTAACCGGAGCCAGCGCTTCAAACGCCGCCAGCGCGCAAAAGACAAACAGAGCAATCAGCGCGCCCGGCTGGGTGTTACCCCCCACGCCGCCTGCCGCCATCCACAGCATCAGTAATATGGCAACGGCGCCGATCAGCAACATTAGCGCCTGTGACAGTGCCGTCAGTTCAGACTGTCGGCGCTGTGCTTCGTGCCACTGTAACTCTGTGGCTTCCATCTGCGCGCGATAACGGTCGCTGGCGCCAAAAATAGTCAGTTCAGCCTGGCCCTGTAACCACGCGGTCAGTTGCTGACGATACTGTCCGCGCAGATGCGTCAGGTTCTGTCCGGTGGTTTTCCCGGCGCGATAGAATACGGGCGGCATAATAAACAGCGTCAGCAGCATCACACCGCCGAGGGTGCAGGCGAGAGTGACGTCAAGTACGCTCAGACCGATCGTCACAACCATAATCACCACAAAAGCACCCACCAGAGGGGAAATGACGCGCAGGTAGAGGTGATCCAGCGTATCCACATCTGCCACAATGCGGTTCAACAATTCACCCTGACGATAGCGAGCCAGTCCGGCAGGGGAGAGCGGCAACAGCTTGCTGAAGGTGTGAATGCGCAAATGTTGCAGTACGCGGAAGGTCGCATCATGGCTGACCAGCCGCTCGAAATAGCGTCCGGCAGTCCGGGTAATGGCCGCGCCGCGTACGCCCGCGGCAGGAAGCATGTAGTTAAAACTGTAGATACCGGCAAAGCCCGCCACGGCCGACGCTGAAAGAAACCAGCCGGACAGCGTCAGCAGGCCAATACTGGCGAGCAGAGTAATAATGGCCAACACGATGCCCAGCGTTAACATCCACTTGTGACGTTTATAGAGCGTCAGATAAGGCAGCAGCGCGCGCATTTAGATCTCCTCCTGACGATGGGCCAACAGCGTTGCAAACGCGCCGCTGGCGGAACTCAACTCGGCCCAGGAGCCTTGTTCGATAATCTGTCCGTCCTGCATCACCCAAATCGTGTCCCAGTCGGCAAGATCTTCAAGCTGGTGCGTGACCATCAGCGTTGTCTGGCGTTTTGAGGCAGTTTTCAGCGCCTGCATGACCCGCTGTTCACTATGGGCATCCAGGCTGGCAGCCGGTTCGTCCAGCAGCAGTAACTTGCAGGGATTAAGGAGCGCACGTGCGACTGCTACGCGTTGAGCCTGGCCGACGGACAGGCGTCCTGCCTGATCGCCAACGAGAGTATCAACGCCCTGCGGCAACAGCGGCAGGAATTCACTGACCCAGGCGCTGTCGAGCGCTGCGCGCAGTTCTTGCTCGCTGGCATTCGGGCGCGCCAGCAAAACGTTTTCCCGTATCGTTGCTGCGGGCAACTGTGGGTTTTGCCCCACCCAGGAGAGATGCCTGCGCCAGGACTCTGGAGACAAATCGCGCAGTTCCACACCGTTAATGCGCAGCGATCCCTGATAGGAAAGGAAGCCGGAAAGTGCATTCAACAACGAACTCTTGCCTGAACCGCTACGACCGACCAGCACGGTACGCTGCCCGGCAGGAAGCGAGAAGTTCAGTGGTCCTGCCAGCGTTTTACCTTCCGGGGAGGTGATAATGAGATTTTCAGCATCAATGGAAACAGGTTCTTGCGCGGATAATTCAACCTCGCCGCGTTCCGGGTGGGCGAGCGGCGTTTCCATAAAGGTTTTCAGACTGTCAGCCGCACCCACCGCCTGCGCCCTGGCGTGATAAAACGTACCCAAATCGCGTAGCGGCTGGAAAAACTCAGGGGCCAGAATGAGGGCCAGGAAGCCTGCCGCCAGCGTCACGCCCGTACCATAGTGGCCGAAATTAAGTTCGCCGAGGTAGGAAAAGCCAAAGTAAACGGCGACCAGCGCGATGGAAAGCGAGGTGAAAAATTCCAGTACGCCCGAAGATAAAAAGGCAAGGCGTAGCACTTCCATCGTGCGCTGGCGGAAATCTTGCGACGCGACGCGGATGCTTTCTGTTTCGGCTTCACCGCGACCAAAAATGCGCAGGGTATCCATTCCGCGTAAGCGATCGAGAAAATGCCCGCTCAGACGAGCCAGCGCCAGGAAGTTACGACGGTTAGCATCGGCTGCGCCCATACCGACCATCGCCATGAACAGAGGGATAAGCGGCGCGGTGCCGAGCAGAATCAGCGCGGCGGCCCAGTTCGAGGGAAAAATAGCCGCCACGATCAGGATGGGCACACACACTGCCAGCGCCATCTGCGGCAGATAGCGGGCGTAGTAATCGTGCATATCGTCAATTTGTTCCAGCACCAGCGTGGCCCAACTTCCCGCCGGTCGCCCCTGAATCCACGCCGGACCGGCCTGTTGCAGGCGATTGAGGACCTGGCGGCGGATCTCAAATCGGATATGTTGTCCCGCATGGAATCCCACGCGTTCGCGTAGCCATACCACCCAGGCACGCAGGATAAAGATCAGCACCAGCACGACAAAGGGCAACAGCAATGCCTCGCGCGGGATGTTATCCATGATCATATGTTGCAGAATGCGAGCCATGATCCAGGCCTGAGCGACAATCAGTACGCCACTCACGAACCCCAGCAGACGGGAAATCATGAGCCAGCGTTGGGAAATGACACTTTGCTGTTTTAACCAGAGGGTTAGCTCTTTTTGACGAGTTTTATTCATTGCGCGCTTTGCAGGTGAGTTATCAGAATTTTTTGGCAGGGCAATGTTACAACGGGGCAAAAATAAAGGCGACTTATAGTCGCCTTATTTACTTTTGTTACTGATTTGTAAAAACTATTTGCACGCGTCGGCTAAACCATCGAGGTAACGTTCAGCATCCAGCGCAGCCATACAACCGGTGCCTGCGGAGGTGATAGCCTGACGATAAATGTGGTCCATCACGTCGCCCGCAGCGAAGACGCCCGGGATGCTGGTCTGGGTCGCGTTACCGTGACTGCCGGACTGTACTTTGATGTAGCCGTTTTCAAGCTCAAGCTGACCTTCGAAAATCGCCGTGTTCGGGCTGTGGCCGATGGCAACAAACAGTCCCGCGACCTCCAGCGACTCAATGTTGTCTGCATTCTGCGTATCGCGCAGGCGCAGACCCGTAACGCCCATCTGATCGCCGGTCACTTCTTCCAGCGTGCGGTGGGTGTGCAGCACAATGTTGCCGTTCTCCACTTTGTCCATCAGACGTTTAATCAGAATTTTTTCCGCGCGAAAGCCGTCACGGCGGTGAATCAGGTGAACTTCAGAGGCGATGTTCGCCAGATACAGCGCTTCTTCAACGGCCGTGTTACCGCCGCCGATAACCGCGACCTTCTGGTTGCGATAGAAAAAGCCGTCACAGGTTGCGCAGGCAGAAACGCCACGACCTTTGAACGCCTCTTCTGACGGCAGACCGAGATAGCGAGCGGACGCACCGGTGGCGATAATCAGCGCATCACAGGTGTACTCTGCACTGTCACCTGTCAGACGGAACGGACGGTTTTGCAGGTCCACTTTATTGATGTGATCGAAGATGATCTCGGTTTCAAACTTAGTCGCATGCTCGTGCATACGTTCCATCAGCAGGGGACCGGTCAGATCGTTCGGATCGCCAGGCCAGTTTTCCACTTCGGTCGTGGTGGTCAGTTGACCGCCTTTTTCCATACCGGTAATCAGCACCGGCTGCAGGTTTGCGCGCGCAGCATAGACCGCCGCGGTGTATCCCGCCGGGCCAGAACCCAGGATAAGCAGTTTACTGTGTTTGGTCGTGCCCATGAGATCCTCATTGTTGTTGGCAGGCAATGGGCTGGATTGTAGGGAATTTGGTGGCGTAAAAAAAGAGTATAGCGATTTTGTTAACAATTTGTGCAATAGGCGAGGCCAATAAGTGAACAAATCGGCAGTGGCACTATAAAGAATTCTACTTAAAGTCGGTCAGTTATAAGGTGATAAAATGACGAATTGTCTTAACGCATAATGAATAACTGGCATGTTGTACTAAAAATCGATGTTTTACTTTGACAATCACCTGCCGTTTTGCGAAAACATTCGAGGAAGAAAAAAACAGTGTTGTGTGTGTGCCGCATAATCATGCATATAAATACCATGTTTACCGGGCTAGCGAAATCTACGCATGGCGTGGACAGACGCCATTCGTGATGTCGATAGCTGCCTTCAGGCAACGGTCTTCTCACTATAGACCCAGGCATTGCGCGCCGTTAATCCTCTGGGTTTCGGTCTATTGTGATGGGCATCGACTCTCGACAATGATGTTTGATGAGTCAGGCAGGAGTAGGGAAGGAATACAGAGAGACAATAATAATGGTAGATAGCAAAAAGCGCCCTGGCAAAGATCTCGACCGTATCGATCGTAACATTCTTAATGAGTTGCAAAAGGATGGGCGTATTTCTAACGTCGAGCTTTCTAAACGAGTGGGACTTTCCCCGACGCCCTGCCTTGAGCGTGTGCGTCGTCTGGAAAGACAGGGTTTCATTCAGGGCTATACCGCTCTGTTAAACCCGCATTATCTGGATGCATCACTTCTGGTATTTGTTGAGATTACTCTGAATCGTGGCGCTCCGGATGTGTTTGAACAATTCAATGCTGCCGTACAGAAACTTGAAGAAATTCAAGAGTGTCATTTGGTGTCCGGTGATTTCGACTACCTGTTGAAAACACGTGTGCCGGATATGTCAGCGTACCGTAAGCTGTTGGGGGAAACCCTGCTGCGTCTGCCTGGCGTGAATGACACACGTACTTACGTGGTAATGGAAGAAGTCAAACAGAGTAATCGTCTGGTTATTAAGACGCGCTAATACGGAACAGGTGCAAAATCGGCGTATTTTGATTACACTCCTGTTAATCCATACAGCAACAGTGCCGGGGTAACCCGGTGCTGTTGTCCGTTTTAGCACCGGGCAGGAAAAGCCTGAAACCTGGAGAGCCTTTTTTGAGCCAGGAATACACTGAAGACAAAGAAGTCACATTGACAAAGTTAAGCAGCGGGCGCCGACTTCTGGAGGCGTTGTTAATTCTTATTGCCCTTTTTGCCGTCTGGCTGATGGCAGCCTTACTGAGCTTTAATCCTTCTGATCCCAGTTGGTCGCAAACGGCCTGGCATGAGCCTATCCATAATCTGGGGGGGGCTCCGGGTGCGTGGCTGGCAGATACTCTGTTCTTTATCTTTGGGGTGATGGCGTACACCATTCCAGTCATCATTGTGGGCGGCTGCTGGTTTGCCTGGCGTCATCAGGCGACCGATGACTATATCGACTATTTTGCCGTCTCACTGCGCATTATTGGCGTGCTGGCGCTTATCCTCACCTCCTGTGGCCTGGCCGCAATCAATGCTGACGATATCTGGTACTTCGCGTCCGGCGGGGTGATTGGCAGTCTGTTGAGTACTACGCTGCAACCACTGCTGCACAGCAGTGGCGGCACCATTACGCTTTTGTGCGTGTGGGCCGCGGGGCTGACGCTCTTTACCGGTTGGTCATGGGTTAGCATCGCCGAAAAACTCGGTGGCTGGCTGCTTAATATTCTGACTTTTGCCAGCAACCGAACGCGTCGTGATGATACCTGGGTAGAAGACGACGAATACGAAGACGATGAAGAATATGAAGATGACGCTGATGGCGGGAGACGAGAATCTCGTCGGGCGCGTATTCTTCGCGGAGCGCTGGCGCGCCGTCAACGTCTGGCTGAAAAATTTATCAACCCGCATGGTCGTCAGACCGATGCGGCGCTGTTCTCTGGCAGACGCATGGATGACGATGATGAGGTAGCATACAGCGCGCGTGGCGTCGAAGCGGATCCTGGCGATGTGCTGTTCTCTGGACATCGTGCAACGCAACCAGAATCTGATGAATACGATCCGCTTTTAAACGGTCATTCGGTGACCGAACCGGTCGCTGCTGCGGCGGCAGCAACGGCTGCGACTCAGGCCTGGGCCGCCCCGGTCGATCCAATTATGCAAACGCCACCTATGTCGGGAGCGGAAACTGTTCCTGTACAACCTGCCGTTGAATGGCAGCCTGTTCCGGGGCCGCAAACCGGCGAGCCGGCTATCGCTCCGGCGCCGGAAGGCTATCCGCCGCACGCTCAGTATGCGCAACCGCAACACGCGCAGTATGAGTCATGGCAACAGCCTGTTCCGACTGAACCGCAATACACTGCGCCTGTTGGCCCTGAAACAGGTTATTTACAGCCAGGCGTACTGCAGCAACCGTGGCAGCAACCGCAGCCTGCGCCAGAACAACCCTGGCAACCTGAGTCGGTTTATCCGTCAGAGCCCGTTCAACAACCGAATTATCATCAACCGGCTTATCAGCCAGAGCCGCAGGAACCGGTGGTTCAGCAGATGCCTGTTGCAGAGCCTGAACCGGTGGTGGAAGAGACGAAACCTGCGCGCCCGCCGCTGTACTATTTTGAAGAGGTGGAAGAGAAGCGCGCGCGTGAACGCGAGCAACTGGCGGCATGGTATCAGCCGATTCCTGAGCCTGTTAACGCGCCGGAATCGGTGGCTCCTGCGCCATCAGCCGCGCCTTCCATACCGCCAGTCGACGCCGCAGCGGCTATTGCACCGATCGCCGCAGGCGTGAAGGATGCGACGTTATCAGCCGGTTCGACTGCGGCGGCGGCAGCGCCGATCTTCAGCCTCGCGAACGGCGGCGCGCCGCGTCCGCAGGTGAAAGAAGGGATTGGTCCACAGTTGCCTCGTCCGAACCGCGTGCGTGTACCGACGCGCCGTGAGCTGGCATCGTATGGCATTAAATTACCGTCTCAGCGTATGGCTGAGGAGAGAGTACGTGAGGCCGGGCAGCACGATCCGCAATACAGCGATGATGAAATCGACGCCATGCAGCAGGATGAACTGGCTCGTCAGTTCGCCCAGTCACAGCAAAGTCGTTATGGCGATGAGTATCCGCGAGATGTGACGCAGGCTGACGATGAAGATGTCGCTGCAGAAGCCGAACTGGCGCGCCAGTTTGCCTCTTCGCAGCAGCAACGCTACGCCGGTGAGCAACCTACGGGAGCGAATCCGTTCTCGCTGGATGATTTTGAGTTTTCACCGATGAAAACGCTGGTGGATAATGGCCCGCATGAGCCGTTGTTTACGCCGGGCGTGATGCCGGAGCCTGCGCCTGTTCAGCAGCCACAGCAGCCGCAGTATCAACAGCCGCAACAGCCGATGGCCCCGCAGCCGCAGTATCAACAGCCGCAACAGCCGGTGGCCCCGCAGCCGCAGTATCAGCAGCCGCAACAGCCGGTGGCCCCGCAGCCGCAGTATCAGCAGCCACAACAGCCGGTGGTTCCTCAGCCGCAGTATCAGCAGCCACAACAGCCGATGGTCCCGCAGCAACCCGCAGCGCCTCAGCCGCAGGAAAGTCTGATTCACCCGTTGCTGATGCGCAACGGTGACAGCCGTCCGCTGCAAAGACCGACGACGCCGTTGCCGTCGCTGGATCTGCTGACGCAGCCGCCGAGTGAAGTCGAGCCGGTTGATACCTTTGCGCTGGAACAAATGGCGCGACTGGTTGAAGCCCGTCTGGCTGACTTCCGCATCAAGGCTGATGTGGTGAATTACTCTCCAGGTCCGGTGATCACGCGTTTTGAACTGAATCTGGCACCGGGCGTGAAGGCTGCCCGTATTTCCAACCTCTCTCGTGACCTGGCGCGTTCGCTTTCGACCATCGCTGTACGCGTGGTGGAAGTGATTCCGGGTAAACCCTACGTAGGCCTGGAATTGCCGAACAAAAAACGGCAGACCGTTTATCTGCGTGAAGTGCTGGATAACGCGAAATTCCGTGAAAACCCGTCGCCGCTGACCGTGGTGCTGGGTAAAGATATTGCTGGCGATCCGGTGGTGGCCGATCTGGCGAAAATGCCACACCTGTTAGTGGCGGGTACAACCGGTTCGGGTAAATCGGTTGGTGTGAATGCGATGATCCTCAGCATGCTTTACAAGGCGCAACCGGAAGACGTTCGCTTCATCATGATCGACCCGAAAATGCTGGAACTGTCGGTTTACGAAGGCATTCCGCATTTGCTGACGGAGGTCGTCACCGATATGAAAGACGCCGCCAACGCCCTGCGCTGGAGCGTTAACGAGATGGAGCGCCGTTACAAGCTGATGTCCGCTCTGGGCGTGCGTAATCTGGCGGGTTACAACGAGAAGATTGCCGAAGCCGCGCGGATGGGGCGTCCGATTCCGGACCCGTACTGGAAGCCGGGTGACAGTATGGATGCACAGCATCCGGTACTGGAAAAACTGCCGTATATCGTTGTGCTGGTGGATGAATTTGCCGACCTGATGATGACCGTCGGTAAGAAAGTTGAAGAGTTGATTGCCCGACTGGCGCAAAAAGCCCGTGCGGCAGGGATCCACCTGGTGCTGGCGACGCAGCGTCCATCGGTTGACGTGATTACGGGTCTGATCAAGGCCAACATTCCGACCCGTATTGCCTTCACCGTATCCAGTAAGATTGACTCGCGTACCATCCTCGATCAGGGCGGTGCAGAATCGCTGCTGGGGATGGGGGATATGCTTTACTCCGGGCCGAACTCCACAATGCCAGTGCGTGTTCACGGCGCATTTGTCCGTGACCAGGAAGTGCATGCGGTGGTTCAGGACTGGAAGGCACGTGGGCGTCCGCAGTATGTGGATGGCATCACCTCCGACAGCGAAAGTGAAGGCGGCGGTGGTGGCTTTGACGGCGGCGAAGAGCTGGATCCGTTATTTGATCAAGCGGTTAACTTTGTGACGGAGAAACGTAAAGCGTCCATCTCCGGCGTACAGCGCCAGTTCCGCATTGGCTACAACCGCGCGGCACGCATCATCGAACAGATGGAAGCGCAGGGGATCGTCAGCGAACAGGGCCATAACGGCAATCGCGAAGTGCTGGCACCACCGCCGTTTGACTAAGTGCAAAGTTACGTAATTCAGTATTGTCTACTTTCCTCACGCTGATTTTTGGCCTGGAATGGATAGCAGAGGGATCTCCCGGTCGGGAGTGACGTATTTTGAGGAATAACAATGAAAAGAATCGCAATCACCTGTGCATTACTCTCAGGATTCGTGGTAAGCAGCGTTTGGGCGGATGCCGCCAGCGATCTGAAAAGTCGTCTGGATAAAGTGAGCAGCTTCCACGCCAGCTTTACGCAGAAAGTGACCGATGGCAGCGGTGCCGCTGTTCAGGAAGGTCAGGGTGATTTGTGGGTGAAGCGTCCGAACCTGTTTAACTGGCACATGACGCAGCCTGACGAAAGCATTCTGGTTTCTGATGGTAAAACGCTGTGGTTCTTTAACCCGTTTGTTGAGCAGGCCACCGCGACATGGTTGAAAGACGCCACCGGCAACACGCCGTTTATGCTGATTGCCCGCAATCAGTCCAGCGACTGGCAGCAGTACAATATCAAGCAGAACGGAGATGACTTCGTCCTGACGCCAAAAACCAGCAACGGCAACCTGAAACAGTTCACTATCAATGTGGGCCGCGACGGGACCATTCATCAGTTCAGCGCCGTGGAGCAGGATGACCAGCGCAGCAGCTATCAGCTGAAATCGCAGCAGAATGGCACCGTTGACGCATCGAAATTCACCTTTACTCCACCGCAAGGCGTAACGGTAGACGACCAACGTAAGTAGAGGCATCAGTGAGCAACCTGTCGCTCGATTTTTCTGATAATACCTTTCAGCCACTGGCCGCGCGGATGCGGCCAGAAAATTTAGCGCAGTATATTGGTCAGCAGCACCTGTTGGCTGCGGGCAAACCATTGCCGCGCGCGATTGAAGCCGGACACCTGCACTCCATGATTTTGTGGGGACCGCCAGGCACCGGAAAAACCACGCTTGCTGAAGTGATTGCCCGCTACGCCGATGCCGACGTTGAGCGGATTTCAGCCGTCACCTCCGGCGTGAAAGAGATCCGTGAAGCCATCGAACGCGCCCGGCAGAGTCGTAATGCCGGGCGTCGCACCATCCTGTTTGTTGACGAAGTTCATCGCTTCAACAAAAGCCAACAGGATGCGTTCCTGCCGCACATTGAAGACGGCACCATCACTTTTATCGGGGCTACCACCGAGAACCCCTCTTTTGAGCTAAATTCCGCACTGCTGTCACGTGCGCGCGTCTATTTGCTCAAGTCGCTGACGACGGAAGATATCGAGCAGGTTCTGCGTCAGGCGATGGAAGACAAGGTGCGGGGTTACGGTGGGCAGAATATTGTTCTACCGGATGACACCCGCAGAGCAATCGCGGAGCTGGTCAACGGCGATGCGCGTCGGGCGCTGAACACGCTGGAAATGATGGCCGACATGGCGGAAGTGGATGACAGCGGCAAGCGGGTATTGCTGCCCGCGCTGTTGACCGAAATTGCCGGCGAGCGCAGCGCGCGTTTCGATAACAAAGGTGACCGCTTCTACGATCTCATTTCCGCATTGCATAAATCGGTTCGCGGCAGCGCGCCGGATGCGGCACTTTACTGGTATGCGCGCATCATTACGGCGGGGGGCGATCCGCTGTACGTGGCGCGTCGCTGTCTGGCTATTGCCTCCGAGGATGTGGGCAATGCCGATCCGCGTGCGATGCAGGTGGCGATCTCCGCCTGGGACTGCTTTACGCGTGTGGGGCCTGCTGAAGGCGAACGCGCCATCGCGCAGGCGATTGTCTATCTGGCCTGCGCACCGAAAAGTAATGCGGTGTATACCGCATTCAAAGCGGCGATGTCCGATGCCCGTGAACGCCCTGACTATGACGTACCTGTCCATCTGCGCAATGCGCCGACGAAACTGATGAAAGAGATGGGCTACGGTCAGGAATATCGCTACGCGCATGATGAACCGAATGCCTATGCCGCCGGCGAGGACTATTTCCCGCAGGAGATGGCACAAACACGCTATTATCACCCCACAAACAGAGGTCTTGAGGGTAAGATTGGCGAAAAGCTCGCCTGGCTCGCCGGACAGGATCAAAATAGCCCTATAAAACGCTACCGTTAGCGCAGGCGTTGCGGTAATGTTGGCACTGTATCCCTGTGACCGCAGGCTGTGGTCACATTTTCCTCTTTCAATTCGATAAGCACAGGATAAGCATGCTCGATCCCAATCTGCTGCGTAATGAGCCAGACGCAGTCGCTGAAAAACTGGCACGCCGGGGCTTTAAGCTGGATGTAGATAAGCTGCGCGCTCTTGAAGAGCGTCGTAAAGTTTTGCAGGTCAATACCGAAAACCTGCAGGCAGAGCGTAACTCTCGATCGAAATCCATCGGCCAGGCGAAAGCGCGCGGGGAAGACATCGAGCCTTTACGTCTGGAAGTGAACAAACTGGGCGAAGAACTGGATGCCGCAAAAGCGGAGCTGGATGCTTTACAGGCTGAGATCCGCGATATCGCGCTGACCATTCCGAACCTGCCTGCTGACGATGTCCCGGTCGGTAAAGACGAGAACGATAACGTTGAAGTCAGCCGTTGGGGTACCCCGCGCGAGTTTGATTTTGAAGTTCGCGATCACGTCACGCTGGGTGAAATGCATGCCGGTCTGGACTTTGCTGCCGCCGTTAAGCTGACAGGCTCCCGTTTCGTGGTGATGAAAGGGCAGATTGCCCGTATGCATCGTGCGCTCTCGCAGTTCATGCTCGATCTGCACACTGAGCAGCATGGCTACAGCGAAAATTATGTGCCGTATCTGGTCAACCATGACACCCTGTACGGTACCGGTCAGTTACCGAAATTTGCCGGCGATCTGTTCCATACTCGTCCGCTTGAAGAAGAGGCTGACAGCAGTAACTACGCGCTGATCCCGACGGCGGAAGTCCCGCTGACCAACCTGGTGCGTGATGAGATCATCGACGAAGATCAGTTGCCGATCAAAATGACGGCGCATACGCCGTGCTTCCGCTCGGAAGCGGGTTCTTACGGTCGTGATACTCGTGGCCTGATCCGTATGCACCAGTTCGACAAAGTTGAAATGGTACAGATCGTTCGCCCGGAAGATTCAATGGCGGCACTGGAAGAGATGACTGGCCATGCAGAGAAAGTTCTGCAACTGCTGGGCCTACCGTATCGCAAAATTATTCTCTGCACCGGCGACATGGGCTTCGGCGCATGCAAAACCTACGATCTGGAAGTGTGGGTACCGGCACAGAATACCTATCGCGAGATCTCGTCCTGCTCTAACGTCTGGGATTTCCAGGCGCGCCGTATGCAGGCACGCTGCCGCAGCAAGTCTGACAAAAAGACCCGCCTGGTGCATACCCTGAACGGCTCCGGTCTGGCAGTAGGCCGTACGCTGGTGGCCGTGATGGAAAACTACCAGCAGGCTGATGGCCGTATCCAGGTACCAGAAGTGCTGCGTCCGTACATGAACGGACTGGAATATATTGGTTAATCCTCGCTTCATCCCTTTCTAAAAAGCGCCTTTGGGCGCTTTTTTTATGCCTGTTTGACGCCGGACAATAATCATTACTCCCTTGGGGGTAATATTACCTTTGAACGGAATTCAGCATTTTGCGCTATTATCCTATGAAATCGCTATATATAAAACTATATACCGCTGTGTAACTACTCAAATAATAACATCAATTTCTTTTTTTTTACTGTAAGCAAGCAGAGTGAGTCTTTATGAAAACTAAGATCCCTGATGCCGTGATGGCAGCGGAGGTGAGTCGTCGTGGTTTAGTCAAAACGACGGCCATAGGCGGACTGGCGATGGCCAGTAGCGCGTTTACCCTGCCATTCACCCGAATCGCCAATGCAGCCGAAGCCCTGAGTCCGGCGCAGGCCAGTGAAAAAGTCATCTGGAGCGCGTGCACTGTGAACTGTGGGAGTCGTTGCCCGTTGCGCATGCATGTTGTGGATGGCGAAATCAAATACGTTGAAACCGACAATACCGGTGATGACAACTATGACGGCCTGCATCAGGTGCGTGCCTGTCTGCGTGGTCGCTCCATGCGCCGTCGCGTCTATAACCCGGACCGCCTGAAATACCCAATGAAACGCGTGGGCAAGCGCGGAGAAGGTAAATTCGAGCGCATCAGTTGGGATGAGGCTTACGACCTCATCGCCAGCAATATGCAGCGTCTGATTAAGGATTACGGTAACGAGTCCATCTACCTGAACTACGGCACCGGTACGCTGGGCGGTACGATGACTCGCTCATGGCCGCCAGGAGATACCCTGGTGGCACGTTTGATGAACTGCTGCGGCGGTTACCTGAACCACTATGGCGACTACTCCTCCGCGCAAATTGCGGCGGGCCTGAACTATACCTACGGCGGCTGGGCGGATGGTAACAGCCCGTCTGACATCGAAAACAGTAAGCTGGTCGTACTGTTCGGTAACAACCCTGGCGAAACCCGCATGAGTGGCGGTGGGGTCACCTACTATCTGGAACAGGCGCGACAGAAATCGAATGCGCGGATGATCATTATCGATCCGCGCTATACCGACACCGGGGCCGGTCGAGAAGACGAGTGGATCCCGATTCGCCCGGGTACCGATGCGGCGCTGGTGAATGCGCTGGCTTATGTGCTGATTACTGAGAATATGGTCGATCAGCCGTTCCTCGATAAGTACTGTGTGGGCTACGACGAGAAAACCTTGCCTGCCAGCGCGCCGAAAAATGGTCACTATAAGGCCTATATTCTGGGGCAGGGGAATGACGGTACGCCAAAAACGGCTGAATGGGCGGCGCAAATTACCGGCATTCCGGCAGACCGCATTATCAAACTGGCGCGTGAAATCGGCAGTGCTAAACCGGCCTACATCAGCCAGGGATGGGGACCGCAGCGTCACGCGAATGGCGAGATCGCCACCCGTGCTATTTCTATGCTGGCCATTCTGACCGGTAACGTCGGGATTAACGGTGGCAACAGCGGTGCACGTGAAGGCTCTTACGATTTGCCGTTTGTACGGATGCCCACGCTGGAAAACCCGGTAGAAACCAGTATCTCCATGTTTATGTGGACCGATGCCATTGAGCGTGGTCCGGAAATGACCGCGCTGCGTGATGGGGTGCGCGGTAAAGACAAACTCGACGTGCCGATTAAGATGATCTGGAACTACGCCGGTAACTGTCTTATCAACCAGCACTCAGAGATCAACCGTACGCACGACATCCTCCAGGATGACAAGAAGTGCGAAATGATTGTCGTCATCGACTGCCACATGACGTCGTCGGCGAAGTATGCCGATATCCTGTTGCCGGACTGTACGGCTTCTGAGCAGATGGACTTCGCGCTGGATGCTTCCTGCGGGAATATGTCCTACGTTATTTTCGCCGATCGGGCCATCAAGCCGCGTTTCGAATGCAAAACCATCTATGAAATGACCAGCGAGTTGGCGAAGCGTCTGGGTGTCGAATCGCAGTTTACCGAAGGGCGCACTCAGGAAGAGTGGATGCGTCATCTGTACGAACAGTCGCGTCAAGCCATTCCGGAACTGCCGACCTTTGAGGAATTCCGTAAACAGGGTCTGTTTAAACAGCGCGATCCGCAAGGGCATCACGTGGCCTATAAGGCGTTCCGCGACGATCCGCAGGCTAATCCGTTGACGACACCGTCGGGTAAAATCGAGATCTACTCGCAGGAGCTCGCAGAGATTGCTGCTACCTGGGAACTGCCGGAAGGCGATGTCATCGATCCATTGCCGATCTACACGCCAGGCTTTGAGAACTACAACGACCCGTTGACCAAAGATTACCCGCTACAGCTAACGGGCTTCCACTATAAATCTCGCGTTCACTCGACCTATGGCAACGTGGATGTTCTGAAAGCGTCGTGCCGCCAGGAGATGTGGATTAATCCACTGGACGCGCAAAAACGGGGTATCCGCAATGGTGATAAGGTCCGCATCTTCAACGGCCGCGGAGAGCTCCATATTGAGGCGAAAGTGACGCCGCGTATGATGCCAGGCGTGGTCGCGTTAGGTGAGGGGGCCTGGTATGACCCGGATACGAAACGCATTGACCAGGGCGGTTGCATCAACGTGTTGACCACGCAGCGCCCATCTCCTCTGGCGAAGGGGAACCCGTCACATACGAACCTTGTTCAGGTTGAGAAGGTGTAAGGAGTAACCGATGACAACCCAGTATGGATTTTTTATTGATTCCAGCCGTTGCACCGGTTGTAAAACCTGCGAACTGGCCTGTAAAGATTACAAAGACTTAACTCCGGATGTCAGCTTTCGTCGCATTTATGAATACGCGGGCGGAGACTGGCAGGAAGACAACGGCGTCTGGCATCAGAACGTATTTGCCTACTATCTGTCCATTGCCTGCAACCACTGCGAAGATCCGGCCTGTACCAAGGTCTGCCCGAGCGGCGCGATGCACAAACGGGAAGACGGTTTTGTCGTCGTGGATGAAGATATCTGCATCGGCTGCCGCTACTGCCATATGGCCTGCCCGTACGGCGCGCCGCAGTACAACGCCGCTAAGGGTCACATGACCAAGTGCGACGGCTGTCATGACCGCGTGGCAGAGGGCAAAAAGCCGATCTGCGTGGAATCTTGTCCACTGCGCGCACTGGATTTCGGCCCCATCGACGAACTGCGTAAGAAACACGGTGAACTGGCTGCCGTTGCGCCGCTGCCGGGTGCGCACTTCACGAAGCCGAGTATTGTGATCAAACCGAATGCCAACAGCCGTTCGACCGGGGATACCACCGGTTATCTGGCGAATCCGAAGGAGGTGTAAGATGGGAAGTGGATGGCATGAATGGCCGCTGATGATCTTTACGGTCTTTGGACAATGTGTGGTTGGTGGCTTCATTGTTCTGGCGCTGGCGCTGATGAAAGGCGACCTGCGGGCAGAAACGCAACAGCGCGTGATTACCTGCATGTTCGCGCTGTGGGTGCTGATGGGCATCGGCTTTATCGCTTCCATGCTGCACCTTGGCTCGCCAATGCGGGCGCTTAACTCGCTTAACCGCGTAGGATCGTCGGCGCTGAGTAATGAAATTGCCAGCGGTTCTATTTTCTTTGCGGTTGGTGGGATTGGCTGGCTGCTGGCCGTGCTGAAAAAGCTCACACCGGCCCTGCGTAACTTGTGGCTGCTGCTCACAATGGTACTGGGTGTGCTGTTCGTCTGGATGATGGTGTGCGTTTATAACAGTATCGATACCGTACCGACCTGGTACAGCGTCTGGACACCGCTGGGCTTCTTCCTGACGCTGTTAATGGGCGGCCCGCTGTTGGGCTATCTGCTGCTGCGTGTGGCGGGTGTTGATGGTTGGGCGATGCGTCTGCTGCCTGCGGTTTCACTGTTGGCGTTGGTGGTCAGTGCCATCATGTCGGTGATGCAGGGGGCGGAACTGGCGACCATTCACAGCTCTGTTCAGCAGGCTTCTGCGCTGGTACCGGACTACGGTTCGCTGATGGCCTGGCGTATTGGGGTTCTGGCGGTGGCATTGTGCTGCTGGATTGTCCCACAGTTGAAAGGTTATCAGCCTGCGGTTCCGCTGCTGTCAGTGGCCTTTATTCTGCTGCTGGTGGGGGAGTTGATTGGTCGCGGCGTATTCTATGGCCTGCATATGACCGTCGGTATGGCGGTTGCCAGCTAAGTGATGAACCGGGGCTTTCGCCCCGGTTTTTTTATTTCTGCTTAGTCAACGTATCGTAACTGGTCATCAGATTGCGGTAATCCGGAATATGATTGGAGAACAGCGTCGCCAGCCCTTCGATGTCATTGCGCCAGTCGCGGTGCAATTCACACGCCACACCAAACCACGTCATCAACTGTGCGCCAGCCTGCGACATCCTGTCCCATGCTGAATGGCGGGTAATTTCATTAAACGTCCCTGAAGCATCGGTCACGACAAAGACGTCAAAGCCCTCTTCAATGGCCGACAGCGCCGGGAAGGCCACACAGACTTCGGTTACCACGCCGGCAATAATCAGCTGTTTTTTACCCGTGGCTTTAACCGCTTTCACAAAGTCTTCGTTATCCCAGGCGTTGATGTTGCCTGGACGTGCAATGTAGGGCGCATCGGGAAACTGGGCTTTTAATTCAGGGACCAGCGGGCCGTTTGGTCCGGTTTCGAAACTGGTGGTGAGGATGGTAGGTAACTTAAAATATTTGGCTAAATCACCCAGTGCGAGCACGTTATTCTTAAATTTATCAGGGTCAATATCCCTGACCAGTGAGAGTAGTCCGGCCTGGTGATCAACCAGAAGAACCGCAGCGTCGTTTTTATCGAGACGAACATAAGGCTTGGTCATTCTCTTCTCCTTGCTTGAGTCAACTATGCGCCCAGATTCATTCAGGCGCATAAGGTTCATTCAAAGCATAGAACGGAAAAAAAATGCTGCCGGAACTATGAGATTTTTCGACTAAGCGAAACGGAACTCTTTTGCGTTAAATCAATAAAAACAGTAACCTGACTCATGTGAGTCAGCAATAATTCATAATCTTAATCAATAAATTCAATCGAAGGGTATGAAAGGCCGCCACGCCACGGTTTGCGCCGATTGACAATGTTTTTGTTGGTGGCATGATGCGCGTGAAATTTGAACTTCCTCACGGTTTATACTCATGTCCACCTATACCCGACCCGTCATGCTGTTGCTGGCTGGTCTACTTCTGTTGACCCTGGCGATCGCGGTGCTGAATACGCTCGTCCCGCTTTGGCTCGCCCAGGAAAACCTGCCGACGTGGCAGGTGGGTATGGTCAGTTCGTCCTATTTCACCGGTAACCTGGTCGGGACGCTGTTGACAGGACAGTTAATCAAACGCCTCGGGTTTAACCGTAGCTACTACCTTGCCTCGCTGATCTTTGCCGCGGGTTGCGTAGGGCTTGGTGTGATGGTTGGTTTCTGGAGTTGGCTGGCATGGCGCTTTGTCGCAGGCGTGGGCTGCGCCATGATCTGGGTTGTCGTTGAGAGTGCGCTGATGTGCAGCGGGACATCACGCAACCGCGGTCGCCTGTTGGCGGCCTACATGATGGTCTACTATGTGGGGACGTTCCTCGGGCAGTTGCTGGTCAGCAAAGTCTCTACGGAGTTGATGAACGTACTGCCGTGGGCCACGGGATTGATTCTGGCAGGGATTTTACCGCTGCTCTTTACCCGTATTCTTAATCAGCAATCAGAAGAACATAACGGCACACCGATCACCGCAATGCTGAAACTGCGCCAGGCGCGACTGGGTGTCAATGGCTGTATCATTTCCGGGATTGTCCTCGGCTCGTTGTACGGCCTGATGCCGCTGTATCTCAATCATCAGGGGATGAGTAACGCCAGCATCGGTTTCTGGATGGCGGTACTGGTCAGCGCGGGTATCCTCGGCCAGTGGCCAATTGGGCGACTGGCGGATAAGTTTGGTCGACTGCTGGTGCTGCGCGTGCAGGTGTTTGTGGTGATCCTGGGGAGCGTAGCGATGTTAAGCCAGGCGGCGATGGCACCCGCTCTCTTCATTTTGGGGGCCGCGGGCTTCACGCTCTATCCGGTTGCGATGGCCTGGGCCTGTGAAAAAGTAGAACATCACCAACTGGTGGCGATGAACCAGGCGCTGCTGCTGAGCTATACCGTCGGCAGCCTGTTAGGCCCTTCCTTCACCGCCATGTTGATGCAGAATTATTCCGATAATCTCCTGTTTATTATGATTGCCAGCGTGTCGTTTATTTATTTACTGATGCTGCTGCGCAATGCCGGGCATACCCCGAATCCGGTTGCCCACGTTTAATTCTGCGCAAACAGTATGCAATGCTGTGTTATTGCATGCTGTTTTTTGTATATATGCCAGGGGATGATTGAACTCCGGTGATATAGGCTATTTTCATGAAAATAACGCGTTCAGACGTTTTGCGTTTTTCACCCTTCCAGTACCGCTTTCCACGTTTACCGCATTTGCTGGCCTGACGGGATTTTCCCGAAAATGGACGCGTTTACGCCCGAATGGATATTCCAGCTTACGCTGAATATCGCCACTCCGTTTGTGCTGGTGGGCCCTGGTCTCATCTTCCCACTGTTGGCGCGTAGAAAAGCGTGATTATTTCAGGATTCAAGCAAGGAGTGTAGTTGCGCCGGGCTGGTGATATTGCTCAGTTGCTGCAAATGGTCCGCCTCATCGAGCCAGCACACCAGCTGTTGAATCATTTCAATATGTTGAGAGCTGTTGGCAGCGGCAAGGACAATCACCAGTTGCACGTTCGGATGACCCGGGAACGGTACAGGTTCTTTCAGGCACAGGAGTGATAAATGCGACTTGCTACTCAGAACCCCCTCTTCAGGACGGGCATGCGGCAGGGCAAACTCAGGGCTCAAAATATACCAGGGTCCGGTCTGTTCTGTGGCGTGGATGATTGCCTGTGCATATCCGCTGGTAATGATTTTCTGTTTTTCCAGTGGTAAGCAGGTCATTTTCACCGCATCTTGCCAGGAATCGCATCGTTCGCGAAACTGGCAGGCGGAAAAGAGCGTTGATGTCATTGTTGTTCCTTGCCGTTTGTTCTCGCCGGATGGCACTCCGGGAAGTGCCATCCGGTATTCATTAGCCTTTACTCAGCGCGTTATAGACAGCAGATGCTGAAATCCCATATTTCTCTTTTAACTGACGACTGTTCCCTGACTCAGTAAAGGTATCCTGTGTCCCAAGACGGATCAGCTTTGTACCTAATCCTTCTTCTGCAAGCACTTCGGCGACTTGTCCACCCAGTCCACCGGTGATTGTGTGATTTTCTATCGTTACAATTTGCGGACAACCTGCAATTAATTGCAGGAATCGCTGTCGGTTAAATGGTTTTAGCGTGGCAACATGAATGAGCTTGCCACGTTTACCTGTTGAGTGGAGCTGTTCATAACCGGCACTGGCTTGTTCCAGTACCGTACCTTCATAGAGGATGGCAAAGTCGTTGCCAGAATCCTCCACAGCGTCTATGTCAGTGACGCGTGGAACAGCTGATTTATCACGTACTGGCATCGGTTCCCGCGCAACGCGAATGTAGACGGGACCGTGAATGTTTGCTGCTTGTTCGAAAGCCGCTTCAACTTCTTCCGCATCTGCCGGTGTCAGGATCGTGATCCCGGGCAAAACACGTGTTAAAGCCAGATCTTCCAGCGCATGGTGTGACGCGCCATCCGGACCATCATCCATACCAGGATGACTGCCAACCAGCTTGATATTCGCTTTTGCATAACAGGCCTGACGTAATTGGGTCCAGGCGGTGCCGGTAACGAACATCGCAAAGTTAACATAGAACGGGATATTTCCTTCCAGCGCCTGCCCTGTGGCGAAACTCATGGCGGAGCCTTCGGCTATCCCCATTTCAAAGAAGGCATCAGGCCAGGATTTCTGGAATTGATCGGTACGGGTTGAGCTCGCTAAATCACTATCGATAACAACAACCGGATAGCCTTTATCTTTCAGAGCGAGCAGAGCATTGCCAATTTCATCACGTGGTGCTCTCATGACTGTAACTCCTCCATTGCCTGCTGATATTGCTCCGTGCTTGGGGTTTTTGAATGCCAGTCGCCGTTATTTTCCATATAGCTGACGCCACTGCCTTTGACCGTATGCGCAACAATGGCTACGGGTTTTCCTTTGAGATGACGTGATAGCAGCAACGTATCGGCAATCTGGTGCATATCGTTGCCATTTTGCAGTTCAAGTACGTGCCAGCCAAAGGTGCGGATTTTATCGGCGAGTGGCTCAAGGTTGATAACCTCATTGACGGGATCGTGCGATGAGAAACCGTTGTAGTCGATAATCGCTACCAGATTATCCATCTTCATATGACCAGCCTGCTGCAATGACTCCCAAATCTGACCTTCATGCATTTCACCGTCGCCAATAATGGCGAAGACACGATGTGGATCCTGAGCCTTCTTCTTCGCCGCTGCCATCCCCAGTGCCACGGAAAGTCCCTGGCCTAATAGTCCGGTGGTAGCATCAACTTCTGGAAGCGATTTCACGCTGGGATGCCCCTGTAAGCGCGAGTTGATTTGGCGAAAGGTGTTGAATTCGCTGCGAGCTATTTTCCCTTTCTGGTACAGCATGGCGTACTGTGCGGCGACG
The DNA here is from genome assembly GCF_030332305.1 of Citrobacter sp. Ct235. Classification (NCBI taxonomy): domain Bacteria; kingdom Pseudomonadati; phylum Pseudomonadota; class Gammaproteobacteria; order Enterobacterales; family Enterobacteriaceae; genus Citrobacter; species Citrobacter sp. Ct235. The sequence goes on from NZ_JAOWIC010000049.1 coordinate 162,304, forward strand.
GCGTGGCCTTTGCTCATAACCACCCTGGCGCGTGGTGTGGTATCAAGATCGACTTCCTGATGATAAATCCAGGTCAGGATATCAATAACAGAAAGTGCTCCGCCTGGGTGACCAATCCCGGATTCATAAATCATGCTTACAATATCGCGGCGAGCTGCCAGCGCATGTGATTTCAGTTCATCTATATTCATGTTTACTCCTTATCAGGGCAGCATTTTGCCGATGTAATACACCACCAGACCAAGTGCAACAAAGTCGGTTTCCGGGAAGCTGGTGCCGGAGAGTCCTACAGATTCCATAATGGGGTAGATAAGTGCTGGGCCGATCCCGATGAGAATGCCAGTAATAAAACTGCCCACAACGGCACCTTTCCAGCCTCCAGAGGCGTTACCGAAAACAGCAGCAGTTGCCCCAATGAAGAAATAGGGAATAGCGACGGGAATAATGACGGTCTGACCGATCAGCGCAAGTATTCCCATCACCACCAACCCACCAACAAATGAAGAAATAAAGCCCAGTACGGTGGCGGTTGGTGCGTAAGGGAACACGACCGGGCAATCGAGCGCGGGTTTAGCATTTGGGATGAATTTCTCAGAGATCCCAAGGAATGCTGGAACGATCTCCGAAAGTAGCAAACGAACCCCGGTGATAATGATGTAAAGAGAGGCGGTAAAGGTGAGTGACTGAAATAACGGATAGACCAGCCAATGCATGCCTCCCGCCACGGCAGTGACGGCTGTTTTGCCAGCGGCTAATGCGGCGATGTAATAGAAAATACTGACTGAGATGGAGACCGAGACAATGTAGTCTTTAAAAATTCCCAACCATCCAGGGAGGTTAAGTTTTTCCGTAGACTCTTTGGGATCGCCCACTTTCGAACCGATCCAACCAGAAGCAGCGTAAGCCAGCGTGACGTAATGGCCCATGGCAATTTCATCATTACCGGTAATCTTTCGCATCCAGGGTTGGGCGATTGCAGGATAGATACAGGCCGCCAGCCCCAACAATACAGAACCGACGATAATCGTAATACCATCACTGTAACCCAGCGCCTTCAATGTGACAGTGAGTAAAGCGGAGAGATAGAGGTTATGTTGACCGGTCAAAAAAATGTACTTGAACGGCGTAACGCGGGCAAAGAGCAGATTCCAGCCAAAGCCGATAACCATAATCAGGGACACGCACATGGCAAATTTGGTCTGTGCCAACCCGGTTAACGCTTCTGCCAGCGGCATCACCCCTTTAAGTCCAAACCCATCGCTGAACAGCGTCTGGAAATTACCCAGAGAGGTGACGGCCAATCCGGCACCACCGGCGAAAACCAGAAAACCGACGATGGTTTTGAATGTGCCGGATAAGACTTTTTCAATTGGCTTACGTTGGATTAACAGACCTATTAGTGCAATAAATCCAACTAAAAGTGGGGTTACACCCAGAATGTCGAATACAATAAACCTGAGGAGATCCATATTGCCTCCGGGAGAGGTTAGTTGCCCTGAATGACGCTGGTGAGCGCGGTTTCCATTTCTTCGCTATTCATCAAATCGGTTATACCGATGGCTCTGAATCCGGCAGCTTCTATTTCATCGGTGAGGTCGCGCATGGTGATAACAAAGTCGATCCCTTGCCAGGTGGCGAGACCTGACAGCACATCATGTTCAAGGTCGACATCCCATCCATTCTTATCGATGATTTTCTGTGCTTTGATTTTGAGCATTAAGGAGCTGCCCATGCCGGTACGACAGACAATAAGACCTTTCATGTCACTTCTCCTGTTTTGTAAAAATAATTATTTTTATTGAATGTAAAACAAAAAAAATTATTATCTTTGTGTGGGCAGAAAAATGTGATTGTGTATGCATTTTGAGCAAAAAGGCGAAAAATGAGTCAGATTAATACTAACTTGCTGATAAACATCAGAAATGAGGCCAGTGGGCTTAGCCCAATCCTGGAAAAGGTGGGTCATTTTGTGACGGAAAATCCTGACTTTGTGATGCGACACACGATTACTGAGTTAGCCGATTCGATTGAAACCAGTGAGGGGAGTATTACGCGTTTTTGCCGGGCATTTGGTTTTAAAGGTTTCTCAGATTTCAGAACTGCGCTTGCTCTGGAGCAGGGGGCTGCACGTCCTGAAGAGCAGGGAAACGCGGAGATCTCTGCTGTTGTGGCGAGTATTCGCGACAGCCATGCCATTATCAATACACAGGAATTACAGGCTGCTGCCACCTGGCTCAACCAGGTGAATAATGTCGCAATTTATGCCGTTGGCACGGCAGTACCGGTTGCGCTCTTTTTGCAGATGAATCTGATCAAAATGGGTAAGGCGGCAAGTTTTGTCGATCGTTTTTATCTCACAACATCATCCGTGATGGTTGAGTCACAGAGTCAGGGAATTATTGTCGTTCACACTGAGCAGACGTCAGCCGATATGATGCAGGCACTGACCCTGGCAAAACAGCATGGAGCCCGAATTCTTTCGCTTACGCGAGGAACCTTTGCACCATTGAGTCGTCTTTCTGACTGGAATTTACAGGCTGCAGTGGCGCTGAAGGGAGAGGGAGAGTATGGGTTTGCTGAAATTGCTGGGGCAATGATGGTTGCGGACCGATTACTCAATGCACTGGAGGAACAGGATGAACGCTATGCAGAGTGCCGCAAAGCGCATCAGAAGAGCATCTTCTCGATTGAGAGTGTGGCGAATAAGCTGTCGGAATATTTTATGTCGTAATGCATTTGGCTTGTGTTGCGGCCTGATAGCGCGGCGCTTATCAGGCCTGGTGGCAAAACTTAGTACATCACTTTATGACCGTACTGCTCGAGAATGCCTTTGACGCGTTCCATTGTCTCTTTCTTCGGTGGGTGTACGCCATCCAGTTTGTACTCTTCGCCCATCGCCACCCATTTGTGTTTACCCAGCTCGTGATAGGGCAGGAGCTCGATTTTCTCAACGTTGCCCATATCGCGGGTAAACTCACCGAGTCGGTGCGCTGAGTCGTCATCGTCAGACCAGCCAGGCACGACGACGTAACGGATCCACACGTTGATATCTTTGTTTGCCAGATAGCGGGCGAACTCCAGCGTACGATGGTTGGAAACGCCGACGAGGTTCTGGTGGATCTCATCATTCATCTGCTTAAGATCGAGCATCACCAGATCGGTGACCTCCAGCAGTTCATCAATCACCGGGTCGTAGCGGCGGACAAAACCGTTGGTATCCAGGCAGGTATGGATACCTTCTTTCTTACAGGCACGGAACCAGTCGCGAACAAATTCTGCCTGCAGGATGGCTTCACCGCCCGATGCCGTTACGCCACCGCCGGATGCGTTCATAAAGTGGCGATAGGTCACGACCTCTTTCATCAGTTCTTCAACGGTGACTTCTTTACCGCCATGCGTGTCCCACGTATCGCGGTTATGGCAATACAGGCAGCGCATCAGGCAACCCTGGAAGAAAGTAATAAAGCGGATGCCCGGGCCGTCAACGGTACCACAGGATTCAAAGGAGTGAATGCGACCAATAACTGACATTGCGGTGTTTCTCCAGATGTGGCCCATCCGGGGCCGTGTTGGTGCACAGCTCATTGGCTGTGTCGAGTCTGTTTTGGCGGTTATCCATTGAGTATAGATAGCTGACAAAACAGGCTGTGTTTGGGAAACGACCTGTTAAAAAGGCCCCACTTCCGTGGAGCCTTTATTGTACGCCTTTTAACGCGTGATTTCAGTCAAAACACATTACATGGTCTGAGTGAAGGTACGAGTAATAACGTCCTGCTGCTGTTCTTTCGTCAGGGAGTTAAAACGTACTGCGTAACCGGAAACGCGGATGGTCAGCTGCGGATATTTTTCCGGATGCTCCATCGCGTCCAGCAGCATTTCACGGTTCATGACGTTCACGTTCAGGTGCTGACCGCCTTCAATGGAAGACTCATGATGGAAGTAACCATCCATCAGGCCTGCCAGGTTGGTCTTACGAACTTCATCGTCTTTACCCAGTGCGTTCGGAACGATAGAGAAGGTGTAAGAGATACCATCTTTCGCGTAAGCAAACGGCAGTTTAGCAACGGAGGTCAGAGAGGCAACAGCACCTTTCTGGTCACGACCGTGCATTGGGTTAGCACCTGGTCCGAACGGCGCGCCAGCACGACGACCATCTGGGGTGTTACCGGTTTTCTTACCATACACAACGTTAGAGGTGATGGTCAGAACAGACTGAGTCGGGATAGCATCACGGTAGGTTTTCAGTTTCTGAATTTTCTTCATGAAACGTTCAACCAGGTCAACCGCCATGTCATCAACGCGCGCGTCGTTGTTACCAAACTGCGGGTATTCGCCTTCGATTTCGAAGTCGATAGCCAGACCGTCTTCGTCACGAATCGGTTTAACTTTCGCATATTTGATAGCAGACAGGGAGTCAGCCGCAACGGACAGACCAGCGATACCACACGCCATGGTGCGGATAACGTCACGGTCGTGCAGCGCCATCAGAGAGGCTTCGTAGCTGTACTTGTCGTGCATGTAGTGGATAACGTTCAGCGCGGTGACATACTGCTTAGCCAGCCAGTCCATGAAGTGATCCATGCGTTCCATCACTTCGTCGAACTTCAGCACGTCGCCTTTGATCGGTTCAGATTTCGGACCAACCTGCATTTTCAGTTTTTCATCAACGCCGCCGTTGATGGCGTACAGCATGGTTTTCGCCAGGTTTGCACGGGCACCGAAGAACTGCATTTGTTTACCAACGATCATCGGGCTTACGCAGCAAGCGATAGCGTAGTCGTCGTTGTTGAAGTCCGGACGCATCAGGTCATCGTTCTCATACTGCAGAGAAGAGGTGTCGATAGACACTTTAGCGGCGAATTTTTTGAAGTTCAGAGGCAGTTTTTCAGACCACAGAACAGTGATGTTCGGCTCCGGAGACGGACCCATGGTGTACAGGGTGTTCAGGAAGCGGAAGCTGTTTTTGGTTACCAGAGTACGGCCGTCAACGCCCATACCACCGATAGATTCTGTTGCCCAAATCGGGTCACCGGAGAACAGTTCATCATATTCAGGCGTACGCAGGAAACGAACCATACGCAGTTTCATGACCAGGTGGTCAATCATTTCCTGAGCGTCTTGCTCTGTGATTTTGCCTGCTTTCAGGTCACGTTCGATGTATGCATCCAGGAAGGTGGAAACACGACCGAAGGACATTGCAGCGCCGTTCTGAGACTTAACAGCAGCCAGGTAGCCGAAGTAAGTCCACTGGATAGCTTCCTGTGCGTTGGTTGCCGGTGCGGAAATATCGCAGCCATATTTAGCCGCCATCTCTTTGATCTGGCCCAGTGCACGGTGCTGTTCAGCAATTTCTTCACGCAGACGGATAGTCGCTTCCAGGTTTACGCCGTTTTCCAGATCGGACTGCAGGGAAACGAACTGAGCGTATTTGTCTTTCATCAGGAAGTCGATACCGTACAGCGCAATGCGACGGTAGTCACCGATGATACGGCCACGGCCATATGCATCCGGCAGACCAGTCAGAACACCGGATTTACGGCAGTTCAGAATGTCTTTGGTGTAAACATCGAAAACACCCTGGTTGTGGGTTTTACGATATTCAGTGAAGATTTTTTTCAGCATCGGGTCCAGTTCGCGATTGTACGCTTTGCAGGAACCTTCAACCATTTTGATACCACCGAACGGGATGATCGCACGTTTCAGCGGAGCTTCAGTTTGCAGACCGACGATTTTCTCAAGCGCTTTATTGATGTAGCCAGCGTCGTGAGAAGTGATGGTGGAAGCAACAGAGGTGTCAAAGTCAACAGGCGCGTGAGTGCGGTTTTCCTGTTTAACGCCTTCCATTACGCTGTCCCACAGTGCAGTGGTCGCATCAGTTGCGCCAGCCAGGAAGGACTCGTCACCCTCGTACGGAGTGTAGTTTTTCTGAATGAAGTCGCGGACGTTTACTTCATTCTGCCAGTCACCTTTGGTAAAACCTTCCCAGGCTGTGGCTAACTTTTCATTAAGCTCGGACATGTAACACCTACCTTCTTAAGTGGATTTTTTATTTACTGCGTATATACACTTCATCCTTCAAGCTGCCTCTTTGTTGGCTACGCTCATTCGCCCCAGTCACGTACTGTGTGTACGCTCCTGGGAACTCATTCACTTGCCGCCTCAATGCAACTTGAATGATTTCGTGTATCGCGACATCAATTAATGATGATCGTTGTCACGCAGATAAATGACCCAGTATGTCAACCCAACCAACAAACCCCCGCCGATAATGTTGCCGATCGTAACCGGAATCAGGTTATCAGTGATGAAGTTCATCGCGGTCAGGTGAGAAAAATTTTCCGGAGCCGAGCCAACTGCGCTCCAGAACTCCGGTGTAGCGAGATCGCGGATTACAATACCCATCGGGATCATAAACATGTTTGCGATACTGTGCTCAAAACCGCTGGCAACAAACATCGCAACGGGTAAAACCATGATAAACGCTTTATCCATCAGGCTACGGCCTGAGTAGCTCATCCAGACGGCCAGGCATACCATCAGGTTTGCGAGGATACCGAGACTGACGGCTTCAATAAAAGTATGGTGCATTTTGTGGTCGGCGGTTTGCAGGACGTTAAATCCCCACTGGCCGTTGGCGACCATATATTCGCCAGAAAGCCACATCAACAGCACAAAGAGCAAGCAACCAATCAGGTTACCAAAATAGACGTTGAGCCAGTTTTTCGCCAACTGACCCCAGGTGATACGACCACTGGCTTTGGCGACGACAATCAACACGGTTGACGTAAAGAGGTCTGCACCGCAGATGACGCAAAGAATCAACCCCAGAGAGAAGCAGATACCGCCAATCAGTTTCGCCATACCAAAGGGCATCGTACCAGTACCGGTCGTTGCAGTGATATAGAAAACAAAGGCGATGGAAATGAACACACCGGCAGTAATTGCCAGGAAGAAAGTCTTAAGCGGATGTTTCGTTGCTTTATAGACGCCTGCCTCTTCGGCCACTTTGGCCATTGCTGCAGGGAGTAAAAGATCAAAAGGGTTGTCAGCTTTCACACTAACTCTCTCTTTATTAAGTCGGCGACGAGATACTAACAAAGCATTATAGATGAGAAATTGATATAGATCATATCTCGCCTGGCTTATAGGCCCGTAATACGCATGGTTTTTATGCAATTACGGAGTAATTTATTGATTAATATGATAAAAATAAATTTTAAAATTTAGCAAATGAGTTGAAAATTTTCCTTCCTGGGTCTGTTGGCCAGTTAATTAATATGGAGTAATTGACTTGCAAAGTAACAACTAACCGTTAAGTTGTATAATATCAACTACCAATATTTAACCTTGTTATTACATTTATTTTTGAGCAGCCAAAAATAAGTAAAACGGGGCGCTAAGTGCGCCCCGTAATATAGCTCAGACGATTATTTAAACCTACTCAGCGTAGGTTAATTGTCTTTATTTTGACCAGAATGAAGATTTTGCGCGCTGTAACTTCTCATAGGCCTTCAGCAGCGACTGGTGTGACGCGAAAGCATGCAGATCGCTGTCAACCGGCTGCAAACCATAAAAGGCCGCTTCACCGCTCAACGCTGCGCTGGCAGCCTCCACCGCTTCTGCGCCATACATGCGGACAAACGCGTTCAGATATTGTAGCGGTTCACGCTCTTCTTCCTGCGACAGAAGCAGCAGCGTTTGCAGGCAACGGTAATAATTCGCCCGTTCAGCGCTAAAGATCGACGCATTAAATTCCATCGTCCATTCGGTCCAGATCAGCGCCTGTTCCAGATCGCCACCTGCCAACGCCAGCATCGCTTTCAGCTCGCCAATACGCAGGGTGTACCAGCCGTTATCCGGACCGGTTGCCAGACCTAACAGTTCACGAACGCGGGTGAAATCATCAAACCCTTCTTCGTCTAACTGTTCAATCAGGTTGAGGTAGTCTTCTTTATCCCAGGCGCTGTCCGGCAATGAGAGGAGGGTCTCGCGCAGATGACTGCCCATGCTGTTATTGGCAAGCCACAAATCTTCAGCAGGATAAATATCGGACATCCCCGGCACGATGATCCGGCAGGCGTAGACGCCAAGATGCTCGTAATCGGCGATGTACACTTCTTTATCTTCCGCGTTGAAGATAGCCATCAGGGTAGCGAATTCTTCTTCTGTTGTACCGGAGAAACTCCAGTCAACGAACGGGTAGTCGGCATCCTGTTTGAACAGATCCCAGGAGATCAGACCGCTGGAGTCAATGAAGTGCGTTTCCAGATTGGTATGCTCAGCCACTTCTTCATCGTCGAAGGTCGGTGGCGTGAAGACATCGAGATCTTTCAGGCCGCGGCCCTGCAACAGCTCCGTCACCGTACGTTCCAGCGCGACGCCAAAGTCAGGGTGTGCACCGAAGGAGGCAAAGCAGGTGCCGTTAGCCGGATTAAACAGGACGACACAGATAACAGGATACTGGCCGCCCAGAGAACCGTCGTAAGCAAAGATTGGGAAACCTTCTGCTTCCAGCGTCGCAATCGATTCCACCACCGCCGGGTAGCGTGCCAGCACGTCGGCCGGGATTTCCGGCAGGCTGATACTTTCGGCAATAATGCGATTCTTCACGTAACGTTCAAAGACTTCAGAAAGCCCCTGCACGCGGGCTTCATTACGGGTGTTACCGGCAGACATCCCGTTCGAGACGTACAGATTGCCGATAATGTTCATCGGAATATAGACGGTCTGGTTATCCGACTGGCGGGTGAACGGCAGACCGCAGATACCACGCTCTTCGTTGCCAGACTGCAGGTCGATCAGCATGCTGCCTGTCAGTTCGTTCTCGGGATCGTAGAAAGCACGCAGGCGCGCATCCAGCAGACCTTCCGGTACGTCGTCATTTTCGGTCAGCGGGAACCATTTCTCGTTCGGATAATGCACGAACGGACCATTGGCGATGGTTTCACCCAGCCAGAAATCGGCAAAGAAATAGTTGGTCGACAGACGCTCAAAATATTCGCCCAACGCCGACGCCAGCGCGGCTTTTTTTGTCGCCCCTTTGCCGTTGGTAAAGCACAGCGCACACTCTTTATCGCGAATGTGTACAGACCAGACGTTCGGCACCGGATTCAGCCACGAGGCCTTTTCAATATGGAAACCGAGGTCGAGGAGTTTCTGCTGGAAGCGAGCGATGGAGTCTTCCAGTGCGGCGTCTTTGCCGGGGATAAATGTTTGCGTCATGAAAATCACTTTTGTCGTACGGAAAGCGCGCAATGATACGGGTTTTATGTGACTGACGCTATCGCCGCCACGGACGCGGCGCAAATAAAAGTTTTGGCTATGCTTTTATCCAGTACCTGCGTTAAGGGCATAAAAATGAAAGCATTTGATTTACAACGAATGGCGCTCGACAAAGTGCCGCTGGAGTTCCTCTGGGAAGTTGCGCTGCGCAGTCTCTACACCTTTATTCTGGTGTTCCTGTTTCTCAAACTGACGGGCAGGCGCGGCGTAAGACAGATGTCATTATTCGAAGTGCTGATCATTCTGACGCTGGGGTCGGCGGCAGGGGATGTGGCTTTTTATGACGATGTGCCCATGCTGCCAGTGCTGGTGGTCTTCATTACTCTGGCGATGTTGTACCGGCTGGTGATGTGGCTGATGGCGCGCAGCGAAGCGCTGGAAGATCTGCTGGAAGGCAAACCCGTCGTTATCATCGAAGACGGCGAGTTAGCCTGGTCGAAGCTGGGTAACGCCAACATGACTGAATTTGAGTTCTTTATGGAACTGCGGCTGAACGGTGTTGAGCAACTGGGGCAGGTCAGACTGGCGATCCTCGAAACGAACGGGCAGATCAGCGTCTATTTCTTTGCAGACGAAAAGGTGAAGCCAGGGCTTAGCATTCTGCCTGAATATTGCACGCAGCGCTTCAGGGTCATGCCGGAGGCAGGGGATTACGCCTGCGTGCGCTGCAGTGAAGTTGTCGGCATGAGCGCCGGGGATAGCCAATTTTGTCCACGTTGCAAAAATCCAGAATGGTCGAAGGCCAGCCGGGCAAAACGGGTCGTCTGACAGCAAAAATATCGGTCTTTCATCGTCAATCCCGAAGATTCTGTTGTGTGAGCGAACACTCATTTTTGCTCTGCTCCGTTTTAGCCATTGCGGCGCGTGTCACTGAATGATAAAACCGATATCCACAGGAATAACTTATACCCAATGTCTGTTCATGTACGAAAAGAGGTTGGGTTAATAACAACACAACGTGGTGAGGGGAAATGGCTCAGGTCTTCAATTTTAGTTCAGGTCCGGCAATGCTACCGGCAGACGTGCTCAAACTGGCTCAACAGGATCTTTGTGACTGGAACGGTCTTGGTACGTCCGTCATGGAAGTGAGCCACCGCGGAAAAGAATTCATCCAGGTCGCGCAAGAAGCTGAGCAGGATTTTCGCGATCTGTTGAATATCCCCTCCAACTACAAAGTGCTGTTTTGTCACGGCGGCGGTCGCGGCCAGTTTTCCGCTATTCCGCTGAACATTCTGGGCGACAAAACCACGGCTGACTACGTTGATGCCGGCTACTGGGCTGCCAGCGCGGTTAAAGAGGCGAAAAAATACTGCACGCCGAATGTGATTGATGCCAAAGTCTCGGTTGATGGCCTGCGCGGCGTGAAGCCAATGCGCGAGTGGCAGCTTTCTGCTGATGCGGCGTATCTGCATTACTGCCCTAACGAAACCATCGATGGCATCGCGATTAACGAAACGCCCAATTTTGGTTCCGATGTGGTGGTGACCGCCGATTTCTCCTCAACCATTCTTTCCGGGCCGCTGGATGTTTCTCGCTACGGCATTATTTACGCCGGCGCGCAGAAGAACATTGGCCCGGCGGGTCTGACGCTCGTCATCGTGCGCGAAGATTTACTGGGTAAAGCGAATGTGGCCTGTCCGTCGATCCTCGATTACGCCGTGCTGAACGACAATGACTCCATGTTCAATACGCCGCCGACCTTCGCCTGGTACCTTTCTGGCCTGGTGTTCAAATGGCTTAAAGCCAATGGCGGCGTGGCAGCGATGGATAAAATCAACCAGCAGAAAGCCGAACTGCTGTATGGCGTGATTGATAACAGCGACTTCTATCGTAACGATGTGGCGAAAGCCAACCGTTCACGTATGAACGTGCCGTTCCAGTTGGCTGACAGCGCGCTGGATAAGATCTTCCTGGAAGAATCGTTTGCCGCCGGTCTGCATGCGCTGAAAGGCCATCGCGTTGTCGGCGGTATGCGCGCCTCTATCTATAACGCGATGCCGCTGGAAGGGGTAAAAGCGCTTGCCGATTTCATGACCGATTTCGAGCGTCGCCGCGGCTAATCTGTAGTCTCTTTTCATCCCCACAGCGTTGTCTGTGGGGTTTTTATTTCTGTCTTTTGAGAGTTGAGTTTCATGGAATCCCTGACGTTACAACCCATCGCACGGGTCGATGGCACGATTAATCTGCCTGGCTCGAAGAGCGTATCTAACCGCGCGTTGTTACTGGCGGCGTTAGCACATGGCACCACCGTGCTGACCAACCTGCTGGACAGCGATGACGTTCGCCATATGCTCAATGCCCTGAGTGCGTTGGGGATTGATTACACCCTGTCTGCGGATCGTACCCGCTGCGAAATCACTGGCAATGCTGGTCCTCTGCATGCCGACGGCGCGTTAGAACTGTTTCTGGGCAATGCCGGAACGGCGATGCGACCGCTGGCCGCCGCGCTCTGCCTTGGCGCAAACGATATTGTGCTGACTGGCGAACCGCGCATGAAAGAGCGTCCGATTGGTCATCTGGTGGATGCACTGCGTCAGGGCGGGGCGAACATTGAGTATCTGGAACAGGAAAACTACCCACCGCTTCGACTGCGTGGCGGGTTTACCGGTGGACAGGTTGAGGTTGACGGTAGCGTCTCCAGCCAGTTCCTCACCGCGCTGCTGATGACCGCGCCTCTGGCGCCGCAGGATACGGTGATTGGCATTAAAGGTGAGCTGGTGTCGAAACCGTATATTGATATCACGTTGAACCTGATGAAAACCTTTGGCGTTGAGATAGAGAACCAGAGCTATCAGCGTTTTGTGGTCAAAGGCGGTCAGCAGTATCAATCTCCGGGCCACTATCTGGTTGAAGGTGATGCTTCATCGGCCTCCTATTTCCTTGCGGCAGGCGCAATTAAAGGCGGGACGGTGAAAGTGACCGGGATTGGCCGCAACAGCATGCAGGGCGATATTCGCTTTGCCGATGTGCTGGAGAAGATGGGCGCGACCGTGACCTGGGGTGACGACTTTATCGCCTGTACCCGCGGAGAGCTCAACGCAATCGACATGGACATGAACCACATTCCGGATGCGGCGATGACCATTGCCACCGCGGCGCTGTTTGCCAAAGGTACGACGACGCTTCGCAACATCTATAACTGGCGTGTCAAAGAGACTGACCGCCTGTTTGCGATGGCGACTGAACTGCGCAAGGTTGGCGCGGAAGTGGAAGAGGGGCAGGATTTTATTCGCATCACGCCGCCAGCCAAGCTGAAGTTTGCCGAAATTGGCACCTATAACGATCATCGCATGGCGATGTGTTTCTCGCTGGTGGCGCTATCTGACACGCCGGTCACGATCCTTGACCCCAAATGTACCGCCAAAACCTTCCCTGACTATTTCGAACAACTGGCGCGTATCAGCACACCTGCATGATAAACGTAAAACATTGTCATCTTTCGGGCTGGTTGCTCACCAGCCCGCTATAATTGCGCAATTATTCTTCATCTGATTACAGACTAAACCGGTTTTTGCACACAACGTTAACGATTGTGGGCGTTGGCGCGTATAATGCGCGGCGTTTACGTTAACAGAACGCCTGTTTAAGGAGATAAAGATGACGGCAATTGCCCCGGTAATTACCATTGATGGCCCAAGCGGTGCAGGAAAAGGCACCTTGTGCAAAGCGATGGCGGAAGCATTGCAATGGCATCTGTTGGACTCAGGCGCAATCTATCGCGTGCTGGCGCTGGCGGCATTACATCATCATGTCGATGTCGCCTCAGAAGACGCGCTGGTTCCGCTGGCAACCCATCTTGATGTCCGCTTTGTCTCAACGGACGGAAATCTGGAAGTGATTCTGGAAGGAGAAGACGTTAGCGGTGAAATCCGCACGCAGGAAGTCGCCAATGCCGCCTCTCAGGTTGCTGCGTTCCCTCGTGTGCGCGAAGCGCTGCTGCGTCGTCAACGCGCTTTCCGTGAGGCGCCAGGACTTATCGCCGACGGACGCGACATGGGAACGGTAGTTTTCCCGGATGCGCCAGTGAAAATTTTCCTTGACGCCTCTTCGGAAGAACGTGCGCATCGCCGTATGCTACAGTTGCAGGAGAAAGGCTTTAGTGTTAACTTTGAGCGCCTTTTGGCCGAGATCAAAGAACGTGACGATCGCGACCGAAACCGTGCTGTAGCGCCGCTGGTTCCCGCTGCTGATGCTTTAGTTTTAGATTCCACACGATTAAGCATTGAGCAAGTGATTGAAAAAGCGCTACAATACGCGCGCCAAAAACTGGCACTCGCTTAAGAGCGACCGAATTTGCAGTACCCCCGTTGCAATGGAATGACAGCGGGTATGTTAAACAACCCCATCCGACATGGTGTCAGGTGGACGTTAAATCTAACTTCGAAGATTAAACATGACTGAATCTTTTGCTCAACTATTTGAAGAATCCTTAAAAACAATCGAAACCCGTCCGGGTTCCATCGTTCGTGGCGTTGTTGTTGCTATCGACAAAGACGTCGTTCTGGTTGATGCGGGCCTGAAATCTGAATCTGCAATCCCTGCAGAGCAGTTCAAAAACGCAGCCGGCGAGCTGGAAATCCAGGTCGGTGACGAAGTTGACGTTGCGCTGGACGCAGTAGAAGACGGCTTCGGCGAAACCCTGCTGTCCCGTGAGAAAGCTAAGCGTCACGAAGCTTGGATCACGCTGGAAAAAGCATACGAAGACGCTGAAACTGTTGTTGGTGTTATCAACGGCAAAGTTAAGGGCGGCTTCACTGTTGAGCTGAACGGTATTCGTGCGTTCCTGCCAGGTTCACTGGTAGACGTTCGTCCGGTGCGCGATACGCTGCACCTGGAAGGCAAAGAGCTTGAGTTCAAAGTCATCAAGCTGGATCAGAAGCGCAACAACGTTGTTGTTTCTCGTCGTGCCGTGATCGAATCCGAAAACAGCGCAGAGCGCGATCAGCTGCTGGAAAACCTGCAGGAAGGCATGGAAGTTAAAGGTATCGTTAAGAACCTCACTGACTACGGTGCATTCGTTGATCTGGGTGGCGTTGACGGCCTGCTGCACATCACCGATATGGCATGGAAACGCGTTAAGCATCCGAGCGAAATCGTAAACGTTGGCGACGAAATCACTGTTAAAGTGCTGAAGTTCGACCGCGAACGTACCCGTGTATCCCTGGGCCTGAAACAGCTGGGCGAAGATCCGTGGGTTGCTATCGCTAAGCGTTATCCGGAAGGTACCAAACTGACCGGTCGCGTGACCAACCTGACTGACTACGGCTGCTTCGTTGAAATCGAAGAAGGCGTTGAAGGCCTGGTTCACGTTTCCGAAATGGACTGGACCAACAAAAACATCCACCCGTCCAAAGTTGTTAACGTTGGCGACGTAGTGGAAGTCATGGTTCTGGATATCGACGAAGAACGTCGTCGTATCTCCCTGGGCCTGAAGCAGTGCAAATCTAACCCATGGCAGCAGTTCGCGGAAACCCACAACAAGGGTGACCGTGTTGAAGGTAAAATCAAGTCTATCACTGACTTTGGTATCTTCATCGGCCTGGACGGCGGCATCGACGGCCTGGTTCACCTGTCTGACATCTCCTGGAACGTTGCAGGCGAAGAAGCAGTTCGTGAATACAAAAAAGGCGACGAAATCGCAGCAGTTGTTCTGCAGGTTGACGCAGAGCGCGAGCGTATCTCTCTGGGCGTTAAGCAGCTGGCAGAAGATCCGTTCAACAACTGGGTTGCACTGAACAAGAAAGGCGCAATCGTAAACGGTAAAGTGACTGCAGTTGACGCGAAAGGCGCAACCGTAGAACTGGCTGACGGCGTTGAAGGTTACCTGCGCGCTTCTGAAGCATCCCGTGACCGCGTTGAAGATGCTACCCTGGTTCTGAGCGTGGGTGACGACGTTGAAGCTAAATTCACCGGCGTTGACCGTAAGAACCGTGCAATCAGCCTGTCTGTTCGTGCTAAAGACGAAGCTGATGAGAAAGATGCCATCGCAACTGTTAACAAACAGGAAGATGCAAACTTCTCTAACAACGCAATGGCTGAAGCTTTCAAAGCAGCTAAAGGCGAGTAATTCTTTGATACTTCGGGATGTTTCGTCCCGAAGTCAGATGAGAATACTTGACAGATTATAGAATTCGTTCTGTAATCAATGACAAAGGGCGGCTACGGCCGCCCTTAATCAATGCGACAGCAGCAGCTTATTGGAACCGGAGGAATCATGACCAAGTCAGAATTGATTGAAAGACTTGCCACTCAGCAATCTCATATTCCCGCGAAAGCGGTTGAAGATGCAGTAAAAGAGATGCTGGAGCATATGGCCTCGACTCTTGCACAGGGCGAGCGTATTGAAATCCGCGGTTTCGGCAGCTTTTCTTTGCATTACCGTGCACCACGTACCGGGCGTAACCCGAAGACTGGCGATAAAGTGGATCTGGAAGGAAAATATGTTCCGCACTTTAAGCCGGGTAAAGAACTGCGCGATCGCGCCAATATTTACGGTTAAGTTTTAACGTAAAACTTGAATCAGCACAACGCACCGTTAAGGATAACACCGATCGGTTAAGCAAAACGATCGGTTGAACGATCCCGCGGATAAGCGAACAGCAGCCTCATCAATTCTCTGATGGGGCTTTTTTTTTGCTTTCTACCTGACTTGATGATACTCAACCCTGGCCTGAACTCGCTTCACTTTCCTGTTTTCATCACGCCATTCTTCTCGAAGGGGGGCTCGGGTTCTTGATTCCACCAAAAGCCAGCATCCGTCGGGGATGCGGTCAGTGTATTGGAAGGGGAAAATGCTGGGTAAACACTGATTGGTACGGACCCAGACGGACAATGACAGTGAGTTTATTGTAAAAAGTCAGGATAAATGAGTCTGCGAGCACGGAGTGACAGTCGACTTTCCGCAGCCCGGAAAGCGACAGATAACTTCATTGAATTATTTAACGTCAGCCGGCGGGAGTAATACCTGTACATTTGCGGGCTACTGCTACTGGAAGATACGCACGATAAACCCAATAATTGGCGCGGGGAATATAATAATGCGGGGTGTATTAATTATTAAATAATATAATTTCAGATTAATTCATGCGTGTTCCCTATAAAAATATCAATATTTTATTTAGCAATTCAATGAGTTTAATACAGAGGAAATTCCAGATATGGATTTTATTTCCGATCTCAAATTTCTTTCTTTATGTATACTAGCTAGGTTCGAAATGGCCAGGTTGGACTTTTCTTTTAAACAGTAAGTTATTTTCGTAGGGACACTAGAAATGAGAAAAATTGCTATCAATGTACTAATAAGCGGCTTAGGGATTTGTTGTATGGCTTCAGCCTTCTCTGAGGATACTTCCGCTGCTCTCAATATTACAGGCGTTGTGCAAGAAGCTAACGCTGGGTGTACTATTGAGCTTGACCGTAATTACATGCCACTTGGTGCACAAGATATTAAAGATCTACCCATGCAAGGCCACTATAAAGATTCGGTATCTGGCACAACAAACGTGGTCAGAATGTCGGGGGATAATTGCAAGAATGGCGGTGGTGGGTCCGTTGCGTTAAAATTCACCGGCACGGCAGATAGTTCTTTGGGAAATAGCTTCGAAAATTCATCCACAGGCACTGATGCAGCACAAGGCATTGGTGTTGGTGTATATGGTTATGGGAAAAACACAATAATACCTAACGTTAGTGATGTTCCAACATTAAGCAATGATTATCTATTCTATGTTGGTATGGTTAAATTGTATGACACTCCATCGTCACCAGGTCTCGTACAATCGACCATTACAATTGAAGTCGATAGGCTGTAGTTTCTTAATTTGCTTTTTTAGTCTTATCGCCAATTATGATTATTTATAGCGCGCAGTTTTTCTTTATTTGGATTAACCAAAATGAATAAGTTTAGCATTGCTGCTTTTTGGGTTTCAATTTCTTTATCCGGGGCCGCGTATAGTTCGCTGACCCTTAATGCCGACCGCCTGATTTACAGTGAAAAAGAAGGCGATGTTACTGTCAGTATCCATAGCAATGAAGACCGCGCGTATCTCGTTCAATCCTGGCTTGATGCAGGGGATAGTACTCAAGTTAAAAAATTACCCTTTGTCGTCACCCCACCGCTTTTCAGGCTAGCCCCTAAAAGTGATAATGTCATCCGCATTGTCTATTTAGGCAGTGGACTGCCTACCAATCGGGAAAGTCTTTTCTGGTTGGACGTAAAGGGCGTGCCGGGATTGAATGAAGAAGAATCAAAAGTCGAAAACAGAATGGTATTAGCGATTAATAATCGTATTAAGTTTTTTTTCCGTCCTGAGGGCTTAAAAGGCGATCCTGGAGAAGCAGCTAAAAATCTTAACTGGAACGTGTCAGGAAAAACTGCAGTAGTAAAGAATACGTCCCCATTTAACTTGGTATTAAGCAAAATCAGCGTTGATAAAGAAACTATACCTGTATCGGTTGTTGATAATAATACTGTAATTGCGCCTTTTTCAGATAAAACTTATCAGCTTAAACATTCGCCCATAAATGGTTCGGTTGTTGAATGGGAAGCGGTAAATGATTTCGGTATAGCATCAAAAACGTTTTCTCAGAAAATTAATTAACAGGATGTCATGCGCTGTATAAGTAAGTTATGCCTGGTCGTATCTATGCTAGTTTCAAAAATAGTTTATGCCGGGGAATATTTCGATCCTGGCTTATTACAATCAGCAAACGGTAATACAGTGATTAATGACACGAGTCTGCTCAGCCAGGGCTACCAGCCTCCGGGGACTTATCGTGTACAAATTAATGTCAACGGAAAGCCATCGTTGGTTTCGGATATCAGATTTGAGCTGAATGATAAGAAAGAGTTGACCCCTTGTCTTTCTTTTAAAATCTATCAGAAACTGGGTGTGGATTTGAAAAAAGTTGCTTCGAGAACTGAGGATAATAGCGTGAAAAATGCCTGCATGAATATGCAAGAGCAGATTCCAGGTACGAAGGCAGATTTTGATTTTTCAAAACTGACGCTGGATATCTCTATTCCTCAGATCGTGATGCGTGATGAATCACTGACCGGTGTGCCTGAAGACGAGTGGGACGATGGTGTTCCTGCGCTCATCAGTATGTACCAGCTTTCCGGACAACAATATATCCATAGCACCAACAATACTCAGGATACGGTGTTTGCCAATCTGACCAATGGATTTAACTTTGGTCGCTGGCGGTATCGTAATAATTCTACTCTTGGCAATGATGACGGCTGGAAAACACTGTCCAATTATGTGGAAACTGCAGTCCGTTCCCTGAAAGGTGAACTGACCGTCGGTGATTTCAGTACCCCAGGTGACATTTTTGACAGTCTGATGCTCCGTGGTGGGCAGCTCAATTCTGATGACGACATGCTGCCCGACCAGCTAACGGGCTTTGCGCCACTCATTCGCGGGATTGCGAAGAGTAACGCCCAGGTCACTGTACGCAGTAACGGCTATATCATCTATCAGCGGTCGGTTCCGCCAGGTCCGTTTATTATTCAGGATCTGTCTTCCGTGTCGAACGGTGGCAAGCTGGATGTCACTGTTACCGAAGCCGACGGGACAGAAACGCACAGTACGGTTTCATACTCGAACGTACCGCAGTTACTGCGTGCGAATCAGATGAAATACAGCCTGGCTACGGGTCGATATCTGACAAACAGCAACAGCGTGGAAGACGAGCCTGAACTGTTGCAGGCGACGCTTTCCTGGGGGCTGCCGTTTGATATCACCACCTATGGTGGTTTTCAGTATCAGGATAAATATAAGGCTCTGAGTCTTGGTGCGGGTCTTGATTTGAAACGTGCGGGCGGCATTGCAATAGACATGACGCAGAGTCAAGGGGGGCGTGGAAACTCGCCCATGTTTAAGGGTGACATGATTCGTCTGACCTACCGGAACAGCATTCCTGAAACGGGTACGCAAATTCAGATGGATAACCGTTATTACCGACACCACTACCTTTCATTCAGCGACTGGGCTGATTCCGACGCTTTGTTCGACGATACGCGTTCAAAGCGTGAATACAACCTGACTATCAATCAGTCTATTACCGACGAGCACAGCTTCTTCACCACGCTGAGCCGCACGTCTAATCAGGACAATTCGGTATCGCGTTCCTGGCAACTAGGCTGGAACGGCTCGTGGGGAAGCGTCAGTTTTTCACTTGCGTGGAGTATGACGCGTAACGAAGGCGCTTCCGAGTGGGATAAACAGTTAGCGCTAACGCTTTCTGTGCCGTTGGGGAGCATTTTCCCAGCCGCTCAGCCGATACTCAACTACAGTGCGACCAGCGGTCTGAAAGGCGATCTGTCGAATCAGGTAGGGGTGTCCGGGCGTGTGGGTGACAGGCAAGATCTGAACTGGAATACGCAGATGTCCTACGCCATGCAGAATGGGCAGAGTGACACGCAAAGTGCTTCTGCAGGTATCGATTATCAGGGGAATCGCGGCGAATTTAACATGACCTACAACGCCGATGAAAATCAGTATGTTTCCTGGAACGCGTCGGGAAATCTGCTTGTGCACAAAGGCGGTATCACCCTGGGGCGTTTTTCCAACGGCAGTCAGGCGCTGGTCTCTATCCCGGGAGCTGAAAATGTCGAATTGGGAAATAGCCAAAATATTAAAACCGATTCTCGCGGATTTGCTATTGTGCCCGACCTGCAGTCCTACCACCGCAATGCTCTGAGTGTCGATCCGCAGACCAACAAAGAGGTCGATTTTGTCAGCACCTCCGCAGAAGTTATACCGACAAAAGATGCGGTCGTACTGGCCCGTTTTAAAGCCATAAGCGGACGAAAAGTGGTGATGACGGTGAACTATAAAGGCCAACCTTTGCCGTTTGGCGCCCGCGCCCGCATAGAAGGCAATGACGACACCTGGTACGTAGGGGATCAGGGGCAGACTTATCTGAACTCTGCACCAGACAAAGGTACGGTGAATTTCACCTGGGGTGACAATCAACAGTGTTCTGCGCCTTTCGCCATTCCGCAAAAAGGGTCGGTGAAATTAGCTATCGCACTGCTAGATATTGAATGTCACTGAGGAACAGACGATGACACAGTTTTCCTTCTGGCAAATAGCCACTGCAATGATGTTGAGTGCCTGCGCGTTAAACGTCTGCGCGCAGGACTGTAAGGTTCAGGAACATCAGACACATTCTAATCTGACGATCCTGTTGACGGTACAGATGCCGGATAACGCGAGCGCGGCGTCTGTCGGGACGGTTTTAAACGTTAAAGAGAAAACGCTCTCGCAGTTCACTGGTTCACACCATGACATCACCACGTCGTGCCTTGATGAGATAAAACGCGTTCTGAATGGAAGAATGAACACAGCTCAGAGCGGGAATAATATTTTTAGTACTTCCTTGCCAGGTGTGGGGTTACGAATTACCGTCATTTATGACAAACCCGGCAAGGCAAAAAAAGAGTGGGTGTTACCGTTTAACACATCTTTTACTGATTTATCGAAAGAAACGGTCAACACCGATGATATTAAACTTCGTATTGAAGTCATTAAGACAGGTATTATTCAGGGCGGTACCAGCACGATTCGGTTGCCTTCTCTGATCTCACTTAGTGACAATTCACTGATTGTTAATCTGGCGATGACGGTTTTATCTGCTAAAGCCCATTGTGCGATTTTGGCGGACCAACCACAAATTGAATTACCTCCTGTTGATGTTAAAAATCTATCTGGCAGCACAGAGAGTAAAAACTATCCAGTAGGTGTTAATTTACAATGTATAAATACCACAAGGGTTAGCATAAATATTGAAGGTGCCATCGAACCAGATAAAGTAACGGTATTTAAAAATGTCGCACCGGTCAATCCTGCGACAGGCGTCGGTATTGAAATGCTTTATAATGGCAGTGTCATGACGCCATTTCATCCGTTTGACATTTCATTATCAACACAGCAGGTCAATGTCGCAGTACCGCTTTCAGTGCGTTATGCCACAACGAATCAGCCTCTTACGGCCGGGAAAGTTAAGGCTCAAATCACACTGAGAGTAAATTATTTATAATAAATAAAAGAGAAATATGGAAGGATTCTTATTTATTCATAAATGAGAACACTTCACCTATTTCGCTCACATTAAAAAAGTATAAGGATATTTTTATGAACAAAACAATTTTAGGCTTGGCTGTTTCTGCATTATTCGTTATGGGCGCAGCTCAGGCTGAAACCAACCCTAACGATGTTTCTGCAACCCTGACCGTGTCCGGCACCGTGACAGCAAGCCAGTCCGTCTGTACCGTCAGCCTTGGGCAGTCTTCTATTGCTCTGAGCGCAGATGTTTCTAAACTTGTCGCTCAGGGGGTCACGAACACCCCGGCTGACACTGTTGCCCTGTCGATCACAGGGGATGATCAATGTGCGGATCTGGTGTCCCAGGGGAAAATGGCTTACAAATTCCTCGGTACTGCGGATGCTGCAGCAGGCACATCACTTGCAAACACCGCAGCAGGTGAGGGTGCGGCGAGCGGCATCGGTATTGCACTGTATGACCCAGAAGGCCAGGTAGTGAATATCAACTTAGACACCTTGCCTGCAACCACAGATGCCACTCATTTAGGCCTGGGTCTGGTTAAGCTGGACGGTGTGGAAGCGACAGCGGGTTCTGTACAAGGTGCACTGACGATTCAAATCGAGCGCCTGTAATTATCTACCCCTCGTGTTAAGCGAGGGGTATTCGCTTTTTATCAAAAGAGCAATCAAATGAATAAACTGCGTTCTGCTCTATTCACATGCCTTATTATGACGGCGGGTGCCAGTCAGGCTGCCGATATGCCTGCAACGCTCTCAATTACAGGCAACGCAACTAATGCAGATGCGGCATGTGCAATTAATATCAATCCGGCCACGATAAGTCTGCAAACCGATGTCGATAAATTGTTGATTCAGGGCACAAAAAACATTGCCAGTAAATCTGTGAATGTAACTGTCTCTGGTAATAGTGAGTGCTATGTATTGTTAATGCAAAACCATATTGCTTATCGTTTCCTGGGCACTGCTGACGATGTTGATGGTAGCGTATTAGCCAATATGGATACTTCACCAGAAGCCGCAAAAAATGTCGGTGTCGGATTATTTAAAAAAGATGGTGACATTATTAATTTGAAAGACATCATGCCAGCCACCGGATCGGATTATATTGGACTGGAAATGGTAACCCTTAAAAGAGGCGAAGCTACAGCGGGTAATGTGAATAGTACACTCACTATCCAGGTTGAACGTCTTTAATTCCCTCACCAAAATCTTAGATATTTTGATATTGAAAACAAAGTATCGTCCCGGAGAGTAACCAAATGAAAAAACTCACTTTCTCATATTCGTTAGGTTGCGTACTTCTTGTTGGCGCGCTTAGCGCGCATGCTGAAGATATTCAACATGGTCTCAATATTTACGGAAAGCTGCAGGCTGCACCAAGCAGTTGTACCGTATTAATGAGCAAATATGTCATCAATCTGCATCATGATGAACGATCTCTTCCTCTGCAGGACAAACCGGCCTACGGCTCAGACGACAAAGTCTACATCCAGCTAGGTGGTGACTCCTGCGATGCCAATGAAGGCTATAAAAACATTGGCTTGAAATTTATCGGTACTGTCGATAACGCAATGGGTAACGTCCTTGCCAACACCGCATCAGAAAGTTCTGCGGCCCAGGGGGTGGGTATACGCCTGACCGATATGTTCAATAATGTTCTCGTTCCTAACTCAACTATTGCCTTCTTCCCCTCGGCAAAACAGCTCGATGGTAAGCCGACTGATTTGACAGCGTCTTTTCCCCTCAACTTAACGCTGGTTCAATTGAAAAATCAGGAAGCAACGCCGGGTGAAGTGCAAACCAACATGACCGTGCAGATCGAGCGGCTGTAATAGCCCCCGAGAATGGGTAATAAGGAGAACGTAATGAAGAATAAATTATCAAGTCTGGTCATTTCAGGAATTTTTCTGACCTGTACCGGTATGGCGCATGCTGCGAATGCTGATACAGCATCAACGCTCACCATCAGTGGAACGGTAAAAGATAATTATGCAACTTGTGCTGTCAACATGAGTGAAAGCTCTGTATCTATCATTGAAACACCCGACGCGCTGATTAAACAGGGTGATAAAGCGACAAATCCTAAAGTGATCCACCTGTCCGTTGACGGAAAATGTAGCGAATTGGTTACTGAAGGCAAGATTGCTTATAAAATCCTGGGTGTCGCTGATAATGCCGATGGTACTGCGCTGGCCAACAGTCTTACTGATGAAACAGCCGCCAAAGGCCTGGGCATTGGTATTTTTAATAGCGACAATACAGTCGTTAGTGTGAATACCGGTCTTTTGATTGCGAATGAAGACACTACTTTTGGCTTGCAATTGGTACAACTAAGCAATCAGGAAGCCGTGGCGGGTAATATCTACGCGACGGCCTCCGTTCAAATCGAACGACTCTAAATTTAGGCCCGCCTTCAGGCGGGCTTCAAATTAATTAGTATATTCCTTGTTGTATCAATTCAGTGAACATTGGTAACGGATATCATCTGCATCAGACCCCATGAGGGCTGACTATATCTGGTTGTGATTGTTGATCTTTATTCCCTAATGTTATCGACAGATCTATGCAACTCTGGATGACAAGGGATATTGTCCTGAACGCACCTCCGGTGACTGTGTGGAGCTGCATGCGTTCGCTGAAGCCTGGGGTGAGAGATATCTACAAATCAGCGAAAGCGGGTGTGTCCACTGGGCAAACTCAAAATCCCTTTCAGTTACCCGCCGAGATTCGAAAATCTATCTGCACTACGAACGCGATAGTATAGCTGAACAGCGTGATCCGGACCTCCATAATAAAATGCAACATGTTCCTGACAGATGGCTCAGTGCGAAAGGTTAGTTCTCTGGCGAGCAAAGATACGTCGAAAAAATGGAGTATGCTGATATAGAAATGGTGGCGGGCAATGAGTCATTTGATTATCGAGCCCGGTGACCGTCTGGGCGATCTCTTTTAAAGTTTAAAGAACGGGTAGTGACACAGAATGACTGACAGGCTCTTCCCTTCAATAAAATATCTTAAGTTAGTGGTGTCACCGTTAAGGTACTTTTTCCTTTCTGGGGGCCGTCAAATATAGATAACTGGAATCCACTTCGCATTTGTATTTGTACATCTCAGCCCCCTGGTGAAAATAGCGGAACGCTTGCTGTAAGTTGCTAAAACGCCACCGGACAACCACAGTGCAAAGCGGCACACTTCCGCTAACAGGGAGGTGTCCATGAAAATAACGACGGTTAGTCTGTGCGCATTAGGGGGGATCTTCCCTTTATTCTTGCTGCCCGCGCTTCCAGGTTCAGTGGTTGTTAGCGTCCTGTTTGCGCTGGCCTGTTTGCTCGCTCTGCTCCGCTGGAAAGTAGCGCAGTGTGCCGGGCTCCTCCTGCTGTTTTTTCTCTGGGGCGTCATGGCGGCGAAGCAGTCGCTGTGGGCGGTAAATACATTGCCAGTCGCCACGCAGAAGGCGGTCGTAGAGCTTACGGCCACAGATAACATGACAACACATGCCGGGCGGATCACGCATCTTAATGGGCATCGACTTTTCCCTGCCGTAGGCATTGTGCTTTATGACCAATACTTGCCGATAGCACCGTGTGCGGGGCAACGTTGGGCGATGACGCTGAAGGTTCGCGCTATTCACGCCGAGTTGAATGACGGCGGATTTGACAGCCAACGTTATGCTTTAGCACAGCATCAGCCGCTCACCGGTCGCTTTTTGCAGGCAAAAGTGATCGACAGCGGATGCAGCTGGCGGGCTCGCTATCTCGCCTCGCTGACCGCCTCCCTGGATAACTATTCCTGGCAGCAGGTCATTCTTGGGCTGGGGATGGGAGAACGCCTGCTGGTCCCGCAGGAGGTCAAAGCGATTATGCGTGATACCGGTACGTCGCATTTGATGGCGATTTCCGGCCTGCATATCGCTTTCGCGGCTTTACTGGCAGCCGCTCTGTTGCGGGGTGTGCAGTTTCTGTTGCCGGTCGCCGGGATCCGCTGGCAACACCCGCTGATTGGTGGGCTTATTTGCGCGGTGTGTTACGCCTGGTTGACCGGACTGCAACCCCCGGCATTACGCACGGTGGTGGCGCTGCTGGTGTGGGGGGCACTGAAATTAAGCGGACGGCAATGGAGCGGTTGGTCGGTCTGGTGCTGCTGTCTGGCGGCCATTCTGGTTGTCGATCCCGTTGCTGTAATCTCGCAGAGCCTGTGGCTTTCTGCCTTTGCCGTTGCGGCGTTGCTGTTCTGGTATCAATGGTTTCCTTGTCCTGCCTTGCGCTTACCGCGCGCCGGGCGTTTGCTTGTTGAACTGGCACATCTGCAACTGGGGATTACCCTGTTGCTCCTGCCGCTACAAATTGCGCTGTTTCACGGTATCAGCCTGACCTCTTTTGTCGCAAATCTGTTTGCTGTTCCGCTGGTTACGTTTGTCAGCGTTCCGCTGATCCTCGCTGGAATGGTGGTTCACCTCACCGGTCCGCTGTTTCTCGAGGGCGGACTCTGGTATCTGGCCGATCGTTCATTGGCCACGTTATTCTGGGCGCTTAAGCTCTTGCCAGCAGGGTGGATCAATGTTGATGTTCGTTGGCAGTGGCTGGTCTTTGTCCCCTGGCTGATGTTACTCGGCTGGCGATTCGTTGCATGGCGCATCTTTCCCGGCCTCTGTCTGGCGACGCTGGCGCTATTGAGTTGGCCGTTCTGGAGTCCGACACGTACCGACGCCTGGCAGGTGCATATGCTGGATGTTGGACAAGGATTGGCGATGGTCATCGCCCACAACGGCAAAGCGTTACTCTACGATACCGGGTTGGCCTGGCCGGGGGGTGACAGCGCGCAGCAGATCATCATTCCATGGCTGCGCTGGCACCATCTGCAGCCAGAGGGCATCATTCTCAGCCATGAGCATCTCGACCATCGCGGTGGACTACACTCTTTACAGACAACCTGGCCAACGCTTTGGGTACGCAGCCCGTTAGGCTGGCCGGGCCATTTGCCCTGTTATCGTGGCGAGACGTGGCAATGGCAGGGATTGCGGTTTAGCGTGCACTGGCCGTTGAAGGGGGACCAGACGCAGGGAAATAACCACTCCTGTGTCGTAAAGATTGATGATGGCATGCACAGTATTCTGCTGACGGGTGATATAGAGTCCCCGGCGGAACAGAAAATGTTAAGCCATTACTGGCAGCATCTTTCAGCGACGGTAGTCCAGGTACCACATCATGGCAGCAACAGTTCTTCTTCACTGGCATTCATTCAACGCGCCAATGGCCGGGCGGCGCTGGCCTCGGCATCACGCTACAACGCCTGGCGGCTGCCGTCCCACAAGGTGAAGCAGCGCTATCAGCAACAGGGGTACCGGTGGTGTGATACCCCGCATCAGGGGCAAATTTCGCTGGATTTTTCAACACAGGGCTGGCAGGTCATCAGCCTGCGGGAGCAAATTTTACCTCGTTGGTATCATCAGTGGTTTGGCGTGTCAGACGATAACGGGTAGAATATGCGGCTATTTCAACAGATGCTGGTTTCTTGAATGCATAACGATAAAGATCTCTCTACGTGGCAGACGTTTCGCCGACTGTGGCCAACCATTGCGCCTTTCAAATCGGGTCTGATCGTGGCGGGTGTTGCGTTAATCCTCAACGCGGCCAGCGATACCTTCATGTTATCGCTCCTCAAACCATTACTGGACGATGGTTTTGGTAAAACAGATCGCTCAGTGTTGCTTTGGATGCCGCTGGTGGTTATTGGGCTGATGATTTTACGTGGTATCACCAGCTATATCTCCAGCTACTGTATTTCCTGGGTATCAGGAAAAGTGGTGATGACCATGCGTCGTCGCCTGTTTGGTCATATGATGGGCATGCCGGTTTCCTTCTTTGACAAGCAGTCCACCGGGACGCTGCTTTCTCGTATTACTTACGATTCTGAACAGGTTGCCTCTTCGTCTTCCGGCGCGCTGATTACCGTTGTGCGTGAAGGCGCATCCATTATCGGCCTGTTCATCATGATGTTCTATTACAGCTGGCAGTTGTCGATAATCCTCGTTGTGCTGGCACCTATCGTGTCGATTGCGATTCGTGTGGTCTCCAAACGTTTTCGCGCCATCAGTAAGAATATGCAGAATACAATGGGGCAGGTGACGACCAGCGCGGAACAGATGCTGAAAGGCCACAAAGAGGTGCTGATCTTCGGTGGTCAGGGGGTGGAAACGAAGCGCTTCGACAAAGTCAGTAACAAGATGCGCTTGCAGGGAATGAAGATGGTTTCTGCCTCTTCCATTTCCGATCCTATCATCCAGTTGATAGCGTCTCTGGCGCTGGCATTTGTTCTGTACGCGGCCAGCTTCCCAAGCGTTATGGACAGCCTGACGGCAGGGACGATCACTGTGGTCTTCTCCTCAATGATTGCCCTGATGCGCCCGCTGAAATCGCTGACCAACGTCAACGCCCAGTTCCAGCGCGGTATGGCCGCATGCCAGACCTTATTTGCAATTCTGGATAGCGAGCAGGAAAAAGACGAAGGTAAACGCGTGATTGAACGTGCGACCGGCGATCTGGAATTCCGCAATGTGACCTTTACCTATCCGGGCCGCGAAGTGCCGGCTCTGCGCAATATCAACCTGAAAATCCCGGCAGGCAAAACCGTTGCGCTGGTGGGGCGTTCAGGTTCCGGTAAATCAACCATTGCCAGTCTGATCACGCGTTTTTACGACATCAATGAAGGCGAAATCCTCATGGATGGTCACGATCTACGTGAGTACACCCTGGCCTCGTTGCGTAATCAGGTGGCGCTGGTTTCGCAAAACGTGCATCTGTTCAACGACACGGTGGCGAACAACATCGCCTACGCGCGAACTGAGCAGTATAGCCGTGAGCAGATCGAAGAAGCGGCTCGTATGGCCTATGCCATGGACTTTATCAATAAAATGGATGACGGCCTTGATACGGTGATCGGCGAAAACGGCGTGTTGCTGTCCGGCGGTCAGCGTCAGCGTATCGCCATTGCGCGCGCCTTGCTGCGAGACAGCCCGATTCTGATCCTTGATGAAGCCACGTCAGCGCTGGATACCGAATCAGAACGCGCCATTCAGGCGGCGCTGGACGAACTGCAGAAAAACCGCACCTCGCTGGTTATTGCGCACCGTCTCTCAACCATCGAGCAGGCTGATGAAATTGTGGTCGTGGAAGATGGTCTGATTGTGGAACGCGGTACGCACAGCGAACTGCTGGAACATCGCGGCGTCTATGCGCAACTGCACAAAATGCAATTTGGTCAATGATCGCACGCATCTGGTCCGGTGAGTCGCCCTTATGGCGACTGTTACTCCCTCTCTCCTGGCTGTACGGTCTGGTGAGCGGGGGGATTCGTCTGTGTTATATACTCGGGATCAAGCGCGCCTGGCGTGCACCGGTGCCGGTGGTGGTGGTCGGTAACCTGACGGCGGGCGGTAACGGTAAAACGCCGGTAGTGATCTGGCTGGTGGAACAGCTCCAGCGCCGCAGTCTTCGCGTTGGGGTGGTTTCCCGCGGTTACGGTGGCAAAGCGGCGTCTTATCCCTTACTGCTGAATGCCGAAACGACCACAGCAGAAGCGGGTGATGAACCGGTGCTGATTTATCAGCGCACCGGCGCACCGGTATCGGTATCACCCAACCGGGCCGACGCGGTTAAAGCGATTCTGGCGCATCACGATGTACAGATTATCGTCACCGATGATGGCCTTCAGCACTACCGTCTGGCTCGCGATGTTGAGATTGTAGTGGTGGATGGCGTGCGTCGTTTCGGTAACGGCTGGTGGCTACCGGCAGGCCCGATGCGTGAGCGGGCCGGTCGCCTGAAAACGGTGGATGCGGTCATTGTCAACGGTGGCATCCCGCAGGCGGGGGAGATCCCGATGCGTCTGGCGGCAGGACTGGCTGTGAACCTGCGTACCGGTGAGCGTCGCGATGTCGCGCAACTGCAAAATGTCGTGGCGATGGCGGGTATTGGTCATCCGCCACGCTTTTTTGCCACGTTAGAGGCCTGTGGCGTACAGCCACAGAAATGTGTTCCGCTGGCAGATCATCAGGCGTTGACTTCGCGTGATGTCAACGGCTTACTGAACTCGTCGCAAACGCTGATCATGACGGAGAAGGACGCCGTTAAGTGCCGCGCCTTTGCTGAAGACAACTGGTGGTATCTCCCTGTCGACGCACATCTGTCGGGGACAGAACCTGAGACATTACTCGAAAAATTGATCTCGCTGGTACGTTAGCGCACCACTATAACGGCAGCGAATGAATGAGGGAATCATGAATGTCGTTGCCGTACCTCTCTCTTACGGATGCCCGTAACCTTCATCTCGCCGCCCAGGGGCTGTTAAAAAAACCACGCCGCCGCGCGCTGGCGAGCGATATCCTGCCGACGATTACCCGCATGTCGCTGCTGCAAATTGATACCATCAATATTGTTGCCCGCAGCCCCTACCTTGTGTTGTTCAGCCGACTGGGGGATTACGCGATACAGTGGCTGGATGACGCCCTGACGCAGGGCGAGTTGATGGAGTACTGGGCCCATGAGGCCTGCTTCCTGCCGCGCAGTGACTTCACGTTGATACGCCACCGGATGCTGGCCCCTGAAAAAATGGGCTGGAAGTACCAGGCGGCGTGGATGAAAGAGCATGCTGGCGAAATTGAGCAACTGTTGCAGCATATCCATCAAAACGGGCCGGTTCGCTCAGCGGACTTTGAGCACCGGCGTAAAGGTAACAGCGGCTGGTGGGACTGGAAGCCGCACAAGCTACATCTGGAAGGGCTGTTCACGGCAGGAAAGGTGATGGTGATTGAACGGCGTAATTTCCAACGTGTCTACGATCTCACGCATCGCGTCATGCCGCACTGGGATGATGAACGCGATCTGCTTCCACGGGCGCAAGCGGAATCTGTCATGCTGGACAACAGCGCGCGCAGCCTGGGGATTTTTCGCGAGCAGTGGCTGGCAGATTACTACCGTCTGAAACGTCCCGAATTACAAAACTGGCGTGACGTGCGGGCTGAACAGCAGCAGATCGTTCCGGTCGAGGTCGAAAGCCTCGGGCCGCTGTGGTTGCATGCGGATATGCTGCCGCTGCTTGAACAGGCGCAGGCAGGAAAGCTGACCGCGACACATAGCGCGGTGCTGTCGCCGTTTGATCCGGTGGTCTGGGATCGCAAACGTGCGGAGCAACTGTTTGATTTCAGCTACCGGCTGGAATGTTACACGCCGGCGCCAAAGCGGCAATATGGCTACTTTGTCCTGCCTTTGCTCCACCGGGGGCAACTGGTGGGGCGGATGGACGCCAAAATGCACCGTAAGACCGGCGTACTGGAAGTGATTTCTCTCTATCTGCAGGAGGGGGTAAAGCCAGGTGTGACGCTACAAAACGGGTTACAGCAGGCGATAACCGATTTCGCCCGCTGGCAGAATGCCGCCCGCGTGACGCTGGGCCACTGTCCGGAAGGGATATTTGCGCAATGTCGGCAGGGGTGGGAAATAGACGCAGTCGCATGAGCGAGTATGATAAGATCTCCTCATTCACTACCCGGTCCATCTGGAGGAACTATGGATCATCGTCTGCTTGAAATCGTTGCCTGCCCGGTCTGTAACGGAAAACTCTGGTACAACCAGGAAAAACAAGAACTGATCTGCAAACTGGATAACCTCGCTTTTCCGCTGCGTGATGGCATTCCCGTATTGCTGGAAACTGAGGCCCGCGTGTTAGCGGCTGATGAGCGTAAATCATGAGTTTTGTCGTCATTATTCCTGCCCGCTACGCCTCTACGCGTCTGCCGGGTAAGCCGTTGCAGGACATCAACGGTAAGCCGATGATTGTACATGTGCTGGAGCGCGCCCGTGAATCCGGCGCTGAGCGCATTATTGTCGCGACCGATCATGAAGACGTCGCGCGCGCCGTTGAAGCTGCGGGTGGGGAAGTGTGCATGACCCGCGTCGACCATCAGTCGGGGACTGAACGTCTGGCAGAGGTGGTCGAGAAGTGTGGCTTCAGTGATGACACCGTGATCGTCAACGTGCAGGGTGATGAGCCGATGATCCCGGCCGTCATCATTCGCCAGGTGGCGGAAAACCTGGCGCAGCGTCAGGTTGGAATGGCCACGCTCGCGGCACCTATTCACGGTGCAGAAGAGGCGTTCAATCCTAATGCGGTGAAGGTCGTACTGGATGCCGAAGGCTATGCGCTGTATTTCTCGCGTGCCACAATCCCCTGGGATCGCGACCGTTTTGCGAAGAGTCGGGAGACCGTTGGCGATACCTTCCTGCGTCACCTTGGTATTTACGGCTACCGCGCCGGATTTATCCGCCGTTATGTGAGCTGGCAACCCAGTCCGTTGGAAAATATTGAGATGCTGGAGCAACTCCGCGTGCTGTGGTACGGCGAAAAAATCCACGTGGCCGTGGCAAAAGAGGTACCCGGTACCGGTGTTGACACCGCAGAAGACCTCGAGCGCGTTCGCGCTGAAATGCGTTAATTCTCTTTATGACACTCCGCTCTTTAGTGAGAGGAGTGTCGTACCGTTACGATTTTCCTCGTTTTTTCTTTTCAACAATTGATCTCATCCGGGTGACATCTGTCGGAGTGGCGCTCATTATAAAAGCAGTAGCTTTTATGAGGGCAATCTGAATGGAACAGCTGCGCGCCGAATTAAGTCATTTACTGGGCGAAAAACTGAGCCGCATTGAATGCGTGAATGAAAAAGTCGACACAGCGCTGTGGGCGCTCTATGACAGTCAGGGCAACCCGATGCCGTTGATGGCCCAAAGTTTCACTACGCCGGGGGTCGCACAGCAACTGGCCTGGAAAACCACCATGTTAGCGCGTAGTGGCACCGTGCGAATGCCGGTTATTTATGGTGTGATGACCCACGACGAGCATCCCGGCCCGGATGTCTTACTGCTGGAACGTCTGCGCGGGGTCCCGGTTGAAGCGCCAGCCCGGACGCCGGAACGCTGGGAACAGCTCAAAGATCAGATCGTCGAAGGGGTACTGGCCTGGCACCGTCAGGATAGCCGCGGCTGCGTCGGCGCGGTGGATAATACGCAGGAGAATATTTGGCCCTCCTGGTACCGACAACGTGTTGAGGTGCTCTGGAGCACGCTCAACCAGTTCAACAACACCGGGCTGACGATGCAGGATAAACGCATTCTGTTTCGCACCCGCGAATGCCTGCCGGCGCTGTTTGACGGATTTAACGACAACTGTGTGCTGGTGCATGGCAATTTCAGTCTGCGCAGCATGCTAAAAGATGCCCGAAGCGACCAGCTTCTGGCGATGGTGGGGCCAGGCATCATGCTCTGGGCGCCACGGGAGTACGAACTGTTCCGGCTGGTGGATAATACGCTGGCGGAAGGGTTGCTCTGGCACTACCTGCAACGCGCGCCAGTGGCGGAATCGTTCATCTGGCGGCGTTGGTTATATGTGTTATGGGATGAAGTTGCGCAACTGGTCAATACCGGGCGTTTCAACCGCTCTCATTTTGATCTTGCCGCGAAATCACTCTTGCCCTGGCTCGCCTGACGCCCCTTTCAGCCACTGCCAGACCCTCCCCAGCGTCTCATAGCTTGCCCGATCGCTATGCATCAACCATACGGGAGAGGGGATCGCCCGTTCCCACGGATTCAATGGGGAATCGATGGCCAGTTGATTCGCCGGAGCCGGCAGTGGGTTTAATCCGGCCTGCTGAAAGAAAATCATCGCTCGTGGCAGATGAGAGGCGGAAGTGACCAGCAGGAATGGCGCGTCGCCGATGGCCTGCTTCACGGCGGCGGCTTCTTCCTCGGTATCTTTGGGCCTGTCCAGCACAATGATATCCTCTCCCGGTACGCCCAGCGATTGTGCCACCCGCGCGCCGGCTTCAGCCGTACTCACTGGATTGGTTCTGGCATTCGCGCCGGTAAAAATCAATTTTGAACCCGGGTTGGCCCGCCACAGCCGTATTCCCTCATTAAGACGCGGCAGACTGTTATTGATCAGGTTGGAACTGGGGGCCCACTGTGGGTTCCAGGTATAGCCGCCGCCCAGTACGACGATGTATTTCACTTTCTGCGTATCCTGCCAGGTCGGGTAGCTCGCTTCTATCGGGCGCAGCAGATGATCGGCAACGGGTTGCAGGCTAAGCAGGAACAGCGTCAGCCAACTGACACTGATAAATACCTTCCCGGTTTTCTGAAAACGACTAAACCACAGCAGCGCCAGGCCGATACCCATCATCAGGAGCAGAAAAGGGAGAGGCAGCAGCATGCCGCCAATCACTTTCTTGAGTGTAAAAAGCATCCTTTTTGGTTCCTTTTTTGACCATATAGCAGAAGAATAATCGGGATATTACACCAGAGAGGTTCATTCTCCGCGCGGGTGTGACAAAATAGCGGTTTTATCAGAGAACACCTAAGCCAGCCTGTGGAGAGCCCGATGCGGGATCGCAATTTTGATGACATTGCTGAGAAGTTTTCCCGTAATATTTACGGCACCACAAAAGGGCAGCTAAGACAGGCGATCCTGTGGCAGGATCTCGACCGTGTCCTGGCGGATTACGGCTCGCAGAAACTGCGGGTGCTGGATGCCGGCGGTGGTGAAGGGCAGACGGCCATTAAAATGGCAGAGCGTGGCCATCACGTGACGCTGTGCGATCTGTCCGGTGAGATGATCGCCCGTGCGCAACGGGCGGCAGAAGATAAAGATGTGAGCCACAACATGCATTTTATACAATGCGCCGCTCAGGATGTTGCTTCGCATTTGGAAAGCCCCGTTGATCTGATATTGTTTCACGCTGTGCTGGAGTGGGTCGCCGATCCGGTCAGTGTGTTAGAGACCCTGTGGTCCGTATTGCGTCCCGGTGGCGTACTGTCGTTAATGTTCTACAATGCCAACGGTCTGTTGATGCATAACATGGTGGCAGGGAACTTTGACTACGTACAGATAGGGATGCCAAAGCGTAAGAAGCGTACCCTTTCGCCAGACTATCCGCGTGAGCCAGGGCAGGTTTACCAGTGGCTGGAACAGATTGGCTGGCAGATCACCGGGAAGACCGGGGTGCGTGTGTTTCATGATTATCTGCGTGAGAAACATCAGCAGCGTGACTGTTATGAGATATTGCTTGAATTAGAAACGCGTTATTGTCGCCAGGAGCCGTATGTCAGCCTGGGTCGTTACATTCACGTCACCGCGCGTAAACCGCAGATGCAAGGATAACCTATGAGTGAATTTTCCCAGACAGTCCCCGAACTGGTTGCCTGGGCCAGAAAAAATGACTTCACTATTTCGCTGCCGGTAGACCGACTCTCGTTCCTGCTGGCGGTGGCCACGCTGAACGGCGAGCGCCTGGACGGTGAGATGAGTGAAGGCGAACTGGTGGACGCGTTCCGCCATGTAAGTGATGCGTTTGAGCAAACCAGCGAAACCATTGGCGTGCGCGCGAACAATGCGATCAACGATATGGTGCGTCAACGTCTGCTGAACCGCTTTACCAGTGAGCAGGCAGAAGGGAACGCGATTTATCGCCTGACGCCGCTCGGCATTGGCATTACGGATTACTATATTCGCCAACGTGAATTTTCCACACTGCGTTTGTCGATGCAGTTGTCGATAGTCGCGGGTGAACTCAAACGCGCGGCGGATGCCGCCGATGAGGGCGGTGATGAATTCCATTGGCACCGCAACGTCTATGCGCCGCTCAAGTATTCGGTGGCAGAGATTTTCGACAGTATCGATCTGACTCAGCGCATCATGGATGAACAGCAGCAGCAGGTGAAAGATGATATCGCGCAGCTGTTGAATAAAGACTGGCGCGCGGCGATTTCGAGCTGTGAGCTGTTACTCTCGGAAACGTCCGGCACCCTGCGCGAGTTGCAGGATACGCTGGAAGCGGCAGGCGATAAATTACAGGCCAATCTGCTGCGCATTCAGGATGCGACGCTGGCCCATGACGATCTGCATTTTGTCGACAGGCTGGTGTTTGACCTGCAAAGCAAGCTGGATCGTATTATCAGTTGGGGCCAGCAGTCGATCGACCTGTGGATCGGCTATGACCGCCACGTTCATAAATTTATCCGTACTGCCATCGATATGGATAAAAACCGCGTCTTTGCCCAGCGCTTACGTCAGTCGGTACAGACCTATTTTGACGAGCCGTGGGCGCTGACCTATGCCAATGCCGATCGTCTGCTGGATATGCGCGACGAAGAGATGGCGCTGCGCGATGAAGAGGTTACCGGGGAACTTCCGCCGGACTTAGAGTACGAAGAGTTTAATGAGATCCGCGAACAGCTGGCGGCGATTATCGAAGGCCAACTGGCTATCTATAAATCGAAAGAGACGCCGCTGGATCTCGGCCTGGTAGTGCGCGAGTATCTTGCGCAATACCCGCGTGCGCGTCATTTCGACGTTGCGCGCATTGTTATCGATCAGGCGGTACGTCTTGGCGTAGCGCAAGCAGACTTCACCGGACTGCCAGCCAAATGGCAGCCGATTAATGATTACGGAGCCAAGGTACAGGCGCATGTCATTGACAAATATTGAACAAGTGATGCCGGTTAAGCTGGCGCAGGCGTTGGCGAATCCGTTATTTCCAGCGCTGGATAGCGCATTACGTTCAGGCCGTCACATTGGTCTGGATGAACTGGATAATCATGCCTTTCTGATGGATTTTCAGGACGACCTGGAAGAGTTTTACAGCCGCTATAACGTGGAACTGATCCGCGCGCCGGAAGGGTTTTTCTACCTGCGTCCGCGTTCAACGACCATTATCCCGCGTTCCGTGTTGTCTGAACTGGACATGATGGTCGGTAAAATTCTTTGCTACCTCTATCTCAGCCCGGAGCGGCTGGCGAATGAAGGGATTTTCACGCAGCAGGAGTTGTATGACGAGCTGCTGACGTTGGCTGACGAAGCCAAACTGTTGAAGCTGGTAAATAACCGTTCAACCGGCTCCGACGTCGACCGCCAGAAATTACAGGAAAAAATGCGCTCGTCGTTAAACCGTCTGCGCCGTTTAGGCATGGTGTGGTTTATGGGACACGACAGCAGCAAATTCCGTATTACGGAATCGGTATTCCGCTTTGGCGCAGATGTGCGCAGTGGCGATGATCCGCGGGAAGCGCAGCGTCGCCTGATTCGCGATGGCGAAGCGATGCCGGTCGAAAACCACCTGCAGCTCAATGATGAGACTGAAGAGAATCAGCCGGACAGTGGAGAAGAAGAATAATGATTGAACGCGGTAAATTTCGCTCACTAACGCTGATTAACTGGAACGGTTTCTTTGCCCGCACCTTTGACCTGGATGAACTGGTTACCACGCTTTCCGGGGGGAACGGCGCGGGGAAATCCACCACCATGGCGGCGTTCGTCACAGCGCTTATCCCGGACTTAACCCTGTTGCACTTTCGTAACACTACCGAAGCCGGGGCGACCAGTGGCTCACGTGATAAAGGCCTGCACGGTAAGCTGAAAGCGGGTGTCTGCTATTCAATGCTGGACACGATCAACTCGCGGCATCAACGCGTGGTGGTTGGCGTACGTTTGCAGCAGGTGGCCGGACGCGACCGTAAAGTCGACATCAAACCGTTTGCCATTCAGGGGCTGCCGATGTCGGTGCAGCCCACGCAGCTGGTGACGGAAACGCTGAACGAGCGTCAGGCGCGCGTCCTGCCGTTGACGGAGCTTAAAGAGAAGCTCGACGAAATGGAAGGTGTGCAGTTTAAGCAGTTCAACTCGATAACCGACTACCATTCGCTGATGTTCGATCTGGGCCTCATCGCCCGTCGTCTGCGCTCTGCCTCCGATCGTAGTAAATTCTATCGCCTGATTGAAGCCTCGCTGTACGGCGGGATTTCCAGCGCGATCACCCGTTCTCTGCGCGACTACCTGCTGCCGGAAAACAGCGGGGTGCGTAAGGCGTTCCAGGATATGGAAGCCGCGCTGCGGGAAAACCGTCTGACGCTGGAAGCTATTCGCGTCACCCAGTCCGACCGCGATCTGTTTAAACACCTGATCAGCGAAGCCACCAACTACGTGGCGGCGGACTATATGCGCCACGCCAATGAGCGTCGGATCCACCTCGATAAAGCGCTGGAATTTCGTCGTGAACTGTACACCTCGCGCAAACAGCTGGCGGCGGAGCAATATAAGCACGTCGATATGGCGCGTGAGTTGGGCGAGCACAACGGCGCGGAAGGCGATCTCGAAGCCGATTATCAGGCAGCGAGCGATCACCTGAACCTGGTGCAAACGGCGCTGCGTCAGCAGGAAAAAATTGAACGTTATGAAGCGGATCTCGACGAGCTGCAGATCCGTCTCGAAGAACAAAACGAAGTGGTAGCGGAAGCTGCCGATCGTCAGGAAGAGAACGAAGCGCGCGCCGAGGCTGCCGAGCTGGAAGTGGATGAGCTGAAAAGCCAACTGGCGGATTACCAGCAGGCGCTGGACGTTCAGCAGACCCGTGCCATCCAGTACAACCAGGCGATCTCCGCACTGGAGCGCGCCAGAGCGGTATGTCATTTGCCGGATCTGACGGCCGATAGCGCCGCCCAGTGGCTGGAGACTTTCCAGGCGAAAGAGCAGGAAGCGACCGAAAAAATGCTCTCGCTGGAGCAGAAAATAAGCGTGTCGCAAACCGCGCACAGTCAGTTTGAGCAGGCGTATCAGCTGGTGGTGGCGATCAATGGCCCGCTGGCGCGAAATGAGGCCTGGGGCGTGGCGCGTGAACTGTTGCGTGAAGGCGTTGATCAGCGTCACCTGGCGGAGCAGGTGCAGCCGCTGCGCATGCGACTGAGCGAACTTGAACAGCGTCTGCGCGAGCAGCAGGAAGCCGAACGTCTGTTGGCGGAATTCTGTAAGCGTCAGGGCAAAAACTTCGATATTGATGAACTGGAAGCCCTGCACCAGGAGCTGGAGGCGCGTATCGCCTCGCTGTCTGACAATGTCTCCAGCGCGCACGAACAGCGCATGGCGCTGCGTCAGGAGCAGGAACAGCTACAGTCCCGCATTCAGCACTTAATGCAGCGTGCGCCTGTCTGGCTTGCGGCACAAAACAGCCTGAGCCAGCTCAGCGAACAGTGTGGCGAAGAGTTCACCTCTGGCCAGGAAGTGACTGAATATTTACAGCAATTGCTCGAGCGTGAACGTGAAGCGATTGTAGAGCGCGACGAAGTTGGCGCGCGCAAGAATGCCGTCGATGAAGAGATCGAACGCTTAAGTCAGCCTGGCGGTTCGGAAGATCAGCGCCTGAACGCGCTGGCGGAACGCTTCGGCGGTGTGCTGCTGTCAGAAATTTATGACGACGTCAGCCTTGAGGATGCGCCGTACTTCTCCGCGCTGTATGGCCCATCACGCCATGCCATCGTGGTGCCGGACCTGTCGCTTATCGCCGAGCAACTGGAAGGGTTGACGGATTGCCCGGAAGATTTGTATCTGATTGAAGGGGATCCGCAGTCGTTTGATGACAGCGTCTTCAGCGTAGACGAACTGGAAAAAGCGGTGGTGGTGAAAATCGCCGATCGCCAGTGGCGTTATTCGCGCTTCCCGTCCGTACCGCTGTTTGGCCGCGCGGCGCGGGAAAATCGTATCGAAACTCTGCATGCCGAGCGTGAAGGGTTGTCCGAGCGTTTTGCCACGCTCTCTTTTGACGTACAGAAAACGCAGCGTCTGCATCAGGCGTTCAGCCGTTTCATTGGTAGCCATCTTTCGGTGGCGTTTGAATCCGATCCGGAAGCTGAAATTCGTCAGCTCAACAGTCGTCGCGTTGAACTGGAACGTGCTCTGACCGCTCACGAAAATGACAACCAGCAGCAGCGTCTACAGTACGAGCAGGCCAAAGAAGGCGTTGCCGCACTGAACCGTCTGCTGCCGCGTCTGAATCTGCTGGCTGACGACAGCCTGGCGGACCGCGTCGAGGAGATCCGCGAGCGTCTGGATGAAGCGCAGGAAGCGGCGCGCTTTGTGCAGCAGCACGGCAACCAACTGGCGAAACTGGAACCGATGGTTTCGGTGCTACAGAGCGATCCGGAACAGTTCGAACAGTTGAAAGAAGACTACGCGTATTCCCAGCAGACGCAGCGTGATGCGCGTCAGCAGGCGTTTGCGCTGACTGAAGTGGTTCAGCGTCGTGCGCACTTCGGCTATTCCGCCTCGGCGGAAATGCTCAGCGGCAACAGCGATCTGAATGAAAAGCTGCGCGAGCGACTGGAACATGCGGAAGCTGAACGTACCCGCGCCCGTGAAGCCCTGCGCGGCCATGCGGCGCAACTGAGTCAGTACAATCAGGTTCTGGCCTCGCTGAAAAGCTCTTATGACACCAAGAAAGAGCTGCTCAACGATCTACAGCGTGAGTTGCAGGATATTGGCGTTCGTGCTGACAGTGGAGCGGAAGAGCGGGCGCGCATTCGTCGCGATGAACTGCACGCGCAGCTCAGCAATAACCGTGCGCGGCGTAACCAGCTCGAAAAAGCGCTCACCTTCTGTGAAGCGGAGATGGATAACCTGACCCGCAAACTTCGCAAGCTGGAACGCGATTACCATGAAATGCGTGAGCAGGTGGTGACCGCG
This sequence comes from Citrobacter sp. Ct235, assembly GCF_030332305.1. Taxonomy (NCBI): domain Bacteria; kingdom Pseudomonadati; phylum Pseudomonadota; class Gammaproteobacteria; order Enterobacterales; family Enterobacteriaceae; genus Citrobacter; species Citrobacter sp. Ct235. The sequence continues at coordinate 202,212 of NZ_JAOWIC010000049.1, forward strand.
AAAGCCGGCTGGTGCGCAGTGATGCGGCTGGTGAAAGACAGCGGCGTCGAGCGTCGCCTGCATCGCCGTGAGCTGGCTTATCTCTCGGGTGACGAACTGCGTTCCATGTCGGATAAGGCGCTGGGTGCGCTGCGTCTGGCGGTCGCTGATAACGAACATCTGCGTGACGTTCTGCGTCTGTCGGAAGATCCGAAGCGTCCGGAACGTAAGATCCAGTTCTTTGTCGCGGTGTATCAGCACCTGCGCGAGCGTATCCGTCAGGATATTATTCGTACCGATGATCCAGTGGAAGCCATCGAACAGATGGAAATTGAGCTGGGCCGTCTGACCGAAGAGCTGACTTCCCGTGAACAGAAACTGGCGATCAGCTCACGCAGTGTGGCAAACATTATTCGCAAGACCATCCAGCGTGAACAGAACCGTATCCGTCAGCTCAACCAGGGGCTGCAGAGCGTATCGTTCGGCCAGGTTCACAGCGTGCGTCTGAACGTGAATGTGCGTGAAACCCATGCCACGCTGCTGGAAGTGTTGTCTGAACAGCATGAGCAGCATCAGGATCTGTTCAACAGCAATCGCCTGACCTTCTCGGAAGCATTGGCGAAGCTGTATCAGCGCCTGAATCCGCAGATCGACATGGGGCAGCGTACGCCGCAGACCATTGGCGAGGAGTTGCTGGACTATCGTAACTATCTCGAAATGGAAGTGGAAGTCAACCGGGGTTCCGATGGCTGGCTGCGTGCGGAGTCCGGTGCGCTGTCGACCGGTGAAGCGATCGGGACCGGGATGTCTATCCTGGTGATGGTGGTTCAGAGCTGGGAAGATGAAGCGCGTCGTCTGCGCGGGAAAGACATCTCCCCATGCCGTCTGCTGTTCCTCGATGAAGCAGCCCGTCTGGATGCGCGCTCCATCGCGACGCTGTTCGAGCTGTGCGAACGTCTGCAAATGCAGTTGATCATCGCGGCACCGGAAAACATCAGTCCGGAGAAGGGCACCACCTATAAGCTGGTCCGTAAAGTTTTCCAGAATACGGAACACGTCCACGTGGTCGGACTGCGCGGATTTGCCCCGCAGTTGCCTGACCCTCTCCCCGGTGAGGCTGATGCCCCGTCAGAGGCCAGCTAAAACCCCAAAGACGGCTGAGAAGCCGTCTTTTTCATTTCTTAATCAGCGGATTTCAGGTGCATTTTCTTTAAACTTCTTTACATTAGGTTAGGCAATCACATAACAGCCTTTCTATAATGAAGGAAAGCTCCGGTAGATGTGAGCATGTCGTAATGTAACCAGAGGGCAAGGGATGTTGCTTAATAAAATTGGTGGTCGTCGGCTCTCGGCAATGAGTTTATGCCTGGCCGTAGCATTCGCTCCACTGTTCAGTGTTCAGGCTGATGAGCCTGAAGTTATACCTGGCGACAGCCCCGTTGTTGCCAGTGAGCAGAGCCTCGCCCAGCCGCAGGCGCAATCTGGCGCAACGGCCGTGATGGCGGGTCTGCAGCCTCTTCCTGAAGGGGCGGCGGAAAAGGCGCGGACTGAACTGCAGTCGCAACTTCCCTCGGGCTACACGCCTGTCTATATGAATCAGCTTGAATTGCTCTATGCGGCGCGCGATATGAAACCCATGTGGGAAAATCGTGAAGCCGTAAAAGCGTTCCAGCAACAGCTAGCTGAGGTCGCCATCGCCGGTTTCCAGCCCCAGTTTACTACCTGGGTGGCGTTACTGACCGATCCTGGCGTTAACGGTATGACACGCGATCTGGTGTTGTCTGATGCGATGATGGGTTATCTCCATTTGATAGCCAATATCCCGGTCAAGGGCAACCGTTGGCTGTACAGCAGCAAGCCGTATGCGCTGGCGACGCCACCGCTGTCGGTTCTCAATCAGTGGCAGGTCGCGCTGGATAATGGGCAACTCCCGACGTTTATTGCCGGGCTGGCGCCTCAGCACCCTCAGTATGCATCGATGCACGCGTCGCTATTGACGCTGGTGGGCGATTCACGTCCGTGGCCGCAACTAACCGGCAAAGCAACGCTGCGACCGGGTCAGTGGAGCAACGACGTGCCGGCACTGCGGGAAATACTGCAACGTACCGGGATGCTGGAAGGGGGACCTAAAATTGCGCTGCCGGGTGATGAGACCCCGTCAGAGGCGGTAGTCAGCCCGTCTGCTGTTGCCGTTGAAACCCCGATCGTTGACGCCGCGAAACAGACCACCCCGCGCAGTAAGCCAGCATCGGCTGTTCGTGCCGCGTATGATAAAGAGCTGGTTGAAGCGGTAAAACGCTTCCAGACCTGGCAAGGGCTGGGCGCGGATGGCGCAATTGGCCCTGCCACGCGTGACTGGCTGAACATGACGCCCGCGCAGCGTGCGGGCGTACTGGCACTCAATATCCAGCGTCTGCGCTTGCTTCCGTCTGAACTTTCGACGGGAATTATGGTGAATATTCCGGCGTATTCGCTGGTTTATTACCAGAACGGTAATCAAGTACTGGCGTCCCGGGTGATTGTTGGTCGTCCCGATCGTAAAACGCCGATGATGAGCAGCGCGCTGAATAACGTGGTGGTCAATCCACCGTGGAACGTCCCGCCGACGCTGGCACGTAAAGACATTCTGCCCAAACTGTGGAACGATCCGGGCTACCTTGAACGTCACGGTTATACCGTGATGCGAGGCTGGAACAGCAGAGAGGCGATAGATCCGTGGCAGGTTGACTGGTCAACCATCACGCCGTCAAATTTACCGTTCCGTTTCCAGCAGGCGCCTGGCGCGCGTAACTCGCTGGGCCGCTATAAGTTCAATATGCCCAGTTCCGATGCTATCTATCTGCACGATACGCCGAACCACAATCTGTTCCAGAAGGATACCCGGGCGCTCAGTTCCGGCTGTGTGCGCGTAAACAAGGCGTCGGAACTGGCAAATATGCTGTTGCAGGACGCGGGCTGGAACGATACGCGCATTTCCGATGCGCTAAAGCAGGGTGACACGCGCTATGTGAATATTCGCCAGACTATTCCGGTCAACCTTTACTACCTGACGGCGTTTGTTGGTGCAGACGGGCGCACCCAGTATCGTACAGATATTTACAATTATGATCTGACGGCGCGATCCAGCGCACAAATTGTGGCAAAAGCTGAGCAATTAATCAGGTAAATGAAGAGGTTCTGGTTAATCTGTTGTCGTAATATTTGGTAGTGACAGGGGCATCGGCCCAGAAGCCCCGTCATTACTGGGGTTGGGCCAACTTGACGGCAGCTTTTTTGCCAGTTAAGGTGCCTATCGTGCGCTAAAGCATATAGACGATAACATTGACCTGTAGACCTTAAACCATGGACAAATTTGACGCTAATCGCCGCAAACTGCTGGCGTTAGGTGGTGCTGCCCTCGGCGCTGCCATCTTGCCTGTGCCTGCGTTTGCCACACTCTCTACCCCGCGTCCGCGTATTTTGACTCTGAGTAACCTCAACACCGGAGAGTCAATCAAAGCGGAATTTTTTGATGGCAGAGCTTATATTCAGGATGAATTAGCCAAACTTAACCATTTTTTCCGTGACTATCGCGCGAATAAGGTGAAGTCCATCGATCCCGGACTCTTCGATCAGCTTTTCCGCCTGCAAGGGCTGCTGGGAACGCGTAAACCTGTTCAGCTGATTTCCGGTTATCGTTCACTGGATACCAACAATGAATTGCGTGCGCACAGCCGTGGGGTAGCGAAACAAAGCTATCACACCAAAGGCCAGGCAATGGATTTTCATATTGAAGGAATTTCGTTAAGTAATATTCGCAAAGCCGCGTTATCTATGCGCGCAGGTGGTGTAGGATACTACCCACGCAGTAACTTTGTGCATATTGACACCGGGCCGGCGCGGCACTGGTGATTAACGAAACAGGAGCAGTATGAACTATCGTATTATTCCGGTCACCGCGTTCTCCCAGAACTGTTCTTTGATCTGGTGTGAGCAAACGCGTCTGGCAGCGCTTGTCGATCCCGGCGGTGATGCTGAGAAAATCAAACAGGAAGTGGACGCCAGCGGCATTACGCTGACGCAAATCCTGCTCACTCACGGACACCTCGATCATGTGGGTGCCGCGGCGGAACTGGCGCAGCACTATAGCGTACCGGTTATCGGTCCGGAAAAAGAAGATGAGTTCTGGTTGCAGGGTCTGCCAGCTCAGAGTCGCATGTTTGGCCTCGGCGAATGTCAGCCACTGACACCCGACCGTTGGCTTAACGAAGGAGATCGTGTCAGCGTAGGGAATGTGACTTTACAGGTGTTGCATTGCCCGGGGCATACGCCTGGACACGTTGTTTTCTTTGACGAGCAGTCGCAGCTTCTCATTTCAGGCGACGTGATTTTTAAAGGCGGAGTAGGGCGTAGTGATTTCCCGCGCGGCGATCACAACCAGTTGATTGATTCGATTAAACGTAAGCTGTTGCCGTTAGGCGATGACGTGACGTTTATTCCAGGTCATGGACCGCTGTCGACGCTGGGCTATGAACGGTTGCACAATCCGTTCCTGCAGGATGAAATGCCTGTCTGGTAATCCCCATTAAAAAGCCCGCTTATCGCGGGCTTTGTTTTATCGGAAGTCTTACAGCACGGCGACAATGGCTTCGCACAGCGGTGCCATGTTATCCGGGGTCATCCCGGCGACGTTGACGCGGCCAGAAGCCACTGCGTAGACGCCAAACTCTTCACGCAGACGCAGAACCTGATCTTTGGTCAGGCCGCTGAAAGAGAACATGCCGTTTTGTTTGATGATAAAGCTGAAATCGCGATCCGCCCCTTTCTCTTGCAGGGTATTCACAAACAGCAGACGCATACGCTGAATGCGCTGACGCATGTCGGTCAGTTCCTGTTCCCAGATTGCGCGCAGTGCATCGTTGCTGAGGATCGTGGCAACCACAGATGCGCCGTGGGCGGGCGGGTTAGAGTAGTTCGCACGAATGGCGGATTTCATCTGGCTGAAGGCGCGGTCAACGGTTTCCGTATCTGCCGCAACTAACGTACAGGCACCGACACGCTCGTTGTACAGGCCAAAGTTCTTGGAATAGGAACTCGCGACAATCAGCTCTTTGTGCAGCGCGGCGAACGCGCGCAGTCCTTCCGCATCCTCTTCCAGACCACGGGCGAAGCCCTGATACGCGAAGTCAAACAGTGGCAACCAGCCTTTCTCGACGGAAAGCTGAGCCAGTGTTTGCCACTGCTCAAGCGTAGGATCGATACCTGTTGGGTTATGGCAGCATCCGTGGAACAGCACCACGTCGCCAGCCTGCGCTTCGCTCAGGCTGTTTTGCAGCGCGTCGAAGTCCAGAGAATGGTTTTCTGCGTCGTAATAAGCGTACTCGCGTACTTCCAGCCCGGCGGAGTTAAACACGCTCTTATGGTTTGGCCAGCTCGGGTTGCTCACCCATACGCGTTTTACTGCCGTATTTTTTGCCAGGAAGTCGGCTGCAACGCGCAGCGCACCGGTGCCGCCCGGCGTTTGTGCCGTGCGTGCGCGTTTGTCGTTAATCAGCGCGCTACCTTTACCGAACAGCAGTTCCTGTGTGCAACGGCCAAATTCCGGAATACCGTCAATGCCGAGGTAGTTTTTCGTTGTTTCATTTTCGAGTAGGTATTGCTCGGCTTTTTTAACGCTGGTCAGCACTGGCGTTTTGCCAGTTTCATCTTTATAGACACCGATCCCAAGGTTAATTTTCGAAGGACGGTCATCAGCACGAAACAGATCGGCCAGACCCAGAATGGGGTCGGCAGGGGCGGCAGTAATGTTCTCAAACATGACGAGGTTCCATTGTGGTTACAGAAGGGAAATCCGTTATCAGGTTAACGGTAGATTTACAAAATGCCAACCGTTAGTGATGAAAACCCTGCAGGTTTTTTGAAGTCGCAAGATTTGGCTGACAGGCATAAAAAAACAGGACCGAAGTCCTGTTTTTTAGGCATTTAACAAAGGGGTCTGCTATTAGAACTGGTATACGATACCGACAGCAACGGTGTCGTCAGAGTTCACGCCCAGTTTGTTGTCAGAATCAATCTGGTTGATCTGATAGTCAACATAGGTGGACATGTTTTTGTTGAAGTAGTAGGTTGCGCCCACTTCAACGTAGTTCACCAGATCTTCGCTACCTACACCTTCTACGTCTTTCGCTTTAGATTTGTTGTAGGAGATGGACGGACGCAGACCGAAATCGAACTGGTACTGAGCCACAATGAAGAAGTCCTGAGTTTTGTTTGCGAAGCCGCTTTCCTCAGTTAGAGCGTTGGTGAAATGGGTAGCGTTACGGGTTTCACCGTAGTTGGCTGCCAGGTAGATGTTGTTTGCATCATACTTCACACCGGTTGCCCACTGCTCAGCTTTTTTGCCGTCGCCGTAGAACTGACCTTCTTGTGCATTGGTGCGGTCAGCCGCGCCGTATGCACCAACGATACCGAAGCCATTCATTTCATAGCTAACAGAACCGCCGACGCCGTCGCCGTTGGAGCGACTAACGTTACCGTCACGCTCGTTTTTGCCCAGGTACTGAACACCGAAGTTCAGGCCATCAACCAGACCGAAGAAGTTAGAGTTACGGTAGGTCGCAACGCCACCAACACGGCCAACGAAGAAGTTATCGCTGTACGCAGTATCACCGCCGAATTCTGGCAGCATATCGGTGTAACCCAGTGCATCGTAAACGATACCGTAGTTACGACCGTAGTCGAAGGAGCCCGCGTCACCGAATTTCAGACCGGCGAATGCCAGACGGGTTTTGTTACCTTTCTGTGCGTCATCGCCGCCTTCAGAGCGGTTACCCTGGAATTGATATTCCCACTGGCCGTAACCGGTCAGTTGGTCATTGATCTGAGTTTCCCCTTTGAAACCAAGGCGAGCATAAGTTTTGTCGCCATCGTTGTCTTTGTTATCAGAAAAATAGTGCAGACCAACGGTTTTACCGTACAGGTCCAGTTTGTTGCCGTCTTTGTTGTAGATTTCTGCAGCGTTAGCTGCACCGGCTACCAGCAGGGCAGGGATAACCACTGCCAGAATATTGCGCTTCATCATTATTTATTACCCTCATTGGTTTTTTTATGACACCTGCCACTGCCGCCAATAAATTTCGTCAATAAAAATTTACGGAACTATTGATGAGAGTTTGGTGTCTTTATGTGTCTGACAGGCATCTTTCCATTCAAACTATCGTTTCGCTACCGTGAAAGTGCTACAAAGATAGAGAATTAGTTTCAGAAAGAAAAAATGTGTAACTAAATATTACTTTTCTGGAACTTTGTGAACGACATCAAATTTCGAAACGATTTCAGCTCCAGATCACCCCACTTATATCTATTTATATGATTTTCTTATCTTTAATTTGGATAAAAGAAAAATAGCGTACAGAAAGTAGACGTTTCCAGTTTTGCTTATGGCTATTTCTGGACGTCTGGAATGCTGTGGAATTGTGTATAAAACGTGCTATTGGATGAGGAAATACTAATCCGCAAGAATGATACGGTTTATTTTTTGTACAGAAATATTACGGCGTAACATCAGGTAACAGGAGAAGGGGTTTTGGGGATTGCTATTAAAGTTGCTTACTTATTACTCACAAAACCTGACATTTCAGCCAATAAAAAAGGCCAGCGGGGCTGGCCTTTATGCGAACTTTTTTAGAACGTCGCGTTACGCGGTGTGCGCGGGAATGCGATCACGTCACGAACGTTCTGTACGCCGGTAACGTACGCGATCAGACGCTCGAAGCCGAGACCGAAGCCGGAGTGCGGCACGGTGCCGTAGCGACGCAGATCGCGATACCACCAGTAGTCTTCTTTATTCAGGCCCATTTCCAGCATACGCGCATCCAGCACATCCAGACGCTCTTCACGCTGAGAACCACCGATGATTTCACCGATACCCGGAGCCAGAACGTCCATCGCGGCAACGGTTTTACCGTCTTCGTTCAGGCGCATATAGAACGCTTTAATCTCTTTCGGATAGTTTTTCACCACTACCGGCGCTTTAAAGTGTTCTTCTGCCAGATAACGTTCGTGTTCGGAGGAGAGATCGACACCCCAGTAAACCGGGTTTTCGAACTTTCTGCCTTTCTTAATGCACTCTTCCAGAATGGCGACCGCATCAGTGTAATCCACCTGGGCGAAATCCGCCTCGATGAAGCGTTCCAGACGACTAATCGCCTCTTTATCCACGCGCTCGGCAAAGAACTTCATGTCGTCAGCTCGCTCGGTCAGTACGGTTTTGAAGGCATATTTCAGCATGCCTTCCGCCAGACCGGCAATGTCGCTCAGGTTGGCGAAGGCCACTTCCGGTTCCAGCATCCAGAACTCCGCCAGGTGACGGGTGGTGTTGGAATTTTCCGCACGGAAGGTCGGACCGAAGGTATAGATCTTCGACAACGCGCAGGCGTAAGTTTCGCCGTTCAACTGGCCGGATACGGTCAGGAAGGACTCTTTACCAAAGAAGTCTTTGTCGAAATCCACTTTGCCCTGATCGTTACGCGGCAGGTTTTCCAGGTCCAGCGTCGACACGCGGAACATCTCACCCGCGCCTTCGGTATCAGACGCGGTGATAAGCGGAGTGGAAACCCAGAAGAAGCCCTGCTCATCGAAGAAACGGTGCAGTGCCTGTGCCAGCGTGTGGCGAACACGAGCGACGGCACCAATCATGTTGGTACGCGGACGCAGGTGCGCAACTTCACGCAGGTACTCGATGCTGTGACGTTTCGCCGCCATCGGGTAGGTGTCAGGATCTTCAACCCAGCCGCTGACTTCAACCTCAGTGGCCTGGATCTCAAAACTCTGTCCTTGTCCCGGAGAGGCCACAACCTTGCCGGTAACGATAACGGAGCAGCCGGTGGTCAGACGCAGCACTTCTTCATTGTAATTGGGCAGAGAATTATTGATGACGGCCTGTACAGGATCAAAGCAGGAACCGTCATAAACGGCGAGGAAGGAGATGCCAGCTTTTGAATCTCGGCGGGTACGTACCCATCCGCGCACGGTGACTTCGCTGTCAACGGCTACGCGGCCCTGGAGTACGTCGGCTACAGGCACAACGCTCATAATATTCTCTCTGTTAATAGTCCGATATATAAACACATGTTCCCCGGAATGGGGATTTCCTATGTTACCTGGCATCTGCAATCAGACAAGCAGAATTAACAGGCAAAGAGAAAGATTTCAGAAATAAGTACGAAAAGGGAGCCGAAGCGGCTCCCTGGGAGGATTAACTGGCTTTTTTGATATGCGGTAAATCAAACGCTTTACGCAACGCGCGAACAAAGGCTTTGTCGTGACAAATGGTTTTGCCCGGGCTGTCAGACAGCTTGGCAACCGGTTTACCGTTGCACTCAACCAGCTTGATCACAATATTCAGCGGCTTAACCTGCGGAATATCGCAGGTCAGACGCGTACCAATACCAAAACTCAACTGTACGCGGGAGGAGAAGTGACGATAAAGGTCTACCGCTTTACTCAGATCCAGATTGTCGGAAAAGACCAGCGTTTTGCTGTGCGGATCGATACCCAACTTTTCATAATGGGCGATGGCCTTTTCGCCCCATTCAACAGGATCGCCCGAGTCATGGCGCAGTCCCTGATAGCGCGTGGCAAATTCAGCGCCAAAGTCGCGTAAAAACGCGTCCATGGTAATGCAATCGGTCAACGCGATACCCAGTTGGTCCGGGTATTCATTCAACCATGCGGCCAGGGCAGCGCGCTGGCTGGTTGCCAGTTCTGGACTTATCTGTTGATGCGCCTGGAACCACTCGTGCGCCTGTGTGCCCATTGGCGTCAGCGACAGACGGCGGGCCAGATCGTAGTTACTGGTGCCAACAAACCACGACTCCTGCTGCAAACGTTTAACGATAGCCTGTTGCACTTCGCGGGAAAAACGTCGACGGGTGCCGAAATCCATCAGGTGGAAGCGGGACATATCGAGACTGGACGTTAAAGCAGAGAAATCGACTAATTTCGTCTCCAGCGTATCAAGGGCCTGCGCAACGCCCATTTCTGGTGAGCGATAGCGATGAACCAGTTCGCTGATCACTGCCAGCAACGGGACTTCCCACATGATGACTTCACGCCACGGACCGGTTAGGCGGATATTCAGCTTTCCGTTGTCGTTGCTGACGGAAACCTGCTGTGGGTCATAGCGAAAATCGCGCAGCCAGTTGAGGTAATCCGCTTTGAAGAAGGGCAGCCCGGAGAGCCACTGATACTCTTCATCCTCCAGGCGCAGGTGCTGCATAGCATTGACCTGCTCGCGAATGGTGTCGGCATAAATACCCAGCAGGTCGTCGCCTCGGCAACGAAATTCAGCCGCTACCTGCACATCATAGTAGTGGTGAAATACGGCTTGCTGCATATGCAACTTATAAGCATCTGTATCCAGCAACGAGTGCAGAACAGGAGAAGCGAATTGTGTCATAGGTGCGCAGTAGCATCCTCTCACGGGAGCGTTTAGTACAATAAACAACTAAGAAAACCGCTGGAGTATACCTTGTTTAGCGATTTATTGAACCCCGATCACACCATAAGGTGACGCCAGGGTCGAGTGCATTTCGTGCCGTGTGTTATAAAAATGTAGCAAAAAGAGTGTTTGTGCCTGAAAAGATAAACATTCTGCGTAGCGCGTTTTGCGCAACAGGAATAGACTGAAGTCGAGACTCTTCAAAAGATGCTAAAGGTTTTTTATGACACAACAGCCACAAGCCAAATACCGCCACGACTACCGTGCGCCGGATTACCAGATTACTGATATTGACTTGACCTTTGACCTGGATGCTGAAAAAACCGTGGTCACGGCAGTGAGCCAGGCTGTTCGTCATGGCGCATCGGATGCCCCGCTGAAACTGGATGGAGAAGATCTGACGCTGGTCTCTCTCCACGTCAACGATGAACCGTGGACAGCTTATAAAGAAGAAGCGGGCGCGCTGGTGATTAGCAATCTGCCCGAGCGTTTTACGCTGCGTATTGTTAATGAAATCAGCCCGGCCCGGAACACCGCGCTGGAAGGCCTGTATCAGTCGGGCGAGGCGTTATGCACCCAGTGTGAAGCAGAAGGCTTCCGCCATATCACCTGGTATCTCGACCGTCCGGACGTACTGGCGCGTTTTACCACCAAAATTATTGCCGATAAAAGCAAATATCCGTTCCTGCTCTCCAACGGTAACCGTACCGGCGAGGGGGAACTGGAAAATGGTCGTCACTGGGTCCAGTGGCAGGATCCGTTCCCGAAACCGTGCTACCTGTTTGCACTGGTCGCCGGTGATTTCGACGTGCTGCGCGATACCTTTACCACCCGTTCCGGGCGTGAAGTGGCGCTGGAACTGTACGTGGATCGCGGCAATCTCGACCGTGCGCCGTGGGCGATGACGTCGTTACAGAACTCGATGAAGTGGGACGAGGAGCGCTTCGGCCTGGAGTACGATCTTGACATCTATATGATAGTCGCCGTCGACTTCTTTAATATGGGCGCGATGGAGAATAAAGGTCTTAATATCTTTAACTCCAAATACGTGCTGGCGCGAACCGACACCGCCACCGACAAAGATTATCTCGATATTGAACGCGTGATTGGCCATGAGTATTTCCACAACTGGACCGGTAATCGCGTCACCTGTCGCGACTGGTTCCAGTTGAGCCTGAAAGAGGGGTTAACCGTTTTCCGCGATCAGGAGTTCAGTTCGGATCTTGGTTCCCGAGCGGTTAACCGGATCAGCAATGTGCGCACCATGCGCGGCCTGCAGTTTGCTGAAGATGCCAGTCCGATGGCGCATCCGATCCGCCCGGATAAGGTCATCGAAATGAACAATTTCTATACCCTGACCGTGTATGAAAAGGGCGCAGAAGTCATTCGCATGATCCACACCCTGCTCGGTGAGACGAATTTCCAGAAAGGGATGCAGCTGTACTTTGAGCGTCACGACGGCAGCGCGGCGACCTGTGATGACTTCGTCCAGGCAATGGAAGATGCCTCCAACGTCGATCTTTCCCATTTCCGCCGCTGGTACAGCCAGTCCGGTACGCCGATTGTTACCGCTAAGGATGACTATAACCCGGAAACGGAGCAGTACACGCTGACCCTCAGCCAGCGCACGCCGGCAACGCCGGATCAGGCCGAGAAACAGCCGCTGCATATTCCGTTTGCCATCGAACTGTATGACAACGAAGGCAAGGTGATCCCGCTACAGAAAGGTGGTCATCCGGTGAACGCCGTGCTGAACGTGACGCAGGCGGAGCAGACGTTTGTGTTCGATAACGTTTATTTCCAGCCGGTACCGACGCTGCTGTGCGAATTCTCTGCCCCGGTGAAACTGGAATATAAATGGAGCGATCAGCAACTGACGTTCCTGATGCGCCATGCGCGCAACGACTTCTCCCGTTGGGACGCGGCGCAAAGCCTGCTGGCAACGTACATTAAGCTGAACGTGGCGCGCCATCAGCAGGGACAGCCGCTCTCTCTGCCGGTGCATGTGGCGGATGCTTTCCGCGCCGTGCTGCTGGATGAGAAGATCGATCCGGCGCTGGCGGCGGAAATTCTGACGCTGCCTTCGGCAAACGAAATTGCCGAATTGTTTGAGGTTATCGATCCGCTGGCGATCGCGGAAGTTCGCGAAGCGTTAACGCGTACTCTGGCGGCGGAACTGGCGGATGAGTTCCTGGCAATCTATAACGCCAATCGCCTGGAGGAGTACCGCGTTGAGCATGCGGACATCGGCAAACGTACGCTGCGTAATGCCTGCCTGCGCTTCCTGGCCTTCGGTGAAACGACGCTGGCAGATACGCTGGTAAGCAAACAGTATCGCGAAGCTAACAACATGACCGATGCGCTGGCGGCGCTCTCTGCGGCCGTGGCTGCGCAGTTGCCGTGCCGTGACGCGCTGATGCAGGAGTATGACGACAAGTGGCATCAGGACGGTCTGGTGATGGACAAATGGTTTATCCTGCAGTCCACCAGTCCAGCGGATAACGTGCTGGACACGGTGCGCGGCCTGTTGAAACACCGTTCGTTCAGCATGAGCAACCCGAATCGTATTCGTTCGCTGATTGGCGCGTTTGCCGGCAGTAACCCGGCGGCTTTCCATGCGGAAGATGGCAGTGGATATCAGTTCCTGGTCGAGATGTTGACCGAGCTTAACAGCCGTAATCCGCAGGTAGCGTCACGCCTGATCGAACCATTGATCCGCCTGAAGCGTTATGATGCGAAACGTCAGCAAAAAATGCGTGCCGCGCTGGAGCAGTTGAAAGGGCTGGAGAATCTTTCCGGCGATCTGTTCGAGAAGGTTACCAAAGCGTTATCCTGAGACATTGACCTGTCGTTTTGTTGGCCGGATAAGGCGGTAACGCCGCCATCCGGCAAAATGCCCGGTGGCGTTCGCCTACCGGGCATGGAACGTCCTGAATGCTTATCCATGTCGACGGGCTGGCTGTTCTGTTACCCCACGCTGCATAACCCGACTCAACACGTCGGCTTCCAGTTCCGCTAAACGCACCGATCCTAACCGGCGCGGTCGCGCAATGTCGACCGTCAGATCCAGGCCAATCCTGCCATCCTCAATCAACAACACCCGGTCGGCCATCGCTACGGCTTCGCTGACGTCATGCGTCACCAGCAGCACGGTGAAACCATGCTCCTGCCACAGCGAAACAATGAGATCCTGCATCTCCAGCCGCGTTAACGCATCCAGCGCGCCAAGCGGTTCGTCGAGCAACAGCAGGCCCGGTCGGTGGATCAGCGCCCGCGCAAGGGCGACACGCTGCTTTTGTCCACCGGAAAGCGCCGCAGGCCATTCCGTCGCTCGTTCTTCCAGCCCAACCGCCGCCAGCGCCTGACGCGCAGCGTCCCGCCAGTTGCCCTTCAACCCCAGTCCCACGTTATCGATCACCGACTTCCACGGGAGAAGTCGGGCATCCTGAAACATCATGCGGGTATCGTCCTGAATATCGCGAAGCGGCGTGGTACCGGCCAGCAGTTCACCCGCATTCGGCGATTCCAGCCCCGCCAGCAGGCGTAGCAGGGTACTTTTACCCCCGCCGCTGCGACCGACGACGGCAACAAACTGACCTGCCGGAATATGCAGATCAAGCTGATTCAGTACGGTGTTAGCCGCATACTTTTTCGTCACTGCATTCAGCAGGAGCGGCGTACCCTGGTTCAGACGGGCAGGATTCATACGGTGGCCTCCTTCACATGATAAGCCGGGTTCCAGCGCAGCCAGACGCGTTCCAGCAGTTGAGCGCTGACGTCGGCCAGTTTGCCAAGCAGGGCATAGAGAATAATGGCGACAACCACAATATCCGTTTGCAGAAACTCCCTTGCGTTCATCGCCAGATAACCGATCCCGGAATTGGCCGAGATGGTTTCCGCGACGATAAGCGTCAGCCACATCAGCCCCAGCGCAAAGCGCACGCCGACCATAATCGAGGGCAGGGCACCGGGCAGGATCACATGGAGAAACAGCGAAAAGCCGGATAACCCGTAGCTGCGCGCCATCTCAACCAGACCTCTGTCGATATTGCGGATCCCGTGCCAGGTGTTGATATAGATGGGAAAGAGCGTCCCCAGCGCCACCAGGAAGATCTTCGCGGTTTCATCAATGCCAAACCACAAAATAACTAACGGGATCAGCGCCAGATGCGGAACGTTACGCAGCATCTGAATTGACGTGTCCAGCAGACGTTCTCCCCAGCGCGATAAGCCGCTGATCAGCCCCAGCGTCAGGCCAATTGAACCGCCGATCGAGAAGCCGATCAGCGCGCGCCAGGAGCTGATGGCCAGATGCTGCCAGAGTTCGCCGCTGGCAGAGAGCGTCCAGAAGGCGGCGATCACCCCTTCCGGCGAGGGTAAAATGCGCCCGGAGAGCCAGCCTACGGAGGAGGCCAGTTGCCAGACGGCGACGATGCCCACCGGTAAAAACCAGGGGGCAACGCGCAATAACCCCCTTTGTATTGGCGTTGCCATCGCGATTCTCCTTAGCTCTGCGCAACCTTGCGCGGGATAAATTCATTCGCTACCGCCTCACCCTGCTGATGTCGGCGTTGCGGCTGCGGGATTTCCGGGATCGCGACGTCCAGATGCGGGAACAACAGTTCGCCGACCCTGTACGCCTCTTCCAGATGCGGATAACCTGAAAGCACGAAGCTGTCGATGCCCAGCGCCGCATACTCATTGATGCGCGCCGCTACCGTCGGACCGTCACCAACCAGCGCGGTTCCGGCGCCTCCACGCACCAGACCCACACCGGCCCACAGATTTGGGCTTATCTCCAGTTGGTCGCGCTTGCCATTATGTAGCGCCGCCATTCGGTGCTGACCAACGGAATCCGTCCGGGCGAAAGCCGCCTGTGCTTTTGCGATGGTGTCGTCATCCAGGTGAGCAATCAGCCGATCCGCTGCCCGCCATGCTTCCTCGTTGGTTTCACGGACGATGACGTGCAGGCGAATGCCAAAACGGACGTTACGTCCGCGCGCTGCGGCTTTGGTTCGTACCTGAGCGATCTTCTCCTTCACCAGTTCAGGCGGCTCGCCCCAGGTGAGGTAAAGATCGACCTGCTCAGCGGCCAGATCCTGGGCAACATCGGAAGAACCGCCGAAGTAAAGTGGCGGATAAGGCTGTTGGATCGGCGGGAAGAACAGCTTCGCCCCGCGAACGTGGATGTGCTTTCCGTTGAAATCGACAGTTTCGCCCTGCAATAAACGACGCCAGACCTGGGTGAACTCCGAGGAGGCCTCGTAACGTTCGCTGTGATCGAGAAACACACCGTCGCCCGCCAGTTCCTGCGGATCGCTGCCGGTGACCAGGTTAAACAGCGCGCGACCGTTAGAGAGCCTGTCGAGCGTGGCGGCCTGACGTGCGGCAACGGTTGGCGAGGTGACGCTCGGACGCAATGCCACCAGGAACTTGAGTCGCTGGGTCACCGGGATCATCGATGCCGCGACCAGCCACGCGTCTTCGCAGGATCGTCCGGTTGGGATCAGCACGCCGGTGAATCCCAGACGATCCGCCGCCTGAGCAATCTGCTGTAAATAGCCTTGATCCACCGGGCGGGAGCCTTCTTCGGTTCCCAGATAGTGACCGTCACCGTGCGTCGGTAAAAACCAGAACATATTCAGGCTCATAACTGTTTTCCTTCCTGTTGAGTGGGCTGCCAGATGCGCTGGCGAATATCGATTTTTTTCGGTACCAGCCGGTTGTCGTAAAACAGATCCGCAGTTTGTTGTTGCAGGGCGGCCACAGAGGCGCTGACCGGCGAAATGGTGGTTGGTGGGCGATGATCGAGATAGGAGGCAATCACCGGTTCCGGCAGACCCATCGTTTTTGCCAGCAGGGTAATACTCTCCTGACGCTGACTGAGGGTTAACGCATCCGCCTGACTGAAGGTTTCCAGCACGCCTTGGATAAATGCGCCGTTTTTCTCGGCGTACGGTCGGGCGGCGAGATAGAACGATCCCGTCTGTTTCAGATCGGTGCCGTCTTTCAGTACGCGCACGCCGCCCTGCAATAATGCAGCGGAATAGTAGGGATCCCAGATGGCCCACGCATCGACGTTACCCTGCTGGAAAGCCGCACGGGCATCGGCAGGGGTCAGGTAGGTAGGCTGGATATCGGTAAATTTCAGTCCGGCCTGTTGCAGCGCACGCAGCAGCAGGTTGTGCGAACTGGAGCCTTTCTGGAACGCCACCTTATGACCTTTCAGTTCCGCTACGGTCTTGATCGGGCTGTTTTCCGGCACCAGAATCACTTCTGCTTTCGGTTTTGCCGGTTCAACGCCGACGTAAACTAAATCAGCCCCGGCCGCCTGGGCGAAAATGGGGGGAATATCACCGGTGCTGCCCAGATCGATACTGCCGACGTTCAGGGCTTCCAGCATCTGCGGCCCGGCGGGAAATTCAATCCAGGATATTTTTGTTCCGGGATAACGCGTTTCCAGTAACTGATGACTTTTTGCCAGAACCATACTGATGCTGCCTTTCTGATAGCCGATGCGTAAGGCATCAGGAGAGGGCTCCGCCGCCTGTGTCAGCCCGGAAAAAGCCAGCAGCCCAGCGAAGGCCAGCCACGCCGAACGGGGTTTAAGAAGATTACGCATGGGCCGTACCTCGCACGGTATTAAAGGTGGGAACCCTGACGTCGCGGCGATGCAGAGCGTGCCAGAACGTTTCCAGCGCCTTATCAAGACGCAGTTGCAAATTGGGTGTGAAATGCGGCTTATGCTGATAATCGATCACCTGGGAGTCATCGGCAAAAACGCCGTGCAAAATCTCCTGGGCTTTCAGGGCGCTGAGCACCGGTTTCAGCGCATAATCAACGGCGAGCAGGTGAGCGACGGTGCCGCCCGTCGCCAGCGGCAGAACCACCTTGCCCTCCAGCGCGCGTTCCGGGAGCAGATCGAGCAGCGTTTTCAGCGCTCCGGAGTAGGCTGCCTTATAGACCGGCGTGGCAACGATCAGACCGTCCGCTTCTTTCAGTTGCTCAACGAGTGTTTTCAACGCCGGGCTGTCGAAACGGGCATACAGTAGATCTTCAGGTTCGAAGTTGTGCAGATTCCAGTGGTAAACCTCGACGTCCTGACCGTTCAGTTTTTCCCGGGCATATTCCAGTAACGCACTGGATCGGGAGGGAAAGCGTGGGCTTCCCGCCAAAGTGATGACGCGCATAGATGCATTCTCCCCTTATAACTAATTGTTCGCTTTTATTTAACATTGATAACAATTTTTGCAGTCTGACAGAGGGAGATCGGGAATCGAAATGATTTATGCGGAATAGAAAATCTGAAAATTGCATAAAAAGAACGTGGCGGGGGAAACGTTTGCTTTTTATTGCCACAGGTCAATTCCCTTTTTGACCGACATCACCCATAATACGCCCCCGGTTTGCACACCGGGAATCCAGGAGAGTTCATGTACTACCCCTTCGTTCGTAAAGCCCTTTTCCAGCTCGATCCTGAGCGCGCTCATGAATTAACATTTCAGCAATTACGTCGTGTGACGGGAACGCCGCTAGAAGCGTTGATCCGCCAGAAAGTCCCGGCAAAACCGGTCACCTGTATGGGATTAACCTTTAAAAATCCGCTCGGTCTTGCTGCCGGTCTGGACAAGGACGGGGAGTGTATTGATGCCCTGGGCGCGATGGGATTTGGCTCGATCGAAATCGGCACCGTGACCCCGCGTCCGCAGCCTGGTAACGATAAACCAAGACTGTTCCGTCTGGTTGATGCCGAAGGTTTGATCAACCGCATGGGTTTTAATAACCACGGCGTTGATAACCTGGTGGAGAACGTTAAAAAGGCCCATTATGATGGCGTGCTCGGGATTAATATCGGCAAAAATAAAGATACGCCGGTCGAGCAGGGTAAAGATGACTATCTGATTTGTATGGAAAAAATCTATGCCTATGCCGGTTATATTGCTATTAATATCTCCTCGCCAAATACACCAGGATTACGCTCGCTGCAATATGGCGACGCGCTGGATGATTTGCTGACAGCGATTAAAAATAAACAAAACGATCTGCAAACGATCCACCAGAAATATGTTCCGATCGCAGTAAAGATCGCGCCGGATCTTTCTGAGGAAGAACTGATCCAGGTTGCCGATAGTTTAGTTCGGCATAATATTGATGGCGTTATTGCCACCAATACTACACTCGATCGTTCTCTGGTTCAGGGAATGAAAAATTGCGATCAAACGGGTGGCTTAAGCGGTCGTCCGCTGCAATTAAAAAGCACAGAAATTATCCGCCGTCTGTCTGTGGAATTAAACGGTCAGTTGCCTATTATTGGCGTCGGCGGTATCGACTCTGTGATTGCCGCGCGCGAGAAGATGGCGGCCGGGGCGTCGCTGGTTCAGATTTATTCTGGTTTTATTTTTAAAGGCCCGCCGCTGATTAAAGAAATCGTTACCCATATTTGATTTTTTCTCTCTCTTTATCAGAATATCAGACAACCAGGGGTTTATTTCCTCCCCTGGTTGTTTTATATTCTTTCACTGTTGCTTATTTAAACATTTTAAGCTTTGCTTATTAAGGTAATAAACGAAGCGGCAAAAAAGGACAATTTTGCAACGGGTGATGGAGAGGGGAGAGAAAACAATGCGAATTAAACCTGACGATAACTGGCGTTGGTATTATGACGAAGAGCATGACCGAATGATGCTCGATTTAGCCAATGGCATGTTATTTCGCTCGCGTTTTGCCCGTAAAATGCTCACCCCGGATGCATTCTCTCCGTCCGGTTTTTGCGTTGATGACGCCGCACTGTATTTCTCCTTTGAAGAAAAGTGCCGCGACCTTGAACTCTCTAAAGACCAGAAAGCAGAACTGGTACTTAATGCGCTGGTGGCCATTCGCTATCTGAAACCACAGATGCCGAAAAGCTGGCACTTTGTGGCGCACGGCGAAAACTGGTCACCCGGAACCGGCGATGCGGCCTGCGTCTGGCTGAGCGACACCCAGGAGCAAATTAATCTGTTAGTGGTGGAGCCTGGTGAGAATGCGGCCCTGTGTTTGCTGGCGCAACCGGGCGTGGTCGTGGCCGGACGAACCATGCAGCTTGGCGATGCGA
Source organism: Citrobacter sp. Ct235 (assembly GCF_030332305.1). Classification (NCBI taxonomy): domain Bacteria; kingdom Pseudomonadati; phylum Pseudomonadota; class Gammaproteobacteria; order Enterobacterales; family Enterobacteriaceae; genus Citrobacter; species Citrobacter sp. Ct235. Next base: position 221,765 of record NZ_JAOWIC010000049.1, read on the forward strand.
TTAAAATCATGAATGACCGGCTGAAGCCGCAGTTCCGTCCTCACAGCTTCAGCCTGGAGCAGGCGGTTTAGAGCGCCAGTTTTAGCGCGGTTTTTGGCACGCAGCTACAGCTGAGGATGGTGCCGTCATCAGCAAGCGCTGATTTTTTCAGTGGGTTTACTTCACCTTCCAGCAGTTTGATACGGCAGCAGCCGCATATTCCCGCCCGACACGAATAGGGAACCCGGATCCCCTGGTTTTCCAGTTGCTCAAGCAGTACCTGTTGATTGTTCCCCTGAAACGCCTGTCCCTGCCAGTCGATGGTGACGCTGGTATCAGGCTGTTGCACGGCGTCAACGGCGTCATCCTGAGCAGCAGCGCCGTATACCCGGGCCGGGCCAGTTGCTAAAATTTCAACATCGTCGCCGACGCGAATCACCCCGCTGTTACGGGCTATCAGATTCAGCCCGAAATCGACATCGCCATTATCCGGTGCGGTACGGAAAGTTTGCAGCGTCGCCAGCGGTTCGCCGGAGGGATGCTTTTGCCCTTTTTCCGGACTGACCGTAGTAAAAATACAGCGGCTGCACGGCTTCGCTACATCAAAAATGACCTCGCCAATGCGGATCACTTTCCAGCTGTCTTCTTCCCATGCGGTTGCTCCGGATACCACGATGTTCGGGCGAAACTGTTCAACCTGCACACCTGCCGGACAGCGCTGCTGTAAATCGCGCAGCGAGGCGTCATTCACCAGCAGGTACGGAAAACCGTCGGCAAAGGAGAGCGGCACGCCCGCGTGGCGTTTGACCCGGCGGGTCAGCTGCGGCCCCACCCAACGGAGTTGCACGCTGCGCGAAAAGAAGCCACTTAGCCACTGGTTGATAGCATCTGGGGCGATTCGCGCGGTGAAATGGTTACCCCACACTTCCGTTGGCGCATCCTGGGTGGCGAAATCAGCAAACCGCACCCGCGCGCTGCTGCCGTCAGGCGCGGTTAAATGCAGGCCGTCATGCAGAGGAGAAGGGGTAAAGCGCACCATTTGCGGAAACTGACGAGCGGTAATGAAGGTGCCATCAGCTTCGGTTAGCATAAAAATACGATCGAAAGCCAGACCGCTGACGTCTGCCAGAGCGTGGGTCAACCCAATGCCGCGCATTGATTTGACGGGATGGATAAAAAGTCTGGATAACGTCAACACTGTACAGTCCCTCGAAAGAAATAAGCCCTCAACTTTATGACATAGCGCCCATATTAGCTATAATGCGCAGCAATTTTCTTCGAGTATAAGTGACGCTATGAATTCTTTGTTTGCCAGTACGGCCCGTGGGCTGGAAGAGCTGTTAAAAACTGAACTGGAAAACCTCGGCGCCGTGGAGTGTCAGGTGGTTCAGGGTGGGGTCCATTTCCAGGGCGACACCCGGCTTGTCTACCAGAGCCTGATGTGGAGTCGCCTGGCCTCGCGCATTATTTTACCGTTGGGTGAGTGCAAAGTTTACAGTGACTTAGACCTTTATCTCGGCGTGCAGGCGATCGACTGGACGGCGATGTTTACTCCTGGAGCGACCTTTGCTGTCCACTTCAGCGGGCTGAACGACACCATTCGTAACAGCCAGTACGGCGCGATGAAAGTCAAAGATGCGATTGTCGATGCTTTCACGCGTAAAAATCTGCCGCGCCCGAATGTCGATCGCGAATCGCCAGATATTCGCGTCAACGTCTGGCTGAATAAAGACACGGCCAGCATTGCGCTGGATTTAAGCGGCGACGGTCTGCATCTGCGCGGCTATCGCGATCGCACCGGTCTGGCACCTATCAAAGAGACACTGGCGGCGGCGATTGTCATGCGCTCTGGCTGGAAACCCGGTACGCCGCTGCTCGACCCGATGTGTGGTTCGGGCACGCTGCTGATTGAAGCGGTCATGTGGGCGACCGATCGCGCGCCTGGCTTACACCGTGGCCGCTGGGGATTTAGCGGCTGGGCCCAGCATGACGACGCTCTCTGGCAGGACGTAAAGGCGGAAGCGCAAACCCGCGCCCGCAAAGGTCTGGCTGAATACACTTCGCATTTTTATGGTTCTGACAGTGATGCCCGCGTGATTGAACGCGCGCGCAGTAACGCCCGCCGTGCGGGGATTGGCGAGCTGATCACCTTCGAAGTGAAAGACGTGGCGAAACTGAGCAATCCGCTGCCGAAAGGTCCTTACGGGACAGTGATCAGCAACCCGCCCTATGGCGAGCGTCTGGACAGCGAGCCGGCGCTGATTGCGCTGCACAGCCTGCTGGGACGCACCATGAAGAACCAGTTCGGCGGCTGGAACCTCTCTCTGTTCAGCGCCTCACCGGATCTGCTGAGCAGCCTGCAACTGCGTGCTGATAAGCAATTCAAAGCGAAAAACGGTCCGCTGGACTGCGTGCAGAAAAACTACCATGTGGCGGAAAGCACGCCGGACAGCAAACCGGCGACGGTGGCGGAAGACTACGCCAACCGCCTGCGCAAGAACATCAAGAAGCTGGAAAAATGGGCGCGTCAGGAAGGCATTGAATGTTACCGTCTCTACGATGCCGACCTGCCGGAATACAACGTTGCGGTAGATCGTTACGCTGACTGGGTGGTGATTCAGGAGTACGCCCCGCCGAAAACCATCGATGCGCAGAAAGCGCGTCAGCGACTGTTTGACATCATCGCGGCCACGCTGTCGGTGCTGGAGATTGCGCCGAACAAACTGGTGCTGAAAACCCGTGAACGACAGAAAGGGAAAAACCAGTATCAGAAGATGAACGAGAAGGGGGAATTCATTGAGGTGGGCGAATACAACGCTCGCCTGTGGGTGAACCTGACCGATTACCTGGATACCGGGCTGTTCCTCGATCACCGTATTGCACGACGGATGCTGGGACAGATGAGTAACGGGAAAGACTTCCTCAACCTGTTCTCCTACACCGGCAGCGCCAGCGTGCACGCAGGTTTAGGCGGTGCGCGTAGCACCACGACGGTCGACATGTCGCGTACCTATCTTGAGTGGGCGGAGCGTAACCTGCGTCTGAATGGCCTCAGCGGACGTGCGCATCGGCTTATCCAGGCCGACTGCCTGGCCTGGCTGCGTGAAGCCAATGAACAGTTTGATCTGATTTTTATCGATCCCCCGACGTTCTCCAACTCGAAACGCATGGAGGACGCCTTTGATGTCCAGCGCGATCATCTGGCGCTGATGAAAGATCTGAAACGTCTGCTGCGTAAAGGCGGCACGATCATGTTCTCCAACAATAAACGCGGATTCCGTATGGATCTTGACGGTCTGGCGGCGCTGGGACTGAAAGCACAAGAAATCACCCAAAAAACGCTTTCCCAGGACTTTGCCCGTAACCGTCAAATCCACAACTGCTGGCTGATTACCGCCGCCTGAAAGGATAAATAAATGTCATTAATCAGTATGCATGGCGCATGGCTGTCGTTCAGCGACGCGCCGCTTCTCGATAACGCAGAACTGCATATCGAAGATAACGAACGCGTCTGTCTGGTGGGCCGTAACGGCGCCGGAAAATCCACGTTGATGAAGATCCTTAATCGTGAACAGGGTCTGGACGATGGGCGCATTATTTATGAGCAGGATCTGATTGTTGCGCGCTTGCAGCAGGATCCACCGCGTAACGTGGAAGGCACCGTTTACGATTTTGTGGCGGAAGGGATTGAAGAGCAGGCTGAATACCTTAAGCGTTACCACGACATTTCACGCCTGGTGATGACCGATCCGAGCGACAAAAACCTGAATGATCTGGCGAAGGTGCAGGAACAGCTCGATCACCACAATTTGTGGCAACTGGAAAACCGCATCAACGAAGTGCTGGCGCAGTTAGGGCTGGATCCTAACGCGGCGCTGTCGTCACTGTCCGGCGGCTGGCTGCGTAAAGCAGCGCTGGGGCGTGCGCTGGTCAGTAATCCGCGCGTTCTGCTGCTGGACGAACCGACCAACCACCTCGATATTGAAACCATTGACTGGCTGGAAGGGTTCCTGAAATCGTTCAATGGGACGATCATTTTTATCTCCCACGACCGTTCTTTTATTCGCAATATGGCTACCCGTATTGTCGATCTCGATCGTGGCAAGCTGGTGACCTATCCGGGGAATTACGATCAGTACCTGGTCGAGAAAGAAGAAGCGCTGCGTGTGGAAGACCTTCAGAATGCCGAGTTTGATCGCAAGCTGGCGCAGGAAGAGGTGTGGATCCGCCAGGGCATCAAGGCCCGTCGTACCCGTAATGAAGGTCGCGTGCGGGCGTTGAAAGCGATGCGCCGTGAACGCAGCGAACGCCGCGAAGTGATGGGTACGGCGAAGATGCAGGTCGAAGAGGCCACCCGTTCCGGTAAGATTGTCTTCGAAATGGAGAACGTGGATTACCAGGTCGATGGCAAACAGCTGGTGAAAGACTTTTCTGCTCAGGTACAGCGCAGCGATAAAATTGCGCTGATCGGCCCTAACGGTTGTGGTAAAACCACGCTGTTGAAGCTGATGTTAGGCCAGTTGCCGCCGGACAGCGGTCGTATCCATGTCGGTACGAAACTGGAAGTGGCCTATTTCGATCAGCACCGCGCCGAGCTGGATCCAGACAAAACGGTGATGGACAACCTCGCGGAAGGCAAGCAGGAGGTGATGGTTAACGGTAAACCGCGCCATGTGCTCGGCTATCTGCAGGACTTCCTGTTCCATCCGAAACGGGCGATGACCCCGGTGCGTGCGTTGTCTGGCGGTGAGCGTAACCGTCTGCTGCTGGCGCGTCTTTTTCTGAAACCCAGCAATCTGTTGATTCTCGATGAACCAACCAACGATCTCGACGTCGAAACGCTGGAGTTGCTGGAAGAGCTGATTGATGGTTATCAGGGTACCGTGTTACTGGTAAGCCACGATCGTCAGTTTGTCGACAATACGGTGACCGAGTGCTGGATTTTTGAAGGCAACGGGAAGATTGGTCGTTATGTTGGCGGTTATCACGATGCGCGTGGCCAACAGGAACAGCATCTGGCGTTTAAACAGCCAGCGGCGAAAAAAACTGAGGAAGTTGTTGCCCCGAAAGCAGAAATTGTAAAACGCGGCAGTAGCAAACTAAGCTATAAACTGCAGCGCGAGCTGGAACAGCTACCGCAGATGCTGGAAGCGCTGGAAGCGAAACTGGATGCATTGCAGGCGCAGGTTGCCGATGCCGCCTTTTTCAGCCAGCCACATGAGCAGACGCAGCAGGTTTTGGCCGATCTGGCAAAAGCAGAACAAGAACTTGAGCAGGCCTTTGAGCGCTGGGAGTATCTTGAAGCGTTAAAGAATGGCGCATAATTAAGGAGCACACCATGTGCGAACATCATCATGCCGCAAAGCACATTCTGTGCTCGCAGTGTGACATGCTGGTGGCATTGCCCCACCTTGAGCATGGTCAGAAAGCGGCATGTCCGAGATGTGGCACAACATTGACGATTATGTGGGACGCACCGAGACAGCGTCCCACCGCGTACGCATTAGCCGCGCTGTTTATGTTGCTCTTATCGAATCTGTTCCCCTTTGTGAATATGAATGTCGCAGGGGTGAGCAGTGAAGTGACCCTGATGGAAATCCCCGGCGTTCTCTTTTCGGAAAATTACGCCAGTCTCGGCACCTTCTTTTTACTCTTCGTGCAACTGGTTCCTGCTTTTTGCCTGTTAACCATTCTGCTGTTGGTGAATCGGGTACAAATGCCCGGTCGGCTCAAAGCCCAACTGGCGCGAGTTTTATTTCAGTTGAAGAGTTGGGGGATGGCGGAGATTTTCCTCGCTGGCGTACTGGTGAGTTTCGTTAAACTGATGGCGTACGGCGATATCGGCGTCGGCAGTAGCTTTATTCCATGGTGCTTCTTCTGCATTCTGCAACTGCGCGCGTTTCAGTGCGTCGACCGTCGCTGGCTGTGGGATGATATTGCCCCCATGCCTAAAATTAAGCAGCCCCTAACGCCTGGCGTTCCCGGCATCCGTCAGGGATTACGCTCTTGCTCCTGCTGCACGGCGATCCTTCCGGCGGATGAAAATCTTTGCCCGCGCTGTGAGACGAAAGGCTATGTGCGGCGCAGAAACAGTCTGCAATGGACGCTGGCGTTACTGTTCACGTCTATCATGCTGTATCTGCCGGCCAATATTCTGCCGATCATGATAACGGATCTCCTGGGGTCAAAACTGCCTTCCACCATTATTGAGGGGGTGGTTTTAATCTGGAGCGAAGGTTCTTACCCGGTAGCGGCGGTCATCTTTATCGCCAGTATCATGGTGCCGACACTAAAAATGATCGCGATTGCCTGGCTATGCTGGGACGCCAAAGGGCACGGCAAGCGTGACAGTGAACGAATGCATTTGATTTACGAAGTGGTGGAGTTCGTTGGTCGCTGGTCAATGATTGATGTGTTTGTTATCGCCGTGCTCTCTGCGCTGGTGCGCATGGGAGGTTTGATGAATATTTATCCAGCAATGGGTGCATTGATGTTTGCTTTAGTCGTCATTATGACAATGTTTTCTGCGATGACATTTGATCCGCGTCTGTCGTGGGATCGTGAACCAGAACCAGACCATGAGGAGTCCTGACAACATGGAATCTAAAAGTGGGGAAGCCAAAATCCAGAAGGTAAAAAACTGGTCTCCCGTGTGGATTTTTCCCATCGTCACTGCGCTCATTGGGGCATGGGTCCTGTTCTATCACTACAGCCATCAGGGACCGGAAGTGACCCTGATTACCACTAATGCCGAGGGCATTGAGGGCGGAAAAACCACCATTAAAAGCCGCAGCGTTGATGTGGGCGTGGTCGAAAGCGCCACGCTGACCGACGATCTGACGCACGTTGAAATCAAAGCGCGCCTGAATGCCGGTATGGAAAAACTGCTGCACAAAGACTCCGTGTTCTGGGTGGTGAAGCCGCAGGTTGGACGCGAAGGGATCAGCGGCTTAGGCACGCTGCTTTCTGGCGCCTACATCGAACTGCAACCGGGTAATAAAGGCAACAGACTGGAAAAGTATGAGCTGCTGGATTCGCCGCCGCTGGCGCCGCCGGATGCCAAAGGGATCCGCGTGGTGCTCGACAGCAAAAAAGCCGGGCAACTGAGTCCGGGCGATCCGGTTCTGTTCCGTGGCTATCGCGTCGGATCGGTAGAAACAAGCACTTTTGATCCGCAAAAACGCAGCATCAGCTATCAACTGTTCATCAATGCGCCAAACGATCGTCTGGTCACCAGCAACGTCCGTTTCTGGAAAGACAGCGGGATTGCGGTCGATCTGACTTCTGCCGGGATGCGGGTAGAGATGGGATCGCTGACAACGTTGTTTGGCGGGGGCGTCAGCTTTGACGTGCCTGAAGGGCTTGAACAGGGTCAGCCGGTTGCCGAGAAGGCCGCCTTCAGCCTGTATGACGATCCGAAAAGTATTCAGGATTCGCTGTTCACCGAACACATCGATTACCTGATGTTCTTCAAAGATTCGATCCGGGGTCTGCAACCGGGCGCGCCGCTGGAGTTCCGCGGTATTCGTCTGGGGACGGTGAGTAAAGTGCCGTTCTTTGCGCCGAATATGCGCCAGGTATTTAACAACGATTACCGCATTCCGGTGCTGGTGCGCATTGAACCCGAGCGGCTGAAAGCACAGCTTGGTGAAGATACGGACGTGGGTGCACATCTGGCCGAACTGCTGAAACGGGGCTTACGCGGCTCGCTGAAAACCGGGAACCTGGTGACCGGGGCGCTGTATGTCGATCTGGACTTCTATCCGAAAGAGCCACCGCTTACCGGTATCCGCGAGTTTAACGGTTATCAGATCATCCCGACGGTGAGCGGAGGTCTGGCGCAAATTCAGCAGAGACTGATGGAAGCGCTGGATAAGATCAACAATCTGCCGTTGAACCCGATGATTGAGCAGGCTACCAATACGTTGAGTGAAAGCCAGCGCACGATGAAACATCTGCAAACGACGCTGGATAACATGAACAAGATTACCTCCAGTCAGTCGATGCAACAGTTGCCGGCGGATATGCAGAACACGTTACGTGAACTGAACCGCAGCATGCAGGGCTTCCAGCCTGGCTCCGCAGCCTACAACAAGATGGTGGCCGATATGCAACGTCTTGATCAGGTACTCCGCGAGCTACAGCCGGTGCTGAAAACGCTGAATGAGAAGAGCAACGCGCTGGTGTTTGAAGCGAAGGACAAGAAAGATCCAGAGCCGAAGAGGGCGAAACAATGAAAAAGTGGCTAGTGGTGGCGATGGCGTTCTGGCTGACGTCGTGCAGCTCCAGTGGAGAGAATAAAAGCTATTATCAGCTCCCTGTTGCGCAGGGAGGCGTGCAAAGTACCGCAAACCAGGGTAACCGTCTGCTGTGGGTCGAGCAGGTTACGGTGCCAGATTATCTGGCTGGCAATGGCGTGGTCTATCAGACCAGCGATGTGAAGTACGCGATCGCCAATAACAATTTGTGGGCCAGCCCGCTGGATCAGCAATTGCGTAATACGCTGGTTGCCAATCTGAGTACGCAACTGCCAGGTTGGGTAGTGGCCTCTCAACCTTTGGGCAGCGTGCAGGATACGCTCAACGTAACGGTAACCGGCTTCCACGGTCGTTATGATGGTAAGGTGGTGGTCAGCGGTGAGTGGCTGCTTAACCACCAGGGACGTCTCATCAAGCGTCCGTTCCACATTGAAGCCATTCAGACGCAGGATGGTTACGATGAGATGGTGAAAGTACTGGCAACCGTCTGGAGCCAGGAAGCTGCGGCGATCGCCCAGGAGCTGAAGCGCATTCCATAGTTTAAATTTTTGTAAATAAAACCGTCTCAGACCGCGTGTTTGGGGCGGTTTTTTTTTACCGGCAGGATGACCCAGGAACTTGTTCCGGCTCACATTTTTTGTACAACTGAGTTTTTCGCTAGCTCACAAATATGACACCCGTGTGAATTTTGTACATTGACGGGACAGGGGATTCGCGGTATTCGTTTAGTGTGATTGCACACTTCGTAATCACTGTTATCTTTTCCACCAGATATAAGTATGAGGGAAACGAGGCATGAAGAGACAAAAACGAGATCGCCTGGAACGGGCACATCAACGTGGTTATCAGGCCGGTATTGCCGGACGTTCGAAAGAAATGTGTCCCTATCAGACGCTGAATCAGAGATCGTATTGGCTGGGAGGCTGGCGAGAAGCCATGGCTGACAGGGTGGTAATGGCCTGATTCTGTCTCTTTAAAAAAGAAACCTCCGCAGTGCGGAGGTTTCGCCTTTTATAACCTGTGATAAACGGCACACTGGCCCTTTACCGGGTCAGGCATCAGAATGCAGAGGTGTCCTGGAACAGACCCACTTTCAGATCGTTCGCGGTATAGATCAGACGCCCATCCACCAACACTTCACCATCCGCCAGGCCCATGATCAGGCGGCGATTCACGATGCGCTTGAAGTGGATACGATAGGTCACTTTCCTGGCAGTAGGCAGTACCTGACCGGTGAACTTCACTTCGCCTACGCCCAGTGCGCGGCCTTTGCCTTCACCGCCGAGCCAGCCGAGGTAGAATCCAACCAACTGCCACATTGCGTCCAGCCCCAGACAACCCGGCATGACGGGATCGCCAATGAAGTGGCATCCGAAGAACCAAAGATCCGGATTGATATCCAGCTCTGCCTCAACATAACCTTTGTCGAAGTTACCGCCCGTTTCGGTCATCTTGACGACACGGTCCATCATCAGCATGCTCGGAGCAGGCAACTGCGGGCCTTTCGCACCAAACAGCTCACCGCGACCAGAGGCAAGAAGGTCTTCTTTTGTATAGGATTCGCGTTTATCTACCATGTTCTCTGTAAGCCTTATTTTATTGAAGCACGCAGGATAGCTAACACGTGTACGCTGAACAAGTCCGATCAGTTCGGAAGAATCCCGTTCAGCCAACGCAGCGGCCACGGAAAACGGTGACGTCCTTCCTGTTGCGTCGCCTGAGCGATACGCTCCTGGATAGTCTGCATCAACGTTGTCTGGCCTTCACCATCCCACAGCAGATTTAACAGCAGCGGCAGCGCGTCGGTAACGTCATCTACCGCCCAGATAGTGAACTTCTCTTCTTCAACGGCCTGTAGCAGTGCGGGTTGCAGGCTAAGATGCCTGACGTTGGAAGAGGGGATGATGACCCCTTGCTTACCCGTCAGTTCGCGCTGTTGGCAAATCGTGAAGAAGCCTTCAATTTTTTCATTTAAACCGCCAACGGGCTGAGCGCGACCGAACTGGTCGACCGAACCGGTAATGGCGATGCTCTGATTAACTGGCACATCGGACAGCGCGCTTATTAGTGCGCACAGTTCCGCCATGGAAGCGCTGTCGCCATCGACTTCACTGTAGGACTGTTCAAACGTCAGCGAGGCCGAGAAGGGGAGTTGTTGCTCGAGCTGGAGTTCCGACATCAGGAACGCCTGCATGATCATCATTCCCTTAGCATGAATATTACCGCCAAGTTCGGCTTTCCGCTCAATATCCGTGAACTCACCATCGCCAATGTGCACGACGCAACTGATACGTGAAGGTTCACCGAAGGCGCGCGGGTGGCCGGGAAATTCAATCACCGACAGGGCGTTGATCTGACCAACGCGCTCACCCTCTGTTTCGATCAGGATCTGTTCCTGGAGGATCTCATCCTGCATGCGTTCGGCCAGGAATCCTTCGCGCCACTCTCTCTGGGCAAGCATCAGGCTGAGCTGTTCACCTGTGCAGGTTTCACTTTCGCACAGCGGCGCGACTTCCGTGAACTGCCTGATGATCCACAGCGGATTGAGCGGTAACGTATCCTGTTCGCCGGTATAACGCACTGCTTCGCGAACCAGTACTTCCCAGGCATCGGGCGCCGGGTAAGGTAACTGATTACGTTTCGCAGTCCACGTCACCCACTGACACCACTGCGTCATGGATTCTGCATCCACGATCTGCATGTTATCTTCGAATTCGCTATAAATAGCCTGCTCGGCCAGTTCAGGTTCCATTTCCTGGAAATCCGCCAGCGACTCGCGCTCACCAACTAACAGCACCTTCAGTTTAAGCGGCATAGACGGCACGGAGACCGGCAGCGGGCGGGACTCATCAAAGGCTACCCAGTCAAAGCGTTCGCGGCTGACAATGGCCTTCAGGCGCATCCACAGCAGCGGTTGTGCAAGCAGGGTGCGCAGGGAGATAACCAGCACGCCGCCATTGGCCTGGTGAACCAGTCCGGGCTGCAGCGTGATGTCGCCATTGAATTGACGCAGGCAGCCAAACAGCTGTTCTGCCTCAACCCAGTCGGCAATCACCACCTGTGATAAGGTGGCAAAATTGTCTTCAGCCCGCTCAGCGTCACGATAGTGAATCGTGTGGCCCGAAACCTCGTAGTGACCTCCAGTCAGGCGACCGGTGTCGTGCTGTAAGGCACGTGCGGCATCGGCCAGAAGATTAAGATACTCAAGCTCTTCAGGCGCTTTGGCCAGCATGAAAGGGGATGTGGCTCTGGGCTGTAACAATTGCTCCAGGGCAAATTGTAAGCGTGGTTGAGTATCACTCAGTAATGTGTCGTTTTCTTCAGTGACATGTGGCTGTGCAAAAATCTCCTGATAACTGTCGGTATCAGGGACAAGATCACGCCATGCAAGTTTCGTAATGGTCAAAGTTGATGTTTTATAGTCTGTTGTAAAAGACGCGATTATAGCGTAACCGTCCGCGCTTCACACGTGGAAAGCGACGGTAAACGCACAGGAGCGTGCAGAGTGGCTCACAGCCTGAAGATTCTTTTCTTCAGATGCTGAAAAAGCTGATATTCTGATAGGAGTGACACGGTAACATTGAGATCGCCATGAAATATCAACAACTTGAGAATCTTGAAAGCGGTTGGAAGTGGAAGTACCTGGTGAAGAAGCACCGCGAAGGGGAATTAATTACCCGTTATGTGGAGACCAGTGCTGCCCAGGAAGCCGTGGATTTGTTGCTTACGCTGGAAAATGAACCGGTGCGGGTCAATCTCTGGATTGATGAACATATGAATCCTGCGCTGCAAAACCGCATGAAGCAGACGATACGTGCGCGGCGTAAACGTCATTTCAATGCCGAGCATCAGCACACGCGAAAGAAATCTATCGATCTGGAGTTTATCGTCTGGCAGCGACTGGCCGGACTGGCGCAGCGGCGCGGTAAGACGTTATCAGAGACCGTGGTGCAGCTCATTGAAGATGCAGAGAATAAAGAGAAGTATGCCAACAAGATGTCTTCGCTGAAGCAGGATCTGCAGGCGTTGTTGGGCAAAGAGTAGTCCGCTACGTTACAACCATCCTGTCGATAACAGACGAAAAAAAACCCCGCAGCGCGGGGTTTTTTATTAGACGGAAACTTAAGCCTGCGGCTGAGTTACAACGTCTTTGACGCCTTTAACTTCGATCTCAACGCGACGATCCGGGGCCAGGCAGTCGATCAGTGCAGCGCGAGCTTTCACGTTGTCACAGGTGTTGCCAGTAACCGGGTTGGATTCGCCCATACCACGTGCGGAGATTTTGTCAGCCGGGATACCTTTAGAGATCAGGTAATCAACAACAGACTGAGCACGTTTCTCAGACAGACCCTGGTTGTAAGCGTCAGAACCAATGCGGTCAGTGAAGCCCAGAACCACTACGGAACCGTCTTTCGGATCCAGGTTGCTCAGCTGGCTGTACATCTGATCCAGTGCCTGCTGGCCTTCTGGTTTCAGAGTAGCTTTGTTGAAGTTGAACAGAACGTCAGACTTCAGGGTGAAGTGTTTGGTCTGTACTTCTGGAGCCGGAGCCGGAGCCGGAGCTACGATCGGAGCAGCTTGTTCCTGCTGACCGAAACGGTAAGAAACACCTACGCTCAGCAGACCGTTGTCTGGACGAGTACCGATGGTGTTAGCGTCACCGATGTTGTTGGTCCACTGGTATTCCAGACGGGTAGCGATTTCAGGAGTAATTGCGTACTCAACACCACCTGCGAATACTGGGGATACGCCAGTGTCGTGATCTTTGGTAGATGCGCCACCAGGTACGTTAGACTTGGTGTCTGCACGCCATACCATACCACCCAGACGAGTGTAGATGTCCAGATCGTCAGTGATTGGGTAACCCAGTTTAGCGGTCAGCTGAACGCCCTGAGCTTTGTAAGCACCGTTGATGTTGTCACCTTTGTACGGCATACGACCTAACCAGTCGTAACCCATTTCAAAGCCAACATACGGGTTAACCTGGTAACCACCGAACGCACCGGCACCCAGTTGGTTTTCATGGGTCGGACCGTTGTTGTCGATGAAACCAGTGTCATGGTACTGGGACCAACCCAGTTTAGCACCAGTGTACCAGGTGTTATCTTTCGGAGCGGCCTGCGCCACGGTAGCGAAACCAGCCAGTGCCACTGCAATCGCGATAGCTGTCTTTTTCATTTTTTGCGCCTCGTTATCATCCAAAATACGCCATGAATATCTCCAACGAGATAACACGGTTAAATCCTTCACCGGGGGACTAGCTCAATAGTTACTCTACCGATATCTGCGGCTTATGCCGAGCACCCCTGGCGATGTAAAGTCTACAACGTAGTTGAAAACTTACAAGTGTGAACTCTGTCAGGCATATGAAAAAAAAAAGCTTGTATACATAATATTTAACATTTCGTGCATCAAAATCTTCCCCCCGATTTCGCGGGAACCGCGTCCGCCAAGCGTTCACCGAAAAAAAGCGTTAGTCCTCAATGCGAAGGTCTCGGGGGCAAAAAAAATTCCAGGATAAATCCTAATTTCACTCAATGATACAAATTCGAGTGAATTTTTAGCCCGGTTTGCTGTCTCGTGGCATGGGTCTGAGCATTCACGGGACGCATGATAAATCCCATCGCGTTTCCCTCATCCGCCGCCCTGACCAATTCAGCATGTTCTTCTTCTGTTAATTCTTCTGTCAGCCAGCCGATCACCACGCTGTAATTGCCCGTGCGTAATGCGCGAATCATCGATTCCAGCGTATCGCAGGGGGAAAGCTGGTTAATTTGCATCACTTTGGTCAGCGGAAGGCCGGCAGACTGAACCCATTCACGGCTCAGTTTTTGCTGCGGCGTCAGCCAGAGCTGCCAGCGCGATTGTTGACCTAACTGCTGAAGAAGCGGTAACAGCAGTAACTGCGTCATCATGGGCTGGTCTTCACGATAGACCACTTCGCTGATAAGCCCGGTGGACACTTTCTCAGAAGAGACGCGCGCCATCGTGTTCGATGTGGAAGAGAATGACGGAGAACGATTTGCGTAGCCTGAAGTGTACATAATCAATCCAGCCCTGTGAGTTACTGTATGGATGTACAGTAACCCTGATGTCGTGAAAGATCAACTTTATTTTCGGAAACAGACTCGCATTTTTTATTCATGGTTGCGGTAAAAACGAAATACAACTTGCCCCCTGAGAATAAGTTGCCTATTTTCGTCTGTAACGGATCCGCGACGACAAATCATTCTTTTAGTTTATGATTTAACAGGGAATTTTATGAAAGTACACTCCTATGACAGGATCTATAAATCACAGGAATATTTATCTTCTCTGGGGAGGATTCATTTCCGTTCACTGTTCGGCAGCTACAGTCTGACTATCAAGAATACCGTCTTTGCGATGGTCGCGAATGGTGAGCTTTATCTTCGTGCCTGTGAGCAAAGCGTACAGTATTGCGTGCAACATTCCCCTGTCTGGCTGACATTTCTCAAACGCGGGCGTCCGGTCATGCTCAACTATTATCAGGTTGATGACAGTTTGTGGCGCGACCAGCAGCAGTTGATCCAGTTATCGAAGTTTTCACTGGATGCCGCGTTGCAGGAGAAGTTGACCCGTTGTTCACAGCAGCGGCTTAAGGATCTCCCCAATATGACCTTTCATCTGGAAAGTTTACTGAATGAAGCGGGGATCTACGACGTCGCCACCCTGCGAATGCTGGGGGCCAAAATGTGCTGGCTGCGGCTTCGACAGATTAATAAGTCCATTACCGACAAGGTTCTGTTTAATCTTGAAGGCGCCATTTATGGCATTCATGAAGCTGCGCTCCCGGCGATACGCCGCCAGGAGCTTGCTTTGTGGGTTAAGTCGCTTTCGCCGGTGTCGATGTTTCCGGAGAAGATTGAGTGATTTGTCGCTGTAGTCGACCCATTTCCGGCAGCAGGGCCACCAGCAAACCGACCTGCTGAATCACCAATGGTTCTTTGCTGTCCGGGCGCGGCTCAAGATGCTGGATGCGCTGTTTCAGTTCTGCCAGCGCTTGTTGCACGCGCTCTTCGTCGGCCGGGAGATGATGTAGCGCATCATCGACGTAACAGACCGCATCGTCCAGTAGCGCCAGTACGTCGGGGTTGGTAAGTTGCTCACGATGCGCCCCTAATGCGGAGATATAGCTGGTGAATGTATGGTTGAGACAGAGCAAACGGAACGCTGCCTCACGCGTCTGTGCCGTCACATCGGGTTCGCTGGACATGTTCGACACTACGGAGGCCAGCTCTGCGTCGCGGTTATGGGCATCGCGGCGAGCAATCCGATATGCCAGTCGATTGTCGCGTCCCTGGTGGTATTGTTCCAGAATGGCGTCCAGATAGCGACAGTTGGCGTCGGTTGCTCTTTTCATCACCCGCGGGAGATTACGAAAACGCCAGTCAGGCCAGATGAAACTTACCGCCGCCCAGGCAATGGCGCAGCCGATGAGCGTATCAATCACTCGGGGTAGGGCGACTTCAAACCCTTCGCCGAGCAAATTGAAGCACAGCAGGACCAGCAGCGTAATAAACATGGTCGCATGGGCATACTGGACGTTGCGAAAGGCAAAGAACAGGACGCCGGTGATCACCAGTAGAATGAGCTGGCCTTCCAGTGACGGAACGAACCATAAAATCGGGATACCAATCGCGACCCCAACCAGCGTGCCGATGATCCTCAACGCCAGACGGTGTCGCGTGGCGTTGTAGTTAGGCTGGCAAACAAACAGGCTGGTCAGCAGGATCCAGTAACCGTGATGCATACCGGTTATCTGAATGATCGCATAGCCGACGCACAGGACCAGAGACATCCTGACCGCATGCCGAAACAGCGCGGATTCCGGGGTGAAGTTGCGGCTCAGCCGCAGCCAGATATCGCTGAGCCCGTGCGGACTGTCATCGGCAAGCTGGCTTTCTGATTCATTGCGCGACATGGCCTGAGCTTGCTCGGATTCAATCGTAGCCAGTTGCGCGTCGATAGCGCGCAAATTAGCCAGTAAGAATCCCAGCGTTTTCAGCAGATCGGCGGAGGCCCCGTTTGTCCGCATCCGCTCAAGTGCTGCGTCAAGATGCGTGAAAGCGCGTTCAAAATGTGGATCGTGCTGGTAGGGGACGCGTAGCAAAATCGAGCGTGACAGTTGCAGACAGGCCTGCCCCTGCATCGACATCAGACGTTGAAAGCGGAACATCACGTCGCTGTGACGAAAATGGTCGCGCAGCGTCTGGTATTGAATATGCGAGGAACTGGCGCGTTCATGAATATCCTGCGCCACAAAGTAATAATGCAGAGTACGCCGCGTGCCGCGTTGTCCCCGGTCGCCGCGCAACCGGGTCAGCAAGGACACTTTTGTCTGATTCAGCGTCGCCATCAGTTGGCCATTGGCCAGTGCTAAATCATAAAGCGGCGCCTGGCTTTCGTCTTCAATATCCGGGTCAAAAAGACGCGATTTTAGCTCCAGAAAGTGTGCCAGTTGTTCATAGCTGCGCGCCAGATTGTCCTGCAGGGGAAGAATGGGGAACAGCAGATGGCCGGTAAGCGTTAATCCGTTATACCAGATTGCGCCTGCCAGCAGCAGAAGCGGTTGCTGATACCATTGGGCGTACAGAGACGCGCCGAGCATAGTGTAAATCGCGATCAGCAGCGCGCCGAAGGCAATCGTTGCGTAGCGCTGACCCAGGCCGCCGAGCAGGATAAAACCGCTGGTGGAGATAGTCAGTCCGATGGCGAACAGCCACGGGTAGGGAAACAACAACTCGACCGAGGCGGAGGCGATAAAAAAGCAGATGAGCGTGATGATAAGGTTTCGCAGACGGCCCGCGAGCCGATCGTCCAGATCGGTCAACGCCGCCGCCACCATTCCCAGCGTCAGGGGGATGGTCAGTTTGACATCGCCCAGCCACCAGGGCAGCGCGGTGGTTCCGCAGAGAGCGATAAAAATTCGCACGTAATACAGCCAGGTGCTGTTCCAGGTATAGCGACGAAGCAGGGGACTTAACATACTGACTTAGCGTCCTGGTGACTCAAAACGGTGGCGGGCGTTCGCTTCACGTGCCGCCCGTGCGACTTCCACAGAGACGACGCGACGTCCCACGGGCCACAGCGCAATCGCGGCAATTTTAAAGTTCGCAATGCCAACCGGAATACCAATGATCGTGATGCACTGGGTGATACCAGCGGCGATGTGCATCAGGCACAGCCACCAGCCGAAGAAGATCAGCCAGAAAATATTCAGCAGCGTCCCGCCGGTATTCAACAGCACGTTTTTTCCCGCCGGATCCAGTTCATCGACATGGACTGCTTCATTTCCGTAAGGCAGCAGCGACAGTTTGGTGATTTCCCAGCACGAACGGGTGAGCGGCAGGGTGAAGATCAGCACAATACTGACCAGCGTCGCCAGGAACCAGGACAGTGTGGTGGCAAAACCCCCCAGCACAAAATTCAAAATATTCAGAACGGTACGCATAGACCCTCGGTTGATTCTGGTTTTCTATGATTCCTGGCAATTGTAACGTTTTTTTGGGCTGGAGCACGTATTCTCTGGCGGTTACACTGAGAAGAAATACGCTTTGTCTGGATCGGCTGAGTCATGGAACTTAAAGCAACGTCTATTGGAAAACGTCTGGCACAACACCCCTACGACAGGGCGGTGATCCTCAATGCTGGCATTAAAGTGTCGGGCGATCGCCATGAATATCTCATACCCTTCAATCAGTTACTGGCGATTCACTGTAAGCGCGGGCTGGTGTGGGGCGAACTTGAATTCGTGCTGCCGGATGAAAAAGTGGTACGACTGCATGGCACCGAGTGGGCTGAAACCCAGCGTTTCCATCATCATCTGAATACCCGCTGGCAGCAGTGGAGCCAGGAGATGAGTGAAGTTGCGGCCGGTGTATTGCAGGAACAACTGGATTTAATTGCCGTGCGAACCGGGCAGAATGCCTGGCTGACGCGCGAGCAGACGACGGGATTACAGCAGCAGATCCTGCGGGCGTTTGCCGCACTGCCGCTGCCGGTTAATCGGCTGGAAGAGTTTGATAACTGTCGCGATGCGTTGCGGCAGTGTCAGGCGTGGCTGAAAGATATCGAAGCGTGTCGCCTGCAGCATAACCAGGCGTATACCGAAACGATGTTGACGGAATACGCTGATTTCTTCCAGCAGGTGGAATCGTCGCCGCTCAATCCGGCTCAGGCCAGAGCGGTCGTCAACGGCGAACATTCTTTGCTGGTGCTGGCTGGGGCAGGGAGTGGAAAAACCTCGGTGCTGGTGGCGCGTGCGGGCTGGCTGCTGGCGCGGGGCGAAGCGGCCGCAGAACAGATCCTGCTACTGGCTTTTGGCCGAAAGGCGGCGCAGGAGATGGACGAGCGTATTCGCGAGCGGCTGCATACCGAGGAGATAACAGCGCGGACGTTCCATGCCCTGGCACTGCATATCATCCAGCAGGGCAGCAAAAAAGTTCCGACCATCAGTAAGCTTGAGAACGACACCACCGCGCGAAATAAACTGTTTATCAGTACCTGGCGTCAGCAATGCAGCGAGAAAAAAGCGCAGGCGAAGGGCTGGCGGCAGTGGCTGGAAGAGGAGATGCAGTGGACGGTGCCGGAAGGCAATTTCTGGGACGATGAAAAACTTCAGCGTCGTCTGGCCTCGCGGCTGGATCGGTGGGTGAGTCTGATGCGCATGCATGGCGGAGCCCAGGCGGAGATGATCGCCAGCGCGCCGGAAGAGATTCGGGATCTGTTCAGCAAGCGCGTGAAGCTGATGGCACCTTTGCTGAAGGCCTGGAAAAACGCGCTGAAAGCGGAAAATGCCGTCGATTTTTCCGGTCTGATCCATCAGGCAATCGTGATTCTGGAAAAAGGGCGTTTTGTCAGTCCGTGGAAGCATATTCTGGTGGATGAATTTCAGGATATCTCCCCGCAGCGTGCGGCGCTGCTGGCCGCGCTGCGTAAGCAAAACAGCCATACCACGCTGTTTGCCGTCGGGGATGACTGGCAGGCTATTTACCGTTTTAGCGGCGCGCAGCTTTCATTAACGACCGCGTTTCATCAGACCTTCGGTGACGGCGACCGTTGTGACCTCGACACCACCTATCGTTTCAACAATCGAATTGGCGAAATCGCTAATCGCTTTATTCAACAGAACCCGCATCAACTGAAGAAACCGCTTAATAGTCTGACGACGGGAGACAAGAAAGCCGTCACACTGTTGGATGAAACGCAACTGGATGCGTTGCTGGATAAGCTTTCCGGTTACGCGAAAGCCGACGAGCGGATTCTGGTGCTGGCCCGTTATCACCACCTGAAACCGGTCAGCCTCGAAAAGGCGACAACCCGTTGGCCGAAGTTGCAGCTTGATTTCATGACCATCCACGCCAGCAAGGGACAACAGGCGGATTACGTCATCATTGTCGGGTTACAGGAAGGGAGTGATGGTTTCCCGGCGCCGGCGCGTGAATCCATCATGGAAGAGGCGCTGCTGCCCGTCGTGGAAGATTTCCCGGATGCAGAAGAACGACGGTTGCTTTACGTAGCCCTGACCCGCGCCCGCCATCGGGTCTGGTTGCTGTATAACAAAGCGAATCCGTCACGCTTTGTCGAGGATCTGAAAGACCTGGATGTTCCGGTAGCGAGAAAAGCGTAAGCAGCAGGCGACGAATGTCGCCTGCGTGGGATTACTTGAGACGATCAGCCAGATAACGCGGGTAGTCCGGAATGAGCACATCGACATCGTCATTAAAGTGCGGCGACTGGATGATGAAATCCGCTGTGGCGACGTTGGTGGCGACGGGGATATTCCAGACGGTCGCCAGACGGAGCAGCGCCTTCACATCCGGGTCGTGTGGAACGGCGTTAAGCGGATCCCAGAAGAAAATCAGCACATCAATTTTCCCTTCAGAAATCAACGCGCCAACCTGCTGATCGCCGCCCATCGGGCCGCTCAGCATGGCGTTAACGTCCATACCCGTTGCGCGTTGAATGAGATTTCCGGTTGTCCCGGTCGCGTAGAGCACGTGCTTTTCCAGCAACGGCTGGTGGCGTTCTACCCAGCTCATCAACATTTTTTTGCAGTGATCGTGCGCAACCAGCGCAATGTGCTTACGCGC
Source organism: Citrobacter sp. Ct235 (assembly GCF_030332305.1). Taxonomy (NCBI): domain Bacteria; kingdom Pseudomonadati; phylum Pseudomonadota; class Gammaproteobacteria; order Enterobacterales; family Enterobacteriaceae; genus Citrobacter; species Citrobacter sp. Ct235. The sequence continues at coordinate 242,115 of NZ_JAOWIC010000049.1, forward strand.
AGGTAAAGTGCGAGTCGTCAGTTCCATCATTCAGTTCCATTGTGGGTTTTGCTACAGAGTACTGAATGTGTCTGACGCTGCAAGAGAAAGACGAAAAAAAAGCCGGACGTGTCAAAGACATCAGGAAGAGGGCTGTTTCTCCGCCCATTGCAGAAAGCTATTGCGGGTTTGTGGATCTGCCTGGCGAAACCAGTACTTCAGGCGCTGTTCCGTGAGGGTTTGAGATTGGGGAGGGATGGTATCCAGCTCTGAGACCCCCGAAAGCAGGGTGCTGTCGTCGGCCATCATCGTGGCGAACTGGGGTAAGGAGGCGCGCCTGGCCGATTTATTGTAGCGCTCTGTTTCTGCCTCAAAATCAATGGCTTCTGTTTTTGAGGTAATGGCGAGGATATCCAGTTGTACCGGGATCGGCATTGCGTCGCCATCCAGCAACTCCAGACGCGGAGCGGCGTCGAAATGGCTGGCTTCACGGTCGCTTTCCAGACGCGGAAGGTGGAAATTGACCTGACCCACACGCTGAGTGTCAAAACTTACCACCAGCGGTGGGGAAATGTAGAGCTGTTCTTCATGGCTGGAGAGACGGATTGTCTTCTCAACCCGAAAAACGAGTTGATGCGGTCCATTGTCGAGTTCAATGCTGTCCGCGCCGCGCAGGAGTGAGCTGGAGACCTTTTTGCCGTCCAGCACCAGCAGGTCAATATCGGTTGAAAGACGGAGGGTGGTAGCGAAAACCGCGACCGGCAAACAGAGGGCAATCATCAGGGTCACAGTGCCGGTTTTCATAAGGTTCTCCTGTCCAAAGACCGCCGGGTAAGAATGTATCAAAATTTTTCGACAATCATGTTTACTAACATATAGACATATTTTGGCGTTTTGCTCTCATACTTACGGGTGGGACGCATGGTTGGGTCGTCAGGATTGTCGTACACTTTGCAAAACAGCCTGGAGAATGATGATGAAAGAGACCGACATTGCTGGCATTTTGACCTCGACCCGAACCATTGCCCTGGTTGGCGCAAGCGATAAACCCGATCGTCCAAGTTACCGTGTGATGAAGTATTTGCTCGATCAGGGTTATCACGTGATTCCGGTTTCTCCGAAGGTCGCCGGGAAAACGCTGCTAGGGCAGCAGGGCTACGCGACGCTGGCGGACGTGCCGGAAAAAGTGGACATGGTGGATGTGTTCCGCAATTCAGAAGCGGCATGGGGCGTCGCACAGGACGCGATCGCGATTGGCGCGAAAACGCTGTGGATGCAGTTGGGCGTGATCAATGAGCAGGCGGCGGTGCTGGCGCGCGAAGCGGGTCTGATGGTGGTGATGGATCGCTGCCCGGCGATTGAGATCCCGCGCCTGGGGTTGACGAAGTAAGTTAATTGCCCTGATGGCAGAAAGGAAACAGGCCCGATAAGCAATGTGCCATCGGGCCTCAACAAGGATCAGTTACGCAGGCGGGGGGCCTGCAACTGTTTACGAATGGTCTGAGCAAGCTCATCCATCGAAGGCTGTTCAGGATGTTCGTCCTGCGTTTCGCTGCTTAGCTGCGCTTCGGCAAGATAGGTATGTACCGGACGACCGTCATCATCTTCCATCACCACGTGATACCACGGAGCAGCACGAAGCTCGTCGTTGACCGCCAACTCATCAGGTGACGGTTCCGCAAGCGAATAGACCGGGTCGATATCCACGACCACTCCGAGATATCCTAACAGGGAATGGCGGACCTGCTGGCCGATACCGAATTTGCTGGCAATCATAGTCACCTCCCGGGAAATCATTACCCTTGATATAAGGGTAAAATTCCACTTTTCAAGTTACATGACGCGACAGGCAAACCCTTTGAGATACAGCCCTTCCGGGTAGGTAGCGATCACGGGATGATCGGCGGCCTGACGGAACTGCTCTATAAATTGTACATCACGACCCGCATCAATTGCGGCATCAGCGATGATTTTCTGAAATAAATCTGTTGTCATCAGACCGGAGCAGGAGAACGTCAGCAGCACGCCACCCGGATTCAGCAACTGGATAGCCAGCATGTTGATATCCTTGTAACCCCGGCACGCCCCCATCAACTGGCTTTTATTTTCGACAAACTTCGGCGGATCCATCACGATGACATCAAATTTCTCGCCGCGATCGCGATAGGTCCGTAACAGTTTAAAAACATCGTCACGAACAAATTCAGCCTTGCTGAGATCGAGTTTGTTCAGTTCGACGTTCTGCTTCGCAATATCCAGCGCTTCCTGGGAAGTATCGACGCTGATAACCTGACGGCAGCCGCCCATCAGCGCAGAAACGGCAAACCCCCCGGTGTAGGAGAAACAATTGAGTACCCGTTGATTGTCGACATAGCGGCGCGTTGCCAGACGGCTGTCACGTTGATCGAGGTAATAGCCGGTTTTGTGACCGCCCTGGATATCGACCAGTAGCTTCATACCGTGTTCTTCAATTGGCAGGAGTGCTGGAGGGATCTCACCAGTGACCGGGCCCTGCGTCAGCGCCATACCTTCCTTTTTACGCACCGCGACATCGCTACGATCGTAAATCGCACATTCCGGGTAGAGCGCTTGCAGCGCGCTAATCAACGCGGCGCGTTGATATTCCGCCCCGGCGCTGAGCAATTGCAGCACGAGGAAATGACCAAAGCGATCGATGGTCACGCCCGGCAAGCCGTCGGACTCACCGGCGATCAGACGATAGCTGTCCAGTCCATCTTTATTCGCCAGCCAGTCGCGCCATTGCTGCGCCTGTTGCAGACGACGGGTGAAGAAGGCGATATCGACAGACTCGGACTTGTCGAAGGTCCAGACGCGCGCGCGGATTTGCGACGCCGGGGAAAAGGCGCCACGGGCTAACCATTTACCCTGATGGTCAACAATGTCGATGGTTTCACCGAGGTTGGCTTTACCTTCCATGCGGGCAACGGCACCGGAAAAGACCCACGGATGGCGACGAAGTAATGATTTGTCGCGCCCTTTGGCTAACACCAGGCGGGGATATTGAGGAAATGAAGATTCAGTCATACGAGCAACCTCACACAAACAGGGATGCGAGCCGGGTGTCTATTCCAGCCTGATACCGTTAAAACAAAATGGCGCGTAGGGTAGCACAGATGCGGGATGCAATCATCAGCACCGACAGTGAGCATTTCGGCACAAACTGAAAGCACAGAGGCACAATTTCCTGGGTATGCGCCTGATAGATTGTCATTTCTTAATCTGAATAAGGAAATACAATGAAAATGTCATCTTATCTGACGGCTATTGTGCTGACGACGCTCAGTTATGGTGCGGCGGCCTCTCCGGCGTTCAGCCTCGGCAGTACAGACATTCCCGATAATCTCGTTTTAACGCAAAAGCAGGTCTTTAATGGATTTGGCTGTGAAGGCGGAAATATCTCTCCGCAGTTGCACTGGCAAAATGCGCCCGAGGGAACAAAAAGCTACGCGATCACTGTGTTTGATCCCGATGCGCCTACGGGAAGTGGTTGGTGGCACTGGACGGTCGTGAATATTCCGGCAAGTATTCATGCTCTCCCATCGGGTGTGAAGATGGAAACCGTGGCGGCGGGGATTGTTCAGGGGCGTAACGATTTTGGTTATGCTGGGTTTGGCGGGGCTTGTCCGCCGGTTGGAGATAAGCCGCACCGCTATCAGTTCACTTTATGGGCACTCAATACAGATGCCTTACCCATCGATCACAATGCGAGCGGTGCGCTGGTGGGATTTATGCTTGACAGTCATGTCATTGCCAAAGCGGAATTGACAGCCACATACGGAAGATAAACAGAGGAGAACACGGTGCAGGACGTTTATTTTCAACATAATGTTCTCACGACAGCGGAGGTGCGTTCCAGCCAACGTCATCGCTTGCATCGTGTTAAGCTTTTCTCTGCTGCACTCTGCCATATCACGCAGGGCAGCAAAGTCATTATGCAAGAGGATAATCGCCTGGTTGCAAAACCTGGCGAGTTAATCATCATTCCGGCGAATACGTCGCTGGACATTATTAATCAACCCGGGCAGGGCGGTTTTCGTTCAGATCTCCTGCTACTCTCGCCAGACATGATTTCCGCATTTAAAAAAACCTATGTTAAGGATTTTCCGCCCGCCACGCTGACCTCTTTATGTACGCCGATGAACCCCAGTCTGGCGTTTATGTGGACGAATTTACTTTCCGCTGTGCGTCAGGGATTGCCGGCAGAGTTGCAGGCACATCAGGCAATGGGATTATTACTCGCACTTTTACATGAAGGGGCAATCGGTCCACTGCTTATCGAACGGGGTTACACGCTAACGGAACAGGTACGCCAGCTCATTATGTTGGCACCTGCTAAGCTTTGGAGAGCACAGGATATCGCCCATCGGTTAGCCATGGGAACCTCCACGTTGCGCAGACGACTCCAGCATGAATCGCAGAGCTACCGACAGATTGTTGAAGAGGTCCGTATGTCTTATGCGTTATCTCAATTGCAGTCGACGACGTTACCAATAGGAGAGATAGCATTGCGCAGCGGCTATCTTTCAGGCTCGCGATTTACGGCGAGGTTTAGCCAATATTACGGATGCTTGCCGAAACAGGTACGTTAATGTTATTCACATAACCGTGTGAGGTTACGCTCATCGTTTTCGATAAGAAGGAGAATAGCCATGGCGAGAGTCTGCATTATCGCGTGGGTTTACGGCCGGGTTCAGGGCGTGGGATTTCGCTATACCACGCAGCATGAGGCGCGGCGGCTGAGTTTAACCGGCTATGCGAGGAACAGGGATGATGGCAGCGTGGAGGTTGTCGCCAGCGGCGAAGCGGAGCAGGTCGACAAATTACTGAAGTGGCTCAAAGACGGCGGCCCGAGTTCTGCCCGGGTAGACAGAGTCCTGAGCGAGCCGCACCGTCCTCGTGAGGAATTTACCGGTTTTAGTATTCGCTATTAAATACACTTCACCGGCTTCGGCAGGCCAGCAATTTTAGTGGCCTGTTTCGCCGGGCCTTTCGGAAACAGACGATACAGATAACGGCTGTTGCCTTTCTCCTCGCCAAACTTATTCGCCATCGCCTTGACCAGCATGCGAATCGCAGGCGAGGTATTAAACTCCAGATAGAAGTCGCGAACAAAACGCACCACTTCCCAATGTTCCGGGGAGAGGGTGATTCCCTCGTTTTCAGCAATGACTACAGCCATCGGTTCGCTCCACTGCGCACTCTCTTTCAGATAACCGTCGGAGTCGGTAGCGATTTCTTTACCTTCAAAGATCAACATAATTCTTCACTGCGTTAGACAACCTGGCGGCAGTTTACCAAAAAACAAAGCCCCGCATAAGCGGGGCCGGGTGTCATGCTTTGTTGCCGTTAATCGCGGCTGGCGAAGCCCAGAATGCTGAGCAGGCTGATAAAGATGTTGTACAGCGAAACGAAGAGGCTAACCGTTGCGCGGATGTAGTTAGTCTCACCGCCACGGATGATGTTGCTGGTTTCGAACAGGATTGCGCCTGAAGAAATCAGGATAAACACCGCGCTGATTGCCAGATGCAGTGCCGGCAGTTGCAGGAAGATGTTCGCCACCATGCCAATCAGTACCACCACGATACCGGCCATCAGCATACCGCCGAGGAAGGACATGTCTTTACGGGTAGTCAGCACGTAGGCGGAGCAGCAGAAGAACACCAGCGCGGTACCGCCCAGCGCCATACCGATCACGTCGCCCATCCCAGCGGACAGGTAAGCGTTCAGAATCGGCCCGAGGATGTAACCGAGGAAGCCGGTGAAGGCAAACGCGGAAATAATGCCGCTTGGCTTGTTCGCCGTTTTATAGGTCAGGAACATCAGCCCGTACATCCCCACCAGCGTCAGAATCAGACCCGGAGAAGGCAGCATCAGCACGGTGCTGGCGGTGGCGGTGATCGCCGAAAACGCCAGCGTCAGGCTCAGCAGAAAATAGGTATTGCGCAGCACTTTGTGCGTGCTGAGTAGCGATGTACGGTCATGTGATGAACTAACAATACGATCCATGAGTCACTCTCTTATGACAGATGTAATTAATGATGGAGGATAATGAAAACACAGACGCGCACACAGCGCTTTTACCCATCTTTACTCATTTGATCTAAATCAGGTTTCATCGTGGATTATGGTGAATGGCTGATAAAGCGTGAGTGTTGTGCTGAATAAATGGTCAATCTGTTGTTATTTCAGGCTATTAACAGCATTTTGACTGTTTTTCAGGCAAACGAACACATTCGGGCTTTACACGACGCATTGGGATGTTTATAGTGCGCCTCATTCCGGAAGTGTGGCCGAGCGGTTGAAGGCACCGGTCTTGAAAACCGGCGACCCGAAAGGGTTCCAGAGTTCGAATCTCTGCGCTTCCGCCAGATTAAACAAGGGGTTACCGAAAGGTAGCCCCTTTGTTTTTTGGGCGGTTGGTATATTTTAATTACGGACCTCATAAAAAATCCCGCTGAAGCGTAACACCGTTCACTTACGTAAGATGCTTTGAGTGAGCGGAATGCTGAGTTTTTGAGATTAGAACGGTTCCTGGTTTCATTCGTGAAATCAAGAGTCTGAGAATCAACTCAAGGGGAATGGCACGATGAAAACAGGGAAGTGACGTGGGTTCAGCCCTGGTCTGCGTCTCATCAGCCCATGTCGAACGTATAAAAAAAACTCATCAGAGAATTGATGAGGCTATTGTCGTCTACCTGCCGGATCGTTCAACCGACCATTTTGCTTAACCGATAGGTATTACGCCAATGTGGGGTTGTTGCTTTCTGGCGATCCGACAGGGGGATTCGCGAACGTGTTGCGGCACACTACCCCTGTCACATCGCCGATCGGTATTGCAGCCAAAAAAATCATTTTACGTTCAGGTTTTCAGTGAATTCATGACTGGCAACAGATTGCACCTTCCATGAGCCGCCTTCTTTCACCATGCAGTCAATTACGATGTGATCCTTTTTCTTGCCGAATGCTATGTAAATATTCACGCAAACCGGATCAGTATCTCCGGCAATGGCTGTGACATTAGAGACCCAGTCATCACCGATGTATTGAGACTTCGTAAAAATATCCGCGTCGTAAAATTCCTCATCTGCGAACCTCGGATCATCTGCGTGGCGCAATTTTTTCAATGTGGCGGCGGTGACGTATTTATCGATTTCACGCCCTTCAGTGATGGGGTAATGATCTGCATTAACCTGGTTGGCGTACCACCTGTTGAACTCCACTGCGCGCGATTCCGGGCTATTTACGCCCGCGAGAACAGACGCAGAGATAAAGAGTAACGCAAAGAGAATCTTCATTTAGTAGTGCCTATAAAATGTTACTGCTGGCTGTATGGCTCTGTAACTCGCACCGGGATACATGCTGCGCTGGATAAAATCTGAATACCACGTTCCTGAACCATCATAAATGCAGCGTGCCCGTATTGATTGTGACCTGGTAGAGCATCGATAACAGCTACATCACCCTCGATTAAAGTGCCGCTCACTTTAGTGAATCCGGCGTTTTCCAGTGAGCGCCAAAAATTTTTCGCGTCTGCACCCTCAATGCGGATACCTCCGGCGCGGATTGCATCTGCTACCGCTCGGGCGCAGTGATGTGTGCTGTGGGCGTAGGCGTGCTGGCGCGCATATAAAACGGCGTCGTGTGGTTTCCATGACATATTTTTTACTTCCTTATTAATTGAACGAATGACAAGGAATGTTGTACGCCTGTAATTGAAGAATTTTTGTAATTGATGGTGAGGCGATATTAACCACTATCCATGTTATCTATATAAATGAAATCAACTATTTATAAATTAGATTCTCTCTGCTGGCCGGTTTTTTATGGACGAAAGAAAATGCCCTACAAACACACGCTCTCTGAGGTGCTGGTGATGCTGTTTATCAATCCGCCGGAGGCTATCCGCATCATTTCCGTAATGGCCGGCGGAGCGCTGGCGCGGGCGTGCCGCGCGTCATCAAACTCACAGCTGAAACGCCTGGGCGAGATGGTATTTTGCATTCTGGCGTAATACTGCGTTCACCCGTTTATTCCCGTCATGCCGACGCTGTTCGGCGTGCAGGTGCCGTGGGGGACAATTGCGATCGTCATATCGCTCGCCGGCAGTCACGTTATTTACGTTTTAGTTACGTATTTCTGGAAGAAAGAACCGGTATTGATTTAAAGGAAATAAAAAACATGACACGTAAATTCTGTCAGCGCAGCCAAAACAATTTAACTGGCGTAAATGGCGATCTGGTTACTCTGGTCCGTACCGCGTTGTCCGGCTTTATGGGGTATCTGAAAGGGAAAAGCAGTCTGATGATGTATGAGCAGTTTGGGGATATGAAGTTTAAATACAGTAACAGGGAGTTCTGGTGTCGTGGATACTACGTAGATACGGTGGGTAAGAACACGGCGAAGATACAGGA
>NZ_JAOWIC010000049.1:250575-450551 GCF_030332305.1 Citrobacter sp. Ct235
GATTCGAACCCCCGATACGTTGCCGTATACACACTTTCCAGGCGTGCTCCTTCAGCCACTCGGACACCTCACCATATTGTTGTTCCTCACATACCGGAACGGGCGCTAATTTAGGGAAATACGCCGCCTGCGTCAATCAACTTTTCCAAAAAATCGTGCGTTTACACAAACTTCAAGCAACCTGTAGGTTAATTAAGCGGAAACTGCTTTTTTTGCCAGCGCCAGCGAATTTGCTATGCTGATGATCCCGTTGAAAACGATGACAATAAGTGCGCAAAATTTCGCACAGCAACCCGCAGGAGTCAGTATGGATATCATTTTCTATCACCCTACGTTTGATACCCCCTGGTGGATCGCCGCACTGGAAAACGCCATTCCTGGTGCCAGAGTCCGGGAGTGGAAGTCGGGCGATGACGATCCGGCAGATTATGCGCTGGTCTGGCACCCACCGGTAGACATGCTGGAAGGGCGTAAACTTAAGGCCGTGTTTGCACTTGGCGCCGGCGTGGATTCGATCCTGAGCAAACTGAAAGCCCATCCCACCATGCTGGATCCCGCTATTCCTCTCTTTCGTCTGGAAGATACCGGCATGGGCTTGCAAATGCAGGAGTACGCGGTCAGCCAGGTGTTGCACTGGTTTCGCCGCTTTGATGATTACCAGGCGCTTAAAAATGAGAGCCAGTGGCAACCGCTGCCGGAATATACGCGCGAGGAGTTTACCGTGGGGATCATGGGGGCTGGCGTGTTGGGGGCAAAAGTGGCTGAAAGCCTGCAGGCCTGGGGCTTCCCGCTGCGCTGCTGGAGTCGCAGCCGCAAAACCTGGCCAGGTGTCGAGAGTTTTGCGGGTACCGAAGAGCTGGACGCGTTCCTCAGCCAGACCCGCGTGTTGATTAATCTGCTGCCCAATACGGCGGAAACGGTCGGCATCATCAATGGAAAACTGCTTGATCAGTTGCAGGATGGCGCTTATCTGCTCAATCTTGCGCGCGGTGTCCACGTTAACGAAGATGATCTGCTGACCGCGCTGAACAGCAAAAAACTCAAAGGGGCGATGCTGGATGTCTACAGTCGTGAACCGCTGCCAGCGGACAGTCCGCTGTGGAAACATCCGCGCGTGGCGATGACGCCACACATTGCCGCGGTCACGCGTCCTGCAGAAGCCGTTGCCTATATTTCCCGCACGATTTCACATCTGGAAAATGGTGAAGCGGTGACCGGACAGGTCGATCGCCAGCGCGGCTACTGAGGTATACCCGGCAGATGCCGGGTTTCGACTAATAAACGCAGGCGATTCCTGCTATCCTTGTCGAAAAATGACCACAGGAGAGAGACATGTATCCCGTTGACCTGCATATGCATACCGTCGCCAGTACCCATGCTTATAGCACCCTGAGCGATTACATCGCTCAGGCTAAACGCCAGGGACTGAAACTGTTCGCAATTACCGATCACGGCCCGGACATGGCGGATGCTCCGCACCACTGGCATTTTATCAATATGCGTATCTGGCCGCGCGTGGTGGATGGGGTAGGGATCCTGCGAGGCATTGAAGCAAACATCAAAAACATCGAAGGTGAAATTGACTGTACCGGTCCGATGCTCACCTCACTGGATCTGATTATTGCAGGCTTCCATGAACCGGTTTTCGCTCCCCACGATGAAGCTACCAACACGCAGGCGATGATCGCCACCATGGCGAGCGGCGTAGTGCATATCATTAGTCACCCCGGCAACCCGAAATATCCTGTTGATATCACGGCGATTGCCCAGGCTGCGGCGAAATACGAGGTTGCGCTGGAGATTAACAACTCCTCCTTCCTTCATTCGCGCAAAGGCAGTGAAGCGAACTGTCGCGCGGTAGCGGCGGCGGTACGCGATGCCGGCGGCTGGGTGGCGTTGGGTTCAGATTCTCATACCGCCTTTACGATGGGTGATTTTAGCGAGTGCCTGAAAATCCTCGAAGACGTGAACTTCCCGGAAGATCGTATTTTAAACGTGACGCCGAAACGATTACTCAATTTCCTGGAATCGCGCGGTATGCCGCCAATTCCTGAATTTGCTGAACTTTAACTACCACGAGCTGGAATATTTTGATGAACGAGTTTTCTATCCTGTGCCGCGTACTGGGATCGCTGTATTACCGTCAACCGCAGGATCCTTTACTGGTTCCGCTCTTTACCCTGATTCGCGAAGGTAAACTCTCGGCAAGCTGGCCGCTCGAACAGGATGAACTGTTGGCGCGTTTGCAGAAAAGCTGCGATATGGCCCAACTGGCGGCGGATTACAATGCGCTGTTTGTCGGTGCGGAGTGTTCGGTGCCACCGTATCGCAGCGCGTGGGTGGAAGGCGCGACAGAATCTGAGGTGCGGACGTTCCTTTCCGCGCGCGGAATGCCACTTGCCGAAACGCCAGCCGATCATATTGGTACGTTGCTGCTGGCCGCTTCCTGGCTGGAAGATCAGTCTGCGGAAGATGAAAGCGAGGCGCTGGAAACCCTGTTCGCGGACTATATCCTTCCATGGTGTGGCTCTTTCCTCGGGAAAGTTGAAGCACACGCCACCACCCCTTTCTGGCGGACAATGGCGCCGTTAACACGCGATGCTATTGGCGCGATGTGGGATGAACTGGAAGAAGAGACGGACGCGTAAGTGTGATTTAAATCACCTTATGCTGCAACGTGTAATTTCCATTGCATGAATTGTGTGCGTGATCTCATTCATGTTGCCTGTTTCTGTTATCATGCGCGGCATGAACATACTTCTTTCCATAGCAATCACAACGGGCATTCTCTCCGGTATCTGGGGATGGGTGGCCGTCTCTCTTGGCTTACTGAGTTGGGCAGGATTTTTAGGCTGTACGGCCTATTTTGCTTGTCCGCAGGGCGGGTTAAAGGGGCTGGCCATTTCGGCTTCCACGCTGTTGAGTGGCGTGGTGTGGGCGTTGGTCATTATTTACGGTAGCGCGCTGACGCCGCATCTGGAACTGGTGGGCTATGCGATCACCGGCGTTGTGGCCTTCCTGATGTGTATTCAGGCAAAGCAGGTCTTGCTGTCATTTGTGCCGGGCACGTTTATCGGTGCCTGTGCCACGTTTGCCGGGCAGGGGGACTGGAAACTGGTCTTGCCTTCACTGGCAGTCGGTTTACTCTTTGGCTATGCCATGAAAAATAGCGGCCTGTGGCTGGCGGCGAGGCGAGAAAGACAAAGTACGCGCACGATAGCGGAAAATAAAAAAGCGTGAGGAAATCCTCACGCTTTTTTTATCTCTGTCATCAGGATTCCGGCGGTACCGACATATGACGGTATTTCACCAGAATATCGCTCTGGCGATCGGCTTTATTCTGCAAATCCCACAGCCCGCGATCGATACCATCGTTGATAAGGAAGATGACGCCCGTTTCAATGGCGGACATCAGGCATAACATCACCGGTTCATTGGAGGTGTAGCCAATTTCACCTTCCAGCAGCCTCTGGTAATCGATAAAGCGGAACACACCTGCCTGCACTTCATAAGACAGAATGGTTTTACTGGTATTGACCGAGGAGAGGATCTCACCGGTGCTGACGTTGACCACGCGCAGGTTCACCGCGATCTGGTCAAGCTGGTACTGTGTGTCCGCGCCAATACCGAAATAACGTGCACCCACACCGCCGGATTTCACGTTACTTTCGTAACCGATAATCGACCCTTCAACCATGATATTTGCCGCCGTCAGCGACTGTAGCGGGATCCGGTTGTTGATGGCGACAGTCCCGTTTTCCTGGGCGGCACGAATGATTTTACGTTCATTCAGCAGGTTTTGCAGGCCCTGGCGCTCCAGCGGTACAAACCAGCGGGAATCTTTCAGCGCCGTAACCAGCATCGCGGTGGCGCTTTGCGGGACGGCGGTCGAGAAGTTACTGGCCGGGTAGGGTTTAAACTGTCCGGTTTCATCCTGAATGTTATACACCGAGACAAAAATTTTGCCCGTTGGCATGGGTAAATGCGTTAAATCCTTATAACTTTGCGCACGAGGCATTAATGTCGGCTTAGCGGCTTCTTTTGGCGGGGCGGTTAAGCATCCGCTCAGTAAAATGACGGCGACGAATACAAGTAAGCGCTGCATGATAATTGTCCTTACGAAGCGGTGCTTAGAAACCGGTGGAATCTGACTGTAAACCCGACACTTCTATCGTCGATGTTTTTCCCGTTTTCCTGTCCGTGACATTTAGCTGCAACTGACCATCACGGTTGGAAATATCAACAATGAAATCATTGGTCACCATCCTGCCGGGTTTCCCCGTGTTAATATTGGTCAACAGTCCGCCCAGTATTTGTGACTGAATGGCCTGAGTGAAGTTATCCAACGCGGAGGGAGTTTCAATTCCGTAATCGTCGTTATAACTGGGATCTTTATAAGAGTTCTGCGCCTGGGCGCTATTCAGTAAAAAAGAACCGTTATTGGGGTTTCCACCAAAGTTGGGATTGCGGAACTGGAAGGTCATATTTCCGGCCCAACTTAATGGCGAAATAAGCATGAGTACTACTACTGCATGTTTGACACGCATTACAGCCTCCGGACAAAAATCACTCTTTAAAATTCGTCATGCGTTAAATCGCCGGTACTCAATAGAGTTTGATCTATTTGCCGACGGTTTAAAGCGTCCTCGGTTTGCGCCAGCGCGAAGACAACAGTTTTTTCGAAGTCTCTTTTCGTTGGAAATAAAAAAGTCTGGAATATAACGTCCTGATTAACCGTTATGGTGATCCAACTTCCCCAACGTGCACTGGGTCGCTCATTGATGGTCAAATTGCCTGGATAGTCACTTTCCCATTTGTCGCTAAAAGCACGATAAAAATCGTGGCCAATAGACGAAACCGTGTGGTCAGTTAAGAGCCCAGGAACTTCAACTTCTACAGCCTGCGTAGCGCCGGCAGCGAGCAGAAACTGTGCCGCTACAAGCCAGGTCAAATAGCGTTTCATGGCTTTATCGCCTGAGGTTATCATTTGCCCACGAAACCGCCTGGGTACGATTTTTGACAGCTATCTTCTTGAAAAGATTATAGAGATGCGTCTTGACCGTATTCTCACTGATAAACAGTGAGCGCGCGATTTCGATATTAGAAGCGCCGATACGTAGCTTATTCAGGATCTCTTTTTCACGATGAGTCAGGAGAGCCGACTCTGTGCTGTTGTAGCGGTAGTTACCAGAGTGAGTGATCAGATAGCTGGCCAGTTTCTGTGAGAAGTAGCATTCTCCCCGCAGGATCCCCTGCAAACCGTTTACGACACGTTCTTCATCATCAGCTACATAAAAAACGCCATTGATATGCGGCCAGTTTTCAATATCCCGGTAGGGATAATCATCGGGGGTATTTAACAATAACGTCTTTAAATTATTGTTCTTCCGACTTAAGTTGTCTTGCCAGTAATGGATGAGCTTTTTATCCGCTTCCATCATATCGACTAAAACAATGCAACTGGTGGAAATATCATCCAGAGAACGTTGAATATTATGCAGTTTTCCGGTGAGTGCCAGAGATTGTTTTAAATGCTGCAATAATGCTGTGGCTTGCAGGGATGGTTTGGTGATCAACAATAATGTATGACCATGAATACTATGGACTTCATTAAACATGATGAAACCCCACTTTTTTTAGTCGCACACCTGACAGTTGCCTTTAGAAATCAGGCACCAGAAGTACTGACAGATGTTGCACTGCTGTGTGTAGTAAAATAGAGTCAGCCCGAACGGGTCAAAATATTAATACAAATGAACTACAACTGATTTCAATCTAGCCATTACAAATCTTAAAGCAAGTGTTAAACATGTAACAGGATGTAAAAATATATATTAATTTGTTAGTCTTAAGCTTTTTTTAAGTTTAGATTTGATAGAAAAGTTGTACATTCCGCTGTTATTGCACAGATTTAAAAAATCATACAAATTATATTAACACTATGAATTTAATATAAAAAATCAAAACAATGCTAGTCCTTAATCTGATGATAAATTGCTGCGTCATGACATCCGTTGATGTCGCGCATTTTGATGACGAAAAAAACGATGCTTGTCACGACTTGCTCATCTCTCACTTCTTAAACGACACAACATCACCTGGAAAGCCCACTGTACAGCCCATTGGTTGATGTCGCTAAAATGCATCAACAGTAAGTCTGTTAAAAATAAAATAAGCGTAAATAACAGGGTATTTGTGTCAAAATTAGCACTTTGGGGTGAGCGAATATATAAAAATACCACTGGCGGGTGAGTTATTTAAAATGTTTCCGCGGACATACTCTTCATCGTAACGCAGCGTTAACAAATTACGTTTAGCGTTAACAACAAAACTGATGAGAACGTTATTTTCTCGATGTACGACCAGGTCCAGGGTGACAACATGAAAAACAAATTGTTATTTATGATGTTAACAGTACTGGGTGCGCCTGGGATTGCTTCCGCAACAAGTTATGATTTAGCAAATTCGGAATATAACTTTGCGGTAAATGAATTAAGCAAGTCTTCATTTAATCAGGCAGCCATTATTGGTCAGGACGGCACTAATAATAGTGCAAAGATACGCCAGGACGGTTCTAAGCTTTTGTCGGTAGTTTCACAAGAAGGTGGAAGCAACCGGGCCAAAGTTGACCAATCAGGAGCTTATAACTTTGCGTATATTGCTCAGTCGGGTAATTCCAATGATGCCAGTATTTCGCAAAGTAATTACGGTAATACTGCGATGATTATCCAGAAAGGTTCTGGAAATAAAGCAAATATTACTCAGTATGGTACTCAGAAAACAGCAGTTGTAGTGCAGAGACAGTCGCAAATGGCAATTCGCGTAACTCAACGCTAATACATTGACGACGCTTAAATCAATCCGATGGGGGTTTACCATGAAACTTTTACAAGTGGCAGCATTTGCAGCAATCGTGGTTTCTGGCAGTGCTCTGGCTGGTTCCGTTCCACAGTGGGGCGGCGGTGGCGGTAATCACGGCGGTGGCGGAAGCAGTTCTGGCCCGGAATCGACCCTGAGTATCTATCAGTTCGGGACCAATAACGCCGCACTTGCGCTGCAAAGCGACGCTCGTAAATCAGACACTACAATCACTCAGCACGGCTATGGTAACGGCGCCGATGTTGGCCAGGGTTCAGATAACAGCACCATTGATCTGACTCAGAAAGGCTTCAAAAACAACGCCACCATCGATCAGTGGAACGGCAAAAACTCGGATATTACTGTGAGCCAATACGGTGGACGTAACGCCGCGCTGGTTAACCAGACGGCTTCTGACTCCAGCGTTCTGGTTAAACAAGTTGGTTTTGGTAACAACGCCACGGCTAACCAGTACTAATTCAGTTTATGTGCTGAATATAAACAGGGCGAAAGCCCTGTTTTTTTTCGGGAGGACATCATGAACACCTTATTACTCCTTGCGGCGCTCTCTAATCAGATAACCTTTACGACAACCCAGCAAGGTGACATTTACACGATTACGCCGCAGGTTACCCTGACGCAACCCTGCGTGTGTCAGGTCCAGATTTTAGCCCTTCGCGAAGGCGTGGCGGGACAAAGTCAGTCACGACAGAAAAAGACCCTTTCTCTACCTGCTAATCAAGCCATTGATTTGACCAGACTCAGTTTAAATATCTCTGCACAAGACACCGTCAAAATCGTGGTTACGGTTTCTGACGGTCAATCGCTGCATTTATCACAACAGTGGCCGCCTTCTGCAAAATCGTCATAACTGGCTGATAATTTATGCGGTTACGGTGGCAGAGGTGAGGTGACTGAACTATGAATAGAGTGACGCGGAATGCGTGACTCCTGGGCGTAATCACCGTCAGGGAAAACATCACCCCTCAAGGATGAATGTTCATTGAGGAAACCATCATGCCGTTATCTGTCGCGCGTAAAACAAGCGTTCTGCTTTTCGGTCTTCTTGCCCTGAATTCGGTTGCCGCCATGGCGGGTACGAATGGACAGGGCGGGGTTATTCATTTCGTCGGTCAAATTGTGGAGCCACCCTGTGAGGTGAGTCGGGCGCAGCAGCGCCTGGCAATGTCGTGCAATCACGAGGGGCGCACGCAGACCCGCTATTATTCCCCGCAGGAATTGCTTAACGCGCCGCAGCACTTTAAACAAATCGCCGCGGTTGACCTGCACTACCTCAATGAACAGAAAACGCTGGCGGTGATGAGTATTGATTACCGCTGAATGGGCTGGTCAGACAAACTCACGAAAAAAGCGATTTCAAGGGGACCCCTGCTGTACACTTACAGAATAGAGTGAAGCAAGGAGATTCTATGGAATCGCGTATTCATGTTATCCAGGGGGATATCACCACCGTCGCGGTTGATGTCATCGTCAATGCCGCTAACTCATCACTGATGGGGGGCGGAGGCGTTGATGGGGCGATCCACCGCGCCGCGGGTCCCGCATTACTGGAAGCCTGCATGAAGGTCAGGCAGCAGCAGGGCGAGTGCCCAACGGGTCATGCGGTGATCACGCTTGCGGGTAACCTCCCCGCCAAAGCGGTCATTCACACCGTCGGCCCAATCTGGCGCGGCGGCGAGCATAACGAAGCGCAACAGTTACAGGATGCGTACTTCAATAGCCTGAATCTGGCGCTGGCCAATGGCTACACCTCTATTGCATTCCCGGCAATCAGCACCGGAGTCTATGGATATCCGCGTGCGGCGGCGGCAGAAATTGCACTCAAGACCGTTTCGGAATTTATTACCCGTCGCGCTTTACCTGAGCAGATATACTTTGTCTGTTATGACGAAGAAACAGCCCGACTCTACCAGCGTTTACTCACCCAGCAAGGCGATGAATGAACTGACCCGGCTCGCCCGCGCAACAGCTCCTCTGTGTGAAAATCATCCCGGAGAGTGTGGCATTCTTGCGCTGGATGACAGTCTGGACGCCTTTGCCGCCCGCTACCGTCTGGCGGAAATGGCGGAGCGTACGCTGGATGTTCAGTACTACATCTGGGAAGACGACATGTCCGGGCGGCTGCTGTTCGCCGTTCTGCTGGCGGCGGCAAAACGCGGCGTCCATGTGCGCCTGTTGCTTGATGACAACAACACGCCGGGACTGGATGACACCCTGCAACTGCTTGACGCTCATCCCAACATTGAAGTTCGCCTGTTTAATCCGTTCTCTTTTCGCATGCTACGAATGTTGGGCTATCTGACCGATTTTGCCCGGCTCAATCGGCGGATGCATAACAAAAGCTATACCGCAGATGGTGTCGTCACCCTGGTGGGCGGGCGAAACATAGGCGATGCCTATTTCGGCGCGGGGGAGGAACCGCTATTTTCCGACCTGGACGTGATGGCGACAGGCCCCGTCGTCAGGGAGGTCGCGGAGGATTTTGAACGCTACTGGCGCTGCGCGTCGGTCTCGACGTTGAAATCGGTGCTGGCACTTTCGGAGCAAGAAATCACCGAGCGCATCGAGTTACCCGAGAGCTGGTACAATGACCCGATCACCCGCCGATACCAGCATAAACTGGAAACCAGCGCCTTTATGACCCATCTCGATCGCGGGGCGCTACCGCTCATCTGGGCGAAGACCCGGCTGTTAAGTGACGATCCTTCAAAAGGCGAGGGGAAAGCGCAGCGTCACTCTTTGCTGCCACAACGATTGTTTGACGTGATGGGCTCACCAGCAGAACGGATTGACATCATCTCTGCCTATTTTGTCCCGACCCGGGCAGGCGTCGCCCAGTTGCTGAAACTGGTGCGTAAAGGCGTCAAAATTGCGATCCTCACCAACTCACTAGCCGCTAATGATGTGGCGGTGGTGCATGCTGGTTACGCGCGCTGGCGGAAAAAACTGTTACGTTATGGCGTAGAACTGTACGAGTTAAAGCCGACGCGTGAACGCGACATCGTCCTTCACGATCGCGGACTGACCGGTAATTCCGGCTCCAGCCTGCACGCCAAGACGTTCAGCATTGACGGGCGTAAAGTGTTCATTGGCTCGCTCAATTTTGATCCGCGTTCCACGTTGTTGAACACCGAGATGGGCTTTGTGATTGAAAGCGAGACGCTGGCGACGCTGATCCACCGACGATTCACCGAAAGCCAACGCGATGCGGCCTGGCAACTGCGGCTCGATCGCTGGGGGCGAATCAACTGGGTGGATCGACAGCAGGACCAGGAGCTGGTGTTAAAAAAAGAACCCGCCACAGGATTCTGGAAGCGGGTTCTGGTACGACTGGCGACGCTATTGCCTGTCGAGTGGCTGCTTTAATGGAGCAGCAAGCGTTAGCTGGTCACTTTTTTGCTTTGTTCCTGCCTTACCACCGGCTTACCGGAGAACAGGAATTTGAACAGCGGAATGCGCAAATGAATTTCGTACAATACCAGCGCGATACCCACGACAAAGATCAGTCCGCAGAGAAAGCCCAGCAGATTCGACCTAATATGCGGCGTGATCCACGCACCGTAAAACAGCGTTAACGGATGATGCACCAGATAGATAAACAGCGACGCATTGACAAAATAGGTGACGCGGGCTGACTGGAAATTGAGTAAACGGTGACCGAGGGAAAACACCACATTGACCATCCATAATCCGAGCACCATGGTGATGACATATTCCGTTTCGTACATCCAGGCGTCGCCACTGCCGTAGCGCTGATTCAGCAAATAGGCGATGAAGGCGAAAACCGCCCCCAGCGTACATCCCCGGGAAGGCGTGGTGAAAAGGGCCTTCAGTTCGGGTGAGATAAAGGCCAGCGCGCCCAGCATAAAGAAAGGCACATAAAAGAGCGTTTGCATCGCAACGAAATTAAACAAGCCGTCGCTGAGAATCGGTGGATAAACAATGAACAGCGTCCGTCGCACCACCGCGTAGCCCATACCCAGGAAGAAAAAGATCAGCGTCAGTTTGCCCATCGACACGGCGGCCAGCCGTTTTTTATCCGATTTTTCCAGATTTTTTCGCATCCGGCTAAATACCCACAAACTGACGGTTGTTAATACCACCAGTACCAGTAAAAACCAGAGATGAGAAATTAACTCCCAGACCAGCGTATTATATTTTTCATACAGCGAGAGTGAATGCCAGCTATCGGCTTTACCTTTGACATATTGCAACATAATAAATTGCGGCAACGTCAGCAAAGGAATAGCGGTAAGCATTGGAATACCCACGCGTTCGACGCGTACTTTCCACCAGCGATTCAGCGGATAACGCAGGAATAACATGTACGAAAAATAACCGGAAATAACGAAAAAGACCTGCATCCGGAAGGAATGGATAAAATCATTAAACAGGGTCAGCCACCATGAGGGCTCAGCGCTGTTCACATGCCAGCTATGGCCGGAATAGATCAATGAGATATGGAAGGGAATACCCAACAACATCAGCCAGGCGCGGATGGAGTCAAGAAAATATTCACGCTGTGCAGGTACGGGATTCATAGAGGTTTTCGTATTCTCAGATTCTCAGACTAATCGTCTTATCCCTAAGCCGATTAATAGTTACAGTCGGTGGCAACCCTACACGAAGAACAACGACCTGTCTCCAGGATAAGCACGCAAAGTGAAAAAGGGTCCGGCGAGGTGCCTAAACCATGAGCCAGCGTGCTGAACAATGCAGGGATTCAGTTGTCCTAATGCCTGATTATCCATTAAAATAGATCGGATCGATATAAGCACACAAAGGGGGAAGTGCTTACTAATTATGAAACATAAATCACAAATGATGAAAATGCGTTGGTTGGGTGCGGCAGTCATGTTAACGCTGTACACGTCGTCGGCCTGGGCCTTCTCCATCGATGACGTTGCAAAGCAAGCTCAATCCTTAGCCGGTAAAGGCTATGAGGCGCCAAAAAGTAACTTGCCCTCCGTTTTCCGCGACATGAAATATGCGGACTATCAGCAGATCCAGTTTAATCGCGATAAAGCTTACTGGAGCAATCTCAAGACCCCATTTAAGCTCGAATTTTACCACCAGGGTATGTACTTCGACACACCGGTCAAAATCAATGAAGTCACGGCAACCGCTGTCAAAAGAATCAAATACAGCCCGGACTACTTTAACTTTGGCGATGTGCAGCATGATAAAGACACAGTAAAAGATCTCGGCTTTGCGGGTTTCAAAGTGTTGTACCCGATCAACAGCAAAGAGAAAAATGATGAAATCGTCAGTATGCTTGGCGCGAGCTACTTCCGCGTTCTGGGTGCCGGTCAGGTTTATGGTCTGTCTGCACGCGGTCTGGCCATTGATACCGCGCTGCCCTCAGGTGAAGAATTTCCCCGCTTCCGTGAGTTCTGGATCGAACGTCCAAAACCGACTGACAAACGCCTGACGATTTATGCATTACTGGACTCTCCGCGAGCGGCCGGGGCCTATCGTTTTGTGATAATCCCTGGACGTGACACCGTCGTCGACGTGCAATCGAAAGTCTACCTGCGCGATAAGGTCGGCAAACTGGGCGTGGCGCCGTTAACCAGTATGTTCCTGTACGGGCCGAACCAGCCTTCTCCGGCAACCAACTACCGTCCGGAACTGCATGACTCCAACGGCTTGTCGATTCATGCCGGCAACGGCGAATGGATCTGGCGTCCGCTGAATAACCCGAAACATCTTGCGGTGAGCAGTTTTGCAATGGAAAACCCGCAGGGGTTTGGCCTGCTGCAGCGTGGCCGTCAGTTCTCACGCTTTGAAGATCTCGAAGACCGTTACGATCTGCGCCCAAGCGCCTGGATCACGCCGAAAGGCGAGTGGGGCAAAGGTAAGATTGAACTGGTTGAAATTCCAACCAATGATGAAACCAACGATAACATCGTGGCTTACTGGACGCCGGATCAACTGCCTGAACCGGGCAAAGAGATGAACTTCAAATACACCCTGACGTTTAGCCGCGATGAAGACAAACTTCATGCGCCAGATAACGCCTGGGTGCAGCAGACACGTCGTTCCACCGGCGATGTCAAACAGTCGAATCTCATTCGCCAGCCTGACGGCACGATAGCCTTCGTGGTGGACTTCACCGGCACGGACATGAAAAAACTACCGCAGGATACTCCGGTCACCGCGCAAACCAGCATCGGTGATAACGGCGAGATCGTGGAAACAACGGTGCGTTACAACCCGGTCACTAAAGGTTGGCGTATGACGATGCGCGTGAAAGTGAAAGATGCGAAGAAAACCACTGAAATGCGTGCTGCATTGGTCAATGCCGATCAGACGTTGAGTGAAACCTGGAGCTACCAGTTACCTGCCAATGAATAAGACAACTGAGTACATTGACGCCTTGCCGCTCTCGGACATCGAGAAAGCGGCATTGCCGAAAACTGACATTCGCGCGGTGCATGAAGCGCTGGATGCCGAGCATCGCCGTTACTCGCGAGAAGACGATTCACCGCAGGGTTCTGTCAAAGCCCGTCTACAACAAGCCTGGCCAGACTCGCTGGGCGAAGGGCAACTGATCAAAGATGACGAAGGGCGCGACCAGCTTCAGGCAATGCCGAAAGCCAAACGGTCATCAATGTTTCCCGATCCCTGGCGTACCAACCCGGTTGGGCGTTTCTGGGACCGCCTGCGTGGGCGTGACGTCACGCCGCGCTATCTGGCGCGGCTGACCAAAGAAGAGCAGGAAAGTGAGCAGAAGTGGCGTACCGTCGGCACCATTCGTCGTTACACGCTGCTGTTGCTGACGTTGGCGCAGACGGTCGTCGCGACCTGGTACATGAAGACGATTCTGCCGTATCAGGGCTGGGCGCTGATCAATCCGGCGGATATGGTCGGGCAGGACCTGTGGGTCTCCTTCATGCAGTTGCTGCCGTATATGCTGCAAACCGGTATTTTGATCCTCTTTGCAGTGCTGTTCTGCTGGGTTTCTGCCGGGTTCTGGACCGCGCTGATGGGCTTCCTGCAATTGCTGATTGGGCGTGATAAGTACAGTATTTCGGCGTCAACGGTTGGGGATGAACCGCTGAATCCGCAGCACCGTACCGCGCTGATTATGCCGATCTGTAACGAAGACGTTGATCGCGTTTTTGCGGGTCTGCGTGCCACATGGGAATCGGTAAAAGCGACCGGCAACGGCGAGCATTTTGATGTCTACATTCTCAGTGACAGCTACAACCCCGATATCTGCGTCGCAGAGCAAAAGGCGTGGATGGAACTGATTGCTGAAGTGCAGGGCGAAGGGCAGATTTTCTATCGCCGTCGTCGCCGTCGTGTGAAGCGTAAAAGCGGTAACATTGATGACTTCTGCCGTCGCTGGGGCAGCCAGTACAGCTACATGGTGGTACTGGACGCTGACTCCGTCATGACCGGTGAATGCCTGAGCGGTCTGGTGCGTTTGATGGAAGCGAACCCGAACGCCGGGATCATTCAGTCATCGCCGAAGGCGTCCGGCATGGACACCCTGTATGCTCGCTGTCAGCAGTTTGCGACGCGCGTATATGGACCTTTGTTCACCGCCGGTTTGCACTTCTGGCAGTTGGGTGAATCCCACTACTGGGGCCACAACGCCATCATCCGCGTGAAGCCGTTCATCGAACACTGTGCGCTGGCGCCGCTGCCGGGTGAAGGCTCTTTTGCCGGTTCTATTCTGTCGCACGACTTCGTGGAAGCGGCGCTGATGCGTCGTGCAGGGTGGGGCGTGTGGATTGCTTACGATCTGCCCGGCTCCTATGAAGAGCTGCCGCCGAACCTGCTGGACGAACTGAAGCGTGACCGCCGCTGGTGTCACGGTAACCTGATGAACTTCCGATTGTTCCTTGTGAAAGGGATGCACCCGGTTCACCGCGCCGTGTTCCTGACCGGGGTGATGTCTTATCTCTCCGCGCCATTGTGGTTTATGTTCCTCGCGCTGTCGACCGCACTGCAGGTGGTACACGCGCTCACCGAGCCGCAATACTTCCTGCAACCGCGCCAGCTGTTCCCGGTCTGGCCGCAGTGGCGTCCTGAACTGGCGATTGCGCTGTTTGCTTCAACGATGGTGCTGCTGTTCCTGCCTAAACTGCTGAGTATTCTGCTCATCTGGTGTAAAGGCACCAAAGAGTTCGGTGGATTTATTCGCGTCACGCTGTCGCTGCTGCTGGAGGTGCTGTTCTCCGTGCTGCTGGCGCCGGTGCGCATGCTGTTCCACACCGTCTTCGTGGTGAGCGCCTTCCTCGGTTGGGAAGTGGTCTGGAATTCGCCGCAGCGTGACGATGACTCGACTCCGTGGGGCGAAGCGTTTATGCGTCACGGTTCGCAGCTGCTGCTGGGGCTGGTGTGGGCGGTCGGGATGGCGTGGTTGGATCTGCGCTTCCTGTTCTGGCTGGCACCGATTGTCGTCTCGCTGATCCTGTCGCCGTTTGTCTCGGTGATCTCCAGCCGTTCAACGGTCGGTTTGCGTACCAAACGCTGGAAGCTGTTCCTGATCCCGGAAGAGTATTCGCCGCCGCAGGTACTGGTGGATACCGATAAGTATCTGGTGATGAACCGTAAACGCGCGCTCGACGATGGCTTTATGCATGCGGTGTTCAACCCGTCGTTTAACGCGCTGGCAACGGCGATGGCGACGGCACGTCATCGTGCAAGCCATGTGCTGGAAATTGCCCGCGATCGTCACGTCGAACAAGCGCTGAACGAAACGCCGGAAAAACTGAATCGCGACCGCCGTCTGGTACTGCTGAGCGATCCGGTGACGATGGCGCGTTTACACTATCGTGTCTGGAACTCGCCAGAGAAGTATTCATCGTGGGTGAGTTACTATCAGGACATTACCCTGAACCCGCAGGCGCTGAAAAATCAGTAGGCGCCATCCGGCTGAATCATCTGAAAAATACCGGCCTGCGCCGGTATTTTTTTATACTGAAGAAAACGAATGATGAGGTATCACGTGCGACTCATAGCGGTGGGCATTATGGTAATGCTATTAAGCGGGTGCGGCAGCATTATCAGTCGGACAATCCCCGGGCAGGGGCATGGCAACCAGTACTATCCGGGAGTGCAGTGGGACGTCCGGGACTCAGCATGGCGCTATGTCACCATCCTCGATCTGCCCTTCTCGCTGGTGTTTGATACGCTGCTGTTGCCGCTCGATATGCATCACGGCCCTTACGAGTAATTACCGCTCATCCCACTCATCGGCTGCGGTTTGACCCTCTTCGGTGTCCAGCGGGGGCTCAAGCTGAAATTCGCCTTCATCCCATTCGTGCAGCGTATTCTCTTCCAGCCACTCCTGGCGGATCTCTATCTCATCATAATCGCCGTCAAAGACGCTTTGGGCAGCTTCGCCACTGAGCATCGGCAGGCATTCGCCTTCCTCTCCTTCGTCGGCAAAAAACTCGACCTGCCACATGATGTCACCATCCTGTAGCACGTACTTTTGCACGTTAAGCTGCTGTACATTGGCTTCGTCCTGCTCAAGCTCAGGATGGTCCGCCATAAATTCTTCACGGGCTGAGTCAATGGCTTCTTCCAGCGTTGCATACATGGTCATCAGAGTCTCCCTTTGATTTGACGAGGTATTCAGGGAAAGAATAGCTGATTCTCCGGTTATGCAAGTATGAATGCTGAAAAATCATCCCACGGTTCGCGAGAGCGCGCGACGGCGCAGGCTGTTCCAGGAATAAATGGCGTTAAACAGCACCACCCCGGCGGTGACCAGAAAGACCGCGCGGAAGCCATAGTTAGCGGAAATCGCTGCGCCCATTAATGGGCCGGTCACGTTGCCAATATCGCGAAACGACTGGTTATAACTGAAGATGCGCCCGGCAATTTGGTTTGTAGAGTTGTAGACCAGCAGCGTCTGCACCGCCGGTAGCAGCGCGCCGTCGGCAGCTCCCAGTAAAAAACGCAGTACCGCCAGTTGCCACGGGGTCTGGACAAAGGACATCGGGATCAGCAATAAAACAGAAAGAATCAGCGCGACGATGAGGATTTTCTCCGGTCCGATGCGGTCCCCCAGCTTGCCTAACCGTGGCGCGCTGAGTAACGCGGCGACGCCGGGCACGGAGGCGATCATCCCGCTGATAAACGCAATATTACTGACGTTACCTGCCAGTTCCCGCACGTAAAGCGTCAGAATTGGCGCAATGGACCCGGTCGCCACCTGGATAATCAGTGTTGTGACAAACAGACTCAGTACCAGTTTCGGGTTTTTAAGCGTGGCGACCACTTCCCGGACGCGCAGCATCTCTTTCTTGCTGATCGGTTTATAGTTCTCGCGAATAAAAAACAGCGTCAGTAAAAAACAGATCAGCAGTACCGTTGCGGTGATGAAGAAAACCGGGCGCAGGCCATACTGGTCGGCGAGCAGGCCGCCCGCCAGCGGGCCGAGCAGCGCACCACTGACGCCGCCAGTAGAGAGCGTTCCCAGCGCCCAGCCGCTTTTATTACGCGGGACCTGGGTGGCGATCAGCGCGTTGGCATTGGGGACGAATCCGCCCAGCAGTCCAAGCAGCGCGCGCAGCACCAGAAACTGCCAGATATTCTGCGCAACGCCCATCAGCAGCATCACTATCGCCATCCCCAGCGCAGAGCGCAGCAGCATTATCTTTCTGCCTTTGCGGTCAGCGAGTCCGCCCCAGAAGGGAGAGGCGATAGCGGAGAAAAGAAACGTAATACTGAAAACCAGCCCGGACCACATATTGAGCGCACTGTGGCCCGTCACGCCGAGTTGTTCGACGTATAACGGTAAAAACGGCATCACCAGGCTAAATGCGGCGCCGGTTAAGAAACAGCCGAGCCAGGCGACGGTGAGATTACGTTTCCAGTTGATGGGGGTATCAGAGGGTGACATAGCGATCCGCGTGTGATGCGCTGTTAGCGCGATCGGGCAAAAAAACGAATATAAATTAAGCATATTCATTATGCGCCTGTAGGCGGGTGGTCGCAATGTGGGGAGCTTTTATCGCTAAAAGTGGTGAAAAAGCAGCCCGAAAGGACTGCTTTGCAGGATTTAATAGCGGGAAGGTACGCCGGCAGGACGCGTTTTGAAGCGGCGGTGCAGCCACATGTACTGTTCCGGCGCCATCATGATGCACTTCTCGACAACCTTGTTCATCCAGGCGGCGGTGGTCTCTGCGTCATCCAGCGGCGGTGAGCACTCTGGCGGCAACATAATCAACTGGTAGCCTTTGCCATCGGGCTTGCGACGCGGCACAAACGGCACCAGGCAGGCGCTGGACATTCGCGCGAGCATCCAGGTGCCGGAGGTGGTGGCGGCCTGCTCGACGGCAAAAAGCGGGACGAATACGCTGGAGCGCGGGCCATAGTCGTGGTCCGGCGCATACCAGACCACTTCGCCTTTTTTCAGCGCCCTAATCATCCCTTTCAGGTCTTTGCGATCGAGCATGGATTTGTTGGAGCGCATACGTCCCCAGGTCTGGAGCCAGTCGAGCAGTGGATTATCATTCGGCCGATAGACGCCGATGCCGGGTTCCTGCAAGCCAAACTGGCGCGCGCCCAGTTCCAGAGTTAAAAAGTGCAGCCCCACCAACAAAATGCCTCGCTGCTGGGCCTGAACGTCACGAATATGCTCCATGCCGATCACTTCGGTCCAGCGGGCGATGCGACGATCGGACCAGAACCAGGCCATTCCGGTTTCCAGCAGGCCCATACCGACGGATTCAAAATTTTTGACCACCATCGCATGGCGTTCACGCTCGCTCATCTCGGGAAAACAGAGTTCGAGATTACGATAGGCAATTTTCGTCCGACGCTTCATCAGCCGAAACGCCAGGTGGCCGATCGTATGGCCAAGACGATAGAGAATCGGATAGGGCAACTGCACGACCAACCAAAGTGAGCCAATACCGAGCCAGGTTAACCAATACCGTGGATGCAGTAATGCTGCGGAGAACTTAGGTAAATTCGTCATGTCTTTCCTGTTGTATACCTTAAAACGGGCAATTATCTGTATTGTTGCATTTTTTCGCTTTCAGAAAAAATTTGTGGCTCCAGGATGGCGATAAATGCAGCAAATGTTGTTAATTTTTTAGTTTGAAGAAAGAAATGTAGCGCAAAATGTATGGATGTAAATTGGCACTGATTGCTATATGATGCCGCCGATTCTGATTTTCACTTATTGCAGGACTCGTACACCATGCCAGTGTTACATAACCGCATTTCCAATGACGCCCTCAGAGCCCGGATGTTGGCTGAAACTGAGCCGCGCACAACCATTTCATTCTATAAATATTTTACCATCGCAGACCCGCAGGCCACACGCGATGCGTTGTATCAAAAGTTAACAGCGCTGAATGTTTTTGGTCGCATCTATCTGGCGCATGAAGGAATTAACGCCCAAATCAGCGTACCGCAAAGCCAGGTTGCGGCGTTTCGCCAGCAGTTGTATGCCTTTGATCCCGCACTCGACGGCGTGCGTCTGAATATTGCGCTGGAGGACGACGGGAAATCCTTCTGGGTGCTGCGGATGAAAGTGCGTGAGCGGATAGTGGCGGATGGCATTGAGGATCCGAGCTTTGACGCCAGCGATGTCGGCGATTATCTGAAGGCCGCTGAAGTGAACGCGATGCTCGACGACCCGGATGCGCTGTTCATCGATATGCGTAACCACTACGAATATGAAGTGGGCCATTTTGAGAATGCGCTGGAAATTCCGGCCGATACCTTCCGCGAGCAGTTGCCAAAAGCGGTCGAGATGATGCAGGAACACAAAGATAAAAAGATAGTGATGTACTGCACCGGCGGCATTCGCTGCGAAAAAGCCAGCGCCTGGATGAAGCACAACGGCTTCAGCAAAGTGTGGCACATTGAAGGCGGTATCATTGAGTATGCGCGCAAAGCCCGTGAGCAGGGGTTACCGGTGCGTTTCATCGGCAAAAACTTTGTGTTTGATGAGCGCATGGGTGAGCGCATTTCGGATGAGGTGATTGCCCATTGTCATCAGTGCGGCGCGCCGTGCGACAACCACACGAACTGTAAAAATGACGGTTGCCATCTGCTGTTTATTCAGTGTCCGGCGTGTGCGCAGAAGTACAACGGCTGCTGTAGCGAGATCTGCTGCGAAGAGAGCGTGTTGCCGGAAGAAGAACAGCGTCGACTTCGTGCGGGGCGCGAGAACGGCAATAAGATCTTTAATAAGTCGCGTGGACGGTTGAATACGAAACTGGGGATTCCGGATCCCGCCGAATAATCGTGTTGCCGGATGGCGGTGACAATATGTATCCGGCCAGCAATGTCAGGCCCGATAGCAACGCGCTATCGGGCATCATGTCTCTTTTACTTCTGCTGAACGCCTTCCACCGAGATGATCAAATCCACTTCCTGCGAGGCAGGGCCGAGATCGGTGGTGATGTTGAAATCCTTCAGCTTAATTTTCCCTTCGGCTTCAAAACCCGCACGTTTGCCGCCCCACGGATCGTCCCCCTGACCGATCATCTTCGCTTCCAGCGTTACCGGTTTCGTCACGCCGTTAAGCGTCAGGTTCCCGGTGATATCCAGTTCATCACCGTCTTTCTTCACGCTGGTAGAGGTAAAGGTCGCCTGCGGGAATTTTGCCGCATTCAGGAAGTCAGCGCTGCGCAGGTGCTTATCACGCTCGGCGTGGTTGGTATCAACGCTGCTGGTGTTGATGGTCACGTTCACTTTATCTGCCGCGGGATCCTTTTCATCAAAGGTAAAGGTTCCGTCGAAGTCTTTGAACGTGCCGTATAACCAGCTATACCCCAGGTGCTGAATGCGGAAATTAACAAAGGCATGTTGTCCCTCTTTGTCGATTTTATAATCCGCCGCGACGGCGGAGCCGGTGGCAAACAGCAGAGAGGCGAGAGTTAAACCCAGCAGGCTTTTTTTCATTTTTGAGCTCCATAGTCAGATGACGACTTACCCAACATGCGATTCAGGGTGTCGTCTTTATCGATAAAGTGGTGTTTAAAGGCCATCAGGCCATGCAGAACGGAAAGAATAACCACGGTCCAGGCCAGCCACAGGTGTACGCTTCCGGCGAGATCGGCCTGAACAGCGGCATCCGCGAAGGTCGCCGGGACGTCAAACCAGCCGAAAACGCTAATCGGTTTACCGTCCGCCGTCGAGATCAGGTAACCGCTGATGACAATGCTAAACAACAGCAGGTACAACGCGAGGTGTCCCAGCGTCGCACCCGCTCGGGTCAGGGCCGAATAGCTTTTCAGCGCCTTTGGCGGTGGGGAGAGCAGACGCCAGATAACCCGAACGACCAGCCCCATCATCAGTAGGATCCCAATACTCTTATGCAGTTCCGGTCCCTGGTGATACCAGCCGTCGTAATAGCTCAGCGTCACCATCCAGAGGCCGAGGGCAAACATACCGTAGACCACCAAAGCGGTCAGCCAGTGAAGCAGGGCGGAAATAAAACCATACCGTTGAGGAGTATTTGAAAACTGCATAAAAATTCCATTTCATATCTCAGGATTGAATGAAAATGGCGTGTCAGAGACATAAATGCAACTAAAAAATAACAATGAGAGTGATATTTGAAGTTGTTTCAATAATTTTGTATAAACTTTTGGATTCTGTTCAATTCATTCGGCATAAACGACAGTGTTGTGGCAACTGGCGGGGTTGTTGAAGTGAATATATTATTCAAAAAATCAAAACGAAAATTAGATAACTTTCAGCTTTTGTCAATATTTGTCAATAAAACGGGTTCAGTAAAACAGGATGTAAATAACATCAAGAATGGCCAGCAGCGACCACAAAATAACGTAGAGCATAAAATGCTCGCGAATATTGTTGACCAGATAAAGAAACAGACGACGCATATTTAAATCACCATAAAAAAGGCCTCACTACGAGGCCAGTTAGCGATTATGCCTTAAATCGGGAGAGCCTGAATGGCGTCAGGTCAAAGGCCGATGGTTTTCCCTGGGCAAAGTCAGCGGCAATTTCACCCAATACCGAGGCAAATTTAAAACCGTGACCACTTAACCCGGTCACAATCAGCGTGTTGTCGTGGTCAGGTAGCGTGTCGATGATAAAGTCTTCATCCGGCGAGTTGTCATAGGTGCAGGCCGCACCGTGCAGACAACAGCCGACCCCTGGAAGGATATTGCGCAGGAACGGGAACGCTTCGGACCCATCGCTGGCGATACTGGCAAACGGTTTGCGTTCCGCCTCTGAATGAATAAGTTGCCCGCCGTTGTGCTTACCGATTTTCAGCTCGTCATTCTCCGCCGGGAAACCGTAGTACTGATCGCCATTGGGTAGTTCACCGGTGAAGGCCGGGAATTTATTCTTGATGCTATAACGACCATCGGCCTGATACCAGGCAAACACTTTTCGTACCGGCTGGATTGGCAGATCGGGGATTAAGGCCTGAACCCAGGTACCGGCGCTCACCAGCGCTTTCTTCGCACTGTACTCGCCATCAGCCGTTTCAACGGTGACCCCGCCGTCATCATCATGATGAATGGCCGTCACCGGGCAGTTGAAGAGTTGTGCGCATCCGGCTTCTTCTGCCAGACGGATCCAGGTTTTTATCGCCAGCTCGCTGCGTAAAAAACCGGAATCCGCTTCGAACAGACCGGTGTAGTCTGCGGGGACGCGAATTTCAGGCCAGCGCGCCATAATGGCGGTAGCATCCAGTTGCTCAACGTTCAGTTGCCACTGTTTTGCGCTGTGCGCGACGTTCGCCAGGAAGGGCGAATCGGCTGGGCCGAGATTGATGACGCCGGAGCGTACAAATATGGGTTCTTCATTATGGGTGGAGAGTTCGTCCCACAGCGCCTGCGCGCGTAGCACCAGTGGAACGTATTTTTCACCTTCACCGTACGCGTGGCGTATCAGCCGCGTATCGCCGTGATGGCTGCCCTGCTGATGCGGCGGCATATGTGCGTCGGTCATCAGAACGTTTAACCCGGCGCGAGTGGCATAATAACCTGCGGCTGCCCCAACGGACCCGCTGCCTATAATGATTAAGTCGTATTTCATCGGTTTCTCTTTGCTGTCGCGTTTGATGCAGAGTAAATAAGTGAAATGCGTAATACAACCCAGAAATAGCAAAGGCACCGCGAAGGTGCCTTTTTAAGTGATAATGTCCGTCTCGTTAATGCCGACGGTACTCATTGACCTGGTAATCGCCGGATTCGATTTTGGCAATGCCGGCTTCTAATATCGAAATAAATTGTCTGGCAACATCGGTGGTTAACCAGAGCGTTTGGCCGACTTCCGTACCATCGGGTTCAGGACGATTCGGAGTCTGGTAGTGCAAACGCAGCATCAGCGCGTCATAGCTATCTACGGTGCTGATGTCCCATCCCACAAGCGGATGAGTCTGAATGACTTCATTATTCTTTTCCATCATGCCCCCTAATTCGTGTTACAAGACAACGGTTTTCGAGGTTCAATGCGTTTTTATCTGAAGCAACTTCAGTATATCAATAAATAAGGGTATTCACTGAGATTTTAAAGAGGGGGGAGCATAAATTTCTGCAAATTAAGAATTTGTGAGTAATTAATCACCATCTTGTTCACGCTTTTTAAGTATGTTGTGCAATGTTTTTGAGCAATAGGTGAAAATATAATCAATTATCAGGGGCGCGGGGGATTTTTAAATGATGCCAGTAAAGAGGTTGTCTGAAGGATAACAGGATAAAAAAGCCGGGGCGACCCGGCAAAAGAGACTACGGCATAGCATTTTTATTCTTTAATGAACCAGTCGTCAGCGCTTTCCCAGGTTTCCTGGAGAATTTCGCTGATCCGTTCTTTATCTTCTTTCGTCGCGCCCATCACGGACAAATTATTCGCCGCAGCATAACGAACGGTTACGTTACCGTCATTGTCGGGAAAGTGGTGAGTAATACGGCGGGAGAGTTCACCTGCCAGGGCGTCAATGGCGCCGGCAGGCAAAGGTGAAGTTTTAGCAATGGTGACTTCAATACGCATAATGGCCCCCTGTTGAATATACTGGTTATTTATACAGTTAACCTGACCAGGTTACAACAGGCGGCGCTGATTTTTTTTACTTTTTAATCGTCCAGCGTACCGTTTCGCCCCCGAGGAACGGCACCAGCGTATCGTCGGTCAGCGCGATGCTCTCCGGCACCTGCTGTTCTTCACGTACCAGCTCAATGAAGGTCTCATTCACCGGCAGGCCGTAGAATCGCGGACCGTTCAGTGAACAGAAGGCTTCAAAGTGCGCCAGGGCATTCATCTCTTCAAATACGCTCGCGTAACTCGCCAGCGCCGTGGGCGCGTTAAAGCATCCGGCGCAGCCACAGCTCGATTCCTTACGATGACGGGCATGCGGGGCGGAGTCGGTGCCGAGGAAGGCGCGTTCAAAACCGCTGGCAACCAGTTCTCGCAATGCCTGTTGGTGCACATTGCGCTTGAGGATCGGCAGGCAGTAGAGGTGTGGGCGAATCCCTCCAACCAGCATGTGGTTACGGTTAAACATCAGGTGCTGTGGCGTGATCGTCGCAGCCAGTAACTCGTTACCGTCACGGACATACTCCGCCGCATCTTTGGTGGTGATGTGCTCAAAGACGACTTTCAGCGCGGGCAGGCGCTGGCGCAGAGGTTCCATCACCGTTTCAATAAAGCGCGCTTCGCGGTCAAAAATGTCGATATCAGCGTGGGTGACTTCACCATGCACCAGCAGCGGCATACCGAGTTTTTCCATACGCTCAAGGACCGGCATGATGGCGTCAATGGAGGTGACGCCGTGGCTGGAGTTGGTGGTGGCATTGGCCGGATAGAGTTTGGCTGCGGTGAATACGCCTTCGCGAAAACCTCGCTCCAGTTCAGCTGGATCCAGTGTGTCCGTTAAATAGCAGGTCATCAGCGGCGTGAAGGTGTGTCCGGCAGGGACCGCATCAAGAATGCGCTGGCGGTAGGCGATAGCCGCATCCACCGTGGTGATTGGTGGCGCCAGGTTGGGCATCACTATCGCACGTGCATAAATGTCGCTGGTGTACGGCACGACCGTTTTCAACATTTCGCCATCGCGAAGGTGAAGATGCCAGTCGTCTGGGCGGCGGATCTTTAAAACCTGGGAGGGTGCAGTCATCAATATGCTCCGGCTGGGGGATGTCATTTTTGCCGGAAACAAAGGATATGCGGAAACGTTTTCGTTTGCACGTAAAAAAAGGCGCCGCAGCGCCTTTGTCGGTTAATCCGTGAACGGGATGATGATTTCCCCCGGTTTCACCTCAATGCCTTTGGCATATTTTTTCGCCAGCGCTTCGCCTTTGCTGCTGTCTTCACGCAGGACATAGGCCGGTTGCTGATTAAAGTAATTACGCAGCGACTGGTTCAGATAGGGCATCAGGGTTTGCAGCACCGACTGCATTTTTTCCGGCGTCACGGTGGCATCCACCACCTCCATTTCCTGCAGGAAGATGGCCCCTTTTTCTTTATTAAAGACCGGCAACGCTTTCAGTTTCAGCTTGATGGTCGCTTTCTGGCTGCCAAACAGTGAATTCATATCCAGGTTTGCATCGCCGGTCAGCGTCACTTTGTTCGGCTCTTCACGTCCGATCTGGCTGGAAAGGTTGTTCAGTACGATATGCGCATCGGCAACGCCCGGAAGTCCGATATCTTTGGCAAAGTTGTTGCGCTTTTCAAGCGCCTGATTAATTTCTTGTTCGCTTACGGTGTACTGCGTGAGCTGATTGCAGCCGGTCAACAGACCGCCAACGATCAATGCGGCGGCAAAAAAAATCTTCTTCATGGGGTTCCTCTACATGATGCGGTCGTCATAATCCTGACATAACGCAGCATGTGTCACCAGCGCGAACTCCGCCAGTAGAAAAAACTGAAAATAGCGGTAGCCTGTGTGACCTGACCACCGCCGGTGAGCGTTAAATCGCCATTGATGATAACAGATTGATCTGCGTCTGTTTCGCCATATTGTCGCGATAGTCTGCGACGCGTGTCGGCCAGTTGATACCGGCCACCAGCGTCAGATTACGCAGTAGGGGAAATAACTGGATATCGTCTTCGGAAAGTTCACCGTTCACGCCATTTGGCTGTACGATGAGCTTATCCAGTGCGCGTAAATCGTCACTGATCTTTTTTGTCAGGCCAGCGGAATGGGCAAGATGGTCGGCAAAACTGCCAATCATCGCCTCTTTCTTTTCAGTAAAGTATTTACGCGCTGATGGAGTGGAAAATTCATCAAACGCGGATTTTGCAAAGCGGGGTAGCAGCAGGTGATTGGCGTAGCTGTTCACTTTGCGCAACCACTCGTCAATGGCTGGGTTTTTCTTGCCGGTGAGCAACGGTTTGTCATCCAGTTTATCGACGTAATGGACGATGTCCATGCTTTCAGGCAGATAGCGGCTGTCGTCCTTTTGCAGAATGGGCACCATTTTCTGGCCAATCATGCGGGTTGGGGTTTCGTCATCGTCATTGGCTAAGACATTCAGTTCGACGGGGATATTCTTGAGGCCGAAAATCATGCGGGCTTTGATGCAGAAAGGGCAGTGATCGTAAATATAAAGCTTCACGTTTCTCCTCCATTTGACTGTCAGTTCCCTTTCAGTATGGAGGAGACACGCGCAGGTATCAAATCAGGCTCCGGGTTCCAGCATGCCGCGCGGCGTGCGCTTGTGGCTGAACTGCCAGCCCAGCGCCAGGAACGTGATGACGCCAATAATCCCCAGCATCATCCACGGCAGCTCCGGTTGCTGGAGCAGTTTCCCCATATCAAACAGCCAACCGCCGCCGATATACCCGATAGCACCTCCTATGGCTAACCCCAGTCGACTAAAGCCCATATAACTGCCGCGCGCCCGCGCATCTGACAGCGAGGCGCTGAGCGTTTCACGGGCAGGTTCGGCAATGATCGAACCAATATAGAAGGTGCAAATCAGCGTAAACAACTGTTGCAAGTCACTCACCAGTCCTACGGGTAACATACTCAGTGACATCAACAGCAGACCGGCCATCAGACGATGCTCAAGACGAAACCGTTTTTCGCTCCAGCGTGCAATAGGGTAGAGCAGCGTCAGCGAGAGGCAGGCCTCAATGGCATACATCCATTTCACGGCTGAAGGCGAACCGGCGATGTCATTGACCATAATCGGCAGCATCAGCATGACCTGTACCGCCAGCATGTAATAGCCCGCCAGCGTCAGCACATAGGTGACAAAGCGTTTGTCACTGAGCACCCGACCCATCCCTTCCCGTACCGGAATACGCACGGTAGAGAGTTTCCACGCGGGCAGCAGCCAGGCGTTAAAGGCGGCGCAAAGCACGAACAACAGAGCCCCGGTGGCGCAGACCAGACGGAAGTCATACTGCAACAGCCAACTGCCTAATAGCGCGCCGATAACGGCCCCTGCGCTGTCCTGCATCATCAATATTGAGAAGAAGCGACCCCGCTGATGCGGGCGAATCAGTTTTACCACCAACGCAGAGCGCGGCGGATCGAACAACGTGCCGCCGAGACCGGAGAGGAAACAGGAGAACCATAAAAGCCAGGGTTCATGGGCGATTCCCATTGTGGCAAACCCGGCAGCGCGCATCAGCATACCCGTGACGATCATCGGTTTCGCGCCAAAGCGGTCGGCAACCGCGCCGCCAAAAATTCCCAGCCCCTGTTGAATAAGCTGGCGCAGGCCAAGCGCAATACCGACCATCACGGCAGCCCAGCCCATTTGATCGACGAAACGAATTGAGATCAGCGGGAACACGACGAAGAAGCCCAACACGACCAGCATATTATCGATGAGCAGGAAAGTTTTACCCAGGTTCCTGGCCTGCGAGACACGCGACATTTCCCCTCCCGGGAAACACTCGTCATTCTTCGAATTGCAGCCGTATTTGCGGCACTCGAATGATTGAGAGTATGTAAAGCGAAGTACCTCCTATTCTGCGGCTTTGCTGCCTTTTTGCCCACCCTCGCCGGGACAATATTTTTTTATCAAAAGTCCATCTTGATAGAGAGTTTTCATCAAAATGGAGGAATAATTCAAAAAATGGCAAATTGCACTTTTCACAGGGTGGTTTTGCACAGGTATAGTAAATCAATCAGGGTATAACGACGGCGATTCGGGAAGGAGTTGGAATAACTATGTTTGGCTATCGCAGTAACGTGCCAAAAGTGCGCTTAACCACCGACCGTCTGGTCGTGCGTTTAGTGCATGAGCGTGATGCCTGGCGTCTGGCGGATTATTACGCAGAAAATCGTCATTTCTTGAAACCCTGGGAACCGATTCGTGATGAAAGCCACTGCTATCCCTCCGGCTGGCAGGCGCGGCTCGGCATGATTGCCGAATTTCACAAGCAAGGTTCCGCGTATTACTTTGCGCTGCTGGATCCTGATGAAAAGGAGATAATCGGGGTAGCAAACTTTTCTAACGTGGTGCGCGGGTCTTTCCATGCCTGCTATCTGGGCTATTCCATTGCGCAGAAATGGCAGGGACAGGGGCTGATGTTTGAAGCGCTGACCGCCGCTATCCGTTATATGCAGCGTACGCAACATATTCATCGCATTATGGCGAACTACATGCCGCACAATAAACGCAGCGGCGATTTACTGGCGCGACTCGGCTTTGAAAAAGAAGGCTACGCGAAAAATTATCTGTTGATTGACGGACAATGGCGCGATCACGTGCTGACGGCGTTAACGACATCAGAATGGACCGCAGGTCGGTGAGGACACCTTATGAAATATGAATTAACTGCCGCTGAAGCTCGCGTAATTGGCTGTCTGCTTGAAAAACAGGTCACCACGCCAGAGCAATATCCGCTCTCCGTTAATAGCGTGGTCACCGCCTGCAATCAGAAAACCAACCGTGAACCGGTGATGAATATGGCGGATCGCGAGGTACAGGAACTGCTCGACAATCTGGTAAAACGCCATTTTCTGCGTACGGTCAGCGGCTTTGGAAGTCGCGTCACCAAGTACGAGCAGCGCTTCTGTAACTCGGAATTTGGTCAACTGAAACTGAGTCCGGCGGAAGTGGCGCTGGTCACGACGCTGCTGTTGCGTGGCGCGCAAACGCCGGGTGAATTGCGCAGCCGCGCGTCGCGGATGTACGAATTCAGCGACATGGCGGAAGTGGAAACGACGCTGGAGCGCCTGGCGACACGTGAGGATGGTCCTTACGTCGTGCGTCTGGCCCGGGAGCCGGGTAAGCGTGAAAGTCGTTATATGCATCTGTTCTGCGGCGAAGTGCATGAGCCGATTGCCCAGGCCGATGAGCCACACGCGGCGACCGGGGATTTACAGGCTCGCGTCGAGGTGCTGGAAAGCGAAGTCGCTGCGCTGAAACAACGGCTCGAGTCGCTGCTGGAACATCTGGGAGAGTAACGTGACAAAATTACGTATCGGGGTGGTCGGTCTGGGGGGCATTGCCCAGAAAGCCTGGCTACCCGTGCTCGGCAACGCCAGCGACTGGACGTTACAGGCCGCCTGGTCGCCGTCGCGCGAAAAAGCAGAGAAAATCTGTGCAGCCTGGCGCATCCCGTATGCGGGGTCGCTGACCGACCTCGCCGCTGACTGCGACGCGGTGTTTGTCCACTCCAGTACGGCGACCCATTATGCCGTCGTCAGTGAATTGCTCAATGCGGGCGTGCATGTCTGCGTTGATAAGCCGTTGGCGGAAAATTTAGCGGATGCCGAACGGCTGGTGGCGCTGGC
Source organism: Citrobacter sp. Ct235 (assembly GCF_030332305.1). NCBI lineage: Bacteria > Pseudomonadati > Pseudomonadota > Gammaproteobacteria > Enterobacterales > Enterobacteriaceae > Citrobacter > Citrobacter sp. Ct235. The sequence goes on from NZ_JAOWIC010000049.1 coordinate 280,112, forward strand.
GACGAAGAAAAAGCTGACATTGATGGTCGGGTTTAATCGCCGCTTTGCTCCGCTGTATCGCGAGCTAAAAGCCGGACTGGGCGCTGCTGCCTCTGTGCGAATGGATAAGCATCGTACCGACAGCGTGGGTCCCCACGACCTGCGGTTTACGCTGCTGGATGACTATCTGCATGTCGTGGACACCGCGCTGTGGCTGGCGGGGGGGAACGCGCAACTTAACAACGGGACGCTACTCACCAACGACGCTGGCGAGATGCTGTACGCCGAGCACCATTTCACTGCCGGTCAGTTGCAATTGACGACCAGCATGCATCGTCGGGCGGGAAGTCAGCGCGAGAGCGTACAGGCGGTGACCGATGGCGGGCTGATTGACGTGACGGATATGCGCGAGTGGCGTGAAGAGCGCGGACAGGGCGTGGTGCACAAACCGGTACCCGGCTGGCAAACCACGCTTGAACAGCGCGGATTCGCCGGTTGTGCGCGCCATTTTGCGGAATGCGTACAAAATCAGACGGTTCCGGAAACCGCCGGTGAGCAGGCGATCCTTGCCCAGCGCGTGGTGGAAAAGCTCTGGCGCGAGGCGATGAGCGAATAACCCCCTGTAACATCTGGCGGTAGTAATTCACCATAATCCAGGTAGACTAAGCGCCTCTTCCAACGCCTGCACTGCAGGCGTTTTGCCGTAGGGTCTGGAATAAAAAAGCAATGAACCTATTAAAATCGCTGGCCGCCGTCAGCTCAATGACGATGTTTTCACGTGTGCTGGGTTTTGCACGTGACGCGATTGTCGCCAGAATCTTTGGTGCCGGAATGGCAACCGATGCCTTTTTTGTGGCATTCAAATTACCCAACCTGTTACGCCGCATTTTTGCGGAAGGGGCCTTTTCTCAGGCCTTTGTTCCGATTCTGGCCGAATACAAAAGCAAGCAGGGCGAAGACGCCACCCGCGTGTTTGTCTCTTATGTCTCGGGACTGCTGACGCTGGCGCTTGCCGTGGTCACCGTCGCCGGGATGCTGGCGGCGCCGTGGGTGATCATGGTGACGGCGCCGGGTTTTGCCGACACCGCCGATAAATTCGCGCTGACCACCAAACTGCTGCAAATCACCTTTCCGTACATTCTGCTGATTTCGCTGGCATCGCTGGTTGGGGCGATTCTCAATACCTGGAACCGCTTCTCCATTCCGGCGTTTGCCCCTACGTTTTTGAACATCAGCATGATTGGTTTCGCGCTATTTGCCGCGCCGTATTTCAATCCGCCGGTACTGGCGCTGGCATGGGCAGTCACCGTCGGCGGTGTGCTGCAACTGGTTTATCAGCTTCCGCATCTGAAAAAAATTGGCATGCTGGTGCTGCCGCGGGTTAACTTCCGCGATGCGGGCGCGATGCGCGTCGTGAAGCAAATGGGCCCGGCGATCCTCGGCGTCTCCGTCAGTCAGATCTCACTGATCATCAACACCATTTTCGCCTCCTTCCTCGCGTCCGGTTCCGTTTCGTGGATGTACTATGCGGATCGCCTGATGGAATTCCCATCGGGTGTACTGGGGGTGGCGCTGGGGACAATCCTGCTGCCTTCGCTGTCGAAAAGCTTCGCCAGCGGTAACCATGATGAATATTGTCGTCTGATGGACTGGGGACTGCGACTGTGCTTCCTGTTGGCGCTGCCAAGCGCGGTGGCGATTGGGATCCTGTCAGGACCATTGATTACCTCATTGTTTCAGTACGGTAAATTCACCGCCTTTGATGCACTGATGACGCAGCGGGCGCTGATTGCCTATTCCGTGGGTCTGATGGGGCTGATTGTGGTGAAGGTGCTGGCACCGGGCTTCTATTCGCGTCAGGACATCAAAACGCCGGTTAAAATTGCCATTGTGACGCTTATCATGACCCAGTTGATGAACCTCGCGTTCATTGGTCCGCTGAAGCACGCCGGGCTGTCGCTGTCGATTGGTCTCGCCGCCTGTCTGAACGCGGGGCTGCTGTACTGGCAACTGCGCAAGCAGAATATTTTCACCCCGCAACCCGGCTGGATGCGTTTTTTAGTCCGTCTGATTATAGCCGTGCTGGTGATGGCAGCCGTGCTGGTTGGCATATTGCACATTATGCCGGAGTGGGCGCAGGGGACGATGCCGTGGCGTCTGCTTCGCCTGATGGCGGTGGTGGTTGCCGGTATCGCAGCCTACTTTGCCACGCTGGCGGTGATGGGCTTTAAAGTGAAAGAGTTTGCGCGCCGGACGGCGTAAGCGAAATCGTTCCGGATGGCGAAATGCCGCCATCCGGAAACCATCAAATAGAGAATTTTTTCCCGCCGCGAGAGGCAGAAGAGGGTTGACCGTTCGCGCCGTACAGTGCCGGTTCCTGATACGGCTTCAAAACCTCAAGCGCTTGTTGATTGCGCTGAATCTGATCTTCCAGCAGCCAGCCGTTATGCTGGTTCAGGTCGCGTAAGTGCTGCGTTTTATCGGTAATCGCTTTCCAGCGTTCGGCCACGTCATCATTCGCACTACGCGGTGGGTCTTGTTCCAGACGTCGCTGTTGTTCCAGATAGTCCAGGGTCGCCAGCAGAGAACTTTTTTCTTCTGTAATACGCTGCAGCTGGCTACCGTTAATGTGGCCCACGGAAAGTTGTTGCTGTTCGGCGTCCATTACCGTCTTCAGGTCATTCAGGACAGCCGTCATCTGATCGAGTATTTCTGACAAGCGAGTCATACGGTCAGTTACTCACTCTGGAGATAGCTCTGCGTCTCGCGAATCAGCGAGTCGGCAATTTTTCCCGTGTCCATCTTCAGCTCACCGTTGCGAATAGCGGTTTTCAGTGCTTCAACGCGTTCCATGTTGATATCACCCGCGCCAGGCTGCATCAGTTTTGCCTGAGCATCGCTTAACGTCACGCTGGTACTGGTTGCCGTCGAGGTTTTTTCCTGACGCGCTTTGAGGACCGGCGCATCCGTGGCTTCACGCGCCTGGACGGTGCTAACGGGTTTTAAAGGTGAGGTACGGTCAATGCTCATTTTTATCATCCTCATCGAGGGGTTATGCTGTAGCGGCCAGCTATCATCTAATGTGTAATCACTATCGGCAGCCACGACAGAATCTTTAACTCATTATAGGTTAATAAGAATATTCCCATCAGGATCGACGATACCGCTGACGACCTGACCCGATAACATTCTCACTCGTGCGTTCTGCGCGACCGCCGCATTGTTCAGTGCCTTACCTTCCGCATTGACGCTAAACCCATCGCCGTTGGCAACCACCTGCACGCGCTGCCCGGCCTTAATACGCCACGCCTGACGCAACATATTGAGCTGGATGGGCTGTCCTGGCGCAAGATCGCGCAGACTTACCGCGTCCTGAACCTGGCTGATATCCAGCACGGTGCGGGGGGGAAGTTGGTCAAGGCGCCCGCGTTTTAGCGTAACGCTGGTTGGGCCAAGCGTCCCTCCACGGGTAACGGGCGCGGCGGCGACCACATAGTTTCCCGTCGCCTGCACGTTGACCTGCAGGTAACGTTTTTCATTGGCGCAACGTGCTAGCACATTTACGTTCCCCCACAGTTTTGCCCCGGTCATGCTGAACGCCGGCGTTTCACAATGCGGCAGCAGATTGGGCGGGGTACGGACGGTAACGACCACGTCGTCGCTGAATCCCACCAGGCGCTGGACGAACCAGTCAGTCAACTGCGTATTCAAATCCTGCGCCAGCGTCAGGGGGCTGAACAGCAGCGCCAGCATGGCTAATCCACGTTTTAACGTTTGCATTTTCACCTCCCACCGTTTTCGCAATGACAGGATTCTACCCGTGTGACGCAACCATCAACGCAATAAATAGCGACCCATTTTGCGTTTATTCCAGCGATAACGCGCGCGTAATGGGATTTAAGCTGTCGGCTGAATTTTGTCATCTGCGGAGGAGATATGCTCGATAAGCTCGATGCCGCTTTACGTTTTCAACAGGAAGCGCTGAATCTGCGCGCCCAACGGCAAGAGGTGTTGGCCGCCAACATAGCTAACGCCGATACGCCGGGGTATCAGGCGCGCGACATGGATTTTGCCAGTGAGTTAAAAAAAGTCATGGTGCGTGGACGGCAAGAAACCAGCGGTGTGTCGCTGGCATTAACCTCCGCACAGCATATTCCCGCCCAGGCCATCACGGCACCGTCTACGGATCTGCTCTATCGCATTCCCGACCAGCCTTCGCTCGATGGCAATACCGTTGATATGGACCGGGAGCGCACGCAGTTTGCGGATAACAGCCTGAAGTACCAGATGAGTCTGACCGCACTGAGCGGACAGATTAAAGGCATGATGAACGTGCTACAGGGGGGGAACTAATCCGTGGCGCTGCTGAATATTTTTGATATTGCCGGTTCGGCATTAACGGCGCAGTCCAAGCGCCTGAACGTGGCAGCCAGTAACCTGGCCAACGCCGACAGCGTGACGGGACCGGATGGTCAACCGTATCGCGCAAAGCAGGTGGTCTTCCAGGTGGATGCGGCGCCTGGTGCGGCAACGGGCGGCGTGAAAGTGTCGGACGTCATTGAGAGCCAGGCACCGGACAAGCTGGTCTATGAGCCAGGCAATCCGCTGGCCGATGCCAATGGTTACGTGAAGATGCCTAACGTCGATGTGGTGGGTGAAATGGTTAATACCATGTCGGCCTCCCGCAGCTATCAGGCGAACGTCGAAGTCCTCAACACCGTTAAAAGCATGATGCTTAAAACGCTGACACTGGGCCAGTAAAGGAGGCAGCCATGTCTATTGCGGTAAACGTTAACGATCCGACTAACACCGGTGTGAAAAACACGGGCAGCGGGAGTTCCCTGTCAGGCAGCAATGCGGCCGATCTGCAAAGCAGCTTTCTGACGCTGCTGGTGGCGCAACTGAAAAACCAGGATCCGACCAACCCGATGCAGAATAACGAGCTGACCACGCAGCTCGCGCAGATCAGCACCGTCAGTGGTATTGAGAAACTCAATACCACCCTCGGGTCGATTTCCGGGCAGATCGACAACAGCCAGTCATTACAGGCCAGCACGCTGATTGGTCATGGTGTGATGATCCCCGGCACCACCATTCTGGCGGGGAAAGGCACCGAAGAGGGGGCCACCACTACGACAACGCCGTTTGGCGTTGAGTTGCAACAGCCGGCTGACAAAGTCACCGCTATCATTACCGACAAAGACGGCAAAGTGGTGCGCACCATTGATATTGGCGCGCTGAAGGCCGGTGTCCATACCTTTACCTGGGATGGCACCCTGACCGATGGCACGACGGCGGCAAACGGCTCGTATAACGTGGCGATAACCGCCAGCAAAGATACGACGCAGTTGGTGGCGCAACCATTGCAATTTGCGCTGGTGCAAGGGGTGATTCGCAGCAGCAGCGGTAACACCCTGGATCTGGGCACTTACGGAACCACCACCCTCGACGAAGTACGGCAGATAATCTAAGCCTTCACACTAACCAGGAGTAATCATGGCCTTTTCTCAAGCGGTTAGCGGCCTGAATGCCGCAGCCACCAACCTCGATGTCATTGGTAACAACATCGCCAACTCCGCAACCTATGGTTTTAAATCCGGTGCGGCATCCTTTGCGGATATGTTTGCCGGTTCGAAAGTCGGTCTGGGGGTAAAAGTCGCAGGCATCACTCAGGACTTTACCGACGGTACAACCACCAACACCGGTCGCGGTCTGGACGTCGCCATTAGCCAGAACGGCTTCTTCCGTCTGGTCGACAGCAACGGTTCTGTTTTCTACAGCCGTAATGGTCAGTTTAAGCTCGATGAAAACCGTAACCTGGTCAACATGCAGGGCATGCAACTGACCGGCTATCCGGCAACCGGCACGCCGCCGACTATTCAGCAAGGGGCGAATCCGGGGCCGATCACCATCCCGAATACCCTGATGGGGGCGAAAAGCACCGATACCGCAGCGATGCAGATCAACCTGAACTCAACGGATAAGCTGCCTGCGAATACGCCTTTCAAACCAACAGACGCTGACAGCTACAACAAACGCGCACCCGTAACGGTGTTCGACAGTCAGGGTAATCAGCATGATATTAACCTGTATTACGTTAAGACCGGCGATAACACCTGGGATATATGGACTCAGGACTCCAGCGTGGCCAACTCGCCGCTGGTGAAGTCTGCACAGATGACATTCGATAAGAACGGCTCGCTGGATACCGTAAAAGAATATACCGAAGTTGCACCTGTTCCACCCGCTACCGAACCAACCTGGACGCTGGGGGCGGCGAATGCCACGCCGTCATTCGAGATCACCACGGGGACAGTGAACGGTGCGGTTCCCGCGACCTTCACCCTTAGTCTGCAGAACTCCATGCAGCAGAACACCGGGACTAACGCTGTCATTGCCACTACGCAAAACGGCTACAAACCGGGCGATCTGGTCAGCTATCAGATTAACGACGATGGCACCGTGGTCGGCAACTACTCCAACGAACAGAAGCAGGTGCTGGGGCAGATCGTGCTGGCGAACTTCGCCAACAACGAAGGTCTGGCTTCCCAGGGGGATAACGTTTGGGCCGCCACGCAGGCGTCCGGTGTGGAACTGCTGGGGACGGCGGGGACCGGTAACTTCGGTAAGCTGACCAACGGCGCGCTGGAATCTTCGAACGTGGATCTGAGTAAAGAACTGGTGAACATGATCGTCGCCCAGCGTAACTATCAGTCGAACGCGCAGACCATCAAGACCCAGGACCAGATCCTCAACACGCTGGTTAACCTGCGCTAAGCGCCTGACGGGATAACGTAATGGATCACGCAATCTATACCGCGATGGGGGCGGCCAGTCAGACGCTGAACCAACAGGCGGTGACGGCCAGCAACCTGGCGAACGCCTCAACGCCGGGATTTCGTGCGCAGCTCAATGCGCTGCGCGCCGTGCCCGTCGAAGGGCTGTCGTTGCCGACGCGTACGCTGGTCACAGCGTCCACACCGGGCGCCGATATGACGCCGGGTCAGATGGATTACACCTCACGTCCGCTGGACGTGGCGTTACAGCAGGACGGTTGGCTGGCGGTGCAGACCACGAACGGCAGCGAAGGGTATACCCGTAACGGCAGCATTCAGGTTGATCCGACCGGACAGTTGACCATTCAGGGGCACCCGGTGATTGGCGAAGCCGGGCCGATTGCGGTTCCGGAAGGTTCGGAAATCACCATCGCGGCGGACGGCACCATCTCCGCGCTTAATCCGGGCGATCCGGCGAATACTATCGCGCCGGTGGGACGTCTGAAGCTGGTGAAAGCTGAGGGTAACGAAGTGCAGCGCGGCGACGACGGAATGTTCCGTCTGACCGCTGCCGCACAGGCCACCCGTGGCCCGGTGTTGCAGGCCGATCCGACCATTCGCGTGATGTCGGGCGTACTGGAGGGCAGCAACGTCAACGCGGTGTCCGCCATGAGCGACATGATCGCCAGCGCCCGCCGTTTTGAAATGCAGATGAAGGTTATCAGCAGCGTGGATGACAACGCTGGTCGCGCTAACCAACTGCTGTCGATGACTTAATACAGGACATTTTATGATCAGTTCATTATGGATCGCCAAAACCGGCCTGGACGCGCAGCAAACCAACATGGATGTGATTGCCAACAACCTGGCAAACGTCAGCACCAATGGTTTTAAGCGCCAGCGCGCGGTGTTTGAAGATCTGCTTTACCAGACCATTCGTCAGCCTGGCGCGCAGTCTTCTGAGCAGACCACGCTGCCGTCCGGTCTGCAAATCGGTACCGGCGTGCGTCCGGTGGCGACCGAGCGTCTGCACAGCCAGGGCAATCTGTCGCAAACCAACAACAGTAAAGACGTTGCGATTAAAGGTCAGGGGTTCTTCCAGGTCCTGCTGCCGGATGGCACTTCAGCGTATACCCGCGATGGGTCATTCCAGGTCGATCAGAACGGTCAACTGGTGACCGCTGGCGGCTTTCAGGTTCAGCCGGCGATTACCATTCCGGCTAACGCCCTGAGCATCACCATCGGTCGTGACGGTGTGGTGAGCGTGACCCAGCAGGGACAGGCGGCACCCGTTCAGGTGGGTCAGCTTAACCTGACGACCTTTATGAACGATACCGGTCTGGAGAGTATCGGCGAAAACCTGTACACCGAAACCCAGTCTTCCGGCGCGCCGAATGAGAGCACGCCAGGTTTGAACGGGGCCGGTCTGTTGTACCAGGGCTACGTTGAGACGTCCAACGTCAACGTCGCGGAAGAACTGGTCAACATGATTCAGGTTCAACGCGCTTACGAAATCAACAGCAAAGCGGTCTCAACGACCGACCAGATGCTGCAAAAACTGACGCAACTTTAAGGCGTTGTCCGGTGAGGCTTTCGCTTCACCGGCACCCTGATTCAGAAGATAAAGGCAATGCAAAAAAACGCTGCGCACGCTTACCCGATCATGGCCCTGCTGGTGGTTTCACTGTCAGGATGTGCCTGGATACCTTCCACTCCGCTCGTCCAGGGCGCGACCACGGCGCAGCCTATTCCTGGCCCGACGCCGGTGGCAAATGGTTCGATTTTTCAGTCCGCGCAGCCCATCAACTATGGCTATCAGCCACTGTTTGAAGACCGTCGTCCGCGCAACATCGGCGATACGCTGACCATCGTACTGCAGGAAAACGTCAGCGCCAGTAAGAGCTCTTCCGCCAACGCCAGTCGCGATGGCAAAACTAACTTTGGCTTTGATACCGTTCCGCGCTATCTGCAAGGGTTATTCGGCAACGCGCGAGCGGACGTCGAGGCTTCCGGCGGTAACACCTTTAACGGTAAGGGCGGGGCCAACGCCAGCAATACCTTTAGCGGCACGCTGACCGTGACCGTCGATCAGGTGCTGGTTAACGGCAATTTACATGTCGTGGGTGAAAAACAGATCGCCATTAACCAGGGCACTGAGTTCATCCGCTTCTCCGGGGTTGTGAATCCGCGCACCATCAGCGGCAGCAACTCCGTTCCGTCAACGCAGGTTGCGGATGCACGTATTGAATATGTCGGTAACGGCTACATCAACGAAGCGCAAAATATGGGCTGGCTCCAGCGTTTCTTCCTTAACCTGTCGCCGATGTAAGCGAGGTCTCCCATGTTGAAATCTGTTGTTGGACTGGTTCTGGTCCTCGTCGCCACGCTGGCGCACGCCGATCGTATCCGCGATTTGACCAGCGTGCAGGGCGTGCGTGAAAACTCGTTAATTGGCTACGGCCTGGTGGTGGGGCTGGACGGGACCGGTGACCAGACCACCCAGACGCCATTTACCACACAAACCCTGAACAACATGCTCTCGCAGCTCGGGATCACTGTGCCGACCGGGACGAACATGCAGTTGAAAAACGTCGCGGCGGTGATGGTTACCGCCTCGTTCCCGGCCTTTGGCCGCCAGGGACAAACCATCGACGTGGTGGTGTCTTCGCTGGGGAACGCCAAAAGTCTGCGTGGCGGTACGCTGCTGATGACGCCGTTGAAAGGGGTCGACAGCCAGGTATATGCGCTGGCGCAGGGGAATATTTTAGTCGGCGGCGCCGGGGCGTCTGCGGGGGGCAGCAGCGTGCAGGTGAACCAGCTTAACGGCGGTCGAATCACCAACGGAGCCACGATTGAACGTGAGTTGCCCAGCCAGTTCGGCGCGGGTAACACGCTGAACCTGCAACTGAATAATGAAGATTTCACCATGGCGCAGCAAATTGCTGACACCATCAACCGGTCGCGCGGCTTTGGCAGCGCCACCGCGCTGGATGCGCGTACGATTCAGGTTCGCGTGCCGAGCGGCAACAGTTCTCAGGTTCGCTTCCTGGCGGATATCCAGAACATGGAGGTGAGCATGACGCCGCAGGATGCGAAAGTGGTGATCAACTCACGTACCGGTTCAGTGGTGATGAACCGCGAAGTGATGCTGGATAGCTGTGCCGTTGCGCAGGGGAATCTCTCCGTCACCGTTAACCGTCAGGCTAACGTAAGCCAGCCGGATACGCCGTTTGGCGGCGGTCAGACGGTGGTTACGCCGCAAACGCAGATCGATCTGCGCCAGAGCGGTGGTTCGCTGCAAAGCGTCCGCTCCAGTGCCAATCTGAACAACGTGGTCCGTGCGCTGAATGCGCTGGGGGCAACGCCGATGGATCTGATGTCAATTCTGCAGTCCATGCAGAGCGCCGGTTGCTTACGCGCGAAACTGGAAATCATCTGATGATTAGCGACAGCAAACTGATGGCCAGCGCCGCCTGGGATGCACAATCGCTGAACGAACTGAAGGCGAAAGCGGGTCAGGATCCGGCGGCGAACATCCGTCCGGTGGCCCGGCAGGTGGAAGGGATGTTCGTCCAGATGATGCTGAAAAGCATGCGCGAAGCGTTGCCGAAAGACGGCGTCTTCAGCAGCGATCAGACGCGCCTGTATACCAGCATGTATGACCAGCAGATTGCGCAGCAGATGACCGCCGGGAAAGGACTGGGGCTGGCGGAAATGATGGTTAAGCAGATGACGCAGGGGCAGACGCAGCCAGCGGAAGATACCCCGCAGGTGCCGATGAAGTTCCCGCTGGAAACGGTGACCAGTTATCAGAATCAGGCGCTGACGCAACTGGTGCGTAAAGCGATGCCGAGAACGCTGGAGAGCAATGATGAACCGCTCTCCGGCGACAGCAAAGACTTCCTCGCCCAGTTGTCCCTTCCGGCCCGTCTGGCCAGTGAACAGAGCGGCGTACCGCATCACCTGATTCTGGCGCAGGCGGCGCTGGAATCGGGCTGGGGCCAGCGGCAGATTCGCCGGGAAAACGGCGAGCCGAGCTTCAACCTGTTTGGCGTGAAGGCCTCCGGCAACTGGAAAGGGCCAGTGACGGAAATCACTACCACTGAATATGAAAACGGCGAAGCGAAAAAGGTGAAGGCCAGGTTCCGCGTGTACAGCTCGTATCTCGAAGCGCTGTCGGATTACGTTGGTCTGCTGACCCGTAATCCGCGCTACGCTGCCGTGACCACGGCGGTCACGGCGGAGCAGGGCGCACAGGCATTGCAGAGCGCGGGCTATGCCACCGATCCGAACTATGCGCGTAAATTGACCAGCATGATCCAACAGCTGAAGTCGATGAGCGAGAAGGTGAGCAACGCCTACAGTACGAATCTCGACAATCTCTTCTAAAGGGCTCAAGTCCCACGACCTGCTGCCGATAATAATTTGTAACTGAAGGATTAAAAGGAACTTCCATGTCCAGCTTGATTAATAACGCCATGAGTGGGCTGAGCGCGGCTCAGGCGGCGCTGAATACTGCCAGTAACAACATCTCCAGCTATAACGTTGCGGGTTATACCCGTCAGACGACCATTATGGCGCAAGCCAATAGCACGCTGGGTGCCGGTGGTTGGGTGGGCAATGGTGTCTATGTTTCGGGTGTACAGCGCGAATACGATTCGTTCATTACCAATCAGCTGCGTGCGGCGCAGAATCAGAGCAGCGGTCTGACGACCCGTTATGAGCAGATGTCCAAAGTCGATAATCTGCTGGCCAGCAAAACCAGTTCTGTCTCCGTGTCAATGCAGGATTTTTTCACCAGCCTGCAAACGCTGGTGAGTAACGCCGAAGATCCGGCGGCGCGTCAGACGCTGATTGGTAAAGCCAACGGGCTGGTTAACCAGTTTAAAACGACCGACCAGTATCTGCGCGATCAGGACAAACAGGTCAATATCGCGATCGGTTCCAGCGTCGATCAGATCAACAACTACAGTAAGCAGATTGCCAGCCTGAACGACCAGATCTCGCGTCTGACCGGCGTGGGGGCAGGGGCGTCGCCGAATGACCTGCTTGATCAGCGCGACCAGTTGGTCAGCGAGCTGAACAAAATCGTCGGTGTCGAGGTGAGCGTGCAGGATGGCGGCACCTATAACATCACCATGGCGAACGGCTATTCACTGGTACAGGGCAGCAATGCGCGCCAGTTAGCGGCAGTTCAGTCGCAGGCCGATCCTTCGCGTACCACCGTTGCCTATGTGGATTCCATCGCGGGCAATATCGAAATTCCGGAAAAATTGATCACGACCGGTTCGCTCGGCGGTCTGCTGACCTTCCGTTCTCAGGATCTGGATCAGACGCGCAATACGCTGGGACAACTGGCGCTGGCATTCGCTGACGCGTTTAACCAGCAGCACCGCGAGGGGTATGATGCGAACGGCAAAAATAATGTCGATTTCTTCAGTATCGGCGACCCGGCTGTGTATGGAAATAGCAAGAATACGGGCAGCATCTCCGCGACAGTGAAGACTGCTTCAGAAGTCCAGGCGACCGATTATAAGATGGTCTACGACGGGGCCAAATGGCAGGTCACACGTCTTGCTGATGGCACCAGTTTTGAAGCCACCGATGACGCGGGCAAACTGACCTTCGATGGCCTGGAGATTAGCATCGATGTTGACCCTGCTAAAAATGACAGCTTCATCGTCAAGCCGGTCAGCGACGCCATCATCAATATGGGCGTTCTGGTGACTAACGAATCGCAAATTGCGATGGCGAAGGACGCAACGGCCGGTGAAAGCGACAACCGCAACGGCCAGGCGCTGCTGGATCTGCAAAAGAACGACACCACCGTGGGCGGCTCAAAATCGTTTAACGACGCCTATGCCACGCTGGTAAGTAATGTGGGTAGCAAAACCGCGACGCTGAAAACCAGCAGCACCACCCAGGGCAACGTGGTGACGCAGTTAACCAAACAGCAACAGTCTATTTCCGGCGTCAACCTTGACGAAGAGTACGGCAACCTGCAACGTTTCCAGCAGTATTACCTGGCTAATGCCCAGGTGTTGCAAACCGCCAACTCTCTGTTTGATGCACTGCTGAATATCCGCTAAGGGAGCAGGAAACGATGCGTATCAGTACCCAAATGATGTACCAGCAGAACATGCTCGGTATCACCAATTCCCAGGCGGAATGGATGAAGTACGGTGAGCAGATGTCGACGGGGAAGCGGGTGATCAATCCGTCTGACGATCCTATCGCCGCCTCACAGGCCGTGGTGCTGTCACAGGCGCAGGCGGAGAACAGCCAGTTCGCCCTGGCGCGAACCTTCGCCACGCAGAAGGTTTCGCTGGAAGAGAACGTACTGAGCCAGGTGACAACCGCGATTCAGAGCGCGCAGGAAAAAATCGTCAGTGCCGGTAACGGGACGTTAAGCGACGATGACCGCGCCTCGCTGGCGACTGATTTACAGGGGATCCGCGATCAGTTGATGAACCTGGCAAACAGCACCGACGGTAACGGGCGCTATATTTTTGCCGGTTATAAAACGGAAACGGCGCCGTTTGCTCAGGCTGACGGAACCTACAGCGGCGGTACCGATAGCATCACTCAACAGGTCGATGCTTCCCGCACGATGATCATCGGCCACACCGGCAATAAAATTTTCGACACCATCACCAGTAATGCGGTTCCGGAACCCAACAACGGGACGTCCGAAACCAGCCTGTTTAAAATGCTGGATTCGGCGATTGAGTCACTGAAATCGCCGGTGGGTGATGATGCAACGCTGAAAGAGCAGGCGAAAGCGGTGATTGATAAAACCAACCGTGGCCTGAAGAACTCACTCAACAACGTACTGAGCGTCCGTGCGGAACTGGGTACCCAACTGAGTGAGTTGAGTTCACTGGATTCGTTGGGAACCGATCGTGCATTAGGGCAAACGCAGCAGATGAGTAATCTGGTGGATGTGGACTGGAACGCGGCGATTTCGTCGTATGTCATGCAGCAGGCGGCGCTCCAGGCATCCTATAAAGCCTTTACCGATATGCAGGGGATGTCGCTGTTCCAGCTCAACCGTTAATACCGATTTGAAACATATCATGAAACTGGGTATGTTTTGTCTGCCCGCTCCAACTCACCCCGGAGCGGGCATTTTTTTGCCGGTTATACGCTAACGCGCAGATGGGCAGATGACCGCTTCCCCGCCAGTCTGATGACCAGCGCAATGGCCCCACTGAGCGTGGCCAGCGTGACGACACCTTGCCAGTTCGCCAACTCATAGACCTGACTGCCGAGCACGGAACCTAACGCCATACCGATAAACACGATGCTGAACAGCAACGCATTCAGGCGCCCCCGGGCCTGTGGCTCCAGGCTATACACCAGGTTCTGGTGTGCCACGAGGCTCGATTGCAGTCCCAGGTCAAACCCGACGGCGGAGAGCGCAATGAGCAACCACTGACCGTGCACGGGTAAAGTGGGTAGCAGGAACATCAGCGCAAAAGAGACGGTCACCAGTAATGCTCCCAGTTGTGTTACTTTTTCTGCCCCAACTTTATCCGCCAGATGGCCTGCCAGCGGTGCAGCCAGCGCCCCGGCTGCCCCGGCGATACCAAATGCGCCTGCGGCGGCGCTGCCCATCCGATAATGTTCGGCGAGCATTACGGCCAACGTTGACCAGAACGCGCTGAACGCGACGGACAGAAAACCCTGAGCCAGGGCGGCACGACGCAGTGCCGGATAGCGACGCCATAGTTGCGCCAGGCTCACCATCAGCGCGGGGTAGCGCAGCGTGGAGTGGGCGGCGAACGGGGGCAGGACTTTCCATAGCAGCACGCCCACCAGCGCAATACTCAGCGCCGCGAGTTGATACATTTCTCGCCAGCCAAAGGCTTCCCCGACCAGACCGCTCACGGTACGTGACAACAAAATGCCCAGCAGCAGGCCGGTCATCACCGTTCCTACCGTTTTTCCCTGCTTACCTTCGGGGGCCAGAATGGCCGCTGCCGGGACGATATCCTGCGCCATCGTGGCGGCCATCCCCAGTAACAGGCTTACCGTCAGCAGGGAATGCAACTGCCCGGTGATGCTACAGGTCAGCAACAGCAGGGCGAGTACCGCACTTTTCGCCAGGATAAGCGTCCGTCGATCGTAGCGGTCTCCAAGCGGCAACAAAAACAGGATCCCCAACGCATAGCCAGCCTGCGTTAACGTGGGTACCAGACCCATACCGGTGATGCTGAGTGCCAAATCGGCCCCCATTAACGGCAATAACGGTTGCGCATAGTAGATGGCGGCAACGCTAAAACCCGCGCCCAGCGCCAGAACAAAGATGAGCCAACGAGACGGTGTGTTCATTTCAAAATCCTCAATCACAGGTGTGGGGCTATTTTTCTCTGAACAGCGGTGGCCTGGTAGCCAGCGAAGTGGTAAAACTGTTATACGTAAGGTGTATGAGCATTCAGATAATGATAAAGAATGAACGTATAGACAGGGTGGAACTGATGCGGACGTTTGTGCGCATTGTGGAGGCCGGTTCGCTGTCAGCGGCTGCCCGACAGTTAAACACCACCCAGGCGACGATCAGCCGACGGTTGCAGTCGCTGGAGGCGATGCTGGGGGTAAAGCTGGTATTACGCACTACACACGCCATGAAACTGACTGACGACGGTGAGCGCGGGTATCAGCATGCCAAACATATTATTGATGCCTGGCTGGCGCTGGAAGACGGTCTCAACGTGACGGAAGACGAACCCGTCGGGATGCTGCGGGTACGGGCACCGCATGCCTTTGGTCAGCAACAGCTCCTCACGCCGTTACTGCGTTTTTTAGCGCGCTATCCCAATCTGTCGGTGGAGTGGATGCTCAATGACAAGACGGTCGATTTTCTCAGTGACAATATCGACTGTGCGGTCCGCGTCGGTGCGGAGGTCGATCCGGCGACGGTTTCTGTGCTGTTAGCGGAAGTTCCTCGTAGTGTGGTCGCAGCACCTGCGCTGCTGGCGCAGTTTGATACCATTGCTGTGCCGGAACAGCTATCGTCACTGCCCTGGATTGCCGTCAATACGTTCTACCAGCACAATGTTTCGCTCACCCATCAATACCGCCGGGAACCGGTGACCTTTCCGATTACGCCGCGACTGAGTACCGACAGTATCTACGTAGCGCGCAATGCCGCGCTGGCGGGGTTAGGCGTGGTAGTGGTGTCAAGCTGGACGGTGACAGAAGATATCGCGCAAGGGCGACTCGTCGAATTAGTGCCTGACTGGCAGGCCGCACCTTTGCCGGTGCATCTGGTCTACCCGTGGGCGCGTTATTATCCCACTCGTCTGCGTAAATTTCTGGAATTGATGAAAAAGGTGATGCCGGAACTGGCAGGAATGCGGCGACCGGAAGTGGAATAAAAAAAGCCGACCCGGAGGTCGGCTTTTTACGCTATCGATTTTACTCGACAGGTTGAGGACGGGTCGGTCCGGCGGACGCATGATGCGTTGCGCTGTGACCGCCTGCGGCACCTTTGCCATCAAAGGCGAAAGCAGGGCGCTGCCAGTCACTGTGGCGCGACGCTTCCGGCACGTATTCCGGCGCAGGTGCGCGGGTCATCGGTGCGGTTGCATGGCTATGTTCAGCAACAGTTTCTGCTGCTATTGGTGTCGCGATTTCAGTGACCGGTGTAACGTCAACGGTTTCGGCGACCGGTGCAGGCATTGTTGGCGCTTCAATCGGTTCGGCGACCACTTCAGGCTCTGTAACTACTTCAGGTTCAACGGCAACAGGTTCAACGGCGACAGGTTCAACCGCCACAACGTCAGTTTCTTCCACCACCGTTTCGGGTTCTACCGCGACGATTTCAGACGTCTCTTCAACCTCCGAAGCGGTCTCCTGAGCTTCAGCGACCGGTTCTGCCTGAGCGGCAACCTCTTCGGCGACCGGGACATCGGCGTCGGTAATCACCTGCGGTTGCTCAACAACCGGGGCGGCAATCACTTCCGGATGCGAGGTCTCAACCACCGCTTCAGCCTGAACCTGTGCTTCTGTTGCTATCGTTTCAACTACCGTTTCAACAGTCGGTTCGACCGCGGCAACGGTTTCAACGACAGCGGCTACCGCTTGCGGTTCGGACACAACGGGTTGTGCCTGCACCTGTTCGATTTCCTGTGCTTCTGGCTGCGCGTCCTGAGGACGTGCTACCGGATAGCGGATCCACACTTTGCCGGACGCCATTTCCGGAGAAGCGCAAGCAACCGTCAACGGCATCGGTGACTGCAGCGGGTAACGCTCATCACGGTAACGACGACGACGCTGACCGCTCACGCGCAGATGGCGTGGGGAACGACGGGAACGACGCGGCATACCGGCGTTATCACGTGCTTCACCGTTGTCATCCTGCTCAGAGGCAACTTCTGTCACAACAGGCAATGGCACTTTCACCAGTTCAGTGCTTTGCGTCGGCGCAGTTTGTTCTACGACCGGTGCGGTCACGTTCTCTTCTGCGGCGGTTTCCACCACTTCCGCTTCAGAGGCATTGCTGGTGTAACGCACTTTCTGGCTCAGCTGACGCTGTTTACGGCGCGTCTGAGGCTGACGAACGCGCTCTTCTTGTTCTGTCTCCGGGGTCTGCTGCTCGTCAAGATTCAGCGCTTTCACTTCTTGCTGAGCCTGACGTTTGTCTTCGCTGCGACGGCGGTTGCGTTCGCGACGCGGTTGCTGCTGCTCATCACCGGACTTCACTTTATCCGCGGCGTCGGTAGACGGCTGACGGTTATCGCGGGTCTCGGTATTCTGCTGCGCGTTGCGGCGATTGCGGCGGTTCTCGTCGCGGTTTTCACCGCTCTCTGAACGTTCGCCACGATTATCGCGGTTATCACGGCTGTCACGACGTTCACTGCGATCGTTACGGTCGCGGCGGTTGTTCTGACGCTTACGGCGATCCTGCTGACGTTCCGGCTTCTCTGTAACGGTCGGTGCAGGCTGCTCGGCGGGTTTCGCTTCTTCGCTACCGCTGAACAGCGATTTCAGCGCACCAAAGAAACGGCTCAACAGGCCCGGTTCAGCAGGCGCTGTTGGCGCAACGACGGCCTTCGGCGCAGCGGCTTTCACTACCGGTTCGGCAGGCGTTGGCTCAGGCGGAACTTCCGGCATCGCAAAAGTGGCGAGGGCGGGTTGTTCCGGACGTTTACGTTCAGCGAACTCTTCTTCAGACGGTAACGCCATCGCTTCTTCATGCAGCTTCGGCAGCATGTAGCTCAGGGTCGGCGTCTCTTCGCCTTTACGCACGCGCAGCACGGAGTAGTGTGGCGTTTCCATCTGATCGTTTGGCACGATCACACAGCGCACGCCATCCTGACGGGTTTCAATCGCATTAACGGCTGTACGCTTTTCATTAAGCAGATAAGAGGCAATCGGTACAGGCACAATCGCGTGGACTTCCTGGGTATTCTCTTTCAGCGCTTCTTCTTCAATCAGACGCAGAATAGACAGGGACAGCGACTCGTTATCACGCACGGTGCCGGTGCCGCTACAGCGCGGGCAAACGTGATGGCTGGACTCGCCCAGCGACGGGCTCAGGCGCTGACGGGACATCTCCAGCAGGCCGAAGCGAGAAATATGGCTTATCTGAATACGCGCACGATCCTGACGAACGGCTTCACGCAGACGATTTTCCACCGCACGCTGATGGCGTACCGGGGTCATGTCGATGAAGTCGATAACAATCAGACCGCCGAGGTCGCGCAGACGCAACTGACGAGCGATCTCATCGGCCGCTTCCAGGTTAGTGTTAAACGCGGTTTCTTCGATATCGCCGCCGCGGGTTGCGCGAGCGGAGTTGATGTCGATGGCGGTTAACGCTTCAGTGCTGTCGATAACAATGGAGCCGCCGGAAGGTAGACGCACTTCACGCTGGAAGGCGGACTCAATCTGCGACTCAATCTGATAGTGGCTGAACAGCGGGATTTCACCGGTGTAGAGCTTAATTTTGCTGCTGAAATCGGGACGACCCAACGCCGCAATATGCTGGCGCGCCAGTTCGAGCACTTTCGGGTTATCGATGAGGATTTCACCGATATCCTGACGCAGATAGTCGCGGAAGGCGCGAACAATCACGTTGCTCTCCTGGTGGATCAGGAACGGAGCAGGGCGGCTTTCAGCCGCTTTCTGAATGGCTTCCCAGTGTTTCAGACGGAAGCTTAAGTCCCATTGCAGCGCGTCGGCAGATTTGCCGACGCCCGCGGTGCGCACGATAAGACCCATGCCATCAGGCAGTTCAAGACTTGCCAGCGCTTCTTTCAGTTCCGTACGGTCGTCGCCTTCGATGCGGCGAGAGATGCCACCCGCGCGCGGGTTGTTTGGCATCAGAACCAGATAGCTGCCCGCCAGGCTGATAAAAGTGGTCAGCGCAGCGCCTTTATTGCCGCGTTCTTCTTTATCAATTTGAACGATAACTTCCTGGCCTTCGCGCAGCACATCTTTGATGTTTGGACGACCATGAGCGTTGTAATTGGCGGGGAAATATTCGCGGGCAATTTCTTTTAACGGGAGGAAACCGTGACGTTCAGCGCCGTAATCAACAAAAGCGGCTTCCAGACTCGGTTCAATACTGGTGATTTTGCCTTTATAGATGTTCGCTTTTTTCTGTTCATGTCCAGGACTTTCAATATCCAGGTCGTACAGACGCTGCCCATCTACAAGGGCAACACGCAACTCTTCCTGCTGAGTTGCGTTGATTAACATTCTTTTCATCGTAACTTACTCATTATTCTTACATTGACGACTAAGCTGCGGGCAGAGTATTGCCTTTCCGGGTGTGAACCGATGGCCTCGTGTCTATTCGCGTCGCCAACCTCACGGTTATCGTCAGCTCAAAGAGGCGCAGAGTGTCGGTTGCCTGCGTTTCATACGGAAACGCAGCGCAATTATCAGGGGAACCGCCTGGGTATTACTCTCCAGAGAAGATCCGATCTACCGGTAAGGACTGCAACCCGCAGCCCGCTAACTGTCTGAAAGATCAATACGTCTTACGCCATTGCTGCGTGGATGATCGTTCGGACAAAATGGGTCTTTCCGTAAAATTCCTTGTTTTAACAAGATTCAGCACGGAAGCGGTGACATTATTCCACTGCTAACCTTGTTATAGCAAGATGACTTTTACCATTTATCACCCGCTTACTCACAGTTTTTTCACTTCTGCGCGGTGATTGGTTTAATAACCACCAAATCAGTCATGAAGCACGTGAGTGAAGAAGGATAAAGATAAATATAAGCATAGAAAAATGAGTGGCGCTAATCCTTATGGCTATTTAGAATCGGCCCCCATGAAAACAGAGACTCCATCCGTAAGAATAGTTGCTATTACTGCTGACGAAGCGGGGCAACGCATTGATAACTTTTTGCGCACGCAGCTCAAAGGCGTACCGAAAAGTATGATTTATCGCATTTTGCGTAAAGGCGAAGTGCGGGTGAATAAAAAACGCATCAAACCCGAATATAAACTGGAAGCGGGCGATGAAGTGCGTATTCCGCCAGTGCGCGTGGCTGAGCGTGAAGACGAGGCCGTTTCACCGCATCTGCAAAAAGTGGCGGCGCTGGCTGACGTCATCCTTTATGAAG
Source organism: Citrobacter sp. Ct235 (assembly GCF_030332305.1). Taxonomy (NCBI): domain Bacteria; kingdom Pseudomonadati; phylum Pseudomonadota; class Gammaproteobacteria; order Enterobacterales; family Enterobacteriaceae; genus Citrobacter; species Citrobacter sp. Ct235. The sequence goes on from NZ_JAOWIC010000049.1 coordinate 300,451, forward strand.
ACGACCATATCCTGGTGCTGAATAAACCGTCGGGAACCGCTGTGCATGGAGGGAGCGGGTTAAGCTTTGGCGTGATTGAGGGGTTACGTGCCCTGCGTCCTGAAGCCCGTTTCCTCGAACTGGTACACCGCCTTGACCGCGATACGTCTGGTGTGCTGTTGGTGGCGAAAAAACGATCGGCACTGCGTTCGCTGCATGAGCAACTGCGTGAAAAGGGGATGCAGAAAGATTATCTCGCTCTGGTACGCGGGCAGTGGCAGTCGCATGTCAAAACGGTTCAGGCACCTTTATTGAAAAACATTCTGCAAAGCGGCGAACGCATTGTGCGGGTGAATCAGGAAGGCAAACCGTCGGAAACGCGCTTTAAAGTAGAAGAGCGCTACGCCTTTGCTACGCTTGTTCGCTGTAGCCCGGTGACCGGCCGTACGCACCAGATCCGAGTCCACACCCAGTATGCGGGGCATCCAATTGCTTTTGACGATCGCTACGGTGACCGCGAGTTCGATAAACAACTGGCGGGAACCGGCTTATCGCGTCTGTTCCTGCATGCGGCAGCGCTGAAGTTCACCCATCCAGGTACCGGTGAGGTATTGCGCATCGAAGCGCCGATGGACGATCGGTTGAAGCGTTGCTTGCAGGCGTTACGTAAACCCGCCTGATTGCCGCGAACGCAACTTATCAGGCCTACAAATCATGCGTAGGCCTGATAAGCGTAGCGCCATCAGGCAAGACACGGTTATGCTTTGAGCGGGTTCATCTCTTCCCGACGTAACATCTGACACAGCGCGATCAGCGGCAAACCAATCAGCGTGTTGGGGTCGCGACCTTCCAACCGTTCAAAGAGAGCAATCCCCAGTCCTTCGCTTTTAAAACTCCCTGCGCAGTGTAGCGGGCGCTCTTTGCGCACGTAGTCTTCAATTTCCGTCTCGCTGAGATGGCGGAAATGAACGTCAAACGGCTCCACCTCCGTCTGTAAATGTCCCGTCGCAGAGTTATACAGCGCCAGACCAGTATAGAACGTAATGATATTGCCGCTGGCTTTGGCGAGCTGCTGGCAGGCTTTCTCTTCCGTTAAGGGTTTACCGGTGATCTCGCCGTCCAGCACGCATACCTGATCGGAACCAATAATAAGATGTGCAGGGAAACGGTGAGCCAGTGACTGTGCTTTCTCCTGCGCAAGGCGAGTGACTAAGTGGCGAGGACTCTCCGCGGGCATTGGCGTTTCGTCTACCTCAGGGGCCGCGCATTCAAAGGGCATCGCCAGTTTTTCCAGCAGGGCGCGGCGCCAGGGAGATGTGGAGGCAAGAATGAGATTAGGCATATTTTTTCCACCAGATATAGCGTATTGATGAGAGCCATTTTAAACTATGCTCTTCGTCCTTCAGGTATGCCACTTTGGCGTCACCTGAGCGAAAATAAGTCTGTAAACCGCAATGTGTGCGAATTATTGGCAAAAGGCAACCGCAGGCTGCCTTTTTCTTTGACTATATGACGTTACAAAGTTAATATGCGCGCCCTATGCAAAAGGTAAAATTACCCCTGACTCTTGATCCGGTTCGTACGGCTCAAAAACGCCTCGATTATGAAGGTATCTATACTTCTGATCTGGTAGAGCGCGTCGCCGATTCTGTAGTCAGTGTGGACAGTGATGTGGAATGCTCCATGTCGTTCGCTATCGATAACCAACGTCTTGCCGTTATTACCGGTGATGCAAAGGTTTCGGTAACGCTCGAATGTCAGCGTTGCGGGAAGCCGTTTCCTTATCATGTTCACACAACGTATTGTTTCAGTCCGGTTCGTTCTGACGAACAGGCTGAAGCACTCCCGGAAGCGTATGAGCCGATTGAGGTTAACGAATTCGGTGAAATCGATCTGCTTGCAATGGTGGAAGATGAAATTATCCTCTCCTTGCCGGTAGTTCCGGTGCATGATTCTGAACACTGTGAAGTGTCCGAGGCGGACATGGTCTTTGGTGAACTGCCTGATGAAGCGCAAAAACCAAACCCATTTGCCGTATTAGCCAGCTTAAAGCGTAAGTAATTGAGGAGTAAGGTCCATGGCCGTACAACAGAATAAACCAACCCGTTCCAAACGTGGCATGCGTCGTTCTCATGACGCTCTGACCGCAGTCACCAGCCTGTCTGTAGACAAAACTTCTGGTGAAAAACACCTGCGTCACCACATCACTGCCGACGGTTACTACCGTGGCCGCAAGGTAATCGCTAAGTAATCACGCATCCGCGTGATGAAGCTTAGTGAGGAACTTCCCCGTTGCTACGGGGAAATACCAAACCAGGCGGCGAAACGACTTTGACACGTCTAACCCTGGCGTTAGATGTCATGGGGGGCGATTTTGGCCCTTCCGTGACAGTGCCTGCAGCATTGCAGGCACTGAATTCTAATTCACAACTCACACTTCTTTTAGTCGGGGATCCCGATACAATCACGCCATTACTCGCTAAAGCTGACTTTGAACAACGTTCGCGTCTGCAGATTATCCCTGCACAGTCAGTTATCGCCAGTGATGCCCGGCCTTCGCAGGCAATCCGCGCCAGTCGCGGTAGCTCGATGCGTGTGGCGCTGGAACTCGTGAAAGAAGGGCGAGCACAAGCCTGTGTCAGCGCCGGGAATACCGGGGCGCTCATGGGACTTGCAAAATTATTGCTCAAACCGCTGGACGGTATTGAGCGTCCTGCGTTGGTGACGGTTTTACCTCACCAGCAGAAAGGAAAGACGGTGGTCCTCGATTTGGGGGCAAATGTCGATTGCGACAGCAACATGCTGGTGCAATTTGCCATTATGGGCTCGGTGCTTGCGGAAGAAGTGGTCGGTATCAACAACCCTCGCGTGGCCTTGCTCAACATCGGTGAAGAAGAAACCAAGGGTCTCGACAGTATTCGGGATGCTTCTGTGGTGCTAAAAACAATCCCTTCCATCAATTACATCGGCTATCTTGAAGCCAATGAGTTATTGACGGGGAAAACGGATGTTCTGGTATGTGATGGTTTTACAGGCAATGTCACATTAAAGACGATGGAAGGTGTTGTCAGAATGTTCCTTTCACTGCTGAAATCTCAGGGTGAGGGTAAAAAACGGTCGTGGTGGCTGCTGATATTAAAACGTTGGTTACAAAAAAGCCTGGCGAGGCGATTCAGTCACCTCAACCCCGACCAGTATAATGGCGCCTGTCTGTTAGGATTGCGCGGCACGGTGATAAAAAGTCATGGTGCAGCCAATCAGCGAGCGTTTACCGTCGCGATTGAACAGGCAGTGCAGGCGGTGCAGCGACAAGTTCCTCAGCGAATTGCCGCTCGCCTGGAATCTGTATACCCAGCTGGATTTACAATGCTGGACGCTGGCAATGGCGACACATCACAGCCACACTGATTACGGTGTGGCGTGAGAGCCCCAGCCTCTTAGCCGTTGTGATGCGCGGTATATAACCAAAAAGTGACTGAGCGTACATGTATACAAAGATTATTGGTACTGGCAGCTATCTGCCTGAACAGGTGCGGACTAACGCCGATCTGGAAAAAATGGTCGATACGTCTGACGAGTGGATTGTCACCCGTACAGGTATCCGTGAACGCCATATTGCTGCGCCGAATGAAACCGTCTCAACGATGGGTTTTGAGGCGGCCCAACGCGCGCTGGAAATGGCAGGCATTGATAAAGAACAGATTGGCTTGATTGTGGTGGCGACCACCTCAGCGACACATGCTTTCCCCAGCGCAGCATGCCAGATTCAGAACATGCTGGGTATCAAAGGTTGTCCGGCGTTTGACGTCGCCGCAGCATGCGCCGGCTTTACTTACGCGTTGAGCGTCGCCGATATGTACGTTAAATCCGGCGCGGTTAAACACGCGCTGGTGATCGGTTCCGATGTTCTGGCGCGCACCTGCGATCCGACCGATCGTGGAACCATCATTATTTTTGGCGATGGTGCGGGTGCCGTGGTGCTGAGCACTTCCGACAAGCCGGGCATCATCTCTACCCACCTGCATGCTGACGGTCGCTATGGCGAACTGCTGACGCTGCCGAATGCCGATCGTGTGAATCCGGAAAATTCGATTCATCTGACGATGGCGGGCAATGAAGTGTTCAAAGTGGCGGTTACTGAACTGGCGCACATCGTCGACGAGACGCTGGAGGCCAATAACCTTGACCGCTCCGAACTCGACTGGCTGGTTCCGCACCAGGCTAACCTGCGTATCATCAGCGCGACGGCCAAAAAGCTGGGCATGTCAATGGACAATGTGGTGGTGACACTGGACAGGCACGGCAACACGTCCGCGGCCTCCGTCCCTTGCGCGTTGGATGAAGCCGTGCGTGACGGACGTATTAAAGAAGGTCAGCTTGTGTTGCTTGAAGCCTTTGGCGGTGGATTCACCTGGGGCTCCGCGCTGGTTCGTTTCTAGTATAAGGATTTAAACATGACGCAATTCGCATTTGTGTTCCCTGGACAGGGTTCCCAGACCGTTGGAATGTTAGCCGATATGGCGGCAAGTTACCCCATCGTCGAAGAGACTTTCGCTGAAGCTTCTGCGGCGCTGGGCTATGACCTGTGGGCGTTGACCCAGCAGGGGCCGGCTGAAGAGCTGAACAAGACCTGGCAGACGCAGCCTGCGCTGTTAGCCGCGTCTGTTGCGCTGTATCGCGTCTGGCAGCAACAGGGCGGTAAAGCACCAGTGCTGATGGCGGGTCATAGCTTGGGTGAATACTCTGCGCTGGTTTGTGCCGGTGTCATTAATTTTGCTGATGCAGTGCGTCTGGTTGAACTGCGTGGTAAATTCATGCAGGAAGCGGTTCCGGAAGGCACCGGCGGCATGTCTGCTATCATCGGTCTTGATGATGCGTCCATTGCGAAAGCCTGTGAAGACGCGGCAGAAGGCCAGGTCGTCTCACCGGTGAACTACAACTCGCCGGGTCAGGTCGTTATTGCCGGGCATAAAGAAGCCGTTGAGCGTGCTGGTGCAGCCTGTAAAGCTGCCGGTGCGAAACGTGCGCTGCCGTTACCGGTGAGCGTACCGTCTCACTGTGCGCTGATGAAGCCGGCGGCGGAAAAACTGGCGGCGGAATTAGCTAAAATACCCTTTAACGCGCCGTCTGTACCGGTTATTAACAACGTGGATGTGAAGTGCGAAACTGACGCGAACGCCATTCGCGATGCACTGGTGCGCCAGTTGTACAGTCCGGTACAGTGGACGAAGAGCGTCGAATTAATGGCGTCGCAGGGTGTCGAACACCTGTATGAAGTGGGACCGGGTAAAGTCCTCACGGGCCTGACGAAACGTATTGTTGATACCCTGACGGCCTCGGCTCTGAACGAACCGGCGGCGATGTCGGCGGCACTTGCGCAATAAAAGAGGAACACCATGAGTTTTGAAGGAAAAATCGCGCTGGTTACCGGTGCAAGTCGCGGTATTGGCCGCGCAATTGCAGAGACGCTCGTTGCCCGTGGCGCGACCGTTATCGGTACCGCGACCAGCGAAAGTGGCGCTCAGGCCATTAGCGATTACTTAGGTGCGAAGGGTAAAGGTCTGATGTTGAATGTGACTGATCCTGCATCTATCGAATCTGTTCTGGAAAAAATTCGCGCAGAATTTGGTGAAGTGGATATCCTGGTTAATAATGCCGGTATCACACGTGATAACCTGCTGATGCGAATGAAAGATGATGAGTGGAACGATATTCTCGAAACCAATCTTTCATCAGTTTTCCGCCTGTCAAAAGCGGTAATGCGCGCTATGATGAAAAAACGTCATGGGCGGATTATCACTGTCGGTTCTGTGGTTGGTACCATGGGAAATGCGGGTCAGACTAACTACGCTGCGGCGAAAGCGGGTCTGATCGGCTTCAGTAAATCGCTGGCGCGCGAAGTTGCGTCCCGCGGTATTACGGTGAACGTTGTTGCTCCGGGCTTTATTGAAACGGACATGACGCGTGCGCTGACTGATGAGCAGCGTGCGGGTACGTTGGCGGCAGTTCCTGCAGGTCGTCTTGGCGATCCGAAAGAGATCGCCAGTGCGGTTGCATTTTTAGCCTCTGACGAAGCAGGTTACATCACGGGTGAGACTTTGCACGTCAACGGCGGGATGTATATGGTTTAACCACGAGATACGCAAAATCATCCAAATTGTATCAAGGCGGCAAGACCGAAAAGCCTGCGAGCATAGATGACTATGTGACCAGGCATTGAGGATGCAGCCAACACAGAGACAATTTGAAGGGTGACGCGTAGAAAAATATTTGCGTTATTATAGGTCTTGGCCTCAAAATAACGTAAAATCGTGGTAAGACCTGCCGGGATTTAGTTGCAAATTTTTCAACATTTTATACACTACGAAAACCATCGCGAAAGCGAGTTTTGATAGGAAATTTAAGAGTATGAGCACTATCGAAGAACGCGTTAAGAAAATTATCGGCGAACAGCTGGGCGTTAAGCAGGAAGAAGTTACCAACAATGCTTCTTTCGTTGAAGACCTGGGCGCAGATTCTCTTGACACCGTTGAGCTGGTAATGGCTCTGGAAGAAGAGTTTGATACTGAGATTCCGGACGAAGAAGCTGAGAAAATCACCACCGTTCAGGCTGCCATTGATTACATCAACGGCCACCAGGCGTAAGTGAACATCTCCAGGCGGTCATTCGACCGCCTGAGTTTTATCTTTTTGTCCCACTTGAATCAATTATCCCTCCCTGGAGGACAACCGTGTCTAAGCGTCGTGTAGTTGTGACCGGACTGGGCATGTTGTCTCCTGTCGGCAATACCGTAGAGTCTACCTGGAAAGCTCTCCTTGCCGGTCAGAGTGGCATCAGCCTGATCGACCATTTCGATACTAGCGCCTATGCAACGAAATTTGCTGGCTTAGTAAAGGATTTTAACTGTGATGACATTATCTCGCGCAAAGAACAGCGCAAGATGGATGCCTTCATACAATATGGAATTGTTGCAGGCTGGCAGGCCATGCAGGATTCTGGCCTTGAAGTAACGGAAGAGAACGCATCCCGTATTGGCGCCGCTATCGGCTCTGGTATTGGCGGTCTCGGACTGATTGAAGAAAACCATAGTTCTCTGGTGAACGGTGGACCGCGTAAAATCAGCCCATTCTTCGTTCCGTCGACGATTGTTAACATGGTGGCAGGTCACCTGACCATCATGTATGGCCTGCGTGGGCCGAGCATCTCTATCGCGACCGCCTGCACCTCAGGCGTACATAACATCGGTCAAGCCGCGCGTATCATTGCATACGGCGATGCGGACGCGATGGTCGCGGGCGGTGCTGAAAAAGCCAGTACGCCACTGGGCGTAGGCGGCTTTGGCGCAGCACGTGCGCTGTCTACCCGCAATGAAAACCCGCAAGCAGCCAGCCGCCCGTGGGACAAAGAGCGCGATGGCTTTGTACTGGGTGACGGTGCGGGCATGGTCGTACTGGAAGAGTATGAGCATGCAAAAGCGCGCGGTGCAAAAATTTATGCTGAAGTCGTTGGCTTCGGGATGAGCAGTGACGCTTACCACATGACGTCACCGCCGGAAAACGGTGCTGGCGCGGCCCTGGCGATGGTCAACGCGCTGCGTGATGCGGCAATTGAACCGGGTCAGATTGGTTACGTTAACGCCCACGGGACATCCACGCCGGCTGGCGATAAAGCGGAAGCGCAGGCTGTTAAATCCGTCTTTGGCGATGCGGCAAGCCGAGTGATGGTGAGTTCCACTAAGTCCATGACCGGTCACCTGCTGGGTGCAGCGGGCGCGGTAGAGTCGATTTATTCTATCCTGGCGCTGCGCGATCAGGCTGTTCCGCCGACCATCAACCTGGATAACCCGGATGAAGGTTGTGATCTGGACTTCGTTCCTCACGAAGCGCGTCAGGTCAGCGGAATGGAGTACACGCTGTGTAACTCCTTCGGTTTCGGTGGAACTAACGGTTCATTGATCTTTAAAAAGGTCTGACCGCCGTTCTGCTTCCTGGCTAAAAGAGGTCCGCTTGTCGGGCCTTTTTTATTGCGTGCACTTCCCTTGTCCTGCGCCATCCATCCTGCGACACTAACGTGCCACTCATAAGGAGCCACTATGTTCTTGATCAATGGCCGTGAACAGGAATCTCTTCCCGCAAGCGATCGCGCTATCCAGTTTGGCGATGGTTGTTTTACCACTGCGCGTATTCTCGACGGCGCGGTTTCGCTGCTGGCGGCGCATCTGCGGCGTTTGCAGGTGGCCTGCACGACATTGCAGATCGCCTTTGATGACTGGGACGCGCTTGAACGGGAAATGACCACGCTGGCCGCTGGTCATTCGCGCGCGGTTCTGAAGGTGATCATCAGTCGTGGCAGTGGGGGACGAGGATACAGCGGCGCGAATTGCCATGACAGCACCCGCATTCTCTCCGTCTTTGCGTATCCACAACATTATGACCTCTGGCGCGAGCAGGGGATCGTGCTCGCCTTAAGCCCGGTTCGTCTGGGCCGCAACCCTCTGCTCGCCGGTATTAAGCACCTGAACCGTCTCGAACAGGTGCTGATCCGCTCTCATCTTGAGCAGACGGACGCCGATGAGGCGCTGGTTCTTGACAGCGAGGGCTGGGTTACGGAATGCTGTGCGGCTAATTTATTCTGGCGAAAAGACAATGTGGTCTACACGCCGCGCCTCGATCAGGCGGGAGTGAACGGTATTATGCGACAATTCTGTATCCGGAAACTGGCACAATCGTCTTTTCAGGTTGTCGAAACGAATGCCCGCGAAGAAGCGCTGCAACATGCCGATGAAATTGTGGTCTGTAATGCGCTGATGCCGATCGCGCCTGTTCGGGCTTATGCCGCTAACACGTTGTCTTCACGTGCATTATTTGAGTTTCTGGCCCCATTGTGTGAGCATCCGAATTAGTCATGAAAAAATTGTTTCGTGTTGTCCTTTTACTGGTCGTTGTATTGGGCATTGCCGCAGGCGCGGGAATGTGGAAAGTTCGCCATCTGGCGGACAGTAAAATCCTGATTACAGAAGAGACCATTTTTACCCTCAAACCGGGAACCGGTCGTCTGGCCCTGGGCGAGCAACTGTATGCGGATCGGGTCATTAATCGTCCTCGTGTGTTTCAATGGCTGCTACGGGTCGAGCCGGATCTTTCCCACTTTAAGGCGGGAACCTATCGTTTAATGCCGGGCATGAGCGTGCGCGAGATGCTGCAACTGCTGGAAAGCGGGAAAGAGGCACAGTTCCCTCTACGACTGGTGGAAGGCATGCGGTTAAGTGATTATCTCAAGCAACTGCGTGACGCGCCGTACATCAAACACACTCTGAGTGATGATAACTACGAAACCGTCGCAAAAGCGCTGGGCCTGGAGAATACAGAGGAGCTGGAAGGTTGGTTCTGGCCTGATACCTGGATGTATACCGCCAACACCACAGATATTGCCTTGCTCAAGCGCGCGCATCAAAAGATGGTGAAGGCGGTTGAGCGCATCTGGGAAGGGCGAGTGGAAGGGTTGCCCTATAAAGATCAAAATCAACTGGTAACGATGGCCTCGATCATTGAGAAAGAGACGGCCATTGCCAGCGAACGCGATCGGGTCGCCTCCGTCTTTATTAACCGCCTGCGCGTCGGGATGCGTCTGCAAACCGATCCTACCGTGATCTACGGGATGGGGGAGCGTTATAATGGCAAGATCTCGCGCGCGGACCTGGAGACGCCAACGGCCTATAATACCTACACTATCACCGGGCTCCCGCCGGGACCCATTGCGATGCCAGGTGAAGCCTCGTTGAAAGCGGCGGCGCACCCGGCTAAAACACCGTATCTCTATTTTGTGGCCGACGGTAAAGGCGGCCATACTTTTAATACTAATCTTGCCAGCCATAACCGGTCGGTGCAGGACTACCTGAAAGTGCTTAAGGAAAAAAATGCGCAGTAATTATATCGTCATCGAGGGGCTGGAAGGCGCCGGAAAAACGACCGCAAAAAATGTTGTGGTTGAGACGCTTGAACAACTCGGTATTCGCGACATGGTTTTTACCCGCGAGCCGGGCGGTACACAGCTGGCAGAAAAACTGCGTAGCCTGGTGCTGGATATCCGTTCGGTCGGTGACGAAACCATTACCGTAAAGGCCGAAGTGCTGATGTTTTACGCCGCGCGCGTGCAACTGGTTGAAACGGTGATCAAACCTGCGCTCGAAGAGGGTAAATGGGTGATTGGCGACCGTCACGACCTGTCCACACAGGCGTATCAGGGCGGTGGGCGTGGGGTCGATCAGCAGATGCTGGCGACGCTGCGCGATGCCGTGCTGGGGGACTTTCGCCCGGATTTAACGCTTTACCTGGACGTCACGCCAGAGGTGGGTCTGAAACGCGCCCGTGCCCGCGGTGAACTGGACCGCATCGAACAGGAATCGTTTGATTTCTTCAATCGTACCCGCGCCCGCTATCTGGAGCTCGCAGCCCAGGATCCCAGCATCCGGACAATTGATGCGACGCAACCGCTGGATACCGTGATGAACGATATCCGTACCACCATCACCGAGTGGGTGAAGGAGCAGGGCGAATGAAATGGTATCCATGGTTACGACCTGATTTCGAAAAACTGGTAGCCAGCTATCAGGCGGGAAGGGGTCACCATGCGCTACTGATTCAGGCTTTACCGGGGATGGGCGACGACGCATTGATCTATGCGCTGAGCCGTTATCTGCTTTGCCAGCAACCGGAAGGGCACAAAAGCTGTGGTCACTGCCGTGGCTGCCAGTTGATGCAGGCAGGCACGCATCCGGATTACTATTCTCTGTTCCCTGAAAAAGGGAAAAACACGCTGGGCATTGATGCGGTACGTGAAGTGAGTGAAAAACTGTATGAGCGTGCGCGGCTGGGCGGAGCAAAAGTGGTCTGGATCCCGGATGCGGCACTGATGACGGATGCCGCTGCCAATGCGCTGCTTAAAACGCTGGAAGAACCGCCCGCGCAAACCTGGTTCTTTCTCGCCAGTCGTGAACCCGCGCGATTACTGGCGACACTGCGTAGCCGATGCCGTTTACACCATCTCGCGCCACCGGCGGAACAGTACGCGGTATCGTGGCTTGCGCGAGAAGTGACAGCGTCACAAGACGCGTTATTGACCGCGTTGCGCCTGAGCGCCGGTTCTCCGGGCGCGGCGCTGACATTACTGGACGCCGAAAGTTGGTCCCAGCGCGACGCGCTGTGTCAGGCGCTGGCAAGCAGCATCCCTGCGGGTGACTGGTATTCATTATTGACGGTGCTGAATCACGAACAGGCGCCTGCCAGACTACACTGGCTGGCGACATTAATGATGGATGCGCTTAAACGTCAGCACGGGGCCACCGCGATGACCAACGCGGATGCCGGGCAACTTATCGCCACGATTGCCGGCCAGTTGTCTCAGATGCGTATTCAGGCAATCCTTAACGCCATTTGCCACTGTCGCGAACAGCTGCTTAACGTGACCGGAATAAACCGTGAACTGGTGTTAACCGATCTTCTTCTGCAAATCGAACATTATCTGCAACCAGGCACCGTGTTGCCTGTTCCCCACCTGTAAGAGAAACATTATGTTTTTAGTCGACTCGCACTGCCATCTTGATGGCCTGGATTATCAATCTCTGCATAAGGATGTGGATGACGTGCTGGCGAAGGCGGCCGCGCGCGATGTGAAATTCTGTCTGGCGGTGGCAACGACGCTGCCGGGATACCGCGGCATGCGGGAACTGGTTGGTCAGCGCGATAACGTCGTTTTCTCCTGCGGCGTGCATCCGCTAAATCAGGACGAACCCTATGATGTGGAAGAACTGCGTCATCTGGCGGCTGACGAGGGTGTTGTGGCGATGGGAGAGACGGGGCTGGACTATTTTTATACCCCTGAGACGAAAGTGCGCCAGCAGGAGTCGTTCATTCAGCATATCCAGATCGGTCGTGAACTGAACAAGCCGGTTATCGTCCACACGCGCGATGCCCGCGTTGATACGCTGGCGATTCTTCGCCATGAAAACGTGACGGATTGTGGCGGCGTACTACACTGTTTTACAGAAGACAGAGAAACGGCGGGTAAACTACTGGATCTGGGCTTTTATATCTCCTTTTCCGGCATTGTGACCTTCCGTAATGCTGAACAGTTACGTGACGCCGCGCGGTATGTGCCGCTGGATCGACTGCTGGTGGAGACGGATTCCCCGTATCTCGCGCCGGTGCCGCATCGGGGGAAAGAGAACCAGCCTGCGATGGTTCGCGACGTGGCAGAATACATGGCCGTATTGAAAGGTGTGGCGGTTGAAGAACTGGCGCAGATAACCACCGACAACTTTGCCCGCCTGTTCCATATCAACGCTTCCCGTCTGCAGTCAGCCTCGTAGTTGAGTTTTTTTAAAGCTCGTAATTAATAATTAAAGCGAGTAAAGTTCACCGCCACAAAGTGGGCGGTGAATGAGCAATCTGACACATTCTGATACCCTTTTTGGCAAAATGTGCAACTTGATGCGCTCTCCAGAGTTGAAACGTGATAGCCGTCAAACTATATTTCGCCGATTTATTTTACTCTGTGTAATAAATAAAGGGCACTTAGATGCCCTGTCCACGGCGGGGTTCTCCCCCCTCGCCAATGCGTGTGAACGTAGAAAGCACAAATACTCAGGAGCACTCTCAATTATGTTTAAGAATGCATTTGCTAACCTGCAAAAGGTCGGTAAATCGCTGATGCTGCCGGTATCCGTATTGCCTATCGCAGGTATCCTGCTGGGCGTCGGTTCCGCAAACTTCAGCTGGCTGCCAGCCGTTGTATCGCACGTGATGGCAGAAGCCGGCGGTTCTGTTTTTGCAAACATGCCGCTGATTTTCGCTATTGGTGTCGCGCTTGGCTTTACCAACAATGATGGCGTTTCGGCTCTGGCTTCGGTTGTCGCCTATGGCATCATGGTGAAAACCATGGCTGTGGTCGCGCCGCTGGTTCTGCATTTACCTGCTGAAGAAATCGCAGCAAAACACCTTGCGGATACGGGTGTACTCGGGGGGATTATCTCCGGTGCGATTGCAGCGTACATGTTTAACCGCTTCTACCGTATCAAGCTGCCTGAGTATCTGGGCTTCTTTGCTGGTAAGCGCTTCGTGCCGATCATTTCTGGTCTGGCGGCGATCTTTACCGGTGTGGTCCTGTCCTTCATTTGGCCGCCGATCGGTACTGCTATCCAGACGTTCTCTCAGTGGGCTGCTTACCAGAACCCGGTCGTGGCGTTCGGTATTTACGGCTTCATTGAACGCTGCCTGGTACCGTTTGGTCTGCACCATATCTGGAACGTTCCTTTCCAGATGCAGATTGGCGAGTACACCAACGCGGCAGGTCAGGTCTTCCACGGCGATATTCCTCGCTACATGGCGGGCGACCCGACTGCGGGTATGTTGTCTGGCGGCTTCCTGTTCAAAATGTATGGTCTGCCGGCTGCTGCCATTGCTATCTGGCACTCCGCTAAACCAGAAAACCGCGCCAAAGTGGGCGGCATCATTATCTCCGCAGCGCTGACCTCGTTCCTGACCGGTATCACCGAGCCGATCGAGTTCTCCTTCATGTTCGTTGCGCCGATCCTGTACGTTATCCATGCGATTCTGGCTGGGCTGGCGTTCCCGATCTGTATCCTGCTGGGTATGCGTGACGGTACGTCGTTCTCACACGGTCTGATCGACTTTATCGTGCTGTCCGGTAACAGCAGCAAGCTGTGGTTGTTCCCGATTGTTGGTGCGGGCTATGCGATTGTTTACTACACCATCTTCCGCGTGCTGATTAAAGCGCTGGATCTGAAGACTCCGGGTCGTGAAGATAATACCGACGACGCGAAAGCGGGCGCGACCAGTGAAATGGCACCGGCGCTGATTGCGGCGTTTGGGGGTAAAGAAAACATCACTAACCTGGATGCGTGCATTACCCGTCTGCGCGTCAGCGTGGCTGACGTGGCGAAAGTGGATCAGGCTGGCCTGAAGAAACTGGGTGCGGCAGGTGTGGTGGTTGCCGGTTCCGGTGTTCAGGCGATTTTCGGTACGAAGTCCGATAACCTGAAAACTGAGATGGATGAATACATCCGTAACAGCTAAGACCGAATAAGTTGGGGAGAACTAAGGCAGCCAAATGGCTGCCTTTTTTACATTCTGGAACATCTGATGACGCGCTGATAACCGGGTAAAGCGCCAACGCCGTCATCGACAGGGCGATCAGAACTGATAGTTTGCGGTGATGCTCACGTTGCGCGGCTCACCATAAACAATCGATCCTTCGACGTTGGTGTCGTAGGTTTTATCGAACAGGTTGTTGACGTTACCCTGCACAGAGAAGTTTTTGGTCACCTGGTAGCGGGTGAACAGATCCACCAGCGCGTAACTGCCTTGTTCAGCGCGGAAGGTGCCGTATGGCGTCGCGGTGTCGGTGTACACGCGGTTCTGCCAGTTCACGCCGCCGCCCACGGTCAGGTCGGGCATTACCGGCAGACGGTAGCTGGTGAACAGCTTGACGCTGGTACGCGGCAGATTCGGATTGACGGCGTTGCCTTCATTATCTTCCGCAACGTACCGCGTTGCGCCAAAGGTCATCTGCCAGTTATCGGTGATCGCCCCGTTAACTTCGAATTCAACCCCTTTGCTGACGGTTCCGTTCGCCGTTTTATACGCGATATCGCCATTGGAACCCGGAATTGGGGCACCTGTCGACTGGGCAACGTTATCCTGCTCAATGCGGAACACGGCGAGGGTGGTGGTCAGTCGGCTGTTCATCCAGTCGGACTTCAGACCTACCTCATAGTTGTTGCCGGTGACCGGCGTGAGGTATTTCCCGCTGCTGTCGCGTTTGTTCTGCGGCTGGAAGATGGAGGTGTAGCTGGCGTAAGTTGACCAGTTATCATTGATGTCGTAAACCAGACCGGCATATGGCGTGGTGTGGTTTTTCTCCATGCTGTAGCTCAGGGTATCGACACGCCAGTTGGTGTAGCGCGCGCCGAGGATCAGGTGCAGCGGGTCAGCCAGCGAAATACGCGTCGCAGCGTACAGCGACTTCATGTGCGTGGTGTCGTCCTGGGCCAGCGACTGGGGTGCCCAGTCGGTTTGCGGGAAGTTGCCATTGAAGTTATTGAAACTGCCAATCTCAGCCGGGAAGACGTTTGCCCAGGAGCTGAAATAGCGGTTGTTCTGTTTGCTGTAGCTGCCGCCAAACATCAGGTTGTGCTGACGACCGAACAGGTCATAACCACCGTCGGCAAAGAGATCCAGCGCATCAACCTTACGCTTGCCGCTGTTCCAGCCCGTGCCGCCAACGTAGTCATAGCCCGGTCCGTAGCTGCCGTAAGGACCGACCAGCATGCCATCTGCCTTATTCACGTACGCATCGACATACATCGTTTTACTGTCGAATTTGATTTCTGAGTGGGTCGCATTCATCGTCGCCTGCCAGGTGTCGGCAAAACGCTGTTTGAGTGTGACAAAGACTTTGTTGATCTCTTTATCGTTATACGCCCAGTCTGGCGCGGTGCTGCGGGCGCGGTCGTAGCTGTTTTTGCTGCCGTCGGTATTCCAGCGTGGCAGACCACCCCAGGTAGGGCTGTCCACTTTGATTTTCTGATATTCATAGCCGGCGGCAAGGCTGGTGGTTTCACCCAGGTCAGCATCAATAATGCCCGAGAAGAAGTTTTTCTCGCTGTGATAGCGATCGAGCCAGGAGTCGTTGTCCTGATAACCCGCCACAATGCGTGCGCGCACATTACCGTCATCGGTGAGCGGACTTTGCAGATCCATCACGTAGCGCTGTTTGTTCCAGCTGCCATATTCCGCCGATACATTGCCTTTGAACTCACGACTGGTCGCGTGTTTACGGATCATATTGATGGAGGCCGACGGGTTGCCCGTGCCGGTCATCAGGCCGTTTGAGCCGCGCACCACTTCCACGCGCTCGTAGAGTGCCATATCGGTGAGGGCATCACCCAGATTCCAGCGGGATTCGAAATAGGTCGGAATACCATCGACCATATAGTTATCAATCTGGAAACCACGGGAGAAGTAGCTGACGCGGTCAGAGTCCGCCTGGCTTTTGCTGATCCCGAGCGTGCTGTCCATCACGTCGCCCAGCGTTTGCAACTGCTGATCATCCATGCGTTGCTCGCTGATGATGCTGACCGACTGCGGAATATCGCGTTGGGTCATCATCATTTTGGTTCCGGCGGTAGTGGATTTGACGCTGTAATCCCGTTCGTCACTGTCCGAGGTGGTCGTTGGCGCAGAACCGTCGACAATGACGGTCTCTTCTGGCGTGGTCGCCGCGAAACTCATGGATGGCATCAGTGCCATAGCGATGCAGGCTGCCAGCAACGATGGTGTTGCAGCAGCCTGACATTGTTCATCCCTGTTGTGTGTTGTGAAAGACATCAGAAAGCCCTTAATCGTGAACGAGTCCTGGCTCAGGCCGTAAGAGGTGGCGATGAGCCCCTTTTTATTTTTCTAACCATTAAATGCGCATGAAAATGCAAATGCGAAATATACGCATTCATATTATCTCTGTAAACAGATGTAACTTGCTTTCTGAAATCTTGTTTCACTACTTTTTTGCGCAGGAGAGGGGACAAATGGCGATAAGCGCATCACTGAGGCGATTTTTTGCTTAAGAAATCGTGGGTTAAGGTTGAAAGAGCGGGGTTAAGTCGCTAATACTCTATACTCGCAGTGTGGCTCAGCGTAGCATGACATCACGCATGGCTATTTTTAGAAAAGGAAAACGTCGTGGCAGAAGAGACTATATTCAGCAAGATTATTCGTCGTGAAATCCCTTCCGATATCGTTTACCAGGATGACCTGGTGACGGCATTCCGGGATATTTCACCGCAGGCGCCTACACACATTCTGATCATCCCCAACGTTCTGATCCCGACGGTTAATGATGTTACCGCTGAGCATGAGCAAGCGCTGGGACGGATGATTACCGTTGCGGCAAAAATTGCCGAACAGGAAGGCATTGCCGAAGATGGCTACCGCTTGATCATGAACACCAATCGTCATGGCGGCCAGGAGGTGTATCACATCCATATGCATCTGTTGGGCGGTCGCGCGCTTGGTCCTATGCTCGCGCACAAAGGGCTGTAATGATGATCAGAGGATGCATTGCGCTTTCGCTGGGTCTGCTCTTACTTGCCGGGTGCCGTTCTCATCCTGAGATCCCGGTAAGCGATGAGCAGTCGCTGGTGATGGAGTCGACGCTACTGGCGGCGGGGATCACCGCGCAAGAGCCGACGTTGACCACGTCTGATATTCAGCCCTCTGCATCCTCAACGCTGTATAACGAAAGGCAAGAACCCGTTACCGTTCATTATCGCTTTTACTGGTATGACGCCAGAGGGCTGGAGATGCACCCTCTGGAAGCGCCACGCAGCGTGACGATACCGGCGCATTCGTCGGTCACGTTGTATGGCAGCGCCAATTATCTGGGGGCGCACAAAGTCAGACTTTATCTTTATTTGTAAGGGGTGAATCTTGAAGACAAAAATGAGTCGCTACGCATTGATAGCCGCGCTGGCGATGTTCCTGTCCGGTTGTGTGGTGCAACGTGAACCTGCACCGGTTGATGAGGTGAAACCCACACCGGAACAGCCCGCGCAGCCGCAAGAACCCGCTCCGGGGGTACCTTCGGTTCCCACGATCCCGGGACAGCCGGGTCCTATTGAACATGAAGATCAGACCGCGGCACCGGCACCGCGCATACGTCATTACGACTGGAATAGCGCGATGCAGCCGATGGTAGGCAAAATGCTGCAGGCCGACGGTGTCACGGCGGGGAGCGTACTGCTGGTCGATAGCGTCAATAACCGCACTAACGGTTCGCTGAACGCAGGCGAAGCCACTGAAACGCTGCGTAATGCGCTGGCGAACAATGGCAAATTTACCCTGGTCTCCGCGCAACAGCTGTCGCTGGCAAAACAGCAGTTAGGGCTGTCGCCGCTGGACAGTCTGGGAACGCGCAGTAAAGCGATTGGTATTGCCCGTAACGTCGGCGCGCACTATGTGTTGTATTCCAGTGCTTCGGGTAACGTCAACGCGCCATCGCTGCAAATGCAATTAATGCTGGTACAAACTGGCGAGATAATCTGGTCAGGTAAAGGTGCCGTTCAGCAGCAATAACATACCAGGGCGCGACGCAGTGCTGTTGCGCTACTTTCCGCACTATCGTCCCGTCGCCGAAGGCCAGCGTGGTCTTAGCGGCGGGAGCGTGATTATTGAAAACTCAACCCAGCGGCTGGTTCTTCGCCGTCATCACGATCCCGATGCGCCGCAAGCGCATTTTTTACGCCAGTATCACGCCTTATCGCGGTTACCTGAACACCTTGCGCCGAAGCCGCGTTTTTATATACCCGGCTGGATGGTGGTGGACTACGTCCCTGGTGAGATAAAATCGGGGCTGCCGGATGCCGACGAACTGGCGGGCTTACTGTATTATCTTCATCAGCAGCCTCGCTTCGGCTGGCGTATCCATCTGCTACCGTTGCTGGAGCAATACTGGCAGGGGAGCGATCCGGCACGACGAACCCCGAACTGGCTGAGAGCGCTGAAACGTCTGCGCAAGCAGCGCGAGCCGCGTCCGCTGCGCCTCGCGCCGCTGCATATGGATGTCCATGCCGCGAACATCGTTCACGGCCCAGCAGGCCTGCGGCTGATTGACTGGGAATACGCCGGGGACGGCGATATCGCCCTTGAGCTGGCGGCGGTGTGGGTGGAGGATGTTCAGCAACACTGGCAACTGGTGCAGGCCTATGCCGTTCGCGCGCGCATGGACGGGCAACAATTATGGCAACAGGTCAGACGCTGGTATTCGTGGATACTGATGCTGAAGGCCGGTTGGTTTGAATACCGCTGGCAACAGACCGGCGAACGACAATTTATCAGTCTGGCTGATGCAACCTGGCGGCAGCTGGCAACGAAGGATTAAGGAGAGCAGTGTGGGTCCAGTAATGTTGGATGTCGAAGGGTTTGAGCTGGATGCGGAAGAGCGGGAGATTCTGGCTCATCCGCTGGTGGGCGGTTTGATTCTGTTTGCGCGCAATTACCACGACCCGGCGCAGTTACGTGAACTGGTGCGCCAGATCCGCGCGGCGTCGCACAACCATCTGGTGGTCGCCGTCGATCAGGAAGGTGGGCGCGTACAGCGTTTCCGTGAAGGATTTACCCGGCTGCCAGC
Source organism: Citrobacter sp. Ct235 (assembly GCF_030332305.1). Taxonomy (NCBI): domain Bacteria; kingdom Pseudomonadati; phylum Pseudomonadota; class Gammaproteobacteria; order Enterobacterales; family Enterobacteriaceae; genus Citrobacter; species Citrobacter sp. Ct235. The sequence goes on from NZ_JAOWIC010000049.1 coordinate 319,634, forward strand.
CGCGCAGTCCTTTGCGGCGCTGCACGGGCTGGAAGAGGGCGGCAGGCTGGCAGAAGAGGCCGGATGGCTGATGGCCAGTGAAATGATCGCGATGGACATCGATATCAGCTTTGCGCCGGTGTTGGATGTCGGGCATATCAGCGCCGCCATTGGTGAACGTTCTTATCATGCTGACCCACTCAACGCGCTGGCGATGGCGACCCGTTTTATTGACGGCATGCATGCGGCGGGAATGAAAACCACCGGCAAACATTTCCCGGGCCACGGCGCGGTTACCGCGGATTCGCATAAAGAGACGCCGACCGATCTGCGTCCTGAAGCGGAAATTCGTGCAAAAGATATGTCGGTTTTCCGTACGCTAATCTCGGAAAACAAGCTGGACGCCATCATGCCGGCGCACGTCATTTACAGCGCTGTCGATCCGCGTCCGGCGAGCGGATCCCCGCACTGGCTGAAAACGGTTTTGCGCCAGGAGCTAGGTTTTGACGGCGTTATTTTCTCTGATGACCTGTCGATGGAAGGGGCGGCAATCATGGGCAGCTATGCCGAGCGCGGGCAGGCATCGCTGGACGCGGGTTGTGATATGATTCTGGTCTGCAATAATCGTAAAGGGGCGGTCAGTGTGTTAGATAATCTGTCGCCGATCAATGCAGAGCGTGTTACACGTTTGTATCATAAAGGTTCATTTTCGCGTCAGGAACTGATGGACACGGCACGCTGGAAAACTGTCAGCGCGCAGCTCAACCAGTTACATGAACGCTGGCAGGAAGAGAAAGCAGGTCATTAACGCACGTTTGGTGAGGATGCGATGATTATCTATTTACACGGTTTCGACTCCAGCAGTCCGGGAAACCACGAAAAAGTCTTGCAGCTGCAGTTTATCGACCCGGACGTCAGACTGATTAGCTACAGCACGCGTCATCCGAAACATGACATGCAGCATCTGCTGAAAGAAGTGGACAAAATGTTGCAGCTCAATGTTGATGAGCGTCCGTTGATTTGCGGCGTTGGCCTCGGCGGCTACTGGGCTGAACGCATTGGTTTTCTTTGTGATGTTCGCCAGGTGGTGTTTAATCCGAACCTGTTCCCGTATGAAAATATGGAAGGCAAGATCGATCGTCCGGAAGAGTATGCGGATATTGCGACCAAGTGTGTGACCAATTTCCGCGAGAAAAATCGCGATCGTTGCCTGGTCATTCTCTCGCGTCATGACGAAGCCCTGAACAGTCAGCGCGCTTCTGAAGAGCTACACCATTTCTATGAGATCGTGTGGGACGAAGAGCAGACGCATAAGTTTAAGAATATTTCGCCGCACCTGCAGCGAATCAAGGCGTTTAAGACATTGGGCTAAAAGCTGTGTCAGCCGGAATCGTCGGATCAAGCCAGCCTTCGGGCTGGTTTTTTTTGCCTGTTTTTCCGGCGTTGTCTATCTTTTCAGCAGCAAAACTTGATACACATCAATTTTGGTATGACCAATGCACCGCATGTGTTATTCTCACTCTCGAAGGACATTTTCATTGTCGTAACTTGTTGTTAATTAAAGGCTATGTTTATAACTTTTAATTAACAATTGGTTAATCATTTTAAGGGGGGCACGTTGACTACACCACTGAAAAAGATCGTGATTGTCGGCGGGGGAGCTGGCGGACTGGAAATGGCGACGCAGTTAGGGCACAAGCTGGGTCGCAAGAAAAAAGCGAAAATTACGCTGGTTGACAGGAATCACAGCCACCTGTGGAAACCGCTGCTGCACGAAGTCGCGACCGGATCGCTCGATGAAGGCGTGGACGCGCTGAGCTATCTGGCGCATGCCCGTAACCACGGCTTCCAGTTCCAACTGGGTTCTGTGATGAATATCGATCGCGAAGCGAAAACTATCACCATCGCAGAACTGCGCGATGAGAAGGGTGAGCTGCTGGTGCCTGAGCGCAAAATTGCCTGGGACACGCTGGTGATGGCGCTGGGCAGCACCTCCAACGACTTCAACACGCCGGGCGTGAAAGAGAACTGTATCTTCCTTGATAACCCGCATCAGGCACGTCGTTTCCATCAGGAAATGCTGAACCTGTTCCTGAAATATTCCGCGAATCTTGGCGCGAACGGCAAGGTGAATATTGCAATCGTCGGCGGCGGCGCCACTGGCGTAGAGCTGTCAGCGGAACTGCATAACGCAGTGAAACAGTTGCACAGCTACGGCTACAAAGGGCTGACCAACGACGCGCTGAACGTGACGCTGGTGGAAGCTGGTGAACGCATTCTGCCTGCGCTGCCGCCGCGTATCTCTGCAGCGGCGCATAACGAGTTAACAAAGCTTGGCGTTCGCGTCCTGACCCAGACGATGGTGACCAGTGCGGATGCGGGCGGCCTGCATACCAAAGACGGTGAATATATTGAAGCCGACCTGATGGTCTGGGCGGCAGGGATCAAAGCGCCGGACTTTATGAAAGAGATTGGCGGCCTGGAGACCAACCGGATTAATCAACTGGTGGTAGAACCGACGTTGCAGACAACCCGCGATCCTGATGTTTACGCGATTGGCGACTGTGCCTCCTGCGCGCGTCCGGAAGGGGGCTTTGTGCCGCCACGTGCTCAGGCTGCGCATCAGATGGCGACCTGCGCGATGAACAACATTCTGGCACAGATGAGCGGCAAGCCGCTGAAAGCGTATCAGTACAAAGATCACGGTTCGCTGGTTTCGCTCTCTAACTTCTCGACCGTCGGCAGTCTGATGGGCAACCTGACGAAAGGGTCGATGATGGTGGAAGGGCGTATCGCTCGCTTTGTCTACATCTCTCTGTACCGTATGCACCAGATCGCGCTGCACGGCTATTTCAAAACCGGTCTGATGATGCTGGTGGGCAGCATTAACCGTGTGATCCGTCCGCGTCTGAAACTGCATTAATCCTGCCTGGCTCAGCACCGTCTGCTGGCGGTGCTGAGCGCCTTCATCATCATTCTTCTTCTACCTTCAGAGTTCTCTGAATCATCCTGTTTTAGCCGCGATCAGCGATATTTTCATCCACTGTCTGATGGGCGTCTTATTGCATTGGTTGCAAAATTGTAACCAATAGCAAAGAAGGAGGATCTCCCGTGAATAAATCGATGTTGGCGGGTATAGGGATTGGCGTAGCTGCTGCGCTGGGTGTGGCGGCGGTTGCCAGTCTGAACGTGTTTGATCGTGGCCCACAGTATGCTCAGGTGGTTTCTGCAACACCGATCAAAGAGACGATTAAGACGCCGCGTCAGGCGTGTCGCAACGTGACGGTGACGCATCGCAAACCTGTTCAGGATGAGAACCGCATAACCGGTTCGGTGCTGGGTGCGGTTGCCGGTGGCGTGATTGGTCATCAGTTTGGCGGCGGACGAGGTAAAGACGTGGCGACGGTGGTCGGGGCGTTGGGGGGCGGTTACGCCGGTAACCAAATCCAGGGCTCAATGCAGGAAAACGACACTTATACGTCCACACAGCAACGCTGCAAAACCGTCTATGACAAATCGGAAAAAATGCTCGGTTACGACGTCACCTACAAAATTGGCGACCAGCAGGGCAAGATCCGCATGGATAAAGATCCTGGCACGCAGATCCCGCTGGATAACAACGGCCAGTTGATTCTGAATAACAAAGCGTAAAAAAGCTGTACTCTGCACGTTAGCCCCTCATTCGCTCAGGCTGAGGGGCTTTTTTTATCAGAAGGTTAAGGCGTAGTTCAGACCAAAGGTACGACCCCGACCCTTATACTCGTACAGCGACGGGCTGCCATAGGTTGGGCTGTACAGCAATGGCGCGCGCTGACCCCACAAGGTGGTGTAATCTTCATCCAGCAGGTTTTCAATGCTGAAGGTCAGTTTACCCAGCGGGAGCTGATAGCTGCCGATAAAGTCCACGGTGTTATAGCCGTCCAGCTTGTTGCCGCTGGCATCGCTGAGATCGAACGATTGCTGGGTCTGAACCCGCAACGACCACGGCTCTGGCGCCCAGCCGACCCAGGCGGTGGCTTTGGACGGTGACGCCAGCGTCACATCCCATTTTTCCCATTTCCCGTTCTGTTTCACTTCGGATTTCAGCACGTTAAAGTTCGCCCCCAGACTCCAGTCGCTGTCAGGGATGAAGTAGTCCGCCGCGCCTTCCACGCCGTAAATCCGGCGATCGTCAGGTTCCACGCGGATCGTCATATCGCTACGGTTAATCACAATCGACTTATCGGACGTCGAATAGTATGCCGCCAGTTGGGTACGCAGATTATCGCCGGTATAGCGCCAGCCCAGCTCATACGAATTGACCTTGATGCCTTCCAGACGCGAATCCGCCACGTTCACGCTGCGCTGGAGTTGGTAACGATCGCCCACCAACTGGTAAGTGCCGTTGCCGTAATATTTCCCGGGATCCGGTAGCTCAACGCCCTGGGAGAAGTTAAACCACGCCTGCTGGCGCTCGGTGAGATGCGCCAACAGTCCGGCGTTGAACAGGAAGTTGTCGTAATCGGTTTTACCTCCAGGAATGACATCGGCAGAGCTCGCTAAGCCATTGGCGATCCCTTGCTGCTGCGCATAGCCCACAAAATCATCAACCCGATTTTCCGTCCACTGATAGCGCACGCCGCCGCTCAGGGTGAAGATGTCATTGATGTCATAACTGCTTTGCAGGAACGGGGCGAAGTTGGTGATGCTGTAGCCGGGGTAGCGCCCTGTCGTATAAGCCGTGCGGTTGTCCATTCCGCCTGACGGCACAGACCAGCCCAGATCGAAGAACTTCTGGTTGGAGTCGAAGGTTTCATGGTCCGCGTCGACGCCCCACGTCAGCTCCCAGTTATCCATCAACTGGCTGTTGAGCGTGATTTTGGCGCCGTACTGGTCCGTGTCCTGCTGCGAGGCTGAGAAGCTGGTCACCTGACCTTTGCTGAGCGTCGGGAAAGGGTAGAATTTCAGCGACTCATCGCGGTAATAGATCTGGCTGACCAGATTCTGACCGAAGAAGTCCGCGTCGGAGTATTGCAGACTGATCAGATGGCGTTCAGTCCCTGGAATACGGTCAGAACTGAGTCCGCTGTGGGTGCTGGCGGTGCCGCTGCCGGTAACGGCGGACATATTTTCACCCAGGTACAGTCCGTAATCCTCATCCCCCTGACTCTTGTAATACTGGGTGACCAACTGTATCTGGCGCTGGTCATCGATGTCGAGAGTCCCGGTTCCCATTACATCCAGACGATCGGAGTGTTGCAGACCGGTTTGCGTGTTGTCGAGCATCAGGGCGTCGCCATTGCCGTCGTACCAGCCGCCAAAGCGCTGATAAGCCACGGACAGTCGGCCAGACGCGCGATCCGTTCCGCCACTGACCGCTGCGGCAACGCGCTCGTCGCGATCGTTACTGTTGTTAAAGCCAGATTTACCGCCCAGTTCAAGCTCTACCTGGCGTTCCGCCTGGCCCTTTTTAGTGACGATGTTAATTAAGCCGCCGGTACTGCCGCCGCCATACAGCGACGTTGCGCCTGAAATGACCTCTATGTGTGCGATGTTAAAAGGGTCAATTGCATCCAGTTGGCGGCTGTCAGTACGCGATGAGTTCAGGCGTACGCCGTCGATCAGCACGACAATCGCGCGACCGCGCATGTTCATACCGTAGTTGGTGCGCCCTTGACTGCTGACGTCAATGCCGGGGATCAGTTGCGCCAGCACGTCTTTAAACTCTTTTCCGCCCTGAACCTGTTGCTCAATTTCCTGGCCTTCAATCACCCAGGTGGTCTGCGCCATTTCGGCGACGGTTTTCTGGCTGCGGTTGGCGCTGACGATGAGGTTTTCTTCTTCTGTTTGTGCCGCCGCAGCGGGCAGAGTCAGGGCCAACAGGATCGGGTTGAGGACCCAAAGACGCTTATTCATTCGCATTCCTTTCTGAAAATATCTGTGCAGGTGATGGTGTTTTAGCCGGTCGGTGCCAGCTGTTACATTGTGAAACAGATGTAAAATCAAATGCGAATATTGCTGATAATAATTTCTATTATCAATAGATTTTTGTGAAAAATTGAACCTAACTAAATGATAACATTAATTATTATGTGGGAATTTCGTCGAAGAAGAGCCGGGAAACGGTGTTTCCCGGTCAGAAAAAACGATCAGGCCTTAAGCAGCTCAGGCCACAGGCGCAGGGTAGTGCGGGTGATTTGCATCAGCTTCTCAAAACTGGCGCCTTCGCGGGCGCTGATGGACATGCCCTGCAAAATGCAGCTCAGATACTCGGCAAGATTTTGTACGTTATTGTGTGCCGGAATTTCACCGCGTTCCTGCCTATGGCGCAGAAATTGCGTCAGGGTCTGCTCCTGCATGGCGTGACGCGATTTCACCGTATGCGCAATATCGCGTGATGCCGCGGCAAGCGTCGCGGAGGTGTTAATCATAAAGCAGCCTGCGGGGGTGTCCTTGCTGGTGAAACAGCTTGCTACTGCGGTGAAGTAATCCTCCAGCGCCGCCTCAACGCTTTTTTCTTCGCAGAACAACTGCGCTTCGTGTTTTGCCGCGAAGCGAGCGATGTATCTGTCCAGCACCGCGCGGAACAGTCCTTCTTTATTAGTAAATTCCGCATACAGCGTTGGCGCCTTCGCGCCCGTTGCTTCAACAAGGTCAGAAAGCGATGTCGCCTCATAACCGTGCTGCCAGAAGAGTGTCATGGCCTTATCAAGCGCGGCTTCCCTGTCGAACACTTTTGGTCGGCCACGGCTTTTTTTTACGCAACTTGTCGATTCAGTTGTCATGGTGCCGTTGTACCTTAATGGAGTTAGTGAACACCTATTATAAAAATAAACCCGCACGGGCTCCAGCGCATTCGCGAGAAAAATATTTTTAGCCTAGTCACATGAAAGATAAGCGCTTTTCATTTTATATAACGATCGTTATAAAAAATGGGTTGACGTGTGACCTGGATCACATCTATTATTTACCTATCGATCGTTAAGTAAATACTTACGACGCCCAATCATCTGCAAAAGGTCACAATTATGAAAAACGTAAAAACTCTCATCGCTGCTGCTGTTCTCAGTTCTCTGTCATTCGCAAGCGTCGCGGCTGTTGAAGTGCAGTCAACGCCTGCTGGTCAGCAAAAAGTCGGCACCATCTCTGCAAACGCAGGGACTAACCTGAGTTCGCTGCAGGACGAACTGGCGCAGAAAGCGGATGCGATGGGTGCGAAATCTTTCCGCATTACTTCTGTGACGGGTCCGAACAACCTGCACGGTACTGCGGTAATTTATAAATAAGCATCCCCCCCTCATTGATGCCTGCTACTGCAAAATAACGCGACATAAAAAAAGCCCCGCTGAATCTATTTTCAGCGGGGCTTTTCATGTCCGGAACGGTTATTACATCGACTGCTGATCCACCTCACGATGGCGTCTGACATCGACCGGCATCCCGGAGCGAACATCCATCACATGCTGCATCACCGCCGCGTCCGTCTGCGCAGAATCTTTAAACGCCTGCAAGGTGCTGTTCAGCACAATAGGCAGAACCTGCGGGTCATCATCAATATTTTTCGACAGCGGCTGGTGGACTTCGACCAGACGCGTACCATCCGGCTCAATCGAAGCTTTGACAGGCGTATTGATGATATTCACTTTGGTGCCTGGCGTAACCTGTCTGAACAGGGTCTTGATATCGCCATCGCGCAGGCGGATACAGCCTGAGCTGACGCGCATGCCAATGCCGAAATCGGCGTTGGTGCCGTGCAGCAGATAGACACCACCGTAAGCAGCTAAGCGAATGGCATGATGTCCCATCGGGTTATCCGGTCCGGCAGGAACCACCGCAGGAAGGTCGATCCCTTGCGCTTTATAACGAGCCCGGATATTCGCCGTCGGCGTCCAGGTTGGATTAGCGCGCTTGTCGGAAACCGTCGTGACCATCGTCGGGGTCAGAGTATCGCCGCCCAGTTGGCCAATGCCGATAGGGTAGACCGTGACCGCATTTTTCCCTGGAGGGTAGTAGTAGAGACGCAGCTCAGCCAGGTTGATGACAATGCCTTCACGCGGCGCATCCGGCAGCAGCGTCTGCAATGGGATGGTCAACACGCTGCCCGGGCGGGGGACGTAGGGATCCACGCCCGGATTCGCCTGCAACAGGGCAAGAAAACCGACGTTGTATTTTTTCGCGATGGCTTCCAGTGAACCCCCGTTATTTTCAACAACGTGGTACTTATTTTCCCCGACCAGCTTGCTGCCCGGTGGAGGAAGAGGCCAGGTATTCGCCTGCGCGGGAAGCGCAAGCGTAATGCTGGCGGCGAGTGCAAAAAAGGCCAGCCAGCGGGAGAATCGCATATTGTTCATTATCATCACAAATCAAAGGGTTATTATGCCAGAGCAGTCCAATGATAATTATGGCGGGGTGGTGTGTCTTGAATTGCAAGGGAAGTGCAAAGAGTTGTAAAGATCGTGGACCCTTGCCTGATGGCGCTGCGCTTATCAGGTCTACGGTCAGGCATCGATTTGTAGGCCGGATAAGGCGAAGCCACTATCCGGCACACCACAATCATGCCACGGCGTTTTCTTCCAGTTGCTGCATAAACTGACGCACCCATTCCATCCGCGTTTTCCGATCGGTCAGATCCTGGATGAACTTCAGTCGGGTCGGTCCGTCAAGACGGTAGTGCTGCGGCTGTTTTTGCAGCAGTCCGATCAGCCAGTTCGGATTGACATGGTTCTTCTCAGCAAATTCGATGGTGCCGCCTTTCTCGTTGCCTTCCAGCTTGCGAATGCCCAGTTTCTGCGCCTGTTGACGCAACCGGGCGATATCCAGCAGAGTACGCGCCGGGTCGGGCAGCAGACCGAAGCGGTCGATCAGTTCCACTTTGAGCTCTTCAAGTTCATTCTCGCTTTTCGCGCTGGCGATACGCTTATAGAACGACAGGCGGGTGTTCACATCCGGGATGAAATCATCCGGCAGCAGCGACGGCATACGCAGTTCGACTTCCGTTTGCTGGCTGGTGAGATCTTCCAGCGACGGCTCGCGTCCGGCCTTCAGTGCATCGACGGCGTTTTCCAGCAGCTCCATGTACAGCGAGAAGCCGATGGTCTCCATCGAACCACTCTGTTCTTCCCCGAGCAGTTCACCCGCGCCGCGGATCTCCAGATCGTGAGTCGCCAGCGCAAAGCCCGCGCCCAGATCTTCCAGCGAGGCGATAGCTTCCAGACGTTTTTGCGCGTCGGTCGTCATCGCCTTGGGGTGTGGGGTCAGCAGCCAGGCATACGCCTGATGGTGTGAACGCCCTACGCGACCGCGCAACTGATGTAACTGCGCCAGACCGAAGTGGTCCGCTCGCTCGATGATAATCGTGTTGGCAGTCGGGATATCAATACCGGTTTCGATAATAGTGGTACAGACCAGAACGTTAAAACGCTGATGGTGGAAATCGTTCATCACGCGTTCCAGTTCGCGTTCGCGCATCTGCCCGTGACCGATGGCAATCCGCGCTTCCGGCACCAGTTCCGCCAGCCTTTGGGCGGCTTTCTGGATGTTTTCCACATCGTTGTAGAGATAGTAAACCTGGCCGCCACGCAGCACTTCACGCAGAATCGCCTCGCGTACCACCAGGCTGTCGTATTCACGAACAAAGGTTTTGACCGCCAGACGACGCGCAGGGGGGGTGGCGATAATCGACAGATCGCGCATGCCGCTCATCGCCATATTCAGCGTTCGCGGGATCGGCGTGGCGGTCAGCGTCAGAATATCCACATCGGCGCGCATCGCTTTAATGCGCTCTTTATGGCGCACGCCGAAACGGTGCTCTTCATCGACGATCAGCAGTCCCAGATCTTTCAACTTCACATCGCTTTGCAGCAGTTTGTGTGTACCAATCAGAATATCAATTTTCCCTTCGGCAACCTGTTCCAGGATCTGCGCCTGTTCTTTGGCGCTGCGAAATCGGGAGATCATTTCGATGCGCACCGGCCAGTTGGCAAAGCGGTCGCGGAAGTTATCAAAGTGCTGCTGGGCAAGCAGGGTTGTCGGCACCAGAACCGCCACCTGCTTGTGGTTTTCGACCGCGAGGAATGCGGCGCGCATTGCCACTTCGGTTTTGCCAAATCCGACGTCGCCGCATACCAGACGGTCCATCGCCAGCGGCTGACACATATCGCTGAGCACGGCGTTAATCGCCTGCGCCTGGTCGGGGGTGGTTTCGAACGGGAAGCTGTCGCAGAACAATTGGTACTGTTCGCGATCGTGTTTGAAGGCGAATCCCTCTTTTGCCGCACGCTGGGCGTAGATATCCAGCAGTTCGGCCGCCACGTCGCGCACTTTCTCTGCCGCTTTCTGCCGGGCGCGCGACCAGGCATCGCCGCCGAGTTTATGCAGCGGCGCGTTCTCTTCAGCGCCACCGGCGTAACGGCTGATCAGATGCAAAGAGGAGACCGGGACGTACAGTTTGGCGTCGTTGGCGTAGGTGAGCATCAGGTACTCGCCTTTGATCCCGCCCGCTTCCAGCGTGGTCATCCCGGCATAGCGACCGACGCCGTGCTCCAGGTGTACCACCGGCTGACCCGGATGCAGCTCCGCCAGGTTACGAATCAGCGTGTCCGGGTTAATCGTGCGGCGTGAATCCTGACGACGGCGCGCCACGCGCTCGCCCAGCAGGTCGCTTTCACAGATTAGCGCCAGATTGCGCGTCGTATCGATAAACCCGTGCTCGGCGGCACCAATCATCAGGTAGCGTCCAACATCCGCGGCTTCATCAAGACGCATAATGCGCTTCGGCGCGACTTTGATGCGGGCGAGCAGTTCACCAAGGGCCTCACGACGACCTTCACTCTCAACCGAGAAAATCACCGGTCCGTCGAAGGACTCCAGGAACTTGCGCAGGGCATCCAGCGGCGATTTTTGCTGCGCCTGAACCGCCAGGTCCGGCAGCGACTTGAAGCCTAAGTTGGTATTTGCCGCTTTGGCGGGAAGATGATCGGTCTTAAGCTGTACGCGCGGCCAGCGTTTGAGTTCAGAAAAGAGCGCATCGACGAGTAGCCAGAGCGATTCTGGCGGCAGCAGCGGTCGCATCGGATCCACGCCACGGTTTTCGAAACGCGCCAGCGTATCGGCCTGGAAACGTTCGGCGCTGTTTTCTAAATCACCGGTGTTGACCACCAGCGTATTGGCCGGGAAATAGCTAAACAGCGGCGGCAGTGGCTCGCTGAAAAACAGTGGCTGCCAGTATTCGATTCCCGCAGGCAAGGTGCCCTTACTGACCTGCTGATAGATATGCTCCGCGTCGCGTTTTACCTCGAAGGTATCGCGCCACTGGCTGCGAAACAGTTCGATCGCCGTTTTGTCGGTCGGAAATTCGTGCGCGGGCAACAGATTAATGGCGTCGACTTCTTCCAGCGTGCGCTGGGTGTCAGCGTCAAACAGGCGCAAACTGTCAATTTCATCGTCGAAGAAATCCAGACGATAGGGCTGTTCACTGCCCATCGGGTAGAGATCCAGCAGCGCGCCGCGCGTGGCGTATTCGCCATGTTCCATGACCTGATCAACATGCCGGTAACCGGCGCTGTCGAGCTGTAAACGCAGGGCGTCGCGCGATAAACGCTGGCCTTTTTTCATCACCAGCGCATGACCGTGCAGATAGCTGTGCGGGCAGACGCGCTGCATCAGGGTGTTGACCGGCACGATCAGCACGCCACGCTGCATCGACGGTAGCTGATACAGCGTGGAGAGACGCGAGGAGATAATTTCCTGATGCGGAGAGAAACTGTCGTAGGGCAGGGTTTCCCAGTCCGCGAGGTTCATCACCATCTGATCGGTAAACTGGCGGATTTCATCATGCAGGCGCAGCGCGTTTTGCATATCGGGCGCTACGAGTACTACAGGACCGGCATGACGTTCGGCAATTTCTGCCACCAGTGTGGCACAGGCAGCCCCGGTCAGTTCACCTAACAGGCGCTGGTCGCCCGCTTTCACGGGCAGCGTGTAACGTTGTTGTTCAGGCATTCGGTTGTCAGAATCTCTTTTAGGTATTCGTCTGATAAGCAATGCCCTGTATTATCCGTGATCGCTCCTCATTAGCAAATTGAATCGCCCTCAGATGAGGGCGAAAAACTTAGCGGGAATAGCCAACGGTTTGCGCGCGGGAAGGGGGGGAGAAGAGGATATCACCGAACAGACCCTGCGACAGTTTACGCACGGCAAGACCCAATAGTGTGCAGATCAACAGGCTGGCAAATGGATAGACCAGCAACAGAGTCAATTCCAGTGCGGGGGACCAGACCGCGGTATTGATCTGTGGGATGAGCAGCAGGCTGAACGCCTCCACCAGAATGCGATGCGTGGTATAAATCGCGATAGTGTTCGAGCCGATCACGTTAAGCAGACTGGACTCACGCATGCCGAAGCGCTGTTCATACTGATAAAACAGCTTCATGATCAGCACGATAGAGACCAACGACAGCAGCAATGAGACGTTAAACAACCACGCCGCGATAGCCAGCGCGAAGGCGGCCGCGCAGAGCAGCGCATAGCGACGTAGCGGGACCTCTTTGATCCACGCCATCAGCGAGACGCCAAACCAGGCGCCGAGGCTGTAATACGGCAGGTTGCGGATCACGCTGTTCATTCCCCACCACGGGGTGGCAACAACGTTGATTGCCACGCTCAGCAAAACAAACAGAGCGAACAGCGGCACGGCCCAGCGGCTGAACACTTTACAGACCACAAAATAGACAATGAGCGCATACAGATACCACAGGCTGGTGCTGGCGGTCAGCATGCCGTGAAGGAACTGACCGATGGAACCGGCGTAGGCGGCGTTGGAGGCGTTAAGCAGGGAGCGCTCCGGCGCCAGCCAGTTGTTCAGTGCGCTGAGCGCCAGCCACTGGGCCACGCCCCACAGCGCCAGCACCCAGAAAATACTCCAGACCCGCTTGTTGACGCTCTCTTTCCAGCTCACGCTGTCGATATAGCGGCGAATTAAAAAGCCAGAGATAAAGAAAAATACTGGCATACGAAACGGAGCGAGGTAGAGATTAAAGTAAACCCAGCACTTGGACAGCAGTTCCGAGAGAGGTAACTGGAAGTGGGTCAGGTGGGGGTAGAAGGTGATGACTGAGTGATAGATTACCACCAGACAGATGCATAACCCTTTGATTTGGTTAATCCATAGTTCTTTCTGTTTCATCAGGACCCTGTGCTTGTATTCGTCAACATAGCCTGTGATCCTGCGGGGTGATGCGGGTGTTGTAATGCGTAACATTCTGCTTTTTGATTTTTTAAGAAAAGGATCAGGGTCGACAGGGGCTATCTCACGAGCCTGCTGAGCTGCGGATCCTTTTCCTCTGCGTACTGACGAACACTTACGGTTCAGGCGTTTACCCATGCGGCTTTCGCTTATATACTCGTGACTTTGCTAACAGCAACCAGACGGATTTCATGTACCAACCTGTCGCTCTATTCATCGGCCTGCGTTACATGCGCGGGCGTGCAGCAGATCGCTTCGGTCGCTTTGTCTCCTGGCTTTCCACCATTGGCATTACCCTTGGGGTGATGGCACTGGTCACGGTTTTGTCAGTGATGAACGGTTTTGAACGTGAACTGCAAAATAACATCCTGGGGCTGATGCCTCAGGCCATCCTTTCTGCGGAGCAAGGCTCCCTGAATCCTCAACAACTGCCGGAAAACACCGTAAAACTGAACGGGGTGAATCGCATTGCGCCGCTGACAACCGGTGATGTCGTGCTGCAAAGTGCGCGCAGCGTGGCGGTTGGGGTGATGCTGGGTATCGATCCGGCGCAAAAAGATCCGCTGACGCCGTATCTGGTCAATGTGAAGCAAACCGATCTCCAGCCTGGCAAGTATAATGTCATCCTCGGCGAGCAGCTCGCGGGCCAGTTGGGCGTTAATCGTGGCGATCAGATCCGCGTGATGGTGCCATCAGCCAGCCAGTTCACTCCGATGGGGCGTCTGCCGAGCCAGCGCCTGTTTACGGTGATCGGCACCTTTGCGGCGAACAGCGAAGTTGATGGCTACCAGATGTTGACCAATATTCAGGACGCCTCGCGCCTCATGCGCTACCCGGCAGGGAATATCACCGGCTGGCGCTTGTGGTTAAATGAGCCGCTGAAGGTGGACTCGCTCAGTCAGCAGACGCTGCCGGAAGGAACGAAATGGCAGGACTGGCGCGAGCGTAAAGGCGAGCTGTTCCAGGCCGTGCGGATGGAAAAGAACATGATGGGGCTGTTGTTGAGCCTGATCGTGGCCGTTGCTGCGTTCAATATTATTACCTCGTTAGGTCTGATGGTGATGGAGAAGCAGGGAGAAGTGGCTATTTTGCAAACGCAGGGGCTGACGCCGCGACAGATCATGATGGTCTTTATGGTGCAGGGAGCCAGTGCCGGGATTATCGGCGCGTTGCTGGGCGCCGCGCTGGGCGCGCTGCTGGCCAGTCAACTTAATACCCTGATGCCGGTTATCGGTATCCTGCTGGACGGTGCGGCGCTGCCGGTGGCGATAGAGCCGCTGCAGGTCATTGTGATTGCGCTGGTGGCGATGGCCATCGCGTTGCTTTCCACGCTTTATCCTTCATGGCGCGCTGCCGCCACTCAACCCGCTGAGGCTTTACGTTATGAATAAGATCCTGTTGCAATGCGACAAACTGTGCAAACGCTATCAGGAAGGTTCCGTGCAAACTGATGTGTTGCACGATGTCAGCTTCAGCGTGGGCGAAGGCGAAATGATGGCGATTGTCGGTAGCTCCGGCTCCGGCAAAAGTACCTTGTTGCACCTGCTGGGCGGGCTGGATACCCCAACCTCCGGCGACGTGATTTTTAGCGGTCAGCCGATGAGCAAACTGTCGTCAGCGGCGAAAGCGGAACTGCGTAACCAGAAGCTCGGCTTTATCTATCAGTTTCACCACCTGCTGCCGGACTTCACCGCGTTGGAAAATGTGGCGATGCCGCTGCTGATTGGTAAACACAAACCCGCCGAAATTACTGTCCGGGCGAGTGAGATGCTGAAAGCGGTAGGGTTGGATCACCGCGCCAGTCATCGTCCGTCTGAACTGTCTGGCGGTGAGCGTCAGCGCGTGGCGATTGCCCGTGCGCTGGTCAACAACCCGCGCCTGGTGCTGGCGGATGAACCGACCGGTAACCTGGACGCGCGCAACGCCGACAGCATCTTCCAGCTTCTGGGTGAGCTGAACCGCGCGCAGGGCACTGCGTTTCTGGTCGTCACCCACGACCTGCAACTGGCGAAGCGCATGAGCCGCCAGTTGGAAATGCGAGATGGACGTCTGACGGCGGAACTGAGCCTGATGGGGGCGGAGTAATGGCCTCGCCTTTATCGTTATTAATTGGCCTGCGCTTTAGCCGGGGACGGCGGCGCGGCGGCATGGTGTCGCTGATTTCGGTGATCTCGACCATCGGTATCGCGCTGGGCGTGGCGGTTTTGATCGTCGGTTTAAGCGCGATGAACGGCTTTGAACGCGAACTGAACAACCGCATTCTGGCGGTGGTGCCGCACGGTGAGATTGAAGCGGTCAACCCGCCGTGGACCAACTGGCGTGAAGCGCTGGAGAAGGTACAGAAGGTGCCGGGTATTACGGCCGCGGCGCCGTATATCAACTTTACCGGACTGATTGAGAGCGGGGCGAATCTGCGCGCTATCCAGGTGAAAGGCGTGGATCCGCAGCAGGAACAGCGTCTGAGCGCGCTCCCCTCATTTGTGCAAAATAACGCCTGGGCTGATTTCAAAGCGGGTGAACAGCAAATTATTATCGGCAAGGGCGTCGCCGACGCGCTTAAGGTGAAGCAGGGCGACTGGGTTTCCATCATGATCCCCAATTCGAATGCCGATCATAAATTGATGCAGCCAAAGCGTGTACGCCTGCACGTTGCCGGTATTCTGCAATTGAGTGGTCAGCTTGACCATAGCTTCGCGATGATCCCGATGGCCGATGCGCAGCAGTATCTGGAGATGGACAACACGGTTTCCGGGATTGCGCTGAAGGTCAGCGACGTCTTCAACGCCAACAAACTGGTGCGTGACGCAGGCGAAGTGACCAACAGCTATGTCTATATCAAGAGCTGGATTGGTACTTACGGCTACATGTACCGCGATATTCAGATGATCCGCGCCATTATGTATCTGGCGATGGTGCTGGTGATCGGCGTCGCCTGTTTTAACATTGTCTCAACATTAGTGATGGCGGTAAAAGACAAGAGCGGTGATATTGCGGTATTAAGAACGCTGGGGGCGAAAGATGGCCTGATCCGCGCCATTTTTGTCTGGTACGGCCTGCTGGCGGGGCTGTTTGGCAGTTTGATCGGGGTGGTAATTGGCGTGGTGGTTTCGCTACAGCTGACGCCAATCATTAATGGTATCGAAAAGCTGATTGGCCATCAGTTCCTCTCCGGGGATATCTATTTTATTGACTTCCTGCCATCGGAATTACACTGGCTGGATGTGATTTACGTGCTGGTCACCGCACTGTTGCTGAGTCTGTTGGCGAGTTGGTATCCGGCGCGGCGCGCCAGTAACATCGATCCTGCGAGAGTACTCAGCGGCCAGTAACCATAATGGCGTGAGAGATACACAAACTCATTCATGTGACCAGAACAGCGGCCGCCTGAAGGGTGAAGTGTATAAAACAAGGAGCGGCAATGTATTACGGGTTTGATATTGGTGGGACAAAAATTGCGTTGGGCGTCTTTGATAACGAGCGGAAATTACAGTGGGAAAAGCGTGTTCCCACTCCGCGCGACAGCTATGACGCTTTTTTAGAAGCCGTGTGCGGACTGGTGGTGGAAGCCGACCAGCGATTTGGCGTGAAAGGTTCGGTGGGTATTGGCATCCCCGGTATGCCGGAAACGGAAGATGGCACGCTCTACGCCGCGAATGTCCCTGCTGCCAGTGGCAAACCCTTGCGTGCCGATCTTAGCGCACGGCTCGATCGCGACGTTCGCCTCGATAACGATGCGAACTGTTTTGCCCTGTCTGAAGCCTGGGATGATGAATTTACCCGTTATCCGCTGGTGATGGGGCTGATTTTGGGCACGGGCGTGGGGGGCGGTTTGATCCTTAACGGAAAACCGATCACCGGGCGCAGCTACATCACCGGCGAGTTCGGTCATATGCGTCTGCCGGTCGATGCGCTCACGCTGATGGGCCTCGATTTTCCGCTGCGCCGCTGTGGCTGCGGTCAACTTGGCTGCATTGAAAACTATCTGTCCGGACGGGGATTTGCCTGGTTGTATCAGCATTACTATCATCAACCCTTACAGGCGCCTGAAATCATTTCACTGTGGGAGCAGGGGGATGAGCGGGCGCGGGCGCACGTTGAGCGTTATCTGGATTTGCTGGCGGTGTGTCTGGGAAATATCCTGACCATCGTCGATCCGGATCTGGTCGTCATCGGAGGGGGATTGTCGAACTTTACGGCCATCACCACCAACCTGGCAGACAGATTGCCGCGTCATCTGCTTCCCGTGGCACGTGTTCCTCGCATTGAGCGAGCACGACACGGTGATGCGGGCGGGATGCGTGGCGCCGCCTTCCTACATCTTACCGATTAATCAAAAGAGGTTGCTATGCTGTCGCGTCGGGGTCATCGGTTAAGTCGATTTCGGAAAAACAAACGCCATCTGCGCGAACGCCTTCGTCAACGGATTTTTTTCAGAGACAGAGTGGTACCGGAAGTGATGGAAAAACCAAGAGTTTTGGTGCTTACAGGGGCAGGGATCTCAGCGGAGTCTGGTATTCGTACCTTCCGCGCCGCAGACGGACTGTGGGAAGAGCACCGGGTTGAAGATGTCGCGACGCCGGAAGGCTTCGCCCGTAATCCTGCGCTGGTGCAGTCTTTCTATAATGCCCGCCGTCGTCAATTACAGCAGCCTGAAATCCAGCCTAACCCGGCGCACATCGCGCTGGCAAAACTGGAAGAGGCGCTGGGCGACCGTTTTCTGTTGGTGACGCAGAATATTGACAACCTGCATGAGCGGGCGGGTAACCAGAATATCATCCATATGCATGGCGAACTGCTGAAAGTGCATTGTTCGCAGAGCGGGCAGATCCTGGAGTGGACGGGCGATGTGACACCAGAAGACAAATGCCACTGCTGCCAGTTCCCGGCACCGCTGCGTCCGCACGTGGTGTGGTTTGGTGAGATGCCGCTCGGCATGGATGAGATCTATATGGCGCTGGCCATGGCGGATGTCTTTATCGCGATTGGTACCTCAGGCCACGTCTATCCGGCGGCCGGTTTTGTCCATGAAGCGAAACTGCACGGTGCGCATACCGTTGAGCTGAATCTGGAACCGAGCCAGGTCGGTAGCGAGTTCCAGGAGAAATATTACGGTCCGGCAAGTCAGGTGGTGCCTGAGTTTGTGGATAAATTATTGAAAGGATTGTGACGGAGATGTGTGCCGGGTGACGGCTTCGCCTTACCCGGCCTACGGATGAACGGCTTGTAGGCCGGATGAGCGCAGCGTCATCCGGCATGGTGCTGAATTAGCGTCCTGCTTTCAGCTTCTGATAGTACTCTTCGTAAATTGCGCTGGCGGGGCCGACGTCGTTCTGCCATTCGCCTTTGCTGATAGTCTCCGCATCCGGGTAGAGCGATTTATCATTGGCGACTTCCGGACTTAACAGCTTACGTGCCGCCAGGTTTGGTGTCGGATAGCCGATGGTTTCCGCGACTTCTTTCGCCACGTCCGGGCGCAGCAGGAAGTTAATCAGCTTCAACGCGCCCTCTTTGTTTTTGGCGTTTGCCGGAATTGAGAGGCTGTCCATCCAGAAGATGCCGCCTTCTTTCGGCCAGACTACCTCCAGCGGCGTACCGGCCTGGCGCGCGACGAAGGCGGAGCCGTTCCACACCATGCCCAGATTGACTTCACCTTCCATATAAGGATTCGCCGGATTGTCAGAGTTAAACGCGGCGACGTTAGGCATCAGCTTTTTCAGCTCATTATAGGCCGCTTCAATCTCTTTCGGATCGGTGGTGTTACCGGAATAGCCCAGCTTACGCAGCGCCATCTGGAACACTTCGCGCGCATCGTCGGTCAGCAGCAGGCTGCCTTTGTATTCCGGCTTCCACAGATCAGCCCAGCGGGTGACCGTTTTCGGGTCAATGCTGTCGCTGTTCACACCGATAGCCGTTGCTCCCCAGATGTATGGAATGGAGTAGTCGTTGCCTGGATCGAATGGCTTGTTCAGCATCTCAGGATCGAGGTTGTTGAAGTTGGTTAACGTTGACTTGTCGATCTTCTGAATCATGCCCTCTTTACGCATTTTGTCGACGTAATAGGTGGAAGGCACAACCAGGTCGTAGGCGCCGTCTTTGTAGGTTTTGAGCTTGGCATACATGGTTTCATTCGACTCGTAGGTCGAATAGATGACCTTAATGCCGGTCTCTTTAGTGAACTGTTCCAGCAGTCCTGGCGGAACATACTCGGTCCAGTTGTAGAAATAGAGTGTTTTACTGTCGTCCGCGTGCGCGGCGCTCATTCCTATTGCAAGAGCGCCTGCCGCGAGCAGGTGGCGTGACCATTTCATCATTTTAACGTCCCCTGAGATTAGCGCCTGACCCTCCAGGCTATTTTATTCATCATTCTGGCTGCGTGTTGTCCGCAGCCAGAATGACGTCAACAATTACGCCTGGCGAGACAGGCTTTTCGTTTTATCACGAGCAATAAGCTGGCTGGCGATCACCAGAACCAACGATAACACCAACAGAATGGTCGCCAGCGCATTCACCTCCGGTGAAACGCCGACTTTCACCATTGAGTAGATCTTCAACGGTAGAATTTCATAGCCAGGCCCGGTCACGAACGACGAAACCACCACATCGTCCATTGACAGGGTAAAGCTCAGCAGCCAGCCGGCGGCGACTGCGGGCATTGCCAGCGGCAGAATGATTTTGCGCAGGATGGTGATTTCGCTGGCTCCCAGATCTTTTGCCGCTTCCAGCATCCGTACGTCAAACCCTTTCAGCCGCGAATAGACTGTCACCACCACAAAAGGCAGGCAGAAAGTGATATGCGAGAACAGGAGCGACCAGAAGCCCAACTGGATGCCCAGCAGCATAAACAGCACCAGCAGTGAAATGGCCATCACGATATCTGGCGACATCATCACCACAAACAGCATTCCGCTGACGAACGGTTTACCGCGAAAACGGTAGCGATACAGCGCAACGGCAGTCAATGAACCGATGAGAGTGGCGAACGTTGCGGAAAAAATGGCCATCGTCAGCGAGTGTTGCGCCGCTTGCAGCAGGCTGTCGTTGTTCATCAGCAGGCCATACCATTTGGTCGTAAAACCCTGCCAGTTGATGCCAAAGCGCGAACTGTTAAAGGAGTTCACAATCAAAATAATGATGGGAATGTACAGGTACGCGTAGATAGCGGTCATAAAACCGCCGCGAAGCAGTCGACCGATCATTCGAGTTCTCCCTTTTTGTTCAGCAGTCGGGAGGCGCGCCAGTAAACCAGCAGCATCAGACCCATCACAATCGTCAGCGTAATGCTGGTGGCAGCGCCGAACGGCCAGTCACGGATATTGAGGAACTGAACCTTGATAACGTTACCGATCAGCAGGTTTTTCGCGCCGCCCATCAGATCGGAGACATAGAACAGCCCCATCGCGGGCAGCATCACCAGCAGGCAACCGGCAATAATGCCCGGCATGGTCAGCGGGATGATTATCCGGATAAAAGTCTGCAACTTACTGGCACCCAGATCTTTCGCCGCTTCCAGCAAAGGTCTGTCGAGCTTCTCAATGCTGGAATACAGCGGCATCACCATAAATGGCAGCAGGATATACACCAGACCGATAATCACCGCGCTCGGGGTGAACATGATGCGCATTGGCGTCTCTATCACCCCCAGCCAGAGCAGAAACTCGTTCAGGTAACCTTTCGTGCTGAGGAAAATTTTCAGCCCATAGATGCGGATCAGCGAGTTGGTCCAGAAGGGGACAATCAGCAGAAACAGCAGCAGCGGGCGGACTTTCTCCGGCAGTCGCGCCAGAAACCAGGCAAAAGGATAGCCGAGCACAAGGCAGGCGAGCGTGGCGATCAGCGCCATATTCAGCGAGTGCAGCAGTACTTCAAAATAGAGCGGATCGAGCAGGCGTGCGTAGTTGTCCAGCGTAAAGACCATTTTGACGAAGCTGGCATCGTCGCGGGTCAAAAAGCTGGTGCCAATGATCATCAGGTTGGGCAGAAAGACAAACAACACAAGCCAACCGACGATAGTGACAATCACCACATTCTGGAATTTACTTGTGTTCTTCATCAGCCAGTACGACCTCCCAGCTTTCTACCCAGTTAATGGCCATTTTCTGGTCGAGGGAGTGGTCAAAGTCCGGATCGTCTTCGTTGAAGAATTCACTGACCATCACCATCTTGCCATTTTCCAGTTCAACCACCGACTCCAGCGTCATGCCCTTATAGTTACGCTCGCGGACGTAGCCAATCAGGCCGTCAATGTGGTTGTCGTCGTTGATTTCATCCACGCGCAGATCTTCCGGGCGCAGCAGAACGTGCAGTTTCTGTCCAGGCTCGACGGCGAAGTTGACGTAGATATTGCATTCACGGCCTTCGACGTTAGCACGAACACGCTGTTCGTCCAGACGCTCGATTACCGTGGCGTTAAACATGTTAATCTCGCCAATGAATCCGGCGACAAACAGGTTTTTCGGCTCTTCGTAGATTTCACGCGGTGTGCCGTCCTGTTCAATGCGCCCATCGCGCATAACGACGATACGATCGGACATGGTCAGGGCTTCTTCCTGATCGTGCGTCACGAACACGAACGTGATGCCGAGCTTACGCTGCAAGGCTTTCAGTTCGTTCTGCATCTGCTTTCGCAGCTTATAGTCCAGCGCGGAGAGGGATTCATCCAACAGCAGCAGACGCGGTTTGTTGACCACCGCACGGGCAATCGCCACGCGCTGCTGTTGTCCCCCGGAGAGTTGATGCGGTTTACGCTGAGCGAACTCTTCCAGTTGCACCATTCGCAGTGCGTCCAGGACGCGCGGGGTGATGTCGGCGGCGGGGGTTTTCTGCATACGTAATCCGAACGCCACATTTTCAAAGACGGTCATGTGGGGGAATAACGCATAGCTTTGAAAGACGGTATTCACATAGCGGTTTTCAGCCGGTACGTGGGTGATGTCCTGGTTATCGAGCATGATGTGCCCGGAATCTACGGTTTCCAGACCGGCAATCAGGCGCAAAACGGTTGTTTTACCGCAGCCAGAAGGGCCAAGCAGCGTGAGGAACTCGCCATTATTGATTGTCAAATCCAGCTCGGAAATGACCTCTTTTCCATCGAAGCTTTTGCTGATACCTGACAACAGAACCAGCGGTGAAAGCGAACGCGGTTGTTTATTCAATTTCTTACTCTGTCCCTTGTAAACGCAACGGATGGCTGACCGATGCGGGGTTTGTGGTTGACCACCTTGGTGACTCTTAATGAGGGCCGTAATTCTACGGCAAACCGCTGTCATCGCCAATGTTTGTTGCCAATAACTGGCGTAGTCTTATAGTCAGTAAGGGGTTCGGAAGCGAAATATTCTCGTTTGCGGGGATAAAAGTGACCTGACGCAATATTTGTCTTTTGTGGCTTACTGATAATGTTGTCACAAATAGTGAGGGTGACTGCATGGATAAACTACTTGAGCGTTTTCTGCACTACGTTTCATTGGATACCCAATCGAAAGCGGGTGTGAGACAGGTTCCCAGTACTGAGGGACAGTGGAAGTTATTAAATTTGCTCAAACAGCAGCTCGAAGAGATGGAGCTGGTCAATGTGACATTAAGTGACAAAGGGACGCTGATGGCAACGCTTCCAGCGAATGTCCCTGGCGATATCCCTGCTATTGGCTTCATTTCCCATGTGGATACCTCACCGGATTTTAGCGGTAAGCACGTGAATCCGCAGATTGTTGAGAATTATCGCGGCGGTGATATCGCCCTGGGCATTGGCGATGAAGTGCTGTCACCGGTGATGTTCCCGGTGCTGCATCAGTTGCTCGGACAAACGCTGATCACCACCGACGGCAAAACGTTGCTGGGTGCGGATGACAAAGCGGGTGTGGCGGAAATTATGACCGCGCTGGCGGTGCTGAAGCATAAAAATATTCCCCATGGTGATATTCGCGTCGCTTTTACGCCGGATGAAGAGGTCGGCAAAGGGGCGAAGCACTTTGATGTTGCGGCTTTTGACGCCAAATGGGCCTATACCGTTGACGGTGGTGGCGTGGGGGAACTGGAGTTTGAGAACTTCAATGCCGCCTCGGTGAATATCAAAATCGTCGGCAACAACGTGCATCCGGGGACGGCGAAAGGCGTCATGGTAAACGCATTATCTCTGGCGGCGCGTATTCATGCCGAGGTTCCGGCGGATGAAAGCCCGGAAATGACCGAAGGTTATGAAGGTTTCTACCATCTTGCGAGCATGAAGGGCACCGTGGATCGCGCGGACATGCACTACATCATTCGCGATTTCGACCGCAAGCAGTTTGAAGCGCGCAAACGTAAGATGATGGAGATAGCCAGGAAGGTCGGGAAAGGGTTACACCCGGACTGTTACATTGAACTGGTGATTGAAGACAGTTATTACAATATGCGTGAAAAAGTGGCTGAGCATCCGCATGTACTGGATATCGCTCAGCAGGCGATGCGTGACTGTGACATTCAACCGGATATGAAACCGATCCGCGGCGGCACCGACGGCGCGCAACTCTCTTTCATGGGATTGCCGTGCCCGAATCTGTTCACCGGTGGCTACAACTATCATGGCAAGCATGAGTTTGTGACGCTGGAAGGCATGGAAAAAGCGGTGCAGGTGATTGTACGGATTGCCGAGTTAACGGCGAAGCAGTCGTAGCGTGGCTGATGCCGCATGGCGTGACGCTTATCCGGCCTGCAGGACATTTGAACCGTAGGCCGGATAAGACGCATTAGCGTCGCCATCCGGCATAATCTCCATGTTACCCTTCGAAGAACCAGTATCCGCTGTTGACCAGCGCCGCCAGCATGGCGAGGAACGAGGGATCTTCCAGCGCGTCACCAAAATTCTCCGCGGTCAGCACGATATGGCTGGCGAGCGCTTCCAGCGCCGGACGGTGCGGGGAATCAATTTTTTCGCCATTGGCATAAACGTCATCGCCCACACGCAGTACCCGTAATCCTCCCAGACGCACCAGCACATCGCCTTGTTTCAGGGCATCGTAGATCTCATCAGGCTGATACGGCGGCTCCGGCGGTGCAATATCCAGTTCATGACGCGACTGGGAGATAAATTCGCCAAACCACTGTTTGAAATGCTCCGGCTGATTAATGAGATCCAGCATCATGGCGCGCAGTTTGTCCATTTCCTGCGGTAGAACGTCGGCAGGATGATCGCGAGGCGGCATATCGGGGTCGCTGTAATACGTGCTGCCCAGTTCACGTTGCAGGACATAGTCGGCAAAACCGCTGATCAGTTCGCGGGTATTCGGTGCGCGAAAGCCAACCGAATAGTTCATCGCGTTTTCCAGCGCATAGCCTTCGTGCGGGAATCCCGGCGGAATGTAGAGAATATCGCCCGGCTCCAGTTCTTCATCAATGATGGCTTCAAAAGGATCTACCTGCAGCAGATCCGGATGCGGGCAGTGCTGTTTCATCTGCAGCTTTTCCCCCACCCGCCAACGGCGGCGACCGGTTCCCTGAATGATAAACACATCATACTGATCGAGATGCGGACCTACGCCACCGCCGGGTACGGAGAATGAGACCATCAGATCGTCAATACGCCAGTCGGGCAGGGCGCGGAAGGGGCGCATCAGCGCGGCGGTCGGCTCATGCCAGTGGTTCACCGCCTGTACCAGCAATGACCAGTTATTTTCGCCGAGATGGTCATAGCTTTCGAACGGACCGTGGCTGACCTGCCATTTACCATCCTGATGGCTTACCAGACGGCTATCGACTTCGCTTTCCATCGCCAACCCTGCCAGTTCGTCAGGAGAGAGGGGATCGATGAAGTTATTAAAGCCGCGTTTTAACACCACCGGGCGCTTTTGCCAGTGACGTTCAAGAAATTCGGGCCAGTTGAGTGTTAATTGGTATTCCATATTGAGCTTCCACAGGCTGGGGCGGGTATCTGTCACCGATTATAACGGATGCTTAACCAGATGCGTGCAGTTGGCTCATATTTATTACATTTTGGTTTAGTCGTCTTTCGGCCCCGGCTGCTGATGACCAAAAATCACCTCCATGTGCGCGCCGCCGAGCAGGCTGTCGCTGGCAACAATTTTACCGTCGTATTGCTCGGTGATCTCTCGCGCCACCGCCAGCCCGACGCCTTGCCCAGGACGCATCGTATCCACTCGTTGACCGCGGTCGAATATCAAATCGCGCTTGCTCTGTGGGATCCCCGGACCGTCATCTTCCACCACAATGTACAGATGATCGTCGGTCTGACGGGCAGAAATTTCGACAAACTCCAGGCAGTACTTACAGGCGTTATCCAGAACGTTACCCATTACCTCAACAAAGTCGTTTTGCTCACCGACGAAGCTGATTTCCGGCGAGATATCGAGGCTAATGTTCACCCCTTTACGCTGATACACTTTGTTCAGCGCCGACGTGAGACTATCCAGTAGCGGCGCGACCGGATGCAGCTCGCGACTCAGCAGGACGCCGCCGCCGCGCATGCTGGCGCGATGCAGATAGTAGCCGATTTGCTGAGAAATCCGGCTGATCTGTTCGAGCATCACCGGCTCAGCGTCACTGACGCTCATCTTTTCACTGCGCATTGAGCGCAACGTACTTTGCAGCACGGCCAGCGGCGTCTTCAGGCTGTGGGTGAGGTCGGTCAGCGTAGTGCGATACTTGTCATAACGTTCGCGCTCGCTTTTCAGCAGGCGGTTCAGGTTGCGAACCAGACTGGTCAGCTCACGCGTTGTCGCAGGGTTTAGCTGTTCGCGATGATGTTCTTCCAGTTCCCGTACTTCGCGCGCCAGCGCTTCGATAGGGCGCAGGCTCCACCAGGCCGCGACCCAGAGTAGAGGAATGACCAGCAGCAGGTTAGCCGCGAGCACATAGATAAACCAGCTCCAGACCATATAGGAGCGTTTAAGCTCAATCGGAATGGTATCCACCACCACAATCGTCAGTTGCGGCATTCGTGCCGTGGCCGGGTAGACGTTCACCGCCACCGAATGAGTCATTTCGGCGTCGTCGTCATCTTCCCGTACCTCCTTCAGCTGTTCCTGAACAGAGTGATCGTCATTAAGCAGCGTGCTGGTGGCGCGGATATCGGCTTCAATCTCATGGAAACCGTTGCTTTTCAGCCAGTCAGGCTGAATCAGTCTCACCAGCCAGGGCACATCACGCTGGGCCCACAGCAGTTTGCCGCTCTCATCATAGATAAGCGACATCGTGGGGCTTTGCATGTCGAGGTGCTCGGGAAGTTCGACGTGGATCTTATTGTCTTCCCATTTGGCGAGAGTATAGAAGAGGTTACTTTCTCCGCGCAGCAGGCGAAATGTCGTCTTATCAAAGCTTACGCTATAGCCGACCAGCGCAACCATGCCATAGGCAAGAGAGAGCACCAGCACCACGCCGGCGGTGGCCAGCAGAAAGCGCAGGCGCAGAGACAGCGGGAAAAGATGACGCAACAGTTTATTCATCAGCGCAGTTCGAAAAGATATCCCTGACCCCGCACGGTGGTAATGACGTCGTCCGGATACTGTGCCTGTATTTTTTTACGCAGGCGCCCCATCAGCACGTCGATGGTGTGACTTTCACGCAACTCGGCGTCCGGATACAACTGCAACATCAGCGAGTCCTTGCTGACCACTTTGCCATTATTGCGGATCAGCGTTTCCATGATGGTGTACTCAAACGCGGTCAGCTTAATCACCTCATCATTGACCGAAAGTTCACGGCGCGAGAGATCAACCTGGAAAGGGGGAATAGAAATAATTTGCGAAGCGTGGCCGCTGTTACGGCGCATTAGCGCCTGCATCCGCGCGGCGACTTCCTCAATATGGAACGGTTTGGTGACGTAGTCATCCGCACCCGCGCTCAGTACCTCCACTTTATCCTGCCAGCTTTCACGGGCGGTCAGGACGAGGACCGGGAGGGAAACGTCGTTGCTCCGCCAGCGGCGAATCAGTGTAAGTCCGTCTTCATCCGGGAGACCCAAATCGACGATCGCGATGTCAGGCAGGTGTTCGTTAAGGTAATAATCGGCTTCTTTGGCATCTTCGGCATCGTCAACCTGATGTCCGGCATCCTGAAGCTGAACTTTCAGGTGATGACGTAATAACGCATTATCCTCAACAACCAGTACACGCATCATCTTTTCTCACTGTATTTACGATATGAATAGTTTAACGCTGATTATGGAGTTGCGGGGATAAACATTTCATAAACCGGGGGAAAGAGGGAGGGAAGTGCCGGATGGCGGCGCAAGCGATGTGCAGGAAATCGGCCCGGTGACGTTGTGCCACCGGGCCAGGTATTTATTTCAGCTCGTCAACCATAGTGATCGCACGACCAATATAGTTGGCCGGGGTCATGGCTTTCAGGCGGATTTTCTCGTCGTCCGGCAACGGCAGGCTATCGATAAATTGCTTCATACCTTCAGCGTCGACGCGCTTACCACGGGTTAACTCTTTCAGCTTCTCGTACGGTTTTTCAATGCCGTAACGACGCATCACGGTCTGGATCGGCTCGGCCAGTACTTCCCAGTTGTGATCCAGCTCGTCCAACAGACGGTCGCGGTTCACTTCCAGCTTGCTCACCCCTTTCAGGGTGGACTGGTAGGCGATCAGCGCATAGCCGATACCCACGCCCAGGTTACGCAGAACGGTGGAGTCGGTCAGATCGCGCTGCCAGCGGGAAACCGGCAGTTTGCTCGCCAGATGTTGAAGCACCGCATTAGACAGGCCCAGGTTGCCTTCGGAGTTTTCGAAGTCGATTGGGTTCACTTTGTGCGGCATGGTGGAAGAGCCAATTTCACCAGCGATGGTTTTCTGCTTGAAGTGGTTCAGCGCGATGTAACCCCAGACGTCGCGATCGAAGTCGATCAGAATGGTGTTAAAGCGGGCGATACAGTCAAACAGCTCAGCAATGTAGTCGTGCGGCTCAATCTGCGTGGTGTACGGGTTCCACTGAATACCCAGCGAAGTGACGAACTCTTCGCTGAACTGATGCCAGTCCACTTCCGGATAAGCGGCAATGTGGGCGTTATAGTTACCGACGGCACCGTTGATTTTGCCGAGGATTTCCACCTGGTTAAGCTGGCGGAACTGGCGTTCCATACGATAAGCCACGTTAGCCATCTCTTTGCCCAGGGTTGACGGCGTAGCCGGCTGGCCGTGGGTGCGGGAGAGCAGGGGAATATCGCGATACTGCACGGACAGATCTTTGACCGCGTCAATCAGTTGACGCCAGTAAGGCAGCACCACTTCATCACGGGCGGTTTTCAGCATCAGCGCGTGAGACAGGTTGTTGATGTCTTCAGAGGTGCAGGCGAAGTGAATGAATTCGGACACCGCATGCAGTTCCGGGACATTCGCCACTTTCTCTTTCAGAAAATACTCGACCGCCTTGACGTCGTGGTTAGTGGTGCGCTCGATGGTTTTAATACGTGTCGCATCTTCTTCATTGAAGTTCGCGACGATAGTATCGAGGAAACCGATTGCGTCGGCAGCAAAAGCAGGAACTTCCTTGATCGCTGCGTGCGCGGCCAGTTTTTGCAGCCAGCGTACTTCTACTTGTACACGGTATTTCAGCAAACCATATTCGCTGAAAATCCCGCGCAGCGCGCTGACTTTATCGCCGTAGCGTCCATCGACAGGGGAAACGGCGGTCAGTGAGGATAATTCCATAGATCACAACTCCGGGGTTAAATGAGCAAGAATTTGTTTTGCCTGAGTCGTCAGGCGATTACGAGAAAACATTAACTGCAGACGGCCCCCGCCGACCTGATGCCAGAGCACGGCGGCGCGAATGCCGGCCAGAAGCGAAGCGCGAACTTTGGCCTGTACCTGCGGGCTTTGCAACACGGCAGGGGAACCGGTCACCTGAATGCGCGGACCCAGCGGGCTGATAACATCGACATAGATACCGGCCATCGCGCTCATCAGCGTTTCAGACTGCAGATCAAAGTGATCGAGCTGGCGTTGCAGGCCGTTGATCCGCTCGCCCAACGTATCGAGTGCGCCTTTGGCGGCGGTGAGTTTACGCTCGAGCACCATCAGGCTAAGCGTATAGCGAGTCAGTTCCGCATTCAGCCCCTGACGGCTGCTGGCATTCAGCACGCCGAGCAGGGTTTCCAGACCGAGGCGCAGATTGGCCTCGCTGCCGCCGAACACGCCCAGGGTTGAGCTGGGGTTCATATCGATAACGCTGTTCAGTGAGACGTGGAGCGCATCGGCATCACAATGTCCCTGGTGCGCCAGTTGTTGCACCAGGCGTGCTGACTGGCAGATTCCAGCCAGTGCGAGGGTGATGTCATAATAATTCTTTGCCACGATCACTGCTTCCTTGTATCAGTCCAGAGAGAATAATTATACCGGCAGGGGCAGTCGCTGCTCGATAATACCGCCGCCGAGGCATACTTCGCCGCGGTAAAAGACCGCTGACTGGCCTGGGGTGACGGCGGCCACCGGCTCGTCAAACATCACCTCGACGCGTTCGGCATCCAGGGCTTTAACGGTGCACGGAATGTCGGTCTGGCGGTAGCGGGTTTTCACCGTGCAGCGCATTGTGCCGGTGAACGGCAGGCGATCGACCCAGTGCAGCTGCTGCGCAATCAGACCGACAGACATCAGACGCGGATGCTCATGACCCTGAGCAACCACCAGAATGTTGTTCTCAACATCTTTGTCCACCA
Source organism: Citrobacter sp. Ct235 (assembly GCF_030332305.1). Classification (NCBI taxonomy): domain Bacteria; kingdom Pseudomonadati; phylum Pseudomonadota; class Gammaproteobacteria; order Enterobacterales; family Enterobacteriaceae; genus Citrobacter; species Citrobacter sp. Ct235. The sequence continues at coordinate 349,483 of NZ_JAOWIC010000049.1, forward strand.
CGTACCACGGATCTTCCGTTCCTTCTTTGGTACCACCGATGCCCAGACCTTTACGCTGACCCAGCGTGTGGTACATCAGCCCCTGATGCTGACCAATCTCTTCGCCGTCCACGGTAATGATTTTACCCGGCTGTGCCGGCAGATAGCGGCCCAGAAACTCGCGGAACTTACGCTCGCCGATGAAGCAAATGCCGGTAGAATCTTTTTTCTTCGCGGTTACCAGCCCCAGGTCTTCGGCAATTTTGCGCACCTGCGGTTTTTCCAGCTCGCCAACCGGGAACAGACTTTGCGCGATCTGCTCATGACCCAGCGTGTAGAGGAAGTAGCTCTGGTCTTTATTGCTATCTACTCCGCGCAGCAGGCGGCTCTTACCGTCGACATCCGCCCGACGAACATAGTGTCCGGTAGCGATGTAATCTGCGCCCAGATCTTCTGCTGCGAACTCCAGGAAGGCTTTAAATTTGATCTCTTTGTTGCACAGAATATCCGGATTCGGCGTACGGCCCGCTTTGTACTCTTCAAGGAACAGTTCAAAGACGTTATCCCAGTATTCTGCCGCAAAGTTTACGGTGTGCAGTTCAATGCCGAGCTTGTCGCAGACGGCCTGAGCGTCGGCCAGATCGGCTGCCGCTGTGCAATATTCCTCACCGTCGTCCTCTTCCCAGTTCTTCATGAACAGGCCTTCTACCTGATAACCCTGTTGTTGCAACAGCCAGGCGGAAACGGAGGAATCGACACCGCCGGACATGCCGACGATCACTTTTTTTGGGCTTTCTGACATTGGAATACTCACGACATTGAACTTCAAGGCGGCATATTCTAGCACGCAGCCCCTTACTTGACACCCTCTGTAAACGGCCAGTTAAATGCGCCGATCGTCTCCAGCGGGTAACGCATTCCGCTCTGATAGCAGCGAACGCTTTCGGCAACCAGCGGAGAACGCAGGTTTGGGGCGTTGAGGAGGGTGTCAGCGCTCACCCAACGGCAACAGTCGATATCGCTGTCATGGGGTTCGGTGTCGCACATATTGGCAAGTTCAATGGAAAACAGAAACCGCAAAAACGGCGTGCGGTCCGGTGCAATCCACTGATGCATGCGAATGAAGTGCTGAGGCTGCGCTTTTATGCCAGTCTCTTCCCACAACTCCCGAGCAGCGGCCTGCATCAGCGTTTCATCTGCTTCCAGATGCCCGGCGGGCTGATTCCATAGCGCTTTGCCGTTGATGGTTTCTTCAACGATTAAAAATTTGTCCTCTGCATGAACGATGCAGGCGACCGTGACGTGCGGTTTGAACATGACCTATCCTTTATTTTCTTCTTCAGTGGCATCTCGCCATTCACCGTTGGCCAGGTTCTCCAGGGTGTAATCGCCCATCGCGTAACGGATCAGGCGCAATGTGGGAAAACCAACGTGTGCGGTCATTCGTCGGACCTGGCGGTTACGGCCTTCATATAAGGTCACTTTTAGCCAGCAGGTCGGGATGTTCTTACGTTCGCGAATGGGCGGATTGCGCGGCCACAGCCACTCGGGCTCCGCGACCACTTCAATACCGGCGGGCAGGGTGGGCCCATCGTTTAACGTCACGCCATTGCGCAGCGCCTCCAGCGCCTCCGCCGTCGGTTCACCTTCTACCTGCACGTAGTAAATCTTCCCGGTACGCTTGCCGGGCTGTGTCAGTCGCGCCTGTAATGTGCCGTCATTGGTGAGCACCAGCAACCCTTCGCTATCTCTGTCGAGGCGACCCGCGGCGTAAACGCCCTGCACAGGGATGAAATCTTTCAACGTGCTGCGTCCAGCCTCGTCGGTAAATTGTGGCAAAACATCGTAAGGTTTATTGAACAAAACCACGCGTTTTGGCTGGTTTTCTTTCCGACGCTTAGTGACTTGTCGTTGGCTGAATCGCTCAACCCGGTGATTTCTAAAAGAAGTTTTTTGCATGGTATTTTCAGATCTTATCAATTGCCGCATTATAGCCTAATAACGAGTGTCTTTCATGGCAGCGAACATTAGGGTAGTATTGACATGCTCATTACAAAACATTAACAAAAAATTGCTCTAACGCAGTCGTGCAGCAGGACGCAAAAGCACATGCAGCGCGATGACAGACGAGCAACCAGAAGCGCTCGAAGGAGAGGTGAATGGAAAGCAAAGTAGTTGTTCCGGCAGAAGGTCAAAAAATCACCCTGAAAGACGGCAAGCTAAATGTGCCGCACAATCCGATTATCCCATTCATTGAAGGCGACGGCATCGGTGTTGATGTTACCCCTCCGATGATCAAAGTTGTCAACGCTGCCGTTGAGAAAGCTTATAAAGGCGAGCGTAAAATCTCCTGGATGGAGATTTACACCGGTGAGAAATCCACCCAGGTATACGGTCAGGACGTCTGGCTGCCGACGGAAACCCTGGATCTGATTCGTGACTACCGCGTGGCGATTAAAGGCCCGCTGACCACCCCGGTTGGTGGCGGTATTCGCTCTCTGAACGTTGCACTGCGTCAGGAACTTGACCTGTACGTTTGCCTGCGTCCTGTTCGTTACTATCAGGGCACCCCAAGCCCGGTTAAACATCCGGAACTGACCGACATGGTTATCTTCCGTGAAAACTCAGAAGACATCTACGCCGGTATCGAGTGGAAAGCGGACTCTGCAGATGCAGAAAAAGTGATTAAATTCCTGCGTGAAGAGATGGGCGTGAAGAAAATTCGCTTCCCTGAACACTGCGGTATCGGTATCAAACCGTGCTCCGAAGACGGTACCAAGCGTCTGGTTCGTGCGGCGATCGAATACGCGATCACTAACGACCGTGACTCTCTGACCCTGGTTCATAAAGGCAACATCATGAAGTTCACCGAAGGCGCGTTCAAAGACTGGGGTTACCAGTTAGCGCGTGAAGAATTCGGTGCTGAACTGATCGATGGCGGCCCGTGGATGAAAATCAAGAACCCGAACACCGGTAAAGAGATCGTGGTTAAAGATGTGATCGCCGATGCGTTCCTGCAACAGATCCTGCTGCGTCCGGCTGAATACGACGTGATCGCCTGTATGAACCTGAACGGTGACTACATCTCTGACGCTCTGGCTGCACAGGTAGGTGGTATTGGTATCGCCCCTGGTGCAAACATTGGTGACGAGTGCGCGCTGTTCGAAGCAACGCACGGTACGGCGCCGAAATACGCCGGTCAGGACAAAGTTAACCCGGGCTCTATCATCCTGTCCGCTGAGATGATGCTGCGCCACATGCAGTGGTTCGAAGCCGCCGACCTGATTGTTAAAGGCATGGAAGGCGCGATTGCCGCGAAGACCGTGACCTATGACTTCGAGCGTCTGATGGAAGGCGCTAAACTGCTGAAATGTTCAGAGTTTGGTGACGCGATCATCAAAAACATGTAATCCAGATTCTGGGTTGAACAAGAACGGGAGCCGATGGGTTCCCGTTTTTTTTACCCCTTTTAACGTTCGCTGGAAAATCGTTAAATGGATAGAGGATTACTTTAGGTCTTGCGTAGAATTGGCTTCCACTCTGGGTTAGTCCACTTCATGCCAGAATCGAACGTTATCTCTCTGGATCCACCCGACCATCCATCAGAATGTACTGCGCCGCTTTACGCGCGTATTGATCAATCAAAGGAACAAGCCGAGTGAAATGCTCGCTGGCGCAGTGTGCATCGAGTGCTGCCCGGTCAGGCCACTCTTCAATGAAAATAAAATGCCCCGGATCCTTTTCATCCTGGTACAAATCATAAGCAATACACAAAGGCTCTTTCTTCGTTGCGGCGATGAGTTCGCGGTAGAAAGGGAGAACGGCTTCGACACACTCAAGTTTGATAAAATCTTCGGCGATGACCTTTAGCATGCGAACTCCTTCATTAAAAATGGTACAAGGCTCTTTACGTGTAATTCCAGCCTGAAGGGCTGGTCAGAGCCAGAAGCGGGCCTGGTAGACTCAAGAGGTTGGATATATTGAATGTTTAATCAAGATTTTTACTTACAGTAAGCTGTAGATAACAGCGTTCCAGTAACCGTTGCCCTGTCGACGATACTCTTTCCAGCCCATCGATACGAGTTCCTTTGCAATCAGTCGATTCATCACCCAATGACCCATAAGCAGAACAGGCCCGTTTACTACTTTTACCGATGTCACCAGGATATCCGCAGCCTGAACGGCGCGTTGTTTAGCTATTCCCAGGGACTCTACATTGCGGGAGATGCCACAAAACCACATGATACGAAAAACAGACGCCCAGAAGATGGGGGGTAACCTAAAAGCTGGAATGTGGAATACGGGCAAGTCAGCTTCTCTGAAAACTTCATCAATGAGGTCAGGTTCACGCCCTAATGCGGTCAGGGAAGAACGCGCTCTGGGAAGTGGACTACTTATGATGTGCAGTGCGCAGGATGCTAATGTTTTACTGAACTGTGGGGGCATATCGCTGCCCGTATCACAGAGATTATATTGTGAAATCCATTCGGCCATCTTGAGGCTCGTTACTCTCGAAGAAGCTGTGAAAGCAGGCTTTCCATGACGCATCAAAATAATTTCCATACATAGCTTCTTGTTCGTGGTCTTTTTGACGCAGACAGACTAACGCGATGAGGGCAGGGAGCACTACCACCATATTTAGTGATGGCTACGTGAAGGTTGTTTATCTATTCTACATTCTACCTTTATCAGCGAGCAGGCCGGAGTCGCTCTCTGTGGATAATCCATACAAAACCATCATTATCTTTATTCCCGTCTGGTGGGTAATAGATGAATTCAGGATAAAGAAAAAAACGTTCTGATCCCTGAATTGAAGAATTTGATGCCAGAGAACGCCATAAATGGCGCTATCTCAGATAGGAATGCCCCGTCAATTTTATGCTAATCACCTGGCCTGAACGCATATTTAGACGTGAATACAATTGACGATAGAGATCTGCGTTGTTATTAATATATTCATATTTTTCAGCATGATAAGGTTGAGGATTCCGATATGATTTCTTTTCGAGCGATGACAAAAGATGAGTATCCTGCTTATCTCGAATATTTCGTTAATGATTATGCATATGAGATCGAATCAAACTACGTGATCTCCCCTCGTGATTCTCTTGCCAGAGCGAAGCAGGAAATAGCGGAAATGCTTCCCGATGGAATTAATACACATGGGCAAGTATTAATGTGTATTGTTGCCCATTCGGACAATACTAACAATCATGTAGGTTATCTCTGGTACAAACCAGACTCGACTAAGCGCACTGTTTTTATCTACGATTTTCATATTTTCAACTCCTGTCAGGGATTAGGACTTGGCAAACAATCTCTACGTGCTTTCGAAGAGTATCTGCTGGCGAAAGGTTTTAAAGAGATCAGATTGCGTGTTGCAGGTGATAATGCTCGCGCCCGGCATGTTTATGAAACCAGCGGATTCGGAGTGACGGGTATCAATATGAGTAAATCTATTACGGATTGAGACACTGACACGCAATAAAAGCCGGCTGTATCGACGAAACTATGTTCGCTATTCGCTCATAACTGGCCCCGAGTCCTGATGTTTATTCGAGGCATGTCACACCACAAAATACTAACCAAAAGAAAACTAAGTGCTTCAAAACAGAGCAGAAAACTTTCCCAAAACGACAAATACAATTTTGTTAATCAAGGTGCTGCGTCATGAGTGATTGAGTCTTTTTTACAGACTGAAAGTTGAATAAATTGATATTTATCATAGAGTTGAAAAAATTCTATGCACTACTGGGCCACATGCAATGGTTCGAAGCCGCGGACCTGATCGTCAAAGAGATGGAAGGCGCGATCGCCGCGAAGACCGCGACCGATGACTTCGAACGTCTTCGGCGCTGCATATCTCGTCCCTGTCGCGCCGCAACTGTTACGACGGGTAAGTGAACGGGAAATACAGTTACAGTCTATGCAGGCATGAGCTATCACACATTCGGCTGGTTCATTTTACCCATGCCAGATAATGGCTTATATAAACCTGATATTCTTTGTCCATATTGTCAGGTAAATCATTTGGAGAAAAAAAAGCAAGCCCCAGCCCTTCTTCGGGGTCATTCACTATTTCTCCACTCCAGTCACCAGACCAGAAAAGGGATGTAACGACGTTGATTTTGTCCTGGTTGTGAAGTGTAAATGTATATTCCGGACCGGAAAAAACACCCAGTAAAGTCAGGTTGTGGACATCAAGATTGGTTTCTTCCTTAACTTCACGTATGGCAGTTTCTTCCAAAGACTCACCCGGTTCAAGAAGCCCACCGGGCAGGCCCCATGTTCCGTCCCGTCGATGTTGCAGGAGGATACGCTGATTTTGGTCTGTCAGAACGACATTAGAACCCGCCAGTAAAAGCAAACGATGACCAATCATGCTGCGCATCTGCTGTACATAGTCCATTACTCACTCCTTTTCGCATGGTCAAAACGGAGGATGCCGCAGCCATATCGTTTAGGATAACGAACTGCAGCAACGGCCAGGTTGTTCATGCCGTGGCGCGCGCGAAAAGTATATAACGCAATACGCTTGTTACCACCTATTTTGTCCGCGCTTTGTCGCTGCGCTAACTGCCTGGGTGCTTCATTAAAAAGCCGCGCAGTTGCCAGTCCCCAGACACCATTTTTATGGACCATCGGTGCGTAGCCCTGGACTGATGCCGCAAAGCACACCGCAGATCTTGTCGCTGTCGTCACAAGAAAAACAACCGTAGCCAACGCCGGATTGTACGCAACATGCTCGTAGATATTGCACCAGAAGCATGAACGTTAGGTTGTCATTGCTGATGAACGCGACATGGCAGGAGTGACTTTTCAAAGACATATGAGTCCTGAAGAAACACTAAAAGTGTATTGCCGGGAGAAGAGTCAGAAAAAATATCGTCGATTAACGTAACAGTATGTTCTGTCGCTGAAAAACAGAAAAGCGGAGGGGGAAAATGAGACTCTTCCATGAGCCAAAATCCCTCACAACTTAGGGCGATAGATAAAGGTCAGAATCAGCATGGCATAATTTCTGGTTAAAGCTATTTATATTATTTTTTTGTTCGTTAGTAGCGGGTTAACTGACTTACAAAACTATACCTTGCTATGTCGCGTTAATCATGCGTTAATGGAGTTCTGGTTTGTTATGAATTTATCTGAAGCAGTCACTAGAATAGTTTTATTATTTGTTCCTGTTGAGACTTCCTTGTTGGTTTTTCCTCTCTGATAATTTTTTTTCGGACCATTCTGCCCAAGGGCTTACTCAAAAAGGTAATGATTATGTCTAACAAAATGACTGGTTTAGTTAAATGGTTCAATCCTGAAAAAGGTTTTGGTTTTATCACTCCAAAAGATGGCAGTAAGGATGTATTCGTCCATTTCTCTGCTATCCAGAGTAACGATTTTAAGACGCTGAATGAGAATCAGGAAGTCGAGTTCGGTATCGAGCAAGGTCCAAAAGGTCCCTCGGCAGTTAACGTCGTGGCGCTTTAAGGAAACTGCTATTACTAATAATATTCACTTCAGATGCCCTTGTTGCCATGGGTCTCAGTACAGAACGTCGTCTTTCGATGTCACTGATAGAAATCCTTTCGGCGCGAAATGTATTTTTTGCAAAACTACAATGATAACATTCGATAATATTGCAATGTACATTCGTTCTGGTCAGTCTCCATTGGATTTCAGAAAATAAAACTCAGGCTCCTTTGGGAGCCTTTTTTATTTTTAAGCTATTCTTATTAACGGAATCATCACGGAATAATTATGAAAAAAGTGATAGTATTTTTTAATTCAGAATCGGCAGTAGTCGTATCAGTCATGAAGAGTATTACTACAATAATGCGTGAGTACCCTAATGGGGAAAAGGCACACCTGCAAGTCATGTCCGCAGGTTTCCCGTCTCTCACTGGAGATCATAAAATAGTTCATGTTGCCTCTGATCGGGCTGTCACTTCGGAAGAAATTATTGCGGCGGCATCAAAGCTCTTTAAATAACGACTCATAGTCCTCCATGAACGCCAGTAAAACTGCGGATTGCTGTTTGCTTCTTGAGCAGGTTTGGTATAAACCATATCCACTAACCTCTTGATTATTGAAACTTTACTTCATATCGTTTATAGATATCAGTGGTTGTATACGTTTTCACATGAATCATGGGATCTGCTGGGGGCATCGATGCCGTTACAGACCAAGAGGTGCATAATGAAAATCGAAGAGTTAAAGAGAAAAACTGAAGCGGATATTTCTGATTTTATTACCAAAAAAATAGTTGAGCTCAAAAAAAAGACAGGTAAAGAAGTCTCTGATATCCAGTTTACGGCGCGAGAGAAAATGACTGGGTTGGAAAGCTATGACATCAAAATTAATTTGATCTAGCGGTCATCGACAACCAGCGCTAATGAAAGCATCATCTTATAAAGAGAGGGTGCTTTTTTATTATCAAACTCAAACCACCTCCACTGGAGGTGGTTCCCGTTCATTTCACCCGCTACGTGATGTCGTTACGCTATTCAATCGCCTCGCAAAGTCGCGTCTTCATGTCACGGTAGGTCTGCGCAGCATAGCGTTCGGCCCACTGCTGATCGACAATCTTCTCGACCTTAACCGCACAATACTTGGTTTCCGGCGTTTTTGAGATAGGGTCGAGATTATCCTGCGTTAATTCATTACACGCGCCAATCCACCATTGATAGGTCATATACACAGCCCCGTGATTAATACGTTCGGAGACATCCGCCCGACTGATCACTTTTCCCCGGCGCGAGCTAACCCACACCAGATCGCGATGGCGAATGCCCGCCTTTTGCGCATCCTGCAAGCTGATTTGCACATAGCCGGGCTCATCGGCAAGCGCCTGCAGCGCGGCACAGTTACCGGTCATAGAACGACAGGAATAGTGACCGACTTCGCGCACCGTACACAAGACCAGTGGATACACCTCGTCAGGGACTTCCGCAGGGGCGCGCCACGGTGCGGCAAACAACTTGCCTTTACCGTCTTTTGTGTCAAAGCGGCTGTTTTCATACAGATATGGCGTACCGGGGTGGTCAAGGTCGGGGCAGGGCCACTGGATATGTCCCATATCGCCCATCTTTTCGTAAGTCACACCATAGAACAGTGGGCACAGCTCACGCATCTCATCCCAGATTTGCTGATTGTTTTCATAGTGCATGGGGTAGCCCATTTCGCTGGCAAGCAGGCTGATAATTTCCCAGTCGCGCTTCACGTCACCGGTAGGTTCAATGGCTTTTTCAAAGCGCTGGAAGCCCCGATCGGCACAGGTGAATACGCCGCCGTGCTCCCCCCAGGAGGTGGCGGGTAAAATAACGTCCGCCATCTCGGCGGTTTTGGTCATGAAAATATCCTGTACCACGACAAAATCCAGCGCCGCGAAACCGTCGCGCACCAGTCCCAGATCGGCTTCTGTTTGCAGCGGATCTTCCCCCATGATGTAGTAGGCTTTGATTTTGCCTTCCAGCGCCAGATGCGGAACTTCGGTGATGCGTGTGCCGACCTTGTCGTCCATCCGGCTGGCGTCGATTCCCCAGGCGCTGGCGAATTTCTCTCTGACGGCCGCATCGGTAACATCCTGATATCCGGGAAAGAGATTAGGTAATACGCCCATGTCGCAGGCTCCCTGGACGTTGTTCTGTCCTCGAACCGGGCCGACACCCACGTGAGGACGACCGAGGTTACCGGTCAACAGCGCAAGGCTCGATAATCCGCGGACCACATCGACGGCCTGACCAAACTGCGTCACGCCCATCCCCCACATTACGGTTGCTGAAGGGGCTGCGGCAAAGGTCCGCATCGCCTGACGCACCTGTGAGGCCGGAACGCCGGTTAAGTGCTCGACGGCTTCCGGCGAATAGTCCTTAACCGTCTGCCAATAGGCATCCAGCCCTTGCGTATGCTTGTGTACGTATTCTTTATCGTAAAGCTGTTCTTCAACGAGAACGTAACCAAAGGCGTTTACCAGCGCCATATTGCAACCGTTATTCAGTTGCAGATGCTGGTCAGCAATGCGGGCGGTTTCTATGCGGCGAGGATCGCAAACAATAATCTTCGCGCCATTCTGACGCGCGTTGATCACCCGACGCGCCACAATCGGGTGAGAGTCTGCACAGTTGTAGCCGAAGATCAGCAGGCATTTGGAGTTTTCTATGTCGCTGATGGAATTACTCATCGCGCCATTGCCCAGCGTTTCCTGGAGTCCGGCCACTGAAGGTCCGTGACACACGCGGGCGCAGCAGTCGACGTTGTTGGTGTTGAGGACCGCTCGGGCGAATTTCTGCATTACATAGTTGGTTTCATTGCCGGTGCCGCGTGAGGAACCGGTAGTCATAATGGCGCGCGGGCCCTCGCTGTCGCGAATTTCCAGTAAACGACGGGCGGTATAGCGGATCGCTTCATCCCAACTGACCGGGGTAAATTTGCCGCCTTTTTGGTAGCGGATCATCGGACGGGTGAGGCGGGGGGTCAGAAGGCGGGTATCGTTGAGAAAGTCCCAGCCATAGTACCCTTTCAGACAAAGCTGGTTCTGGTTGGTAACGCCCTCAGCCGCTTCGGCGCGGATGATTTTGTTATTTTCAACAACAAGCTTAAGCTTGCACCCGGCCCCACAGTAGGGACAGACACTGGTGATTTTTTTCATCAATAACAGACCTGTTAAAAGCTGAAATAGCGCAAATTGTGACGAAGCCAGCGCGGAGCCGCTGAAGCTTCGGGTTGTCGTCATGACGCAGAGGATAAGCACAATACGTGCCAGAGTGGCAAAGTCAGCGTTGACGCGGCTCCAGGCAGAGCCGACAGAAAAAATGACAGTGAATTCGACATAAATGACGAGCTGGCGTCAAAAAAAAGCCCGCACGAAGGCGGGCAAGAAATACTGGAAGCAATGTGAGCAATGTCGTACTAAATACCTGAGTTATTTACTCAACTATTCAGTGATGAGAAAGATAATCTTTATCATCTAAACTTGCAACCCCATCTTTTGTGGGAGAAATCAGAAAGCTCAATTAGGTGATGTACATCACAAATTTCAATTTCCTGACGATGTGCTATCCTTTTTAACGGCGAATAAACCGCTAACGTAAAATCGATAAGCGAGGAAAAAATGGGCATTATTTCATGGATTATTTTTGGTCTGATTGCAGGTATTCTGGCGAAGTGGATTATGCCTGGTAAGGATGGTGGTGGATTCTTTATGACGATCATCCTGGGGATCGTCGGTGCCGTGGTGGGGGGATGGATCAGTACCCTGCTTGGCTTTGGGAAAGTGGACGGCTTTAATTTCGGCAGCTTCGCGGTGGCGATTATTGGTGCTATCGTAGTGCTGTTTATCTACAGAAAAATCAAAAGCTAAGACGCAAAAATTGACTGACAAAAGGCGACCTGAGGGTGGCCTTTGTCATTTTGGGCCAGGTGTTACCACCAGCCCAGTTCGGTACCCAGCACCACAACTACCGCAACGACAATCATAATCAGCGTCGTTTTTTTCATGATTTACGCCCCCGGTGCGGCATAGCCACCGATAAAAAACCAGGCCAAAAAAACCACGGCCGTAATGAAAATGACGACGGGAAACAGTACACCCAGTCTCATGCGATCACCTGTCTGAATTATGCAAAGAGCTGCAAGGATAGCAGGGGTTAATGGGTGACAAAAGGGGTTTTATCCTCGCGCTTTTCGCTTATTCTGCGAGCGGCCAGGGCGTGACACGCAGGCACCCGGCAGGCTATTATTTCTCGGAATTGTCTTAACCAGAGTCGCGAGAGCGCAATGAGAGAAGTATGTTCCAGCTAAAGCCGGGCACCCTGGCGCTAATCATTGGTGCGAAAACGCCTGCCGGGCGCGGCAACATTGGCAAGTCGGTTGAATTATTTCATCTCTGCCAACCGGGTGAGGTATTTATTAACCCAGTGAATGGATTTACCACGATGCTACCGAAAGAGACGCCGCGTGCGCTCTGGCTGGTGACGGGGGAGGTGGTGTCGGCAAGCGGGCAGCAGGGTTTTGCCTGGGTGAGAGCGGAACACCTGATGCCGCTGCTGCCGGATATTCAGCCTGAAACGACGAATATCCGCAAATTACAACTCACGTAGCCAGTCCGCCAGCACAAGGGCGTGATTCTGTTCGCTGTTTTTGGCGGCATACAGCAGCGTCAGCGTCTGCTGGCGGGCAATCTGCGCCAGTCGCTCACCTTCCTGCTTCTGCGTGGCGAGTTCTGCGCGATACAACTCAGTAAAATGATGAAAATCGATCGTTTCTGCGTGAAAGGCTTTGCGCAGTTCTGTTGAAGGGGTGAGGTCTTTGACCCACTCATTCAGCGCGAGATCCGTTTTTTTGATCCCGCGCGGCCACAGCCGGTCAACCAGCACCCGGTAGCCGTCGCTGTTTTCTGCCGGGTCGTAGACGCGTTTACACTGAATATTCATGATTGTCTCTCTCCTCAATCCAGGCGCAAAACTCATCGAGCTGATGGTCGGAAAAAACCGTTATCCCGTGCTGGCGTAACAGCGCTGCGGCAACACCCGTTCCGGGATGACGTTGACCGCTGAAGCTGCCGTCGTAAATAAACTGACTGCCGCAGGTTGGGCTGCCGTCGGTGAGTAGCGCAACGTCACAGCCGGTCTCTTGCGCAGTACGAAGGGCCAACCAGGCGGCAAGCTGATAGTGCGCCGTGACATCATGACCACTCTGTTCGACAATGGCTGCACGCCCCTGCATGACGTCGTTGCCATCGGCCTGAACAATCTCCGCCGGTGGGCGAGGCGTCGGCAATCCTGCGGCCAGTTCCGGGCAGTGGATCACCAGGCGCTGTTCTGCCTGTAGGTGAGCTAACATCGCCGTTGGCCGGGCTTTCTCGCTGCCGTTATAACGCACCTTCAGCCCCATCAGGCAGGCGCTCACCAGAACCTTACTTTTCATTGCATTTGCCTCGACAAGCAGAAAAACAGCACCCGATCACTATATCACTTTGCGCGTGCCCATCCTTAAATTAAGGTATTGTGATGGCAGTAAAAGATCGGTAGGCTGAGGTTCCTTATGTTGTCCCCAATTGTTCTGACGTAAGGAATTCTCCATGGAAATATCCTCTGTAAAAGATACGCTGCGGATTGCGGTGGTGGGTGATTACAACGCTGGCATCACGGCGCATCAGGCGATTCCTCTGGCCATCGACGACGCCGCTGCGGTTCTGGAACTGGTGGCGGATTACGACTGGCTGGCCAGCACTGAAATCACCAGCGCAGAAGATCTGGTCGGCTATGACGCCATCTGGGTAGTACCCGGTAGTCCATACAAAAATACGCAAGGCGCGCTGACTGCCATCCGTTATGCCCGCGAAAACAGCATTCCCTTCCTGGGGACCTGCGGCGGTTTTCAACATGCCATCCTCGAATACGCCCGTAACGTGCTGGGGTGGTCGGATGCCGCCCATGCGGAAACTGACACGACAGGCCGGATGGTCATCGCGCCACTCACCTGTTCGCTGGTGGAAAAAACCGACGCTATCGAACTGCGACCCAACACTCTGATTGCCAAAGCGTATGGCCAGCCGGTGATTTCAGAAGCCTATCACTGCAACTATGGTATTGCCGAGGCGTTTGCAACTGAACTGGAAAGCGGCGATCTGCGCGTGACAGGCTGGGATGATAACGGCGAGATTCGGGCGGTGGAGTTGGTCACGCATCCCTTCTATGTGGCGACCCTGTTTCAGCACGAACGGGGCGCGCTGGCGGGTAAACCGGTTCCTCTTGTACAGGCGATGCTGCGCGCCGCGCAAGGCTAATCATCAGGGCAGAGCGGTGAGTCTGCCCTGAATCGTTCAGTCTGTTATCTCTTTATTACGCCCGGCATAGAGGCCGAAGACCGCCATCACGACCGCCAACGCTGCAACGGCCAGCAGCGGGATCTGCCAGCTTCCCTGGGAGTCATGGATCCTGCCCATCAGGGGCGGCCCGCAAGCGGCTAATAAATAGCCGACGGATTGCGCCATGCCGGAAAGTGCTGCCGCCTGATGTGCTGAACTGGCGCGCAGGCCGATGAAGGTCAGCCCCAGAATCATCGTCGCGCCGGAGCCAAATCCAAACAGCAGCGTCCACAGCACCGCCTGACCCGGCATAAACCAGAACCCAGCCGCACCCACTGCGCACATGAACGACACCAGCGCGGCGATGCTGCGCTGATCGTGAAAACGGTACAGCACCAGCGGAATGAGTAAACCGGGAGAGGCGGTCGCCAACTGGAGCAAACCGTGCAGCGAGCCGGCCTGTGCCTCACTGTAACCGTGGCTGATTAAGATAGCCGGCAGCCAGCCGATGATCACATAATAAATCAGCGAGTTAATCCCAAGAAATAACGTCACCTGCCAGGCCAGCGGCGAACGCCAGATGCCGCGCGCATGCAAAGTGCGCGAGGTGGTCACGTTCGCGCGGGCGGTATTGCGCCATTGCGGCAGCCAGACCAGAAATGCCAGCAGTGGGAACACCATCAGCAGCAGCAGCGCACCGCGCCAGCCGAATCCGCTCAGCGCCAGTGGAACCACCAGCGCAGAGCCCAGCGCGGCGGCGGCCCCCATCGTCAGGGAATAAGCGCCGGTCAGTCTGGCGACGTGCTGCGAAAAATCGCGCTTGATCAGACCCGGCAGCAACACGTTGCCGAGGGCGATACCACAACCGATGATGGCGGTGCCGAGAAACAGCAATGAGGCGGATGACAGAGAACGCACGGCAATCCCGGCGCAAATCAGTAACATCGCGACAAAGAGGCTGCGTTCCATACCAATACGGCGGGCAATGCCTGCGGCAAGGGGAGAAACCAGCGCGAACGCCAGCAGCGGCAGGGTGGTTAATAGCCCTGTCTGGGCCGTCGTGAGACCATAATCCGTGCGAATCGCATCCAGCAAAGGGGCGGCGCCGGTAAACGTCACGCGTAGCGTGGTGGCAATCATCAGGATACCCGCAATCAGCAGGGCTCCGTGGTTGCCGCGTGGTGGTGAAGAAGTCATTGTTCTCTCATATCAACAGGTGAGGCCGTACCTTACCGCGTTTATCTGCGTAACGAATCAAGCTAAAATGACAGTTTATCGCTAATTTCGGACAAAATAATGTACAGCCTGCGACTCGACGGTTACGACCCCGATCTTCACCACGATGCCGCCGTGGCGTTTCGTATCCGCGCCCGCCCGGACGAGCTGTTCAGTGCACAGCATCAGCATCGTAAAGGGCAACTGATTATGGCACTGCACGGGGCCGTCACCTGTGATGTTGAGTGCGCTATGTGGATGGTGCCGCCGCAGTACGCAGTCTGGATCCCCGGCGGCGTTCCTCACAGCAACCATGTGACGGCAGGCGCGGAGCTCTGCTTTCTGTTTATCGAACCGGATGCGGTCACTTTGCCGGGAAGATGTTGTACGTTAAAAATATCTCCGCTTTGTCGGGAACTGATCCTTTCTCTGGCGACGCGTAGCGACGGTCAGCGGGCAGAACCGCAGACGCAGCGCCTGACGCAGGTGTTGTTCGATGAACTCCCGCAGCAGCCACAGGAGCAGATGCAACTGCCGGTTTCTGCGCATCCGAAGATCCGCCGGATGGTTGAAACGATGGCGCGCGAACCGGCGCAGTGGCAGACGCTTGGGCAGTGGGCCAGTGTATTTGCGATGAGCGAGCGCAATCTCGCCCGGCTGGTCGTCAGGGAGACGGGGCTCAGCTTTCGTCGCTGGCGTCATCAGCTCCAGCTTATTCTGGCTTTACAGGCCCTTGTCGGGGGGCACAACGTGCAGCAGGCAGCGCAACTGTTGGGATACGACTCAACCACCGCGTTCATCACCATGTTCAAAAAAGGCCTGGGCCAGACGCCAGGCCGTTATCTGGCGGGGTTGACTACTGCCTTCCCACAATAAGCGAGACAAGACCGGCGGCGATAAGCGGCCCGACAGGCACACCGCGAAACAAGGCCACGCCAAGCACCGTACCGACCAGCAACCCGGCGACCAGTTGGGGTTGGCTACCCATCAGCGTCACACCGCGACCGCCGAGCCACGACACCACCACGCCAACCACAATCGCCACCAGTGATTTCCAGTTAAGGAAAGAGTGGATCAATGTAGAAGGCGGCAGCGTCCCGCTGGCGATCGGCGCCATGACGCCAATCGTCAGGATAATAATCCCGATGGTTAGCCCTTGTTTTTCAATCCACGGGAAAAAGGTATTGAGCGGAGTAACGCGGACAATAATCAGCACCAGAATTGAAACGGCGACAGTGGTGTTATGGCTGACAAAGCCCAGAGCTGCCAGTCCAAGCAGAACCAGCAGAGTGACATCAAACATCGTTGTTTCCTTGCCAAAAAAAGTTAAGCCTGTTTACTTTACGCTCAAACGCAATGCAGAACAGACTTTTTTAGAATCAGGCCGCTATTTTCAGGCAAATGCATGATGGCGAAAAAACAGACGATTTTGGTGTTTTGTCATCAAATTGCCATTATCGCGGGCTATCAATAACAGGTGAGCAGGTATCTCTCATTATGAGGTGTAGCCATGAACGATCACATGTTTATTGAGACGCTAATTATTAGCTCATCCTTTTTCGCCATTGCCGCCGTTATTGTGATCTCTGTGTTAATTCTCGAACGCGGTAGCTGAATGTCTACGATACGCGGTGAAATGCCACCCGTTCAGGCTGAGCAATGCGCAGATAATCGTCAGTATTGAGAATGATCGACTTCGTGAGCACACCAGCGTTAAAGGCAATTTCGCTATAGCGCTCGAAGAGCAGCGGATCGGCAACCAGTTTTAGCTGCGGATGAAAACTGAAGGGCGGAATCGCACCAAACACGCAACCGGTGAGCGCGTCTACCTCTGCCGGGCTGGCGAGAGAGGCACGCAGGCCGCCAAGACAGGTAGCCAGTTGACCGAGGTCGGCTTGTTGATCGGCGGGCAAAATCGCCAGTACATGCTGATTCACTCCATTGCCTTTGACTTTGCAGACCAGCGCCTTTGCTCCCTGACCCAGTGCGGTGCCCCGAATTTCTGACACTGCCTCGCATTTGCCCACGGCCTCATGGCTGACGATGCGATAACGGGCGCCCTCCAGAGATAATAAATCGAGTAAACGCTGATGGGTGTCGCTGCCTTTTTCCATTTCGCTCATCTTTCACTCCTGTTCGCGCGAAAAAAACACGGGACAGATTATCACGAACGCTGGCGATTTTGGTGCTTGTTGAGGTAAAGCTGCTCGTCAGACGCGGTGTAGGCATCATGCAGCGTATCGTTCGGCTGCATGCTGTAACTTCCTGATGAAAAACGAATATCCCTCTCCGGCGCGACGGTTCGCAGATGGCTGGCAATCCGTTCCGGCAGACGAGCAGCCATGTCTGGCTCGGCGTCTATCAGAATGATGCAAAACTCATCACCGCCCAGGCGGATGGCGTAATCACTTTTACGTACCGACGCCTCGATGGCTTTCGCCAGCAATGTGATCGCCCGATCGCCCGCGTGATGCCCCAGCGTATCGTTTATCATCTTCAGCTTATCGAGGTCGATGGCGATAAAGGTCACCGGCACACCGGCGCTGACCAACCGTTGTAATCGTTGCTCAAGCGTCGGGGTTAAAATTTTACGGTTATACAGCCCCGTCATCGCATCACTGATATTTTCGCGGGTGACATTGTGGTAAAGGCGGAAATGCAGTCTGACCATATTGAGGAGCAGGGCGGTCGCCAGCAGGTAAAACAGAAACAATTTCCAGGAAGAGACAATGAAATACAAAATATCGAGTGACAGCTCGACGTGCAGGCCACCGGGAAGATTGCTGACATAATTGACGTACGGGAAAAGGTTATTTTCGCTTTGATGAATAATAATTGTTTTATCTGAGTCGGTATCGGTGACGCTGGCATTGAGATAACGCCAGACCAGGGGACGATCGTGGGTAAACACAATATTTTGCAAATTGTGTTTGTTAATATCCACCATCACGATGCCTTTTAGCTTACCGTTCAGATAGACCGGTGTTAAAAAACTCATCACATTAAGTTCAGTACGATCGTCCTGATAGATACTCGACAGCACGGTCCGGCCAGAAAACAATTCATCAATATCAGCCTGATGAATACCTAATGAGCCTTTCTGTAAAAAAGCCCAATGATGCATGGCAAACTGATGCGTATTGATCAAATCATAGAAGTAAATATATTGATTCTGTAAATCCAGATAATAATGAAATTTCTCTTCTGAGATGGCGAGTCCTTTTCCATAATCAACCTGTTCCCGGTTAACCTTCACAGCCTGGTCAAAGGCAGGGAGCAGGAGTACATCGTCCGCGATGCGCGCGCAGTCCGCAACAGAAGTCTGTAACGTGCCGTTGAGCGCGGGATAATTATGCCTCGTCAGATTCAGACCATACACCGAGTTGGCACTTTCAAACGCCTGACAAAGGGTATTGCGCGCCGCGACAGAGACCGTTTTCTCCGGCGAGGCTAGCGTGCGCATCAGATGGGCGGCAATACTCTGGTTCTGGTATTTATCATACAGAAACGAGGAGTCTGCTTTTTCGATGATATAGCGCATATAGCCATTCATTGCCTTATGACTGGCAATAAGTTCGTAGATCAAAAAGGAGGATGTCAGAACGACAACGCTTGCGGAAATAAAGAGCCTGAGCGCTTTATGAGGCAATTTCATGATGAACAGCAACCCTCCTGGTCAGATAATCTATTTTATCACACGTCACAGGTGCAACCTACCGACCAACGGGAATAGTGAGTACAAAAGGCATGAAATGAACCAGCCAGGAGATTATTTACCTGGCTGGTTGCGGTTTAATTGACGCTGGTGGTACCTTGTTTTTGAAAAAGCTCGCGGAACACCGGATAAATATCATCCTGGTCGCGAATATGCTGCATCGCAAAATTATCAAAAGTGGACTGCAGATGCTCATATTCGCGCCATAATGTCTGATGCGCACGGCGGGTAATTTCGATGTAACTGTAATAGCGAACCACGGGCAACAGTTTTTTCGCCAGAATTTCATGGCACAGCGGGGAGTCATCCGCCCAGTTATCACCATCGGATGCCTGTGCCGCGTAAATGTTCCACTGCGCAGGATCGTAACGCTCTTTCACGACGTCATCCATCAGCTTCAGGGCGCTGGAGACAATGGTTCCCCCGGTTTCCTGAGAGTAGAAGAACTCATGCTCGTCGACCTCTTTCGCCTGAGTGTGATGACGGATGTAGACCACTTCCACGTTTTTATACGTTCGGCTCAAGAACAGATAGAGCAGAATATAAAAGCGTTTGGCCATGTCCTTCGTCGACTGATCCATGGAGCCGGAGACATCCATCAGGCAGAACATGACCGCCTGGCTGGAAGGATCGGGACGCTTCTCATAATTTTTATAACGTAAGTCGAAGGTGTCGATGAACGGCACGCGCTCGATTTTGGCCCGCAGTTCGGCAATCTCTTTGCGTAGCCGTTCCTCCTCCAGAAGTTGCGCCGGTTCGCTCTTGCTGATGGTGTCGAGATCCTGCTCCAGCGCGTGCAGTTCGCGTCGTTTGCCTGCCGTCATGGCCGTACGCCGGGCGAGGGAGTTTTGCAACGACCGCACGACGCTGATATTGGCCGGAACGCCGTTGGCGGTATAGCCCGCACGATGCGTTTTATACTCCGTAAGCTGACGCTGCTGATTTTGCTTCAGATTAGGCAGCGCTAAGTCTTCGAAAAGCAGATCCAGGTATTCATCTTTGGAGATCTGAAAGACGAATTCATCCTGGCCTTCACCGTCCTGACTGGCCTGACCCTGTCCACTTCCTGAACCCCCGCCGCCACCCTGTGGGCGCTCAATGCGGTCATTCTGCACGAAATGGTCGTTTCCCGGATGAACGCGATGGCGCAGGCCGCCGCGTCCCTGATGAAACATCGGTTCGCTAATATCTTCCGTCGGAATGGAGACAGATTCACCGCTGTCTACATCGGTCACCGAACGCTTGTTAATGGCCTCGGAGATCGACTGTTTAATTTGTGCTTTATAACGGCGTAAAAAGCGCTGGCGGTTAACCGTGCTCTTATTTTTACCGTTAAGTCGTCGGTCAATGAACCAGGTCATATGTCCCCCGTACTGCATTTGCCAACTTTATGCGGCACCTGTAGTGCCAGATACGCCTCGCTTATCCGGCCTACGGTTCGCTGTCGTTGTGGGCCCGGCTGGCACAATGCGTCGCCGGGCCGTTTGCTGTTAAGACGATTTACGTACGCGCAGATACCATTCGCACAGTAAACGCACTTGTTTACGGGTATAGCCTTTTTCCATCATCCGGTCGACAAAGTCGTCGTGTTTCTTCTGCTCATCGGTCGAGGTTTTGGCATTGAACGAAATGACCGGCAGCAGCTCTTCGGTATTGGAGAACATTTTCTTCTCAATGACCGTGCGCAGTTTTTCATAGCTGGTCCAGTTCGGATTCCGTCCGCTGTTGTTGGCGCGCGCGCGCAGCACAAAGTTGACGATTTCATTACGGAAATCTTTCGGATTACTGATCCCCGCGGGTTTCTCAATTTTCTCCAGCTCAGCGTTCAGCGATTCACGGTCAAACAACTGACCGGTATCCGGATCGCGGTACTCCTGATCCTGAATCCAGAAATCGGCATACGTGACATAACGGTCGAAAATGTTCTGTCCGTATTCCGAGTAGGATTCCAGATAGGCGGTCTGGATCTCTTTGCCAATAAACTCGGCGTATTTCGGGATCAGATACCCTTTCAGGAACTCGAGATAGCGTTCTGCCTGCTCCTGTGGGAACTGTTCACGCTCGATCTGCTGTTCCAGTACATAGAACAGATGAACCGGGTTAGCGGCAACTTCGACATGGTCAAAGTTAAAGACGCGCGAGAGGATCTTAAACGCGAAGCGGGTTGACAGACCGTTCATCCCTTCGTCAACGCCGGAGTAGTCGCGGTACTCCTGATATGACTTCGCTTTCGGATCGGTATCTTTCAGACTTTCACCGTCATAGACGCGCATTTTCGAGTAGATACTCGAGTTTTCCGGATCTTTCAGACGGGAAAGAATCGAGAAGCGCGCCAGCGTTTCCAGGGTTCCCGGCGCGCAGGGCGCGTGGGTCAGCTCGCTGTGGTTAAGCAATTTCTCGTAGATTTTAATCTCTTCAGAAATGCGTAAGCAGTACGGTACCTTCACGATATAAACGCGGTCGAGGAAGGCTTCGTTGTTTTTATTGTTACGGAAAGTCACCCATTCCGATTCGTTTGAGTGGGCGAGAATAATACCGTTGAACGGCAGGGCGGAGATCCCCTCGGTGCCGTTGTAATTCCCTTCCTGAGTGGCGGTCAGCAGCGGATGCAGCACTTTAATCGGTGCTTTAAACATCTCGACAAATTCCATAATCCCCTGGTTCGCCCGGCACAGCGCGCCGGAATAGCCATACGCGTCCGGATCGTTCTGGGCATGGTGTTCGAGTTTACGAATATCCACTTTCCCGACCAGCGCGGAGATATCCTGGTTGTTCTCATCGCCGGGTTCCGTTTTGGCAATCGCGATTTGTGCAAGGATTGACGGCCAGACTTTTACCACGCGGAACTTGGTGATATCCCCACCGAACTCATGCAGGCGTTTGGCAGCCCACGGCGACATAATGGTGCCGAGATAACGGCGCGGAATGCCGTACTCTTTTTCCAGTATCTGGGTATCTTCCTGCGGATTAAACAGACACAGTGGATGATCGTTCACCGGACTGCGCTCACCGTTGGCGCTCAGGACATAAATCGGGACGCGCTGCATCAACGACTTCAGTCGTTCGGCCAGCGACGATTTCCCGCCCCCAACAGGCCCCAACAGATACAGGATCTGTTTCTTCTCTTCCAGCCCCTGAGCCGCGTGTTTCAGATAAGAGACAATCTGTTCGATCGCGTCTTCCATGCCGTAAAACTCTTCAAACGCCGGGTAACGAGCGATAACCCGGTTGGAGAAGAGGCGAGAAAGTCGGGGTTCCTGGGCAGTATCAACCATGACGGGTTCACCAATAGCCATCAATAGCCGTTCTGCCGCGTTGGCATAAGCACTGCGATCTTGCCGACAAGTGGTAAGAAACTCCTGCAGTGTGAACTCTTCGTCCTTGGCAGCTTCATAACGCTGGCGATAGTGATCGAATATATTCATGATATGCCGTCCTTTCGTTTTTTAGCACAGGTTAAGAGCCGTTCATATGAATAGTAGAGGCTCCCGGAAGAGGTAGACTGAACGACGTCATTTACTGTCTCGTATCAAAAAAACAGCAACTCTCATGCCAGCTTGTACAGCGTGAGACCAACGTGCCCGGCGATACAACTTCTAAATTAAAGCGTAGATGGCATTTGCAAAACTTGCATGCGCTCGCAAATGATTTTCAATGGCATATCAATAACTCATCCGCAAAAAATGCATAGTTAATGTAAATAATGTGGCAGGAGATCACACCGTTTTCATCCCACTGTAAGCCGCGTGTCATCTCAGCCTGCAAAATTAGACGGTTACATTCTTTCATTAATTTGTAAAATGGTTGGGTTGTAACGTATTGGCGGTTACACTTTTGCCGCTGAACAATTGAATAAGGAAAGATGGATTGTGACCAAACTCAAACTTCTGGCACTTGGCGTGTTTATCGCATCGTCTGCTACCGTGGTGCACGCTGAAAGCAACCTGACGCTTGGCGCTGGCGTTGGTGTGGTTGAACACCCTTATAAAGATTACGACGCAGATGTTTACCCGGTTCCGGTGATCAACTACGAAGGCGACAACTTCTGGTTCCGTGGTCTGGGCGGTGGATACTATCTATGGAACGACACTGCAGACAAGTTGTCGATCACGGCCTACTGGTCCCCGATGTATTTCAAACCGGGCGACAGCGACGATCGTCAGATGCGTCGTCTGGATAAGCGTAAGAGCACCATGATGGCGGGTTTATCTTACGTCCATAATACCGAATACGGTTTTCTGCGTACCACGCTCGCCGGGGATACGCTGGACAACAGCAACGGTATCGTCTGGGATCTGGCCTGGCTGTATCGCTACACCAATGGCGGCCTGACGTTGACGCCGGGTATTGGTGTTGAGTGGAACAGTGAGAATCAGAACGACTACTACTACGGTGTGTCTCGTAAAGAGTCCGCAAGAAGCGGTATGCGTGGCTATAACCCGAACGACAGCTGGAACCCGTACCTGGAGCTGAGCGCGAATTACAACTTCCTCGGTGACTGGAGCGTTTACGGTACTGCACGTTACACCCGTCTGTCGGATGAAATTACCGACAGCCCGATGATCGACAAATCCTGGACTGGCCTGATTTCGACCGGGATCACCTATAAGTTCTGATTGTGCATTATTACTGTGCAATTTGTGCATCAAAACAGGGCGCTTGCGCCCTGTTTTGCATTACGGTGGTGCACAACAAAGGAGGATGTGATGACAGATAAACAGGTTGTCTTTGACGGTGGGGTTGTTCTGCCCGCGATCGGGCAGGGGACGTGGTATATGGGTGAGAATCCCGGCCATCGCCGGGCGGAAGTGTCTGCACTCCGTGCGGGCGTCGATCTCGGACTGACGCTCATCGACACCGCCGAAATGTATGCCGATGGCGGAGCGGAAGAAGTGGTCGGTGAGGCGCTGAACGGCTTACGTGAACGCGTTTTTCTGGTGTCGAAGGTCTATCCGTGGAACGCGGGGGGACAAAAAGCGATTGCCGCCTGCGAGGCCAGCCTGCGCCGCCTGAAAACCGACTATCTGGATCTCTACTTATTGCACTGGTCGGGTAACTTCACCTTTGCCGAGACGGTTGAGGCGATGGAAACACTGATTGCCCAGGGCAAAATTCGTCGCTGGGGAGTGTCCAATCTCGACGTTGACGAGATGCAGGCGCTGTGGCAGGTCCCGGGCGGCAGGCAGTGCGCGACCAATCAAGTGCTGTATCATCTGGCTTCACGCGGCATTGAATACGATCTGCTGCCGTGGTGTCAGCAACATCAACTCCCCGTGATGGCCTACAGCCCGCTGGCGCAGGCCGGACGACTTCGCAGCGGCTTGCTGAACCATCCCGTGGTCAATGAGATTGCGCATGCGCACAGTGCGTCAGCGGTGCAGATCCTGTTGGCGTGGGTCATCAGTCATCAGGGGGTGATGGCAATTCCGAAAGCGGCAAGTGTCGAGCATGTGCAGCAAAATGCGGCGGCGCTGAGCATTACGCTTTCAGCCCAGGAACTCGCCGCACTGGATAAGGCGTATCCCGCGCCGAAGGGGAAAACGGCGCTGGACATGGTGTGACGATGCCGGATGTTATTTTTGTAGGCCAGATAAGGCGTTAGCCGCCATCTGGCATTGATTGCCGGATGGTGATGCTCACGCATCTTATCCGGCCTACAGAAACTCCGGCATCACTTATTACTTAACGTCTGGCGACGCTAAGGGTCTGCGCCAGGCGGGACGGTTTCTCTTCGGTGGTCTTCTGTGCCGCAGTGGCGTATGCCGTTTCCACACACACAAAGGTTTTGTAGCCATCGTCAGGCATATCGCCCATGCTTACGGACAGCGCCGGGCCCGGGTTCCAGCCGACGACGTTAAGGTGGTGATGATGCACGACGTCGATGTTGCGGTTCAGTGCAGCATCGTGAATCACGCTGCAGGCTTCCGGGTTCAGATAGACGCGGTCGGTACGATCCGGGAAAGTCTGTACGCCATCGGTCAGCGCATCTTCTTTTGCATTGTTCACTTTATCGATAAAACGATCGCCCAGACCGCTGACTTTCACCGCCGCGATATCGCCAACGTTGAAATAGGTATGCAGCGCGGAGGTTGTTTCAAATTCGCCGTGCGCTTCCAGTTCGATCTCACAGGTTTTACCCACTTTAAAGCGCGCCAGCAGGGTGAAGTCATGCGGCCAGTACTGGCGAGTCGCTTCACTGCTTTGCAGTTCAAAGGTCAGCACCGCACCGTTGTCGTCTTCATTATGCGCCTTCAGCGTCCACGGCAGGTTACGGGCAAATCCATGCGCCGGTAGACCCTGCTGGGCCGCCGGACCAAACCACGGCCAGCAGATTGGCACGCCACCGCGCAGTGCGACGCCATTTTTAAACGGTGTGTTGTTGCTCAGCCACAGAACCTCTTCTTCTCCCGCTGGTTTCCAGGAGAGCAGGTGCGCGCCCTGTAACGCGAAAGACGCTTTCACCTGCGGGTGGTCGACGACAATCACATCGAGTTCGTCGAGCTGACGACGGGAGAGGACAGGGGTAATGTGTTCGATTACCGGAAGTGCAAAAATTTTATTGATCATGATGTAATCCTTTCTCTTCAGGCAAAAAAAAGAGCGACCGAAGTCGCTCTTACAGATTACTGTTTCATCTCAACTTATTTGGAGATGTGAGCAATCAGATCCAGAACCTTGTTGGAATAACCGGTTTCGTTGTCGTACCAGGAAACCAGTTTCACGAAGTTGTCGTTCAGTGCGATACCGGCTTTGGCATCGAACACGGAAGTGCAAACTTCGCCGTTGAAATCGGTAGAAACAACGTCGTCTTCGGTGTAACCCAGAACGCCTTTCATCGGGCCTTCGGAAGCAGCTTTGATCGCTTTCTTAATGTCTTCGTAAGAAGCAGCTTTTTCCAGACGAACGGTCAGGTCAACAACGGATACGTTCGGAGTCGGAACGCGGAACGCCATACCCGTCAGTTTGCCATTCAGTTCTGGCAGTACTTTACCAACAGCTTTAGCCGCACCGGTAGAGGATGGGATGATGTTCTGAGCCGCGCCACGGCCGCCACGCCAGTCTTTGTGAGACGGGCCATCAACGGTTTTCTGAGTTGCGGTGGTTGCGTGAACAGTGGTCATCAGACCTTCGATGATACCGAAGTTGTCGTTGATAACTTTAGCCAGCGGAGCCAGGCAGTTGGTGGTGCAGGATGCGTTGGAAACGATGTCCTGGCCAGCATATTTGTCAAAGTTAGCGCCTTTAACAAACATCGGGGTGTCATCTTTGGACGGACCAGTCAGTACGACTTTCTTCGCGCCAGCAGTGATGTGCTTACGAGCAGTCTCGTCGGTCAGGAAGATACCGGTCGCTTCAGCCACTACGTCAACACCAACTTCGTCCCATTTCAGGTTAGCCGGATCACGTTCAGCGGTAACACGGATTTTTTTACCGTTAACGATCAGATGACCGTCTTTCACTTCAACGGTACCGTCGAAACGGCCGTGAGTGGAGTCATATTTCAGCATGTAAGCCATGTATTCAGCGTCTAACAGGTCGTTGATTGCAACGATCTCGATGTCAGAACGTTTCTGAGCAGCACGGAAAACAATGCGACCGATACGGCCAAAACCGTTGATACCTACTTTGATAGTCATATATTCCACCAGCTATTTGTTAGTGAATAAAAGGTTGCCTGTAAAATTACAAAAACCTTACGCAGCGTCAAGCGGAATCGTGTCAATCATTGCGACAAATCAATCCTCTGCACAAGCTTTGCGCAGCTGATTCGCCTCACTCTTCCATTGGGCTTGAAACCACATGGGGGCGGCGCCCCGAATTTTAAAGGGCAACTGAGATAAAAACGTGATTTGCATCACGATTCACAAGCTGCCATTTCGCAAGGATCAAGTTTAGAACAAAAGTCTGCACTCAGGTGTTAATGTTTTGTTAGAATCTGTCGTGCAATGTCAGCGTCATGAAAAGTGAGATGTGAGCAAATGGCGAACAAACCTTCTACGGAAGATCTGAAAAAAAACCTGTCTGAAATGCAGTTCTACGTGACGCAGAATCACGGCACAGAACCGCCATTTACCGGGCAGTTGCTGCATAACAAGCGAGACGGCGTTTATCACTGTTTGATCTGCGATGCGCCACTGTTTACCTCCCAGTCTAAATACGATTCCGGCTGCGGCTGGCCCAGCTTTTACGAACCGGTGAGTGAAGAGTCGATCCGCTACATCAAGGACTTCTCGCACGGCATGCAACGTATTGAAATTCGCTGTGGAAACTGCGACGCGCATCTGGGACACGTTTTCCCCGATGGTCCGCAACCTACCGGCGAACGCTACTGTGTCAATTCAGCTTCTCTGAGCTTTACCGATGATGAAAACGGTGATCAGACCAAAGGTTGAAAAAACGATTCAGCAATTTATTCCATAGGAGCGGACTTATCATGAATCTTGATGAGATAGTTAACAGCATGACGCCGGAAGTGTATCAGCGCTTATCAACCGCCGTTGAGCTGGGAAAATGGCCGGATGGCGTGGCGCTGACTCCGGAGCAAAAAGATAACAGTCTGCAACTGGTGATGCTCTGGCAGGCGCGCCACAATACTGACGCTCAGCATATGACGATTGATACCAACGGGCAGATGGTGATGAAGAGCAAGCAGCAACTGAAGGTCGATTTTGGCATTACGCCAGAACCGATTGCGACGTTTAAATCCTGATAGCGCGCAGTGAGGCCCGGCATTCTACAGTTTTGCCGGGCTAACGCGGCGGATTATTTTTTATTCAGCATTGCCTTCAGGTCGGTAAAAGGGTTGTACGTGGCTTCGCCGACGCTCTTTTGCGCATCCTCTCCAGCCACCACTGTGGAACCATATTGATCGGCTTCCGTGTATTTGGAATGCTCATGATCGTGGCAGTACAGGCACAACATCTCCCAGTTGCTGCCGTCTTCCGGATTATTGGAATGATCGTGATCGATATGATGCACCGTCAGTTCGCGAAGATTTGAATAGACAAATTCGCGGGAACAGCGGCCGCAGACCCACGGGAAGAGTTTCAGCGCCTTTTCCCGGTAGCCAACTTCCAGACGGGCGTAATTTTTAGGGATAAAAGCCATACAATCCCATGCCTCCAGTTGAAAATGAAACGTGACGTCAAACACTGACGCAACGGCCTGGGGCCATCATAACCGATTCCGTTTCGCGTAACACACCGATCCCGCAGCTTGTGAAAAAAATGCCCTGTGCGGGCGCACAGGGCATTATCAGCAATGGGTGGCGCTTAGTGTTGAATGCCTAAGGATTCCGCCAGCTGTTTCGCAAGCTGGTTATTGTCGTCCGCACCGTACTCCCAGAACATTGCGCCGGCCAGTCCGCGCTTCTTAATGTACTCCGCTTTGATTGCCACCGAGCGGGGGTTTTCGTAAGAGAGGGCAAACAGAGGCTTACCGTCAGCCGACTGAACGGACAGCCACGGCACCATCGCCTGAGCGTCCCAGTGTTCGGTAAAACGCTTCTGCGGATCGTTGAGAAACGTTTTGACAATGTCGTTGTACTTCACGTAGGTGTCTTTGGTCAGATCGACCCCCAGCGATTTAAACAGTGTGATTTCCGGTTCGCCAAAGTAGGGCAGAGTGACCGGATTTTTTTGTGCGTCCGGCTTCGTCCAGTCAATTCCCGGCTCCACCGTACGTTTGGGGACGCGACCATAAAAACCGATCCCCAGATTCATCTGTTGGGGTTTTAGGCCAGCGGCAAGGTAGTTGTTGACCACAAAGTCGACGCTGTACTTATCGGCAGTTGCCACGGTTGGCCAGTCTTTCGAATCATACAGGTTGGCGTTGAAATATTGCGTTCCGTAGGCCATGTCGTAAGTCATCAGGTTGATGTAGTCGAGTAGTGGCGCAATCGCCTTCACATCCACCCAACTTTTCGGACTTTCCGCATTCGCCCCGACGGCAATTGTCACCAGTTTCTGGTTGCCGACCGCCTGACGCAGTTCTTTCAGCAGCAGCGTGAAATTCTCACGATCGGCGGGCTGACTGGCAACCAGTCCCCAGGCACCGTTGACCGGGTATTCCCAGTCCAGATCGATACCGTCGAGTCCGTATTTCTTCACTATCTCCATGGCGGACTGAATAAACACGGCACGTGTTTCCGGCGTCGCGGCGGCACCCGAGAATCCGCGTGCGCCCCAGCCGCCGACAGAAAGCAGGACTTTCAGACGCGGGTTCTGTTTACGCAGTACCGGGAGCAGGGCGAGGTCAGACTCCACTTTCGGCGACAGCCAGATCTGATGAAGCTTCGTCGGATCTTTTAGCGCGGCGTTGGTTTCGTCTTTTTCAGCGTTGTAAATCAAGCCGAATGAGTAGTTGAGGTGGGTAATCTGGCGGACATCCAGTTTGTTGATATCGCCGCCCGGTCCGGCGGTGACATCTCCGCCGCCGTTGAAGTAGCCGACGGACATCATAGAACTGGCGGACGCGACAGACGCGCATAACAGGGGTAATGCTGCCAACAAGGGCAAACGTTTCATAGCGATCCTCTTTGACATTAAAAAAAACAAACACGCCACGGAAATGGCGTGGCGAAAAAACAACCTGAACAAACTAGCACCTTCGTGCAGGAAAAACTACGAAGGTGTTCACGCCATTTTTGCAAAGCCTCTTCCACATTCCTTTGTTTTCACGGATCAGTTTCTTCGTATTTGTGATCTGAGTTGCGAAATGCAGATGTTTGTCTGTGTTTTAAAGATTCAATGTTGACCTCAAAGATTTTGTGGGTAAGTATGATGGGCATTGATGCAAAACTAAACACAAAGGAAAAAGCAATGAAAGCACTGGCAAGATTTGGTAAGGCCTTTGGTGGCTACAAGATGATTGACGTTCCGCAACCTGTATGCGGACCTGACGATGTGGTGATTGAAATCAAAGCGGCAGCAATCTGTGGCGCAGACATGAAACATTACAACGTTGATAGCGGTTCCGATCGGTTTAACTCCATTCGTGGCCATGAGTTTGCAGGACGTATTACGCAGGTTGGGGAAAAGGTTAAAGACTGGAAGGTGGGTCAGCGCGTGGTTTCAGACAACAGTGGGCATGTCTGCGGCGTCTGCCCGGCCTGTGAGCAGGGGGATTTTCTGTGTTGCACAGAAAAAGTGAATCTGGGATTGGATAATAACACCTGGGGGGGTGGATTTTCGAAATACTGCCTGGTGCCGGGTGAAATCCTGAAAATTCATCGCCATGCCCTGTGGGAGATCCCGGAAAACGTTGATTACGAAGAGGCCGCAGTGCTGGATCCCATCTGCAACGCCTATAAATCTATTGCTCAGCAATCCAAATTTTTACCGGGTCAGGACGTGGTGGTTATCGGCACGGGTCCGCTAGGGCTGTTCTCTGTGCAGATGGCTCGCATCATGGGCGCGGTCAATATTGTGATGGTCGGCCTGGAAGAGGATGTCCCTGTTCGTTTCCCGGTGGCGAAAGAATTGGGTGCGACGGCGGTCGTTAACGGCTCCACGGAAGATGTGGTCGCACGCTGTCAGGAAATCTGCGGCAAAGACAATCTTGGCCTGGTGATCGAGTGTTCTGGCGCCAACATTGCCCTGAAGCAGTCCATCGAAATGCTGCGTCCTAACGGTGAAGTGGTGCGCGTTGGTATGGGGTTCAAACCGCTCGATTTCTCCATTAACGACATCACTGCGTGGAACAAAAGCATTATCGGGCATATGGCCTACGATTCCACCTCCTGGCGTAATGCCATTCGCTTACTCGCCAGTGGCGCAATCCAGGTCAAACCGATGATTACGCATCGTATTGGCCTGTCACAGTGGCGTGACGGTTTCGACGCGATGGTCGATAAAACGGCGATCAAAGTGATTATGACCTACGACTTTGATGAATAACCCTTCTGCTAAAGGAACGTTATCGAATGGAACAGATAACAAAGCCACATTGCGGCGCCCGACTGGATCGCCTGCCGGATTGTCGCTGGCATACATCAATGTTTGCGATGGTCGCCTTTGGGTTACTTGTCTGCTGGAGTAATGCCGTTGGTGGGTTGATCCTCGCGCAGCTAAAAGAGTTAGGCTGGACTGATAATTCCACAACCGCCACTTTTTCCGCGATTACCACGGCGGGGATGTTCCTCGGCGCCCTGGTTGGTGGGATCATCGGTGATAAAACCGGACGCAGAAATGCGTTTATCCTCTACGAAGCGATTCATATTGCCGCCATGGTGGTTGGCGCATTTTCGCCAAATATGGATTTCCTGATCGCCTGCCGTTTTGTTATGGGCGTCGGGTTAGGGGCGTTGCTGGTTACTCTCTTTGCCGGATTTACGGAGTATATGCCGGGAAGAAACCGGGGCACCTGGTCAAGTCGGGTTTCGTTTATCGGTAACTGGTCGTATCCGCTGTGTTCGCTCATCGCGATGGGACTCACACCGCTGATTAGCGCAGAGTGGAACTGGCGCGTGCAGTTGTTAATCCCGGCCGTATTATCACTTATTGCCACTGCACTTGCCTGGCGTTGGTTCCCTGAATCACCCCGCTGGCTGGAGTCACACGGACGCTATCAGGACGCCGAAAAAGTCATGCAGGCGATTGAAGAGGGGGTGATGCGTCAAACGGGTAAGCCGTTGCCACTGGTCATTATCGAAGACAACGGTAAGCCGCCGCGTTCAGTACCGTATTCCGCATTGCTGACCGGTGTATTACTGAAGCGCGTTATTTTGGGTTCCTGTGTGCTGATTGCCATGAACGTCGTGCAATACACGTTAATTAACTGGTTGCCGACAATATTTATGACCCAGGGAATCAATCTGAAAGACTCCATTGTATTAAATACGATGAGTATGTTCGGCGCGCCGTTTGGTATTTTCATCGCCATGCTGGTGATGGATAAAATCCCCCGTAAAACAATGGGCGTAGGTTTATTAATATTGATTGCCGTCCTCGGGTATATCTATTCACTGCAAACCAGCATGTTGCTGATTACCTTAATTGGCTTTTTCCTGATTACCTTTGTCTATATGTATGTCTGCTACGCTTCGGCCGTTTATGTACCGGAAATCTGGCCTACGGAAGCGAAGCTTAGAGGATCAGGCCTGGCGAATGCCGTTGGTCGAATCAGCGGGATTGCCGCACCTTACGCCGTCGCGGTGTTGCTTAACGGTTATGGTGTGACGGGTGTCTTCATCCTGCTGGGCGCCGTCTCAATTATTGTCGCTGTTGCTATTGCCACTATTGGAATAGAAACAAAAGGTGTCTCGGTCGAGAGTCTTGGTATTGATGCGGTAACGAATAAATAAAGGAATGAAAATGCAAAACTCTAAAGCGATATTAAAAACACCGGGGACGATGAACATTATTGCCGCCGATATGCCGGTGCCAAAAGAGCATGAAGTCCTGATCAAAGTCGAGTATGTCGGGATTTGCGGTTCGGATGTTCACGGTTTTGAATCGGGGCCATTTATTCCGCCAAAAGACCCGAATCAGGAAATCGGTCTGGGTCATGAGTGTGCCGGGACGGTGGTGGCCGTGGGTAACCGTGTCAGTAAGTTTAAACCGGGCGATCGGGTGAATATTGAGCCGGGCGTACCCTGCGGTCACTGTCGCTACTGCCTGGAAGGCAAATACAACATCTGCCCGGATGTCGACTTTATGGCGACCCAGCCCAACTATCGCGGTGCCTTAACGCACTACCTGTGCCATCCGGAAAGCTTCACCTATAAGCTCCCGGACAACATGGACACCATGGAGGGGGCACTGGTGGAGCCTGCTGCCGTTGGGATGCATGCAGCAATGCTGGCGGACGTGAAGCCCGGGAAGAAAATCGTCATTCTCGGTGCGGGCTGCATTGGTCTGATGACATTGCAGGCCTGTAAATGCCTTGGCGCTACTGACATCGCCGTGGTCGATGTCCTGGAAAAACGGTTGGCAATGGCTGAACAGCTTGGCGCAACACTCGTCGTCAATGGCGCCAAAGAAGACACCGTTGCCCGCTGTCAGCAATTTTCCGGGGAGATGGGGGCTGACATCGTTTTTGAAACTGCAGGTTCCGCCGTCACGGTTAAGCAGGCGCCGTATCTGGTGATGCGCGGCGGGAAAATCATGATTGTTGGCACGGTGCCGGGAGACTCTGCGATTAATTTCCTCAAAATTAACCGTGAAGTCTCAATTCAGACCGTTTTCCGCTACGCCAACCGCTATCCGGTCACTATTGAAGCGATTTCCTCAGGTCGTTTCGATGTGAAATCGATGGTGACGCATATTTATGACTATGAAGAGGTTCAGCGAGCATTTGATGAGTCGGTAAATAACAAACGCGACATTATTAAGGGTGTGATTAAGGTTATGCCCTAAATAATTCGAGTCGCAGCCAACACATCTGCAACCTGAATTATGGCGGAGATAGTGATTAATTTAAACGGGAGAAATAACAATGCTGGCAGATATTAAATATTGGGAAAACGACGCACAAAATAAACATTATGCGATTGCCCACTTTAACGTGTGGAACGCAGAAATGTTGATGGGCGTAATCGATGCGGCGGAAGAGGCTAAATCACCGGTGATTATTTCTTTTGGCACCGGGTTTGTGGGGAATACATCATTTGAAGACTTTTCGCATATGATGGTTTCGATGGCGAAAAAGGCATCGGTACCGGTGATTACCCACTGGGATCACGGGCGCAGCATGGAGATTATCCATAATGCCTGGACTCACGGGATGAATTCGCTAATGCGTGACGCCTCCGCTTTTGACTTTGAAGAAAATATCCGCCTGACCAAAGAGGCCGTTGATTTCTTTCATCCGTTGGGTATTCCGGTTGAAGCCGAGCTGGGACACGTGGGGAATGAAACGGTCTATGAGGAAGCGCTGGCAGGATACCATTATACCGATCCCAGCCAGGCGGCAGAGTTTGTTGAACGGACCGGCTGTGATTCACTGGCTGTCGCCATCGGTAATCAGCATGGTGTCTATACCTCCGAACCAAAGCTGAACTTCGAAGTGGTTGAACGCGTACGTCAGGCCGTTTCTGTGCCGTTGGTACTGCACGGGGCTTCGGGTATCAGCGATGCTGATATTAAAAAGGCCATTTCACTCGGTATTGCCAAGATCAATATTCATACTGAGCTGTGCCAGGCGGCGATGGTGGCGGTGAAAGAGAATCAGGATCAACCGTTCCTGCACCTGGAGCGCGAAGTGCGCAGAGCCGTCAAAGCGCGAGCGCTGGAAAAAATCAAATTGTTTGGTTCAGACGGCAAAGCGGAATGATGATATGGACGAGATCGAAGTGCTTTGCATCGGTGCGGCAATTGTCGATATTCCTTTGCAACCGGTCAGTAAAAATATCTTTGATGTAGATTCTTATCCTTTAGAACGAATCGCCATGACCACAGGAGGGGATGCCATCAATGAGGCCACCATTATTTCCCGCCTTGGACATCGTACGGCATTGATGAGTCGCATTGGCGATGATGCGGCAGGCCATTTTATTCTCGAGCACTGTCGCAAAGAGCATATTGATATTCAAAGCCTGAAACTGGACGCTGAAATTGATACCTCGATTAACGTTGGTCTGGTTACTGCGGATGGTGAACGGACATTTGTCACCAACCGCAATGGCAGCCTGTGGAAGTTGAATATCAACGATATCGATTTTGACCGTTTTTCTCAGGTCAAGCTGTTATCGCTGGCAAGCATTTTCAATAGCCCTTTGCTGGATGGCAAAGCATTAACGGAAATTTTTACCCGGGCGAAGGCGCAGCAGTTGATTATTTGTGCTGACATGATCAAACCCCGGCTTAATGAAACGCTGGAGGATATTCAGGAAGCGTTGAGTTTTGTCGATTATCTGTTCCCTAATTTTGATGAGGCTAAAAAACTCACCGGGAAAGAGACGCTGGATGAAATCGCCGATCGCTTTCTCCAGTGCGGCGTAAAAACGGTGGTGATAAAAACCGGCAAGAAAGGCTGCTTTATCAAAGGTGCTGATATGAGAATGGAGGTACCTGCCGTTTCCGGGATTACCGCCATCGACACGATCGGAGCCGGCGATAATTTTGCCTCGGGATTTATCTCTGCACTACTTGAGGGAAAAACGCTGCGTGAATGCGCACTGTTTGCTAACGCGACGGCAGCGATATCGGTCTTAAGCGTAGGGGCGACAACGGGTGTGCAAAACAGAAAGCTGGTGGAACAACTCCTGGATGAATACGAAGGATAATAGCGGCAGATGAAAATGATACCTTTAGGCAGTACTGATATTACGCTCTCGCGAATGGGGCTGGGCACATGGGCCATCGGCGGCGGCCCGGCGTGGAATGGCGATCTCGATCTACAGATATGTATCGATACCATCATTGAAGCGCACCGCTGTGGTATCAACCTGATTGATACTGCGCCAGGATATAATTTTGGCAATAGCGAAGTGATTGTCGGTCAGGCGCTGAAGCAGTTACCGCGCAGAGAAATCGTTGTTGAGACCAAGTGCGGTATTGTGTGGGAGCGCGAAGGAAGCTTATTCAACAAGGTCGGCGATCGTCAGTTGTATAAAAATCTCTCCCCGGATTCTATCCGTGAAGAGGTTGAGTCCAGCCTGCAACGTCTGGGGATTGATTGCATCGATATTTATATGACCCACTGGCAGTCGGTACCGCCATTTTTTACCCCGATTGCGGAAACTGTCGCTGTACTTAACGAACTAAAGGCCGAAGGGAAGATTCGTTCAATTGGAGCGGCGAATGTGGATGCCTCTCATATCCGCGAATACCTTAAACACGGTGAGCTGGATATTGTGCAAGCGAAGTACAGCATTCTGGATCGGGCGCTGGAAATCGAGTTGCTGCCGCTATGTCGTGAGCATGGCATCGTGGTACAGGTCTACTCCCCGCTGGAGCAGGGATTACTCACCGGCACGATAACGCGCGACTACATCCCTGGCGGCGCAAGGGCGAATAAAGTCTGGTTCCAGCGTGAGAATATGCTACGTGTTATCGATATGCTGGAACAGTGGCGGCCGCTGTGCGACAAATATCACTGTTCTGTACCCACGCTGGCGCTGGCATGGATATTGAAACAGAGTGATTTAATTTCAATACTCAGTGGAGCAACCGCACCGGAGCAGGTCCGTGAGAATGTTGAAGCGCTAACTATCGCCTTAACAGATGACGACGCATTATTGATGAGGGAAATGGCGGAAGCATTAAATAATAAGTAAGAGCGATAAGCACCACCTCTGTTTCTGTGTAAAAGAACACGAAAATCTGTGATTCAGACATGTTCTTTTGAAAATAAACATGGCCTATGAGATACTAAGCACTTATCATGACTTTGAAGGAAACAGAGGTGTAACTGTGGCGGCAAAAGACAGAATTCAGGCAATTAAGCAAATGGTTGCCAATGACAAGAAAGTGGTGGTTTCTAATTTAAGTACGATATTCCAGGTGACCGAAGAGACCATTCGCCGCGATCTGGAAAAACTCGAGGATGAAGGCTTTTTAACACGCACTTATGGCGGCGCGGTATTAAATACAACGACGTTATCTGACAATATCCATTTTTATAAGCGGGCAAAATCGTTCTATGAGGAGAAGCAGATTATTGCGCGTAACGCACTGCCATTTATTAAAAATAAGACCACGATGGCAGCAGACTCCAGCAGTACTGCCATGGAATTGTTGAAGCTATTAAAGGAACGAAACGATCTCACGTTATTAACCAATTCAGCAGAAGCGTTTCATGAGTTGGCACAATCGGATATTAATGTGGTTTCGACCGGTGGTGAGTTAAATAAGAACACGCTTTCATTACAGGGACGGATCACCAAAGAAATTATCAGTCGTTACCATGTGGACATTATGGTGATGAGCTGTAAAGGTCTGGACAGGGAAAGTGGGGCGCTTGATTCTAACGAGGCAGAAGCCGAGATCAAGAAAACCATGATTCGGCAAGCGACGGAAGTGGCGCTGCTGGTGGATCATTCGAAATTTGATCGCAAAGCCTTTGTCCAGTTAGTAGATTTAAGCCATATCAATTATATCATAACGAATAAAGCACCCGGTGCGGAATGGATTGCATTTTGCAAAAAAAATAATATTCAGCTCATTTTTTAGTTTTATGTGGCTAATATTTTTAGTTCACACCTGGTGAATGCTAAATACAAAGTGATGATGAATGATGCGGCAACGTCGAACTTGCCGCTGAATCACAACTTAATATGCTCATCTCTTCCGGGTTCAAAATACAGATTATATTCTGCGAGTTTCGGGTTGTCGGGGAATGATGAGTGTTTGAGGTATCCAGATGGAACAATATGATCATATCGGTGCAAGACTGGACCGCTTGCCTTTAGCCCGGTTTCATTTTCGCATTTTTGGCATTATCAGTATTAGCTTATTATTGACCGGCTTTCTCAGCTATTCCGGCAATGTGGTACTGGCAAAACTAGTAAGTAATGGATGGTCAAATAATTTCCTCAATGCGGCATTTACCTCGGCATTGATGTTCGGTTATTTCATCGGCTCTTTGACCGGCGGGTTTATTGGCGATTATCTTGGACGCCGGAAAGCGTTTCGAATGAATCTGCTGATTGTGGGCATTTCCGCAACCGCGGCTTCCTTTGTTCCCAATATGTACTGGCTTATCTTCTTTCGCTGTCTCATGGGGACAGGTATGGGGGCGCTTATCATGGTGGGCTATGCGTCATTTACGGAGTTCATTCCGGCGACAGTCAGAGGAAAATGGTCTGCAAGGCTCTCTTTTGTCGGTAACTGGGCACCGATGCTGTCTGCGGCCATTGGCGTTGTCGTTATTGCCCTGTTGAGCTGGCGAGTGATGTTTCTCCTTGGTGGGGCTGGCATGCTGCTGGCATGGTACCTTTCCGGAAAATACTTTATTGAATCGCCACGCTGGCTGGCGGGCAAAGGTCGACAATGTATTGCGGAAAAACATCTGCGCGACGTTGAAATACAGATTGAAAAAGAGAAGAACATCACCTTGTCTCCACCTCCGGGCAAACCGGAATCGCATTCAGTCAGTGAGGAGCATGGGTCATTCTGGCTGCTGTTTAAAGGACAGATGCTGCGCCGCACGCTGGTGGCCATTACCGTACTTATCGCGATGAATATTTCGCTTTATACCATTACCGTATGGATCCCAACGATTTTTGTTAACTCAGGGATTGATGTCACCAGGTCTATTTTTATGACCGCCATCATTATGATTGGCGCACCCGTCGGTATCTTTATCGCCGCTTTGATTATTGACCGTTATCCACGGCGGTTATTCGGTTCGTTGCTGCTGGTCATCATTGCGCTGCTGGGCTATTTCTATTCGATTCAGACTGCGGAATGGGCCATTCTGAGCTATGGTCTGGTGATGATTTTTTTCCTGTATATGTACGTCTGCTTTGCTTCTGCGGTCTATGTTCCGGAGCTGTGGCCGACGCATTTACGCCTGCGCGGTTCAGGATTTGTAAATGCGGTAGGCCGGATCGTGGCGGTTTTTACCCCGTATGGCGTGGCGGTATTACTGACGCAATACGGCTCAGTCACCGTATTTATTGTGCTGGGCGCTATGTTGGTGGTTTGTGCGCTAATTCTGTTTTTCTTTGGTATTGAAACGCGAATGGTATCGCTCGAGGAAATTTCCAGTCTGAACTAACGTGGGAGGATGGTGAGGGGATCGCCATCCTCCTGCGGGCTAATTCTGGGTTTCTTCCCAGTCGGCGAGGGTATAGAGCGTAGCACCAGCGGCGGCCATCTCCATGAAGGCATGAGCACTGTCCTGTGGCTGAATGTTCACGCCGCGACAGCCGTCGGTAATCACGTTCACCGTATAGCCCAGTTGCAGCGCATCCATAACCGTAAACCTGACGCAATAGTCGGTCGCCAGACCCATGACTATCAGTTCATTCACGTTGTGCTGGCGAAGCCACGCGTCCAACCCGGTTTTCTGTCGGCGACCATTATCAAAAAAGGCGCTGTAGCTGTCGACAAGCGGGTTCTCGCCCTTATGGAAAACGGCATCTATCGCCTTGCGGTTCAGCAGTGGATGAAACGCCGCGCCGTCGGTATCCTGCACGCAGTGATCGGGCCAGAAAGTTTGCGCCAGACCATCCAGTTGCCCCTGGCTGTAAGGCTGGGCCTGATGTTGACTGGCGAAACTGCCGTGGTTCGCAGGATGCCAGTCCTGGCTTGCGATCACCGCATCGCCGCGCGTCTGACACCATGCGATCAGGCGGTTAGCGATATCAACCGTGCTGTCGCCCTCCGGGACCGCCAGCGCGCCGCCAGCGCAGAAATCATTTTGTAAATCGACCAGTAACAGCGCACGATGCGTCATCAGTATCTCCTTAGTCGTCCGGCGTGAGTTCGCCACGCAGATTTTGCGTCATCGCTTTGCGAATCGCATCCGTATCCAGCCCTTTGCTCAGCAGATAATGCAGTTTGGTCAGGGTCGCTTCAACGGTCATATCCGCGCCGCCAATCACGCCCGCATGTGCCAGCGCATTGCCGGTGGCATAGCCGCCCATGTTCACTTTCCCCGACATGCACTGCGTGAGGTTCACCACCACGATGCCACGCACGCTGGCTTCGCGAAGCTCTTTCAGAAACGCTTTATTCTGCGGCGCGTTACCCACGCCATAGGAGCGCAGAATCAGCGCTTTCACCGGTTGGCGCAGGAAGTTGCGCACCACATCGGCTGAGATCCCCGGATAAATAGTGACGACGCCAATCGGCTGCGGTGTGATTGGGTGAACAGTCAGTTCGCCTTCACTTCGCGGGGCCGGTGGCGTACCCAGGCGACGGATGTGGATACCCGCTTCCAGTAGCGGCGGGAGGTTAGGGGAGGCGAAAGCGTCAAAGCCATCGGCATGCGCCTTTGTCGTGCGGTTGCCGCGAAACAGGCGGTTGTTGAAGAACAGGGTGACTTCGTTGATCGGATAGTTTGCTGCGATGTACAGCGCATTGAGAAGATTGATTTGTCCGTCAGAACGCAGCTCCGCCAACGGTATTTGTGACCCTGTCACAATGACCGGCTTGCCCAGATTCTCCAGCATAAACGAGAGTGCGGAGGCGGTAAACGCCATCGTGTCGGTGCCGTGAAGGATAACAAAACCGTCGTACTGGTCGTAATGGGTTTTGATATCGTCGGCGATATGCTGCCAGTCTTCCGGCGTCATATCTGACGAATCCATCAGCGGGGCATATTCATGAATGGTGAAATCGGGCATTTCCGGGCGGTGAAATTCGGGCATCAGCGCCAACTGCCGCTGAAGGTGTCCGGAGACCGGGATGTAACCCTGTTCGGAGCGCTGCATACCAATGGTCCCGCCGGTATAGGCAACGTAAATCGATTTCTTCTGCATGGCTAATATCTTGTCGCTCAAGGAAAAATCCCCCTTCGCAGGAAGGGGGATTGGGGATTAACGCACGTTAGCGCAGGTCAGACAGAACGCATAACGGTTTTGCGGATCGTTGAATGCGGCGAGCTTATCGCCTTCCGCTTTGACCGTACTGGCCGCTGAGGCCAGCGGCGCAGGGAGCATTGCCTGAATCGCCTGCGGCAGCATGGCGCGAACGGAGCCTGACATGCCGTCCATGACCATATCGAAGAAGGTCGGCTCATCCTGATAATAGTCGATATGCCACGCCTTGAGCTTCGCCAGTTCAGCCGCTTTAGCGACCGCATCGTCGAAGTCACCAAGGCTGTCGACCAGACCGTTCGCTTTGGCGTCCTGGCCGGTCCAGACGTGGCCCTGCGCAATTTTATCAATCTGCTCAGGCGTAGATTTACGCGCCTGGGCGACCAGGGTGATAAAACGCTTATAACCGTTCTCAATGCTCAGTTGCATCATTTGCTGCGCTTCCGGCGGCAGGGCCTTGGTCAGCGAAATATCGGCCAGCGGTGAGGTGGCCACGCCGTCGGTGTGCACACCAATCGAATCAAGGCTATTTTCGACGGTGTTAATCACCCCAAAGATACCAATCGAACCGGTCAGCGTGCTCGGGTTGGCCACAATGTAGCTGGCCGGTGTGGAGATCCAGTAACCACCAGACGCTGCCATTCCGCCCATCGACACCACCACCGGTTTGCCGGCAGCGCGCGCGGCGGCCAGTTCTGAACGAATCACTTCCGAGGCCGTCACGCTGCCGCCAGGGCTGTTTACGCGCAGGACAATGGCTTTCACTTTCGGATCCAGACGCGCATCGCGAATTTGCGAGGCGGTGGTATCCCCGCCGACGTTCCCCGGCGTTTCTTCACCATCCATGATGGCCCCGTTGGCGAAGACGACGCCGATGGAGCTGCCCGTATCCGCAGGCGGATTGAGCGTATAGTCGTAATAGCTGATCGCGCGATAGTTATTTTCGGCTTTGCTCCAGCCAAACTGTTTGGTCAGCGCTTTTTCCACTTCGGCGCTGGAAAGCAGGGCGTCGACCAGTTTGCTGTCGAGCGCGTACTTCGCTGTATCACCATCGGCTTTCGTCAGCGCATCCAGAACGCCCTGTGCGCCAGGGAAGACTTGCCCTGCCGGGATTTGACGATTGGCGGCAACGGTATTCAGGTAGTTCTGCCACAGTTCACCAATCCAGCGGCTGTCTGCTTCCCGCGCCGCAGGCGACATATCGTCACGAATAAACGGCTCGACGGCAGACTTATAGGTTCCAACGCGGAACACGTGGGTGGAAACTTTCAGCTTATCCAGCAGGGATTTGTAATAGAGTCCGTTGGTGGCAAAACCGTGGATGTCGACCGAGCCCTGCGGCGACAGCCAGATTTTATTGGCGAAGCTCGCGAGGTAATACTGGCCCTGACTAAAGTTATCGCCGACGGCATAGACCGGTTTTCCGCTGTCGCGGAATTCACGCAGCGCTTTGCCGATATACTGCATTGACGGCTGGTCGGCACCGGCGAAGTTTTTCAAATCCATCACAATACCGGTGATATTGCGATCGTCTTTGGCCTGACGAATGGTATTGACGATATCGAACAGGGAGTTTTCCTGCAGACGATCGGAGCTGGCGCCCAGCAGTTGACGGCTGAGCGCGCCAAGACGGCTGGTGCTGGACGGTTTATCGACGATCACCCCGGAAATATCTAACAGCAGGGCACCGCGACCGACTTTATCACTGGTATTATTGTTGCTGACCTGCATCCAGACTCCCACACCGACCAGGATCAGGAAGATAAAGAACAGGTTAAGCACCATCTCGCGGACAAAATTAAGCAGTCGCCACGTCCATTTAAAAAAACCGGCAATGAATCGCCACAGGGTTCGCATGTATTCTCCCTACCGTTACAAATACTACACCTGGGTCAGGTGTAAGAGATGTGGCTATCCTAATGACCCTGCCGTCTCTTGTCAGCAGGAATCACCGTCGACGCTGTAACAAAATCTGCTCTCGTGTTAATTTTGTGAATATTCACCCTGACAGGAGTTAACCAAATGGATGCACTTGAATTACTTGTTAACCGCCGCAGCGCTTCTCGCCTGGCCGAGCCTGCACCTGCCGGTGAGCAATTGCAAAATATTCTCCGCGCGGGGATGCGCGCGCCGGATCATAAGACCCTGCAACCGTGGCATTTCTTCGTCATTGAAGGCGAAGGGCGCGAACGCTTCAGCGCGGTGCTGGAGAAGGGGGCAATTGCCGCCGGGAGCGATGAAAAAGGGATCGAAAAAGCGCGCACCGCACCGTTTCGCGCGCCGCTTATCATCACCGTGGTCGCGAAATGTGACGAAAATCATAAGGTCCCGGTCTGGGAACAGGAAATGTCCGCCGGCTGTGCGGTGATGGCGATGCAAATGGCGGCTATCGCGCAAGGCTTCGGCGGTATCTGGCGTACCGGGGCGTTAACCGACAGCCCGGTGGTGCGCGACGCGTTTGACTGCCGCACGCAGGATAAGATCGTCGGCTTCCTCTATCTTGGTACGCCGCAACTGAAAGCCTCCACCACCATTAACGTGCCGGATACCGCGCCGTTTGTGACGAAATTTTAGTTAATTCTGCAAAACTGTCTGGATTCTGAGCAAAGACGCCGGAATTCGGACACTCTCTCTTATCACTTCATGGAATGAGCGCTACCATAGCCCGATTGCAATGACAGGAGATGTCCATGAGCGAGCAAGCTATTCGTTTAACGCAGTACAGCCACGGAGCGGGTTGCGGTTGTAAAATTTCCCCGAAAGTGTTGGAAACCATCCTGCACAGCGAGCAGGCGAAGTTTGTCGACCCGAACCTGCTTGTGGGAAATGAAACCCGTGACGACGCGGCGGTATACGATCTGGGCAATGGCACCAGCGTCATCAGTACCACTGACTTCTTTATGCCGATTGTCGATGATCCGTTTGATTTTGGCCGCATTGCGGCGACCAACGCCATAAGCGATATTTTCGCGATGGGCGGCAGACCGATTATGGCGATCGCGATCCTGGGCTGGCCAATCAGTAAGCTGTCACCAGAAATCGCCCGCGAAGTGACCGAAGGCGGACGTTTTGCCTGTCGTCAGGCGGGCATTGCGCTGGCGGGCGGTCACTCGATTGATGCGCCGGAACCGATCTTTGGTCTGGCGGTGACCGGCATCGTCCCCACTGAACGGGTGAAGAAAAACAGCACTGCCCAGGCCGGCTGTAAGCTTTTCCTGACCAAGCCGTTGGGCATCGGCGTGCTGACCACCGCTGAGAAGAAATCGCTGTTGAAACCTGAACATCAGGGGCTGGCGACGGAAGTGATGTGTCGGATGAATATTGCCGGGGCGTCATTTGCCAACATCGACGGCGTCAAAGCCATGACCGATGTGACTGGCTTTGGTCTGTTGGGCCACCTCAGCGAGATGTGCCAGGGCGCAGGCGTGCAGGCGCAGATTTGTTATCAGGACATCCCTAAACTGCCGGGAGTGGAAGAGTACATCCGCCTGGGCGCCGTGCCGGGCGGCACTGAGCGTAACTTTGCCAGCTATGGACACCTGATGGGAGAAATGCCGCAGGCGGTGCGCTCCCTGCTGTGCGATCCGCAAACCTCCGGTGGCCTGCTGCTGGCGGTGATGCCAGACGCCGAAGAGGACGTTAAAGCGACAGCCGCCGAGTTTGGTATCGAACTGACGGCGATTGGCGAACTGGTTGAAGCCCGTGGCGGACGCGCCATGGTTGAGATCCGTTAATTCGATGCGGTTGTTTATTGCCGAAAAGCCGAGTCTGGCACGTGCCATTGCCGATGTGCTGCCTAAACCGCACCGCAAAGGCGATGGTTTTATTGAA
Source organism: Citrobacter sp. Ct235 (assembly GCF_030332305.1). Lineage (NCBI taxonomy): Bacteria > Pseudomonadati > Pseudomonadota > Gammaproteobacteria > Enterobacterales > Enterobacteriaceae > Citrobacter > Citrobacter sp. Ct235. The sequence continues at coordinate 393,451 of NZ_JAOWIC010000049.1, forward strand.
TGCGGTAATGGTCAGGTGGTGACCTGGTGTATTGGTCACCTGCTTGAACAGGCGCAGCCCGATGTCTATGACAGCCGTTATGCACGCTGGAATCTGGCCGACCTGCCGATCGTGCCGGAAAAGTGGCAATTGCAGCCGCGTCCTTCCGTAACCAAACAGCTCAACGTGATCAAACGCTTTCTGCATGAGGCCAGTGAGGTTATTCATGCGGGCGACCCGGATCGCGAAGGGCAACTGCTGGTCGATGAGGTGCTGGATTACCTGCAACTGGCACCGGAAAAGCGCCATCAGGTGCAGCGCTGTTTGATCAACGATCTCAACCCGCAGGCCGTTGAGCGCGCCATTGAACGTTTGCGTTCAAACAGTGAATTTGTGCCATTGTGCGTGTCAGCGCTGGCTCGCGCCCGCGCGGACTGGCTGTACGGCATCAACATGACCCGGGCGTACACTATCCTCGGACGTAATGCCGGTTATCAGGGGGTACTCTCCGTCGGACGCGTACAGACGCCGGTGCTTGGGCTGGTGGTACGTCGTGACGAAGAGATCGAAAACTTCGTTGCCAAAGATTTCTTTGAAGTGAAAGCGCATATCGTGACCCCTGCGGATGAACGTTTCACCGCCATCTGGCAGCCAAGCGAAGCGTGTGAACCGTATCAGGACGAAGAGGGGCGTTTGCTACATCGTCCGCTGGCGGAGCATGTGGTCAACCGCATCAACGGGCAGCCAGCGATTGTCACCAGCTATAATGATAAACGGGAATCAGAATCCGCACCGCTGCCGTTTTCGCTCTCCACATTGCAGATTGAAGCGGCAAAGCGCTTTGGTCTGAGCGCGCAGAACGTGCTCGACATCTGCCAGAAACTGTATGAAACCCATAAACTCATTACCTACCCGCGTTCCGATTGCCGCTATCTGCCGGAAGAGCACTTTGCCGGACGTCATGCGGTGATGAATGCCATCAGCGTGCATGCGCCGGATCTGCTGCCGCAACCGGCGGTGAATCCCGATACCCGCAATCGCTGCTGGGATGACAAAAAGGTCGATGCGCACCACGCCATTATCCCTACGGCACGCAGTAACAACATCAATCTGACGGAGAATGAAGCGAAGGTGTACAACCTGGTCGCCCGTCAGTACCTGATGCAGTTCTGCCCGGATGCGGTATTCCGTAAATGCGTGATTGAACTGGACATCGCGAAGGGTAAATTCGTTGCTAAAGCCCGGTTCCTCGCAGAAGCGGGCTGGCGGACGCTGCTCGGCAGTAAAGAGCGTGATGAAGAGAACGACGGCACGCCGCTGCCGGTGGTGGCGAAAGACGATGAATTACTGTGCGAAAAGGGGGAGGTTGTAGAACGCCAGACCCAGCCGCCGCGCCACTTTACCGATGCCACGCTGCTGTCGGCGATGACCGGGATCGCGCGCTTCGTACAGGATAAAGATCTGAAAAAGATCCTCCGCGCAACGGATGGGCTGGGCACCGAAGCCACCCGCGCCGGGATCATTGAACTGCTGTTTAAGCGCGGCTTTCTGGTCAAAAAAGGGCGTTATATTCACTCCACCGATGCCGGGAAAGCGCTGTTCCACTCGCTGCCGGAGATGGCGACCCGTCCTGACATGACCGCCCACTGGGAGTCGATACTGACGCAAATCAGCGAAAAGCAGTGCCGCTATCAGGATTTTATGCAGCCGCTGGTGGGGACGCTGTATCAACTGATCGATCAGGCGCGGAGTACGCCGGTACGCCGCTTCCGTGGCATTGTGGCACCCGGCGACGCAGATAAGAAAAAGAGCGCGCCCCGCAAACGCGCGGCGAAAAAAAGCCCGCCATCAGCAGAAGCAGAGGCGGGCGTGTAATACGCTCGTGCCGCGGTGAATTAAATCACACCCTGGCCAAACATGGCGTCGGCAATCTTCACGAAGGCTGAGATGTTCGCCCCACGGACATAGTTGGTCTGCTTGCTTTCGCCACCGTACTCGACGCAGGCATGGTGAATATCAAGCATAATGTGGTGCAGACGGGCATCCACTTTTTCCGCCTTCCAGCTCAGACGCGCAGCGTTCTGCGCCATTTCCAGACCGGAGGTGGCAACGCCACCGGCGTTCGCTGCTTTGCCCGGTGCAAACAGCACGCCGGCTTCGAGGAACAGGTCGGTTGCCTCGATGGTGGTCGGCATGTTTGCCCCTTCCGCCACCGCCTTCACGCCGTTGGCGATAAGCTGACGCGCGGCGTCGACATCGAGTTCGTTTTGCGTTGCACACGGCAGGGCGATATCGACCGGCACTGACCACGGCTGTTTACCTTCCAGATAGGTCAGGCCAAACTCACGGGCGTAGTCCGCCACGCGACCATCGCGGCTGGCTTTGATTTCGCACAGACGCGCCAGTTTCTCTTTCGTAAAGCCGCTCTCATCCACGACGGTGCCGCTGGAGTCGGAGGCCGTCACCACGCGAGCGCCAAATTCCATCGCTTTTTCAATGGCAAACTGCGCCACGTTGCCGGAGCCGGAAACCGCCACGCGCATCCCTTCAAAGCCCAGACCATGACGTTTGAGCATCGCTTCGGTGAAGTAGACCAGACCGTAGCCGGTTGCTTCCGGGCGGATAAGGCTGCCGCCGAAGGAGAGTCCTTTGCCGGTAAACACACAGCCGCTGTTGTTGGAAAGCTTACGCATCATCCCGGCCATAAAGCCCACTTCACGACCGCCCACGCCGATATCTCCGGCAGGAACGTCAGTATCCGGCCCCAGATGTCGATACAGTTCAGTCATCAGCGCCTGACAGAAACGCATCACTTCGCCTTCACTTTTCCCTTTCGGGTCGAAATCACTTCCGCCTTTACCGCCGCCCATCGGCAGGGTGGTCAACGCATTTTTAAAGGTTTGCTCAAAACCGAGGAACTTCAGGATCGACAGGTTCACGGAAGGGTGGAAGCGCATCCCACCTTTGTACGGGCCAATCGCCGAGTTGAACTGTACACGCCATGCACGGTTAACCTGGACCTGATTACGATCGTCCAGCCACACGACGCGGAACTGAATCACACGCTCTGGCTCAACCAGACGTTCCAGCAACGACATTTCACGATAACGCGGGTTTTGCTCAATGAACGGCCACAGGGTGGTCATGACTTCACGGACGGCTTGCGCGAACTCGGTTTGATTCGGGTCGCGCTTTTGGACATGGTTGAGGAATGATTCCAGAGAGCGTGTCTGATCCATAGATATAAAAACCTCTTATATTTTAATGTGGTTGTATTTATGTTGTTTGTATTAAGTGCATTTGCAGATTTTGACTATACCACCAGGAATGTGACGGATAGCAAGAAAAAAATGCCGGGGCCAGACAAATTAATAACGAAACGGCTGTCATAACAAAAAGCGATGACGCAAGAGATTAAAGTTTCCCGTGCGGGTTACCGTTATACTGAGAACAGTCCCGGAATAGTAAGGAAATCCTATGCGTTTTATCGCGATGGCGGCAGCGCTGATGACACTCTCTTTATCCACCCTGGCGAATCAAAATATTCGCCCTGATGTTCAGGTGAACGTGCCGCCGGAGGTCTTCAGCTCCGGTGGGCAGCGCGCGCAGCCCTGTAATCAGTGCTGCATTTATCAGGATCAGAATTATTCAGAAGGGGCGGTGATTAAAGCCGATGGCGTATTGTTGCAGTGCCAGCGCGATGAGAAAACGATCGGCACGAATCCGCTGGTCTGGCGGCGCGTAAAATCATAAAGGCGTTAAGCAGAGGAACATCGGCGGGGGCGAGCGGATAGTCCAGCGCGGCCTGTGGTTCGCACCACACCAGCTGTTGGTGCTCATGCGCTATCACCTCTCCGCTGAACGCGGGGACATGCCAGGCATGCAGATGAATCATCCGCCCGGAGACTTCACGCTGATGGCTGGCAATATAGCATCCTACCGTGGCCTCAATCCCTAGCTCTTCACGCAGTTCGCGGACCAGCGCCTGTGGCTGCGTTTCGCCCGCTTCCACCTTGCCACCGGCAAATTCCCATAGTCCAGCCTGGTCCGCCTGTGGCGGGCGCTGGGCGAGCAAAATTTTGCCATCACGTTCAACGATCGCGGCAACAACGTCGAGGGTTTTCATCATATTCGTCAATGTTCAACAGCAGAAAGTGACATACTATCGTCATCTTTGATTGACCTGAAGTCCCAGGAGTCCCCCTTGAACGATCCGCAATCGTGGGTAACGCCGCTGACCCGCCTCCCTGCCTCTCTTAGCCCTCTCGTGATGACGCAAAAAAAACACTACGGCGAGGTACTACATCCGACGCGCTGGTGGGGACGGATGCCGTTTTTGTTCTGGCTGGTGGCGCTGTTTGTGGGATTTCTCGAACGTAAACGTGCCCGTCTGACGCCGGTGATGCGGGCGCTGCTGATGACGCGCGTGTCGCAGGTCTGCCATTGCGCATTCTGCGTGGACGCCAACAGCCTGCGTCTGGCAGAGCGCTGTGGCGCGATGGAAAAAGTACTGGCGGTGGCGAACTGGCAGGCATCGTCGCTTTTTACGACAGAAGAGCGCATTGCGCTGGCCTATGCTGACGCCGTGACCGCCACGCCGCCGCAGGTAGACGATGCCCTGAAAGCGCAAATGAAGCAGCATTTCAGCGATGAGGTCATTAGTGAGATGACCGCGCTTCTGGCCTTCCAGAACCTCTCGGCGCGTTTCAACGCCGCGCTGGACATTCCTTCGCAGGGGCTGTGCGACAGTTTCAAAGGAGCGCCGCGTGCTTGACAGGCATCTTCATCCCCGGCTCAAACCGCTGCTCCACCGCTGCGCGGGCGTGCTCGACAGGCCGGGGATTTCTCCGGACGGGCTGACGCTCGTTGGATTTGCTCTCGGCGTGCTGGCGTTGCCGTTTCTGGCCCTGGGGTGGTATCTGGCGGCGCTGGTGGCGATTGCGCTGAACCGGCTGTTGGATGGTCTTGACGGCGCGCTGGCGCGACGCCGAGGACTCACCGATGCGGGTGGCTTTCTCGATATCGCGCTCGACTTCTTGTTTTACGCGATGGTGCCGTTTGGCTTCATTCTGGCCGATCCGCAGCATAACGCGCTGGCGGGAAGCTGGCTGTTGTTTGCGTTTATCGGCACCGGCAGCAGCTTTCTCGCCTTTGCTGCGCTGGCTGCAAAGCACAATATCGATAACCCCGGCTACGCACACAAGTCGTTTTACTATCTGGGCGGATTGACGGAGGGAACGGAAACGATCGCACTCTTTGTGCTCTGCTGCCTTTTCCCGGCGTACTTCGCCGCACTGGCGTGGATCTTCGGCACGCTGTGCTGGATGACGACGCTGACGCGCGTCTGGAGTGGTTATCTGACGCTGAAAGGGCTTCAGCGTCAGAATGGGTGAGATTATTTGCTGCTGTCCGGGCCGCGTTCGCCTGTGGAGACCGGGTTTTTTGGATCGCTGCTCCACTCATACCAGCCGCCGTCATAGACGGAGACGTTTTTCCAGCCCATCGCCCGGGCGTACATAAACGTCTCTGACGCGCGCCAGCCGGTGCCACAGTAGAAGGCGACCTGCTGATCCGGCAGTATGTGCCACTGCTTCCACATTGCGGCGATATCTTCCGCGCTGCGCATGGTGCCGTCCGGGTTATGGAAGTCTTCCATATGGGTCGAGTCGCTGCCGGCATGTCCCCAGCGCGCGCCGGCAATTTCACCTTTTGGCTTGATGTAGCTGTAGCCGCTGGTGGTGCCGATAAATTCCGGCCAGGAGCGAATACTGACCAGCGACGCATCCTGACGGTGCAACAGCCCGCGCGCCTGCTCCATATCAAGCATTAACTGCGGCTGCGCCGGAATGGTCACGCCAAAATCGGGCTCCGGTTTGACCTTCGCGGGTGTGCCGCGCTCGACCGGCAGCCCGGCATCAGACCAGGTCTGCCAGCCACCGTCGAGCAGGCGAACGTCTTTCACCCCGGCATACAGCATGATCTGCGCCACCCGTGCCGCGGCGTAAACATCGCGACCGTACAGGATAACAGTGGTGTCGTGACGGATACCGTGTTTCGCCAGCATCGCCTGCAGGCTGGCGTCGGAGACTTTGTTCCACAGCGGCTCGCTTTCCACTTCGTTGGTGTCGATGTAATCCGCACCCGGAATATGGCTGAGCAGATAAAACTTCGGCGCGCCCCAGGCGGCTTCGATCACTTTCCAGTCACCGGCGGGTTTCGCGGTCACCTCTTTACCCTGTTGCAGGTCATGCAGCCACTGCGGATAAACCAGCTGTTCGAAATGCGGCAGTCGTTGCAGACGGGCGGGCTCCTGCAGCGCGTCGCTCAGCGTGGCAACCTGTTGCAGTCCCGCTTTTTGCAGTCGACTTTTCACCGCCTGCACATCGCTGTCGTTGCCGTACAGCGCGACAGGGGCGGCGGATTTCAGTTGATGCTGCTGGATCCAGGCGTTGAGCTGTTCGTCGCTCATGTTGTCGAGCCAGCTTGCAGAGAGATTCAGGGCGGAGGGTTCATGGCCGGAAGGGCCGTTTAACGACGGCGGCCAGCCATTGTAGAACGCGCCTGGACGGGTATCGATGGCTGTACCCTGTTTTTGCGTCAGTTGTTTGAAGTTGAGCGCCTGCGCCATATCAGCAGCCCAGGTGGAAGCGCAAGCGAGCCCTAAAGCCAGTGCCAGCGCGGTCATTTGAGAAACACGTTTCATCGAATTGCCCGACGTTGAGATAAGGAGGCGCCATTCTGTGCTCGCTGTAGCTGAAAAACTTTGCGTTAACGCAGTATGTCCGCAGTTTCACGACGCGGGAGATAACTGCAAAACGTGGCCTCCCGGCGGAACATCCTGCGCGTCATGGGTCACCTGAACGACCGGGATGTCCAGTCGACGCACTTCGTCAAAGACCCACTGACGAAAGTCTGCCCGTCTGTCAGTATCAAGACGGCTGAAGGGTTCGTCCAGCAGCAATGTTCTGGGTTGTGCCAGCAGGGCGCGAAGCAGCGCGACCCGCGCGCGCTGACCGCCAGACAGCGTGGCGGGATCGCGAGAAGAGAAACCCGCCATGCCCGCGCGTTCAAGCGCGTGATGAACCGCATCGTGGCGCGCCGGGCCTTTCAGACCGGCGGGGAGCGCCAGCAGCAGGTTTTGCCCCACCGTAAAATGATCAAACAGCAGGGCATCCTGAAATAAAATGCCGGTCTGGCGTTGGGCCGTCGGGAGCACATCCAGACGTTGTTCATCCCGCCACAGTTCACCGCTGGCGTGCAGTGGCGGTGTCAGCGCACCCACCATCCAGGCCAGTAGTGAAGACTTGCCGCAGCCGGAGGGGCCCATTAATGTGACAATGTCACCTTTTGCTACATCAAAGGTTAACGGGCCAAACAGCGGGGCCTGGTTAAAAAACAGAGTAAGATGGCGAACGGTGAGCATTAGCGCAATCCTTGCCGGCGGTGGCCGACCCATGATGAAAGCCCGGCCATCAGTGCGAACACTAACAGCGGTAACAGCAATTGCCAGAGCGCCTGCGCGGCCAGGATGCCGGTGCTGCCACCGCTGCTGAGGGCGACCGCTTCCGTCGTCAGCGTCGGGAAACGACCCGCGCCCAGCCACAGCGTCGGCATGTACTGTGCGATACTGACGGAGAAACCCACCGCCAGCGCCACCAGTGCAGGACGTATAATTTGCGGGCATTTTACGGTGCAAAAGATTTTCATCGGCGACCAGCCCAGCGTCCGGGCAATCAGCAGCAGACGGGGATCGATGCGTTGCCAGGCCGGTTTCAGGACGAACAACATCCACGGTGCTACCCACAGCAGATGCCCCCAGACAATCGTTGCAAACTGGCCGTCCTGTTCAAGGTGTAGCGCCAGCGCATATTGCCCCATCACCAACGGCAGCGCCGGAAGGAGGATCGGCAGCCAGACCCAACGATGTCCGCGCTGCGGCCCCCATTCCAGCCATAGCAGCAAAATGACCAACCCCAGCGCGCTGGCGGCCAGTCCTGCCATTACGCTGTGGGTTAATGCCTCGGGATTAAGCGCGGATTGCTGTGCGAGAAGGGCCAACAATACCGTGCACAGCACACCCGTTGCGGGTAGCGACAGCGCCAGCGTTTTTCCCGTCACGGGCGGAATACGGCGTTGACGCACGCCGTTGATGTCGGGAAGTGTGCGTCGCCAACCGCGCCAGAGCAGGTAGCCTGCGAGGACAAAGAGGGCGAGTAGCGCCAGTAAAAGCAGGCTCGCCAGCGCGCCTTTGATCTGCTGTTCACTGTCTCCCTGACTAAGCCACTGCCAGCAGAGGACCGCCAGCGTTGGCGGGTTGCCGGGACCCAGGATAATGGCAACATCTACCACCGAAATCGTCCACGCCACCACGGCCAGCATCACGATACCCAGCCCGGGGGCAATGGTGGGCAATAACAACCAGCAGAGCGCCTGTCGGCGGCTGTAGCCCAGTGAATCCAGGACGATGACTTGCTGAGCCAGTCGTTTCTCACTCAGTAAAATCGATAAAATCCACAGCACGAAAGCGCTCTCTTTCACCGCCAGCGTCACGCCAAGCCCAATGCCGTAGCGATCGAGCGCGGGAGAGAAAAACGGCAGCGCGCGCCAGAGCAGTCCGCCTTCGGCAAAGAGCAGCAGCGCGGCGCTGGCAAACGCGACATGGGGAATGGCGAGCAGCCACGGCAGGCGGGTACTCAACCGCCGCCAGCGTATGCCTGGCCAGAGCGCCACCACAACCATTAGCGCAATAAACAGCGCGCCAGCGGCGGCGATGAACACTGAAACCACGGTTGCCAGCAACGCCTGCGGCAGTTGGGGATCGGCAAAAAGCGCCTGCCAGTTCGCCAACGACAGCGCGGGGGCGATTAGCAGCACGCTGGCCGGCAGTACTGGCGCGTATATTGTCGCCATGCCCAGCCAGGCAAGAAACATTAGCGCGAGCCGTAGCGGCGCAGCCATTCTTGCTCCAACGCGTTAACCCAGGCCGCATGAGGCTCGGGCAGGACGGCGGGCAGGCCATCCGGCATGCGTGCTTCCAGCGCCGCCTGCTGCGCGGCGGGCAGTTTTTTCGCATCCAGGACCGACGGATCGCCCCAGACTGTCGGGTCGGCCTTCCGCAACTGGGCGTCAGGCGAGAGCAGGAAGTTGGCGACCAGCTTCGCTCCGGCGCTGGCACGGGCATTAGCCGGAATGGTGACAAAGTGAACGTTGCCAATCATTCCTTCGCTAAAGCCAAAGCTGTAGCTGCTTTTCGGCAATTCACCGCTGGCGACTTTTTGCTGAGCGTGCGCGGGGTTAAAGGTTAACGACAGGCGCAGCGTCCCGCTGTTGAGTAACGCGTCCATCCGCGCCGGAGATGGTGGGAAATCCTTGCCTTCGCGCCACAGCGCGGGATGCAGCGCGTCAAGGTAGCGCCACAGCGGCGCGGTCACCCGGGCGAAGGTGGCGGCATCCGGTGCGACGGTGAGCGCATGCGGAGAGTCTGCCAGCGAGATCAGTAACTGCTCCAGGAACGCCGTGCCGGTAAAGTCCGGTGGTCGAGGGTAGCTGACGGTGCCGGGATGCGCCTGGGCAAATGCCAACAGCGCCTGCGGACTCTGCGGCGGTTGTGGCGTCACGCTGCTGTCCGCGATAAACGTCAACTGCGCGCCGCCCCACGGAGATTCAGCCCCGTCAGTGGGAATAGAGAAATCTTCACGTACCGGTTTTTGCGTATCGACATAACGCCAGTTGGGCAGCGCTTCCGCCCACTGGGTCTGCAACAATCCTGCCTCTTTCAACGTGCGGAAGTTTTCACCGTTGACCCACAGCAGGTCGACAGAACCGCCGGTTTTCCGCCCGGCGGCGGCTTCCGTCTGGATACGCTTCACGGCATCAGCCGCATCGGCGAGGCGCACGATTTTAAGATTGACCGCATAGTGCGTTTTCATCTCGCCGCTGACCCAGTCAAGGTACTGGTTAATGGCGGTGTCACCGCCCCAGGCGTTGAACCAGACGGTCTGGCCTTTGGCTTCATCTTTGATCTGCTGCCAGTTCTGTTCGGCGTGGCTCTGAGCGGTCAGCAACAGGCCCGCAAGTAGTAATCCCCAACGCATCGTTACTCCTGAAAAAAACGTGTTGCCAGCCAATGGGAGGCCAGCGGTAATAACCCCAACAGGGCAAACGCGGCCAGCATCGCGGGAGAGATAATGTCGCGTATCGATGTTAACTGGCTTAACTGGCGTCCGGCGTTCAGATAAACGACGGTGGCAGGTAGCATCCCCAACTGGCTGACCCACCAGTAACGGCGCACGCCGACGGCGGTGAGGCCGGCCAGCAGGTTGACGACAACAAACGGAAACAACGGCATCAGGCGGAGCGCAAAGAGATAAAAGGCGCCGTCTCGCGCCATCCCATTATTCACCGTTGCCATGTGCCGGGCAAAACGCCGCGACACCCAGTCACGCAGCAGATAACGACTGGTGAGCATGGCGAGCGTCGCGCCAAGCGTCGAAGCAAAAGAGACCAGCAACGTACCTTGCCAGAGGCCAAACAGCGCACCGCCGAGCAGCGTCAGCAGCGCCGCGCCGGGAATCGACAGCGCCGCGATAGCGGTATAGAGCAGAAAATAGAGACTGGCGCAAAGAAAAGGGGACTGGCGCTGCCAGTCCGCCAGCAGTGAATGATGGTGCTTAAGCGTCTCCAGCGTGAGCAGACCGGGGGGCAACGCCCAGAGCACCCCGGCAAGACAGAGGATCAGTGCGCCTGTTAACCCCATCTTTCTGGCGTTCACGACTGAACATCAAACCTTAAACGTTGCCCACACCGGCGCATGGTCAGACGGTTTTTCCATACTGCGAATGTCATAGTCAATACCGGTTTCCACACAGCGCTCCGCCAGCGGATTGCTTGCCAGCAACAGATCGATACGCAGACCGCGGTTATCATCGAATCCCTTCGAACGGTAATCAAACCACGAGAATTTGTCGACAGATTCCGGGTGCGCATGGCGGAAGGTGTCAACCAGACCCCAGCCCAGCAGGCGGTCCATCCATTCGCGCTCTTCCGGCAGGAACGAACACTTGCCGGTGCGCAGCCAGCGCTTGCGGTTCTCTTCGCCAATGCCGATGTCCCGATCGGACGGGCTGATATTCATATCCCCCATGATCAGTACCGGGTTGTCACGCTTCAGTTCGTTGTCGAGATAGTGTTGTAAGTTCTGATAAAACTGCGCTTTGGCCGGAAACTTAATCGGATGGTCACGGCTTTCGCCCTGCGGGAAATAGCCGTTGATCACCGTCAGGTTGCCCAGTGGAGAGGGGATCTCCGCCATGATGATGCGCCGCTGAGCCTCTTCGCCATCATCGGGAAAACCCCGTCGCACGGCGATGGGCGTCTCTTTGGTCAGCAGCGCCACGCCATAGTGACCTTTCTGACCGTGATAGAAAACGTTGTAGCCGAGTTTTGCGACATCCTCGAGCGGGAACATGTCGTCGTGAACTTTTGTCTCCTGCAGGCCAATAACATCGGGTTGGTGTTTTTCGACGATGGCTTCCAGTTGATGAGGTCTGGCGCGCAGGCCGTTGATATTAAAAGAGACAAATTTCATAGTCGCTGCCACTTTGCTGGATGAATAGTGCATGGATGGTAGCAGAATTTCCGCAAACTGACTGCTCATAATGGTGAGATTCCGGCAATGAGTGCGAATGGTGTTAACAATGGGGCAACCTTTGCCCGGTTTTAGGGCAGATTGCGTCAGAATGGCGCAGCAATTTCCTGTAAATTTCGCATAGGATCACATTTCCAGAATTATATTTGGTCTGTGCATAATATTGCGGTTTTTCCTCTATTTACTCCTCTTTTACGCAAACATATTCACTTTTTATGCACGCATAGTGAATATCGCTGGGTTGTAACGCATTGATTTTCCGTCTAAGGCAGCCATTTATGCATTTTTTTCGCTGGCTGGCATGAAGACTGCAATCTACATTTACAGCGCAAACACCACTATTTATTAACATATAAATAACTTTTTATTTACCGATGAGGTCGCTATGTCTCAGTCAATTACGCGTGAAAATTTTGATGAATGGATGATGCCCGTTTATGCACCGGCGCCTTTTATTCCGGTTCGTGGCGAAGGTTCACGCTTGTGGGATCAGCAGGGTAAAGAGTATATCGACTTCGCGGGGGGTATTGCAGTGAATGCGCTGGGGCACGCGCATCCAGAATTGCGTGACGCACTGAATAACCAGGCGAGTAAATTCTGGCACACCGGCAATGGCTATACCAACGAGCCGGCGCTGCGACTGGCGAAAAAGTTAATCGACGCCACCTTTGCCGATCGTATCTTCTTCTGCAACTCCGGTGCTGAGGCCAACGAGGCGGCGCTGAAGCTGGCGCGCAAATATGCGCACGACCACTACGGCAGCAATAAAAGCGGCATCGTGGCATTTAAGAATGCCTTTCACGGTCGTACGCTGTTCACCGTCAGCGCCGGGGGACAACCTGCCTATTCGCAGGATTTCGCGCCGCTGCCGCCGGAGATCCGTCACGCCGTCTACAACGATATTAACTCTGCCAGCACGCTGATCGACGATACCACCTGTGCGGTCATCGTCGAACCCATGCAGGGTGAAGGCGGCGTGCTGCCGGCAACTCAGGCCTTCCTGCAAGGGCTGCGCGAGCTGTGCGATCGACATAATGCGCTGCTGATTTTTGATGAAGTGCAGACCGGCGTGGGCCGTACCGGTGAGCTGTACGCCTACATGCACTACGGCGTTACGCCAGATCTCCTGACCACCGCCAAGGCGCTGGGCGGCGGCTTCCCGATCGGGGCACTGCTGGCCAGTGAAAAATGCGCCAGCGTGATGACCGTCGGAACACACGGCACCACCTATGGCGGTAACCCGCTGGCAACCGCCGTCGCCGGAAAATTGCTCGACATCGTCAATACGCCCGCGATGCTGAACGGTGTGAAACAGCGCCATGACTGGTTCGTGGAGCGTCTGAACGCCATCAATCTGCACACCGGGCTGTTCAGTGAAATTCGCGGGCTGGGCCTGCTGATTGGCTGTGTACTGAACGATAAGTTTGCCGGCAAAGCCAAACAGATTTCTCAGGAAGCCGCGAAAGCGGGCGTGATGGTGCTGATTGCTGGGGGCAACGTGGTGCGCTTCGCTCCGGCGCTGAACGTCACGCAAGAAGAGGTGGCTACCGGTCTTGACCGTTTTGCGCTTGCCTGCGAACAGATTACCGCCGGAGGTTCATCATGATGGTGATCCGTCCTGTCGAGCACGCTGATATCAGCGCGCTGATGCAGCTGGCCAGTAAAACCGGCGGTGGACTGACCTCGCTACCGGCCAATGAAGCCACGCTGGCGGCGCGTATCGACCGCTCCCTGAAAACCTGGCGGGGCGAATTGCCGAAAAGTGAACAGGGTTATGTCTTTGTGCTGGAGGATCTGGACAGTGGCACCGTGGCGGGAATTTGCGCGATCGAAGTCGCCGTGGGGCTTAACGATCCCTGGTACAACTATCGCGTAGGGACGCAGGTGCATGCCTCAAAAGAGCTGAACGTCTATAACGCGCTGCCGACGCTGTTTCTCAGTAACGATCATACGGGCAGTAGCGAGCTGTGCACGTTATTCCTCGACCCCGACTGGCGCAAAGAGGGCAACGGCTACCTGTTGTCTAAATCGCGCTTCATGTTTATGGCGGCGTTTCGCGACCATTTTAATGAAAAGGTGGTCGCGGAAATGCGCGGCGTGATCGACGAGCACGGCTATTCCCCGTTCTGGCAAAGCCTGGGGAAACGCTTTTTCTCGATGGAGTTTTCCCGGGCCGATTTTCTCTGCGGTACCGGACAGAAAGCGTTTATTGCTGAACTGATGCCGAAGCATCCGATTTACACCCACTTTCTCTCCGACGAGGCGCAGGCGGTGATTGGCGAAGTTCATCCGCAAACCGCCCCGGCGCGCGCCGTACTGGAGAAAGAAGGATTCCGCTATCGCCATTACATCGACATTTTCGACGGCGGTCCAACGCTGGAGTGTGACATTGACCGGGTGCGGGCGATCCGCAAAAGTCGGCTGATAGAGGTTGGCGAAGGACAGCCTGCGACCGGTGATTTCCCGGCCTGTCTGGTGGCGAATGAGAACTATCGTCACTTCCGCGTCATGCTGGTACGCGCCGATCCGAATACACAACGTCTGGTGCTGACCGCCGCGCAACTGGATGCCCTGAAATGTCATGCAGGAGATCGGGTTCGTTTTGTCCGTCTCTGCGCTGAGGAGAAAACGCTATGACTTTATGGATTAACGGCGACTGGGTGACCGGTCAGGGTGAACATCGGGTGAAGAAAGATCCGGTACAGGGTGACGTGCTCTGGGAAGGTCACGATGCCGATGCCGCGCAGGTGAAGCTGGCGGCCTGTGCCGCGCGCGCGGCTTTCCCGGCCTGGGCCCGACGCCCCTTCAGCGAACGCCAGGCGATTGTCGAAAAATTTGCCGGATTGCTGGAGAGCAATAAAACCGAACTGACCGCCATTATTGCCCGCGAAACCGGCAAGCCGCGCTGGGAAGCGGTGACGGAAGTGACGGCGATGATTAACAAAATCGCCATTTCTGTTAATGCGTACCACGCCCGTACTGGCGAGCAGCAGAGTGCGTTGCCCGACGGCGCGGCAACGCTTCGCCACCGTCCGCATGGCGTGCTGGCGGTGTTTGGTCCGTATAACTTTCCGGGACACCTGCCGAACGGGCACATTGTGCCCGCGCTGCTGGCGGGCAACACCTTACTCTTTAAGCCCAGCGAACTGACGCCGTGGACCGCAGACGCGGTGATCCGACTCTGGGAACAGGCCGGTTTACCGCATGGGGTGCTGAATCTGTTGCAGGGTGGGCGGGAAACGGGACAGGCGCTGAGCGCGCTGGACGTCCTCGACGGGCTGCTGTTTACCGGCAGCGCGAACACGGGCTATCAACTGCATCGCCAGCTTGCAGGACAGCCGGAAAAAATCCTTGCCCTCGAAATGGGCGGTAACAATCCGTTGATTATCGAGGATCCGGCGGATATCGATGCGGCGGTGCACCTGACTATTCAGTCCGCGTTTGTCACCGCCGGTCAGCGCTGTACCTGCGCACGTCGGCTGTTGGTGAAGAAAGGTGCGCAGGGCGATGCGTTTCTCGCGCGACTGGTGGACGTCAGCCAGCGCATCCAGCCAGGCCGCTGGGACGATGAGCCGCAACCGTTTATTGGCGGGCTTATCTCCGAACAGGCGGCGCGTCATGTGTTTGGGGCCTGGCAACAACTTGAGTCGCTCGGCGGGCGGACGCTGCTGGCGCCGCGCCTGCTGCAGGCAGGTACCTCGCTGTTATCGCCGGGTATTATTGAACTGACGGGCGTGGCGAATCTTCCCGATGAGGAGGTCTTTGGTCCGCTGCTCGGCGTCTGGCGCTATGAACGCTTCGACGAGGCGATCGCGATGGCCAACAACACTCGTTTTGGGCTGTCCTGTGGGCTGGTCTCGCCTGACCGCGCGCAGTTCGACCAGCTACTGCTGGAAGCGCGTGCGGGGATCGTTAACTGGAATAAACCGTTAACCGGTGCCGCCAGCACCGCGCCGTTCGGTGGCGTAGGGGCTTCCGGAAACCATCGGGCCAGCGCCTGGTATGCTGCCGATTATTGCGCCTGGCCGATGGCGAGTCTGGAATCTCCGGCGTTGACGCTACCTGCAACGTTGAGTCCGGGCCTCGACTTCTCGCGTGAGGAGTCCGTATGAAAGCACGCGAGGTCAACTTCGATGGACTGGTGGGGCTGACGCACCATTATGCCGGGCTGTCGTTCGGCAACGAGGCGTCCACCCGTCATCGTTTTCAGGTTTCGAACCCGCGTCTGGCGGCGAAGCAGGGGCTGCTTAAAATGAAGGCGCTGGCGGATGCAGGATACCCGCAGGCGGTGATCCCGCCGCATGAACGGCCGTTTATTCCTGCATTGCGCCAGTTGGGGTTTAGCGGCAGCGATGAGCAGGTGATCGAGAAAGTGGCGCGTCAGGTGCCACACTGGCTCTCCAGCGTCAGCTCCGCATCGCCGATGTGGGTGGCAAACGCGGCGACGGTTGCTCCGTCGGCGGATACGCTGGATGGCAAAGTGCATCTGACGGTCGCCAACCTCAATAACAAGTTCCACCGTTCTCTCGAAGCGCCCACCACAGAAACGCTGCTGCGGGCGATCTTCCGTGATGAACGCTATTTCGCGGTGCATTCCGCGCTGCCGCAGGTGGCGATGCTTGGCGATGAAGGGGCGGCTAACCATAATCGACTCGGTGGAGAATATGGCGAGCCGGGGACGCAGCTCTTTGTCTACGGGCGTGAAGAGGGCGGTAATACGCGGCCTTCCCGCTATCCGGCGCGTCAGACCCGTGAGGCCAGCGAGGCGGTGGCCCGCCTGAATCAGGTGAATCCACAGCAGTGTATTTTTGCCCAGCAGCACCCGGAGGTCATCGACCTCGGTGTGTTTCATAACGATGTCATTGCGGTCTCGAACCGGGAAGTGCTGTTCTGCCATGAGCAGTCCTTTGCGAAACAGAACGAGGTCATGAATCAACTGCGCGCTCGGGTGTCCGGTTTTACCCCCATTGTGGTGCCAACGGCTGACGTGTCGGTGCCGGATGCGGTCGCGACGTATCTGTTTAACAGCCAGCTGTTGAGCCGGGATGACGGTTCGATGATGCTGGTTCTGCCACAGGAGTGTCGCGAACACGCGGGCGTATGGCGCTATCTGACGAACCTGCTGGAAACGGATAATCCGATCCGCGACATGCGGGTATTTGACCTGCGCGAAAGTATGTCAAACGGCGGCGGGCCAGCCTGTCTGCGCTTGCGGGTGGTGCTAACCGCAGAAGAACGCCAGGCGGTCAATCCGGCCGTGATGATGAATGACGTGCTGTTTAATGCGCTCAACGACTGGGTGGATCGCTACTATCGCGACCGCCTGACCGCCGCGGATCTCGCCGATCCGCAACTGTTGCGTGAAGGGCGCGAAGCGCTGGATACGCTGACACAACTGCTGCAGCTGGGTTCTGTCTATCCGTTCCAGCAATCGGGAGGCGGACATGGATGATTTCCTCGCCGCCACGCTGGCGGGTACGATGCCGGATGTCCGGGAGGGGCAAAGGGCGGGCTTTCGCTGGCGCTGGGTTGACGCCGGTATCCTCGAACTTACGCCGTTCACCGCGACCGATCGCGCACTGGTGATCTCCGCCGGTATTCACGGCAACGAAACCGCGCCAGTCGAGATACTTAATGCCTTGCTGCTGGCGCTGTCGGCGGGGGAAATTACGCTGCACTGGCGACTGCTGGTGATCCTCGGCAATCCGCAGGCGCTGGCAGACGGCCAGCGCTACTGCCACAGCGATATGAACCGGATGTTTGGCGGGCGCTGGCAACTGTTTGCCGAAAGCGTCGAGACACAGCGTGCACGTCAACTTGAGCAGTGTCTGGAAGATTTCTTTACGACGGGCGCGGAGTCGATTCGCTGGCATCTGGATCTGCACACCGCCATTCGTGGCTCTCACCATTTGCGCTTTGGCGTGTTGCCCCAACGCCCCATCCCCTGGGATGAGGCGTTTCTTGGCTGGCTGGGTGCCGCAGGACTGGAAGCGCTGGTGTTCCATCAAACGCCGGGGGGCACCTTTACCCATTTCAGCGCTGAACACTTCGGCGCGCTCGCCTGCACGCTGGAGTTGGGCAAAGCGTTGCCGTTCGGTCACAACGATCTTCGCCAGTTTGCCCCGACGTCTGCCGCGCTGACCTGTTTACTGACGGGACAAATTGACCAGGCCGACGGCACTCCGCCGGTCCGCTATCAGGTCGCGTCACAGATAACCCGGCGCAGCGACGCGTTTGTGCTGCACATGGACAGCCAGACGCTCAACTTCACGCCGTTTGCCGCAGGGACGCTACTGGCGGAAGATGGCGCCGAGCGTTTTGTCGTCACACATGACGTAGAGTACGTTCTATTCCCTAATCCCGGCGTGGCGCTGGGATTACGTGCAGGTCTGATGCTGGAGAAAATGAACTAACGTATTTCCCGCAGGCGAGGGCCTGTGGGCTTTATTTTTTTGTGCGTCGGAGAATTAATCCGGATTATTCCTGGAGAACAGCTTTATTTATCATCAGTAATCAGGTATGGTTCTTCATATTCCCTGAAAAATCATGCTGTTGTCATTTTTCCTTTCAACTTTTCACCTTAATTTCTTTTTTTCTCCACAATTGGCGAAAAAATGTTTTTTACACTTTCATTGTTTTACCGATGCTCTGACTAATTGACGATTAAGTCGTTAAAGTTAATCTCGTCAACACGGCACTGTACTTCTTCGGAGGTGACAAGA
This sequence comes from Citrobacter sp. Ct235, assembly GCF_030332305.1. Lineage (NCBI taxonomy): Bacteria > Pseudomonadati > Pseudomonadota > Gammaproteobacteria > Enterobacterales > Enterobacteriaceae > Citrobacter > Citrobacter sp. Ct235. Next base: position 411,799 of record NZ_JAOWIC010000049.1, read on the forward strand.
AAGCCGTAAAATAACTGAAAGGAAGGATAAAGATTATGCGTAAATTAACTGCACTGTTTGTTGCTTCTACCCTGGCGCTGGGCGCTGCGAACCTGGCTCATGCAGCGGATACTACCGCCGCCCCGGCAGACGCCAAACCGATGATGCAGCATAAAGGCAAATTTGGTCCACATCATGACATGATGTTTAAAGACCTGAATCTGACCGATGCTCAGAAGCAGCAGATCCGCGACATCATGAAGGACAAACGTGACCAGATGAAGCGTCCACCAGTTGAAGAACGCCGCGCAATGCACGACATCATCGCCAGCGACACCTTCGATAAAGCGAAGGCCGAAGCGCAGATTGCGAAAATGGAAGAACAGCGTAAAGCCAACATGCTGGCGCACATGGAAACGCAGAATAAGATCTACAACATTCTGACCCCGGAACAGAAAAAGCAGTTTAATGCCAATTTTGAGAAGCGTCTGACAGAACGTCCGGCGCGTGACGGTAAAATGCCTGTACCTGTTGAGTAATCACTGAGCAGACCTATTCGAAGACCGCCGGTCTTGTCCATCCCCTCCACTGAGGCGATGGGCAGGATCGGCGGTTTTTTCTTTTTCAGACCCTAAGGAAAATCATCGTGGCTGCCGATAACGACGTTGTGCCTTATTATGCTGCATGATGTTTATCAGGAGCGATGATGGAATACTTTGATATCCGCAAGATGCCGGTCAATCTCTGGCGCAACGGTGCCGGTGAAACGCGTGAAATTTGCTGTTTTCCTCCGGCGACCCGCGACTTTCACTGGCGAGCCAGCATTGCTTCTATCGCCGGTAATGGTGAGTTTTCGCTCTTTCCCGGTATTGAGCGGGTGATCACTCTACTGGAAGGCAGTGAAGTGACGCTGGAGAGTCAGGGCGCGTTCAGCCACACCCTCAAGCAGCATCAGCCGTTTACCTTTGCCGGCGAGCGCGTGGTGAAAGCCAAACTCACGGAAGGACAGATGTCGATGGATTTTAATATCATGACCCGGCGTGACGCCTGCCAGGCGAAGGTTCGGGTGGCCGATCGCACCTTCACGACGTTTGGCTCGCGCGGCGGCGTGGTGTTTGTCATTAGCGGTGCCTGGCAACTGGGCGATAAATTATTGACTGCCGATCAGGGCGCCTGCTGGCATGATGGAAAACATACGCTCCGGCTGCTGAAAGCGGAGGGGAAACTGTTGTTTAGTGAGATAACCTGGCTGCAGGGGCACTCCCCGGACGCCGTTCAATGATCATGACGACGCGTGGCTGACGTCCTTGTGCAGGCCAGAGGGACGCGCCCTCTGGCTGGTTCAGCCTTATTACTTCCAGAAGTCATCAAACACGGTAATCGGCGGACGACGCTTATGCTCCGTCTTCAAATACCAGCCTTCAATGATTTTCGCGATGGCGGCATCCACCGCTTTTCCTTCCAGATAGTCATCGATGTTTTCATAAGTCACGCCCAGCGCGGCTTCATCCGGCAGAGAAGGGCGATCGTCTTCGAGATCGGCGGTGGGCGCTTTCTTATAAAGATGCTCCGGACAACCTAATGCCGCCAGCAGCTGTTTCCCCTGGCGCTTGTTGAGGCGAAATAGCGGGTTAATATCCGTACCACCATCGCCGTACTTGGTGAAGAAACCGGTGATGGCCTCTGCTGCATGATCGGTGCCAACCACCACGCCGCTGGTCATGCCCGCGATACTGTACTGCGCCTTCATGCGCTCACGGGCTTTTTCATTGCCACGGACAAAATCGCTCAGTTCAATACCCGCTTCCCGAAGGGCCTGTTCGCTCGCCAGCACCGCACCTTTGATATTCACGGTCAACACGCGGTCCGGCTGGATAAAGTCAATGGCGTCCTGACAATCCTGCTCATCAACCTGAATGCCATACGGCAGACGAACGGCGATAAATTGCAGCGCGTCGTTACCGGTCTCAGCACGAAGTTCGCTGATGGCGGTCTGGCACAGTTTACCTGCCAGCGTCGAGTCTTGCCCGCCGCTGATGCCCAGCACCAGGCTTTTCAGGAAGGGATAGCGTTGCAGATACGCTTTCAGGAAATCCACGCTGCGGCGAATTTCCTCTTCTGGATTAATGTGCGGTTTTGCGCCAAGCGCTTTGATGATCTCTTGTTGCAGAGTCATTTACCCCCTCCCACTATAAAAGAATAAAATCAGACCGTGTTTAAGCTAACCCTTTGCTGTGTAAACGACAAGAGAACACAGGCTGAGTGGCGCTTAAAACGACATCCTGCCGCCTGAACGGAATCTGGCGAAATATTCGCGTGCTAAGCGTTAGCTTGAAAAATAACAGATTCTATTCCAGGCTTATATAACATGCTGATTAAAAAGAGGACGAAAAATGAACAGGACTATTGCAGGAGTTTTCAGTGCAGCGGCGGTATTAACCATGCTTGCAGGGTGTACGGCGTACGATCGTACCAAAGACCAATTTGTCCAGCCTGTGGTCAAAGATGTGAAAAAAGGTATGAGTCGCGCGCAGGTTGCACAGATTGCCGGGAAACCGTCGTCTGAAGTGAGCATGATCCATGCTCGCGGTACCTGTCAGACCTACATCCTGGGTCAACGTGATGGTAAAGCTGAAACCTATTTCGTGGCGCTGGATGATACCGGTCATGTTGTCAACTCAGGCTACCAGAGCTGCGCTGAGTACGACACCGACCCGCAGGCGGCGAAGTAGTCATAACTGTCTACTGCCTGAACAACTCAACAAACCGGCCACTGCGCCGGTTTTTTTGTAACGAAGATGATCTTATTTATTGATGCGAATTATTTACCCGAAGTGTGAGGGGGGTCATAACGCCAGGTCAATGAGAGACAATTTAGTTGGTCAAGGAAATACCATCAGCGGGTGCGATGCCGTATACTCATTTCAGACACAGAAATAAGTTTTTCGGTTACGCAGGTTGTCCAGAGCATGGATGCAGGTTGAGACTTGCGGCGTGTCTGGTTGACAGATAATCGCACATGAGGAAGGTCTAAATGGAAAAGAAACACATTTATCTGTTTTGCTCTGCGGGTATGTCTACCTCTTTGTTAGTGTCAAAGATGCGCGCGCAGGCGGAAAAGTATGAAGTCCCGGTTATTATTGATGCATTCCCGGAAACGCTTGCCGGTGAAAAAGGACCCAACGCCGACGTGGTATTATTAGGTCCGCAAATTGCTTATATGTTGCCCGAAATTCAGCGTTTGTTACCGAACAAACCTGTAGAAGTGATTGACTCGCTGCTGTATGGCAAAGTCGATGGTTTAGGCGTGCTTAAGGCTGCTGTTGCAGCAATTAAAAAAGCCGCTGCAAATTAATATTTTAAATTTTCCCGTCAAAGAGTTATTTCATTTACATATACCGCAATAATTAATTGCGGTCTTTAAGGGTATTTTTCTATGAGTAACGTCATTGCTTCACTTGAAAAGGTACTCCTTCCTTTTGCTGTCAAAATAGGAAAGCAGCCACACGTTAATGCAATCAAAAACGGCTTTATTCGCTTAATGCCATTAACCCTCGCGGGGGCCATGTTTGTATTAATTAATAACGTTTTCCTGAGCTTTGGGGAGGGGTCGTTTTTTTATTCCCTCGGCGTTCGGCTGGATGCTTCAACCATTGAAAACCTCAATAGTCTGAAAGGCATCGGCGGAAACGTTTATAACGGTACGCTGGGCATTATGTCACTGATGGCGCCATTCTTTATCGGCATGGCGCTGGCGGAAGAACGCAAAGTCGACGCCCTGGCGGCCGGTCTGTTATCGGTTGCGGCCTTTATGACCGTAACGCCTTATAGCGTGGGCGAAGCCTATGCGGTAGGGGCGAACTGGCTGGGCGGCGCGAATATCATTTCCGGTATTATTATCGGTCTGGTCGTCGCGGAAATGTTTACCTTTATTGTTCATCGCAACTGGGTCATCAAATTACCTGATAGCGTACCGGCATCCGTCTCCCGTTCATTCTCTGCATTGATTCCGGGCTTTATTATCCTCTCGGTGATGGGGATCATTGCCTGGGCGCTGACGACCTGGGGAACCAACTTCCACCAGATCATTATGGACACCATCTCTACACCGCTGGCATCGCTGGGCAGTGTGGTTGGCTGGGCGTACGTGCTCTTTGTTCCGCTGCTGTGGTTCTTCGGTATCCACGGTTCACTTGCGCTGACGGCGCTCGACAGCGGCATCATGACGCCGTGGGCGCTGGAAAACATCTCTATCTATCAGCAGTACGGTTCAGTGGATGCCGCGCTGGCTGCCGGTAAGACGTTCCACGTCTGGGCCAAACCGATGCTGGACTCCTATATTTTCCTCGGCGGCAGCGGCGCAACGCTGGGTCTGATCATCGCGATTTTCATCGCCTCTCGCCGTGCGGATTATCGCCAGGTGGCGAAGCTGGCGTTACCTTCTGGTCTCTTCCAGATTAACGAACCGATTCTGTTTGGTCTGCCGATCATCATGAACCCGGTGATGTTCATCCCGTTCATTCTGGTCCAACCGATTCTGGCCGCGATTACGCTGATAGCTTACTACCTGGGTATCATCCCGCCGATTACTAACATCGCGCCGTGGACCATGCCAACCGGGCTGGGGGCCTTCTTTAACACCAACGGCAGCGTTGCTGCTCTGCTGGTCGCCTTGTTCAACTTAGGGATAGCGACGCTGATTTACCTGCCGTTCGTAGTGGTTGCGAACAAAGCGCAGAACGCTATCGACAAGGAAGAGAGCGAAGAAGATATCGCTAATGCACTGAAATTTTAAGTTTAACCCGGCATGTGGCGACGCATGCCGGGTCGTCAAAGAGGAATGATTTATGATGGATCTCGATAATATTACCGATACGCAGGCCGAAGCCGAAGAGCTCGAAGAAGTGGTGATGGGGCTTATCATCAACTCCGGGCAGGCGCGCAGCCTGGCCTACGCGGCGTTAAAGCAGGCGAAGCAGGGCGACTTCGACGTGGCGAAAACGATGATGGAACAGTCGCGCATGGCGCTGAATGAAGCGCATCTGGTGCAGACGAAACTGATTGAAGGCGATCAGGGCGAAGGTAAAATGAAAGTCAGTCTGGTTCTGGTTCACGCGCAGGATCACCTGATGACGTCAATGCTGGCACGCGAACTGGTGGCAGAGTTGATTGAGCTTCACGAGAAGCTGAAATAGTAAGGAGTTGACGATGCAACTACAGGCTACCGCACCGGAAATCACCATTGCCCGCGAACAGCAGTTGTTTAACGGTAAAAATTTCCATGTCTTTATCTACAACAAGACAGAGAGCGCCTGCGGTCTGCATCAGCACGATTACTATGAATTTACGCTAGTGCTCACGGGGCGCTATTACCAGGAGATCAACGGTAAACGCGTGCTGCTGGAACGGGGTGATTTTGTGTTTGTCCCGCTCGGTTCGCACCATCAGAGCTTCTACGAGTTCGGCGCGACGCGTATTCTCAACGTTGGCATCAGTAAACGTTTTTTTGAACAGCACTACAGCCCGCTCATGCCGTTCTGTTTTGTGGCATCGCAGGTCTATCGCACCAACAGCGCATTTTTAACCTATGTCGAGACGGTTATCGCGTCGCTCAACTTTCGTGATACCGGACTGGAAGAGTTTGTCGAAGTGGTCACCTTCTACATTATCAACCGTCTGCGTCATTATCGTGAAGAACAGGTTCTTGATGATATTCCACAGTGGCTGAAAGCCACCGTGGAAACCATGCACAATAAAGCGCAGTTTGGTGAAAATGCTCTGGAAAATATGGTTTCCCTGTCCGCAAAATCTCAGGAATACCTGACGCGAGCGACCCAGCGTTATTACAGCAAAACGCCGATGCAATTGATTAATGAAATTCGCATCAACTTTGCCAAGAAACAGCTGGAGATGACGAACTACTCCGTAACGGATATTGCCTATGAAGCGGGATACAGTAGTCCAAGCCTGTTTATTAAAACGTTTAAAAAAATGACGTCATTTACGCCTAATAGCTACAGAAAAAAACTCACGCAATATAATCAGTAATTATTTTACTCAATAACCAGGTTTACGCTTGCCCATTATTGACGCGGGACGCTTGCGTCATACCTGACAGAGGGCAGAGCATCATTCACGCCAGTGTTAAGCACTGAAGGGAGATACGATGAGCCAGAAATTAAAAGTCGTCACCATTGGTGGCGGGAGCAGTTACACCCCGGAATTGCTGGAAGGTTTTATTAAGCGCTACCACGAATTGCCAGTTTCCGAATTGTGGCTGGTTGACGTCGAAGGCGGCGAAGAAAAACTGGATATTATTTACCAACTTTGCCAGCGCATGATTGAAAAAGCAGGCGTACCGATGAAGGTGTTTAAGACGCTGGATCGCCGCGAAGCGCTGAAAGATGCCGATTTCGTAACCACGCAACTGCGTGTAGGACAATTGAAAGCGCGTGAACTGGATGAGCGTATTCCGCTGAGCCACGGTTATCTGGGTCAGGAGACCAACGGTGCTGGTGGCCTGTTTAAAGGACTGCGCACCATCCCGGTGATTTTTGACATCATTAAAGATGTGGAAGCGCTGTGTCCGAATGCATGGGTGATTAACTTTACTAACCCGGCTGGCATGGTGACTGAGGCGGTCTATCGCCATACGAGCTTCAAACGCTTTATTGGTGTGTGCAACATTCCGGTAGGGATGAAGATGTTCATCCACGATGTGTTGGCGCTGAAAGAGAGTGACGACCTGTCTATCGACCTGTTCGGCCTCAACCATATGGTGTTCATCAAAGATGTGATCGTTAATGGCCAGTCACGCTTTGCCGAACTGTTGGATGGCGTAGCCTCGGGCCAGCTTAAAGCATCTACGGTGAAAAACATTTTTGATCTGCCGTTCAGCGAAGGGCTGATTCGCTCCCTGAATCTGCTGCCATGCTCGTATCTGCTGTACTACTTCAAGCAAAAAGAGATGCTGGCGATCGAGATGGGGGAATACTACAAGGGCGGTGCGCGGGCACAGGTCGTGCAGCAGGTCGAGAAACAGCTGTTCGATCTGTATAAGAACCCGGAACTGAACGTTAAGCCGAAGGAACTGGAACAGCGTGGTGGTGCGTACTACTCTGACGCTGCCTGTGAAGTTATTAATGCGATTTTCAATGACAAGCAGACCGAGCATTACGTCAACATTCCGCATCACGGTCATGTTGATAATATTCCGGCTGACTGGGCGGTTGAGATGACCTGCACGCTGGGCCGCGACGGGGCGACGCCGACGCCACGCATCACCCATTTTGACGAGAAAGTGTTGGGATTGATTTATACCATCAAAGGCTTTGAAGTGGCTGCCAGCAACGCGGCGCTGAGCGGTGAGTTTAACGATGTGCTGCTGGCGCTGAACCTGAGTCCGCTGGTGCATTCGGATCACGACGCAGAAGGTCTGGCGCGTGAACTGATACTGGCACACGAAAAGTGGTTGCCAAACTTTGCCGGGTGCATTGCGAAGCTGAAAGGCGCACAACACTAAAGAGGTTGGCTATGGAACGCTTATTGATTGTAAACGCGGACGATTTTGGCCTGAGCAAAGGGCAAAACTACGGCATCGTGGAGGCCTGTCGCCACGGTGTGGTGACCTCTACCACGGCGCTGGTGAACGGTGATGCCATTGAGCATGCGGTCACGTTAAGTCGCGATCTGCCAACGCTGGCGGTGGGTATGCACTTTGTTCTGACGCTGGGAAAATCCCTGACAGAGATGCCGGGATTAACCCGTGAAGGGCGTCTGGGAAAATGGATCTGGCAGATGGCAGAGGAAGATACGTTGCCACTGGACGAAATCGCCCGTGAGCTTGCCTGTCAGTATCAGCGTTTCATCGACCTGTTCGGGCGGGAGCCTACGCATCTGGATAGCCATCACCATGTGCATATGTTCCCGCAGATCTTCCCCCTCGTTGCGCGTTTTGCCGCAGAGCACAATATTGCGCTACGCATCGATCGCCAGCCGGTGTTTCAGGCAGGGGATCTTCCGGCGACGTTGCGCAGTTCACAGGGATTCAGCAGCGAGTTTTATGGGGAAGAAATTACTGAAGCGCTGTTTCTGCATGTTCTCGACGAATCCGCAAGGCGTGGAGAATCCTCACTGGAAGTGATGTGTCACCCGGCGTTTATCGACGATATCATCCGTCAGAGCGCCTATTGTTACCCCCGTTTGACTGAGCTGGACGTACTGACCTCGGCATCGCTCAAGTATGCGATTGCGGAACGCGGCTACCGTCTGGGCAGTTTTCTTGATGTCTGACTCCTGAGTTTGCGGCGCGTGGTGCGCCGCTTTTTTTGCCTGCAATTTGTCTCAGGCCGGTATGGCCGGGATTTTAGCCGTTCGCGACCAGACGCGGTGGGCTGCCATCAGCGTAAACAGCTCATCCATAAAACGGCTATCTGCGTCACTACCTTCCACAACGCCTTCCTCACCCTGATTGTCGATATTCAACTGCGCTTTAAAGCGCCGCGCTTCACCTGCGAGCGCGATGGGTTTGAGATGCTTATACGCTTCCAGCAGGTAATATTGTGCATCGCCATTGTCCTCGATATCGGCGATATCGCCGCACGGTACAATCACCGCATCCACGGTGAGAGACGGCGCACCGGCGAAGGTGGCGGCGATGGTCAGTCGTGAACCGTCATCGGCGACAACGTCGCCCATCCGCGAGTAGAGCAGTTTTGCATGTACGCCCTTCGCTTTAAGTGCCTGCAGGATGGACATCAGGTCGGCTGATTTCACCTTGCCGTTGAGCAAAATTCCGACGACGCGGCCTTTAATATCGCCGTCCGGTACGGCATACAGGCTGAGCGAAGGATCTTTCTTCAGTCCGTTCACCTCCGGCGGTGGTGCAATTTGCGTCTGCTCATCGGTTAGTGCAATACCCAGATTCTTCCCAACCGCCTGTGCGAGGTTAATGTCGATATGCGCCAACTGGTCGACCACCCGCTCACGGATCCAGGTACGAACGACTTTACTCAACTCAAAGCTAAAGGCATCGACAATATGCAACTGCTCGACGGGCGTCTGGCTTGACCAGAACAGGCGCGGATGGGCGTAGTATTCGCCAAATGAAGGGCTACGCTCACGGATTTTGTCACCCTCGATGCGTTCCTGATAGGACTCAAAGCCGCCGCGTTTCGGCCCCGGCGGCGTTTCACGTGGCCAGTTATCATTGATGGAATTGGGCTCATAGTTTGCCGGATTGGTGTCGATACTCATTCGATGCATCCCGTCACGCTGGAAGTTGTGATAAGGGCAGGTCGGACGGTTGATCGGGATTTCGTGGAAGTTAGCTCCTCCCAGGCGGCTAATTTGCGTATCGGTATAGGAGAACAGGCGGCCCTGAAGAAGTGGATCGTTCGTGAAATCTATGCCGGGAACAATATGGCCGGGATGAAAGGCGACCTGTTCGTTTTCGGCGAAGAAATTATCGGGGTTGCGGTTCAGTACCATTTTACCGACACGCTGCACCGGAACCAACTCTTCGGGGATCAGCTTAGTGGGATCCAGTAAGTCGAAATCGAATTTCGACTCGTCCTCTTCCGGGATAAGTTGTAGCCCCAGCTCATATTCCGGGAAATCGCCCGCTTCAATGGCTTCCCACAGTTCCCGACGATGGAAGTCCGGGTCACGGCCGGTCAGCTTCTGCGCTTCATCCCATACCAGTGAGGCTTTGCCTGCCAGGGGTTTCCAGTGAAAACGAACGAAGGTGGCCTTGCCTGCTGCGTTGATCAGGCGAAACGTGTGGATGCCAAACCCTTCCATCGTGCGATAACTGCGTGGAATGCCGCGATCGGACATCGCCCACATGACGTTATGCAAGGTTTCTGGCTGTAGCGAAACATAATCCCAGAAGGTGTCATGCGCACTTTGTCCCTGGGGGATTGCCCAGTGCGGTTCCGGTTTCACTGCGTGGACGAAATCAGGAAACTTGTGCGCGTCCTGAATAAAAAAGACAGGGGTGTTATTGCCGACCAGGTCAAAAATCCCTTCTTCAGTGTAAAACTTGGTGGCAAAACCACGGATATCACGCACCGTATCCGCCGAGCCTGCGCCGCCCTGAACGGTGGAGAAACGCACGAAGACCGGGGTGATTTTATCCGGGTCGCAGAGAAAGTCGGCTTTGGTGATATCGCCAAGATTTTTGTAGGGCTGGAAATATCCGTGTGCGGCCGAACCGCGCGCATGGACGATCCTCTCGGGAATGCGCTCATGGTCAAAATGGGTGATTTTTTCGCGCAAGATGAAATCTTCAAGCAGCGTAGGACCGCGATGTCCGGCACGCAGTGAATTCTGATCGTCGGCAATGCGTACTCCCTGATTGGTGGTGAGGGCATAATTTTCGCTGCCGGTGCGGACGTTTTCCAGATCGCTCAGCTTTTTATTGTTGGTATCCGGGGCTTTCAGACTGCCGGGAGCCGTGGGCTGAGAGCCTGGAGGCGTCGGCTCAGGAACAGCGCGATATGACCCGTCGTCAGGTGCCAGAGAGTCCAGGCCAGGTTTTGCTTCGCGCGGATCGTGTACCGGTGATTGATGCGGATGAGGATTTTTCTGGTTATGCGACATTGAACTCGTCTCCATTTTTCATTGCTGAAAGGGTCGTTGTTTTTTGTCAAAAACCCCCTAACTATAGTCCACTCGCGCGATCCCGCCGGGCAGAAGGCGGATGGCTGCGTCGGCAGACAGGGGAAAGAGCACGCCAGAGGCAGGACGTGCGGGGGTAAAATCGGCTAAGATAGTTCTTTTCTGATTTTTGAATTTGTCTTAGTGAAGCAATTAATGATGAAACCTCTTCGCCAACAAAATCGCCCGGTTATTAGCTATGTTCCGCGTGTTGAACCTGCACCGCCCGAACATGCGATAAAAATGGACGCGTTTCGTGACGTGTGGATCTTGCGCGGAAAGTATGTCGCGTTTGTCTTAATGGGGGAGTCGTTCCAGCGATCGCCGACGTTTAGCGAGGCGGAATCGGCCCAGCGCTGGGCAAATCAGGTTCGTCAGGAAAACGAAATAGCAGATTAATTCCGGTATTAAAAAAACCGCCCCGAAGGGCGGTTTTCTGTTTTTTTGGGGTATTTAGTGATGCGCCAGTTCGGCGTCGTCTTCACCATCCAGAATGGTTTTATCGGTTTGCTTCAGCCACTGGCTGGTCAGCGTACCGGCGGTCATCGAACCGCTGACGTTCAGTGCGGTACGACCCATGTCGATCAGCGGCTCAACGGAGATGAGCAGCGCTACCAGCGTGACAGGCAGGCCCATCGCCGGCAGTACAATCAGCGCAGCGAAAGTGGCGCCGCCACCGACACCGGCTACCCCGGCGGAGCTGACGGTAACAATACCGACCAGCGTCGCAATCCAGAGCGGATCCAGCGGGTTAATGCCAACCGTCGGCGCCACCATAACGGCCAGCATGGCCGGATACAAACCGGCACAGCCGTTCTGGCCGATCGTCGCACCAAAGGAGGCGGCGAAGCTGGCAATAGATTCCGGCACGCCCAGACGGCGGGTTTGCGCTTCCACGTTCAGCGGGATAGAGGCCGCGCTGGAGCGACTGGTGAAGGCGAAGGTCAGAACCGGCCACACTTTGCGGAAGTACTTGAGCGGGCTCACGCCGTTCACGCCAAGCAGCACGCCGTGGACGACGAACATAATGCCCAGACCGAGGTAAGAGGCGATAACAAAACTGCCCAGCTTAATGATGTCCTGCAGGTTGGAACCGGCCACCACTTTGGTCATCAGCGCCAGGACGCCGTATGGCGTTAACTGCATGACCAGGCGAACCAGTTTCATCACCCAGCTTTGCAGCGTGTCGATAGCGGTCAGCACGCGTTCGCCTTTTGGCGCGTCATCTTTGAGCAATTTCAGTGCCGCGACACCGAGGAAGGCGGCAAAAATCACCACGCTGATGATAGAGGTTGGGTTCGCGCCGGTCAGATCGGCAAACGGGTTTTTCGGTACAAACGAAAGCACCAGTTGTGGAACGCTGAGATCGGCCACTTTACCGACATAGTTGGTTTCAATGGCATTCAGACGTGCCGTCTCTGCGCCACCTTGTACCAGACCCTCGGCGGTCAGACCAAACAGGTTGGTCACCAGCACCCCGACCAGCGCGGCAATCAGCGTGGTGAACAGCAGAGTACCGATGGTCAGGAAGCTGATTTTTCCCAACTGAGAGGCATTATGCAAACGGGCGACCGCGCTCAGAATCGAGGCGAAGACCAGCGGCATAACGATCATTTGCAGCAGTTGAACGTAGCCGTTACCGACGATGTTGAACCACTGAACGGAATCTTTCAGCACCTGGCTGTCAGAACCATAAATGGTGTGCAGCGCAAGGCCAAAGACCACGCCCATGACCAGACCAACCAGTACTTTCTTTGCCAGACTCCACTGTTTATGACGGGCTTGTGCCAGCACAAACAGCAGAATGACGAACACCACGATGTTCGCGATTAATGGAAAATTCATCCCCGTTCTCCTGATTTTATTATTCGTCCCGCTGTGTCACAGCGATCCTGTTGTCGCAAGGTTAGCAGAACTGTGACCTGGCTCTTATATTCAAATGGAATTGTTTATGCCAAAAACGCGATTTCCGCTGTTTTACTGATCGATTTGATGCTTTATGAAGCGGTTGAACTGCCATTGCAGCGTGTTAATCATATCGGATGACCAGCGAACTGCACTGTTCTGGGGCAAGGTTTGTGGCATCCATACCGCCCAGGCAAACAGCGCCATGCAGAGAAATCGCTCCAACTGATTACCCTTCTGCGGGACCAGAATCGGCAGGCGAAAGCGCCAGCGACAGGGCCAGAGCAGGGGGACGCCCGCTGGCGTCAGCATGTCTGCAGCAATATGACTCAGATAGCCCACCACCATGCCCTGTAAGGCGTCGGCGGGGATGACCCAACTCTCCGGTACTTTCAGGTAGAAGGTGGCCAGTAGCGCAAAGACGGCCAGCAGACTGTGGGTAAATCCGCGGTGACCAAACGCCCGGGCGATCGGTTTCGAAACCCATTTCAGGCGCTGACCGAGGAATGACTTTGGGTGATCGATGTCCGGTAACAGACAGGTCAAAATCGCGGAGGGAACAATATGCCACCAGTCACCCTGTGCGAGCACGGGCGTCAGCTCCGCGTTTTTAGCGAACACCGCGCAGGCAATTGAAAAGAGGAGGTGACCTTCCGCCGTCATGATAAAACCTGATAAACTGTGAATTCGTACAGTATAGGGTTTTTATACAGTGGGCGGAAGTGGTGACGTTGTAACTCTTTGTCAATACTGCGCGTTTATCGCGCTAACCAACCGCCATCGACGGCAAGCGTATAGCCGTTGATGTAATCCGACGCGGGTGATGCGAGGAAAACGACCGGGCCTTGCAGATCCTCTGGCGTTCCCCAACGACCCGCCGGGATGCGATCGACAATCTCTTGATTGCGCCCGGCATCTTCCCGCAGTTGTTGGGTATTGTTGGTCGCCATGTAGCCGGGGGCGATGGCGTTGACGTTAATCTGATGCTGCGCCCACTCGTTGGCTAACAGTCGGGTAATGCCCAGCACGCCGCTCTTTGAGGCCGTATAGGACGGGACGCGAATCCCGCCCTGAAACGATAGCATTGAGGCGATATTAATGATTTTGCCGCCCTGGCCCTGAGCGATGAACTGGCGTGCCACGGCCTGGGAGAGAAAAAAGAGCGACTTGAGATTCAGGTTCATCACCTCGTCCCAGTCCTTTTCGCTGAAATTGAGCGCGTCTTCGCGACGAATGGTTCCGGCGTTGTTCACCAGAATGTCGATGTGACCGAATTTCTCAACCGTCTGGGCGACAACGCCCGCGATGACCTCCTGCTGGCTCAGATCGGCCTGAATGGTGAAAAAGCGGCGTCCCAGCGCTTCTACTTTGGCGGCGGTGTCATGAGGAATTTTGCGGTTCACGCCGACGATGTCACAACCGGCTTGCGCCAGTGCAACCGCCATCCCTTGTCCAAGTCCGGTATCACAACCAGTGACGATGGCGACTTTACCTGTGAGACGAAATGCATCCAGAATCATAGTAACCTCGGCTATCCGTTTTTATCTGTTATGTGCCCTGAAGGAAGGATAGGAGAGGAACGGAAGGAATACAATTAAAAATGAAACGTTGTTTTAAATTTATTAACTGTCTAACGAGGCGGGCAATGTTGCCATTGCCCGCTCCCGGTTAGCCGCGCAAATCGGCGAGGGTCAGTTCCGTGAGTGAATTGAGCCTGACGTCGGCGAGGATATAGCGCGGATCGTGTCTCACCTCTTTATCCGGCACGACGATAGAGCGCATCCGGGCTGCTTTAGACGCCACCATGCCGTTGACGGAATCTTCCAGCGCGACACAGCATAACGGGTCGACGCCCAGTTTTGCCGCACAGTCAATATAAACCTGAGGATGGGGTTTGCTGTAGGGCAGTTTTTCCGCAGAGGCGAGGGCATCGAAGCTCTCCCGCAGGTCAAACATCGCCAGGACTTTTTCCAGCATATGCAGAGGGGACGCTGACGCCAGTCCCACCTTCAAACCTTGCGCTTTACACAACGCGATAGCCTCTTTGACGCCAGGCAATAGCGGACGCGTCTCTTCAACCAGGGCGATAGCGCGGGTAATGACGCGATCGGTGACCTCCTGGCGGCTCGGCCCGCTCCACGGTTGCTGGGCAAACCAGAGATCAACAACCATATCGATGCGCAGCCCCAGCGTATCCGGGAGTTCATGACGACGAGTGATATCGACGCCAACGCTGGACAGTACGTCCAGTTCAGCCCGATCCCACAGCGGCTCGGAATCAATCAGTAATCCATCCATATCGAATATTGCCGCAAGAATTTGACGCGGGGTTGACATTACAACCTCTCCTGTTGAGCATTAAATGTAGGGTAATCAGCGTTAGCCGCTATCATAACGTTTTTAAAGATCGGGCGAAAAGGGTTATCAGCAGGTAGACTTAAGCCAAAACGACGCGTCTTCATCAAGGGGAACTCATGACGTATCAACAAGCTGGACGCATAGCGGTGTTAAAAAGGATCTTAGGATGGGTGATATTTATCCCGACACTCCTCTCCACGCTGATTTCAGCCCTGAAATTTATGTATGCGCACAGCGAAAAGCAGGAAGGAATTAACGCGGTGATGCTCGATTTTACCCATGTCATGATTGATATGATGCGAGTGAATACCCCGTTTCTGAACCTCTTCTGGTACAACTCGCCGACGCCGGATTTTCACAATAGCCTGAACATTTTGTTCTGGTTGATTTTTGCGCTGATTTTTATCGGGCTGGCGATGCAGGATTCCGGCGCGCGCATGAGTCGCCAGGCGCGGTTTTTACGTGAAGGCGTCGAAGACCAGTTGATTCTGGAGAAAGCCAAGGGCAGCGAAGGACTGTCTCGCGAACAGATTGAGTCGCGCATTGTGGTACCGCATCATACGATTTTTCTGCAGTTTTTCCCGCTCTATATCCTGCCGGTGATTATCATCGTTCTCGGATATGTATTCTTTTCGCTGTTGGGATTTGTCTGAACCAAAAGGCCGCCATCCGGCGGCCTTTGATGTCAGCCATTATTACGCCGCGAGGAGTCTGTCCATTGCCTTCTGTGCAATCACCAGGTGTTGACCGCCAAACAGTCTTGCCCGGTTGAGCAGGGTATACAGTTGGTACACCGGCTGTCGGTCGAGAAAATCTAACGGCAGTGGCGACACCGACTGATAACCATCATAAATTTGCGGCGGCTGTTCGGTATGCAACGGCAACATTGCCAGATCGCACTCTCTGTCTCCCCAGTAACAGGCCGGATCAAACAGATACGGACCGTCTGGCCCCAGCGCGCAGTTCCCTGACCACAAATCGCCGTGCAGCAAAGAGGGCTGCGGCTGGTGAGAGGAGAGACGCTGTTGCACATGTTCGACAATGGCGTCGATATTACCAAAGGCGATGCCTTTTTCCGCCGCCAGTTCAAGTTGCCAGCCAATGCGCTGTTCGGCAAAGAAGGTTGACCAGCGGCGTTGCCAGGCATTGGGTTGCGGAGTGGTCGAAAGCGCGTTATCGAAATCCAGCCCAAACTGCGGCTGATCGCTCCATTCATGCAGATGGGCAAGCTGTTGCCCCAGAATAAACGCACTATGCGCGTCCAGCGGACGAGGAGGGAGATAATCCATCACCAGAAAGCTGTAATCACGATCCGCACCTACCGCCCACACTTTGGGGACCGTCACCGTATGGCTGCGTGATAACAGTTCTAATTGATCGGCTTCTGCCGTAAAGCCCGGAAGCAGTTCCCGTTCATCACATTTAACGAAGAAATCGCGTCCCGCATAGCGTAAATGCCACGCGGCATGAATCTCTCCGCCAGGCAGTTCGTTACGCAGTTCGATTTCGCCTTCACCGAGTTGCTCGCTTAAAAGACGACTGATAGCCTGCCACATGATGTCTCTCCCCATGTTGTCTGCCAGATCATAAGGTTAGCGCAAAGATGCGGTTAAAAAACACGAACTAACGCACACCGTGGACGTGTTTTCGCGGGAATGGCATTTATTGTCCGCTGTGTTCCCACTCTTCCCAGGTCACCACGCTGACCTCCGGCGCTCTATCTAACGCACTTTCAGCCAGCCCTGCGGCCAGCGCTTTGACCTCGTCCAGACTCTGGGCGCTAATCAACCCAAAGGTATTGGTTCCCAGCTCGTGCACATTCCCGTCATCATCCGTGAGAGTGAGCAGAAAACCGGCACGGGTGAGATGGTTGTTCAGTTCATTTATTTCCGTTAAGGAGTCCTCGTGGAACGTGATGGTAACAACATATCGGGTGATATCCCCACTGGCCATTTGACACCCCTTTGTAATCTCATGAGTTTGTAGCATAGACGGTGAACGCGTATGCCGACAGGTTTGGGCGAAATTCCCCCTCGAAAAGAGGGGGAAATCATTATGGCTGGCTAAGGTAAGCGTAGATTTTCTGCGTGTCGTCGTGGGAGCACAGGCGCGTTCCCTGGTTGATGGTCGCGGCGCTACCGGCCGCAACGCCGAAGCGCACCATATCCTCAAGCGAGGCGCCTTCAGCCAGTTTGAGGGTCATTGCCCCCACCATGCTGTCGCCTGCGCCAACGGTGCTCTGGCTTTTAACCGGCGGCGGTACGACCTGCACGCAGGTTTCGCTGTCCACGCCCAGCGCGCCCTGGGGACCGAGAGAGACGACGACGCGCTGCGCTTTGCCGCTGCGGACAATTTCCTGCGCCGCTTTGCGCACGTCATCAGGCTGGGTGAGTTCGCGGTTAACCAGCGCGCTCAGTTCTTTCTGGTTGGGTTTGACCAGTTCAATATTGCCAATGGCTAACGCGGCCGTCAGCGCGTCGCCGGAGCTGTCAATGATGCAGCGGATCCCCTGTTTCTGCGCGGCGGTAATCAACTGGCTGAGTTTTTCGACTTTGACCCCCGGCGGCAAACTGCCGCTGATCACCAGAATGGCGCCGGACTCGATCTCCAGCACTTGTTCTTCTATCTGGCGAAACTCATCGTCATTCAATGCCGCGCCGGGCATCACAAAGCGATACTGCTCGCCGCTGGATTCGACATGAACATGCAGGTTCTGACGCGTCCAGTCTTTTGCATCAATGGTTGCTACCGGAACGTTTTCATCGGCAAGCAGGGCGACCAGATGTTCGCCGGTTGCGCCGCCGACGGGGAAAATGGCGGTCGCGGTTCCGCCCAGATGGGCAATGGCGCGAGCGACGTTAATGCCTCCGCCACCGGGCTCAAATACCGGGGCAGTACAGCGGAGTTTCCCTTCGGGATAGATTTGCGGGGTGATCGTTGCGCTATCGAGAGAGGGCGCAAGCGTCAACGTATAGATACGTACCATCGTTACCTCCTGTTAGGCTGCGTTCAGTCTGGCACCGAATAGCCCTAAAGTGAAGTCATTAACAATATGATTAATTAAAGTTTATTTATTTTATTTGCCGTAAGGTTATATAAATATTTAATTGTTTTGAGAGCTCTCTTATTCAAAAAATGAAATAAGAATTCATTGCTATGTTATTCGAGCCTTTTTATAATTTGTTACCTTTCCTGGGGCGTTAGCCATTGATCCCTCTGAAAGTTTCCGGGACCGTAATGGTCTCTTTTTTTGTTGTACGGACTCTTTATAAATGAAGCTTTTAAAGACAGTTCCCGCTGCCATTCTGCTGGCGGGAGGCGTGTTTGCGTCGATGTATGCAACTGCCGATGATTCCGTTTTTACTGTCATGGATGACCCCTCAAGTGCGAAGAAACCCTTCGAAGGCAATCTCAACGCCGGTTACCTTGCGCAGTCAGGCAACACGAAAAGTTCTTCTTTGACCGCGGACACGACCATGACCTGGTACGGACAATCAACGGCCTGGTCACTGTGGGGGAATGCGAGCAACACGTCTTCCAATGATGAACGCTCTTCAGAGAAATATGCTGTTGGCGGTCGTAGTCGTTACAATGTGACCGATTATGACTACCTTTTCGGCCAGGCGAGTTGGCTGACAGACCGTTATAACGGCTACCGTGAGCGCGATGTGTTCACCGCCGGTTATGGTCGCCAGTTCCTTAACGGTCCCGTACATAGCTTCCGTTTTGAATTCGGTCCGGGCGTACGTTACGACGAACATACTGATGGCAAGACGGAAACCCAGCCGCTGGGCTATGCCTCTGGCGCGTATGCATGGCAGATTTCAGACAACACCAAATTTACGCAAGGCGTGTCGGTGTTCGGTGCTGAAGATACAACGCTGAACTCCGAGACGGCGCTGAATGTGGCAATCAATGAGCATTTTGGCCTGAAAGTGGCGTACAACGTGACGTGGAACTCAGAACCGCCGGAGACGGCGCCGGAGCACACGGACAGACGTACCACCGTCTCTCTGGGCTACCGGATGTAAGCCGAGGCCAGACTGTTCTCCAGTCTGGCTTTTTTATTACGGTGTTTGATGACAATTCACCCGCCACGCCTTTATCCAGAATCTTCACTTCGCCAGAATCTCGATGTCTGACGCGACGGGGCGCTGTTTCGCCGCTATCCCCAAATCATTGCTGCCCAGCGTAGCAATAGCATTGCACCACAGATGACGATCAGGACGACCACCATTTTCCAGTGTTTTTTGGCGAAGCGATTTGATGGCATCATTTATTTCCTGTCGGTTCCAGACGGTTAATCCTAGTGTAACAAAACTGTCAGCCAATCAGTGAATGGATATGCATCTTGCCTCGTCCAACAGGGAAGGAAAAGGAGGGGGCTATGGCACCTACTCTGCAAGCGCGTTGGTATAGTAATTAGGCTGCCGGTACTGAAGCTTCAAAAGTTCAGTCGGCGTCAGACCGGTATAGAGGCGACATGTTTTGATGAAATGGGCCTGATCGTAGTAGCCGTGGTTGAGTGCGCTGTTCAGAACATCGCCTTCTGTCAGCAGCTGGCGCAGCGTTCTCTGAAATCGGGCTGTGCGGCAAAAATAGCGTGCATCGACGCCAGTAAATTGATGAACGCGTCGTAGCATTGTCCGTTCAGTCAACCCCAACTGGTTACGGAGCGTCGAGAAAGCATCTCCATAATACAGTCGGTTCACCGCCTGAATGAGCGCGGTGTTCACCAGATGGCGACGGTCAGCAATAGCCAGCAGCCAGCGTTCTAACCGGTTGATGCGCATTTCATACGGTAAATTAATCAGTTCCGGGATCGCCCAACGTAAACCCATATCGGTGAAGGAAACGGGAACATCATCCAGTTCATCCATCGCGACACCCAGGAGGGGGAAGCAGGTGGCAGAACGCAGTCGGATTGACAATAAATCGATTTCTCCCTGGGGGATGAATGTCATTCTGGACCTGCGCGGGCGAAGCAGGACAGCCTCGCCCTTTGGGACAATAAGGCAATTTGCTGTCTGTTGGCTATCAAGCGGTATCGTCGCAATGCGCAGAGGATCGCCCAGGTTGAGCAGCAGTTCGCCTCCGGTCCCGGGAAAAAGCGTGGGCAAGGGCGTCCCTGCTGACATTTGCCAGCACCAGAAATGGGCTATCCAGTCAGCCAGCGCCGGACTGGGCGCGCTGCGTCGTTGCATGTCGCTGTTTACCTCTGACTCAGTGCCTTATTCAAACAGACTGTCTCCACTTTGGTTCCCCAGCCCCGGATGAAGGTCAAAGCGAACGACGCCTACGTGCATTCGGCCTGCTGCCGCCTTCACCATATGTGCAACACCAAGATGGCCGAAACCCGCACACAATTCAATCGCCCGGATCCCCTCGTCATAAAGCGCATCAAGGAGTTTACCCGCCTGCTGATAATCGCTCACCGCGATCGTTTTCACCTGCACCTGTTCGGTTTTTACCCAGGCGTTATGGGTCTCAGCAACCGCGTGAGGCGCAACAAAAATAAATGCCGCTTTTAAAATATCGCTCATGACTCGTTATCCTGTTTTGTTATCGAACCGGGATCTTATGTTTGATAACGTGAGCGGTATTGTACCAATCCGCCAGGAATGTAGTCGGGAATGCCGAAATATCGTTCCGCACAGGGAGAAAATACCCGCTAACGTCGTGAGCCAGCCCAATATAAAACAGAAGGGTGCATTCTCCCTTTTTTTAGTGTTACCATCGTTCGACCACATTGCAGCGCTCGCGTAGCGAATGCTGATGTGTCCCAGATTGTGTGCCAATTTAGCAATTGTTGGTTAGATGGCTTCACAACTAACTGTAAACAAACAAATTTTCTCTTTGTATGTGATCTTGCGTATGGGTCACCACTGCAAATAAGGACATAACATGCCTGTTATTACTCTTCCTGATGGCAGTCAACGCCATTACGACCACGCTGTAAGCCCCATGGATGTTGCTCTGGATATCGGTCCTGGTCTGGCGAAAGCCACCCTCGCTGGCCGCGTTAATGGCGAGCTGGTTGATGCTTCTGACCTGATCGAAAATGATGCGACGCTCTCTATCATCACCGCAAAAGATGAAGAAGGGCTGGAGATCATTCGTCACTCCTGTGCGCACCTGTTAGGTCATGCGATCAAACAACTTTGGCCAAATACCAAGATGGCTATCGGTCCGGTTGTCGACAATGGTTTCTACTATGATGTGGACCTTGACCGTACGTTGACCCAGGAAGATATCGATGCGCTCGAGAAGCGGATGCACGAGCTCGCTGAGAAAAATTACGATGTCATTAAGAAAAAAGTCAGCTGGCACGAAGCGCGTGAAACCTTCGTGAAGCGTGGCGAGATTTATAAAGTCTCCATTCTTGATGAAAACATTGCCCATGATGACAAACCTGGTTTGTATCATCATGAAGAATATGTCGATATGTGTCGTGGTCCGCACGTGCCGAATATGCGCTTCTGCCATCACTTTAAACTGATGAAAACCGCAGGTGCATACTGGCGTGGCGACAGCGACAACAAGATGTTGCAGCGTATCTACGGAACGGCCTGGGCAGATAAAAAAGCCCTCAGTGCTTATCTGCAACGTCTGGAAGAAGCGGCAAAACGTGACCACCGTAAAATCGGTAAGCAGCTTGACCTGTATCACATGCAGGAAGAAGCGCCGGGTATGGTGTTCTGGCATAACGACGGCTGGACTATCTTCCGCGAACTGGAAGTCTTTGTGCGCTCCAAGCTCAAAGAGTATCAGTATCAGGAAGTGAAAGGACCGTTCATGATGGACCGTGTGCTGTGGGAAAAAACCGGGCACTGGGACAACTACAAAGATGCGATGTTCACTACCTCTTCTGAGAACCGTGAATACTGCATCAAGCCGATGAACTGTCCGGGTCACGTACAGATCTTTAATCAGGGCCTGAAATCCTACCGCGACCTGCCGCTGCGTATGGCAGAGTTTGGTAGCTGCCATCGTAACGAACCGTCAGGTGCGCTGCATGGTCTGATGCGTGTGCGTGGCTTCACCCAGGATGATGCGCATATCTTCTGTACTGAAGAGCAAATCCGCGATGAAGTTAACGCGTGCATCCGTATGGTCTACGATATGTACAGCACATTTGGCTTCGAGAAAATCGTCGTCAAACTTTCCACTCGTCCCGAAAAACGTATCGGTAGCGATGAAATGTGGGATCGTGCTGAGGCGGATCTGGCCGTTGCGCTGGAAGAAAACAATATCCCATTTGAATACCAACTGGGTGAAGGCGCGTTCTACGGTCCGAAAATTGAATTTACCCTGTATGACTGTCTCGATCGCGCATGGCAGTGCGGTACTGTACAGCTGGACTTTTCTCTGCCGTCTCGTCTGAGCGCCTCGTATGTGGGCGAAAACAACGAGCGTCAGGTACCGGTTATGATTCACCGCGCAATTCTTGGGTCTATGGAACGTTTCATCGGTATCCTGACTGAAGAGTTCGCCGGCTTCTTCCCGACCTGGCTTGCGCCGGTTCAGGTAGTGGTGATGAACATTACCGATTCACAGTCTGAATACGTTAACGAATTGACGCAGAAACTACAAAATGCGGGCATTCGTGTAAAAGCAGACTTGAGAAATGAGAAGATAGGCTTTAAAATCCGCGAGCACACTTTACGTCGTGTCCCTTACATGTTGGTCTGTGGCGACAAAGAGGTAGAAGCCGGCAAAGTTGCCGTGCGTACCCGTCGTGGCAAAGACTTGGGCAGCCTGGACGTAAGTGAAGTGATTGAGAAGCTGCAACAAGAGATTCGCAGCCGCAGTCTTCAACAACTGGAGGAATAAGGTATTAAAGGCGGAAAACGAGTTCAAACGGCACGTCCGAATCGTATCAATGGCGAGATTCGCGCCCTGGAAGTTCGCTTAACAGGTCTGGAAGGCGAAGCTTTGGGTATTGTGAGTCTGAGAGAAGCTATCGAAAAAGCTGAAGAAGCTGGAGTAGATTTAGTTGAAATCAGCCCTAACGCCGAACCGCCAGTTTGTCGTATCATGGACTACGGCAAGTTCCTTTATGAAAAGAGTAAGTCTTCTAAGGAACAGAAGAAAAAGCAAAAAGTTATCCAGGTTAAGGAAATTAAATTCCGTCCTGGTACCGATGATGGCGACTATCAGGTAAAACTCCGCAGCCTGATTCGCTTTCTGGAAGATGGCGATAAGGCCAAGATCACGCTGCGTTTCCGCGGTCGTGAGATGGCCCACCAACAGATTGGTATGGAAGTGCTGACGCGCGTCCGTGACGATCTGAGTGAACTGGCAGTAGTCGAATCCTTCCCTACGAAGATCGAAGGCCGCCAGATGATCATGGTGCTCGCTCCTAAGAAGAAACAGTAAGGCCTTCAAGTAGCAATGTCTGTGGAGCCTGCGGGTTCCACAGCCGTTGTTCGCCTATGTTTCGTTTATTAACAATGCGAAGTGGAAGTTATTAAAATGCCAAAAATTAAGACCGTACGCGGTGCTGCTAAGCGCTTCAAAAAAACCGGTGGTGGTGGATTTAAGCGTAAGCACGCAAACCTGCGTCATATTCTGACCAAAAAATCGACTAAGCGTAAACGTCACCTGCGTCCAAAAGGCCTTGTTTCTAAAGGCGATCTGGGCCTGGTTATCGCGTGCCTGCCGTACGCATAAGCCGTTAACGTTTTTTTTAACTTTTTAATGCCTAATCGATTTCACCGTGGTGAAAGATGAAGGGCAAATCAGAATAGATACAGGAGAGCACATATGGCTCGCGTAAAACGTGGTGTAATTGCACGCGCACGTCACAAGAAAATTTTGAAACAAGCCAAAGGCTACTATGGTGCGCGTTCTCGCGTATACCGCGTTGCCTTCCAGGCCGTTATCAAAGCAGGTCAGTATGCTTACCGTGACCGTCGTCAACGTAAGCGTCAGTTCCGTCAACTGTGGATTGCGCGTATCAACGCAGCAGCACGTCAGAACGGTATTTCTTACAGCAAATTCATCAACGGCCTGAAAAAAGCCTCTGTTGAAATCGACCGTAAGATCCTGGCTGACATCGCAGTATTCGACAAAGTAGCGTTCACCGCTCTGGTCGAAAAAGCGAAAGCAGCTCTGGCATAAGCCAGTGAAAAGAGGGAGCCTGGCTCCCTCTCTTTTATTTGTTGTACCGTCAATGAGTTGACAATTGATCCGTAACCCTTTTCAATAAAGGTTCTCCGGTTTTACCACACAAGGTAACGCAAGCATGAATGCTGCTATTTTCCGCTTCTTTTTTTACTTTAGCACCTGACTCCGGGAGGCTAGCGCGTGAAAGAAGAAACGAAAAACAGCGCAAAAAAGCCTCCTGATGGAGGCTTTTTTTGTGCCCGAAATCGAGAGATTACGTTCAACGAACCGGTGTCTTCACCGACACAATGAGGAAAACCATGTCACATCTCGCAGAACTGGTAGCCAGTGCGAAGGCGGCCATTAACCAGGCGTCAGATGTTGCCGCGTTAGACAATGTGCGCGTCGAATATTTGGGCAAAAAAGGGCACCTGACCCTTCAGATGACGACTCTGCGCGAGCTGCCACCTGAAGAGCGTCCTGCAGCCGGTGCGGTGATTAACGAAGCGAAAGAGCAGGTACAGCAGGCGCTCAACGCGCGTAAAGCGGATCTGGAAAACGCCGCGCTGAATGCACGACTGGCGGCGGAAACCATCGATGTTTCTCTGCCTGGTCGTCGTATTGAAAACGGTGGTCTGCATCCGGTAACCCGTACCATCGATCGTATTGAAAGCTTCTTCGGTGAGCTTGGCTTCACCGTGGCGACCGGTCCGGAAATCGAAGATGACTATCACAACTTTGATGCGCTGAATATTCCGGGTCACCATCCGGCCCGTGCAGATCACGATACCTTCTGGTTTGATGCAACGCGTCTGCTGCGTACCCAGACGTCTGGCGTACAGATTCGTACCATGAAAGAAAAGCAGCCGCCGATTCGCATTATCGCGCCGGGTCGCGTGTATCGTAACGACTACGATCAGACGCATACCCCGATGTTCCACCAGATGGAAGGCCTGATTGTGGATACCAACATCAGCTTTACCAACCTGAAAGGGACGCTGCATGACTTCCTGCGCAACTTCTTTGAAGAAGATTTGCAGATTCGCTTCCGTCCTTCCTATTTCCCGTTTACTGAGCCGTCTGCAGAAGTGGACGTAATGGGTAAAAACGGCAAATGGTTGGAAGTGCTGGGGTGCGGCATGGTGCATCCGAACGTTCTGCGTAACGTCGGCATCGACCCGGAAATCTACTCGGGTTTTGCGTTTGGGATGGGTATGGAGCGTCTGACCATGTTGCGTTACGGTGTCACTGACCTACGTGCGTTCTTCGAAAACGATCTGCGTTTCCTCAAACAGTTTAAATAAAGGCAGGATAAAACAATGAAATTCAGTGAACTGTGGTTACGCGAGTGGGTTAACCCGGCTATCGACAGCGACGCGTTGTCGAATCAAATCACCATGGCAGGCCTGGAAGTTGACGGCGTTGACGCGGTCGCCGGTGAATTTAACGGCGTGGTGGTGGGTGAAGTGGTTGAATGCGGCCAGCACCCGAATGCGGACAAACTGCGTGTGACGAAAGTTAACGTCGGTGGTGAGCGTCTGCTGGACATCGTCTGCGGCGCGCCAAACTGCCGTCAGGGGCTGAAGGTGGCGGTTGCGACTATCGGTGCCGTTCTGCCGGGCGATTTTAAAATTAAAGCGGCTAAGCTGCGCGGTGAGCCGTCTGAAGGCATGCTGTGCTCCTTCTCCGAACTGGGCATTTCCGACGATCACAGCGGCATTATTGAACTGCCGGCAGATGCGCCGATCGGTACCGACATTCGCGAGTATCTGAAGCTTAATGACAACACCATTGAGATCAGCGTCACGCCTAACCGTGCTGACTGCTTAGGGATCATCGGTGTGGCCCGCGATGTGGCTGTGCTGAATAAAGCGCCGCTGGTTGAGCCGGAAATCGTGCCGGTTGCGGCAACTGTCAGCGATGTTCTGCCGATTACCGTAGAAGCCTCCGACGCCTGCCCGCGGTATCTGGGTCGTGTGGTGAAAGGCATCAATGTGAAAGCGCCTACACCGTTGTGGATGAAAGAAAAACTGCGTCGTTGCGGTATTCGCTCCATTGATGCGGTGGTTGACGTTACCAACTACGTGTTGCTCGAACTGGGTCAGCCGATGCATGCCTTTGATAAAGACCGCATTGAAGGCGGGATTGTCGTTCGCATGGCGAAAGAGGGCGAAACGCTGGTGCTGCTCGATGGCAGTGAAGCGAAGCTGAACGCAGATACGCTGGTGATTGCCGATCATCAGAAAGCGCTGGCGATGGGCGGCATCTTTGGTGGCGAACATTCAGGCGTGAACGATGAAACACAAAACGTGCTGCTGGAATGTGCATTCTTCAGCCCGCTGTCGATTACCGGTCGTGCGCGCCGTCATGGCCTGCATACCGATGCTTCTCACCGCTATGAGCGCGGTGTCGATCCTGCGCTGCAGTACAAAGCGATGGAACGTGCCACCCGTCTGCTGATGGACATCTGCGGCGGCGAAGCTGGTCCGGTCATTGATGTGACGGATGAAGCGACGCTGCCGAAGCGTGCCACCATTACGTTGCGCCGTAGCAAACTGGATCGCCTGATTGGTCATCACATTGCCGATGCGCTGGTGAGCGACATTCTGCGTCGTCTGGGCTGTGATGTGACAGAAGGCGAAGGCGAGTGGCAGGCCGTTGCGCCGAGCTGGCGTTTCGACATGGAAATTGAAGAAGACCTGGTTGAAGAAGTCGCCCGCGTGTATGGCTACGACAACATCCCTGACGAACCCATCCAGGCCGGTCTTATCATGGGGACGCATCGTGAAGCGGATCTGTCGCTGAAACGTGTGAAAACCTTGCTGAACGACAAAGGCTACCAGGAAGTCATTACCTATAGCTTCGTCGATCCGAAAGTACAGCAGTTGCTCCACCCAGGTGAAGAGGCGCTGCTGCTGCCAAGCCCAATCTCCATCGAAATGTCGGCAATGCGCCTGTCGCTGTGGACAGGGTTACTGGCAACGGTGGTATACAACCAGAACCGTCAGCAGAACCGCGTACGTATTTTTGAAAGCGGGCTGCGTTTTGTGCCGGATACCCAGGCCAACCTGGGCATTCGTCAGGATCTGATGCTGGCTGGCGTTATCTGCGGTAACCGCCACGATGAGCACTGGGACCTGGCAAAAGAGACCGTTGATTTCTATGATTTGAAGGGCGATCTGGAAGCGGTGTTGGATCTGACCGGTAAACTCGGCGACATTCAGTTCAGAGCAGAGGCCAATCCTGCACTGCATCCGGGACAGTCTGCAGCGATTTATCTGAAAGGTGAACGCATTGGTTTCATTGGTGTTGTTCATCCTGAGCTGGAACGTAAGCTGGATCTCAATGGCCGTACTCTGGTGTTCGAACTGGAGTGGAACAAGCTCGCAGACCGCGTGGTGCCTCAGGCGCGCGAGATTTCACGCTTCCCGGCGAACCGTCGCGACATCGCTGTCGTCGTCGCAGAAAACGTTCCCGCTGCTGATATTTTATCCGAGTGTAAGAAAGTTGGCGTAAATCAGGTAGTTGGCGTAAACTTATTTGACGTGTACCGTGGTAAGGGTGTTGCGGAGGGGTATAAGAGCCTCGCCATTAGCCTGATCCTTCAGGATACCAGCCGTACACTCGAAGAAGAGGAGATTGCCGCTACCGTTGCCAAATGTGTAGAGGCATTAAAAGAGCGATTCCAGGCATCATTGAGGGATTGAACCTATGGCGCTTACAAAAGCTGAAATGTCAGAATATCTGTTTGATAAGCTTGGGCTTAGCAAGCGGGATGCCAAAGAACTGGTCGAACTGTTTTTCGAAGAGATTCGTCGTGCTCTGGAAAACGGTGAGCAGGTAAAACTCTCTGGTTTTGGTAACTTCGATCTGCGTGATAAGAATCAACGTCCGGGACGTAACCCGAAAACGGGCGAAGATATTCCCATTACAGCACGGCGCGTAGTGACCTTCAGACCCGGACAGAAGTTAAAGAGCCGAGTCGAAAACGCTTCGCCCAAAGATGAGTAATCAGATCTAACCAAAAAGGCCGCTTTTGCGGCCTTTTTTCTTTTCTGCGAAGATGTCGCACCGTAGAATCAATGACATCTTTTTCAGTTGAACGGAAATCATGCTGACTTTTGCCCGTCAACAACAGCGACAACATGTGCGCTGGATCCTGAGCCTGTCGGTACTGATGCTACTGACACTGCTGTTAAGTCTGTGCGCCGGAGAGCAGTGGATATCGCCTGCTGACTGGCTGACGCCGCGTGGCGAACTCTTTGTCTGGCAAATTCGCCTTCCGCGCGCGCTGGCCGTGCTGCTGGTAGGGGCGGCGCTGGCCTTGTCCGGCGCAGTGATGCAGGCACTGTTTGAAAACCCGCTTGCGGAACCGGGGCTGCTCGGCGTCTCCAACGGTGCAGGCGTGGGACTGATCGCCGCAGTGCTGCTGGGGAAGGGCGTGCTTCCACACTGGGTGCTCGGACTGTGTGCCATTGTCGGCGCGCTGGTCATTACCCTGATCCTCTTGCGTTTTGCCCGCCGTCATCTTTCGACCAGTCGCCTGCTGCTTGCCGGGGTGGCGCTGGGGATTATCTGTAGCGCCCTGATGACCTGGGCCATCTATTTTTCAACCTCATTCGATCTGCGTCAGTTAATGTACTGGATGATGGGTGGGTTTGGCGGCGTCAACTGGGAGCAGGCCTGGCTGATGCTGGCCCTGATCCCGGTACTGATGTGGATCTGCTGTCAGTCACAGGCGATGAACATGCTGGCGTTGGGAGAAACGTCTGCCCGACAGCTGGGACTTCCCCTGTGGTTCTGGCGTAATTTGTTGGTGGTCGCTACCGGGTGGATGGTCGGGGTGAGCGTGGCGCTGGCGGGGGCCATTGGTTTTATTGGCCTGGTGATCCCCCATATTCTACGTCTGTGCGGCTTAACGGACCATCGCGTCCTGCTGCCTGCCTGCGCGCTGGCGGGCGCCATTGCGCTGCTGCTGGCGGATGTAGTGGCTCGGCTGGCGCTTGCTTCTGCGGAGTTACCGATTGGCGTGGTCACCGCGACGCTCGGGGCGCCGGTCTTTATCTGGCTGTTACTCAAAGCCGGACGTTAGGTATGACAAGACGGTCTATGATTAGATGCTGGTATTTGAATCACTCACGATCCTGGAGAGGCTATGCAAGACTCGATTCTGAACACTGAAGTGACGACGATTGATGGCGAGGTCACGACCCTCGAAAAGTATGCGGGCAATGTGCTGCTGGTGGTGAACGTGGCGTCAAAATGCGGTCTGACCCCGCAGTATGAGCAACTGGAAAATATTCAGAAAGCGTGGGCCGATCGTGGCTTCACCGTGCTGGGCTTTCCCTGCAATCAGTTCCTCGGACAGGAACCTGGCAGCGAAGATGAGATTAAAACTTACTGTGCCACGACCTGGGGCGTGACCTTCCCGATGTTCAGCAAGATTGAGGTGAACGGGGATGGGCGCCATCCGCTGTACCAGAAGCTGATTGCCGCTGCGCCGACGGCGGTGGCCCCTGAAGGAAGCGGTTTTTATGAGCGAATGGTTAGCAAAGGGCGCGCGCCGCTTAATCCGGGCGATATCCTGTGGAACTTCGAGAAGTTCCTCGTGGGCCGGGATGGCAAGGTAGTACAGCGTTTTTCACCTGATATGACGCCGGAAGATCCTATCGTCATGGAAAGTATCAAGCTCGCGTTGGCTAAATAATGTCTTCACTGATGCAGTTACAGGATGTTGCCGATATCCCCCGGTTGGGGCCTTTGTGTGGGGAGATCCGCGCGGGGGAAATCCTGCATCTGGTCGGGCCGAACGGTGCCGGGAAAAGCACGCTGCTGACGCGAATGGCTGGCCTAACCAGTGGCGCGGGAACCATCACCCTGGCCGGTACTGAACTGGCGTCGTGGCCCGCAGCCAAACTTGCCCGGCATCGCGCTTATCTGGCGCAGCAGCAGAATCCGCCCTTTGCGATGCCGGTATGGCACTTTCTGACGCTGCATCAGGCGGACAAAACGCGGACTGACCAGCTTACTGCAGTGGCCGAGTCGCTGGGGCTGGCAGACAAGCTCGGGCGCAATGCGAAGGAACTCTCGGGCGGTGAATGGCAGCGTGTACGCCTTGCCGCCGTGATCCTGCAAATCGCGCCAGAGACCAATCCGCAGGGGCAGTTGCTGCTACTTGATGAACCCATGAACAGCCTCGATGTTGCACAACAGAATGCGCTGGATCGCATTCTGAATCGCCTGTGTGAGCAGGGGATTGCCATCGTGATGAGTAGTCACGATCTGAATCATACCTTGCGTCACGCGCATCGGGCATGGTTGCTCAAACAGGGGAAACTGCTTGCCAGCGGTCCGCGTGATGAGGTGCTGACACCGGCGCATTTAACACGAGCCTATGGGCTGCACTTCCGGCGTCTTGACATCGAAGGTCACAGAATGGTTATATCAACCACTTAAACGAAATGGTTTCTTGAAAACCCGCGTAAATACCCGCTATATGGGGTGAAGAATAGAAAAACAGAGGATTCGCCTGAATGCGTTTCTGGTTTCTTTTTTGCACAGCACTGTTGTTGGCAGGATGTAGTAGCCACCGAGCGCCGCCGCCCAATGCCCGGCTCTCTGATTCCATCACCGTTATTGCCGGATTAAATGATCAACTCCAGACCTGGCGCGGTACACCGTATCGTTACGGCGGCATGAGCCGCGGTGGCGTGGATTGTTCCGGCTTTGTGCTGATGACCATGCGCGACCAGTTCGCTTTGCAACTGCCGCGTGAAACCCGTCAACAGGCAAAACTGGGGACGGAAATCGATAAAGATGAATTACTGCCTGGCGATCTGGTGTTTTTCAAAACCGGATCGGGAGAGAGCGGTTTACATGTGGGTATTTATGATACCAACGGTCAATTTATTCATGCGTCAACCAGTCGTGGCGTGATGCGCTCGTCGCTGGATAATGTTTACTGGCGGAAAAACTTTTGGCAGGCGAGACGGATTTAGTTGCAAAGTGTTATTTCTGATTGAGGGCGCGCCTCGCTTTTATTGTCGGGAAAAGAACAATGCTGGCTAAGTGTTTATAATCAGGATAAGCTGAAAACAAAGGAACCGGGACTCCGGGTGAAAAGGACAACATGAACATTTCCCCTCTGTCATTAAAAAAGATGGATGACGACATCCTGTGTAATAGGTTGCCGAATCACTCCCAGTGTGTGGGGCTGCCGTGATGAATATTTCACTGGATAATGTGTACCATTCTGAACTCTATTTTCAGCCCGCCCGGAATGTACAACGGAAACTTATCGGTTTAAGTATCATCGCAAACTTTGTCAGTGATGACGACAAGGTTCGCATCCCTACGGATCTGGTGCTTCCGCGACTTTCTCCCGAAGAGCAGTGCCAACTCTTTGTCGAAAAACTGGCCCTGCTCGAAACGTGCCAACACTTTTTTATTCAACATAAACTTGTCGCCTGGATTTATATAACCCCGGCAGTTGTACCGTTATTATTAATGGATAGTGAGCGCGTTTCTGCCGTTAAACGATTTTCATTTCTGGAATTGATGATTAATGAGAATTTTCCCGAACTGTCTGACGGAAAAGAGAATAAAACGCTGACCGCGCTTGTCGAACGTTTTCCTCTGGTACTGGCCAATTTCGGTGCAGGGGAAAGTGCCAACAAAGCCATATTCGATGGGTTATTTAAACGCATAATACTGGACCGGAATTTTGTTCATCGCCGGGCTACGCAGCTCTCCTTCGAACCGTTCATGCGCGCCATTCTCACGCAAGTTTCCCCTTATTGTGAATCGCTGATGATCGCCGGTATCGACAACGAAGCGATGTTGACCCGCGTGATGCCATTCGGTTTTGGTGCCATGCAGGGCGGTCTGTGGCCTGCCGTCACCGCGGATCAGGTAACCCAGTTACTCCACGGATAACCTTTCTGTTTGCTGGTGTTTATGCCGGTATTAACCGTCTACACTACAGGCAGGAGGCCCTATGACCCTGTCTTTTACAGCCCGCTGGCGCGATGAACTGCCAGCAACATTTACCGCACTGTCGCCAACGCCGCTGAATAAGTCACGGCTGATTTGGCACAATGATACGCTTGCCGAACAACTGGGTATCCCCGACTCGCTTTTTCATCCTGACGGCCCGGCGGGGGTCTGGGGCGGTGAGACACTGCTAGCGGGAATGTCTCCGCTGGCGCAGGTCTATAGCGGTCATCAGTTTGGCGTCTGGGGGGGCCAGCTGGGCGACGGGCGTGGCATCTTGCTGGGTGAGCAACTGCTTGCCGATGGCAGCACGATGGACTGGCATCTGAAAGGCGCGGGTTTGACGCCGTATTCGCGCATGGGGGATGGTCGTGCGGTATTGCGCTCCACTCTCCGTGAAAGCCTCGCCAGTGAAGCGATGCACTATCTGGGGATACCGACAACCCGGGCGCTGGCGATTGTCACCAGCGAAACGCCGGTTTACCGTGAAACGGTGGAGGCGGGGGCGATGCTGATGCGACTGGCGCAAAGCCACATGCGCTTCGGCCATTTTGAGCATTTCTATTATCGCCGCGAACCGGAAAACGTTCAGCAACTGGCGGATTTCGCGATTCGCCATTACTGGCCGCACCTCCAGCAGGAAGCCGACAAGTACATTCTCTGGTTTCGCGACGTGGTCGCGCGGACTGCGTCACTGATAGCCGACTGGCAAACCGTCGGTTTTGCGCACGGGGTGATGAACACCGATAACATGTCGATTCTTGGACTGACGATGGACTACGGTCCGTTTGGTTTTCTGGATGATTATGAGCCGGGGTTCATTTGTAACCATTCAGACCATCAGGGGCGCTACAGTTTCGATAATCAACCTGCGGTGGGTTTGTGGAATCTACAGCGACTCGCGCAAAGCCTGTCGCCCTTTATCCCGGTTGAGGCGCTGAATGATGCCCTCGACGGCTACCAGGCGGCGCTATTGACGCGCTACGGCCAGCGGATGCGGCAGAAACTGGGCTTCATGACCGAACAAAAGGATGACAACGAACTGCTGAACGAATTGTTCAGCCTGATGGCCCGCGAGCGCAGTGACTACACCCGTACCTTCCGCATGCTGAGCGTCACCGAACAGCAGAGCAGCGCATCGCCCTTGCGCGATGAATTTATCGACCGTGCCGCATTTGACGACTGGTTCTCGCGCTACAGAACGCGTTTACAGCGCGATGAAGTCGCCGATGCGACGCGCCAGTCGCTGATGCAAAGCGCCAATCCGTCCGTGGTGCTACGTAACTGGCTGGCGCAACGGGCTATTGAGACGGCGGAAAAAGGCGATATGAGCGAACTGCATCGCTTGCACGCCGTACTGCGGGAGCCCTTCCGCGAGCGCGATGATGATTACAGTCATCGTCCGCCGGACTGGGGAAAGCGTCTGGAAGTCAGCTGTTCAAGCTGATGTTCTACTTGGTCAGCAAGAGTTTACCTGCCTGCGTTCGACGCAGCAGGTACTCCTGACCGTCGTGATCGATAATTACCTTACCGTCATCACCTAACAGTTTCTGACTGCTGATCTTGCGGATGGGCGCAGGCGGGGGAACCGCGTTTTCTTGTTCCTTAAGACGGGGTGCTTCAATGTTATCCATACGGGTATCACGGCTGATTAATAATAATTAATGTCACAATGATTTTTATTATCAATAATGTGCGCGACAACAACAAGTATTAAATGTGGTAGTTTGCGAAAAGGGGAGAAGAATTGCCCATCCCCGAAAGGATGGGCGAGCGGTCAGAAACGACTGTCAACCGCGCAGGCCAGCTTGCTCAGCAGCAGTTCAGTGTCTTCCCAGTTAAGGCAAGGATCGGTTACCGACTGACCGTAGACCAGCGGCTGTCCGCTGACGATTTTCTGCGTACCTTCACGCAGAAAGCTTTCCGCCATAATACCGGCGATGGTCGTCGAACCGTTACGGATCTGCTGGCAAATATCATCACAGACATCCAACTGACGACGATGCTGTTTCTGGCAGTTGCCGTGGCTGAAATCAACGACCAGATGTTCAGGCAGATCAAATTCATGCAGCGTACTGCAGGCCGCCGCAATATCTTCAGCATGGTAGTTTGGCTTTTTGCCGCCACGCATAATGATATGGCCATAGGGGTTACCGCTGGTCTGATAAATGGTCATCTGACCGGTTTTATCAGGCGAGAGGAACATATGACTGGCGCGGGAGGCGCGAATCGCGTCAACGGCGATACGGGTATTTCCGTCGGTGCCGTTTTTAAAGCCGACCGGGCAGGAGAGTGCCGAGGCCATTTCGCGGTGGATCTGGCTTTCGGTGGTTCGCGCGCCAATGGCGCCCCAACTGATCAGATCGGCAATAAATTGCCCGGTCACCATATCGAGAAATTCCGTGGCGGTCGGGATGCCCAGTTCATTGACCTGCAACAGCAGTTTGCGCGCCAGTTCAATACCGTGGTTCACGCGATAGCTGCCATTGAGGTCCGGATCGGAAATGAGACCTTTCCAGCCGACGACAGTGCGCGGCTTTTCAAAATAGGTGCGCATGACGATTTCCAGGCGCGCCTGGTGCTGAGTACGCAGCGTCTGTAAACGCGTGGCGTACTCCAGAGCGGCGTCGAGATCGTGAATGGAGCACGGCCCCACAATGACCAGCAAACGGCGGTCTTCGCCATTCAGTATTCTTTCTATCCGGCGTCGGGAGTCGGTGACGTGGCTGGCGACGGCGGACGACACAGGATGCCGTTGCGCAAGTTCAGCGGGCGTAACCAGACTGTCTATACGCGCGGTACGCAGTTCATCGGTTCTGTTCATGACAATTCTCAGAAATTTGTGGCTTCTACGGCAGAGGTACCGGGAAGTGATGGGCACAACCTTAAACCAATCCCTGCTGATTTCAAGTGCGAGGTGGATCACACCTCGCGACAGAACGGTATGATAACAAAAAAACAGAACTCATGAACTAGTTTGTTAGTACATGCGTCGACTTAGTCCCATGATGTCGAGGATTTTAGTGGCAATCTCCTCAACCGAATAGTTAGTACTGTTCAACCATGGGATCTGGTTTTTACGGTAGAGCGCCTCGACTTCAGCCACTTCCATACGGCACTGGCGCAGGGACGCGTAGCGGCTGTTTTCCCGGCGTTCTTCGCGAATGGCCGCCAGACGCTCAGGGTCAATCGTCAGACCAAACAGTTTATGTTGTAGGGGTTTTAACGACGCGGGCAGAACCAGATTGTCCATGTCGTCGGCAATAAAGGGATAGTTCGCCGCGCGGATGCCAAACTGCATCGCCAGGTAGAGACTGGTGGGCGTTTTGCCACAGCGCGAGACGCCCAACAAAATCACCTGCGCCTGGTCGAGGTTGCGCAACGAAATGCCATCATCGTGGGCCAGGGTGTAATCGATGGCGGCGATCCGCGCATCATACTTGATCAGGTTACCCGGATTCAGCCCGTGAGTCCGGTGAGCAATCGGTGTGGGGTAGAGTTTCATTTCGTGTTGCAGCGGAGTGATCAGCGCCTGCACGATATCCTGACAGAAGCCTTCGCTTTGCAGGATGATGGAGCGGATTTCCGGCAATACAATCGAATAGAACACCAGTGGACGCACGCCGGTTTGTTGAAAAATGGCGTCGATCTGGTCCTTAACGGCACGGGCACGGTTCTCATTTTCGACAAACGGTAGCGTGATACTGCTGATAGTGACGGGGAACTGCGACATCACCGCATGGCCCAATACTTCAGCGGTAATTGCCGTACCATCGGAAATATAAAATACGTGACGATCTACAGCATTATCCATTTTCACACCCTGGAAGTCAGTCATAATTCTCTGAAAGCATAAATTAAAATTACTCTGAAGCGTAGAAAATAACGCTCATTTTAAAAATGAAATGGTATTTTTATATTTTATGAAAAGTACATTTCATTTTCTGGAACAGATGTTTATACCGACACATTTTGTGGGGATCGCCCGCCACTCGTGGGTTTGCGCAAATGGGTAAACTGTCCGAAAAAATAAAAAATATATTTGCTTGAACGATTCACCGTTTTTTTAAGCGGGTTAAATATGCAAAGATAAATACGTAATTAAGCTTTTCCTAAACTCGTTCATTTATCACAAAAGGATTGTTCGATGTCCAACAATGGCTCGTCACCGCTGGTGCTTTGGTATAACCAACTCGGCATGAATGATGTAGACAGAGTTGGGGGCAAAAATGCCTCCCTGGGTGAAATGATTACTAACCTTTCCGGTATGGGTGTATCGGTACCGAATGGTTTTGCCACAACCGCCGATGCGTTCAACCAGTTTCTGGACCAAAGCGGCGTAAACCAGCGCATCTATGAACTGCTGGATCAGACGGATATTGATGATGTCACCGCATTAGCGAAGGCAGGCGCACAGATCCGCCAGTGGATTATCGACACTCCTTTCCAGCCTGAGCTGGAAAATGCCATCCGCGATGCCTACGCGCAACTCTCTGCGGACGATCAGCATGCGTCTTTCGCCGTGCGTTCTTCTGCAACGGCGGAAGATATGCCGGACGCCTCTTTTGCCGGTCAACAGGAAACCTTCCTCAACGTCCAGGGCTTTGACGCCGTACTGGTCGCCGTGAAGCACGTGTTCGCGTCGCTGTTTAACGACCGCGCGATCTCCTATCGTGTTCACCAGGGCTATGACCACCGCGGCGTGGCGCTCTCTGCGGGCGTTCAGCGGATGGTGCGTTCCGATCTGGCTTCATCCGGCGTGATGTTCTCCATCGATACCGAATCCGGCTTTGACCAGGTGGTGTTCGTCACCTCGGCGTGGGGTCTGGGTGAGATGGTGGTGCAGGGCGCGGTGAACCCGGATGAGTTCTACGTCCACAAACCGACCCTGGCGGCCAATCGTCCGTCTATTGTGCGTCGCACGATGGGCTCGAAAAAAATCCGCATGGTCTACGCACCGACTCAGGAGCACGGCAAACAGGTCACCATTGAAGATGTGCCGCAGGAAAGCCGCGACATTTTCTCTCTGACCAACGACGAAGTGCAGGAACTGGCGAAGCAGGCGGTGCAGATAGAGAAACACTACGGTCGTCCGATGGACATCGAGTGGGCGAAAGACGGTCACACCGGCAAGCTGTTCATCGTACAGGCGCGTCCGGAAACCGTGCGTTCTCGCGGTCAGGTGATGGAGCGTTACACGCTGCATGCGCAGGGCAAAATCATTGCGGAAGGGCGTGCCATCGGCCACCGCATCGGTGCGGGTCCGGTAAAAGTCATTCAGGACATCAGCGAGATGAACCGCATTGAGCCTGGCGACGTGCTGGTCACCGACATGACCGACCCGGACTGGGAACCGATCATGAAAAAAGCGGCGGCGATTGTCACTAACCGCGGCGGTCGTACCTGTCACGCGGCCATTATCGCGCGTGAACTGGGTATTCCAGCGGTGGTGGGATGTGGCGATGCCACTGAGCGCATGAAGGATGACGAGAAGGTCACCGTTTCCTGCGCAGAAGGTGACACGGGCTACGTGTACGCCGACCTGCTCGACTTCAGCGTTAAGAGCTCCAGCGTCGATACCATGCCGGATCTGCCGCTGAAGGTGATGATGAACGTCGGTAACCCGGACAGGGCATTTGACTTCGCCTGTCTGCCTAACGAAGGCGTTGGTCTGGCGCGTCTGGAATTTATCATCAACCGTATGATTGGCGTGCACCCGCGTGCGCTGCTGGAGTTTGACTCCCAGGATGCCAAACTGCAAAACGACATCCGCGAGATGATGAAAGGCTTTGACTCTCCGCGTGAATTTTATGTGGGGCGCCTGACGGAAGGGATCGCCACCCTCGGTGCGGCATTCTGGCCGAAACGGGTGATCGTGCGTCTGTCTGACTTTAAGTCTAACGAATACGCGAACCTGGTCGGCGGTGAGCGCTACGAGCCGCATGAAGAGAACCCAATGCTGGGCTTCCGTGGTGCGGGCCGCTACGTGTCGGACAGCTTCCGTGATTGCTTCGCGCTGGAATGCGATGCGGTGAAACGCGTGCGTAACGACATGGGGCTGACTAACGTCGAAATCATGATCCCATTCGTGCGTACCGTTGAGCAGGCAAAAGCGGTCGTGGAAGAGCTGGCGCGTCAGGGGCTGAAACGCGGTGAGAATGGGCTGAAGATCATCATGATGTGTGAGATCCCGTCCAACGCCCTGCTGGCTGAACAGTTCCTGCAATACTTCGACGGCTTCTCGATCGGTTCTAACGACATGACGCAGCTGGCGCTTGGTCTGGATCGTGACTCCGGCGTGGTATCCGAACTGTTTGATGAGCGTAACGACGCGGTGAAAGCACTGCTGTCGATGGCGATTCGCGCAGCGAAGAAACAGGGTAAATACGTCGGGATTTGCGGTCAGGGTCCGTCTGACCACGAAGACTTTGCCGCCTGGCTGATGGAAGAGGGAATCGACAGTCTGTCGCTGAACCCGGATACCGTTGTCCAGACCTGGCTGAGCCTGGCTGAACTGAAGAAGTAAGGTAATGCCTGATGGCGCTACGCTTATCAGGCCTACAGCGATTCCCCTGTAGGCCGGATGGTGATACGCCGTCATCCGGCAATACATACACCCGCGATTCCCCTGTAGGCCGGATAAGGCGGTACGCCGTCATCCGGCAATACATCCACCCGCAATGCCCCTGTAGGCCGGATGGCGATACGCCGTCATCCGGTAATACATACACCCGCAATGCCCCTGTAGGCCG